>CAWFHF010000011.1:0-65094 GCA_963815615.1 uncultured Actinomycetota bacterium | reverse complement strand
GCGGGGGCGCGCGGTGGGGTCGACCAGCACGCGGTCTTCCAGCTGGAGCGAAGCCTTCGGACAGCGTCGGCCAGGCTGTGGTGGCTCAGGCCCCCGGGCCCGCCACGGCCCGGACCGACCGGGCGTCGAGCGCCTCGCCGCAGGCGTCGCACGTCAGCTGCGCGGTCGTGATGTGCCCGCAGTCCGCGGTGCTCGAGCAGCAGCGGGTTCGTTGCCCTCGCCGAGATCCACTCGTCGCCCCACTGCCGCAGCGCCGTCATGCACCGGCCACAGCGCCCGGCCCTTGTCGGTGAGCACGTAGTCGTAGCGGCCGCGGGCCTCGTCGTAGGGGCGGCGCTCGAGGACCCCGGCGTCGACGAGGGTGTCGAGGCGGTTGGTCAGCACGTTGCGGGAGATGCCGAGCCGTTCGACGAAGTCCTCGAAGCGGCGGACGCCGAGGAACGCGTCGCGCAGGATCAGCAGCGTCCACCACTCGCCGATGATTTCGAGCGACTGGGCGACCGAGCAGTTCATGTCGGCGAACGACGCCTTGCGCATGGTCAGACGCCTAGCTGAGTTGCGTGACAGAACTCAAGTGTGGCATGGTGCGTTGCTATGACGCAACTCGAGCCGGGCCGCGGTGCACCGACTTCGACCGCACGACGGCCTGCGATCCCGATCGACGGATCGCCCGGGCGAGTTCGCGCGTCGACCTCGACGCCGGCTGGTCGTCGCTGGTCGGGATGCACGGCGGCTACATGTGCGCGCTGGCCGTGCGCGGCGCCGAAGCGCTGGCGCCGGACCGCGCGGTGCGCACGATGCACGCACGAGCTTCCTGCGCACCGGGCCAGCTCGGCGCCGGCGACGCTGTCGGTCCGCGAGGTCCGCCGCGGCCGGTCGATCACGACGATGGTCGCCGACCTCGTCCAGGACGACAGGATCCTCGCTCACCAGCCGCCTCACGCTGCTGACCGAGCGCGACGGGGTCGAGTGGAGCAGCGCCGCGCCGCTCGACGCTGCCGCCGCCCGAGGACTGCGTCCGCGTCGAACCGCCGCCCGCGTCGTGCACTTCGACCGGGTCGACGGTGCGCCTCGACCCGCGAGCCATGCCGTTCTCGGACGGCGACCGGGCCGACGGTCAGCGGCTACATGCGGCCGCTCGAAGCCCGCGCCGTCGACGCGGCGTGGCTGGCCATGGCGACCGACTGGTTCCCGCCGCCCGCGTTCGTCCGGCTCGCACCACCGACCGGCGGGGTCAGCATCGATCTCACCACCCACATCCACCGCCGCGGCCTGATGCTGGCCGCCGACGAGTGGCTCGCCGGCGCGTTCGAGATCGAGGACAGCACCGGCGGACTGGCCGTCGAGCACGGCCGGCATCACCCAGCGCGACGGCACCGTGGTGGCCGAGTCGTTCCAGACCCGCCTGACGGCGCAGGCTGAGCGCCGTGTACGCGCACTCCCGCCGCACCCTGACGATCGCCTCGCTGGCCACGCTGGCGACGTTCCTCGACACGACGATCCTCTACGTCGCCTTCCCCGACATCAGCGCCACGTTCTCCGGCACGCAGCGCGGTCGGAGCTGTCCTGGGTGCTCAACGCCTACACGATCGTGTTCGCCGCGCTGCTCATCCCGGCCGGGCAAGCTGGCCGACCGGATCGGCCACCGGCAGGTCTTCCTCGCCGGCTCGACGCTGTTCACCGTGGCCTCGATGGCGTGCGGGCTGGCGCCGACCGCCGAGCTGCTGATCGCTGTTCCGCATCGTCCAGGCCGTCGGCGCCGCCGCGCTGATCCCGTCGTCGCTGGCGCTCGTGATGCACGCCTTCGCCCACGACCAGCTGCCCCGGGCGGTGGCGATCTGGGGCGCCGCCGGCGCGGTCGCCGGCGCCCTCGGCCCGACGCTCGGCGCGGCGATCGTCGAGGGCCTCGGCTGGCGGTGGGCGTTCTTCATCAACCTGCCCGTCGGCCTCTACACCGTCATCGCCGGGCGCCGGCACCTGCACGAGTCGTCCGACCCGAGCACCCGGGTCCCGTCGCTCGTCGGGCGTCGCTCCTCGTCGCCGCGCGGCCGGGCTGCTGTCCTACGGCGTCGTCGGCACCGAGCGACGCGGCTGGCTCAGCGCCCGGCACCCTCGGCGCTCCTCGGCGCCGGCTTGGTCATGCTGGCTCGTGTTCGTCGCCCACCAGCGGCGCACGACGGCGCCCGCGCTCGACCTCGAGCTGTTCCGCATCGCGCAACTTCCGCTGGGGCAACCTGGCCATGCTCGCTGTTCGGCACCGCGTTCTCCGCCCTGTTCTTCGGCTCGATCCTGTTCCTCACCGAGGTCTGGGGCTGGTCGTCCTGCAGGCCGGCTTCGGCGTCGCCGCCGGGCCCCGCCGATCGTCGGCCTGGTCGCGCCCCGGATGCGGCAAGCTCGCCGGCCGGATCGGGCAGCGGCCGATCCTCGTCGTCGGCGGCCTCCTCTACGCCAGCAGCGGCCTGTTCCGACTGCTCATGCTCGGGCCCGACGTCGACTACCTCCGCGACTACCTCCCCTCGATGGTGCTCAGCGGCCTCGGCGTGGCGCTGCGTCTTCCCGCAGCTCTCCAGCGTCGTCGCCCAGGCGCTGCCGCCGGGCCGCAGCGGGCGTCGGCGGTGCCGCCGCTGCAGGCCGTCCGCCAGTTCGGCGGCACCTTCGGCGTCGCGCTCACCATCGCCCTCCTCGGCGCCTCGACCGCCCTGCCCGTGGCGTTGAGCAGCTACGACCGCATCTGGTGGGCCATCCTCCTCGGCGGCGTCGGCACCGCCCTGCTGGCGCTCCCCCTGCGTACCTCGCCCGCCGCTGTCGTTCCGCCCCGGGCGACGACGGCCGTCTGAGTCCTGCCCCGGCGGACCTGCGGGGTGCAGGGCACGAGAGCACTGTCAGGGGACGCCTGCGCACCAGCCGGGGTCGGCACCTCGCCGGTCCCGGTCCGGGCACCCACGGGCTGCTCGTGAGCACCGACGAGGTTCCGGTCGAGCAGCCGAGGCCGGTCCCGGTGGTGCGCACACCGGCGCGCACCCACTCTGCTGACCTGCACTCTCACCCTCGTGCGGACGAGAGTGCACCTCCCCCGGACGGACTCCCGAGCGGCAGGTCGTCGGTCCGGACCCGACCGGGCGCGCGGGCAGGACCGCGGGTCAGCGCGCCGCGGCCGCGGTGGGGCGGGGGCGGCCGTCGGCGCGGTCCCGGACGGCGCCTCCTGCGTCGGTGCCGCCCGCGGTGACGGCGCCGAGGTCGCCGTCCTCCTGGGGTGCCTCCTCCGGCGCGGCGGGGCCGGTCGAGGAGGTCGCCTGCGCGGACGGCCGCCGGACGACGCGTGCCCGACGAGGAGGTGCCGGACGCCGGCCGGACGACGCGCTGCCCGACGAGGCGGACGCGGACGCTGTCGCCCCGGGACTGCCGACGCCCCCGGGGACGCCGTCGCCGACGCCCCAGCCGACGCCGAGCCGATGCCGATGCCGATGCTGATGCCGATGCCGACGGGAACGCCGACGCGGAGGCCGACGCGCTCGGGGTGGCGACCGCGGTGGCGAGGTCCTCGGGGTCGATGAGCCCGGCGCGGACGAGGACGTCGACGACGTCGGCCTGCACCTGGGCGACCTCGTCGTAGAGCTGCGCGACGTCGAGCCCGGCGACGTCGAGGTCCTTCACGCGCCCGAAGGCCTCCTGGACCTGCGCGCGCACCTCGTCGGTCGGGGCCGCCTTGAGCGACGCGACGAGCTGCACGGCGAGGGCGCGCGTGACGCACTCGACGCAGCCGCCGTTGGCCGCGACCGCGGTGTTGACGGGCACCTGCACGTCGCTCTGCCCGACGACGAGCACCACCTGGAAGGCGACGCTGACGGTGGTGCAGGCCCGGCAGGACGCGAGGGCGTAGGCCTCGTTGCGCTGGGTGACGGGCGCACCGTCCTCGACCCACACGAGCGCGTAGGCGACGTCGTAGGCGGTGCCGCCGTCGACGGTGCCGGTGGCCAGGGCCTGGTTGCCGCCCTCGCCCGGGGCGTCGGGCAGGACGAACGGGAGCCGGCGCCCCTCGACCTGGCTGCCGTCGCGGCCGGCGGCGAGCAGCGCCTCCGCGCGCCCGCCGGCGCTGTCGCGCGCCAGCAGCAGGGTGGGGGCGGAGGGGTCGTCGCGGGGGACGAGCGCGACCGCGAGGCGGGGCGTCCCGGTGCGGCCGGCGGGGGCGTCGACGAGCGCGGGCGGCCGGGCCGCGCGCGCGACGACGGCGGGCAGGGTGCCCCGCTCCCCCTGCTGGACGGGGACGTAGCGGCCGCTGCCGGGCTGCCAGGCGTGCACGACGAGGCCCAGCAGCAGGGCGGCGGCGACCAGCAGGGCGACCCGGGCGCGGGGCCGGTCGGCGGTCGCCGACCAGGCGGAGCGGGCGGCCCGGCGGACCGTGCTGACCAGCACGTAGGTCAGCGCGGCCACCGGCAGGACCAGCGCGACCAGGGAGACCAGCCGGGCGAGGGCGCCGAGGACGTCGCCGTCGCCGAGGGAGGCGGTCAGCCGCTCGACCTGCAGGCCGGCGCTGTCCCAGGCGGTGGCGACCAGGCGCGGGAACAGCAGGACGCCGCCGATCGCGACGGACAGCAGCAGCGGCACGACGACGAGCACCCACAGCGTGACCACGACGCGCGCCCAGGGCTTGAGCGGCGTGGGGGCGGAGCGCTTCCACGGGAGCAGTGCCGTCAGGGTCGGCCGGATGTGCGCGAACAGGTCGGGGACGCCGGTCAGGTCGGCGAGGATGTGGTAGCCGTCGGCGCGGATGACCGGGGCGAGCTGCCGCAGCATCTGCAGGATCTGCGTGGCGACGCCGAGCAGCAGCGCGTCCTCGCGGGTGACCACCCAGGCGGCGGTGACGGCGACGGCCACGAGCGCGTTGAAGTACAGCCCGCCGAGGTCGACCCGCAGCCGGCCCCAGCGCGAGAGCCGGTAGGAGTCGTCGACGTCGGTGTAGAAGGCGGGGAAGACCAGGTACAGCCCGGCCCCCATCGCCCCGGGCGTGGCGCCGCCGTAGCGGCAGGCGGCGGCGTGGCCGAACTCGTGGAAGCCGGCCGAGACGACGGTCAGCGCGAGCACGAACAGCAGCAGCCCGGGGCTGTAGAAGGCCGAGCGGGTCGCCGAGCCGAGGCCCTGCTCCACGAGCACCCACCAGCAGGTGGCGGCGAAGGCGACGAGCACCGGCAGGACGACGGCGGTGCGGAACAGCCACGTGAAGGGCGCGGTCAGCCGGTTGGTCACCGCCGGGTCGGAGGCGACCACCTTGAAGCGCAGGGCCAGCAGCGGGTTGGCCTTCTGCACGCCCTCCGGCTGCGACCCGTCGCTGCCGCAGAGCAGCCCGAGCTCGGTGAGCTTGGCGAGCAGCGCGCGGACGTCGTCGGGCTCGGCGGTCTTGCCGATGCGCTCGGACAGCTGCTGGGCGAGCAGGTCGTGGTCGCGGACGCCGTCGACGAGGTCGAGCAGGTGGGCCAGCAGCGGCGTGAGCTGCAGCGTCTGCCCGTCGCCGCGGCGGACGAGGGTGGGGGTGTCGCGGTAGCCGGAGCCGACGAGGTCGCCGAGCAGCTCCACGCCCTCGGCGCGGGCAGGGACCGCGGCGAGGGCGGGGAGCGTCACCGGCTACTGCTGGATCGTGCTGTCCTGGGCCGCCGTCGCGGTGGCGTCGGCGTCCAGGTCCTGGTTGATGATCGCGGTCTGGCTCGCGACCGAGGTGGCCTCGCTGTCGATCGAGCCGACGTTGGCCGCGACGCTCGCGTCGATGGGCGCCGCGACGTTGGCGTTGGCCGCGACGGCACCGGCGATGGGGGCGGCCGCGTCGACGTCGGCCGCGAGGTCGACGTCGACGTTCAGCAGGTTGCCCGACAGGGCGCCGCCGGCGAGGTCGCCGGCCTGGACCGCGCCCTCGGCCGGCGTCGTGCCCTCGGCCGGCGCGGCCTCGGGGGCGGGCGCCGCGCCGACGGCGTCGTCGGACTGGTCGAGCACGGAGCTCTGCGGCGCGTTCGCGGTCGCGTCGCCGGTGAGGCCCTGGTCGATGAGCGTCTGCTGCGGGGCGACGGCGGTCGCCTCCGAGCCGGCCGACAGGACGTTGGCGCCGACGGCGGCGTCGATGGGCGCCGCGACGTTGAGGTTGGCGGCGGCGGCGAGGTCGACCGGCGCGGCCAGGTCGAGGGCGAGGTCGACGTCGGCGTTGAGGTCGAGCAGGCTGACGACCTCCTTGGCCGGCAGCGCGGTGCCCCCCTCGGCGTCGAGGTCCTGGGTGGTCAGGCGCTCGGTCATGTGTCGTCCTCCGGCAGTCGTGGGTGTGACCGCACGACTACCCTCCGCCCCCGAGATCACACAGCGGCTGCAGCAGGATCACCCGGTTGCGCGCACGCCCTCCGCGGCGTCGACCCAGGGGCGCAGCTCGGGCTCGCGCCGGAACGCCCGGCGGGGGTAGCGCAGCGACAGCACGAACAGGCCGACCAGGACCGGCGGGCCGACCAGCGAGCGCACCAGGACGAAGACCGACGGGTCGACGGTGAGCAGCAGCCAGACGTCCAGGCCGGCCCGCAGCACCAGCCAGCCGCCCCAGGCCACCGTCAGCCGGGTGAAGACCGTGCGGTAGGCCGGGTGCTCCTTCACGACGGGGCTGAAGGGGTAGACCACGTCGGCGATGCGCGCGACCAGCGGCCGGCCGACGGCGGCGGAGCCCAGGAACACCAGCCCGATCAGCGCGGTCTGGGCGACGCCGGGACCGAAGAAGACGAGCGCCGAGCCGGTGAGCACGCCGGCGGTGCCGCGCAGCAGGGCGTAGCCGGTGGCGGCCCAGATGAGCAGGCCGGTGCGGCGTCCGGTGGCCAGGCGGTACAGCGACAGCAGGACGGTCCAGGCGGTGGCCGCCGCCATGCCGAGCACGAGGCTGTGGGCCTGGTCGCCGATCGAGGAACAGCGCGACGGGCACGAGGCCGTCGGTGACGCCGCGCCAGCCGATGCGGCGGGCGACGCTCGCCAGGGTGGGGGCGGGGGCGACGTCGAGCAGGCCCTCGACGGCCGCCGCGGCGGTCACCCCCGCTCGCGGGGTCGGCCGGCGGCGTCGACGCCGCACAGCCGCTGCCACGGCCGGGGCACGCCGCGGATGCCGAACGCGTCGGCCGACAGCAGCAGGTCGAGCACCGGCCGGCTGGCCTCCTGGCGCAGCCGGCGCCGCCCCGTCGTGGCGTTGGCCGCCCGCCAGGTGTCCCAGGTGGGCAGCCCGACGACGGCGTAGACGTCCGGCCGCACGAAGAACGCGAACAGCGCGCCGACGACGTGCGGGGCGATCCACCGGGTGGCGAGGCGGTCGCTCCAGGTGGCCTCGCGCCACACCTCCGGGAAGACGGCCTTGGCGTAGCCGATGTGCCGGGCCTCCTCGGCACGGTGGTAGCGGTTGACGTCGCGCAGGAACGGGTCGGTGTCGGGGTGCTCGACGGTGCGCCGCTGCACGAGGTCGGGGACCTCCTCGCCGGCGAGCACCAGCACGTGGAACAGCGCCGGCCGCGCCACGATCGCGGGGAGCATCGCGTTGCGGACCGGGCCGAGCAGGACGCCCAGCACCCTGGCCTTGAGCGAGCGCCCGGACGACTTCCGCGCCGACCCCTCCAGCGGCCCCCCGACGCCGGTGTCCTTCAGCTGCTCGAGCAGCCGGGCGAACACCCGCTGGTGGCGGGTCTCCTCGCCGATCTCGTGCAGCACGAAGCGCACCCGGGGGTCGGTGAGGTCCTCGGCGCGGGCCACGTGCGCGGCGAAGCCGGCGATGAGCACGGCCTCGAAGCGGATGCCCATGTCGAGCATCGAGGCGAGCTCGGCGCGGGCGAGGTCGCGGCGCTGCTGCGGGGTGAGGTCGAGGTCCAGGCCGGCGACGCTCAGCAGGTCGTCGGGCAGCGGCTGGCCGTCGCCGAGCCGGCCGGGCAGGTCGCGGTCGGGGTCGATCACGTGGGCCGCGGCGGCGTCGGCCAGCCGGGACACCCGCAGCGGGGTGGGCACGGGGGTGCGGACGGGGGGCGGGCTGGTCGTCGTCACGGGCTGCTCCTGCGGCCCCGCCGGGCGGGGGCCTAGCGTCGAGGACGTGCGCGGGGCACGAAGTTACCGCCGGTAGGAAGAGGTGGCAAGGGTGGAGCAGGGACGTCGTCTCGGCCGGCCGCCGGGACCCTCCCCCGACCGGCAGGAGCGCCGGGCGGCCCTGCTGGACGCCGCCGAGCGGGCGGTCCGCGAGCACGGCGCGGGCGCGTCGATGGAGGAGATCGCCGCGGCGGCAGGGGTCACCAAGCCCGTGCTCTACGACCACTTCGCCGGACGGGCCGGGATCGTCGGCGCGCTGGGCGAGCGCGCCAGCGCCCGCCTGCTGGACACGGTCACCGCGGCGCTCGCCAGCGCCACCGCCCCGCCGGACGTGCTGCGCGCCGGGGTGCTGGCCTTCTGCGACTTCGTCGTCACCGACCAGCCGCTCTACCGCTTCCTGCTCACCGGCCCCGCCGACCCCGAGCAGGGCCGCCGCCTCGTGGCCGACATCGGCGGGCGCGTCGCCGGGCTGCTGGAGGAGCGGCTGCGCGCCGCCGGGCGCCCCACGGGCGACGCCGTGCCGTGGGCGTTCGCCGTCGTCGGGGCCGTGTTCTTCGCCGCCGAGGCCTCGCTCGGGCCGTCGGGGGGC
Organism: uncultured Actinomycetota bacterium; assembly: GCA_963815615.1. Classification (GTDB taxonomy): domain Bacteria; phylum Actinomycetota; class Actinomycetes; order Mycobacteriales; family SCTD01; genus RYN-122. The sequence continues at coordinate 56,429 of CAWFHF010000011.1, read as the reverse complement.
GGCCGCGAGGAGCTCGCCGACAGCCTCGTGCGGCTGCTGCTGCCGGGCCTGACCGCCGCCGTGGGGGCCGGCGCGGGAGCGCAGGACTAGGGACAACCCTGCGTGACGGCGCTCACAGCGGCGTCCTACTGTCGGCCGGTGACGACTGCTGCTCCCGCTGTCCCGACCACCCCGCCGCCCGGCTTCGTGCCGCCGCCCTTCGAGGGCCTGCACGCCGCCCTGACCGGAGCGGGCTCGCCCTTCGAGACCGAGGTCGTCGAGGTGCGCGGCGTCCCGACCAGGGTCTGGAAGGACGCGCCCCGCCACCTGCGCGACGTGCTGCTGGCCACCCGCGAGCACGGCGACAAGGACTACCTCGTCTACGACGACATGCGGGGCGAGCCGCTGGAGCGGCTGACCTACGAGGAGCACTTCCAGAAGGCCGTCCGGCTGTCGCACGTGCTGCGCGACCGGTTCGGCGTGCAGAAGGGCGACCGCGTCGCCATCGCCATGCGCAACCTGCCCGAGTGGGTGCTGACCTTCTGGGGCGCGTCCGCCGCGGGCGCCGTCGTCGTCCCGCTGAACTCCTGGGGCACCGGCGACGAGCTCGACTACGCGCTGCGCGACAGCGGCACCACCGTCCTGGTCGCCGACGACGAGCGCTACGACCGGCTGCAGCCCTACCTGGGCGCGCTGGACGTGAAGGTCGTGGTCACCCGCGGGGAGCGCGAGGGGACCGTGCCGTTCTCCGAGCTCGTCGAGGGGGCCAGCGCCGACGCCGAGCTGCCCGACGTCGAGCTCGACCCCGAGGACTACGCGACGATCTTCTACACGAGCGGCACGACGGGCCGGCCCAAGGGCGTGCTGGGCACGCAGCGCAACATCGCCGGCTCGCCGCTGGGCATGCGCTTCGCCGCCGCCCGCACGGCGTTCCGCTCGGGCATGGACCTCGAGGCGCTGATGGCCCAGCAGAGCCAGCAGGCCGCGCCGCTGCTGTCGGTGCCGCTCTTCCACGCCACCGGCTGCCACGCCTCCCTGGTCGGCGGCACCAGCGCCGGCAGCAAGATCACCATCATGCGCAAGTGGGACCCCGACCGGGCGCTGCACCTCATCGAGGCCGAGCGGCTCACCGGCTTCGGCGGCGTCCCGTCGATGGTGCTGCAGGTGCTGGACTCGCCGAAGTTCGCCGAGACCGACACCTCGAGCATCACGGGCATCAGCTACGGCGGGTCGCCGGCCCCGCCCGACCTCGTGCGCCGGATGGAGGAGCTGTTCCCGGGCCGCATCCCGTCCAACGGGTACGGCATGACCGAGACCTCGGCGCTGGCGATCCTCAACGCCGGCCTCGACTACGCCAACCACCCCGACTCGGTCGGCGTCCCGATCGCCGGTCTGCGACGTCCGCGTCGTCGACCCGCTGGGCGAGGAGCTCCCCCGCGGGGAGGCCGGCGAGCTGGAGATCAAGGGCCCGAACGTCGTCGTCGGCTACTGGGGCAACGACCGGGCGACCGCCGACGCCTTCCACGAGGGCTGGCTGCGCACGGGCGACGTCGCCAAGATCGACGAGGAGGGCTTCGTCTACCTCGTCGACCGGGCCAAGGACCTCGTCATCCGCGGCGGCGAGAACATCGGCTCGGCCGAGGTCGAGGGCGTGCTGCACGAGCACCCGGCCGTGAGCGACGCCGCCGTCTTCGGCGTGCCCCACCCGGTGCTCGGCGAGGAGGTCGGCGCCGTCGTCCGGATCCGCCCCGGCCACGACCAGCCGTCGGTGGAGGACCTGCAGGCCCACGTGCGCGCCAAGCTGGCCGGCTTCAAGGTGCCGACCCGGATCTGGTTCCGCGAGGACGAGCTGCCGCGCAACGCCGCCGGCAAGCTGCTCAAGCGGGCGCTGCGGACCGAGCTGATCGAGGGCTGACGGCGGGCGGCCGGGCGGCGTCCCGCTCGGCCGCCCGCGCCAGCGTCTCGGCCGACACCGGCTCGCGCAGCACGGCGGTCACCAGGTCGACCAGGCTGCTGACGAACAGCCGGTCGTCGGTGTGCGGGCCCGTCGCCGCCCGGCGGCCCAGCTCGGCGGCGCAGAAGCGGATCGCCGTGAAGCGCCGGTGCAGCCGCAGGGCGTCGTCGTCCAGGAACGCCCCGACGGCGGCGCGCCAGCGGTCGACGCTGTCGCCGGGCGCCTGCTCGGGGGCCGTGTCGCGCGGGCGGTTGACCACCTCGGCGTGGATCTGCAGGTAGGCCAGCCCGCCGTCGGGGTCGCCGAGCTTGGCGGCGAGGGGGCGGACCAGCGCCCCGGCCAGGCCGCGCAGCGTGGGCGCGTCCTGCAGCGCGTCGAGCAGGGCGTGCCGGCCGGCCTCGACCGCCGGCCGGTGCTTGGCCAGCACCGCCCGCAGGACGCCCGCGCGGTCCTCGAAGTGGTACTGCACGGCCACGGCGTTCTTGGCGCCGGCCTGCCGGTTGATCTCGCGCAGGCTGACGGCGTCGATGCCGCGCGCGGCGAACAGCTCCTCGGCGGCCGACAGCAGCCGCTCGCGGGTGCGCGCAGGGGGGTGACCGGACACGCCCGCGACGATAGGGTGCAGTCGCACCAGGCACCAATGCAGGTGCATCAGACGAGGGAGACGCACCGTGGCCATCGACTTCTCGGTCGAGCCGGAGTTCCAGGAGCAGCTGGACTGGGTCAAGCAGTTCTGCGAGCAGGAGATCGCGCCCTTCGACCTGCTGTTCCCGGCCGCCATCCGGCTGCGCCACCCCGCCGTCATGCCGCACGTGAAGAAGCTGCAGGACCAGGTCAAGGAGCGCGGCCTGTGGGCCCTGTTCCTCGGCAAGGAGCTCGGCGGCCCGGGCTTCGGCCAGGTCAAGCTCGCCCTGCTCAACGAGATCCTCGGCCGCTACCCCGGGGCCCCGCAGTACTTCGGCACCGCCGCCCCCGACACCGGCAACATGGAGCTGCTCGCCGAGTTCGGCACCCCCGAGCAGAAGGAGCGCTGGCTCTACCCGCTCATGCGGCAGGAGATGTTCAGCGCCTACTCGATGACCGAGCCGCAGGGCGGTTCGGACCCGAACCTGTTCGTCACCAGCGCGGTGAAGGAGGGCGACGAGTACGTCATCAACGGCGAGAAGTGGTTCACCAGCGCCGGCCGCTACGCCGACATCCTGCTGGTCATGACCGTCAACGGCATGTTCGTCGTGCCCAAGGACGCCCCGGGTGTCGAGTTCCTCGAGACCGGCCCCCGCGCGCACAGCCACATCCGCTACACCGACGTGCACGTGCCCGCCGACCACCTGCTCGGCCCGGAGAACGGCGCCAAGGTGCTCGCGCAGAAGCGGCTCGCCGGCGGCCGCATCCACCACGCCATGCGCGGGCTGGCCCAGTGCCACCTGGCCTTCGACATCATGTGCGAGCGCGCCCTGTCGCGGACCAGCCACGGCAGCGTCGTCGCGCAGCACCAGATGGTGCAGGAGCGCATCGCCGACTCCTACGCCAAGATCCAGCAGCTGCGCCTGCTCATCCTGTGGAGCGCCTGGACCATCGACAACGTCGGCACCCAGGCCGCCCGCACGCAGATCGCGGCCACCAAGTACACGGTGGCCAAGACGCTGCGCGAGGTGTCCTACGACGCCATGCACATGCTCGGCGCCCTGGGCACCACCGACCTCACGCCGCTCAAGGGCATGTGGGAGTCGGCGCCGTGGATGAGCGTCATGGACGGCGTCGACGAGGTCCACAAGGTCACCGTCGCCAAGAACGTCCTCAAGGGCTACAAGGCGCACGACGGGCCTGTGGCCGACCGAGTTCGCGCCCTTCAAGCGCGAGGCGGCCGAGAAGAAGTTCGAGCCCCTGCTGACCGCCGACCCGGAGCTGCGCAAGTACTCCGAGGGCATGGCCGCCTACCTGGCAGGGCGGCACTAGCCGGTGCAGGTCTCCGGAGCCGTCTGCGTCGTCACCGGCGGGGGCGGCGGCATCGGTGCGGGGCTGGCCCGGGCGCTCGCCGGGGCCGGCGCCGCGGCCGTCGTGGTCGCCGACCTCGACGGCGCGGCGGCCGAGCAGGTCGCCTCCGCGCTCGGCGTGCCCGCGCGCGGCGTCGGGCTGGACGCCGGCGACGAGGACGCCGTCCGCGCGCTCGTCCGCGGCACCGAGGACGAGCACGGCCGGGTCGACCTGTTCTGCGCCAACGCCGGGATCATGGTGGCCGGCGGCGTCGACGTCCCCGACGACGACTGGGACCGCATCTGGCGGGTCAACGTCAAGAGCCACCTGTACGCCGCCCGCGCCGTCCTGCCCGGGATGCTCGAGCGCGGCTCCGGCCACCTGCTGCACACGGCGAGCGCCGCCGGGCTGCTCACCCAGCTCGGCGCGATGCCGTACAGCGTGAGCAAGCACGCGGTCGTCGCCGTCGCCGAGTGGCTGGCCATCACCTACGGCGACCGCGGGATCGGCGTCTCCTGCCTGTGCCCGCAGGCCGTGGAGACCGCGATGACCGGCCCGCAGACCGGGCGCGGCAGCACCGGCACCGCCGGGGGCGACGGGATGCTCCAGCCCGACGACGTCGCGCGGGTCGTCCTCGACGGCCTCGCGCAGGACCGCTTCCTCATCCTCCCGCACGAGCAGGTCGCCACCTACGAGCAGCGCCGCGCGGGCGACCGCGAGCGCTGGCTGCGCGGGATGCGGCGGGCCCAGGCGGGGCTGTCGCGGTGAGCGCCGGCGTCGACGAGGCCCGGGTCACCGCGTGGCTGGCCGAGCACACCCCGCCGCTGCAGCCGCCGCTGCGCTTCGACCTGGTGGCCGGAGGACGCTCGAACCTCACCTACCTGGTCACCGACGACGCCGGGCGCCGGGTCGTGCTGCGCCGCCCGCCGACCAGCCACGTGCTGGCCACCGCGCACGACATGGCCCGCGAGCACCGGATCATCAGCGCGCTCGCCGGCAGCGGCGTCCCCGTGCCCGAGGCGCTCGCCCTGTGCACCGACGCCGAGGTCAACGGCGCGCCGTTCTACGTGATGGCCTTCGCCGAGGGCCACGTGCTGCGGACCGCCGAGCAGGCCGCCGTCCTGCCCGAGCCGGCCCGCCGCGCCGCCGGGGAGGACCTCGTCGACGTCCTGGCCCGGCTGCACGAGGTCGACGTCGACGCCGTCGGGCTCGGCGACCTCGGCCGCCACGACGGCTACCTGCAGCGGCAGCTCAAGCGCTGGCACGGCCAGTTCGAGCGCTCGCAGGAGCAGGAGCGGCAGGCCGGGGTGCACCGCCCCGCCGACCTGGTGAGCGAGGTGCACGCCCGGCTCGTGGCCGCCGCGCCGGAGCAGCAGGGCGTCGCCGTCGTCCACGGCGACTACCGGCTGGACAACACCGTCGTCGGCGACGACGGCCGCGTCCAGGCGGTCCTGGACTGGGAGCTGTGCACCCTGGGCGACCCGCTCGCCGACGTCGGGATCCTGCTGGCCTACTGGTCGGAGTCCCCCGACGCCGCCACCGGCACGGCCGGCTTCCCGACCCGCGACGCGCTGGCCGCCCGCTACGCCGCCGCCAGCCCGCTCGACCTGTCGGTGCTGCCGTACTACGTCGCCTTCGCCCACTGGAAGCTGGCCTGCATCGTCGAGGGCGTCTACGTCCGCTACGCCACGGGGGCGATGGGCGAGCAGGACGCCGCGGGCGAGTTCTGGTCGCAGCTGGTCCTGGACCGGGCCGCTGCCGCCGACGCCGCGCTGCGGGCTCTGTGACGGGTCCGCGACGGTCGCGCACCCCCCTGTTCAGGTCGCCGCCGGCGGGGCAGAGTCTGCGGATGCCGAGCATCGAGCGAGCCGTGGTCGAGGTCGTGGGGCACGACGACCACGTGCGTCTGGTGTGCCACGCCTGCCCCGACCGCCGCCGCCTCCCCCGCGACGACGTCGCCCTGCGGGTCGGCGTGCGGGCGTTCGTCGACGAGCACGAGGGCTGCGGGCCCGTCCGGGTGACGCTCCCCGACGCCGCGCCGCGACTCGCTCGCCGTGTAGGGGGCGCCGTCCCCCGACGGGGTGACGTGGGGCACAGTGGCGTCCCCGCCGTCCCGTTGGAGCCCGCATGCGCCCGCGCGTCCTGTCCGTCCCGCTCCTCGCGGCCAGCCTGCTGGTGGGGGGCCTCGCGGCCACCCCCGCCGCAGCGCAGGCCGCGGCCGTCACCCTCGAGCAGGGGTCCACCCCCGACACCCGCCCCTTCCCCGACGACGTCTTCACGGTCGCCGACCCGGCGCAGGCCACCGGCCGCCGCGTCGCCCTGCCGACCGCCGGCTGCGAGGCCGCCGGCACGTGCGCCGACCTCGAGGTGCTGAACAGCCTCGACGGCTTCGACGTCCGTCCCCGGGTGAGCCTGCCCTTCACCGCCCCCGTCGACCTGGCGAGCATCACGCCGGCGAACGTGCGCATCGAGACCGCGGGCGGCGGCAGCACCGGGCTCACCCAGCTGGTCCAGGACCCCGTGACGGGCCACGTCTCCGGCCTGCCTGTCGACCAGCTCGCCCCCGGCCAGCGCCACACGCTGGTCGTCTCGGCGGGCATCCGGGCCGCCGACGGCAGCGCCGTCGCGGTGCCCGGCGGCACGCTGCGCGCGACCTTCACCACCCTCACCACGACGAGCGTCCTGGACCGCGCCCGCGCCGCCCTGGACGACGGCAGCGCCTACGCGCAGGCGGGCATCCCGGCCGACGCGCGCGGCCTGACCTTCGACACCGCCGACAGCGGCGGCCGCTCGGTCTTCCGCGTCACCCCCGGCACGGTCGACACCCGGGTGGAGCGGCTCGACCAGACCCGCGTCGGCAGCGCGCCCACCCCGGGCCCCGCCGTCGTCAACGCCGCGAAGACCTACTCCTTCTACGGCTTCGGCTCGCTGCAGAGCCCGCAGTTCCTCGACGACCGCGTGCGGGTGCCCCAGGTGCCCACCACGCGGACGCCGCCGGCCCAGCGCGCAGCCCGCCTCGGCGTCGCGATGGTCGCCCCGGCCCCCGGCGCGAGCTGCCTGCGCCCCGTGGTGTTCGGCCACGGCTTCGGCGGCAGCAAGTTCGACCTGTTCGCCGCCGCCGACACCCTGGGTGAGAGCGGACTGGCGGTGTTCGCGACCGACGTCGTCGGGCACGGCTCCGGCCCCGACTCGCGCTACCGCGTGACCAGCGCGACCGGAACCGTCACCACCGGCCGCACCTTCGGCCGCGGGCGCGACCTCGACGGCAGTGGCACCATCGACGGGACCGAGGGCGTCATGGCCCCCGGCTCGATCAGCACCCGCGACGCCCTGATCCAGACCGCCATCGACAACATGGCCCTCGTGCGGGCTCTGGGCCGCGGCGTCGACGTCGACGGCAACGGCACCACCGACACCTGCACCGGCCCGGGCGCCGTCGCCTACTACGGGCAGAGCTTCGGCGGCATCTACGGGACCATGCTGCTGGGCACCGACCCGGCGGTGACCACCGGCGTGCCGAACGTCCCCGGCGGCCCGGTGACCGAGGTCGTCCGCCTCGGCGGCTTCCGCCCCCTGCTGGCCGGCTCGCTCGGCGAGCTGCGCAACGGCGGCCCCGGCCTCGGCGGCTTCACCGAGTCGCTGCCGCTGCGCCGCGACCCGCGGGTCGCCGACCCCGAGCAGGGCGCGGTGCCGCTGCAGGAGGCCGTCGCCCGGTCGACCTGGATCACCCGCTCCGGCAGCCCCGAGGCCTACGCGCCGCGGCTGGCCCGCTCGGCCCAGTTCGGCGCCAAGAAGGTGATCTTCCAGGTGGCCTACGGCGACGGCACCGTGCCGAACCCGACGACCGCCGAGATCCTGCGCGCGGGCGACCTGTACGACCGCACCTGGGTCTACCGCAACGACCGCAGCTCCAACGCGGCCAACAACCCGCACGGCTTCCTCACCAACCTCACCCTGATGGCGCACTTCGAGGGCCAGGAGCAGATCCGCCGCTTCATCGCCACCGACGGCGTCGACGAGCGCGACCCCGACACCCCCGGCAGCCCCCGCTGGGAGCCGGCCGTCGCCAAGGCCGGCTCGCAGCCGACCGCCGACTACCGCCTGCAGCTGGACTGCCTGCACTACCCCGACCCGCAGACCGGCCTCGCGCAGGCGCGCACCGCCCCTGCCCAGGACTGCACCGACCGTTCCGCGACCGTCGCCGCCGACCGCGTCGACCCGGGCAGCGACGTCGTCGTGCTCCCGGCCCCGCAGCGGGTGCTCGACACCCGCACCGGCACCTCCCCCGGTCGCCGCACCGGCGTCGTCACGCTCGACCTGCGCAAGGTCGTGACCGACGCCGCGGCCGACAGCGCCGTGCTGAACGTGACGGTCACCGGCGCGCAGCGGCGCGGCTTCGTCGTCGCCTTCCCGTCGGGGGCACCGACGCCGGGGACGAGCAACGTCAACGTCGAGGCGGCCACCGCCGGCTCGGCCGCGACGCAGGCCAACGAGGCCGTCGTGCGGCTCTCGCAGGACCGCCAGGTCGACCTCCTGGTCGACACCACCGCGAACGTGGTGGTCGACGTCGTGGCGTACACGACGACGCGGACCGTCGCGGGGAACGGCCGGCTCGAGGCGCTCGCGCCGACCCGCGTGCTCGACACCCGCACCACCGGCACCCCCCGGCGCACCGGCGACGTCGTCCTCGACCTGTCCGGCACGCCGGCGGCCGGGGCCACGGCCGCGGTCCTCAACGTGACGGCGGTGTCCCCGGACGCCCGGGGCTTCGTCGTGGCCTACCCGACCGGCACCGCCCGGCCCGAGACGTCGAACGTGAACGTCGAGCAGGGGCAGACGCAGGCCAACGAGGTCGTCGCGCGGATCGGTGAGGGCGGGAGGATCACCCTCGACGTCGAGGGGGCGTCGGCCGGCCTGGTCGTCGACCTGGTCGGCGTCGTGCGGGCCGCGCCGACCGGCGCCACCCCCACCGGCGGCTACACGCCGCTGCGCGCCCCCGTGCGCGCTGCGGACAGCCGCACCGGGCTCGGCGTGCCCCGCGGTCGCGTCCGCGGGCCGGTGACCCTGGTCCTGCCGTCGTCGGTCCCGGCGGGCGCCACCGGCGTGGTGCTGAACGTGACGGCCACCGCGGGCAGCGCCCCCGGCTTCGTCACCGTGCACCCGGCGGGCACCGCCCGGCCGGACACCTCGAACGTGAACTTCCCGGCCGGGCTGACCCAGGCCAACGAGGTCCTGACCCGCGTCGGGGACGGCCGCTCGGTGGTGCTCGACGTCGGCGGCTCGCGCGACGCGTCGGCGTTCCTGGTGGCCGACGTCGTGGGGTACACGACCAGCTGACCCGGCTCGCGACGGCCCGGTCTCCCCTGCACCCGAGGGTGGGGAGGCCGGGTCGTGGCGCGTCCCGGGGGTCCTAGGACCGCCCGCCGGCCGCCCGCCGTGCCACGGTCTCGTCGAGCCGCGCGCGGGCGCCGAGCTCGACGGCCTCCCACAGCCCCTCGCAGTGCCCGAGCCGGGCCAGGTCGCGCCGCACCCGGACGACGGCCCCCAGCACGATCCCGGGCGGCAGGCCCGGGTAGGCGGCCAGCAGGGCCGCGTGCAGGTCGGCGACGGCGGTGCGGTCGGCGTCCACCAGGACCTGACGCACGGCGCACCTCCCCACGATCCCGACCTTCCGGGACGGGTCGTCCCCCCGCACGGCGGTGCTCACGCCGCCGGGGGGCGGACCGCTAGGCGTTCGTGGCCGGGGTCACGCCGAGGCCGCGCAGGGTCGCGCGGTAGCGCTCGACGTTGCCGAGCTTGACGTCCTCGTAGCCGCGGACCTGCTCGGCCGCCGCGGCCGCCGCCGTCGACGTCGCGTAGCTGTCGGCCGTGAGCCGGGCCGTCAGGCCCTCGACCAGCGCCGTGTGGCCGGCCAGCAGCTCCCGCTCGACGACGCGCACGTGCGCCCGGCCGAACGGGTCGAGCGGCGTGCCGCGCAGCGCCTTGGCCCTGGCGAGGGCCTTGAACGCGGGCCGGCTCCACTGCCCGAACGCGATCTTGCGGTCCATGCCCAGGGCCTTGAGCACCGGCGGGTGCAGGTTGAACCGGACGTCGGTGGCGCCGGGGACCTGCTGCTGCACCTCGGCGAGCAGCTCGGGGCGGGTGAGCAGCCGGGCGACCTCGTACTCGTCCTTGTAGGCCGCGAGGTGGGCGATGCCGCGGGCGACGGCCTGCGAGTAGGACGTGTCCTGCCCGAGGGCCCGCTCGGCGTGCCAGGCGCGCTCGACGACGGCGACGTACTGCCGGGCGGCCCGGCGGCCGGAGTGGTCGGCCAGCAGCTGCGCCCGGACCTCGACCAGCCGGCGGGTCTCGCCGGTGAGCGGCGTGGCGCCGAGGTCGAACAGCCGGGGGGCGACCGTCGTCGTCGGGTGGACGGCGGCCTCGAAGGCGGCGGGGTCGGCGACGGCGACGCGTCCCCAGCGGAACGCCGCGGTGTTGGCGGCCACGGCGACGCCGTTGAGCTCGATGGCCTCCTCGATCGCGCTGGCCGAGAAGGGCAGCGTGCCGAGCTGGTAGGCGGCGCCGACGAGCAGCAGGTTGGCCGGGGCGGTCGAGCCGAACAGGGCCTCGGAGGCGCCGAGCGAGTCGAGCGCGACCACGCGGGACACGCACGAGGTGACGCGGGCCAGCAGCGCGGGGGTGTCGGTGGTGGCCGCGTGGACGTCGGAGACCTGCGTGCCGGTCGGCGTCTCCGACGTGCTGACGACGGCGACCGTGCTCTCCGGCGAGCACAGGGTCAGGTTCTTGGGGTCGGCCGCGACCAGCAGGTCGAAGGCGAGCAGGACGTCGGCCGTGCCACGACCCACCCGGTTGGCCGGGCCCCGGTCGCCGACGCGCAGGTGCGAGGTCACCGGGCCGGCCTTCTGCGACAGCCCGACCTGGTCCAGGCCGGACAGCCCGGTGGTGTCGAGGTCGCTGCGCAGCGCGGCGGTGGCCAGCAGCTGGTTGACGGTGACGATGCCGGTGCCGCCGACGCCGGTGAGGAACAGGTCGGCGCTGGCCGACAGGGCGGGCTCGGCGACGGCGGGAGCCGACCGGCGTCGTCCGCCTGGCCGGCTTCTTCGCCGAGACCTCGACGGTGAGGAAGCTCGGGCAGTCGCCGTCCAGGCAGGAGTAGTCGGTGTTGCAGGAGGTCTGGTCGATGCGGGTCTTGCGGCCCAGCTCGGTCTCGACCGGCTGCACCGACAGGCAGTTGCTCTTGGCACCGCAGTCGCCGCAGCCCTCGCAGACCGCCTCGTCGATGACGACGCGCGTGGTGCGCACCTCCTGCTTGCCGCGCTTGCGCAGCCGGCGGGCCTCGTTGGCGCACTGCTGGTCGTAGACGAGCACGGTGACGCCGGGGACCTCGCGGAGCTCCTTCTGCACGGCGTCGAGGTCGTCGCGGTGCCGGACCGTGGTGCCGGGCGCGAGGTCGGCGACGCGGTGCTTCCTGGGCTCGTCGCTGACGACGACGATCCTGGCGACGCGCTCGGCCGACAGCTTCTTGGTCAGCTCGGCGACGGTGAGGCCGCCCTGGGCGTCCTGGGCGCCGGTCATGGCGACCACCTGGTTGAACAGGATCTTGTACGTGATGTTCACGCCGGCGGCGACGCAGGCCTGCAGGGCGAGCTGGCCGGAGTGGAAGAAGGTGCCGTCACCGATGTTCTGGAACACGTGCGGCACGTCGCTGAACGGCGCCTGGCCGATCCACTGCGTGCCCTCCCCGCCCATCTGCGTCAGCCCCAGCACCTGGCTGTCGGGGCGCTCGGAGACGGTGACCATGGTGTGGCAGCCGATGCCGCCGCCGCCGACGCGAGCCCTCGGGCAGCACGGTGCTGCGGTTGTGCGGGCAGCCGCTGCAGAAGTACGGCGTCCGCTGGGCGACGGCGATCGGCAGGTGGGTGCGGGGTGCGGGCGGACGCGGGGCGAGCTCCACCCGGCCGCCGAGGACGCGGCGCAGCACGCCGTCGAGCCGGTCGGAGGTGACCTGGCCGTCGGCGGGCACCAGCAGGCGGCCGTCGAGGCCGCGCTTGCCCAGCACGGCGGGCGCGCCGGCGGCCCCGTACAGGACCTCCTTGACCTGCGCCTCCACGAACGACGTCTTCTCCTCGACGACCAGCACCTGCTCGACGCCGGCGGCCAGCTCGCGCACCAGCCCCGCGCCCAGCGGGTAGGGCATGCCGACCCGCAGCACGCGGATGCCCGCGGCGGCCGGGTCGGGCACGCCGACGTCGCGCAGGGCCTGCAGGGTCGCGTCGTAGGCGGTGCCGGTGCTGACGATGCCGAGCCAGGCACCGGGGGCGCGCACGGTGATCTCGTCGAGCGGGTTGGCGGCGCCGAACTGCTCGACCGCGCTCCAGCGGCCGCCCAGCAGCTGGGCCTCGGCGACCGTGCTCTCGCGGGGGTCGCGCATGTGCAGCTGGCGGTAGGTCCACGGCCGGCCCTCGTGCAGCACCTCGGGGACCACGACGTCGAGGGCGGAGAAGTCCTCGTCGACGGTCCACAGGCCGTCCGCGACGTCGGCCAGCACCTTGATGCCGACGAAGCAGCCGGACAGCCGGCTCAGGGCCACGCCCAGCAGGCCGAAGCGGATGAGCTCGGTGCCGTTGCGGGGGGTGAGCACCGGCATGCCGAAGGAGGCCAGCGTGCGCTCGCTCGTGCACGGGACGGTGGAGGACTTCGCGCCCGGGTCGTCGCCGGCCAGGACCAGCACGCCGCCGGTGGCGCTCGCCCCGTAGGTGTTGCCGTGGCGCAGCGCGTCACCGGCCCGGTCGACGCCGGGTCCCTTGCCGTACCAGACGCCGAGCACGCCGTCGCGGCTCGAGGTGCCGGGGACCTGCTGGCTGCCCCAGACCGCCGTCGCGCCGAGCTCCTCGTTCATGCCGGGCACCAGGTGGACGCCGAACCCGGTCTTCAGCTGCGGCTGACCGGCGAGCAGCTTGTCGAGGCCGCCGAGCGGGGAGCCGGGGTAGCCGCTGACCAGCGAGGCGACGTCGCGCCCGGCCCGCACGTCGCGCACGCGCTGCTCGACCAGCAGCCGCGCCACCGCCTGCACGCCCGTGAGCAGCACCGGCCGGGCACCCGGCACGTAGCGGTCGGCGGGGCGGTACGGCGTGCGGGGGGCGTCGGCGTTGAGGCGGTCGTCGAGGGCCGTCACGGTGCGCTCCTGGGCTCGGGGAGCCCTCAGGGTGGGGACGGCTGATCCTCGCGTCGAGCGGACCCGCTCGGGCTGAGCAGACTGCTCAGCCCGTGCCGCCGGTCACACGCTGCGGTTGGGCAGTTCCTGCAGCAGCCCGCTGACCCGGAACGGCACCCGCGTCTTGAGCACCACCTGCGTCGTCGTCGACACCACCCCCGGGGTCCGCAGCAGGCTGTGCACCACGGTCTGCAGGTCGTCGGTGGACCGGCAGGCCACCCGCACCAGCAGGTCGCCGGTCGAGCCGGCCACCTCCTCGACCAGCAGCACCGCCGGGTTGTCCTCCAGGGCCGCGCACGCCTGCTCGATCTCGGCGTGCCGGAGCTGGACCGCCACGACCGCCTGCACGGCGTAGCCGAGCGCCCGCAGGTCGACCCCGCGGTCGTTGCGCCCGAGCACCCCCTCGCGGTGCAGCCGCTCGAGCCGCGCCTGGGCCGTGTTGCGGACGACGCCGGCCCGCTCGGCGAGCTCGCTGACGGTCAGCCGCGGCTCGGCGACCAGGGCCGACAGGATGCGCGCGTCGACGGCGTCGGGGACGAAGGCCACGGCGGCAGCGTGACACGCTGCTCCCGTGCCCGGACCCCTCGCCCTGGTCGGCAGCGGGGAGTACCTGCCGGTGCTCGAGGAGGTCGAGCGCGACCTGCTCGCCGGCCGCCCGCCCCGCTTCGTGCAGCTGGCGACGGCGGCCGCGCCGGAGGGCCCGGCGTCGCTGGCCCGCTGGCACGACCTCGGGCGGCGGGCCGCCGAGCGCCTCGGGGTCGAGCAGGTCGTGGTCCCCGTCGTCGACCGGGAGACCGCCGACGACCCGGCGCTCGCCGCGCTCGTGGAGGGCGCGGGGCTGGTCTACCTCTCCGGCGGCAGCCCGCCGTTCCTGGCCCGCACCCTGCGCGGCACGGCGGTGTGGCGGGCGGTCCACGCGGCCTGGCAGGGCGGCGCGGCGCTGGCCGGCTGCAGCGCCGGCGCCATGGCCCTGACCGGTCACGTCCCCGACCTGCGCCACCCCCTGCGCGACGCCGACCCCGGGCTGGGCGCGGTCCCCCACCTGCGCGTGCTGCCGCACTTCGACCGCTTCGCCTCCTGGCTGCCCGACCTGGTGCTCACCCGGATCGTCGAGACGCCGCCGGGGGTGACCGTCGTCGGGATCGACGAGGACACGGCCCTGGTCGGCGGGCCGCACGTCTGGGAGGTGCGCGGACGGCAGTCGGTGTGGGTCCTCACCGCCGACGGTCGCACCGAGCACCCGGCAGGGAGTACGTTGTCGTCGAACTGACGACAACCTGAGGAGGTCCCCCGTGGACTGGACCGAGGTCGCGGGCTTCGCGACCGGCGCGCTGTGCGTCTGGCTGGTGGTGCGGCAGCACGTCGCCAACTTCCCGGTCGGCATCGCCAACAACGTCTTCTTCTTCGTCCTGTTCTGGCGGGTCGGGCCTCTACGCCGACGCCGGCCTGCAGGTCGTCTACGTCGCGCTCGCCGGCTACGGCTGGTGGTGGTGGCTGCACGGCGGCCCCGACCGCAGCGCCCTGCGCGTCACCCGCACCCCGGCGGCCGAGGGCGTCGCCGTCGCGCTGGCCGGCGCTGCTCGCCACCGTCGGCCTGACCGCCTTCCTGGCCGCCACCACCGACTCCAGCGTCCCGTTCTGGGACGCCCTCACCACCGTGCTGTCGCTGCAGGCCACCTGGCTGCTCAGCCGCAAGCGGCTCGAGAACTGGTGGGTCTGGATCGTCGCCGACGCCGTCTACGTCGTCCTCTACGCCTCCAAGGACCTCGCCCTCACCTCCGTGCTCTACGCCGGCTTCCTCGCGCTGTGCGTCTCGGGCCTGGTGCAGTGGCGGCGGGCGCTCCCCGCCCCCGACGCCGCCACGCCGGTCGCCGCCGCGGCATGACCCGCTTCCGCCGCGGCCTGGTGTGGGGCAAGTTCCTGCCCCTGCACGCCGGGCACAGCGCCCTGGTCCGCGCCGCGCAGGAGGGGTGCGAGCAGGTCGTCGTCGTCCTCGGTGCCCGCCACGACGAGCCGGTCCCCCGCGCCGTCCGCGAGGCCTGGCTGCGCGAGGTGCACCCCGACGTCGACGTGCGGGCGCACTGGGACGACGACGTCGTCGACCACGACGACCCCGCCGTGTGGGACCGGCACCTGGAGCAGCTGCGCAGCGTCCTGCCCGAGGACGTCGACGCCGTGTTCACCAGCGAGGCCTACGGCGACGAGCTCGCCCGCCGGCTCGGCGCCACGCACGTCTGCCTCGACCCGTCCCGGCTGGCCCACCCCGTCTCGGGCACGGCCGTGCGGGCCGACCCGGGCGCCCACTGGCAGTGGCTGAGCCCGCCGGTCCGGGCCTGGTACGCCCGGCGCGTCGTCGTCGTCGGGGCGGAGTCCACCGGGACCACCACGCTGGCCGCCGCCCTGGCCGACCGGCTCGGCTGCCCGTGGGTGCCGGAGTTCGGGCGGCAGTGGACGGTCGAGCGGCCGGGTGGGCCGGACGCCCCGTGGCGCACCGAGGAGTTCGACCTCGTCGCGCAGCCGGCAGGCCGCCGACGAGGACGCCGCCGCCCGGACGACGCCGGTGCCCTGGCTCGTCGCCGACACCGACCCGCTGGCCACCACCGTCTGGCACGAGCGCTACGTCGGCACCCGCTCGCCGGCCGTCGAGGGGCTCGCCCGCTCCCGGCCGCCGCACCTGTACGTGCTCACCTCCGACGACGTCCCGTTCGTGCAGGACGGCCTGCGCGACGGCGAGCACCTGCGCCCGTGGATGACCGGGCGCTTCCGTGAGGTGCTGGCCGGCCAGGACGCGCCCTGGCTCGAGGTGCGCGGCAGCGTGCCGGAGCGGCTCGACGCCGTCCTGGCGCGGCTGGGCCGGGCAGGCTGAGCGGGTGCCCCGCCGCGCCCGCCCCGTGCCGCCCTGCCCGTGCGGGCTCGGCCCGTCCTACGACGCCTGCTGCGGCCGCTGGACCGGGGAGGCCGCCGCCCCGACGCCCGAGCTGCTCATGCGCTCCCGCTACACCGCCTACGCCCGCGGCGACGTCGACCACCTGCTGCGCACCTGGCACTCCTCCACCCGGCCGGGCACCCTGGTGCTCGACCCGGGCCTGCGGTGGACCGGCCTGCAGGTGCTGGCCAGCAGCGGCGGCGGGCTGCTCGAGCCCGAGGCCACGGTGGCCTTCCGGGCGGCCTTCACCGTCGGCGGCCGGCGCGAGGCGCTCGAGGAGGACAGCCGGTTCGTCCGCGAGGACGGGCGCTGGGCCTACCTCGGGCCGCGCTGAGCACCCGGGGGAGCGCTGCTCAGCGGCGTCCGCGCCAGCCCGTGCCGCCCCGACGGGCCTCACCCGGCTCGACCGTGCTGAACGGGTCGAAGACGCTGAACGCCGAGACGTCGAACAGCACGTGCGCCGTCGTCGTCGTGTAGATGCTGATCCGGTTGCCGGCCTCGAAGGGCACGAAGGCGAAGTTGGCGACCGCCGCGCCGCGCACGAAGTTCAGGCTGGACACGGCCGGGCGGCCCTGCCCGGTGGTGTCCGACGAGCCCTCCGGCGTCGGGTAGGCGGCGAGGAAGCCGCTGCCCTGCGGGGAGACGACGGTGAGGTTGCCGAGCACGCCGGCCTGCTCGCCGAGCAGCAGCCCGGACAGGTCCAGCACCAGCGACGTGCCGGCCTGCAGGCGGCCCGCGCTGTCGAAGCGCCCCTGGGCGCGGGAGCGGCCGTCGTTGGGGGCGCCGGACTCCAGGCCGGGCAGCGCCCGCCGGGTGTCGAGCACGCGCCGCGGCGTCACCGGCTCGAGGTGGTTGGCGAAGGCCGAGGTGTAGACCGACCCGACCACGGTGCTGTCGGCCTCGCGGACGTGGGCGTACCAGAGGTAGTCGCCGCTGCTGGCGAGGTCGCCGGGGGTGCTGCCCTGCGGGTCGAGGCCGAGCGCGGCCGACGTCGCCGGCAGCCGCAGGGCGGGGGCCGCGTAGGCGCCGCCGTCGCCGGCCCGCGTGGCGGGGTTGGCGACACTGAGGGCGGGCGCGGTCGCCGCTGCCACCGGTGAGGGACGTGGTCGCGCCCGCCGCGTCGACGGAGCGCCCGGCGAGCAGCGGGTCGCCGGCCGCGGCCGCCGCGGGGCGGGCGGCGAGGACCGCGGCACCTGCGGCCGTCGCGAGCACCGCGCCGCCGCGGCGCAGCAGGGCGCGCCGGCCCAGCGCGTCCGGCACCCCGGCGTCCGGCACCTCGGCCTCGGGGACGTCGGCCTCCGCGGCGGGTGCGGGAGCGGGCGCCTGCGCGGCCTCGAGCCGGGCGGTCAGGTCGGCGACCTGCCGCTCGAGGGCGGCGAGGCGGTCGTGGGCGTCGGACACGGGGGACCTCCAGGACGTCGGTCCGTCCACGCTAGGCCGTGGCGGCCCGCTCGACCTGCTGCGGCACGGGCCGCAGCGACCAGCCGCGGTCGCGGACGTTGCGGAACAGGTCGAGCCCGGTGCGCCCCCGCAGCCGGCACAGCTGCACGTCGACCCTGCGCGACGCCGCCCCGTCGCCCCAGCACACCTGGTGCAGCGCGTCCCGGCTCCACACCCGCGTGGGCGCCCCGACGAACAGGGCCAGCAGCTCGACCTGGCGCGGGCTGAGGTCGAGCGGCTCGCCGTGCAGGGTGGCGGCGTAGCCCTGGAGGTCGACGACCAGTGCTCCCGCCCGCAGCACGGGGGGCAGGTCGACGCCGGCCGCGGCCGCCCGCTCGACGAAGTCGCTCGCGGGTGCGGCGGGGCGGGTCGCGTGGACGGTGGTCATGGTGCCTCCGGGGTCTGCCGTGGTGCGGGCGACGCTAGGCAGCGCACGTCTCGGACGGGTGACCCGCGCGTGTCCACCGCGTTGCGTCCTGCTGCGGCACCCCCGCGCCCCGCTCCGGGCGCCGCCCTACTGTGAGCCGCATGAGCGACCGGCTGGTGTGGATCGACTGCGAGATGACCGGCCTCGACGTCGGCAGCGACCTGCTCGTCGAGGTGGCCGCCCTGGTCACCGACAGCGAGCTGAACGTCCTCGGCGAGGGCGTCGACGTCGTCATCGGGGCGACGGCCGAGCAGCTCGAGCGGATGCCCGACGTCGTCCGCGAGATGCACGCCTCCTCCGGGCTCACCGACGAGGTGCTGGCCTCGACGGTGACGCTGCAGGAGGCCGAGCAGCAGGTCCTGGCGTACGTGAAGGAGTGGGTGCCCGAGGCGCGCAAGGCCCCGCTGTGCGGCAACTCGATCGCCACCGACCGCGGCTTCCTGGCCCGCGACATGACCGAGCTCGACGGCTGGCTGCACTACCGGATGGTCGACGTCTCCTCGGTCAAGGAGCTGGCCCGCCGCTGGTACCCGCGCGTCTACTTCAACGCCCCGAAGAAGGGCGGCGGGCACCGGGCGCTGGCCGACATCCGCGAGTCGGTGACCGAGCTGCAGTACTACCGCTCGACCCTGTTCGTCCCCCAGCCCGGACCGAGCTCGGCGGAGGCCGCGGCCGCGGCCGCTGCGCCTGCTCGGGGAGCTCCCGGCGCCGTCGGAGCAGGTCCCGGACTAGCCGCTATGCTCCTGCGCGCACCGTGGTGGGTGTAGCTCAGCTGGTAGAGCACCGGGTTGTGATCCCGGTTGTCGCGGGTTCGAGCCCCGTCACTCACCCCACGAAGGGCCGCGCCGGGTCGGCCGGCCGCCGGGCGGTGCTCCCCGCCGGCGCGGGGGGCACCGGCCGCAGCCCGCAGGACCCTGTCGCGACGGGCTCCACGCCGCTACGTTCCTGCCGGCCCGACCGGGCCGCAGCGCCGCTCCGGCGGCCGTCGAGGGGGACTCCCGTGCGCCGTCCGCTCCTGCCCGTGACCCTGCTGCTCGCCGCCGTGCTCTGCGCCGGCTGCGCCGACGACGGCGGGACGCTCGCCGACGCTCCGGCCTCGCCGAGCGCGCCGGCCGCCACCACGGAGACCGAGGCCGTCGTGGTGAAGGTCGGTGACGACGACGGCCAGGACCGCCGCGAGGCCGCCCTGCGCACCGGCCAGGCCCTGCAGGTCGACCTCCACACCTGCGGCGGCTGCGGCTACCAGTGGCTCCTGGACAGCCCGCCCGACGCCGCGGTGCTGTCCGGCGGTCAGCCCGAGCAGGTCATGCCCGACGCCGTCCCGGAGCCGACGGGCGAGCCCCTGGTGGGCACCCCGACCACGACCCGGTTCGTCTTCCGGGGCGTCGCCGCCGGCACCGCGCAGCTGACCCTCGGCTACCACGGGCCGGGGTCCACCGCTCCCGACCGCTCGGTCGTCGTGAGCGTGACCGTCTCCTGACCTGGTCCCGAGCGTCCCCCGGCCGGGCCGGGGCAGGGACCGGTCGTGCGCCTGTCCCCCGCCTCCCTGCTCGCCCTGGCCCTGCTGCTGCCCGCGTGCAGCAGCCCCGCCGCGGACCCGTCGCCGTCGGGCGCGCCCGCCCGACCGGCCACCGTCGTCGCGCTCGGCGACTCGGTGGCGGCCGGCGTCGGGGCGCCGACCCGCGACCAGGGCTACGTCGGGCTGCTCGCCGAGGGTCTGCGCGAGCGGCTCGGCTGCGGTCGTCAGCCCGAGCCGGACGGCTGCCCGCTGCAGCTGCAGGACCTCGCGGTCAGCGGGGCGACCACCACGACCGTGCTGTCGCAGCAGCTCCCGCGGGCGCGCGAGGTGCTCCGTGCCGCCGCCGACCCGCGCCTGGTCACCCTGACGGTCGGCGGCAACGACCTGTTCGGCCCCGTCGTCCTGTCCTGCGCGGCCGACGCCCGTGCCGCCTCCTGCCGCACCGCCGTCGAGACGTCGCTGCAGGCCGTGCGGACCGGCGTCGGGCGGGTGCTCGACGGCATCGACGAGGCGGCCGGTCCGGGCACGACGGTCGCGGTCATGACGTACGCCGACCCGGTGCCCGCCTGCCGGCTCGCCCCGCTGTCGGCGCTGTCGGCGCAGGTGCTCGAGGGGTCCGGCGACCAGCCCGGCCTCAACGACGTCCTGCGCGAGCAGGCCCGGGCGCACGACGCCGTCGTCGTCGACACCTACGACCTGCTCGAGGCGCCGCAGGACTTCGTGGGCGGCGACGACTGCCTGCACCCGAGCGGCAGCGGTCACGCGAAGACGGCCCAGGCGTTCCTCGACGCGGTGGGCGCGCGGGTCGCCGGCTGAGCCGCGGGGCACACTCCCCCGCGTGAGCACCTCCACAGCGGCGACGCCGTCCACGACCTCCCAGCGCGCGGCCGCCTGGGCGGTGCACGCCTACACGGCGCTCGGCTCGGTGGCGGGCCTGCTGTTCGTGCTCGCCGCCGTCGACGGCGACCTGCGGGAGGCGTTCGTCTGGTCGTTCGTCGCGATGGTGGTCGACGCGACCGACGGGACGCTGGCCCGCCGCGCCGACGTGAAGCGGCACGTCCCTGAGTTCGACGGCGCCCTGCTCGACAACATCCTCGACTACCTGACCTACGTGTTCGCCCCGGTCGTGCTGCTGCAGCAGAACGGCTACCTGCCCGACGGCGTGCCCGGCCTCGTGGTCGCGTCGCTGCCGCTGATGGCGTCCAGCTACCAGTTCTGCCGCACCGACGCCAAGACCGACGACCACCTGTTCTGGGGCTTCCCGAGCTACTGGAACGTCGTCGCGTTCTACGCCGTCGTCCTCGACCAGTCGGTGGTCACGACGACCATCGTGCTGGTCGTCTGCACGGTGCTGGTGTTCGTCCCGATCGGCTACCTCTACCCCTCCCGCACGACGTCGTTCCGCCGCTCGGGCAACCTGCTCGGCGCGCTGTGGGCGCTGGCCGGCGTGGTGCTGCTGCTGCAGCTGCCGGACGCCTCGCAGCCGCTGGCGTACGCGAGCCTGCTGTACGTCGTCTACTACGTCGCCGTCAGCCTGGTGCTCACCGCCCGACGACGCCGGGCCCCCGCGGCCTAGGAGGGACGGCTCCGCCGCGGCCGCAGCGCCGCCGTGCTGCGCGCCCGCCAGCAGCCGCGCCACACGCCGGAGGCGTAGGCGAGGTCGTCCAGCAGCCGCAGGGCTGCCCAGCGCAGCGGGTCGACGTCGGGGCGGCGCTGCCGGTGCTCGAGCAGGGGCGGGACCAGCAGGACGGCGAGCGCCGCCCGCCGGGTCCGGCGCGGCAGCAGGCCCGCGAGCAGCAGCGGCAGGGTGAGCACGCTGCCCGCGCCGCCGAGCCCGCCGGCGACCGACGCCACGCCCTGTGCGGTGACCCCCGCCGCCGCCCGGACGCTCTCGCCGCGCCCGACCCCCGCCCGGCGCAGCACCCGGGCCAGCCGGACGGCGGGGACGGCCGCGACGGCACCGCCTGCGCAGGGCCGGCCGGCGGCGAGCAGCAGCCAGGCCGCCGTCGGCCAGGGCGGCAGCACCAGGGGCGACAGCCGCGCGCCGTGCCGGGCGGCCAGCGGCGCGGCCGAGGTGCCGTAGAGGTGCCGCCGCCGGAGCCAGGCGGTCCAGCGGTCCGGCTCGTCGTGCAGCACCACGGTCGAGGGCACGTACCGGACTGTGCGGCCGGCGTCGTGCAGGCGCCACACCAGGTCGACGTCCTCGCCGAAGCGCAGCGCCGGGTCGAAGGCCTGCGGCCCGAGGGCCTCCCGGCGGACCAGCAGCGCCGCCGTCGGGACGTACGGGACGCGGCCGCCGGGGCGGACCGCGGCCGGGTCCGGGCCGAGGTCGAGGGGACCGCGGGCGCGGGCGTACCGGGCCAGCAGCGACCTGCCCGCACGGCTGCGCACCCGCGGGGCCACCGCCGCCACGGCGGGGTCGGCGAGGTGCCCCGCCAGCTCGGCGAGCCACCCCGGCGGCGGCGCGCAGTCGCTGTCGACGAACGCGACGACGGGCTCGTCCGTGGCCGCCAGCCCCGCGTTGCGCGCCGCCGCGGGCCCGCCGTTGACGGGCAGGGCCAGCAGCCGCGCCCCGTGCCGGGCGGCGACCTCGGCGACCGCGGCCGGGTCGCGGGAGCCGTCGTCGACGACGAGCACGGGGTGGGCGCTCCCGAGCGCGGCCAGGCAGCGGTCGAGCTCGGCGGCCCGGTCGCGCACCGGCACGACGACGACGACGTCCACCGGCTGCCGGTCACGGGCCTCCGGCTGCGGGTGGGCGAGGCCGGCGGCGACCAGCCGGGCGGCCAGCGCCGGGGCACGTCCGCCGAGGGCGTCCGCCAGGGCGCTGCGGGTGCGCAGCGTCAGCAGGCGGCCGGGGTCGCCGCCCAGCAGCACCCGGCCGCCGTCGAGCACCCGGGCCCGCCGGTCGAGGGCGACGACGGGTGGAGCCACCGGGTCGCCCGGCACTACAGCGCCAGCCCGCCGTCCACCGGCAGCACCGCCCCCGTGATGCCACCGCGCGCCCTCGCCGGCCAGCCAGACCAGCGCGGCGGCGACCTCCTCCGGGTCGAGCAGCCGGCCGAGCGGCTGCTGCGGCACGAACGCCTGGCCGGCCGGCATCCCGTACAGCCGCGCGCTCTCGTCGAGGATCGCCGTGTCGGTGCACCCCGGGCTGACGGCGTTCGCGGTGACCCCGTGCGGCCCGAGCTCGACGGCCAGCGCCCTCACCAGTCCGGTGACCCCGGCCTTGGCCGCGCAGTAGGCGGCCAGCATCGGCAGCCCCCGCGTGGCCGCGGTGGAGGCGACGGCGACGAAGCGGCCGCTGCGCGGGGCCGGGCGGCGCAGCAGCGCGGGGACGGCGACGCGGGCCAGGGCGACGACGGCGTGCAGGTCGATCTCGAGCACCGCCTGCACCTGCTCGGCGGGCTGCTCCCACAGCGGCACCCCGCCGGCCACCACCCCGGCGACGGCGAAGGCGGCGTCGAGCCCGCCGTGCCGGTCCTCGGCCAGGGCCACGGCCTGCGCGAGCACCTGCTCGTCGGCGGCGTCGCCGAGCACGTGCGGGACGCCGAGGGCGGCGAGCTCGTCGGCGCGTGCCGAGCGCGTAGGGCAGCCGCGGGTCGTCGGCGCCGCGGTCGACGGCGACCACCGACCAGCCGTCCGCCAGCAGCGCCCGCACCGTGGCGGCGCCGATGCCGCGGGCGGCCCCGGTGACGAGGCGCGCTCCTCACAGCCACGCTCCCAGCGCCTCGACCGCCGACGCCAGCAGCCGCTCCCCCTCGGCCGCCGACGCCCCGGCAGGGTCGCCGAGCACGCCGTTCGGGCTGACCGCCCGGACGCCCCCGGCCCGCAGGGCGGGCAGCAGCGCGCGCACCGGCGTCGTGACCCCGGCCTGCGGGCGCGCCGACCCGGGCGGGGTCGAGGGCGAGCTGCAGCGGAGGTCTCGGTGCGGCCCGCGTGCGCGTCCCCGTCCCACGACGGCGACCACGCCCGCACGTCGCGCGACTCGCTGCGCAGCAGGGCGACGGCCGCGCGCACGGCCTGCGGCGTTGCCGCCGTGGCCGGACAGCAGCAGCACCCGGTCCCACGTGT
This sequence comes from uncultured Actinomycetota bacterium, assembly GCA_963815615.1. Lineage (GTDB taxonomy): Bacteria > Actinomycetota > Actinomycetes > Mycobacteriales > SCTD01 > RYN-122. The sequence goes on along the minus strand of CAWFHF010000011.1, from coordinate 32,925 downwards.
CCGTCGCCGACCGGCACAGCTCCACGAGCAGCAGCTCCAGCGCGGCGGTGCCGACCGACAGCGTGCCGGGGAAGCCCGCGTGCTCCCCGCTGGCGCCGTAGGGCACGGCGGGCGCCACGTCGACGTCGTCGCGCACGGCGGCCAGCCGCTCGGCGAGCGCGACGGCGACGTCGGTGTCGGTCGACAGCGGCAGGTGCGGGCCGTGCTGCTCGGTCGCCCCCAGCGGGACGACGAGCAGCCGGCCGCGCCGGTCCTGCGCCTGGGGCCAGGTCAGGCCCGCCACGCAGGTCGGGACCGGGGAGGCGCCCGGCGAGGTCAGACCTGGACCACCTTCTGGTCCGGCACGCCCGCACCCGTCCCGGGCCGGCCCGGCTCGCCGAGCACCCGGGCGAAGCCCTCGGGCACCAGCACGTCGTCGACGGTGAGGTCGCGGATGCGCGCCTTGCCGATGCCGAGCAGCCCCGAGTCGATGCCGCTGCGCAGGATGTCGAGGACGTTCTCGACGCCGGCCTGGCCGTTGGCGGCGAGGCCCCACAGGTAGGCGCGGCCGATCATGACGGCCTTGGCGCCGAGGGCGACGGCCTTGACGACGTCGCTGCCGCGCCGGATGCCGCCGTCGAGCACGACGTCGACCTGGTCGCCGACGGCCTGCGCGACCGCGGGCAGGGCGCGGATCGGAGGCGGGCGTGCCGTCGAGGTTGTTGCCGCCGTGGTTGCTGACGCTGATCGCGTCGAAGCCGACGTCGACCGCGTGGCGCGCGTCGTCGAGCCGCATGACGCCCTTGAGCATGAGCTTGCCGTCGTAGTGCTCGCGCAGCCAGCGCAGGTCGTCCCACGTCGGCAGCGGCGTCTGCATCCACTCGTAGTAGGCGCCGAAGAAGCCGGGCGCGGCCTCGCCGGGCAGCGCCATGTTCGGGGCGGTGAGGTCGGGCAGGGCCCCGCTGCTGCACCCAGCGCAGCGCCCACGCCGGCCGCAGCGCGACCTCGGGGGCGAACTTCACCATCGTCTTGAAGTCGATCTGCTGCGGGATCGACGGGCTGCCCCAGTCGCGGCCGTTGCGAGAACGACCAGTCGAGCGTGACGATGATGCCGACGGCGCCGGCGGCCTTCGCCCGCTCGACCCGGGCCAGGATCTGCTCGCGGGTGCCCGACCAGTACAGCTGGAAGAAGGTCTCGCGGGTTCGCCGCGACGACCTCCTCGACCGGCTTGCTCGCGAACGAGCTCAGCCCCATCGACGTGCCGCGGGCGGCGCGCCGCCCGGGCGATCGCGACCTCGCCGTCGGGGTGCACCGCCTGCACGCCGGTCGGCGAGATCATCACCGGCAGGGCGAGGTGCTGGCCCATCACCGTCGTCGACAGGTCGCGCTCGCTGGGCGAGGTTCGCGACGTGCGGCGCGAAGCCGAGCTCGCTGTAGGCGTCGATGTTGTCCTCGAGCGTCTTGCCGCGCTCGGAGCCGGCGACCAGCGCCATGTAGACCGACTTCGGGCAGCTGCTTCTTGGCGCGGCGCTGGGCCTCCGCGACGGTCTCGAACCAGGCGTTGGCCATCAGACGTGCACTCCGGTCGACGAGGGGGTCTTCGTCGCAGGCCCGGTCGGGCCGGCGCACGCTGAGCTGGACGGGCACGGGTCCGCCGCGCACCCCGCCCTTGTGCGAGTGGTCCAGCGACGGCCCGGGCTTGGCACGGACACCTGCAGCAGCAGGCCCTCGCCGTGGCCCTTGACGCACTCGGGGTCGGGGCCGTCGAGCGGCAGGCCGGTGAAGAACTTGGCCGCCATGCAGCCGCCGCGGCAGGCGTCGTACGCGTCGCAGCCGCGGCACGCGCCGCCGGACTGCGGCTCGCGCAGCTCGAGGAACAGCTCGCTCTCGCGCCACACCCGCTGGAAGCCGCCCTCGCTGCGGACGTTGCCGGCGAGGAACTGGTCGTGGATGGCGAACGGGCAGGCGTAGACGTCGCCGACCGGGTCGATGAGGCAGACCACGCGCCCGGCGCCGCAGAGGTTCAGGCCGGGCAGGGCCTCCCCGTACGCGGCGAGGTGGAAGAAGGAGTCGCCGGTGAGGACGCCCTCGCCGTGCGCGACCAGCCAGTCGTAGAGCTCGCGCTGCTGCGCCTGCGTCGGGTGCAGGTCGTCCCAGACGTCGGCGCCGCGGCCCGAGGGGCGCAGCCGGGTGAGGCGCAGCTGGGCGCCGTAGCGGTCGGCGATCTCCTTGAACGCGTCGAGCTGGCCGATGTTCTGCCGGGTGCAGACGACCGACAGCTTCGGCCTGCACGCCGGCGTCGGACAGGTGCTGCAGCGCGCGGACCGCGCGTGTCGTAGGAGCCCTCGCCGCGGACGGCGTCGTTGACCTCGGGGGTGGCGCCGTCGATCGAGATCTGGACGTCGACGTAGGAGTTGGCGGCGATCCGCCGCGCCGCCTCGCGCGTCGATCTTGATGCCGTTGGTGGAGAACTTGACGCCGACGTCGTGCGCGGTGGCGTAGTCGAGCAGCTCCCAGAAGTCGCTGCGCACCGTCGGCTCGCCGCCGCCGATGTTCACGTAGAACACCTGCATCCGCTGCAGCTCGTCGATCACGGCCTTGCACTCGTCGGTGCGTCAGCTCGCGCGGGTCGCGCCGGCCGCTGCTGGACAGGCAGTGGCTGCACGCGAGGTTGCACGCGTAGGTGAGCTCCCAGGTCAGGCAGATGGGGGCGTCGAGGCCGAGCGCGAAGTGCTCGACGAGCGGCACCGACGGTCACGGTCACGAGCGCTCCTGGATCATGTCGGTCGAGGCGAGGGTGGACAGCGAGCGCGCGTACTGCGGCAGCTGCTCGGGGGTGAGCCCGGCGTCGGCGCAGGCCTGCCGCGCGCGTGGGGGCGGCGTCGAGCCGCTCGACGACGGCGAGCAGCCGGCGGTCCTTGAGGAACGACAGCCGGCGGGTGCCGAAGTGGTAGAGCAGCGCGCCGAAGGGCTCCGGGCGCACGCTCACGCCGGGGCTCACCCGCCAGGCGCGGTCGAGCAGCTCGCTGCCGGTCACGGAGCGGGACCTAGTAGACGCCGCACATGCCGTCGATGGAGACGTCCTCGACGAGCAGGTCCTCCTCGAGCAGGGCTGCGGGGTCCTCGACGACCGGGGCGACCTCGACGACGGGCTGCTCAGCGACGGTGCTCGACATGCGTCCTCCTGCGGCTGGACCGGTCAGGGTGACCGGTGTCACGATGCGACGGTAAGGGCACCGGGTGCCACCGCGCCAGCACGAGTCTGGCAGGAGCCCCCGCACCGCACGGGGAGGGGGCCGGGTGACGACGCAGCAGGACGGCACGGCCGGCCCGGGCGGCCCTCCGCGACCTCCCGCGCCGCCCTCGAGCGGGTGGCCCTCGACCTGTTCCGCGAGCGCGGGTTCGACGCCACCACGGTCGACGACGTCGCCGAGGCGGCGGGCATCGGCCGGCGCACCTTCTTCCGCTACTTCGCCAGCAAGAACGACGTCGTGTGGGGCGACTTCGAGCGCGGGCTGTCGGCGCTGCGCGAGCGGCTGGCCCGCTCCGACGACCGGCCGCTGCTCGACGCCCTGCGCGAGGCGGTGCTGGCGTTCAACGCCCTCGGGCCCGACGAGGAGCCCTACCACCGCGAGCGGATGCCGCTGATCCTGCAGGTGCCGGCGCTGCAGGCGCACAGCACGCTGCGCTACGCCGCCTGGCGCGACGTCGTCGCCGAGTACGCCGCCCGACGGCTGGCCGAGCCCGCCGACGCCCTGCTCCCCCAGCTGGTCGCGCACGTCTGCCTGGGCGCCGCGCTGACCGCCTACGAGCAGTGGCTGCGCGACGACGGCGCCGACCTGCAGGTGCTGCTCGACGCCGCCCTGGGCGCCCTCGACGGGCGGTGGACCGGCACCGGCTGAGCAAGCGCCCTACAGCGCGCCCGGGAAGAGCTCCCGAGCCTCCTGCTCCGTCACCGGCCGCGGCCCGCGCCGCGCCTCCGGGACGTCCTCGAACAGCTCCCCGCAGACGCCGCAGCGCAGCAGGAAGCTGTGCCGCTCGCGGTTGCTGGCCAGCTCGGTGGTGGTCGGGGCCGACGCCAGGTAGGCGTTGCCCCTGCAGGTCTCGCACACGTCGCTGTCCTGCCTCTCAGAACTCGTGGTCGACGACGCGGGTGCCGTCGGGGGTGATCCGGATCATCGTGCTGCCTCGGGGGACCGCCTGCCCGCCCTCGAGGACGAACTCGCGCACGTCCCAGTTGACGACGTGGCTCCCGTCGGGCTGCCGGACCGCCGTGTGGCCGCCGGGGCGGAAGTGCGTGTACGTGCTGCCGTCGGGCATCAGGGCGTCGGCCTCCACGGGCAGCCGGGCGCCGAGCCCCTCGATGGGGAAGTGCAGGGCGTACAGGTCGTCGCCCGCCCGCACGGCCTGCTCGACCCCCGGGGCGTTGCCGGTGGCCCGCAGGATGTCCGCGTGGTCGCCGAGGGCGGCGGCGTCGCTCGCCGGCATGACCCAGGCCGGGCTGCCGGGGGCGCCGATGGTCGGGTTGTCGCCCTTGTAGAACTCGCGGACCCCGGGGCGCATGAACGTCACGCCGTACAGGTCCTCGGCGGGCCAGGTGCCCGGCGTCGTCGCCCCCGGCAGGGCGCGCGGCGGGGACGGGACGTCGGTGCGCGACAGCACGCCGCCGAGCCCGCCCCCGGCACCCCCGACGGCCGCGTCGAACGCCAGCTGCGTCGGGCTGACGTGCCCGTTCATGATCAGCTGGCCGAGGGCGCTGGTGGCCCCGTCGGCACCCGCCCCGGCGGCGACCTGCACGGCGACGCTGCTCGTGGAGAACAGCCCGCCGACGCCGCCGCTGACGCCGCCGGCCGCGGCCGAGATCCACACGCTGCGGGCGTCGACCCGGCCGGTGAGCGCGACCTGCCCGGCGATCGAGGCGGTCGCCCCGACGAGGATCCCGACGCCGATCGGCGCCCCCACGCCGGTGGCGACCAGCACTCCGCCGACGACGATCAGCCCGGCGGCCAGCAGCGCGTCCCCGTGGCTCTTCACCCATCCGACGGGGTCGAGGGCGAAGGCCTCCGCGCCGTCGCCGATGCGGGTGAACAGGTCGCGGCCGACGTCGTCGCGGTAGGCCTGCAGGTCGGCGTCGGTCAGCGGGGTCAGCCCCAGCGGGTCGACCAGGCCGACGGGGTCGTTGCCGGCGTAGGCGTAGGGCGCCGCCGCGGTGGCGACCCCGAGGCGCGGCGGCAGCGGGTCGGGGCTGAGGAAGACGCCGGTGGCGGGGTCGTACACGCGCCCGCGCAGCCAGAGCAGGCCGGCGACCGACACCTCGCCGCGCAGCCCCAGGCCGACGGCGCCGGCCACCGGCTCGGGCGCCCCCGCCCCCCACACGTCCAGGCCGGGCACCGACCCGGCGGGGTCGGTGCGGCGCCAGCGGTCGCCGACGGCGAGCGGCTCGTCCAGGCCGGTCAGGGGGACGTCGCCGGCCTGGCGCAGCACGCTGACGGGGCGGCTGCGGTCCCAGGTCAGAGGGACGCCGTCGACCGCGACGAGGTCGCCCAGCGCGTCGACGTCGAGCACCGTGCGCACCCCGGCGTCGTCGACCGCGCGCAGCCGCCCGAGGCCGTCCCAGGTGAACGTGCGGACCCGTCCGCCCGGGTGCTCCTCGCGGACCCGGCGGCCGGCGGCGTCGTAGCCGTAGGTCGTCGTGCCGGCCGGGCCGTCGGCACGGACCAGCCGGCCGCCGTCGTCGTAGCCGTAGGTCGTGAGGCCGTCCGGCGCCGTCTGCCGCACCCGGCGGCCGGCCTCGTACTCCCACGTGCGCACGCCGTCGGACAGCAGCTGCCCGGCGGCGTCGTACCGGTGCTCGCGGCGTCCGTCGGGCCCGGCAGCGACGACGACGCGCCCGGCGGCGTCGCGCTGCAGCACGTGCGCGGTGCGCTCCCCGGCGTCCTCGGCGTACACGCCCAGCAGCCCGCCCTCGTGGCCCCACCGGCGGCGCAGCCCCGGCGCGTCGAGCGCGGTCGGCCGGCCGGCAGCGTCGCGCCGCAGCCGGGCCGACCCCGCGGGCCCCTCGACGGACACGGCCCGCCCGGCGGCGTCGCGCTCGACGGCCACGGGGCCGCTGCGGACCAGCAGGCCGTCCGCGTCCCACGCCGTGGCCAGGCCGTCCTGGTCGACCAGCCGGCCCGCCGCGTCGTAGCGGCGCGTCCGGGTGCGGCCCGGCTCGCGGACCGCCAGCAGCCGGCCGGCGGGGTCCAGCTCGACCTGCACCCGCTCGCCGGCGGGGTCGGTCCAGCCGACCACCCGGCCGGCGTCGTCGCGGTCGAGGGCCAGCACGCCGGTCGCGTCGGTGCGGGTGGCGAGCAGGCCGCTGCGGTCGAGCCCGAGCGTGACGTCGAGGCCGTCCGGGCCGGTCCAGCCGGTGAGCCGGCCCGCGGCGTCGTGCCGGTAGCTGCTGGTGGCGCCGGTCGGGTCGGTGGCCGTCTGCAGCACACCGGCCGCGTCGTAGCCGAAGGACGTCGTGCCCCCGACCGGGTCGGTGACCGAGGACAGCCGGCCCGCCGGGTCGTACGCCCAGGAGGTGCGGGCGCCGTCCGGGCCGGTCGTGGCGACGACCCGCCCCGCCTCGTCGAACTCCCGCGCGACCCGGCCGGTCGCCCCCACCAGGGCCACGACCCGGCCGGCCGCGTCCTGCTCGAGGCGGACCGTCCCGCCGTCCGGCCCGATCGAGGCCACCACCGCTCCCGTGGCGTCGCGCTCCACGGCGCGCCGCGCCCCGTCCGGCCCGACGACGGCGACCGGGCGGCCTGCGGCGTCGTGCTCGACGACCGTGGTGCGGCCCGCCGGGCTGGTCACCCGTTGCAGCCGACCCGCAGCAGTCCAGGCGTACGTCCAGGTCGCGCCGTCGGGGCCGGTGAGGCTGGTCCGGCGCCCGCCGCGGTCGAAGGCGACGGTGGTCGTGCCGCCGTCCGGCGCGGTCACCGTCGCGAGCCGGCCGGCGTCGTCGTAGCCGAAGCGGTGCACCGCCCCCGCACCCTCGTCGAGGGCCACCAGCCGTCCCGCGACGTCGTAGGTGCGCTCCTGCCGCCGCCCCTCGGGGTCGACGAGCGCCGTGACCCGGCCCTCCGCGTCGTGCTCGCGCAGCCAGCGCGCCCCGGTCGGGTCGACCAGGGCGACCAGCCGGCCGAGCCCGTCGTGCTCGTGCTCGACGACGGCGCCCGCGCCGTCGCGCACCCGGGCCAGCCGGCCCAGGGCGTCGTGCTCGAACTCGACCGTCGCGCCCGTCGGGTCGGTCAGCCGGGCGAGCTCCCCGTCCGGGCCCCAGGCGAACGTGCTGCGGGCGCCGTCGCCCGCCACCGACGCCGTCATGCGCCCCGCCGCCGACCACTCCAGGCCGAGGGCCACACCGCCGGGCAGCAGCCGGCGCACCACGCGGCCGGCGTCGTCGCGCTCCACCGCGCTGCGCGCCCCGACGGCGTCGACCAGGGCGAGCACCTCGCCGTCGGGCGCGCGCTCCAGGACGGTCCGGGCGCCGAGCGCGTCCTCGACCTCGACCACCAGCCCGTCGGCGTCGCGGACGAAGCGGGTCGTCACGCCGTCGGCGTCGGTGACCGCGACCACCTCGCCGTCCGCGACCTCGAGCCGGGTGACCGCGCCGAGCGGGTCGACCGACTCGACCGGCCAGCGCGCGTCGCCCTCGTAGCGCAGCCGCACGACGGCGCCGTCCGGGCCGGTGCGCTCGACCACGCGGCCGACCTCGTCGTACCGGGCGGCGGTGCGGCGCCCGTCCGGCGTCTCGACGGCGAGCACGCGCCCCCACGCGTCGTGCAGCGTCAGGGTCGTCGCGCCGGTGCGGTCGGTGACGGCCGTGGGGTTGCCCCACTCGTCGTAGCGGGTGGTCTGCCGCAGCCCGCTGTCGTCGACGACGCCGACCAGCCGGCCGGCCGGGTCGTGGACGTAGGTGGCGACGGGGCCGCCGTCGGCGTCGTCGACCACGGTGATGCCGGGGCTGCTGTAGGTGAAGCGGGTGACCCGGCCGTGCGGCGACACCTGCGTGCGCACCCGGCCCTCGGCGTCGTAGGTGTTGCGGCACTCCACGACCCCGTCGGCGTCGACGACGGCGGCGACCAGCCCGTCGCCGGCCTGCTCGTAGGTGCGGACCACGCCGCCCGGGCGCACGGCGCCGACGAGGTCGCCGGCGTCGTCGTAGGAGAAGGCCACCTCGCGGCCGTCGGAGGAGGCCAGGGCGACGACGCGGTCGCCGGACCAGGTCAGGTCGAGGGTGCGGCCGCTGCTGTGCACCAGCCGGACCAGGCGGTCGCCGTCCCGCTCGCACACCACGACGTCGCTGCCGGTCCGGACCTCGAGCAGCCGGCCGCCGAGGTCGAAGGCCCAGCGGTCGCCGTTGCCGAAGCGCAGGACGCGCCCGGTCGCGGTGTCGGTGAGGGCGGCGGGCAGCCCGGCGACCCGGGCGAAGGTGCCGTCGGGCTCGCGCAGGAACACCGCCCGGCGGCCGTCGTGCAGCACCACCTCGACGGCGCCGTCGGCGAGCGGGGCGGCCGAGACCGAGGCCCAGGAGGCCCAGCCCCGCCCGAACGGCCCCTCGCGCAGCCAGCGCGACGTGTAGGTGCGCACCCACGCCAGCGGCCCGGCCCGCCACGGCATCGGCAGGTCGAGCTCGACCTCCAGGAAGTGGCCGGTGGCGGTGCACACGGGGTCGTCGGCGTAGCCCGACGTCGGGGGCATGCCGGCCATCACCGGGTCGTCGACGGTGATGTCGGTGCGCGGGCCGTCGGGGACGCCGGCGTCGCGCAGGGCGCGGGCCAGGGTGCCGTCGGACAGCGTGACGGGTCCGGAGCCGCGGTCGGCCCGGGCGAACGCCCGCCCGACGGCGGTGACCCACGCGTCGTCGACCTGGTTGAGCCGCAGGAAGGTCGCGAGGTCCCCGAAGGTCGCCGACAGGTCGAACACGCCCCACTGCAGGCGCGGCACGACCGAGTCGTAGGAGCCGGCGAGCGCGGCGAGCCGCCGCTGCAGGGCCTCGCTCATGTCGGAGGAGGCCTCGCCGTAGCGGCCGAGCCGGGACGGGTCCGCGCTGCTGGTGCCCATGCGCCGACCCTAGGGACGACCGGCACCCCCTGCGGGCGGCCTGTGGACAACTCCGGCCGCTGTGCACGGCGGGGGCAGGATGGCGCCATGGTCACCGCGATCCACGAGGACGTCGTCTTCGACCACGCCGGCGCCGAGGCGCTGGCCCGGCAGCTCGTCCTCACCGCCGACCTGCTGTCCGACCAGTCGGCGCAGCGGCCCGGGAAGGTCCGCACGGCGTCGGTCGACTTCCGCGGCGCCTACGCCCGCGACTTCGCCCAGCGCACCGGGCAGTGCGTCCGCGACGGCATCGAGCTGGCCGGCGTCCTGCGGCGGGCCGCCGCCGGGCTGCGCGAGCTGTCCGCGGCCGCCGAGCGCGAGCAGGCGCGGCGGGAGGCGGCCCGGCGGTGGGAGCAGCAGCAGGCCGACCGCAGCCGGTGGGACAAGGTGAAGGACAACGTCCACGACTTCTTCGCCGGCGAGGACGACGTGCCGCCGCCTCCCCCGGCCGAGCCCGCCCCCCGCTACGTCAGCACGAGCTGCGTGGGCCGCACCCGCTGACGGGCTGGCCCGGTCGGGCCATGTCGCCCGCGACCGGGCTCGGGCACGATGGAGGGGCACCCGGCGCTCCCTCGCCGCGCACCCCCTCCCCTGCGTCGCCCGGAGCCCCCGCTGCTGTCCTCGACCACCCTGCTGTCCCTGCCCGCCGCCGCCCCGTCCGGCTGGAGCGAGGAGCTGCCCGCGACGGGCTCGCCGTCCGGCTCGCCCCTGCTGGTGGTGCTGTCCGGCCTGCCGCCGCACGGCGCGCAGGCCCCCGCCTTCGAGGGCCGCGGCCTGTGCCGCCGGCTCGGCGTGCCGGGCATCCTGCTGCGCGACGCGCGGCTGTCGTGGTTCCTGCGCGGGGTCGAGGGCGTGGGCGACGACCTGCCGGCCGTGGCCGACGCCCTGCGCACCCGCATCGCCGAGCTGGCGCCTCGGCCGGGTGGTGCTCATGGGCAACTCCGCCGGCGGGTACGCCGCCCTCGCCCTCGGCACCCTGCTCGAGGCCGACGAGGTGCTCGCCGTCGTCCCGCGGTCCGGCCTGTCCGACGACGTCAACGACGCGCTCGGCGACGACCGGTTCGCCGCCCTGCGCCGGGCCGCCGTCGCCGCCCTGCCTGCCGACGCCGCCCGCTTCCTGGACCTGCGCGCCCTGCTCGAGGACGCCTTCGCCGCGCGCTGCGCCGCGCACGGCCGGCCGCCCTACCGGACCCGGGTGCGCGTGCTGCACGCCCTCGACAACGCGCTCGACACCGCCCACGCCGCCCGGCTGGCCGGCCTGCCGGAGACCGTCGTCAGCGGCTACCCGCGCGGCGACCACCAGCTGGCCGCGGTGCTGCGCGCGTCCGGCGAGCTCGACGCCCTGGTCGCGGCGGCCCTGCAGGGTCCGCCCGTCCGCTCCGGGCTGGCCGTCCCGGCGTAGCGGGCCCGGCGCGGGGCACGAGCCGCCCGTGCAGACCGAGATCGACAGCACCGCCGACGGCTGGCTCACCGGGCTCCGCGACGGGAGCGGCGCCGGGCCGGTGGTCGCGTACGGCGGCGGCGGCCTGTCCGCGGGCGCGCGGGGCTTCTCCGCCGTCGAGCAGGCGCTGCTGCGCGGCGTGCGCCGGCCCGGCTCCCGCCCGCGGGTGACCCTGGTACCGACGGCCAGCGGCGACGACGACGCCTTCATGGACGCCTTCCGGGCCGCCTGCGACGCGCAGGACGTCGAGGGCCACGTGCTGTCGCTGTTCCGCCGCACGGCCGCGCCCTTCGCCAACGTGCTCGACGACGCCGACCTCGTCTACGTGACCGGCGGTGCGGTGGCGAACCTGGCCGCGCTCTGGCGGCTGCACGGCCTGGCCGCCGACGTCGTCGGGCAGTGGCGGCGCGGTGCCGTGCTCGCCGGCTCGAGCGCGGGGGCGCTGATCTGGTCGCAGGGCGGGGTGACCACGAGCTTCGGGGCGCCCGGCCGGCTGGACCGACGGCCTCGGCCTGCTGCCGCACTCGCTCTGCCCGCACGCCGACACCCAGCCCGGCCGCGCCGAGCTCTACCGGTCGCTGGTGCAGGCCGGCGACCTCCCGCCGGGCTACGCCCTCGACGAGGACGCGGCGGGGGTCTTCCTCGGCGGGGAGCTGGTGCACGTGCTGCGCGACCGCCCGGACGCCGGTGTGCACCGGGTGGACGGGCCCTCCTAGCGCTGCACCTCGAGCCGGTCGCCCACGACGACCTTGCCCCGCAGCGTGTCCAGCGAGGTCTCCAGCACGGTGTCGAACGGGGCGTCGGGCCCGTAGGTCGGGCACTGCTGCGGCTGCGGCTGCTCGCAGGGCGGCATGTCGATCACGCCGACGACCTGTCCCTGGTAGGCGAAGACGGCGGTGAGCGGCAGCGGCGACGTCGTACATGTAGTAGCGGCCCTGCGAGGGCTCGTCGTAGAGGAAGACCATGCCGGTGCCCAGGGGGACCGACGGGCGGCGCATCAGCCCGACCGCGCGCTCCTCGACGGTGTCGGCGACCTCGGCGGCGACCGGGTCGGCCGAGCCCACGACCACCTGCACGGTCGGCACCGACGGGGTCACCGACGGCGCGGGAGCGGCCTGCGGGGCGTCGTCGCTGCAGCCCGTCAGCGCGGCAGCCAGCAGCAGCGGCAGGGCGAGGGCGCGCAGGCGAGGGGGACGGAGCACGTCGTCGAGCCTGCCACGGCGCGTTCTTTGCGCTCCTGCAACAGATCTGCCCTGCCAGGCGTGCGTTGCGGCGGGTGGCAGGCGCTCGGGTGGGGGGAACACTCAACACATGACCCCGTCGCCCGTGCGCCCCCTGGCCCGGCTGGCGTCGCTCGTCACCTACCCCCTGACCCCCCGCGACCTGCTGGGCGTGCTCGACCCGCTGCAGGGCGGCCGCGGGCTGCGCGCCCGGGTCGAGGAGGTCCGCCCCGAGGCGGCCGGCGCCCGGACCCTGGTCCTGCGCCCCGGCCGCGGCTGGCAGGGCCACACCGCAGGTCAGTGGCTGCGCGTCGGCGTCGAGATCGACGGCGTCCTGCACTGGCGCTCCTACTCGCTCACCTGCCCGCCGTCGCGCTCCGGGCTGGTCACCATCACGGTGAAGCCCGTCGCAGACGGCTTCGTCAGCCACGCCCTCGCGGCCGTCGCCCCCGGCACCCTGCTGCGCATCGACCAGGCGGCCGGCGACTTCGTGCTGCCGCCGCGGCTGGCCGGGCCGGTCCTGTTCGTCACCGGCGGCAGCGGCGTCACCCCCGTCATGGGGATGCTGCGCGCGCTCACCGCCGCCGGCCCGCTGCCCGACGTCGTCCTCGTGCACAGCGCCCTCACCCGCGACGAGGTCATCTTCGGCGCCGAGCTGCGCGCGCTCGCCGCCGGGCACGAGCGCTTCCGGCTCGTCGAGCGGCACACCGACGTCGACGGCCTGCTGACGCTGGACCGCGCTGGCCGAGCTGGTGCCCGACTGGGCCGCCCGCGAGACCTGGGCCTGCGGGCCCGCCGGGCTGCTCGACGCCCTGGAGGCGCACTGGGAGGGCGCGGGCCTGTCCGAGCGCCTGCACACCGAGCGGTTCGCCCCCGTCGTCCGCGCGCCCGAGGGCACCGGCGGCCGGCTCGTCGTCGGGGACGTCGAGACCGACGCGCCCGGCGCCACCCCCCTGCTCGACGCCGGCGAGGCCGCCGGCGTGCTGCTGCCCAGCGGCTGCCGCATGGGCATCTGCTACGGCTGCGTCGTCCCGCTGCTGCGCGGCTCAGGTGCGCGACCTGCGCACCGGCGAGGTGCACGGCGAGCCCGGCGACCTCGTCCAGACCTGCGTGTCGGCAGCCGCCGGCACCGTCGAGCTCGACCTCTAGGAGATCGCCATGACCGCCGCCGTCTCGCCCACCGCCCACCTCACCGACGCCGACGTCGCCGAGATCGGCCGACGCCTGGACGCCGTCCGCGACAGCGTGCTCGCCACCCGCGGCGCCGACGACGCCGCGTACATCCGCAGCGTCATCGAGCTGCAGCGCAGGCTCGAGCTCGGCGGCCGCGCGCTGCTGCTCGGCTCGCTGCTGCCGCCCGCCTGGGTCGCCGGGACCGCGATGCTCAGCGTCGCCAAGGTCCTGGAGAACATGGAGATCGGGCACAACGTCATGCACGGCCAGTGGGACTGGATGCGCGACCCCGAGATCCACAGCACCACCTGGGAGTGGGACAACGCCACCCCGAGCAGCGACTGGAAGCACGGGCACAACTACGTGCACCACACGTACACGAACGTGCTCGGCAAGGACCGCGACATCGGCTACAGCTTCTTCCGCCTCTCGGGCGACCAGCGCTGGTACCCGTGGCACGCCGTCCAGCCGGTCGTGAACGTCCTGCTGGCGACCTTCTTCGAGTACGGCATCGCGATCTACGACGTCGAGCTGGAGAAGGTCCCGACCGGCGAGCTGTCGGTCCGCGACGCCGCCTCGCACCTGCTCCGCGTCGGCCGCAAGGTCGGCAAGCAGGTGCTCAAGGACTACGTCGCGCAGCCGCTGCTGTCCGGCCCGTCGTTCCTGCCGGCGCTCGCCGGGACGTTCACCGCCAACGTGGCCCGCAACGTCTGGACCCACACCGTCATCTTCTGCGGCCACTTCCCCGACGGCGCCGAGGTGTTCGTCGAGGAGCAGCTCGAGGGCGAGACCCGCGGCGAGTGGTACGTCCGCCAGCTGCTCGGGTCGGCCAACATCGACGGCGGTCCGCTGATGCACCTGATGACCGGGAACCTGTCCTTCCAGATCGAGCACCACCTGTTCCCGGACCTGCCGAGCAACCGCTACGCCGAGGTCGCCCCGCAGGTGCGGGCGCTCTGCGAGGAGTTCGGCCTGCCGTACACCTCCGGCCCGCTGCTCGTGCAGACGTGGCAGACCTGGCGCAAGGTGCTGCGCCACGCCCTGCCCGGAGGCGACCGGGTGGCCGTCGCCGTCGAGACCCGCGAGCAGGCGCAGGTCGCCGCCGCCTGACCTGCTCGCGGAGCGCTTCACGGGTTGTTCGAGTTTGCCGACCCGCCGTCCGGGCGAGGACACCGTCACGCGGCCCGGGACCCCGGCCGTGACGCTCTCCCACCCGGAGGCACCGTGATCGCCCGCCGCATGTCCGCACTCGGCCTGAACAGCGACATCCTGCACGCCCTGGCCTTCGCCTCGATCGGCGGCAGCATCCTCACCTGGCGCGGCGCCAAGGCCAAGGGCGACGTCGCCCACGCCGAGCGTCTCGGCATCTTCATCGGCCTCTGGGCCCCGACGTTCTTCGCGCTGGCCGACCTCGTCGCCACCTCGGAGCAGTCCGACGGGAAGCTCTAGCCGCTCGCCACGTCCCCGACGACCCGGAGCGCGAGCGCGACCTCGAGCCGCGCCACCGGGTCGTCGAGCGCGTCCCCGAACAGCTCCCGCAGGCCGGCCAGCCGGTACCGGACGGTCTGCGGGTGCACGCCCAGGGCCTCGGCGGCGCGCGACACGTCGCCGTGCGCGTCGAGCCAGGCCCGCAGCGTCGCCTCTCCCCGGGCGCGCACCCCGTCGGGCTGCGAGGTCAGCGGGTGCAGCCGGCGGCGCACCAGGTCGCGCGACAGGAACGGGTCGGCCGCCAGCAGCAGGGCGAGCAGGTGCTCGTCGGCGCGCGCCAGCAGGTGCCCGCCCAGGTCGCCCTGCGCGTGCAGCCGCCAGGCCGACACCGCCCGCGCCACCGAGCGCGAGGCCTGGCTCCAGGGGACGGTCGGACCGAGCACCGCCCGGTGCCGCCCCAGCCCGGCGGCCACGAGGGCCGGTCGCCCGGGCCCGTCCGGGTCGGGCACCAGCAGCACGCCCACCGGCTCCAGGGCCGCCCCGACCGTGCCCAGCGGCATCCGGCGGGCCAGCTGCACCGGGTCGGCGTCGCCGACCGCGACCGCCGCGAGCGTCTCGGGCAGCGGCCACGCCGCCGCCGCCGCGGCCCGCTCGACGTCGGCCTCGTCGGCGGGGGGCCAGCGCGCGAGCACCTGCACCAGGGCGTGCCGCTGCGCCTGCGCGGCGCCCGCCTGCAGCGACTGCTCCTGCGCGTAGCCCGACACCGACGCGTCGGCGATGCGGTCGATGTAGGCGAACACCGCCTCGGCGAGCGGGTAGACGGTCGCCGGCTCCAGGCCGAGCTGCGAGATGTGCCGCCAGGCCGTGCGGGCACCCACCCGGTAGGCCGACTGCAGCGCGTCGAGGGTGCGGCCCTCGCGCAGCTGCGCGCGGCCGAGCCGGGCGTAGACGGTGAGGTCGGGCAGGTCGTCGTCGGTGCCGAGCAGCTCGACGAACTGCGCGAGCGCGACGGTCACGCCCTGGCGCAGGATGCGTCCGAAGTCGCCCTCGATCGGGCGCGCGTACTCGGGCACGAGCCCCGGCAGCACCGCGATGATGTCGTCGCTGATCTGCGGGAGCGCCGGGCGCAGGGCCGCGGCCGCGACGGCCGGCACCTGCGACCAGGGGCGCTCGGACGGCAGGACCACGCCGGGCAGCCTGCCCTACGGGTGGCGGCCGGGAGGGCTCAGGCGCTCGCGCGCAGCTCGCGGGTGACCCGCCGCTCCACCACGAACGACAGGAACGGCACGACGCCGCACAGCGCGAGCAGCAGCACCCGCTTCACGCCCCAGCCCACCCGCCGGGCGAGGTCGACCAGCGTGACCAGGTAGACGACGAAGACCAGGCCGTGCACCGGGCTGACCGTGCGCGACACCTCGGGGATGCCGGCCAGGTAGCGCAGCGGCACGCCGACCAGCACCAGCACGACCAGCAGCACCCCGACGGCGTAGGCCAGCACCCGGAAGCGCAGCAGCGCCCCGCTCATGCGTCGCGCTGGGCGCGGGCGTGCAGGGCGCGCAGGTGCGCGTTGTAGGCGGCGAGCTCCGGGTCGTCGTCCTCGTCCACGGCCGGCAGCGGCGCGGGCGGCTCCGGCAGGGCCGCAGGCGCCTCCTGCTGGTCGGGCTCCTCGACGGTGTCGACCATCGTCTTGACCCACAGGAAGACGGCGAAGGCGGCGAACAGCCACCACTCGACGGCGTAGCTGTAGTTCTGCAGCCGGCCGAGCTCGGCGCCCCGCTGCCACTGCCAGCGGCCGAGCCCGGCCATGCCCGTCGCGGCCGCCAGGGCGAGCACGTGCAGGGCCAGCCAGCCGGGGGTGAGCAGGCGCCGCCACATGCCGCCAGGCTACCGGCGTCGGGGGGTCCCGGCCTGCTGTGTGGCGACGGGGTCTGGGGGCAGGAGGGCCCCGTGGACTCACGAGGCTGGCCGGACGGGCTCTGGGTGGTGCGCCACGGGGAGAGCGCGGGCAACGTCGCCCGCGACCTCGCCGAGGAGCAGCAGCTGGAGCGGATCGACATCGCGCAGCGCGACATGGACGTGCCGCTGTCCGAGCTGGGCGAGCGGCAGGCCGCCGCGCTCGGCCGCTGGATCGCCGAGCAGGACGACCGGCCGACGACGGTGTGGGTCTCGCCCTACGTCCGCGCGCAGGAGACGGCGCGCCTCGCGCTCGACGCCGCCGGGCTCGACCTGCCGCTGCGCGTCGACGAGCGGCTGCGCGAGCGGGAGTTCGGCGTCCTGGACGGGCTGACCCGCAAGGGCATCACCGCGCAGTTCCCGGAGGAGGCCGAGCGGCGTGCCCGGCTGGGCAAGTTCTTCCACCGGCCGCCGGGCGGCGAGTCGTGGGCGGACGTCGCCCAGCGGGTGCGCAACGTGCTCGACGAGATCCGCAGCGACGCGCAGGGCGAGCGGGTGATGGTCGTCGCCCACCAGGTGGTCGTGCTCGTCGTGCGCTACGTCGTCGAGGGGATGACCGAGGCGCAGGTCCTCGACATCGACCGCGGCGGGGAGGTCGCCAACTGCGCCGTCACGTCGTACGCCTTCCCGGCCGGGACGCCCGAGCTGACCCGCTACAACGACGTCCGCGAGCAGGACGCCCCCACCACCGTCGAGCCGGACGTGGCCCGTGCCCCCCGCTGAGCTCGAGGTCGTCACCCCGCGGCTGCTGCGGGACTGGGCGCTCCCGGAGCCCAGCGACGCCGGGGACAAGCACGACCGCGGCACCGTGCTCGTCGTCGGCGGCGCGGCCTCCACCCCGGGTGCGGTGCTGCTGGCCGGCATCGCAGCGCTGCGCGTCGGCGCGGGGCGGCTGCAGGTCGCGACCGTCCGGGCCACGCAGGCGACCCTCGGCGTCGCCCTGCCGGAGGCCGCGGTGCTGGGGCTGCCCGAGGGCGAGGAGGGCTCGCTGGCGCCCGAGGCCGCGGAGGACTGCGCGGTCGCCGCCGAGCGCGCCGCCGTCGTCATCGTCGGGCCCGGCCTGTACGGACGTGAGCAGACCGCCGAGCTGCTCGCCCGGCTGCTCCCCCGGATCGAGCGGGCCGCGGTCGTCGTCGACGCCGTCGCCCTGTCGGCGCTGGCCCTGCGGCCCGAGCTGGCCGAGGGGCTGCGCGGGCGGCTGGTGCTCACCCCCAACGCCGGGGAGGTCAAGGCGCTGTCGGACGGCGAGGAGCTCGACGTGCCCGCGCTGGCCGCGCGCTACGGCGCCGTCGTCGCCGCGGCCCGCGAGGTCGCCTGCCCCGGAGGGCCGGCGCTGGGACTCCCAGACCGGCGGCATCGGGCTCGGGACGTCGGGCTCGGGCGACGTGCTGGCCGGCGTCGTCGGGGGGCTGCTCGCGCGCGGCTGCTCGCCGGAGCAGGCGGCGGTGTGGGGCCAGTACGTGCACGCGGCCGCGGGCGACCGGCTGGCCGCCGACCTCGGGCGCACCGGCTACCTGGCCCGCGAGCTGCTCGACCAGCTGGTGCCGGTGCTGTCGGGGCTGCGCAGCTAGGAGGTCGGGCAGGTCGACCACGACGACGGTGACGTTGTCGCGGCCGCCCGCCTCGACGGCCGCCTCGACCAGCCGGTCGGCCGCGTCCTGCGGAGCGCCGTCGGCGAGCAGCGCGGCCACGGCGTCGTCGTCGACCTCGCTGGTCAGGCCGTCGGTGCACAGCAGCAGCCGGCCGGACGCGGGCACGACGACCTCGCCGCCGTCCGGTGCCTGCTCGCGGCCGAGGCCGAGCGCCCGGGTCAGCCGGTACTGGCCGGGGTGCACGCGCGCCTGCTGCGCGGTGAGGTGGCCCTGCGCGAGCAGCTCCTCGGCCTGGTTGTGGTCGCGGGTGAGCTGGTGCAGCCCGGCGTCGTCGAGCAGGTAGGCGCGGCTGTCGCCGGCCCAGCGCACCTCGAGCCGGTCCTGCACGAGCACGGCGTGCACGAGCGTCGTCCCCATGTCGGCGAGGTCGTCGGTGGTGGCCGCGAGGACCGCGGCGTGGGCGACCGCGACGACCTGCGCCGGCGCGGCGGTCAGCGCCGCGTCGGCCGCGGCCCGGGCGGCCACCTCGCCGCCGCTGTGCCCACCCATCCCGTCGGCCACGACCCACGTGCCCTCGGCGACGGCGTACGCGTCCTCGTTGCCGTCGCGCACCCGGCCGGTGTGCGTCGCCGCTGCTGTCTGCATGGGTGCCTCCTGCCCACCGGGAGGAGGCGCACCCGCACCCTGCCAGCCGTCGTCCGTGCCAGGGTGGGGCATGGCCGACGACCTGCAGGAGCACCTCGTCCGCGTCCGCCGCGCGCTGCACCGCGAGCCCGAGGTGGGGCTGCAGCTCCCCCGCACGCAGGAGCGCGTGCTCGAGGAGCTGTCCGGCCTGCCGCTCGAGGTCAGCACCGGGCAGAGCCTCAGCTCGGTGACCGCCGTGCTGCGCGGCGGCGGAGGCCCGGGCCCGTGCGTGCTGCTGCGCGCCGACATGGACGCCCTGCCGGTCGCCGAGCGCACGGGCCTGGAGTTCGCTTCCACCAACGGCGCCATGCACGCCTGCGGTCACGACCTGCACACCGCCTCGCTGCTGGGCACCGCCCGGCTGCTGTGCGACCGGAAGGACGGGCTCGCCGGCGACGTCGTCCTCATGTTCCAGCCGGGCGAGGAGGGCCACGACGGCGCCCGCGCCATGGTGGCCGAGGGCGTGCTCGACGCCGCCGGCCGCCGCGCCGACCACGCGTACGCGCTCCACGTCACCAGCTCCTCGCTGCCGTCGGGGCTGTTCAGCAGCCGGCCCGGACCGTTCATGGCGGCGGCCGGGCGGCTCGACGTCGTCGTGCGGGGGCAGGGCGGCCACGGCTCGTCGCCGCACCGGGCGAAGGACCCCGTCGTCGCGGCCTGCGAGATGGTGCTCGCCCTGCAGGCCTGGGTGACCCGCTCGTTCGACGTGTTCGACCCGGTGGTCGTGACCGTCGGCGAGCTGCACGCGGGCACCGCGCACAACGTCATCCCCGACGTCGCCACCTTCAGCGCCACCCTGCGCTCGTTCTCCCCGCACGCCGCCGAGCGGCTGTACGAGCAGGCCGTGCGGGTCGTCCGCGGCGTCGGCGACGCGCACGGGCTCGAGGTCGAGGCGACCGCGGCGGCGCTGTTCCCCCTGACGGCCAACGAGCCGGCGGCGTCGGCGCGCCTCGGCGACGTCGTCCGCGAGACCTTCGGCGAGCGCCGCTGGGTCGACCTGCCGAACCCGGTGACCGGCTCGGAGGACTTCAGCCTCGTGCTCGACCAGGTGCCCGGCGCGATGGTGCTGCTGGGCGCCACCCCGCCCGGCGCCGACCCGCGGACGGCGCCGTTCAACCACGCACCCGAGGCGGCGTTCGACGAGGCGGTGCTCTCCGACGGCGCCACGCTGCTCGCCGGGCTGGCGCTCGCGCACCTCGGCTGAGCCGTGTTGCGCACGTCTCGGGTGTGGCGCAGCGCCGGCCGGGGGTAGGGCTGTCCTCGACCCGCCCCGGACCGCTCCCGCACGGGAGCAGAGGAGAGCCATGAGCGAGCAGCCCGCCACGTCCGCCGGAACGACCGAGCCCGCGGGCGCGGGCGTCTCCGACGAGGAGATGAGCAAGGAGGTCGCCGAGCAGACGACCAGCGACCTCGCCGTCGAGGAGGCCTTCGTCGAGGAGGCCGACGGCGCCAAGAGCGACACCGAGGCCGCCAAGGGCGGCACGAACCCGGTCTAGCGACCCACCCCGCCCGCAGCCCCGGCCCCTCTCAGGAGCCGGGGCTGCGGCGTGCCTGCAGCGGGGCGCGGCCGTCGGTCGGGGCGCCCGCGAAGCACTGCGCCAGGCCCAGCCACTCCTGCGCGAGCGGGCCGTCGGCCTGCAGGGCGAGGTCGTCGCGGTGCCGCCGCTGGGTGACCAGCAGGCAGAGGTCCAGCGCCGGACCGGTGACCGTGTCGGGGCCCTCGCCCCACTCCCACGTCCCGCCGTCCGGGGCGGTCAGCACGACGCGCACGTCCCCCTCCGGTGCGGTCCGGCCGCGGACGGCGTAGGAGAAGCCGCGCGTGCGCACCCCGAGGTGGCAGACGTGGCGCAGCCGGGCGGTGGGCGTCCGGGTCACACCGAGCCCGTCGGCGACGTCCTGCCCGTGCGCCCACAGCTCCATGATGCGCGCGGTCGCGAACGACGCCGGGCTCATGGGCGGGCCGTACCAGGGCACGCCGCGTCCCGGGCGCCAGGCCGGCGAACGCCTCCAGCATCTCGGCGAACCGCTCCTGCCAGTCGGGCAGCAGCCGCTCCCCCAGCGCGCGCCCCTCGTCGAGCTGGCCCTGCAGGAAGCGCGTCGAGGTCGTCGGGCACGACGAAGTCGCCCGGACGGGTCGCGGCGACCGTCGCCTGCACGTCGGTCCCCCGCAGGTGCGCGACGGCGTCCCCGACGTCCCAGCCCTGGGCCGGCGTCGGCGTGCGCAGGTCGGCGCCGTCGACGAGCCGCACCAGGTCGGCCTGCTCGTCGCGGAGGTCCTGCAGCAGCGCGTCCAGGGCGGTCATGTGAACGGACGTTAGCCTCCCGGTGTGCCTGCCACCCCGCGCCGCGAGCTGCTGCTGACGGCGGCCACGGAGCTGTTCGCGGCCAAGGGCTACCACGCGGTCGGCATCGACGACATCGGCGCCGCGGCCGGCATCACCGGTCCCGGCGTGTACCGGCACTTCGCCGGCAAGCAGGCCCTGCTCGAGGCGCTCTGCGACCGGGCGATGACCCGCATGCTCGACGGCGCCCGGCGCACCCGCGACGCCCACCCCGACCCCGCCGACGGCCTGGCCGGGCTGGTCGACCTGCACGTCGACTTCGCCGTCGACGAGCGCGCCCTGCTCGGGGTGTGGGTGCGCGAGCAGCGGGCGCTGTCCGACGACGTCCGCCGGTCCCTGCGCCGCCGGCAGCGCGAGTACGAGCAGGTGTGGCGCGGGCCGGCCGCCGCCCTGCGCGGCGACCTGTCCGAGCCGGAGGCCGGCGTCGTCGTCGTCGCGGCGCTGGCCCTGCTCAACGCCACCGCCGTCGCGGACACCGACGTCCCCGCTCCGCGGCTCAAGCAGCTGCTGCGCCGCACGGCCCTGGCCGCCCTGCTGACCTGAGGGTCAGTCGGCGAAGAACAGGATCTGGTCGCGCGTGTAGGTGCGGCCCGGGTGCGCCTCGCGCAGGTGCTGCTCGGCGGCCGCGACGAGGGCGTCCTCGTCCTCGCCCTCCAGGTGCTGGCCGCAGGGGCAGTGCATGGACAGGCTCACGCCGCCACCCCGGCCAGGGCGAAGCCGGGGCGCGAGGCCTCCTGCACGGTGACGCCGGCCGGGCCGGCCAGCAGCCGCCGCGCGGCCATGTGGTCCAGCGGCCGGTCGATCGTCTCGACGGCCACGAGCACGCCGGCGCGGAAGCAGAGCACCGTGCTCCCCGGCTCCTCCGCCGCCAGCTCGACCGTGTGGTCGTGGCCGGTCGACAGCCCGGCCACCTGGACCTTCAGCTCGCCCTGGTCGGACCAGAACCACGGCAGCGCGTCGTAGGGGCCGTCGCCGCGGCCGGTCAGCCGGGCCGCGACGTGGCGGGCCTGGTCGGCGGCGTTCTGCACCGACTCCAGCCGGGTCAGCGCGCCGGCGGCGTGCACGCACGGGAAGCGCACGGCGTCGCCGACGGCCGAGACGTCGGGGTCGCTGGTGAGCAGGCGGGCGTCGACCACGATGCCGTCGTCGACGGCCAGCCCGGCCTGCTGCGCGAGGTCGGTGTTCGGCAGCACCCCGATGCCGTAGACGACGAGGTCGGCGGGCAGCGTGGCGCCCTCGCTGGTCGTCACGCTGCGCACGTGCCCGGCGTCGCCGTCCAGGCGCAGCACGCTCTGGGAGAACCCGAAGCCGACGCCCCAGCCCTCGTGCGCGTGCCGGACCAGCTCGGCCGTCCGCTCCGACAGGCCGCGCAGCAGCGGCCGCTCGGCCAGCTCCAGGACGTGCACCGAGCAGCCGCGCGCGGCGGCGACGGAGGCGAGCTCCAGGCCGATGAAGCCGGCCCCGACGACGACCACGTGCGCGCCCGGCGTGCAGCCGCAGGGCCACCGCGTCGGCGTCGGCGCGGGTCCTCAGGGCGTGGACGCCGTCGAGATCGGCGCCCGGGACGGGCAGGTCGCGGTTGCGGGCGCCGGGGGCGAGCACGAGGTGCGCGTACGGGACCCGGGTGCCCGCTGCCGTCTCCACGACGCGGGCCTCCCGGTCGATGCGCACCGCCCGGTCACGGACCAGCGCGACCGCCTGGTCCGCGTACCACTTCTCCTGCCGGTGCAGCAGCCGCCGCGCGTCGACCGCGCCCAGCAGGTAGCCCTTGGACAGCGGCGGCCGCTGGTAGGGCAGGTCCGGCTCGTCGCTGACCAGCGTCAGCGGGCCGGTGTGGCCGAGCTGGCGCAGCGACGCCGCCGTCTGGTAGCCGGCGTGGCCGGCCCCGACGACGACGACGCCGGGCCCCCCGGTCACCCGCTCAGAGCCTTCGCGGCAGGACGACGGTCATCTCCTCGTAGCCCTTGGCGAAGTTGCTGAGGCTCCGCACGGGCTCCTCCACGACCACGATCTCGGGGAAGCGCGCGAGCATCTCCTCCCAGACGATCTTCAGCTGCAGCTCGGCCAGCCGGTTGCCGAGGCAGCGGTGGATCCCGAAGCCGAACGACATGTGCTGGCGCGGGTTCTTGCGGTCGATGACGTAGGCCTCGGGGTCCTCGACCTTGCTCTCGTCGCGGTTGCCCGAGACGTACCAGAGCACGACGCGGTCGCCCTTGCGGATGGTCTTGCCACCCAGCTCGACGTCGCGGGTGGCGACGCGGGTCATGTGCGTCAGCGGCGTCTGCCAGCGGATCGTCTCCGACACCATGGAGGGGATGAGCTTGGGGTCGGCGCGGAGCTTGTCGAACTGCTCGGGCCACTTGTTCAGGGCGTAGACCGAGCCGGTGATGGTGTTGCGGGTGGTGTCGTTGCCGCCGACCAGCAGCACGACGCCGTCGCCGAACAGCTCGGCCATGCTGAAGTCCTTGGCGTGGGGGCTGTGCGCCATGAGCGAGATGAAGTCGGCGCCGCCCTCCTTGGGGATCCGCTCCTGGAACAGCCCGAGGAAGGCCATGAGGAACTCGCCCAGGACCTGGGTCTTCTCCTCCTGCGTCTTGACCAGCGAGTCCGGACCGGGCATCGCGGTGACGACGTCGGACCAGTAGGTCAGGGTGCGGCGGTCCTCCTGCGGGAAGTCGAACAGCGTCGCGAGGGTCATCGCCGTCAGGTCCTTGGACACCCGGTCGACCCAGTCGAACGGCTCCCCGATCGGCAGGGCGTCCAGGATCGCGCCGGCCCGCTCGCGGATGACCGGCTCGAGGTCCTTGAGCGTCTTGGGCGACACCCCGTCCTGGACGGCGCCGCGGTGCACCTCGTGGTCGGGCGGGTCCATGCTCAGCAGCGACCGGAACGGCCGCGCGTCGACCTCGGCCTCCTCGCGCTCCTCGAAGCGGACGGAGCCGTCGGCAGCGCGGGCGTCGCCGTCGATGCCGAGCTTGGACCCGATCTTCGGGTTCGACAGCACGATGCCGGTCTCGGCGGAGAAGGACTCGTGGTCGGCGTCGGCCGCCATGATGTCCTCCCACCGGGTGAGGGACCAGTACGGGCCGAGCGTCGTGTGCTCCTCGGCCGTGAAGTGCACCGGGTCCTCGCGGCGGAGCCGCTCGAACTTGAAGAACATCTCCTGGTTGCGGAAGCCCTCGGGGTCGCCCGGGTCGAGCTGCTCGAGCGGCAGGTCCATGATCCGCTGCCGGGCCGCGAGCTGCTCCTCGCTGAGGCCGGCGTGCGGCGAGATGGCCGTGACGGTCATGGTGCTCCCTAGCTGTCGACGACCTGGACGGACAGCCCGTCCAGCTGCTCGGTCAGGACGATCTGGCAGGCCAGGCGGCTGGCGTCGTCGACGTCGTAGGCGTTGTTGAGCATCGCCTGCTCCATGACGCCGCGCTCCCCCGTCTGCTCCCGCCACTCCGGGTCGACCCGCACGTGGCAGGTGGCGCACTGCGCCTCGCCCCCGCAGTCGCCGTAGATGCCCGGGACCGACTCGTTGACCGCGACCTCCATGAGGTTCCAGCCGGCCTCGGCGTCCACGGTGTGGAGCGCCCCGTCCGCCGTCGTCAGCGTGACCTTCACGAGCACCTGTCCCATCAGAACGTCCGTTATTTTCTGCTGTCGAGGGTAGGGACGGCCGCCCGACGGCGTCAAGGCCCGTTGTGGCCCGGTTCACACGCAGTACCGTCCGCACGCCCGACGTCCGGGCGGCGGCGCCGACGACGAGGGGGCAGCAGGGTGGAGCAGCACCGCGCCCCGCGCCTCCCCCGCCCGGGGGCCTGACCGTGGGCCGACGCGCGGGGCTCAGCAGCGACGACGTCCGGGCGGCGGTCCTGGCCGCGGCCGCCGAGGTGTTCGCGCGCCAGGGCTACGCCGGGGCGAGCATCGCCGAGATCACCCGTGCGGCCGGGCTGAGCACCGGCCCCGTCTACGCGCACTTCGGCAGCAAGGCGGAGCTGTTCGCGGCCACCATCGCCGAGCACAGCGACCGCGAGCTCGACGACTTCCTGGGCTCCACCGCCGCCCCCGACGACGTCCCTGCGGTCCTGTCGGCCCTCGGCGCGAGCCTCGTGCGCCCGCAGCCGGAGCGCCGCTCGCTGCTCGTGGAGGCGCTGGTGGCCTCCCGCCGCGACCCCGCGGTCGCGACGCTGATGGCGGAGGTGTTCGCCCGGCGGCGCCGCCGGTTCGCCGCGATGGTCAAGGGCGGTCAGGCCGACGGGCAGATCGAGTCGCGCGTCTCGCCGGACGCGCTGGCCCGCTTCTCGGTGGTCCTCGGCCTCGGCTCCCTGCTGCTGGCCGCGCTCGACGACGAGGACGACGGCACCGCCGGCGACGACGCGCACGCGTGGCAGCACCTGATCGACACGCTGGTCGACGGCCTGCGCCCCCGCGCCGACCCGCCTAGAGGCTGACCGGCCCGACCGCGTCGGTGAAGTGCGACAGCGGCACCTCCAGGAACAGGCCGGTCCCGCGGAAGCAGACGACGCCCGCCGCGTCGGTGCCCTCGCACGACACCCACACCTTGCGGCCGTCGACGCTGTCGACCCTCCCGCGCACCTCGTAGGTCGCGTCGACCAGCACCGGCTTGAGGTACTCGACCTCGAGCTTCCGGGTCACGCCCGGCTTGCGGACGACGTACAGCAGGTAGCCGAGCAGGTCGTCGACGACGGTCGCCACCGCCCCGCCGTGGGCGATGCCCGGGCCGCCGCTCTGCGCCGCCGTGAACACGTGCCGCGCGACGACGTCGTCGCCGTCGCGTCGCGCGGACAGGTGGAAGCCGTGCTCGGCGTCCGGGCCGCAGCCCAGGCAGGTCGGGTAGTGAGGCGGCAGCACCTCGCCGTCGAGCTCGACGCTGCGCAGGTGCGCCGCGATCGACTCAGACACCGAGGGTCCGCCCGATGATCTCCTTCATGACCTCGGTGGTGCCGCCGTAGATGGTCTGGATGCGGCTGTCGACGAACGCCTTCGCGACCGGGTACTCGAGCATGTAGCCGTAGCCGCCGTGCAGCTGCACGCACCGGTCGACGACGTTCTTCTGCATCTCGGTGCACCACCACTTGGCCATGGCGGCGTCCTTGACGTCGAAGCGGCCGGCGTTGTGCTCGCGCACCGCCTTCTCGACGTAGGTCTCGGCCATCTCCAGCTCCGTCGCCATCTCGGCGAGCACGAAGCGGTTGTGCTGGAAGCTGCCGATCGGCTTGCCGAAGGCGGTGCGGCTCTTGCAGTACTCCAGCGTGAGGTCGAACACGTGACGGGCCGCTGCCACGCCGGTCACGGCGATCGACAGCCGCTCCTGCGGGAGCTTCTCCATGAGGTGGATGAAGCCGCCGCCCTCGGTGCCGACCAGGTTCTCGGCCGGCACGCGCACCTCGTCGAAGAACAGCTCCGCGGTGTCCTGCGCCTTCATGCCGACCTTGTCGAGGTTGCGTCCGCGCTCGAAGCCCTTCATGCCCCGCTCGACCATGAGCAGGCTGAAGCCGTGGGCGCCCTTGTCCGGGTCGGTCTTGGCGACCACGAGCACCAGGTCGGCGTTGATGCCGTTGGTGATGAACGTCTTGCTGCCGCTCAGCACCCAGTCCGCGCCGTCGCGGCGGGCCGTCGTCCGCAGGCCCTGCAGGTCCGAGCCCGCGCCCGGCTCGCTCATCGCGATGGCGGTGATGAGCTCGCCGCTGCAGAAGCCCGGCAGCCAGCGCGCCTTCTGCTCGTCGTTCGTCAGGTCGACCATGTACGGCGACATGACGTCGTTGTGCAGCGTGAACCCGAGGCCGCTCGCGCCGACGCGGATGACCTCCTCGTTCAGCACGCAGTTGTAGCGGAAGTCCTTGACCCCGCCGCCGCCGAACTCCTCGGCGACGTCCATGCCCAGCAGGCCCTGCTTGCCGGCCTCCAGCCACACCCCCCGGTCGACGACGCCGGCCTTCTCCCACTCGTCGTGGAACGGGGCGACCTGCTTGGCCATGAACGACCGCGCGGCGTCGCGGAAGGCGTCGTGCTCGGGCTCGAAGAGGGTGCGCTGCATGCGCGGATGCTAACCGCCGTTCACAGCCTCTGGCGGCGTGCCGTGGCCGGGAGTCCGCCGACTACGGTGTCCTCGATGAGCGGACGAGGGCGATGAGCGGCTGGCGACGCTGCGACCGGTGCCGCCGGGTGCTGGCCGCCGACGAGTACGACGGTGACGCCACCACCTGCCGGGCCTGCCTCGCGACCCCCGTCGGCGGCGCCCCGAAGCCCGCCAAGGCCGGGCCGGTCACCCGCACCCGCAAGGCCGTCGCTGCGCCCCCGCCCGAGCCCGGGCCGCGCCAGCCGCTGCTCGGCGTCGCCGGCAGCGGCGACCTCGAGGTCCGCGAGCGCCGCGCCCGCCGCGCCGCTCTGGACGCCCTGGCCGAGCAGCACCCCGAGGAGTTCGAGCAGCTGCTCAGCGCCGCCCGCCGCGTCGAGGGCCTGCGGATCTCCTGACCTCCCAGGGCGGTGTCAGTACGCGCTGGGGCTCGGCTTCGTGTTGATCGTCCCGGTGCCGTCCTCGACGAACAGGGCGACGCTCTCCAGGGCCACGGCGTTCTCGCGCCCGTGGTGGCCGCAGAACAGCAGGTCGCCGTTGCGCAGGACCACGCGCACGAAGGCCTGCGCGCCGCACCGGTCGCACCGGTCGGCCACGGACAGGGCGGGGGCGGTGCTGTCGGTCGAGGTCGCAGTCGTGGGAGCGGTCATGGCTCCGTCCTCCGGGGAGCGGGCCGTCGTCTGGTGCGGCGGCTGCAGTCCTGATCGGCAGCAGCGGGCGTCACGAGAGCCTTTCGCGCCCTGCTAGTCTCGACCCCGCACACGCGCCGCTAGCTCAGTTGGTTAGAGCAGCTGACTCTTAATCAGCGGGTCCGGGGTTCGAGTCCCTGGCGGCGCACCCCGTGACCTGGCCTTCTGCTCTGAGGAGCAGGAGGCCAGTGTCGTCTTCGTGCTGTTTCGTGCTGCGACTGGTCACGTAGTGGTCACGCGTCCGTGACCAACTCGGTGCCAAGGCCGTCATCTTCGTGGACGGAGCAGCACGAGCGAGCACGACAAGACACCGGGCAGCACGCTCCGGCCGACGTGATGCAGCTGATTTCCCCGCCCAGCGGGTGGTCCAGTGCGTACCTGAACGATCACCACCGGGCGGCAGTCGCTCCCGGCGCCACGAGCCCGCGACAGGACCGAGAACGGCCCAGCCGCCCGGTCACGCCGGCACTCCTGCCCGCTTGCCGCCGTCGTCGATGGCACATCCGACGCGAGTGCACACCCTGGCGGGTGCGATCACATCCCTTCGAGGCTCGCAGCGGACGCGCTGCCGCCGCGTGTACTGCCGTCGATCAACCACCCGGAGTGGTCGTGGTGACCGAGCCTCGGGCCGCAGGCACAGGCGCGCCGCTCGTGTCAGTGCAGGCTGCGGAGCACGAACAGGCTCGACGTGAAGATCAGGCTGCCTGCCCAGAGCTGCGTCAGGTCGGCGCGCCATGCGCGCGGCAGCAGGGCGAGGAAGACCACGCCGACGACGACGGCCTGCTGCGCGACGCCCCTGTCGCTGGACGGCAGCAGGAGGTCGACGAGCCAGCCGCCCTCGGAAACCCAGCGCTCGGCTCGCGTGGGAACAGGCAGCGCCGGGACCGTCGGGGTCGGCGCGGCCAGCGGCAGCTTCACAGGACGCCGAGTGCCAGGGCGGTGCTGCGCACGAGTGCGCGGTCCTGGCCGACGACGAGCAGTGAGTGCGGGAGGCGGGCGCAGAGGACGACGACGTCGCCACGGTCGGCGATCCAGGGCCCGTCGGCGCCGGCGAGCCGGCGGGCGTCGGGGGCCTCGGGGAACGGCTGGTCGGACAGGTACAGGACGACGCGGCGTCCGGCTGGGTCGCGGTAGGCGAAGCCGTCGACGTCGAGGCCGGCGTAGCTGCCGCCGCCGGCGCCCACGGGCTGAAGGCGCAGGGTCGTCAGGTCCGGTGCCTGGCTGCTCGGCAGGCTGACGCCTGGAAGCTGTCCGGCGGCGAAGTCCTGCACGGCCTCACGCAACGCCGCCGGCTCCGGGGTGCGGACGACCGCGCTGACGGCCGCGCCGACGACGAGCAGAGCGGCGAGCGATGCGGCGACCGCGAGCAGTGCACGGGCACGCGGGCGCCTTCGGCGCAGCGACACCGCTGCCGCGGGCTCGCTGTCGACGAGTGCCCGCATCCGGTCGCGGAGCTCGACCGGCACGACGCTGCGCTGCGCCTCGAGCAGCGCCCGGCCGCGGCGCCCCTGCTCGACCTCGCTCCTGCACGCGTCGCAGGGCAGGAGGTGCCGGGCGAAGCGCTCCCGTTCTGCCGGGGCGAGGTCGTCGCCGAGGTAGCGGGCGGCGTCGGTCTCAGGGTCGTGCGCCACCGTCCACCTCCCTGTCGTCGAGCAGGGCTGCGAGGGCCTTGCGTCCCCGGTGGACCCGCGCCAAGACCGTCCCACGCGGTGAGCCGGTGATCTCCGCGACCTGCGCAGCCGTGTACCCGCTGAGGTCCATCAGCGTGATCGCCTCGCGCTGCACGGCCGGCAGCCGCTTGAGCGCGTGACGGAGCCGTCCGACGTCGAGGCCGGCGAGGGCTTGCGCAGCGGTGTCGGCGTCCTCGTCGGGCCGGTCGAGCAACCACGTCTCGGCTGCGACCTCTTGCGGGCGGGCACTGCGCTTGCGGTGGCTGCTGCGGGAGGCGTTGAGGCACACGGTCGCGAGCCACGGGCCGGGGTCGTCGGGGCGCTGCCGCCGCCAGCCGCGCAACGCCAGCAGGCAGGTCTCCTGCAGCAGGTCCTCGGCGTCCTGCGCGTTGCCGGTGATAGCGCGGGCGAGGTTGTGCAGCCGGTCGAGGTGCTCGTGCAGGGCGTCGAGGAAGTCACCGTCGCCCACCTCCTGGTCCGGGTCCCGCTGCTCGGGCACCCGCGAGACATGACGCAGCAGACCCCGCACTGATTGCACCCCCTCCGGTCCGGCCTCACGGGACCGCTCCACGGCAGAGGTTCGACCGCCCGCGCAGGAGGAGCCGGGACACGGTCACCCAGGTGACCGAGTCGCCGGTGCTGGAGGCGGGCCTGCAATCACCAGGGCCGTCCGTGCGTCTGAGGGAACGCACCCCGTCCTCGTCCCCTGGAGCGCCTCGTGACCCAGCATCCTGCCCCGTCCCGCTCGCGAGCCCGCGTCTCGGCGCGGTCCGGTGCCCGTCGCCGTGCCGTCGTCGGAGGAGCCGTCGCGGCCGCGCTCGTGCTGGCCGGCGTCGTCGCGGTGAGCACGTCCGGGGCCGGAGCGGGAGGCGCGGGTGCGGCCGAGCTGGAGGTCTCCTACGACCGGACAGCGCAGGCTCTGGCGTTCAGCGGTCCCACCTTCGACGGCGGCACGTTCGACCTCGCCGCGACCGGGAAGCCCGCCGTCGTCAACTTCTACGCCTCTTGGTGCACGATCTGCGACCGCGAGCTCCCGGACTTCGAGAAGGTCTCGGACGCGCTCGCCGGCAAGGTGCAGTTCGTCGGCGTCAACCCGCAGAGCAACGACACCGACGGTGCGCAGGCGCGGATGATCGAGCGCGGCGGCGTCACCTACCCGACCGTCCGCGACGCCGACGACGCCCTGCTGCGCGAGTTCAACACCACGGGCGGCCTGCCGACGACGCTGTTCGTCGACGCCGACGGCGTCGTCCGCAAGGTCCACAACGGGCTGCTCACCGAGCAGGCCCTGCGCCAGACGGTCGCGGACGTCCTCGGCGTGCGGGCCTGACGGTGCTCGACCCCGGGTCGGCACCGCTCGCCGGAGCCGTCGGCGTCAGCCTGCTGGCCGGGCTGGTCAGCTTCGCCTCGCCGTGCGTGCTCCCGCTCGTGCCGGGCTACCTGGCCTTCGCCAGCGGCCTCGCCGGGGCCGGACCGGTCAGCGGCGCCCGCGCGCGGGGGACGGCACTGCTCGCGAGCCTGCTGTTCGTGCTGGGCTTCGCCGCGTTCTTCACCCTGCTCGGCGGAGCGTTCGGCAGCCTCGGCCGGACCCTCGCCGAGCAGCGCCAGGTGGTCGGGGCCGTCGGCGGCGTGCTCGTCCTCGGGATGGGCCTGTTCCTGCTGGGCGTCCTGCGCCCACCGGTGATGGAGCGCGACGTCCGCGCCCTGTCACGGGTGCGGCGCGGCGGGCTGCTCGGCGCGTTCCCGCTGGGGGTGGTCTTCGGCGCCGGGTGGACCCCCTGCATCGGCCCCACCCTCGCCGCCATCCTCACCCTGACCGCCACCGACGGCGCGGCGTCCGCGGGCCGCGGCGCGACCCTCGCGTTCTCCTACGCCCTCGGGCTGGGGCTCCCGTTCGTCCTCGTCGGCCTGGCCCTGGACCGCGGCGTCGCCGGTCTCGCCGTCCTGCGCCGGCACAGCCTGCGCCTCGAGCGCGCGGGCGGTGTCGTGCTGGTCGCCGTCGGCGTCCTTCTCGTGACCGGCCTGTGGGACCGCGTGCTCGTCGCGCTGCAGCCCGCCGTGTCCGGCTTCACCCCCGCTCTGTGACCCGCTCCCGACCTCGACCCGGAGGACGTGTGCGCGTGCGGCTGCTCGCCCTGACCGCGGCTGCCGCTGCGTTGCTGACGGGCTGCGGCAGCGCGCCCGCGTCCCGCACCGGTGAGCCCGACCGCCGTGAGACATCCACCGAGCTGACGGAGACCGCCAGACTGGGCCTGACCCTCACCGAGGGCGAGCCGCTCATCGACCCGGCGGAGCTGTACGACGGCGCCTCCTTCGACGGCATCCCAGCGGTCGCCGAGCCCGTCCTGGTCGGTCGGGCGAAGGCCGACGCGCTG
The DNA here is from genome assembly GCA_963815615.1 of uncultured Actinomycetota bacterium. Classification (GTDB taxonomy): domain Bacteria; phylum Actinomycetota; class Actinomycetes; order Mycobacteriales; family SCTD01; genus RYN-122. The sequence goes on along the minus strand of CAWFHF010000011.1, from coordinate 1,158 downwards.
CTGGTGGAGACCGAGCAGGTGATGTTGGTCGAGCACGCAGGGCAGGCCCGCGCCTACCCCGTGCGCTCGCTGGTCCGCCACGAGATCGTCAACGACGTGCTCGGCGGACTGCCCGTCGCCGTCACCTGGTGCCCGCTGTGCAACACCGGCATCGCCTTCGACCGGCGGGTCGACGGTCGAGCAGAGGTCTTCGGGGTCAGCGGTCAGCTCTACCGCTCGGCGATGGTCATGTTCGACCGCCGGACGACGTCGCTGTGGCCCCAGCCGCTCGGTCAGGCCGTCCTGGGTGAGCTGACGGGCCAGGAGCTGCAGGTCCTGCCGTCGGCGCTGCTGCCGTGGCGGGAGGCCCGCGACGCCCATCCCGGCCTGCAGGTCGCGCTCGGCGACGAGGGCGAGCTGCTGGAGAGCGTCAACCCGTACGAGGGCTACGACGTGTCCGGCCGCCCCTTCCTGTTCCGCGGCGACGTCGACGACCGGCTGCCGGCGATGGTCCGGGTCGCCGGGGTGTCGTTCGGCGGCGTCAGCCGCGCCTGGTCCTACGACCTGCTCCGCCGCGACCGCACGGTCGACGCGACCGTCGGAGCTCAGCCCGTCGCCGTGCTGTGGGCCGCCGGCTCCAGCTCCCCGCTCGAGACCGACGACACCACCACGGGCCGGGACGTCGGCGCCACCGGCGTCTTCGACCCCCGGCTCGACGGACGACGGCTGACCTTCCGGCCCGCCGGGCGCACCGCCTTCACCGACCGGGAGACCGGCAGCCGCTGGACCCTGGCGGGCGTGGCCGTCGACGGACCGCTGCGTGGACGCCGGCTGACGCGCCTGCCGCACCAGGACGCGTTCTGGTTCGCCTGGGCCGCGTTCCAGCCCGACACCGAGCTCGCCGAGCCCTGAGGCAGCCGGTGCAATCACCGGCTGCTCGCCCGCGTCCTGATCCATGAGCGCCACCGCCGGCGCACCACCTGGAGGGGAACCATGAGCGACACCAGCACGCGCAAGGGAGCCAGTACCGGCACCGCCGACGGCTCGTTCACCGACGACACCGCCTCACGACGTGCCCGTGGCATCGCCCTGATCGTCGGCGGCCTGCTGATCGCCGCGCTCATCGAGACCGAGACCGTGCGGTTCTACTGGTTCCCGGCCCTCACCGGCCTGGTCTAC
>CAWFHF010000010.1:0-279377 GCA_963815615.1 uncultured Actinomycetota bacterium | reverse complement strand
GACGTTGAACAGGAAGCCGACGGACTCCTCCTTGATGGCCTCCATCATGCCGTTGAACATGTCGAAGCCCTCGCGCTGGTACTCGACCAGCGGGTCGCGCTGGCCCATCGCGCGCAGCCCGATGCCCTCCTGCAGGTAGTCCATCTCGTAGAGGTGCTCGCGCCACTTGCGGTCCATGACCGACAGCAGCACGCGGCGCTCGAGCTCGCGCATCACGGGCTCGCCGTCCGGGCCGGTGCCCAGCGCGGCCTCGCGGCGGTCGTAGGCGGCCTGGGCGTCGGCCCGCAGCTCCTCGGCCAGGTAGTCCGCGGACAGGATCGAGCGGTCGGCCTCGACCTCCTCGAGCGGGATGCCCACCGGGTAGAGCGTGCCGAGCGCGCTCCACAGCTGCTCGAGGTCCCACTCCTCCGGGTAGCCCTCGCCGCAGGCGGCGTAGACGTAGCCCTCGACGGCGTCGTCGACCATGTTGCGGATCTGCTCGTGCAGGTCGGCGCCCTCGAGCACCTTGCGGCGCTCGTCGTAGATGACGGTGCGCTGGCGGTTGAGGACCTCGTCGTACTTCAGGACGTTCTTGCGGATCTCGTAGTTCTGCGCCTCGACCTGCGTCTGCGCCGACAGGATCGCCCGGCTGACCATCTTGGACTCGATGGGGACGTCCTCGGGGATGTTCAGCCGGTCCATGATCGCCTCGACGGCGCCGGCGTTGAACAGGCGCATGAGGTCGTCGCCGAGCGAGAGGTAGAACTTCGACAGGCCCGGGTCGCCCTGGCGGCCGGAGCGCCCGCGGAGCTGGTTGTCGATGCGCCGCGACTCGTGCCGCTCGGTGCCGAGCACGTAGAGCCCGCCGGCCTCGACGACGGCGTCGTGCTCGGCCTTGACGGCCTGCTCGGCGGCGGCGAGCGCACCCGGCCACGCCTGCTCGTACTCCTCGGGCGTCTCGAGCGGCGACAGGCCCTGGTCGCGCAGCTGCTGAGCCGCGATGAACTCGGGGTTGCCGCCGAGCATGATGTCGGTGCCGCGGCCGGCCATGTTCGTCGCGACGGTGACGGCGCCCTTGCGCCCGGCCTGCGCGACGATCTGCGCCTCGCGGTCGTGCTGCTTGGCGTTGAGGACCTCGTGCGGGATGCCGCGCTTCCTCAGCTCCTGGCTGAGGTACTCGCTCTTCTCGACCGACACGGTGCCGACCAGGACCGGCTGGCCCTGCTCGTGCTTGTCGGCGATGTCGTCGACGACCGCGACGAACTTGGCGACCTCGGTCTTGTAGACGACGTCGGCCTCGTCGATGCGCTGCGGCGTCTTGTTCGTCGGGATGGGGACGACGCCGAGCTTGTAGGTCTGCTGGAACTCCGCCGCCTCGGTGGCCGCGGTGCCGGTCATGCCGCCGAGCTTGGAGTAGAGGCGGAAGTAGTTCTGCAGCGTGATCGTGGCGAGGGTCTGGTTCTCGTCCTTGATCGCCACCTTCTCCTTGGCCTCGATGGCCTGGTGCATGCCCTCGTTGTAGCGGCGGCCGGCCAGGATGCGGCCGGTGAACTCGTCGACGATGAGCACCTCGCCGTCCTGGACGACGTACTCCTTGTCCTTCTTGTAGAGCTCCTTGGCCTTGAGCGCGTTGTTCAGGTAGCCGACGAGCGGGGTGTTCACCGACTCGTAGAGGTTGTCGATGCCGAGCTGGTCCTCGACCTTCTCGACGCCGCTCTCCAGGATGCCGACGGTGCGCTTCTTCTCGTCGACCTCGTAGTCGACGTCGCGCACGAGCTTCGGGATGATCCGGGCGAACTCCTGGTACCACTTCGTGGCCTGGTCGGCCGGGCCGCTGATGATCAGCGGGGTGCGGGCCTCGTCGATGAGGATCGAGTCGACCTCGTCGACGATCGGCGAAGTGGTGGCCGCGCTGCACGAGCTCGGCCCGGCTCCACGCCATGTTGTCGCGCAGGTAGTCGAAGCCGAACTCGTTGTTCGTGCCGTAGGTGATGTCGCAGGCGTAGGCGGCCGCGCCGCACCGACGGCTGCTCGTTGGCCAGGATGACGCCGACCTCGAGGCCGAGGAAGCGGTGCACGCGGCCCATCCACTCGGCGTCGCGGCGGGCGAGGTAGTCGTTGACGGTGACGACGTGGACGCCCTCGCCGGACAGCGCGTTGAGGTAGGCCGGCAGCGTGCAGGTGAGGGTCTTGCCCTCGCCGGTGCGCATCTCGGCGATGTTGCCCAGGTGCAGGGCCGCGCCGCCCATGACCTGCACGTCGAAGTGGCGCTGGCCCAGCGTGCGGCTGGCCGCCTCGCGCGCCGACGGCGAACGCCTCGACGAGGATGTCGTCGAGGGTCTCGCCGTCCTTCGAGGCGCTCGCGGAAGACGTCGGTCTCGGCGCGCAGCTCGGCGTCCGTCATCGCGAGGAAGTCCTCCTCGACGCCGTTGACCGCGTCGGCGATGTTCCGCAGGCGCTTGACGATCTTGCCCTCGCCGGCACGGAGGAGCTTGGACAGGACCACGGACAGCACTTCCTTCGGTGGGAGACCTCCCGCTCACTCTAGGCGGAACGGGGTCGCCCCCGAGGGCGTGCCGCCTGGCAGGGTCGGGGGCGTGGAACCCGTCGCCCTGACCGCCGGCCGCCTGCACCTGCGCCCGTTCGAGCCGTGGGACGCGCCCGAGGTGTTCGCCGCCTGCCAGGACGCCGACGTCCAGCGCTGGACGACCGTGCCCGTCCCCTACACGCACGAGGACGCCCGCGGCTTCGTCGAGGACCTGACCGTGCAGGGCTGGGAGGACGGCACCTCGGCCTCCTTCGCCGTGCTCGACGCGACGACGGCGGACCTGCTGGGCGCGGTGTCGCTGATGGGCATCGCCGACGGCTCGGCCGAGGTCGGCTACTGGACCGCGCCCGGCGCCCGGCGTCGGGGCGTCACGGCCGAGGCGGTCGGGGCGGTGTGCCGGTGGGGCTTCGGCGCGCTCGGGCTGGAGCGGGTGCTGTGGCAGGCCGAGGTCGGCAACTCCGGCTCGCGGGCGGTCGCCGAGGCGGCCGGCTTCACGGTGGAGGGGACGCTGCGGGGCGGCCTGCCCGCGCGCGGGCGGCGGGCGGGTCGACGCCTGGACCGGCTCGCTGCTGGCCTCCGACGAGGTGCGCGACCGGCGCCCGTTCGGCGGCCGGTGGACCGACCTCGCGGGCGACGGCCTGGTGCTGCGGCCGTGGCGCGAGGACGACGTCGACGCGCTGGTCGAGGGCTCGGCCGACCCGGAGACGGCGCGCTTCGTGCCCGTCCCCGTGCCCTTCACGGCCGAGAACGGTCGGTACGCCGTGCGCACGCTCTACCCGCGGCAGTGGGCCGAGGGGGCGGCGGCCAGCCTGGCCGTCGAGGAGGACGGGCAGGTGGTCGGCTACGCGGTGCTCATCCGGCGGGACGACGCCCCCGAGGTGGGGTGGTGGACCTCCCCGTCGGCCCGGGGGCGCGGGGTGGCGCGGCGCGCGGCGGCGCTGCTCACGGCCTGGGCGCACGCCCTGGGGCACCCGCGCGTGGTCGCGCGGGTCGACGTCGAGAACCCGGCGTCGCTGCGGGCGGCCGAGGCCGCGGGCTTCGTGCGCGAGGGCGTGCTGCGGTCGGTCGTCCGCGACCGGGACGGCCGGCCCCGCGACATGGTGCTGCTGGCCCACCTCCAGCCGGAGGGCCCGCCCGCCGTCAGGTGATCTCGAGCAGCTTCTCGCGGACGGCGTACACGACCGCCTCCATGCGCGAGTGCAGCTGCAGCTTCTCCAGGATGTTGCGGATGTGGTTCTTGACCGTGTTCTCGCTGATGAACAGCTGCTTGGCGATGTCGCGGTTGTTCAGACCCTTGGCGACGAGCTTGAGCACCTCCATCTCGCGGTCGGTGAGCCGCGGGGTGGGGACCTGCTGACGGTCGTCCGTCCGCTTGATCATCGAGGCGAACTCGGTGAGCAGCTTGCTGGCCATCGACGGGCTGATCAGCGACTGGCCGCCGTGGACCGCGCGGATCGCGCTCGCGACCTCCTCGATGGAGATCTCCTTGAGCAGGTAGCCCATGGCGCCGGCCTTGATCGCGTCGTAGAGGTCGGCCTCCTCGTCCGAGATCGTCAGCATGATGATCTTGGCGGAGGGGACGGCCTCGTGGATCGCCGTGCACGCGTCGATGCCGCCGCGCTTGGGCATCCGCACGTCCATCAGCACGATGTCGGGCAGCGTGTCGGCGCACTTGTCGACGGCCTCGGACCCGTCGGACGCCTCGCCCACGACCTCGATGTCGGGCTCCTGCTCGAGCACCATCTGCAGGCCGCGGCGGAACAGGGCGTGGTCGTCGACGACCAGGACGCGGATGGGCTCGACCGACAGGGGGACGGGCGCGGGTCCCGGCTCGGGCTGGTCGGTCAAGGCGGCCTCCTGGAGCGTGCGTGCACCGGTGTCGAGTGAGGTCCGGCGCGATGATCCTGCCACGGGAGGCGCAGGGGCTGCGCGGACGCGCGCCGGGCGGCCTCCCCCGGGAGGGAGGCCGCCCGGGACGGGTCGTGCGGGGTCAGCCCTGGGCCTGCACCCGGATGACGCCGTAGTCGTAGCCGTGGCGGCGGTAGACGACGCTCGGGAGCCCGCTCTCGGCGTCGACGAACAGGTAGAAGTCGTGGCCGACGAGCTCCATCTCGTGCAGGGCCTGCGTGGTGCTCATCGGCTCGGCCTCGTGCGTCTTGTCGCGGACGACCAGCGTGTCGGTGTCGTCGACGGGCTCGGGCCGTTCCAGCAGGGCCACCGCGGACTCCTCCTGGGCGGGGACCCGCGCCGACGGGAGCTCGGACGGCAGGGCCGCCGTCACCTCGGCGACCGACACGGGGGTCTTGCCGCCGTGGTGGACCCGGCGCCGGTCGTGGGACTTGCGCAGCCGGGCCTCGAGCTTGAGGGCGGCCGCGTCGAGCGCGGAGTGGAAGTCGGCGGCGCACGCCTCGGCGCGGATGACCGGGCCCTTGGAGTAGCAGGTGATCTCGACCCGCTGGCAGCGGTCGGACTGGCGGGGGTTCTTCTCGTGGCTGAGCTCGACGTCGAGGCGGTGCACCCGGCTGTCGAGGCGTTCCGAGAGGGCCATCTTCTCCCGGACGTGTTCCCGGAAGTGGTCCGGCACCTCGACGTTGCGTCCCTTGACGACGATGTCCACGCAGTCCTCCTCGAGCAGGGGTGCTGCCGGCGTCGCCGCGGGTGCGGCAGGTGGTGTCCGGGGGCTCCTCATCACGCTCGCGGCGGGTCGCCGACAGGCGCCGGGATGGCGTCGAGGTGGACGGTAGACCTCCGCCGGGCGTCTGGACAGGCCCGACCGCAAGGTGTCACCCGACCGGGTTCCGACGGTCCCCCGGGACCGGGACCGCCGCACGCGCGGCGGCGGGCGGCCGCCCCGGCACCTGCACCGCCGCGGCGGCAGGCACCGCGGCGACCACCGCCGCCCCGACGACGTCGCCGCCCGCCGCCCGCAGCGCCCGGACGGCCTCCCGCACGGTGGCGCCCGTGGTGAGCACGTCGTCGACGACGACCAGCGCCCCGCGGGGACGGGAACGGCAGCCCAGCGCGCCGTGCAGGTTGTCGGCCCGGGCGCCGGCGTCCAGGCCGCCCTGGTCGGCGACGGCCCGGACGTGGACCAGCAGCGGCACCGCGACGGCGGGCAGGCCGCACGCGGTCAGCGCGGCGGCGGCGGAGCGGGCGAGCCGGCGGGCGTGGTCGTGGCCGCGCGCCCGGACGGCCGCCCGGGTCGACGGGACCGGCACGAGCACGAGCGGGCCGGGGACCTCCAGGGCGGCCACGGCCGCGGCCAGCGCGCCGCCGAGGGGGCGGGCCAGCGGCAGGCGGCCGCGCTCCTTGTGGGCGACGACGGCGTCGCGGGCCGCTCCGCCGTAGGGCCCGGCCACGCCGACGCAGAGCCCCGGGGTGCGCCGGACCTCCGGCTCCTCGGCCAGCGACAGGGTGCAGCCGGGGCAGAGGTCGCTGCCGGGCACCCCGCACGCGGCGCACGCCGACGGCAGGACGAGGTCGAGCAGGTCGCGGAGCACCTGACGACCGTCGCCCGGGCGGCCGGCGCCCGGGGCCTGCGAGGGAGCCGCGTGTGGACGGGCGGAGCCGGTGTGGACGGGCGGGGCTCCTGCGGGTGGGCTCCCTGTGGACGGGCGGGGCCGGTGTGGACGGGCGGGGCCCGGAACCGGCGACGGGGCCCCTGCGGACGGGCCCGGTCCGGAGGGTCAGCCCGGGTAGAAGGGCGCGCGGCCGGTGGCCTCGGGGACGAAGGCGCTGCCGTTGTCGCGGTAGAGCCGGTCGACCTGCTCGCCCGCCTTGCGCCCGGCCAGGACCAGCGGCCGGCCGGCGGCGGCGGTGAGGGCGACAGGTGTGACGCCCTGCGGCAGTCGGCTGTCGAAGGCCGGCCCGGCGAAGCCGTCGACGGCCAGGCGCACGGGGAGCACGCCGAGCGGCTGGTCGGCCAGCACGACCAGGCTGGTGCCGGTCTCCCAGGCCAGGTCGACCACGCGCCCCAGGGTCGGCACGATCTCGCGCAGCCCGACGACCCGCGGGCCGTCGGGGCCGGCCTGCAGCCGCCCGACGAGCAGGTCGGGCCGCTCGGCGTCGCCGACGAGCAGGGCCACCCGGACGCCGTCGCGGGCGACCTGCAGGCGGCGGACCGGCCGCGACTCGCCGTCGACCGGCACCTCCTGCAGCGGGCCCTCGGCGGGCAGCAGCACGACGCCGCCGCGGCGCAGCAGGAACAGGCCCTGCTCTCCGCTGCCCCAGGTCGGGGACGTGAGCGCGCCGGTGGCCCGGACGGTGTCGAACGGGCCGGCCTGCGGGCCGGTGCGCAGGGCGACCTCGCCGTCGCCGGTGCTGGTCAGCAGGGCGAGGAAGCCGTCCGGGCTGGCGGCGGCGAGGTCGACGGGCAGCTGCCCCTCGGTGGCGGCGCTGGTGGAGAGCCCGCCGTCGACCAGGCTGCGCAGCGCGCGGTCCTCGAGGTAGAGCGCGGGGGCGCGGGGGCGCAGCCGCTCGGGGTCGTACGCCGGCCACGACGAGGCCGGCTGGGGCGCGGAGCTGCCGTCGACCGGGAACGCCCCGCCCTCGACCCGCAGCCGCAGCCGGCTGAACCCGGTGCCGAGGCCGCGCAGGGTCCAGACGAGCTGGGCGGAGAGCCGCTGGCGGGCGGGGTCGTCGAGCCGCGCGACCTCGCCGGACAGGTCGACGGTGACGGTGCCGTCGGAGGCCGTCCGCACCGGGCCGAGCAGCCGGGTGCCCGGCGGCACCGCCGAGGCGACGCTGTCCTCCAGCGCCCGCGACGGCCCGTCGAGCACGGCCTGCACGAGCCGGGTGGCCTGCTGGGTGCGGGGCAGCCAGACGAGGTCGGCGACCAGGTGCGCCCCGGCCGTGGCCTCGCCGGACGACGGCGCCAGGAAGTGCACGGCGCGCGGCGCGAAGGAGCGCACGAGGTCTCCGGGCGACAGCCGCAGGCCGGGCTCGAGGTCGGCGATGCGGCAGCGGTCGCCCTGGCAGACCACGCGGTAGTCGTCGCTGACCGAGCCGGAGGCCCGCCGGTAGGACCCGTCGGGGGACACGACCGCGGCCAGCTGGGCGACGACGCGGACGCTCTCCGGCGTCGTCTGCTCGATCACCAGGGGCCTCGACGGGTCGTACACCCGGACGCCGGCGTCGTCGTCCCACGCCTCGGCGGCCTCGGGGGTGAGGAACTGCCGGGCGACGGCGTGGTCGTCCTCGGGGCTCTTCTGCGCGGCGAGGAAGTCCTCGACGAGGTCGCGCGGGGTCGCCCCCGGCGCGGGCCCCGGCGGCAGGACGGCGACGCCGCCGGAGCGCGGGCGCTCCTCCGGCACCAGCCCGGGCGTGCGCACCCCGCCGGGCAGCGGCAGGCCGCACCCCGCGAGCACCCCCGAGAGCACCCGCGGCCAGCAGCAGGCCGGCGAGCGGCCGCCTCACGTCGTCACCGGCGGCCTGCAGCGGCAGCGGGCTCGGGCCGAGCGGCGCGCCGACCCGCACGGGCAGCGTGACCCGGAAGCTCGCGCCGCGGCCGGGCTCGCCCCACGCGTCGAGCTCGCCGCCGTGCAGCCGGACGTCCTCGCGGGCGATGGCCAGCCCGAGGCCGGTGCCGCCGCTGGTGCGCGCCCGCGAGGGGTCCCCGCGCCAGAAGCGGGTGAACACCTGGTCGGCGTGCCCGGGCTGCAGGCCGACCCCGGTGTCGCGCACGACGACGGCCGCGACGTCGCGGGTCCCGCCGACCTGCACCTCGACCGGCCGGCCCTCGCCGTGCTCGACGGCGTTGACGACCAGGTTGCGCAGCACCCGCTCGAGGCGCACGAGGTCGACCTCGGCGACGACGGGGCCGTCCGAGCGCAGCACCAGCGCCGACCCCTTCACCCGGGCCAGCGCCTCGGCGCGCTGCAGCACCCGGTCGACGAGCCCGACGAGGTCGGCCGGCTCGGCGTCGAGCGAGGCGGCCCCGGCGTCGTAGCGGCTGATCTCCAGCAGGTCGACGAGCAGCTCCTCGAAGCGGTCGAGCTCGGTCTGCAGCAGCTCGGCGCTGCGGGCGACGTGGGGCGGGAAGCCGCCGCGGCCCTCGTGCAGCACGTCGGCGGCCATCCGGACCGTCGTCAGCGGGGTGCGCAGCTCGTGGGAGACGTCGGAGACGAAGCGGCGCTGCACCGACGACAGGTCCTCCAGCCGGCGGATCTGCTCCTGCAGGGAGGCCGCCATGCTGTTGAAGCTCTCGGCCAGCAGGGCCAGCTCGTCCTCGCCGCGCACCGCCATCCGCTCCTCCAGCCGCCCGGCGGCGAGCCGCTCGGCGGTGCGGGCTGCCAGCCGCACCGGCGACACGACCTGCCGGGTCACCAGCAGGGCGATGAGCGCCAGCAGCCCGACGAGCAGCAGCCCGGCCGCGGCCGCCGTCCGGCGGACCAGCGCGTAGGTCTGCTGCTCCTCGACCAGCGGGAACAGGTGGAACAGCCGGTAGGGCCCGAGCCCGGTGGTCAGCTCGTTCGCGACCACCAGGGTGTCGACGGTGTCGCCGCCGCGGCTCGTCCGCGCGTACGTGTAGGCCGACCTCGAGCCCTGCGCGCGGTCGACGAGCTCCTGCGGGACGTCGCGCAGCCGGGCGCCGCCGGAGGCGTAGGAGGTCGACCCCGCCGGACCCGCCAGCACGACGTCGTACAGCTGCCCGGTCGCGCCGCGCTGGCCGAGCTCCTCGGTGACGGCGGTCAGCAGCGCCTCGACCCGCAGCTGCTCGCGGCTGCCGGCGGCGTCCAGCCGGACCTGCGCCTGCAGCGAGCCGGCCCGGGCCTCCGACAGCGACGAGCGCTCCTTGGCGTCGACGAGCCCCCGCCCGACCTGGTCGAGCAGCAGGGTGGCCAGCAGCAGCACGACGACGCCGGAGACCAGCAGCGTCGTCGACACGACCCGGGTCTGCAGCGAGCGGCGCCAGCGCTGCGACGCCGTCACCGCCGCGCCGACGACGGCCCGCCGCGCGGCCGCGACGGCGTGGTGGCGGGGGGGCAGGGCGGGGCCGGGCGCGCGGGCAGGGGCGGGACCGGGACCGGCGGCGGTCGGACACTGGAGCGGGGGCAGGGGCAGGGGGCGAGGGCGGGCGGGCAGGGCGGGCGGCAGGTCGGGCGTCGTCAGGGCGGACCGGCCTTGTAGCCGACCCCCCGGACGGTGACGACGACCTGCGGGTGCTCCGGGTCGCGCTCGACCTTGGCCCGCAGGCGCTGCACGTGGACGTTGACCAGCCGGGTGTCGGCGGCGTGCCGGTAGTGCCAGACCTGCTCGAGCAGGACCTCGCGGGTGAAGACCGTGCGCGGCTTGCGGGCCAGCGCCACCAGCAGGTCGAACTCCAGCGGGGTGAGCGACAGCTGCTCGACCTCGCCGGCGGTGGTGCGGCTGACGCGGTGGCCCTGGACGTCGATGACGACGGCGTCGTCGTCGGGGCCGATGCTCAGCTGCTCCGGGTCGGCGTCGTCGCGCACCCGCAGCCGGGCCCGCACCCGGGCGACGAGCTCCTTGGGCTTGAACGGCTTGACCACGTAGTCGTCCGCGCCGCTCTCGAGCCCCAGGACGACGTCGACGGTGTCGCTGCGGGCGGTCAGCATGACGATGGGCACGCCGCTCTCGGCGCGGATCTGGCGGCACACCTCGATGCCGTCCAGGCCGGGGAGCATGACGTCGAGCAGGACGACGTCGGGCCGGTCGCGGCGGAAGGCCTCCAGCGCGGCGCTGCCGTCGGCGACGAACGCGGGCTCGAGGCCCTCGCCGCGCAGCACGATGCCGAGCATCTCGGCCAGTGCCGGGTCGTCGTCGACGACCAGCACCTTCCCCCTCATGCGCCCCTCACGGCGTCCGCCCCTGCGCGTCCCACCCGTCGATGGTCGCACCCGCGCCGCTCGGAGCGCCTGCCCGGCGCGCCCGTGACAGCATGGCGGCGGCAAGGACCTGCCGCGCCAGGAGCCCGGACGGACGCCGGGGCACGACGGGCACGACGCGGACGGGAGCCGATGAGCGATCCGACGACCGGCGGGTGGGCGAGCCCGGGGCAGCGACCCGGAGCAGCACCCGTCCCGCCGACGGACGCCCAGCCGGCGGGCGCGCCGCCGCGGGACGCGGCTCCTCCCTCCTCGGCGCCTCCCACCCCGACGCCGCCGTCCGGCTGGCAGGGGCAGGCCGGCTGGCAGGGGCAGGCCGGCGGGGCGCGCAGACGGCGCCGGCCGGCGGCTGGGGGCGGGTCCGGCTGGAGCGGGTCCGGCTGGGGCTCGCGCGGTGCCGCAGGCCCCGCGGCCCGGCGTCGTCCCGCTGCGCCCGCTCGGGCTCGGCGAGCTGCTCGACGGCGCCGTCGGGCTGGTCCGCGGCTACCCGCGGGCCGCGTCCTCGGCGTCTCCGCCGTGATCGCCCTGGCGACCACGCTCGCTGCAGCTGCTCGCTGCTGCTGACCGTGCTGCGGCCGCTGTTCGACGTCGACACCGTCGCGCTGGAGGCCGGCGACCCGGAGGAGCTCGTCGGGCTGCTGGCGGGCGCGGTCGGCGCGGGCTCGCTGCGCTGCTCTTCGGCACCGTCACCGGCGCGCTGCTGACCGGGTTCATCAGCGCGATCGCGGGGCGGGCGGTGCTGGGCGAGCCGATGTCGCTGGCCGAGCTGTGGGCGACCACCCGCGGCAAGCTGGGCCGGCTGGTCGCGGGCTCGCTGCTGTTCACCGTCCTCGCCTTCGGCCCGCTGCTGCTCGCCGCCGCCGGCGGCCGCCGGGCTCGGCCGCCGCGCTGGGCGGCGCCGGGCGTCGCGCCTCGGCGGGCTGCTGGCGCTCGCCGCCGTCGTCTTCGCCGCCCTCGCCTACGTCCGCTTCTCGCTCGCGCCGGCCGCCGTCGTGCTGGAGGACGTCCCGGTGACGACGTCGCTGCGCCGCTCCTGGCGGCTGGTGCGCCGCTCGAGCTGGCGCGTGCTCGGGCGTCCTGCTGCTGGCGCTGGTCGTCGGCAGCATCGTCGTCGCAGCTGCTGCAGCTGCCGTTCGCCCTGTTCGCCGGCGACGGCGGGCCGCTGTCCGCGCTGTCCGGCGAGGCGGCGCAGAGCCTGACGACGCGGGCGGTGGTCCTGTCGGCCCTCGGCACCGGTGTCGCCTCGACCCTCGTCGCGCCGTTCACCGCCGGCGTGACCGCCCTGCTCTACGTCGACCGGCGGATGCGCGCCGAGGGCCTCGACGTCGCCCTGCAGGCGGCGGCCGCCGAGCGCCGGTGAGCCTGCGCCTCGGCCAGGCCGCGCTCGACGGGCTGACCCGCGAGGGCGCCCGGTCCGCCGCGCGCGAGGAGCTGTCGCGGCGGCCCTACCGCGACGCCCAGCCCCCGCTGCTGCTGCGCGTCCTGCGCCGGGTCCTCGACGGCGCTCGGCGACCTGCTCGACAGCGTCCCGGGCGTCCCCGGCGGCCGGGGCGGCGTCGTGCTGCTGCTCCTGCTGCTGGTCGCGCGTCGTCGGGGCCGTCCTCGTCCGGCTGGGGCCGCTGCAGCGCAGGGCGACCGCGGGCCGGCGCGCTGGACGCCGGCGACCGGCTGACGCGCCGCGGGGCACCGGGAGGCCGCCGAGCGGGCCGCCGCGGAGGGCCGCTTCGCCGACGCCGTCCGCGAGCGGCTGCGGGCCGTCGTCCGCGAGCTCGAGGGCCGCGGCGTCCTCGACGCCCGCCCCGGGCGCACCGCCGGCGAGGTCGCGCGCGACGGCGGGGCCGCGCTGCCCGACGTCGCCGACGACCTGGCCGGGCCGCGGCCGTGCTGTTCGACGAGGTCTGGTACGGCGGGCGCACGCCGACGCCGGACGGCTACGCGCGGCTCGTCGCGGTCGACGAGCGCGTCGTCCCGGGCCCGGGTCGCCTCGTCCCTGCTGACGGCCCCGTCCGCCGCGGAGACCGCCACGGGCCCGACGCTGGCCAGCAGCCTCGCTCCGCCCGCGGCCCGGTGCTCGTCGGCGCGCTGCTGCTGGTCGGCGCTCGTCGTCGGCGCGCTGCTCACCCGCACCGGACCGGACGGCCGGCTCGAGCCCGGCAGCTACTCCCCCGCCGGCGCGCGGGCGCTCGCGACGCTGCTGGAGGACCGCGGGGTCGACGTCCGGCGGGTCGACTCCCTCGAGGGCGCGCTGGAGGGCACCGCCCGGACCACGCTGCTGGTGCCCGTCGCCGTCGTCGCTGACCGACGGCGAGCTCGCCCGGCTGTCCGCCCGACCCGGGTGAGCTGGTGCTCGCTCGAGGCCGAGCAGGACGACCTCGACGCGCTCGGGCTCGCCCGTCGACGCCGGCGCCCCCGTGGAGGTGGAGCAGCGGCGGCCCGCCTGCGACCTGCCGGCGGCGGCCCTGGCCGGCGACGTCCAGCTCGGCGGCCTGACCTACCGGGCCCGCGGCGGACCAGGCCGTCGGCTGCTACGCCAGCGGCGGCCGCCCGACCCTGCTGCGCCTGCCCGCCGCCCGCACCACGCTGCTCGGCGCGGGGGCCCTGCTCACCAACGACCGGCTCGACGAGCGCGGCAACGCGGCGCTCGCGCTCGGGCTGCTCGGTGGCGCCGACGAGGTGCGCTGGCTGGTGCCCGCGCCCGGCCGGGAGGTCGAGGACGGCGGGCAGACCCCGCTGTCGGAGCTGCTGCCCGACTGGGTGCGTCCGGGCGCGCTGCAGCTGCTGGTCGCCGCGGCCGTGCTGGCCCTGTGGCGGGCGCGCCGGCTCGGCCGGGTCGTGCCCGAGCCGCTGCCGGTCGTCGTCCGGTCGGCCGAGGCCGTCGAGGGGCGGGCCCGGCTGTACCGCGCGTCCGGGGCGCGCGACCGGGCGGCCGAGGCGCTGCGCAGCGCCGCCCGCGCCCGCCTGGTGCGCCGCCTCGGCCTGCCACCCGGCGTCGACCGGCCCGCGCTGGTCGCCGCCCTGGTCGAGCGCACCGGGCGGCCGGCCCCCGACGTCGACGGCCTGCTGCACGGCCCGCCCCCGCCCGACGACGCCGCCCTCGTCGGGCTCGCCGACGCCCTCGACGTGCTGGCCCGGCAGGCTGGGGGAGGATCGACCCCGTGACCGAGCCGACGACCCCCCCGCCGCGCAAGCGCGCCCCCCGGCGCAAGCCGGCGGCGGCGACCGACCCCCGCGAGGCCCTGGTGGCGCTGCGCGAGGAGGTCGGCAAGGCCGTCGTCGGGCAGGACGCCGCCGTCACCGGGCTCGTCATCGCGCTGCTCTGCCGCGGCCACGTGCTGCTCGAGGGCGTCCCCGGCGTCGCGAAGACCCTGCTGGTGCGGGCGCTCGCGGCCTCGCTGTCGCTGGAGGCCAAGCGGGTGCAGTTCACCCCCGACCTCATGCCGGGCGACGTCACCGGCTCGCTGGTCTACGACGCCCGCCGGTCGGACTTCGCCTTCCGGCCCGGCCCGGTCTTCACCAACCTGCTGCTGGCCGACGAGATCAACCGGACGCCGCCGAAGACGCAGGCGTCGCTGCTGGAGGCGATGGAGGAGCGGCAGGTCACCGTCGACGGCGTCGCGCCAGCCGCTGCCCGACCCGTTCGTCGTCGTCGCCACGCAGAACCCGGTCGAGTACGAGGGCACCTACCCGCTGCCCGAGGCGCAGCTCGACCGCTTCCTGCTCAAGCTCACCGTGCCCGCTGCCCGAGCGCGACGACGAGGTGCGGGTGCTGTCCGCGCACGACGCCGGGTTCGACCCCCGCGACCTGTCGGCCCTGCAGCCCGTCGCCGGGCCGGCCGAGCTCGCCGCCGGCCGCGCCGCGGTGCGCGAGGTCGTCGGTGTCGCCGGAGGTGCTCGGGTACGTCGTCGACGTCTGCCGGGCGACCCGCTCCTCGCCGTCGCTGCAGCTCGGCGTGTCGCCCCGCGGCTCGACGGCGCTGCTGGCCACCAGCAAGGCGTGGGCGTGGCTGTCCGGCCGCGACTTCGTCACCCCCGACGACGTCAAGGCGCTGGCCCGCCCGACCCTGCGGCACCGGGTGGCGCTGCGCCCCGAGGCCGAGCTGGAGGGCGTGACCGCCGAGGGCGTGCTCGACGGCGTGCTCTCCACGGTCCCGGTGCCCGCGCTAGGCGGTGGCGCTCACCGGGCGCGCGGCCCTGCTCGCCCTGCTCGGCCTGGTGCCGGTGCTGCTCGTGCCGTCGGGTCTGACGGTGCTGGCCGTCGCCGGACTGCTCGCCGTGCTGGTCGCCGTCGACGTCGTGCGGGCCGGGCCGGTGTCGGCGCTGCGGCTGGAGCGGGCGGGGGCGACGGCGTGCCGGCTGGGCGACCCGTGCGACGGTCGACCTGCGGGTGACCAACCCGGGCGGCCGGCCGGTGCGCGGCGTGCTGCGCGACGCCTGGGTGCCCTCGGCCGGGGCCTCCCCGCGGGTGCAGCAGCCTCGACGTGCCCGCCCGGCGAGCGCCGGGTGCTGACCACGACGCTGCTGCCGACGCGGCGCGGCGACCGGCTGCCCGACCGGGTGACCGTCCGCTCGGTCGGCCCGCTCGGGCTGGCGGCCCGGCAGGGCCGGCACGAGGTGCCGTGGCGGGTGCGCGTGCAGCCGCCGTTCACCTCCCGCCGCTTCCTGCCCGAGAAGCTCGCCCGGCTGCGCCAGCTCGACGGCCGGGTCGCCGCGAGGGTGCGCGGCCAGGGCACCGAGTTCGACAGCCTGCGCGAGTACGTCGAGGGCGACGACGTCCGCTCGATCGACTGGCGGGCCACCGCCCGGCGCACCGAGACCGTGGTGCGCACCTGGCGGCCCGAGCGCGACCGCCGGCTGCTGCTCGTGCTCGACACCGGGCGCACCTCGGCCGGCCGGGTCGGCGACGCCCCGCGCCTGGACGCCGCGCTCGACGCCGCCCTGCTGCTGGCGGCCCTCGCGGTGCGGGCCGGCGACCGCGTCGACCTGCTCGCCGTCGACCGCGAGCTGCGGGCCGCCGTCGAGGGCGCGGGCCGCGACGACGTCCTGCCGCGGCTCGTCGACGTCATGGCCCGGCTGGAGCCGGCGCTCGTCGAGACCGACCACCGCCGCACCGTGTCCGAGGTGCTGCGGCGGGCCCGGCGGCGCTGCCTGGTCGTGCTGTTCACGTCGCTGGAGACCGCGCCGCTGGAGGAGGGCCTGCTGCCG
Source organism: uncultured Actinomycetota bacterium (assembly GCA_963815615.1). GTDB lineage: Bacteria > Actinomycetota > Actinomycetes > Mycobacteriales > SCTD01 > RYN-122. The sequence goes on along the minus strand of CAWFHF010000010.1, from coordinate 263,801 downwards.
GTGCTCGGCGCCCTGACCGCCCGCCACACGGTGGTGCTGGCCGCGGTCGCCGACCCGCGGGTGGAGGAGATGGCGACCGGGCGCGGGGCGGTGGCCGCCGTGTACGACGCGGCCGCGGCCGAGCGGGCGCGGGCCGAGCGGGGCCGGCTGACGGCGCTGCTGCGGCGGCGGGGGGTCGAGGTCGTGGACGCCCCGCCGGACGCGCTGGCCCCGGCCGTCGCGGACGCCTACCTGTCGCTCAAGGCCGAGGGACGGCTCTGAGCTCCGAGCTGCACCTGCTCGCGGCCACCGCCTGGCCCGCCCGCGAGCAGGTCGAGCTGGAGGGCTGGCTGCTGCGGGCCTCGGCCGGGGTGACCTCCCGGGCCAACAGCGCCCTGCCGCTGGTCGACAGCCCCGCCCCGCTCGACGACCTGCTCGGCGCCGTCGAGGACTTCTACGACGGGCGGCTGCTGCCCCCGCGGGTGCAGGTCGCCGACCCGCAGCTCGACGCCGCCCTCGCCGACCGCGGCTGGACGGCGTCCCCCGTGGTCGACCTGCTCACCGGTGCCCTCCCCGGGGGCCGACCGACGCCGTCGTGGCCGAGCTCGACGACGCCTGGCTGGACTGCTGGTGGGCGGTCGACGGGCGCGGGGGCGACGCCGAGCGCGAGGTCGCCCGGTCGATGCTGCAGGCCGTGCGGCACCCGGTCGCCCACGCCCGGCTCGTGCGCGACGGCGAGGTGTCGGCGTGGCGCGCGGGGTCGCCCAGGGTCCGTGGCTCGGGGTCTTCCAGGTCGCGGTCGTGCCGTCGGCGCGGCGGCAGGGGGTGGGCACGGCCCTGCTGCGGGCGCTGTCGGCCTGGGGCGCCGGGCAGGGGACGACGTCGGCCTACCTGCAGGTCGGGCGGGACAACCCGGGGCGCGCGCTGTACGGGTCGCTGGTGCCGGGCGGGTCCTACCGGTACCGCACCCGGCCCTGATCAGCCGGGTCGGGCAGCCGGGCCGGGGCAGCCGCGTCCTGCGGTCAGCCGAGCCCGACGCCGTCGCGGCCCTGGCGCTTGGCCGCGTAGAGCGCGGCGTCGGCGCGGCGCAGGGCGTCGTCGGCGGTGACCTCGCCGTCGACGCGGCCGTCGACGACGGTCCCGCCCACCGTCACCGTCACCGCCACGCCCGCCAGCGGCTCGGCGGCCACGGCGGTGCGCACGCCGTCGAGCGTCGCCACGGGGTCGGCGTCGCCGGGCAGCAGCAGGCCCCACTCGTCGCCGCCGAGGCGGGCCAGCAGGCCGCTCTCGTCGAGCAGGTCGCCGACCCGCTCCGACAGCGCCCGCAGGACGGCGTCGCCGACCTCGTGCCCGTGCTCGTCGTTGACCTGCTTGAACAGGTCGACGTCGAGCAGCCCGACCAGCAGGGAGCCGCCGCTGCGGGCGCAGCGGGCGAGCTCGGTGGCCAGCCGCTCCTCGAACACCCGGCGGTTGGCGGCACCGGTCAGCGGGTCGGTGCGGGCGAGGCGGTGCAGCTGCAGCTGGGCCTCGGCGTTGACCAGCAGCAGGGCCAGGAAGTCGGCGTGCTGCTCGAGCAGCTCGACCCGTCCGCCGCTGCCGTCCTCGCCGAGCACCACCACGAGCGCGCCCCACACCCGCCCGCCGACCCGCACGGGCACGGCCGCGCAGGGCTGGTCCTCGGAGGCCGGGAAGGACGTCAGGGTGCCCAGGCGCTCGCGCAGCATGCTGCCGAACCACGACCAGGCCCGCCCCGTCGAGGTCACCGGGCCGGCCGTGACGACGACGGAGGTGCCGCCGTCGGGGCGGAAGCGCAGGACCAGGGCGGCCTCGGCGCGCAGCAGCAGGACGAGCTCGTCGGCGGCCTGCTGCAGCACCCGCTGCGGCAGCTCCCCCCGGACGACGGCCGCCGCGACCCGGTGCATCGCCGCCTGCTCGGCGGCCCGCCGGCGCTCCTCGTCCCGCGACTGCTCGAGCGCCCGGATGCCGACCAGCGCCGACAGCTCGTCGGACACCGCGAGGCCGAGGTCGCACAGCAGCAGGGCGTCGTCGGAGGTCCAGGTGCGCGGGACGTCGTCGGCGACGCACAGGCCGCCGAGCACCGCGCCGTCGCGGTCGACGACGGGGAAGCCGGCGTAGCTGCGCATGCCCAGCTCGCGCACCTCGACGAGGTCGCGCAGCCGCGGGTCGGCGGTCAGGTCGGGCACGAGCAGCGGCCGCCCGGCCAGGGCGACGAGGTGCTGGCAGACCGAGCTGCTCGTGGGCAGGGCGGAGGGCAGCTCGTCGCCGCCCGGGCCGGCGGGGGCGAGCAGGTCCTCGACCTCGGCGTCGATCAGCGACAGGAAGGCGAAGCGGGTCCCGAGCACCCGCCCGGCCACCGACGTCAGCCGCTGCAGCCCTGACTCGGCCGGCCGGGCGACCTCGCGCGCCGCGGCGACCGCCGACACGCGCACAGGATCGGCCAGCACGGGAGCTCCTGCGACAGCGGAGGCCGCACCGGGGGCAGGCGGCGCGCGGACGAGCACACGGGACGAGCTGGGGGTGGTCCTCCCCGAGGGGGTCGGCCGCGTGCGCCACGACGGGCTCCGCCCGTCCCCCGCCGCTAGCCTCCCACGGGTGACCGCTCTCCCGCCAGAGCCTGCCGGGCTGCTCCCGTCCACCACCGCCCGGCTGCTCCCGCTGGTCGCGCGGACGCAGCGCGACGGCCGGGCGCCGTCGCTGGTCGCCGGCGTCGTGCGGGACGGCGGGCTGGCGTGGTCGTGCGGCCGCGGCGACGTCCCCGGCCCGCCCGACGACGTCCAGTACCGGCTCGGCTCGATCACCAAGCCCGTGACGGCGGTGGCGGTGATGCGGCTGCGCGACGAGGGCCTGCTCGACCTCGACGACGCCCTCGAGGACCACCTGCCGGGCACGCCGTTCGGCCGCGTCACGGTCGGGCAGCTGCTCGCCCACGTCGCCGGCGTCGGCGCGGAGAGCCCCGGCGGCTGGTGGGAGCGCACGCCCGGGGGCCCCCTGGAGGACCTCGCGCTCACCGACGCCGACCGGGTGCTCGCCGCCGGTCGCCGCTTCCACTACTCGAACCTCGGCTTCGGCCTGCTCGGCCAGCTCGCCGCCCGGCTGCGCGGCCGCAGCTGGGAGGAGGTCGTGCGCGACGAGGTGCTGCTGCCGCTCGGCATGACCCGCACGACGACGCGCCCGTCCGGCGCGGCCGCGTCCGGCTTCGCCGTGCACCCGTGGGCCGACGTCGTGCTGCCCGAGCCCGAGCACGACGCCGGCGCGATGGCCCCCGCCGGGCAGCTCTGGGCGACGCTCGCCGACCTCGCCCGCTTCGGCGCCTTCCTGCTCGGCGACACCGGCGACGTCCTGGCCGCCGACACGCTCGCCGAGATGTGCGTGCCCGCCGGTGTCGACCCGACGTCGGCCGGGCTGGTCCGCCTACGGGCTCGGGCTGCAGGTGCATGCGCGCCGACGGGCGCACGCTGGTCGGGCACGGCGGCTCGATGCCGGGGTTCCTCGCGATGCTGCTCGTCGACCGCGAGGAGCAGACCGGCGCGGTGCTGCTGGCCAACACCACCTCCGGGCTCGACATGTCGGTCGCGACCCGGATGCTCGACGTCGTCCGCGAGGCCGAGCCGCGCGTCGTCGAGGCGTGGACGCCCGCTCGCCGCCGCCGGTGCCGCTCGACGTGCTCGGCCCCTGGTACTGGGGCCCGTCGCCGTCCGTGCTGCGGGCGACGCCCGACGGGCTGCTGCACCTGTCCGGGCTCGGCCGCGGCGGCCGGGCGTCGCGCTTCCGGCCGCTCGACGGACGGCCGCTGGCTCGGGCTCGACGGCTACTACGCGGGCGAGGTGCTCGAGGTGTCGCCGCCGCGAGCTGCGCCTGGCCACGTTCGTCTACACCCGCGAGCCCTACGACCCGGCGGCCGACGTGCCCGGCGGCGTCGACGAGGGCGGCTGGCGCTAGCCGCCGCAGCACGCCGACCGCGCCCTCGAGGTCGGGCAGCACGGCGTCGGCGCCCAGCGCGGCCAGCTCGTCGAAGCGGGTGCGACCCGGTCGCGACGAGCAGGCAGCGGACGCCGCCGGCGCGGGCGCAGGCGAGGTCGTGCGGGGTGTCGCCGACGACCCAGGCGTCCGCTGCGGCCGCACCCGCCCGGGCCAGGGCGACCGGCACGAGGGCGTCGCGCGTCGGGCCGTCGTCGCCGTACGCGGCCGCGTCGAGGTCGAGCAGGTCGGCCAGGCCGAGCGCCGTCACCTTGGTCCGCGCGGTCGCGCGCAGGTTCCCGGTGACGACGCCGTGCCGGACGTGCGGCAGCGCCGCCAGGGTCGCGCGCGCGTGCGGCAGCACCACGCCCTCGGCGCGCAGCCGGTCGCTGCCGGGCCGCGAGCTCGACGGGCAGGCGCGCCAGCAGCGGGCCGCACAGCTCCGGGTCGACGCCCTCGGCGTCGCAGACGGCGCGGGCGATCCACGGGTCGGTGCGGCCCGGCGAAGGAGACGTCCCCCGCCAGCTGCCGGCACCCGGCCGGTGACGTGGGTGAAGGCCGCCTCGAAGGCGTCGCGGCTGACCTGCCCCGCCCGCAGCAGCGTGCCGTCGAGGTCCCACAGGACGAGGGTCACGCGGGCAGGACGTCCCCGCGCCGCGACGCGTCGAGGTCGCCCGGTCTCGCCGGCCAGCACGGCGCGGCGGCCCAGGACGAAGACCCAGGCGAGGAACAGCGCCTCGACGACGACGCCGATCCCGATGCGCGCCCAGGTCGGCAGCCCGCTCGGCGTCACGAAGCCCTCGACCAGGCCGCTGACGAACAGCACCAGCGCCAGGCCGAGGGCGCCGCTGACGACGGCCCGGCCCTCCTCGGCCAGCGCCTGCGTGCGGGTGCGCGCGCCCGGGTCGACGACCGTCCAGCCGAGCTTCAGCCCGAGGCCGCAGGCCACGAACACCGCCGTCAGCTCCAGCAGCCCGTGCGGGAGGATCAGCCCGAAGAACAGCCCGAGCCGGTCGTTCGCCGCCAGCAGCCCGCCGGCGACGCCGACGTTGAGCGCGTTCTGCAGCAGCACGTAGACCACCGGCAGGCCCAGCAGGACGCCGAACAGGATCGCCTGCGCCGCGACGTAGGCGTTGTTGGTGAACACCCGGGCCGCGAAGTCCTGCGCGGGGGCCGAGCTGTAGTAGCCCTCGAAGTCCTGCTCGACCAGCTGCCGGGTCTCCTCCGGCGTCGCCAGGGCCAGCTGCACCGCCGGGTCGTTCGCGACGAACACCCCGAACGCCCAGCCCGACGACGACGAACGCCAGCGCGCTCGCCGCCCACCACCACCGGGTCCGGTAGCAGACGGCGGGGAAGCCGACGCGCAGGAAGCGGGCGGCGTCGGCCAGCGCGGGCTGGCGGGTGCCGGCGACCGCGGCCCGGGCGCGCGCGACCAGCCCGGACAGCCGGGCGACGAGCTGCGGGTCGCGGCCCGCGCTCTGCACGACCGACAGGTGCGTCGCCGTCCGCTGGTACAGGTCGACGACGGCGTCGGCGTCCTCCCCCGTCAGCCGCCGCGGGCGCCGGGCCTTCCCGAGCAGGGCCTCGAGGCGGTCCCACTCCGCACGGTGCGCGGACACGTACGCGTCGAGGTCCACTCGGGCAGACTAGGTCCGTGGACCGGCTCGTGACGGGTGAGGCCGTCGCCCTCGACCTGCGCCCGGCGGCGCTGCCCTCGCGGTGCCTGGCGGCGCTGCTCGACGGCGTGCTGCAGCTCGCGCTGCTGCTGCTGCTGTTCGCCGGCTCCTACGCCCTCGGCACCGGGTCCGACGCCGCCGACGCCACCGTCCTGGTGCTGGTGCTGGTCACCGCGACCGTCGTCTACCCGGTCGGCTTCGAGACCGCGCTGCGCGGCCGCACCCCCGGCAAGGCCGCCCTCGGCCTGCGCACCGTGCGCGACGACGGCGGGCCGATCGCCTTCCGGCACGCCCTGGTGCGCGGCCTGTCCGGGTCCTTCCTGGAGAAGCCCGGGATCACGTTCGGCTTCGCGGCGCTGGCCTGCTCGCTGCTGCACCCGTCCGGCAAGCGCGTCGGCGACCTGCTCGCCGGGACGCTCGTCCTGCAGGAGCGGGTGCCGTCGCGGGGCGGCACCGTCGCCGTCATGCCGCCGCCGCTGGCCGGCTGGGCGGCGAGCCTCGACCTGTCCGGGCTGACCGACGACCTCGCCCTGCAGGCCCGCGCGCTGCTGTCCCGGTCCTCCGAGCTGTCGCCGCAGGCGCGCGAGGACCTCGGGGGGCGGCTCGTGGCGGCCGTCGTGGCGCGGATCAGCCCGCCGCCGCCGGGCGACGCCCCGGGCTGGGCGGTGCTGTCGGCGGTGCTGGCGGAGCGGACCCGACGGGCGCAGGAGCGGATGGGGGGCGAGGCGGCCCTGGCGTCGTCCCCGGCTCCCGCCGCGCCGTGTCGCGGGGACCGACCCCGGGGCGCCCCCTGCTGCGGCGCCGGTGACGGCTCCCCCCACCTCGGCTGCTGCACCTGCCTCGTCGCGCCCGGAGCCCACCGGCGGCGGCTTCGCCCTGCCCGGCTGACCCTGCGGCCCGACGCGCGGGACCCGGTCGGGTCCAGCACGACGACGCCAGCCCCCCAGCCCGCGCGGGGCACGAGGCTGCGCCGGGCGGCCGCAGAGGATCCGCGCGCCTGCAGGCCCCGCACGCAGACCGGCCCGGCCTCCCCGCTGCGGGGAGACCGGGCCGGCCGGGGCGTGCGGTGCGACTAGTAGCGGTACTGGTCGCCCTTGTACGGGCCCTCGACGTCGACGCCGATGTACTCCGCCTGGTCCTTGCGGAGCTTGGTGAGCTTCACGCCCAGCGAGTCCAGGTGCAGGCGCGCGACCTTCTCGTCCAGGTGCTTCGGCAGCACGTACACGCCGAGCGGGTAGGAGTCGGTCTTGGTGAACAGCTCGATCTGGGCGAGCACCTGGTTGGTGAACGACGCCGACATGACGAAGCTCGGGTGGCCGGTCGCGTTGCCGAGGTTCAGCAGGCGGCCCTCGCTCAGCATGATGATCGAGTGGCCGTCCTCGAAGACCCACTCGTCGACCTGCGGCTTGATGTTGTTGCGCGTGATGCCCGGCACCTTGGCGAGACCGGCGATGTCGATCTCGTTGTCGAAGTGGCCGATGTTGCCGACGATGGCCTGGTGCTTCATCTTGGCCATGTCGTCGGCCATGATGATGTCCTTGTTGCCGGTCGTGGTGATGAAGACGTCGGCGGTGCCGATGACGTCGTCGAGGGTGGCGACCTGGTAGCCCTGCATGGCGGCCTGGAGCGCGCAGATCGGGTCGATCTCGGTGACGATGACGCGGGCGCCCTGGGCGCGCAGCGACTCGGCCGAGCCCTTGCCGACGTCGCCGAAGCCGCAGACGACGGCGGTCTTGCCGGCGAGCATGACGTCGGTGGCGCGGTTGATGCCGTCGACGAGCGAGTGGCGGCAGCCGTAGAGGTTGTCGAACTTGCTCTTGGTGACGCTGTCGTTGACGTTGATCGCCGGGAACAGCAGGGTGCCGGCCTTGAAGAACTCGTACAGGCGCATGACGCCGGTCGTGGTCTCCTCGGTGACGCCCTTGATGCCGGCGGCGATCTTGGTGAAGCGGTCGGGGGTCGCGGCGAGCGAGCGGCGCAGCGTGTCGAGGACGACCGCGTACTCCTCGGAGTGCGACTCGTCGGTGGTCGGCACGACGCCGGCCTTCTCGAACTCGGCACCCTTGTGGATCAGCAGCGTGACGTCGCCGCCGTCGTCGAGGATCATGTTGGGCTGCTCGCCGGCGGGCCAGTTCACGGCCTGCTCGGTGCACCACCAGTACTCGGGGAGCGTCTCGCCCTTCCAGGCGAAGACCGGCACGCCGGCGGGGGCGTCGACGGTGCCGTTCGGGCCCACGGCGACGGCGGCCGCGGCGTGGTCCTGGGTGGAGAAGATGTTGCAGGACACCCAGCGGACCTGCGCGCCGAGCTCGACCAGCGTCTCGATGAGCACCGCGGTCTGGATGGTCATGTGCAGGGAGCCGATGATGCGGGCGCCGGCGAGCGGCTTGCTCGTGCCGAACTCCTCGCGCATGGCCATGAGGCCGGGCATCTCGTGCTCGGCCAGCCGGATCTCCTTGCGGCCGAACTCGGCCAGGGAGAGGTCGGCGACCTTGAAGTCCTGACCGGGGGTCAGCGTCGGGGTGCTCAAGAGGTGCTCCTTCATGCGGATCGGGTGGTGAGCAGGTGCTGGTGCTTGTCCTGCTCGAAGCGGAGCCAGTCGCCGTCGGTGACGGGCCGGTCGGTGTCGATCGGTGCTGCAGGTCGGCGGGGCTCCGCCTCGAACCACGCGTCGAGCGACGCGGCCAGCCCGGGCTCCCTGCGGAGCCTGAGCGCGAGGCCGACGTCGCCGAGCTCGAGACCGGACGTCTCGAGCAGCTCACGCAGGGTGCGCAGCCGCTGCAGCTCGGCCGGGCCGTAGAGCCGGTAGCCCGACGCCGAGCGCGACGGCTCCACGAGTCCGAGCTGCTCGACGTAGCGCAGCATCCGCGCGGACCAGCCAGTGGTCTGCGCGGCCTCGTGGATCGTGAGCGTGGCCATCGCCGACGACGTTACCGCAACCGTGTCAGGGTTGCCAGCCGGACGCCGAGAACCCGGTCACACCCGTGTCAGGGTCAGCAGCGCGACGCCGTCCGCGTCCACGACGACGTCGTCCGCGAGGTGCACCACCCGCCGCTCCCCCGTGGCCAGGTCGGCCGCCTCCCAGCGCTGCACCCCCTCGACGTCGGGCGTGCGCCCCCACCCCTGCTCGACGGTGAGCGCGCCGAGCGCCGGCGACAGCGCCACCAGCCGCACCCGCGCGGTCCCCCCGACGGCGAGCCCGAGCATCCGCGCGGTGACCAGCGCGAACACGGGGCTGTCCCCGGTGAACCCCGCCGCGTCGGCCCGGTGCTCGTCCTCGCCGCGCCGCCACAGCAGCTCGGGCCCGACGGCGCCGCCGCGCAGCTCGCCCGCCGGGCCGGTCAGCAGCAGCCGCACCGGCCGCCAGGCGGCGTCGACGGCGAGGTCGAGGGCGAGCCCGTCGGTGCGGGTCGCCACGTAGCGCCAGCCCGCCGGGCCCGCGGCGCAGCGGAACTCCTCGACGACGCCGGAGCCGAGCCGGTAGCTACCCGCCGGCACGCCAGCTCGACAGGTACGCCTCCTGCGCCGGCGTCAGGACGTCGATGCCGACGCCCGTCGCCACCAGCCGGGTGCGGGCGACCTCGGTGTCGATCGCCGGCGGCACCTCGTGGACCCCGGGCGGCAGGGCCGTGCGCGACAGGTGCTCGACCGTCAGCGCCTGCACCGCGAACGACACGTCCATGACGGCGGCCGGGTGCCCGTCGGCGGCCGACAGGTTCACCAGCCGGCCCTCGGCGAGCAGCAGCAGCCGCCGCCCGTCGGGCAGGACGTGCTCGTCGACGTGCGGCCGCACCCGGTGCACCGACACCGCCGCGGCGGCCAGCGCCGGCACGTCGATCTCGACGTCGAAGTGCCCGGCGTTGGCGAGCACGGCCCCGTCGCGCATCGCCGCGAAGTGCTCGGCCCGCAGCACGTCGCGGCTGCCGGTCGTCGTGAGGAAGACGTCGCCGAGCGGGGCGGCCTGCGCCATCGGCATCACCCGGTGCCCGTCGAGCACCGCCTCCAGCGCCCTGCCCGGGTCGACCTCCGTGACGACGACGGACGCCCCGAGCCCGCGCGCCCGGGACGCCACCCCGCGGCCGCACCAGCCGTACCCCGCGACGACGACGGTCGCGCCCGCCAGCAGCGTGCCGGTGGACCGGACGACGGCGTCCAGCGTCGACTGGCCCGTGCCGTGCCGGTTGGCGACCAGCAGCTGCACGGCGGTGTCGTTCACGGCGACCACCGGCAGCCGCAGCGCCCCCTCGGCGTGCATCTGCCGCAGCCGCAGCACCCCGGTGGTGGTCTCCTCGCAGGCCGCCCGGACGCCCTCGAGCAGGTCGGGCCGCGGGCCGTGCAGCACCGACAGCAGGTCGCAGCCGTCGTCGAGCAGCAGGTGCGGACGGGCCTCGAGCACGGCGACCAGGTGGCGGGCGTAGGTCGCCCGGTCCGCGCCGTGGCGGGCCTGCACCCCGACGCCGAGCTCGACCAGCGCCGCGGCGACGTCGTCCTGCGTGCTCAGCGGGTTCGACGCCGCCAGGTGCACCTCCGCGCCACCGGCCAGCAGCACCCGGGCGAGGGCCGCGGTCTCCGGGGTGACGTGCATGCAGGCGGCGACCCGCAGGCCGGCCAGCGGCTGCTCGGCGGCGAAGCGCTCGCGCAGCCGGGCCAGCACGGGCATCGCCCGCTCGGCGAACACCACCCGGGCGCGGCCGGCGTCCGCGAGGGACAGGTCGGCGACGTCGGAGGGCATCCCGCGACCCTAGGTCGCGCACCGCCTGGCGCCGCTCCGCCCGGGCGCGCAGACTCGACGGTGATGCTCTCGCCGCTCGCCCTCGCCGACCGCGACGGGCCCGCCTGCTGGCTGTGCGGCAACGACGTCGACCCGGCGGCGCCGCGCGGCAGCCGGGAGGCCGGCAGCGTCGACCACGTCGTCCCGCGGGCCCGGGGCGGCGGCAACGAGGACGACAACCTGCGGCTGGCCCACCGGGTCTGCAACAGCCGGCGCGGGAGCCGCCTGCCGGAGCTGGACTGGCCGGCCGGCGTCCCCGTCGTCGACCACGCCGAGATCTGGCCGGTGGTGCGCCGCGCCGTCCGCCGGCCGGGCGAGTGGGAGGTGGTCGGCGTCGTCGTCGGGGACGACGGGCGGCGCGAGGCCCACGACTGGCTGGACCGGGCGGTGCCCGAGGTGCTCGGCGGCGCGTGGGAGGTGCAGGAGCGCGACCTCGGCCCCGGCCTCACCGCGCTGGCCCTGCGGACCACGAGCGGCAGCGCCCCTGCCCGCCGCCGGCGGCGCCGGCGCTAGCGGGCGATGCGCTGCTTGAGCGCGGTGATGGCGTCGACCGGCGTCGGGTCGGTGCCCTCGTGCAGCGCCAGGTAGGTGCTCGCCCAGTCGAGCAGCCCGACCAGCGAGGCCAGCCGCTCGAAGGAGCTCGCGCCCTCGGCCAGCAGGCTCGACACCCCGACGCCGCGCTCCTGCGCCAGCTCGGTGCTGACGTCGGCGCGGCGCGCGGTCTGCGGGTGCTCCTCGGTGTCGCGCAGCAGCACGAGGTGCAGCGGCGACGGCCGGCCGGGGACGTCGTCGTCGGGGTCGGCGAAGATGTCGCGCGGCCCGGCCGCGAAGGGGCCGTCGAAGCCGACGACCTGGTTGTGGTTCGCCTCGGGCAGCACGCCCCAGGTGGCCGGGTACTTGCTGTTCTCGTTGAGCTGGCAGGCCGCCCGGTACGCGGCGACGCCGGCCATCGGGGAGGTCCCCCACAGCACGGGCAGCGTGCCGGTGAGCTCGAGCGCGAGCCGCTTGGCCGGGTTGACGACGACCTCGGCGTCGGGGCGGCAGCGGCCGGCGAGCAGCTCGAGCTGCACGGCGGTGGCCTCGACGGCCTCCGGCGGTGCCTGCAGCAGGCCGAGCGCGTGCCCGGCGACGACGAGCGGCGTCGACAGGGCGAACACCGAGGCGCGGGGCTGGCGGCCCTGCGTCACGGGGACGAACAGGCCGCGCCCGCGCTGGGCCAGCGCGTGGACGGGGCTGTCGACCGCGCCGACGACGAGCAGCCGGCAGCCGCGGCGCACGGCCTCCTCGGTGGCCGACAGCGTCTCCTCGGTGGAGCCGCTGCAGGACACCGCGACGACCAGGTCGGTGGCGCCGACCCAGGTCGGCAGGCCGTAGCCGCGGTGGGTGAGGATCGGGACGGGGGCGCCCGCACCGGCGACCGCCGCCAGCACGTCGCCGGCGATGCCCGAGCCGCCCATGCCGCAGACGACGACCGACCGCGGCCGGCCCTCCTCGCGCAGCCGGTCGAGCCCGGCCTCGGCGGCGAGCACGGCGGCCTCGCGCACCTGCGCGGCGCTCGAGGCGACCGCGCGCAGCATGCCGCCCGGGTCGCGCTGCTCCAGCAGCCCGGCGTCGTCGAGGACGTCGGGAGCGCCCATCAGGGCTTGCGCGCCTCGTCGACGAGCAGGACGGGGATGTCGTCGCGGACCGGGTAGGCCAGGCCGCACCCGGTGCAGACGAGCTCACCCTGGCCGTTGTTCGCCGCCTCGTCGGCCCGCAGGGGCGACTTGCAGTCGGGGCAGGCCAGGATGTCGAGCAGGGCGGCGTCGAGCTTCATGTGCCGCAGCCTAGCGAGCGCGCCCGGCGTGCCGGCAGCGCCGCTCGACGCTCCCCGCCGACGCCGTCCCGCTCCGCGGCGCCGGAGGCCGGCAGGAGCCTCCCCGCGGTCCGCAGCGGAGGCCGCCCCTGCCCCCACCGAGGCTGTTCGCCAGGAGAAGAAGTGCTGGTCAGGTGTGGTGTCGACGCGTAGGATCGAACACGTGTTCGACGGCGGGGAGCAGGGTGGAGGAGCGGGCGACCGCTCCTGGTCCGACCCGTTCACCGACCTGCCCGCTGACGCCGCCTCGGCCCCGCGCCGAGCCCGCCCCCGAGCCCGCTGAGAGCCGGCGCGCGCCGGTGCACCCCCTGGTCGCCGACCTGCAGGCCGCGGTCGCCGCGCTCGCCCGGGCGCAGGCCGACGGCTCCGTCACCCAGGGCTCGCTGGTCGACACCGCGGCCCTCCTGCGCGCCGCCGAGTCGGTGGCGGGGCTGGCCCTCGTCGAGGTCGCCGCCGTCGACCGCGCGCGCTCCTACGTCGCGGTCGGCCGGGCCAGCACCGCGGGCTGGCTCGGCGCCACCCTGGCCCTGTCCGACGCCGCCGCCCGGGCGAAGGTCGCGCTGTCGAGGCGGCTGACCGAGGACCTCGCGGCCGGTCGGGGACCTGCTGGTGGACGGTGGCACCACGGCCGCCCACTGCTCGGCGATGGTGGCCGGCCTGCGCGGCATCGGCCCCGACGTCGTCGCCGAGAGCGCGTCCGCCCTCGTCACGCTGGCCCGGACGCTGGACCCGCCGTCGCTGTGCCGCGAGCTCCGCGAGCGCGCGCTCGCTGTGAGCCCCGAGCTGGCGCAGGAGCAGGAGCGCCGGCAGCGGCAGCGCGTCGGCTGCACGGCGGCGGAGCTGCCGGACGGCTGCGTCAGCGTCCACGCGCTGCTCGAGCCCGAGCCGGGACAGGCCCTGCTCGCCGCGCTGGACGCGCTGGTCCACGGCGACCGCCGCGCGCGGGACGAGGACGGCGAGCCGGACGACCGGGACGCCAGCACCCGCCGGGCCGACGCCCTCGCCTCCCTCGCGCAGCACGCCCTCGGCTGCGAGAGGCTGCTGCCCGGGCACGGCGGCAGCCGGGCCCAGGTCCACGTCGTCGTCCGGGCCGAGACGCTCGCCGGTGAGCCGGGCTGCGCCCCCGCCACCTTCCCCGCGTCCCAGGCGCTGCTCACGCGTCGCCGGCTGCTGCGCATGACCTGCGACGCCGACGTCAGTCACGTCGTGCTCGACGGTGCCGGCGAGGTGCTCCACCTCGGGCGCAGCACCCGCACCGTCACGGCCGGCCAGTACCGCGCGCTGGTCGCCCGCGACCGGGGCTGCATCGTCAAGGGGTGCCGCCGCCGGCACAGCGAGTGCCAGGCCCACCACGTGCGGCACTGGGCCCTCGGCGGGCCGTCCGACCTCGGCAACTACGCGCTGGTCTGCCACCTGCACCACGCCCAGCTGCACGAGGGCGGCCGGACCCTGCAGCACCGGGACGGCCGCTGGCTCACGCCGGACGGCTACCTCGACCCCGGTCCGGAACCGCCACCCTTCTGATCCCGCGCCACGGCTACCCGTCAGGGCGCTGCCCGGGGTGGAGGCGTCCGCCTCGCGCAGGGACCTGCTCAGTAGGGCAGTCGGCTCATGGCGTGGTCCAGCCACGCGCCGGCGCCGATGAGCACCGAGACCGCGAGCCCGACGACGGCGAGCAGCCGCCGTCGGCTGCCTGCCGCGGGCTGGTGCATCCGGACGGCTCAGCCGCGGATCAGGCCGAGGACCTCGTCGCGCACCCGCTCCATCGTGGCGGCGTCAGGAGCCTCGACGTTGAGGCGCAGCAGCGGCTCGGTGTTGCTGGCGCGGACGTTGAACCAGGCGCCGTCGCCGAGGTCGACGGTCAGCCCGTCGAGCTCGTCCTGCGGGGCGTCGGGGTAGCGCGCCTTGATCTCGGCGACCTTCGCGGCCTGGTCCTCGACGGTGGAGTTGATCTCGCCGCTGGCGACGTAGCGGGCGTACCGCGTCAGCAGCGAGGAGAGCGTGCCCTCCTGGGTGCCGAGCGCGGCCAGCGCGTGCAGCGCGGCGAGCATGCCGGAGTCGGCGTTCCAGAAGTCCCGGAAGTAGAAGTGGCCGGAGTGCTCGCCGCCGAACACCGCGCCGGTGCGGGCCATCTCGGCCTTGATGAACGAGTGCCCGACCCGGGTGCGGACGGGCGTGCCGCCGTTCTCGGTCACGACCTCGGGCACGGAGCGGCTGGTGATGAGGTTGTGGATGATCGTGCTGCCGGGCTCGCGGGCCAGCTCGCGCTCGGCGATGAGCGCCGTCAGCGTCGAGGGGCTGACGATCTCGCCGCGCTCGTCGATGACGAAGCAGCGGTCGGCGTCGCCGTCGAAGGCGAGCCCCAGGTCCGCGCCCTCGGCGACGACGCGGGCCTGCAGGTCGGCCGTGTTCGCCGGGTCGATCGGGTTGGCCTCGTGGTTCGGGAAGCTGCCGTCGAGCTCGAAGTACATCTCGGTGACCTCGAGCGGCATGCCCTCGAAGACGGTCGGGACGGTGAAGCCGCCCATGCCGTTGCCGCAGTCGACGACGACCTTCAGCGGCCGGATCGCGTCGAGCCCGGGCACCAGGCCCTTGAGGTAGCCGGCGTAGTCGGCCAGCAGGTCGCGCTGCGTCGTGCTGCCGGTCGACGCACCCGTCGGCACCCCGTCGTCGAGGAACTGCTCGGCCTCGGTGCGGATGTCGACCAGGCCGCTCTCCTGGCCGATCGGCTTCGCGCCCGCCAGGCACATCTTGATGCCGTTGTACTTCGCCGGGTTGTGGCTCGCGGTGAACATCGCGCCGGGCATCTCCAGGATGCCGGCCGCGTAGTAGAGCAGGTCGGTCGAGCCCATCCCCGCGTCGACGACGTCGACGCCCTGGCTGGTCACGCCGTCGGCGAAGGCCGCCCCCAGCTCGACGCCGCTCTCGCGCATGTCCCGCGCGACGACGACGGCCGGCGCACCGGCGAACCGGGCGAACGCGGCCCCCAGGGCGCGGGCGGTGTCGGCGTCGAGCTGGTCGGGGACCGTGCCCCGGACGTCGTACGCCTTGACGATGTTCGAGAGGTCGCGGGCCATGCCGCGACCCTAGCGAGGCCCGGTCAGGCCCGGTTGTCAGGCCGCTGTGCTGTCAGGCGCGGTGCAGTCAGGCCGGTGCGGTCAGGCCTTGTGCTTCTGCGCCTTGGCCAGCACGGTCGGGCGGTCCAGGGCGACGCCGTCCTGCGTCCACGTCTTGGTCTCGCAGGAGTGGCAGGAGGTGAAGTCGACGACCGACCCGTCGGTGAGGGTCATCGTGATCTCGGTGACCCGGGTGCCCGTGCAGCTGCTGCAGGTGGCGAGCTTGCTGGCGGGAGTGGTGACGAGCGACACGGCGGGCTCCAGGGCTGGTCGTTCCGGCAGGAAGGGTGCTGACACCCGATCGGCCCAGCAGCGGATCCCTTGAGCTTGCGGCGTGTCGGGGGCAGACCCCTCAGAACGGGACAGAGCGCCCGCGCCGCTCGGCCTGTCGGCTCAGCCGAGGCTGGGCAGGGCGCGCAGGTGCCCGCGCCGTCCGGTCCCGCCGTCGCGCGGGTCGGGGCCGCCGCCGCGGGCGGGCCGGGCGGCCTCCCGCACGGCGTTGGCCAGCGCCTCGAGGTCGTCGCTGGAGCGCACCGCGGGGGTCGTCGTCGTGGGGTCGTGCCGGACCAGCTCCCAGCCCTTGGGCGCGGTCAGCCGCAGGGCGTGGCCCTCGCACAGGTCGTAGCAGTGCGGCTCGGCGTGCGTCGCGAGCGGCCCGACGACGGCGGTCGAGTCGGCGTAGACGTAGGTGAGCGTCGCGACGGCCGGCAGCGCGCAGGCCGTCCGCGAGCAGCGCCGGACCGGGCTCACGGCCCCGCCGGGTCAGGCGCGGCCACCGGGCGCGCGACCGCGCCGCGCCGCTGTCCCCGCTCGCACGCCTGGCTCACAGCCCGGGACGGTAGCCCCTCGACGGGCGCCCGGGCGGGCGGACGGCCAAGCGGCGCCGCCGTGTCCCCGCCCCCGTGCGCCCCGCGGTCTCCTACGCTGAGCGCGTGACCGCCCCCGGGGCCCGCCCGCGCTCCCGCCGCCGGGACCGGCACGGCCGCGGCCTGCGCAGCCCGCTGCTCCCCCGCGACGTCACGGTCGGCGGCCGGGCGGTGCGCGTGCCGGCCGCGCAGACCCGCGGGGAGCGCTTCGACGACCTCGTGCTCGACGCCGTCGAGGCCCTCGAGGGCCGGTGGGGCGACCAGCTGCGCGGCGTCGAGTTCGCCGTCGAGGACGTCCCGCCCGTCGGCGCGGACCCGTCGGCCTACGCCTTCGACGACGACGTCGTCACCGACGACACCGCCGGCGGGGCGGTCCCCCTGGGCCGCCTGCTCCCCGGCGGCCGCGACCGCAGCGGGCAGAGCACCAGCCCCCGCGTCGTCGTCTACCGCCGGCCCCTGGAGGCGCGCGCCGCCGACCGGCTCGACCTCGCCGACCTCGTGCACGACGTCGTCGTCGACCAGGTGGCCCGGCTGCTCGGCCTGGACCCCGACGACGTCGACGGGCACCGCGGCTCCCGCTAGGAGGCCCCCGCCGCCGGGTCCCGCGCGACGGCGGGGCGCGGCACCTGCGGCCGGCCCGAGCGCAGCACCAGCAGCGTCGTCAGCGGGCCGTCGTCGCCGCGCTCGCGCAGGTAGCGGGCGGCGTGCACGGGGCCGGAGCCGGGCAGCGGCCGCACCTGCACGGCGAGCCGCCCGGTGGCGCCCGGCGGCAGGAACGTCGACAGCCGCAGCGCCACCGTCCGGCCGCCCGGGACGTCGACCGTGCGCGGCGCGGGCGGGGACCCCGGCCGCCCCGCGATCGGCAGCGGCGCCACCTCCACGCGCGCGTCCGCGCCCAGGGCCGACAGCAGCAGGGTGCTCTCCGTCGGCCGGTCCAGCACGACGTCGGTGAGCAGAGCGGGACCGGTCAGCGGCTCCCCCGCGCCGGTCCAGGCGAGCTCGCGCACCGGCCCGTCGGGCGCCCCGTCGCGCCGGTACTGCGCGTCGACCACCAGCCCGGCGGCGAGCACCGGTCCGGCCTCGGAGACGACGTGCACGGCCGCCGGCGTGCCCGCGAGCAGGTCGGTCACCTCCTGCGCGACCACGCTCCCGGCGGGCACGGACAGCGCCGCGAGCCCGGGCGGCGCG
Source organism: uncultured Actinomycetota bacterium (assembly GCA_963815615.1). Lineage (GTDB taxonomy): Bacteria > Actinomycetota > Actinomycetes > Mycobacteriales > SCTD01 > RYN-122. The sequence goes on along the minus strand of CAWFHF010000010.1, from coordinate 246,372 downwards.
ACGACGCCGTCGGCGGTGGCGAGCTGCAGGGCGACCACGGTGTCGTCGGGACCGGGGTTGGCCACCACCACGGTCCGCCGCCCGGGCCCCGCCGGCAGCCCCGGGACCACCACGTCGCCCGCGGGCTCCCCGGCGAGCGGCAGCCAGTCGACGCCGCGCGGGGTCCGCCCGTCGAAGCGGACGTGGCGCACGCTGCCGGCGAAGCGCCCCCGCACGGCGGTGGCGTGGACGGCGAGCAGGGCGTGGTCGGGGGCGAGCCGGTCCAGCGGCACGGCGGTGCGGGCGCGCGGCCCGACCGCGATGCCGCGCCCCGGCCGGGCGTCGACCCGCCCCTCGCCCGTCAGCACCTCGACGTCGACGACGGCGGGGGTGTCGTCGGGGTTGACCAGCAGCAGGACCGTGCCCTCCCCGACCGTGGTCGCCCCGCCGACCCACCAGGCCTGCGTGCGGGCCGCCTCGCAGCGCAGGGCCGACAGGCCGCGCTGGCTCCCGGAGGTGCCGCGGGTGACCTGCTCGACCTCCAGCCCGGCGGCCAGCGACCCCTGCGCCCGCACGAGCAGGGCGTCGCCGTCGAGCTGCTGGGCGAGCCCGACGGCGACCTGCCCCGGGGCGGTGAGCGCCAGCGGGACGCGCGCGCCGGTGCCGGAGGCCGCCCGGGCGTCGGCCCGGCCGGGGCCGGCCGTGCTCCCCGCGGCGACGCCCGCGCTCACCCGGGTCCGCAGCTGCGGCGGGACCTGGCGCAGGTCGGGGCAGACGGCGTCGGCGCCCACCACGGACACCGGCTCGGCCCGCGGCGCCGGGCGGTCGGGGGCGGGCGCGAGCTCGCCGAGCGCGACCAGCCCGGCCAGCAGGGCCGCGACGACGAGCGCCGGCCCCGGTCGGCGGCTCACCGCAGCACCCCGACGTCGGGACGGGGCGCCGTCGCGGGGGCGGCCAGCACGGCGGCGACCACCAGCAGGACCGCCTGCAGGGCGAGCACACCGGGCCGGCTGCCGCCCTCCTGCTCGACGGTCAGCCGGCCGCCCTCCGGCGGCAGGGCGAAGCCGGCGGCCCAGCCCCAGGCGGTGCGGCGCGGCAGCGGCCGGCCGTCCAGCCGGGCGCGCCAGCCCTGCCCGGCGGGCTCGGCCAGCACCAGCAGCCGGCCGGGCGGGCCCGGCGGGACGCTGCGGGTGACCGGGGCGGGCGGGGCGCTGCGCAGCAGGTCGGGGTCGGGGGCGACGGCGCCGCCGAGGGCGGCGGCGGCCAGCACCGGGGGCAGCACCTGCAGGCGTGCCGTCGGGGCGGTGACCTGCCACAGCGGGACCGCGCCGCCGGCCCGGCGGGTGAGGCCGGGCTGGGCGTCGAGCACCCCCGTCAGGGCGCCCGGCCCCCGCAGCGCCACGTAGCGGACGCCGCGCGTCGACAGCGCCTCCGCGGCCCCGCTGCCCGACGGCGTCGCGAGGTCGGCGACCAGCCCGTCGAGGCGGCGCTCCTCGGCGGCCGGCGGCTCCGGGTCGCCGAGGCGGGCGCCGTCGGGACCGGCGAGCGTCCAGCGCAGCAGGCCGTCGTCGCCGGGCGCCAGGACGAGGACGCGCAGGCCTGGCTGCTCGGCCAGCTCGGCTCGCGCGAACGCCGGCAGGACGGGGGCCGGGTCGCGGGTGAGCGGGCCGTCGGCGCCGCGGACGACCCAGGAGGCCGCCAGCAGCACCGGGGTGACCGCCGCCAGCACCGCCAGCAGCCCGGCGCCCACCTGCCGCACGCCGAACGCCGCCCGCTGCAGCCGACCCCGCAGCCCGTCGCCGGCGACGACGGCGGCCACCAGCAGGGCGGCCGCGGACAGCTGCAGCGCCGGGCCCGGCCACAGGCCGCGGCGGGCCAGCAGTCCCGCGGCGGTCAGGGTGACCAGCACGACGGTCCAGGCGAGCAGGGCGGTGCGCCGGCCCGACCGGGCGACCGGGCCGGCGAGGGCGGCCAGCAGCAGACCGAGGGCGAGCCCCGCCGCCGGCAGCCCGGGACCGCCGGGGTGCAGCACCGCCAGGGCGAGCGCGCGGGCCGGCTCGCCCGCCGGCGCCTCGAGGTCGGCGGCGACCGGCAGCAGCACCGCGGCCGGCACCGCAACGGCGACCGCCGCCGCGCCCAGCCGCCGGGTCGCGGACGACCGCAGGGCCGGCGCCGCGGCGGAGCGGCCCAGCAGGGCGGCCGCGAGCAGCAGCCCGCCCGCCAGCAGCCCCCCGACCGGCGAGGCCGCCGCGACCAGGGTGAGCAGCAGCCCCGTCCCCCACGCCCGGCGCCAGCCGTCGGCACGCGGGTCCCGCGACAGCAGCCGCACCCCGAGCAGCAGCAGCGGCGGCAGGGCGACCTGCAGCAGCGCCGTGCCGACCCGGCCCTGCGCGACCGCCCCGGTCGCGACCGGCAGCAGGGCCCAGACGGCCGCGGCCCAGCAGCGCAGCGCGACTCCGCCGACCAGCGACCGGGCCACGAGGAAGGCCGACAGCCCGGCCAGCGGCACCGACAGCAGCAGCACGACGTCGAGCGCCGCCCCGGCGCTGCCGAGCAGCAGGGTCGCCAGGGCGGCCAGCACGGCGAGCAGCGGGTCGCCGCCGTCGCGCGCGTAGGCCGACCCAGAGGTCGCCCGCCCCCGCAGGCACCGGCAGCAGGACGCCTCCGCTCAGGTGCGTCCCCGTGCCGGGCAGCAGCGCGCGCTCGGCCAGCAGGGCGACCAGGAGCAGCCCGCCCGTCAGCAGCACGGCGGGGCGCCGCAGCAGCCGCACCGGCGGCGGCGGCAGCTCGTCGTCGGCCAGGGCCGCGCCGGCGGGCGCTCCCCCCGACGCTCCCCCTCCGGACGTGCGGTCGAGCAGGGCTGCGCCGCGCGCCTGCAGCCGGGCGCGGCGCGACCCCAGCAGCGGCCGCAGCGCCGACGTCGGCAGCCGCCGGGTCGCCGCCCGGCGTCGGCGCGCCCGCAGCAGGAGCGCCGGGCGGAGCAGCACGCCGCCGGCGCCCTGCAGCTCGGCCAGCGCCGCACGGGGACGCCGTCCGGCCAGCAGCAGCAGGCTGCGCAGCAGGGCGCCGACCACCCCGGTGACGGCGAGCAGCGGCAGCAGCGCCGCCGGGGCGTGGGCGAGCCCGACGAGCAGCGCGTGCCGGCGGTCCACGGCCTGAGGGCGACGCCCCCCGCAGCGCCCCGCAGCGGCGCCGTCCCGTGGTCGCGGCCCGCGCGTGCCGCACCACCGCCCGCGGCACCACGAGCACCCGCCCGCCGGCGGCGTTGACCCGCCAGCCGAGGTCGACGTCGTCGCGGAGCAGCGGGAGGTCCTCGTCGAGGCCGCCGAGGCGGTCCCACACGTCCCGCCGGACCAGGGCGCCCGCCGTGCCGACGGCCAGGACCGGGCGGACGGCGTCGTGCTGGCCCTGGTCGAGCTCGCCGCGCTCGAGGCCGGTGTCGCGGTGCCCGGCGCCGTCGACGGTCAGGCCGACCTCGACGAGCACCCGGGGCTCGTCCCAGTCGCGGGCCTTGCAGCCCAGCAGGACGGCGGCCGGGTCGGCGTCGGCGGTGCGCAGCAGCACGGCCAGGGCGTCGCGGGCCGGGGCGCTGTCGTCGTGGAGCAGCCACAGCCAGCGGGGGTCGTGCCCGGCGGCGGAGGCCCGGGCGACGGCGGCCGCCACCGCCGTGGGGTAGCCGGTGGCGGGCGGCAGCGTCAGGACGTCGTCGCAGGCCGCCTCGAGCAGCGCGGGACAGCCGTCAGCGCTGCCGGTGTCGACGCCGACGACCCACCGCGGCCGGGCCGTGGACGCGGCCAGGGCGGCGAGGGTCTGCGGCAGCCAGGCGGCGCCGTCGTGGGCGACGACGACCGCCAGGACGTCGGCGGGCGGACGGCTCCTCGGGAGGCTCAGACGGCCAGGCGCTTGAGGCGCCGGCGCTCACGCTCGGACAGCCCGCCCCAGATGCCGAAGCGCTCGTCCTGCATGAGGGCGTACTCCAGGCACTCCGACTTGACCTCGCAGCCGACGCAGATGCGCTTGGCCTCCCTCGTCGAGCCGCCCTTCTCGGGGAAGAACGCCTCCGGGTCGGTCTGGGCGCACAGGGCCTGCTGCTGCCAGCCCAGCAGGCCCTCGTCCTCGTCGGCTCCCGGCAGGGGCACCAGGTGCAGCTCGTCCATGTCGACTCCTCGTCGCTGAAGCGCGCGGTCCCACCGGACGTGGGACCACCAGGACGTGTCTCTCGTCGGCGCAGGGGCGGCGCCCCGACGAGGGGGAACGACACGAGGAGAATTACACGCGTGTCGTCCCGCCGAGTCAAGCCCGCGGTGGTATCCGGCGGGCGACACCTGCCTGCGGTGCCGCCCGCCCTGCCCGCTGCCCTCGCGTCGCCGGAACAGCCGCGGCCGCTGCCCGCCGGACTCGCTGCCCGCCGACGGCGCGCCCCGCGTCGCTGCCCGCCGGCCGCCGCCGCGGCTCAGCCCTTGCGCCGCCGGAACAGCCGCGGCCGCTCCCCCGCGGGCGGGGCGCCGGCGCCCGGCCGGGCGGCCGGGGCGGGTGCCTCCGGGGGCCGCTGCGCGCCGGGCAGCGAGGACGACGGACGCGCGGGGGCCGCGGGAGCCGGCGCGGGGGCTGCCGGGGCGCGGGTCGCGGGGGCCTGCGCCGCCCGCTCCGGCGCGGCCGGGCGCTCCGCCTCCGTCGACCGCGCGCCGCCGGACGGGCCGCTGCCCGGGGCCTTCCTGGGCGCGGCGGCGCGCGGCGTACGGCTCCGCGGCCCGGGCGTCGCCCCCGAGCCGGCCGTGCCGCGCGCCGGGGCGCGCTTCGCGGTCGCCCCGGTCGGTCCCCCCGCTGCGGTGCGCCCTGCCGCGGTGCGCCCCGTGGCGGTGCCCTTCGCCGCCGTGCGCTTCGCGGCCGTGCTCCTCGCCGCCGTCCCCTTCGCGGCGGTGCCCCTGGTCGCGCGCTCCTTCGGGGTCCCGGACGCCACCGACCGGGTGCCCCCGCGGCGCGGCGCCGGCGGCGCGTCGTCGTCGTCCGGACGCGGCCGCGAGGTCGGCGACGTCGGCGGGGAGCTCGGTCGTCGGGGAGGTCGGCTCGCCCACGGCCTTGCGGTAGCGGGTGGCGTCGCGGACGTCGGCCTTGCGGGTCGCCGCGGTGCCGACGAGCTCGGCGACCTCCTCGCGGTCCAGCCGCGACAGGCCGGCGGCGAACTGCTCGAGCACGTCCTGCAGGACCTTGTCGCGCTCGGCCTCCAGCAGCCGGTCGCGCTGCTCGAGGTAGCGCACGAGGACCTGGCCGGCCTGCGCCAGCCGGTCGGTGCCGGAGTCGAGGCTCTCGCGGGCCAGCTCGACCTTCTGCTCGGTCGCGTTCAGGACCGCCCCGACCTCGTCGAGGCGGCGCTGCACCTCGGCCCGCACGTCCTTGACGACGGCCTCGCTCATCGCCTTGGCGCCCTGGACCACCTCGAAGGTGCGGGTCGGCCACTGCTCCTCGAAGGTCGCGACGACGGTGCGCAGCGCCTCGGTGCGCTCGTCGAGGGCGGCGAAGCGGGTGCCCTGCTCCTCCTGCAGCATCGCCAGCCGGTTGCTCTGGTCGTCGCGGAGCGCGGACAGGCGCTCCTCCTGGGTCTTGAGCAGCGCGTCCGACCGGTCGCCCTGCGCCTTCTCCAGGGCGTCCAGCCGCGCGGTCTGGGCCGCCGTCAGCGCCTCGAGCCGCTCGGTGAGCGCGGCCTGCAGCGCCTCGATGCGGGCGGTGCCGTCGGTCTGCACCGCCTCGCGCAGCGCGGCCTGCGCCTGCTCGAGCACCTCGAGCCGCTCGCGGGTGGCCTCGGCCAGCGCGGCGAGCTGCTCGGTGGTGGTGCTCGCGAGCCCCTCGCGCAGGGCGGTGATCGCCTGCTCGTTCGCCCGGACGGCCTCGGTGCTGGCGGCGGTGAGCGCCTCCAGCCCGCGCCGGACCTCGTCGTGCGCGGTGCCGAGCGCGGCCAGCCGCTCGCCGGCCTCGCGGGTGGCGCCGGCGCTGCCGCTGACCTCGTTGCCCAGCGCGCCGACCCGCTCGGTGACGGCGGTGTGCTGCTCCTGCAGCCGGTCCAGCAGGGCCTCGCGCAGCACGCGGACGCCCTCGCCGATCTCGTCGCGGGTCTCGACCAGCGCCGCCCGCACCGCCTCCGTCGAGGCCGCCGTGGTGCGTGGCGATGCGCTCCCGCACGACGCCGAGGTCGTTGGTCATCTCGGTGCGCAGCGCGGCGCTCGCGGCGGTCGCCGCCGTCGTCGCCTCGGTGAGCTCCTCCAGCTGCGGGCGCAGCACGCCCACCTCGGTGGCGACGTCGGTGCGCAGGTCGTTGACCGCCCCGACGACCTGGGCGCGCAGCCCCTCGATGCGGGTGTCCAGCGACTGCATCGAGGCCTCGAAGCGCTCGGCCTCGGCGCGTGACCGGCGGCGCTGCTCGTCCTGCAGGCCCGACACCGTGGCGGCGACGCTCTCCCGCAGCGTGTCGAGGTCGGCGCGGGTGGCCTCGCGCTCCTCGCGCAGCGACGTCGTCACCGTCTCGCGCAGGTCGCGCAGGCTGCCGTCGACGGCGCCGGTGAAGCCGTCCAGCGCCTCGCGGGTGCCCTCGGCGAGCTCCTCGACCCGGCCGGACAGCTGCTCGGTGCGCTCGCCGGCGGCGGCCAGGGAGCTGCGGACCTCGTCGCGCAGAGCCGCCGTGCGCTGCTCCAGGACCGCCTCGAGCCGCTCCGCCAGCGCCGTCGTGCGGGACTCGGTGACCTCCGACAGCCGGCCCACGACCCGCTCGGACTGCTCGCCGCCGAGCTGCTCGACCCGCGCGTCCAGCAGCCGGACCTGCCCGAGCAGCTCGCCCAGCAGCTCCTTGGTCGTGTGCGCGCCGTCGCGGGCGAACGCCTCCAGCCGCTCCGCGACGTTCTCCAGGCCGTCCTCGAGCACCGCCATCCGCGACTCGAGCGCGCCGCGGGCGTCGACCAGCGCGGCCTGCGTGCCGGCGGCGCTGCGGGCGTCGGCCTCCAGCGCGCTGGTGACGGTGCGGCGGACGTCGGCGGCCATCTGGTCGACCCGCAGCCCGACCTTGTCGGTGACCCGCCCGACGACGTCGTCGAGCTGGGTGCCGGTGCGGACCGGGACGCAGCTCGAGGCCCTCGCGGACCTCCCGGGCGATGCCGGGCATGTCGGCGCGGACCTCGTCGAGGCGGCCGCCGAGGGCGTCGAAGCGGCCGGCCATCTCGGCCACCCGGCGCACCAGCGTGCCGGTCTCCGTGCGGCTCGCGGCGACCGAGCCGGTGAGCCGGCCGCCCAGGCTGTCGAGGTCGGTGCGGACGGCCCCGAGCTCGCTGCGCAGCGAGCCGAGCTCGGCCCGGACGGCGGACAGGTCGGAGCGCAGCGCGGAGACCGTGCCGTCGAGGCCCGAGGGCTCCTGCTCCGGCTCGTCGTAGCGCGCCAGCTCCTCGATGCGGCGGGACAGCGGTGGCTCGACGGTCACGACAGGGCTCCTCGGCAGGGCAGTCCTCGGCAGGGCAGACTGCGGCGGAGCGTACTGACGCCCGGCTACACCAGCGGCAAGGAGCGCACCCGCGCCGCGTCGTGCCGCTCGCGCGGGACCTCGCCGTAGGTGGTCGTCCGCTGCCGCGGGGTGCGCCCGGCGGCGCGCACCATCGCCTCGAGGTCGTCCACGCTCTTGCGGCTGCCGTGCTGGCTGCCGGCCATCCGGCTGATGGTCTCCTCCATCAGCGTGCCGCCGAGGTCGTCGACACCGCCGGCCAGCACCTGGCCGGCACTGCTCGGGCCCGAGCTTCACCCAGGAGCACTGCACGTGGTCGATGCGGCCGTGCAGGAGCAGCCGGGCGACGGCGTGGACCGCGCGGTTGTCGCGCACGGTCGGGCCCGGCCGGGCGACGCCGGCCAGGTAGATCGGCGCGCTGGTGTGCACGAACGGCAGCGGCACGAACTCGGTGAACCCGCCGGTCTCGTCCTGCAGCCGGGCGAGCAGCTGCAGGTGCGCGACCCAGTGGTGCGGCTGGTCGACGTGGCCGTACATCATCGTGCTGGTCGTCGGCAGGCCGGTGCGGTGCGCGGCCTGCACGACCTCGACCCACTGCGCCGTCGGCAGCTTGCCCTTGGTGAGCACCCAGCGGACGTCGTCGTCGAGGATCTCGGCGGCCGTGCCGGGCAGGCTGTCGACGCCGGCCGCGCGCACCTCCTGCAGGAACTCCGGGACGCTGACCTGCATCCGGGCCGCCCCGTTGACGACCTCCATCGGGCTGTAGGCGTGCAGGTGCAGCCCCGGGGCCCCGCTCTTCACGGCGCGGGCGAGGTCGAGGTAGGCGGTGCCGGGCAGCTGCGGGTCGATGCCGCCCTGCATGCAGACCTCGGTGGCCCCGACGTCCCAGGCCTCGCGCGCCCGGTCGGCGACCTCGTCGAGGGAGAGCGTGTAGGCGTCGGCGTCGGTGCGGCGCTGGGCGAAGGCGCAGAACCGGCAGCCGGTGTAGCAGACGTTGGTGAAGTTGATGTTCCGGTTGACGACGTAGGTGACGTCGTCCCCGACGGTGTCGCGGCGGACGTCGTCGGCCAGCGCGCAGACCGCGTCGAGCTCGGCGCCGTCGGCGGTGATGAGCGCCAGGGCCTGCGCGGCGGTGAGGTCGGCCGGGCGGTCGCGGGCGACCCGCAGGGCGGCCGCGACGTCGTGGTCGAGCCGCGCGGGCGCGGGCGCCTGCACCTGCTCCCGGACGGCGTCCCACCCGCCGTAGACGTCGTCGAAGTCGGTGCGGCGGTCGGCGGTGCGGCCGGTGGTGTCGACCGTGGCGTGCAGGTCGGTGCGGCCGGTGCTGCGCAGCGCGTCGTCGGGCTCCTGCCACGGCAGGCCCACGGGCAGCACGTCCGCGCGCGAGGCCGTCCGGCCCCCGCGAGCGCCGCGACGTGCGGCGCCAGGCGGGGGTCGAGCCACGGCTCGTCCAGGTACGGCGGGTGGGCGGTCAGCCGCTCGCGCAGGACGAAGCCGGCGTCGGCGGTGGCCTGCGCGCAGCGCCTCGATGTTCGGCCAGGGGCGCTCGGGGTTGACGTGGTCGGGGGTGAGCGGGCTGACGCCGCCCCAGTCGTCGACGCCGGCCGCGAGCAGCGCCGCGGTCTCGGCGAGGTCGACCAGGTTCGGGCGGCGCCTGCACGCGCATCCGCGGGCCCATCACCAGCCGGGTCACCGCGACGGCGGCGAGGTACTCCTCCATGCCGGCGTCCGGGACCGCGCGCATCGCGGTGTCGTCCTTGGCCCGGAAGTTCTGGACGATCACCTCCTGCACGTGGCCGTGCCGGGCGTGGCTGGCCCGGATGGCGAAGACGGTCTCGGCGCGGTCGCGCAGGGTCTCGCCGATGCCGACCAGCAGGCCCGTGGTGAACGGCACCGACAGCCGCCCGGCGTCCTCCAGGGTGCGCAGCCGCACGGCCGGGACCTTGTCCGGGCGACCCCCGGTGCGCCGGCACGTCGGCCGTCGTCTCGAGCATCATCCCCATCGACGGCGCCACCGGCTTGAGCCGCTGCAGCTCGCTCCAGCTCATGACCCCGGGGTTGAGGTGGGGCAGCAGGCCGGTCTCCTCGAGCACCGCCACCGCGCAGGCGCGCACGTACGCCAGGGTGCTGTCGTAGCCGGCCTCGTCGAGCCACGCGCGGGCCTGGGGCCAGCGCTCCTCCGGGCGGTCGCCCAGGGTGAACAGCGCCTCCTTGCAGCCCAGCGCCGCGCCGTCCCGGGCGATCTGCAGCACCTCGTCCAGGCTCAGGAACGGCGCGGGCAGCCGGCCCGGCGTCGTCGCGAAGGTGCAGTAGTGGCAGCGGTCGCGGCACAGCCGGGTCAGCGGGACGAAGACCTTGCGCGAGTACGTGACGACGCCGCCCCGGCCCGCCGGCGTCGCGGACCCGGCCGGCGTGCGCCACCAGCTCGTCGAGCGCGTCGCCGCGGGCCGCCAGCAGGACGGTCGCCTCGTCGACGTCGAGCGCCCTGCCGTCGCGGGCTCGGGCGAGCGCCCGCCGCAGGCCGTTGTCCACGCACCGACCCTACGTGCGGCCCCGGGCCCGCCCCCGACCTAGCGTGGCCGCATGACGACGATCTGCCTCACCGGCTCCACCGACGGCATCGGCCTGGCTGCCGCGCGGCCGCTCGTCGCCGACGGGCACCGCGTCGTCGTCCACGGCCGCAGCGAGGAGCGCGGCCGGCCGGTGGCCGAGCAGCTCGGCGCGGAGCTCGTCGTCGGCGACCTGGCCGTGCTGGCCGAGGTCCGCGGCCTGGCCGACCAGCTGCGCGAGCCTCGGCGGCGTCGACGTGCTCGCGCACAACGCCGGCGTGTGGGTGCGCGACGACACGCCCCGCACCACGGCCGACGGCTTCGAGACGACCTTCGCGGTCAACGTCCTCGCGCCCCACCTGCTGACCGCGCTCGCCGGCGACGCCGTCCGCGAGCGGCTGCTCTGGCTCGGCTCCGGCATGGCCGGCTCGGGCCGCCCGAAGCCGACGGCGCTCGGCGGCGGTCAAGGACCCGCGGCAGGCCTACGCCGACAGCAAGGCCTGCGACGTCGCCCTCGCCCTGGCCTGGGCGCGCCGGCGGCCCGACCTCGTGGTCGCCGCCGTCGACCCCGGCTGGGTGCGGACCAAGCTGGCGAGCTCGGGTGCGCCCGGGCGACGTCGAGCAGGGCGGCGACGGGCTGGCCTTCTGCTGCACCGCCGACCTCGGCGGCACGCCCTACTGGAAGGACCGCAGCCCCACGCCGGTGCCGGGACGGCTGCGCGACGCGGGGCTGCAGGACGCCCTGCTCAAGGAGCTCGACCGGCTGGCCGGGCTCCCCGCGGCCGGCTAGGCCTTCCACTCCGCGGTGCGCTCCGGGGTGGCCTGGGCGAGCAGGTCGCGGATGCCGTCGGCGCCGGTGCTGGCGCCGTAGACGGGGGTGCCGGGCTGCTGGCGCCAGGACTCGGCGAGCGGGCCGGCGTCGACGCCGTCGAACCCGATCTCGTCGAGCAGGGCGACGACCGTGGCCTTCGCGTCGGCGTCGTCGCCGGCGACCGGCAGGGCGCGCCGCTCGGGGTCGCCGGCAGGCTTGCCCTCGGTGAGCAGGTGGGCGGCGTAGATGCCGTTGAAGGCCTTCACGACGGGGCGGCCGAGCTGCTCGGCGACCCACGCGCTCTCCGGCGTCCCCTCCTCGATGGCGGCGATCCGGCCGTCGCGCTGCTGCGGGTAGTAGTTGCCGGTGTCGACGACGACCGCGCCCGGCGCGGCCCCGTCGAGCACGCCCGCGGGCAGGTCCGGCACGGCCTTCTGCGGGATCGTCACGACGACGACCTCGGCGCCCTGCGCGGCCTCGGTGACGTCCACCGCCCGGGCGCCCGTCTCGGCAGCGAGGTCAGCGAGCGTCTCCGGGCCGCGCGAGTTGGCGACCGCGACCTCGTGGCCCGCCGCGGCGAACCGCCGGGTGAGGTTGCCGCCGATGTTGCCCGCGCCGATGATGCCGATCTTCACGTCTGCTCCTCGGGCCGGTCGGCGCCGCCGTGCGGCGCCATGTCAGGAGTCCGTCCCTGCGGCGCCAACCCGGGTCGGCCCGGGGGTACTCCCGGGCGGGCTCGTCGAGCGCCCGAGCGCCGTCGCGACCACCGACTCCAGCGGCCCGCGCGGGAAGGCCCGCAGCCACAGGACGGCGAACACCGCGAACACGGCCACCTGCAGGCCGTAGAGCAGCCCGGGGGTGTCGCCGTCGGTGACCGACAGCACCAGCACGTGCACCGAGTAGAGCGTCAGGGTCATCGCGCCCAGGGCGGCGAGCGGCCGGACCGCCCGTCCGAGCAGCGGCGCGACCAGCAGGGCCAGCCCCAGCACCAGCAGCGACGTGCCGGTGGTGTGCAGCAGGTCGGGCGGCGTGGAGGAGTGCGGCCCGACGCTCGCCAGCCACCACAGCGTCGTCGTCGGGACGTTGCCGTAGCGGTTGCCCGCGGGGTCGACGCCGGGGTCGGCGACGCCGATCGCGTCCGTGCCCCCCGCCGCGAGCAGCAGCGCCGACGCCGCCAGGGCCGCGCCGGCCAGCACCGCCCCGGACAGGGCGAGGCGCACCTGCACGGCCCGGGACGCCAGGTCCAGCCGCCCGACGGCGAGCCCGGCGCACAGGTACGTCGTCCAGCACAGCACCGGGTAGTAGCCGGTGACCAGCAGCGTCGACAGCAGCCCGAACGGGTCGGTGAGCAGCAGGTCGAAGCTCGGGTTGCCCGGGGAGCGCGCCGGCAGGTGGGGGCGCAGCGCGTACGACACGAACGGCGTGACCAGCGCGGCCGAGGCGGCCAGGGCGGCCAGCAGCCGCGGCCCCAGCCGGAGCAGCGGCAGCGCGACGAGGAACAGCACCCCGTAGTACGTGAGGATCACCGCCACCCCGGACGGGAACGTGCCGACCACCAGGCCGATCACCGCCACCAGCGCCGCCCGGCCCGCCACCGACGCCCCGGCACCCCCGCGCCGCGACAGCAGCGCCAGCCCGACGCCGGCCAGCACCGCGAACAGCGCGGAGGCCCGGCCGCTGGCGACCAGGTGGGTGAACGTCGTCCGCCCGGCGTCGTCCTGCGAGGGGTAGACGTGCACCGCCATCATCCCCAGCAGCGCCAGGCCGCGCGCCACGTCCACCCCGGTCAGCCGCTCCACGCCGACAGCCTGCTGCACCACGCTGACAGACTGGCCCCATGAGGATCGTGGCGCTCGCGGGAGGCATCGGCGGGGCGCGGTTCCTGCGCGGGCTGAGGGCGGCGGCGCCCGACGCCGAGCTGACCGTCGTCGTCAACACCGGCGACGACCTCACGCTCTACGGGCTGCGCGTCTGCCCCGACCTCGACACCGTCATGTACACCCTCGGCGGGGGCATCGACGAGGAGCGCGGCTGGGGCCGCCAGGACGAGACGTTCCACGCCAAGGCCGAGCTCGAGGCCTACGACGTCCCCACCGCCTGGTTCGGCCTCGGCGACCGCGACCTCGCCACCCACCTGGTCCGCCGCCAGATGCTCGACGCCGGCTACCCGCTCAGCCAGGTCACCGCCGCCCTGTGCGAGCGCTGGCAGCCGGGGGCCCGCCTGCTGCCGATGAGCGACGACCGGTTCGAGACCCACGTGCTCGTCGAGGTCGACGGCGCCAGGAAGGTGATCCACTTCCAGGAGTGGTGGGTGAAGCACCGGGCCGCGCTGCCCGCCCAGGCCTTCGCCTACGTCGGGGCCGACACCGCGCAGCCCGCCCCCGGCGTGCTGGAGGCGATCGAGGCCGCCGACGTCGTCGTGCTGCCGCCGAGCAACCCGGTGGTCAGCATCGGCACCTGCCTGCAGGTCCCGGGCATCAAGGCCGCGCTGTCGTCCAAGCGCGTCGTGGGGGTGTCGCCGATCGTCGGCGGGGCGCCGGTGCGCGGCATGGCCGACGCCTGCCTGGAGGCGATCGGCGTCGAGACCAGCGCCGAGGCCGTCGGGCGGCACTACGGCAGCCCGCTGCTGGACGGCTGGCTCGTCGACACCGCCGACGCCGGCGCCACCGTCCCGGGCGTCGAGGTCCGGGCCGTCCCGCTGCTGATGAGCTCGCCCGAGGCGACCCGGGCCATGGCGCAGGCCGCGCTCGACCTGGCGGGCGGGTGACCGCTGCCGGGGGCTACGCCGTCCACCCCGTCGAGGGCCTGCCCGACGTCCGCCCCGGCGACGACGTCGCGGCCCTCGTCGCCGCCGCGTTCCCGCTGCAGGACGGGGACGTCGTCGTCGTGACCAGCAAGGTGGTCAGCAAGGCCGAGGGGCGGCTGGTCCCGGTGCCTCCGGGCGCCTCCCGGGAGGACGTGCGCCTGGCCGCCGTCGACGCCGAGACCGACCGGGTCGTCGCCCGCCGCGGCACGACGACCATCGCCCGGACCCGGGCCGGCCTCGTGCTCGCCGCCGCCGGCGTCGACGCCTCGAACGTGCGGCCCGACGAGGTCGCCCTGCTCCCGCTCGACGCCGACGCCTCCGCCCGCGGGCTGCGCGCCCGCTTCGCCGAGCTCGGCGCGCAGGTCGGCGTCGTCGTGTCCGACACCCTGGGGCGCGCCTGGCGGGTGGGCCAGGTCGACCAGGCGATCGGCGTCGCCGGGCTCGCTCCCGTGCGCGACGCGCGCGGCACCGAGGACACGTTCGGGGCGGTCCTCGGCGTCACCGAGATCGCGGTCGCCGACGAGCTCGCCTCGGCGGCCGAGCTGGTCAAGGGCAAGAGCGACGGCGTCCCGGTGGCCGTCGTGCGGGGCCTCGACCTCCCGCCCGACGACGGCCGCGGCGCCGACGCGCTCGTCCGCCCGCCGTCGCAGGACTGGTTCAGCCTCGGCACGCAGGAGGCGCACCGCAGCACGCTGTCGCTGCGCCGCACGGTCCGCACCTTCACCGACGAGCCGGTCGACGACGCCGCCGTCCGCCGCAGCATCGCCGCCGCGCTCACCGCCCCCGCCCCGCACCACACGACGCCGTGGCGGTTCGTGCTCGTCACCGGACGCCGCGAGGCGCTGCTCGACGCCATGCGCGACGCCTGGGCGGCCGACCTGCGCGCCGACGGCTTCGACGACGCCGCCGTGGCCCGCCGGCTGCGCCGCGGCGACGTGCTGCGGGCCGCGCCCGTGCTGGTGCTGCCCTTCGTCGAGCGCTCCGGCGCGCACGCCTACCCGGACGCGCGGCGCAGCGCCGCCGAGGAGCGGATGTTCCTCGTCAGCGCCGGTGCCGGCGTGCAGAACCTGCTCGTGCAGCTGGCCGCCGAGGGGCTCGGCAGCGCCTGGGTCAGCAGCACCCTGTTCTGCCCCGACGTCGTCCGCGCCGTGCTCGACCTGCCCGCGGGGTGGGAGCCGCTGGGGGCGGTCGCGGTCGGGCACGCCGCCGGTCAGCCGGCGGACCGGCCGGAGCGCGACGTCGCGGAGTTCCTGCTCGAGCGCTGACGGACGGCCCTGCCCTGCAGCCCTGGCAGTCCTACCGCTTCGGCCGCGGCGTCCGCCCGGGCTGCTGGTCGCGCGCGCCGTCCTTGTCGGCGTTGCGGCTGCGCGCCAGCCCCGCCCCGAGCACGCCGAACGAGAACAGCAGGTACAGCACGACGGCGCCCACGAGCACCACGACGATCGCGACCAGAGCTTCCATGAGGTGCGTGTGCCCCGGCTCCCGCCGACGCACGCGGGACGCGCGGACCACCTGCCGGGCGGGTCAGAACAGGGGCGGGTCGGCGGCCTCGTAGCCGTCGGCGGTGATCCACCGCCGGTCCCGGTGCTGCAGCCGCTCGGGCCCGTCGTGCAGCTGGGAGTGGTGCAGGTGGCAGACCAGGGCGTAGTTCGCCAGGTCCGACGGCCCGCCTCGGGACCAGTGCCTCAGGTGGTGGGCCTCACACTCTCCCGGCCGGCGTCGGCAGCCCCTGACGACGCAGCCGCCGTCGCGGGCGACCAGCGCCTTCCACTGACCCGGGGTGACGGTGCGGGTGGTGCGGCCGAGGTCGAGGACGCTGCCGTCCGCGTCGAGGACGACCCGGCTGACGTCCGCGTCGCAGGACAGGCGCAGCAGCTGCCGGCGGGTCAGCAGGGTCTGGCTTCCGGCGAAGGTCGCCGGCTGCTCGCCGCCCGGCTCGCCGCCGAGGAGGGTCTCCGCCCGGACGAGGACGTGGACCGTGGGCCGCAGGCCGGCCTGGCGCGGCAGCAGGCCGGTGCAGCTGTCGGCCCGGCAGGCCAGCGCGTGGCGGGCGAGGGAGGCCAGCGCGTCGGCCCGCCGGGTGGGGGCGTCGCGCTCGTCCGGCACGCCGTCCTCGTCGCGGGAGCGGCGGTCGCCGTGCACGATCGCGTCGAGGGCGGCGAGCAGCGCCTGACCGGGTTCGGGCTCGAGCAGGCCGTGGACCGCGACGCAGCCGTCGGGCAGCTCGGACGCGGTCAGCCCCGTCCGCTGCCGCTGCCGCCGGGCCTGCTCCTCGGCGAGCTCGGGGCTCACGGCGAGGGCGCGCTCGCGCAGCTCGCGGTGCAGCGCCGGCGGGTCCAGCGTGCGGGCCAGGGTGACCAGGGCGGGCACGGACGCGGCGACCACGTCCGGGCCGATGCCGCGCAGCCCGGCCGCGGTGGCGCTGCAGTGGCCGACGGTCGTGCCGCCGTCGACCAGCAGGTCCCCGAGGCAGGCGAGGTCCTCGGTGAGCCGCCGCGACAGCGCGACCTTGGCGCGGGCCGCGGCGTCGCTGATGGTCAGTGTGGCGCCGAGCCAGCCCGCGGTCGACGCGCGGCCGACCCCGAGGAAGGCCTTCGTCCGGTCGACCGCGGCGACCTCGACCAGCGCCAGGCCCGCCACCGACTCGGCGGCGTGCAGCAGGGCCCGCGTGTCGACCAGCGAGCCCTGCGCCAGCGTGCCGTCTGCCTGCGCCCGGGCGAGCGCACCGACGGCCCGCTGCAGGTCCGCGACGAGCGGGTGCACCGGCGGGCGCCCGCGGCCGGCGTCGGCGGTACCAGCGGCGGGGGCGACCTCGTCGGAGCCGGGCCCAGCGTCCTGGTCGGAGCGGGCGGCAGGGCCGGCGACGCCGCCGCCCAGCCGCGGGCGCGGCGCCAGCGGGAGGTCCGTGAAGGGGTCGAGCCGGAGCTCCGGCGCGGCCTCCACGGTCTCGAACACGTGTTCGATCCTACCGGCTCACACCCCTCCTGACCAGCACTTCTCCTTGTCCACAGGGCCTCCGACGAGGCCTTGACGCGCGCCGGCAGGCGAGGGAAGGGCCCTAGTGCCGCCGGTGGTCCTGGACGGTCATCCGCGGCCCGAAGCGCGGCTTGCTGAAGCCGCTGGCGCCGATGAGCAGGACCACGCGGTGCCGGTGCGGCCGCCACTGCTCGAGCAGCTCGACCATGGCGTCGTCGTCGAGGGGGCGCCCGAGCAGGGCCCAGCCGACGTAGGCCGCCAGGTGGTAGTCGCCGACGCTCACGGCGTCGGCGTCGCCGAGCGCCCGCTGCCCGACCTCCGCGTAGGTCCACAGCCCGATGCCGGGGACGGCCCGCAGCCGTCGTTCGGCGTCGGCGGGCGGCATCCCGACGCACTCCTCGAGCCGGGGCGCGACCTGGGCGCAGGCCAGCGCGGTGCGCATCCGCTTGGGGTCGACGCCGGCGCGGTGCCACTCCCAGGACGGGACCGTCCGCCACACCGACGCCGGGGGCGGCACGACCATCCCCTCGGGCGCGGGCCCGGGGGCGGGCGTGCCGAAGCGGCGGACCAGGGTGCGGAACGCCGCGAAGGCCTCCTTGCCGGTGACCTTCTGCTCCAGCACCGCCGGCAGCAGCGCCTCGAAGACGCGGCCGCTGCGGGGCACGCGGACCCCGGGGTTGCGGGCGTGCGCCTCGACCAGCAGCGGGTGGCGGGGGTCGAAGTCGGCGCAGTCGTCGCGCGCCCCGAGCAGGTCGGGGACGCCGGCGACGGCCTCCTCCGCGCCCGGGCCCCACGCCGAGCAGTGGACCTCGTGCAGGCCGCGCTGCGACAGTGCCACCGTCGCCGGGCCCGAGGCCGGCAGCGTGGTGCGCCAGACCGTCCCGTCGACCACCCGGTAGGTCGGGTCGCCCGCGCCGCGGCGCATCGGGCGCAGCGTCCGCCCGACGTCGACCGGCAGGTGCGGGCGCCAGACCGTCGTGACCGCCGTCGAGGTGACCTCGGGGATCGGGTCGGTGACGGTCACGTGCGCCAGTCTGCCTCTAAGGTCGCCCCGGACCCAGGAGGCAGCACGTGGACAAGACCGTCCCCACCGCGGCGGAGGCCGTCGCCGACATCGCGTCGGGCTCGTCGCTGGCCGTCGGCGGCTTCGGCCTGTGCGGCATCCCGGAGGCGCTCATCGAGGCGCTGCTGGAGACCGGTGTCGACGACCTGCGGACGGTGAGCAACAACTGCGGCGTCGACGCCTACGGCCTCGGGATGCTGCTCGGCGCCAAGCGGATCAGCCGCACCACCGGCTCCTACGTCGGCGAGAACAAGGAGTTCGAGCGGCAGTTCCTGGGCGGCGAGCTCGAGGTGGAGCTGGTGCCGCAGGGGACGCTGGCGGAGCGGCTGCGCGCGGGCGGCGCCGGGATCCCGGCCTTCTACACGCCGGCCGGCGTCGGGACGCAGGTCGCCGACGGCGGGCTGCCGCTGCGCTACGACGGCAGCGGCGGCATCGCCAAGGCCAGCGAGCCCAAGGAGGTCCGCGAGTTCGACGGCGTCCGCTACGTGCTCGAGCACGCGATCCGCACCGACTTCGCCCTGGTCCACGCCCGCTACGGCGACCGTCACGGCAACCTCGTCTACGAGAAGACCGCGGCCAACTTCAACCCGCTGTGCGCCGCCGCCGGCCGGGTGACGGTCGCCCAGGTCGAGGAGCTCGTCGAGCCCGGCGAGCTGGACCCCGCGCTGGTCCACACGCCCGGGATCTTCGTGCAGCGCGTCGTGCAGGTGACCCCCGAGAAGCGCATCGAGAAGAGGACGGTCCGGGCATGACGCTCAGCAGGGACCAGCTGGCGGCCCGGGTCGCGCAGGAGCTCTCCGACGGGCAGTACGTGAACCTCGGCATCGGGCTGCCGACGCTCGTGCCGAACTTCGTGCCCGACGGCGTCCACGTGGTGCTGCACAGCGAGAACGGCGTCCTCGGCGTCGGGCCGTACCCGGCCGAGGACGCCGTCGACCCCGACCTCATCAACGCCGGCAAGGAGACCGTGACCGTCCTGCCGGGCGCGAGCTACTTCGACAGCGCGACGAGCTTCGGGATGATCCGCAGCGGCGCGGTCGACGTCGCCGTGCTCGGCGCGATGCAGGTCAGCGCCGTCGGCGACCTCGCCAACTGGATGATCCCCGGCAAGATGGTCAAGGGGATGGGCGGCGCGATGGACCTCGTCCACGGCGCCAAGCGCGTGCTGGTGATGATGGAGCACGTCGCCAAGGGCGGCGGCCACAAGGTCGTCGAGCGGTGCACCCTGCCGCTCACCGGCGAGCGCTGCGTGCAGCGGATCATCAGCGACCTCGCGGTGATCGACGTGACCCCCGACGGGCTGCGCCTGGTCGAGACCGCGCCCGGCGTCAGCCCCGACGACGTCCAGGCCGCCACCGGGGTCGCGCTGCTGCGGTGAGCGCCGACGACGGGCCGTTCGAGCAGCACCGCCCGGGCCTGCTCGGGCTGGCCTACCGGATGCTCGGCTCGCGGGCCGAGGCGGAGGACGTCGTGCAGGAGGCGTGGCTGCGCTGGGACGCCGCCCGCGGCGTCGAGCACCCGGCGGCCTGGCTGCGCACCGTCGTCACCCGGCTGTGCCTGGACGAGCTGCGGTCCGCCCGGCGACGGCGCGAGAGCTACGTCGGGCCGTGGCTGCCCGAGCCGGTGCAGACCGCCGACGGCGCCCTCGGTCCGCTGGAGACCGCCGAGCTGCGCGACTCGCTCTCGCTGGCGTGGCTCGCCCTGCTGGAGCGGTTGAGCCCGGCCGAGCGCGCCGTGTTCGTGCTGCGCGAGGCGTTCGCCCTGCCGTGGGACGACGTGGCCGCGGACCTCGGCCGCACCTCCGCGTCCTGCCGGCAGCTGCACGTGCGCGCGCGGGCCAAGCTCGTCGACCTGCCTCCGGCCACCCCCGCCCCGGCCCGGCGGGCCCTGCTGGACCGCTTCCTCGTCCTCGTCGCGAGCGCCGACCTCGCCGGCCTGACCGCCCTGCTGACCGACGACGCCGTGCTGGTGTCCGACGGCGGCGGGCAGGTGAGCGCGGCCCGCCGGCCGGTGGTGGGCGCCGACCGGGTGGCCCGCTTCGTGCTCGGCGTCGCCGCGAAGGCCGGGCCCGCCGACGTGCTCGAGGTGGCCGAGGTCAACGGCGGCCCGGCGCTGCTGCTGCGCGCCCGCGGCGTCGTCACCCACGTCACCGAGCTCGTCCCCGACGGCGACCGGCTCCGCGGCCTGTGCCTGGTGGCCGCGCCGGTCAAGGTGGGCGCCCTGTGCTGAGCGTCGCGGGCCTCGCCGTCCCGCCGGTGCTGTCCGGCGTCGACCTGGCGCTGGCCGACGGCGAGCTCGTGGTCGTCACCGGCGACGACGGCGCCGGCACCTCGACCCTGCTGCGCGCCCTCGCCCGGGAGTGGGCGGCCGCCGCGGTCCTGCTCGACCAGCCGCCCGGCAGCGACTGGTCGGAGCACGACGTCGCCGGCGAGCTCGCCGACCCGGAGCTGTTCGCCGCGCTCGGCATGCGGTCGCCGCCCGAGCGGGAGATGTGGATGCTGTCGGGCGGGGAGCGCCAGCGCGTGCGGCTCGCCCGGGTGCTGGCGTCCCCGCCGACCACGGCGCTGCTGCTGGACGAGCCGCTGGGCTACCTCGACGCCGTCGGGGTCCGCACGGTGCTGGAGCGGCTGCGCGGCCGGACGGCCCTGGTGGTGGCCAAGAGCGACCCGCGCGCAACGGACGCCGCCGACCGGGTGCTCGTGCTGGCCGACGGACGGCTGTCGCCCGCCTGAGGGTGTCCCCGCTCAGGGATGCTGCCGGGCGTCGTCGGCCTCCTGACGCAGGCTCCAGCGCAGGGACAGCTCCTGCCCCGGCTCGAGCACGGCCGCGCCCCCGCGGTTGAACGCGTCCGCGGGCGCGGTCAGCGGCTCCACGGCGAGCCCCTGCCGGCGCCGCCCCGGGGCGAGGGTGTCGCCGGTGAAGACCTGCAGCCACGGCGCCGCCGTGGTCAGGACGGTGGTCAGGCCGCCGGCCGACAGGCGCACCTCGTCGCCCGTCCGCCCGGTGTACGCGACGTCGAGGACCCGGTCGCCGAGCAGGGCGCCCGCCCGCAGGTCCTGCTCGCCCTCGACCGGCTGCTCGGCGACCGGGAGCGAGCGCTCGTCGACGAGCAGCCGCGTGGTCGCCGGCACCTGCAGCACGCAGCCGTCGACCGACGGGCCGGACGGCGGGGCGAGGTAGGGGTGCATGCCCAGGGCGACGGGCGCCGGGCCGTCGACGGGCGTGGCGCTCAGCACGACCGACAGCCCGGTGTCAGCGTCGACGGCGTGCTCGATGCGCAGGTCGAGCCGGAACGGGTAGCCGGGCTGCGGGTGCAGCCGGTGCGCCAGCACCACCCGCGAGGCGTCGCGCTCGACCAGGGACCAGCCCGCCCAGCGCACCAGCCCGTGGCTCGCGTTGCCCTTCGCCGGCTCCGACAGCGGCAGCTGCAGCTCCCTGCCCTGCCAGGTCCAGCGCCCGTCGCGCAGCCGGTTCGGCCAGGGCGCGAGCACCTGCCCGCGCGCGCCGTCGGGCAGGGCGTCCTCGGCGTACCCGTCGAGCAGCGGCCGGCCCTCCACGGTGGCCTCGCGCAGCCCGCCGCCCAGCTCGACGGCGACCGCCCGGTAGGGCCCCGCCTCGCACCACGTACTGCTTCCCGGTCGGGTGCACGCCTGCGAGACTGGCACGTGCCCCTGCCCCCACGCTTCGCCGAGGGCCTGCGCGCCGGCTCGCCCTACGCCGCGGCGTCGTTCCTGCTGTCGTTCTCCTTCGCCGCGGTCGCCGTCGGGGCGGGGATGCCCGCGGTCGCCGCCGTCGTCATGTCGGCCGTCGTCTACGCCGGGTCGGCCCAGTTCGCCACGGTGGCCGTGCTGGCGGCGGGCGGCGGGATCGGGGCGGCCGTCGGGGCGGCCGCGCTGATGAACTCGCGCTTCCTGGCGATGGGCGTCGCGCTCGGGCCGTCGCTGCCCGGCGGCCGGCTGCGGCGGGCCGTCCAGGGCCAGGCCGTCGTCGACTCCTCCTGGGCGCTGGCCGCCCGCGGCGACGGCACCTTCGACCGGGTCTGGCTGTTCGGCCACAGCGCCGCGCAGTACCTCGCCTGGGTCGCCGGCACGACAGCGGGCGTCGTGCTGTCGACCCGCGGCACCGGCGTCGACGTCCGGGCGCTCGGCCTCGACGCCGTCTTCCCGACGTTCTTCCTGGCCCTGCTGCTCGGCGAGCTGCGCGACCGCTCGCGCGTCGGCCTCGCGCTCGCCGGGGCGGGCCTGGCCCTCGCGCTCGTGCCCGTCGCCCCGCCCGGCGTGCCGGTGCTGGCGGCCAGCGCGGTGGCGCTCGTCGGGCTGCGGCGCGGCGCGTGAGCACGCCCGAGGCGTGGACCGCCATCGCCCTGGTCGCGCTCGTCACCTTCGCCATCAAGGGCCTCGGCCCCGCCCTGTTCGGGCCGCGCGACGGCGAGGCGTCGCTGCCGGCGCCGCTGGCCCGCGTCGTCGTCCTGCTCGCCCCTCCGCTGCTGGCCGCCCTCGTCGTCACCAACGCCCTCGCCGACGGCGACCGGCTCGCCCTCGGCGGCGACACCCTCGGGGTCGCCGTCGCCGGGACCCTGGTGTGGCGCGGGCTGACCGTGCTGCCCGCCGTCCTGGTCGCCGCCGTCGTCACCGCGGTGGCGCGGCTGGCCGGACTGCCCTGAGTCGCGCGTGGCAAGGACCGGGGCCCGGTGCCCTAGGGTCCGCGCCGTGACCCTGGCCGCGCTCCCCCTGCCCCGAGCACGGACCTAGTGCTCCGCCGCGCGGCGTCCCTGCTGTTCTGGGGGTTCGTCGTCGTCAGCTCGGTCCTGCTGTTCCCCGTCGCCCTGCTGCTGTGGGCCGTGACGCGCCCGTTCGACCGGCGGACCCGCGCCCTGCACCTGTTCACCTGCTTCTGGGCCTCGCTCTACACCTGGCTCAACCCGTGGTGGCCGGTGACGGTGACCGGCCGCGAGCACCTCCCGACGACGTCGGCCGTGCTGGTCGCCAACCACCTGTCGCTGCTGGACATCCTGGTGCTGTTCCGGCTGTTCACGCCGTTCACCTGGGTGAGCAAGGCGGAGAACTTCCGGGTGCCGTTCATCGGCTGGAACATGCACCTCAACGGCTACGTCCCGCTGCGGCGCGGCGACCGCGCGAGCGTGCTCGAGATGCTCGCCCGGTGCGAGCAGGCGCTCGTCCGGGGCACCCCGGTGATGATGTTCCCCGAGGGCACGCGCAGCGCCGACGGCCTGCTGCGGCCGTTCAAGCCGGGCGCGTTCGAGCTGGCCGTGCGGCGCGGCGTGCCCGTCGTGCCGGTCGTGGTGCGCGGCACCGGCGGCGCGCTGCCCAAGCGCGGCTTCGTGCTGCGCGGCCGGCACGCCATCTCGCTGACCGTGCTGCCGCCGGTGCTCGCCCTGCCGGACGAGAGCGCCGAGCAGCTCGGCGGGCGGGTCCGCGAGCTGTTCGCGGCCCGCGTGCCGGCCTAGCGGCGGCCGGCGCGCAGCAGGTAGGCCGCGGCCAGCCCGACGCCGTACGCGCCGTTGACGGCGACCCCGCCCTTGTCGCCGCGCAGGGCCCAGCCGGTGACGATGAGCGCGACCCCGGCCTCCTGGACGGCGAACAGGCCGTGCCGCCGCCCGTTCCACATCGACTTGAACAGCGGCGGGTAGAGCGTGAAGGGCGCCGCGAGGGCGTAGCCGGTCAGGGCGAGGGCGTCTCCGGGGAGCTTCACGCCGCCAGTCTGCCCCGGCGCGCCGGGTCCGCGCCCGGGATGGCCGCCAGCGTCAGGCCAGCCCGGGGGCCTGCTCCTGCACGAGCGCGTGCAGCTCCTTGACCCGCTGGGCGTCGTCGGCCGGCATGACCAGCGTCGCCGAGGGCGTGTGCACGACGACGAGCCCCTCGCAGCCGACCAGGGTGACCAGGTGGTCGGGGTCGGAGGAGGCGACGACGTTGCCGCGGCTGGCGTGCAGCACGGCCCGCGCCGCGCCGACCGCGTTGCCGTCCTCGTCGCGCCCCAGCGCCTCCCCGTAGGCGGGCCACGACCCGACGTCGAGCCACCGGGCGGCCAGCGGCAGGGCGGCGACGCAGAAGTCGGGCGAGGTGGAGGCGGGCTCCATGACGCCGTAGTCGACCGACAGCCTGGCGACCGTCGGCCAGGCGTCCCTGGCCAGCGGCTCCCAGCGCGGGGTGCCGTAGGCCTGGCCCATCGCCCGCAGCACCAGCCCGGCGTGGGGGCTGAACGTGTCGACGGCGCGCAGCAGGGTCTGCGCCTGCCAGACGAACATGCCGGAGTTCCACAGGTACTTCGACGGGCCGGCCGCCAGGTACTCCGCGGCCAGGGAGAGCGTCGGCTTCTCGACGAAGCGCTGCACGACGTGGCCGCCCTCGAGCGGCTCGCCGAGCTCGAGGTAGCCGAAGCCGGTGGCCGCCGTGTCGGGGACGACGCCGAACGTGACCAGGGCGTCGTCGCGGGCCTCGGCCAGGGCGAAGGCGGCGTCGAGGGTGGCGGCGAAGGAGTCGAGCGGCTCGATGAGGTGGTCGGCGGTGAGCACCGCGACCACGGCGTCGGGGTCGTGCGCGGCGATCGCGGCGCAGCCGAGGGCGACGGCGGGCAGGGTGTCGCGGCCCGACGGCTCGACGACCAGGCGGTCGGCCTGCAGCCCCTCCACCTTCTCGACCGCGGCGCGCAGCTGCTCGCCGGCCCCGAGCCACACCCGGTCGGCCGGGACGCAGGAGGTGGCCCGCTCGACGGCGACGTCGAGCAGGGAGCGGCCGCCGAGCAGCGGCACGAGCTGCTTGGGCAGGGCCGCCGTCGAGTACGGCCACAGGCGGGTGCCGGACCCGCCGGCCAGGATCAGGGCGTGGCGCACTACTGCTCTCCAGACACGGGCTGCTCACGGGGCACGGGCTGCTCACGGGAGCACGGGCACGGGCACGGGGGGCTCCTCCAGCACGGCGGCCGAGCGGGTGGGGGCGGCGCCCTCGCCGACCGCGCGCACCCGGCGGGCCAGCAGGTAGCGGGCGAGCAGCCCGGCGGCGAGCAGCCCCCGCACCGGCGCCTGGGCGGGCCGGTCGTACTGGCGGGACAGGTAGCGGTAGAGCGCCCGGTGGTGCTCGGCGAGCATCGGGCCGGCACTGCGCCGCGTGGCGTGGCCGCCGCTGTGGGTGACGACGGCGTCGGGCGCGTAGACGTTCGACCAGCCGGCCTCGCCGAGCCGGCGGCACAGGTCCATGTCCTCGCAGTACATGAAGTAGCTCGGGTCGAAGCCCCCGACCGCCTCGAAGGCGGGGCGGCGCAGGAGCATGCACGAGCCGGACAGCCACCCCGCCGTGCCCTCCTCCGGGCGCCCGGCCTCGGCCCGGTAGGAGCGGGTCCACGGGTTGCCCGGCCAGAAGGGCCCGAGCAGGGCGTGGCCGGTGCCGCGGCCGAGGGACGGGAAGGCGCGGGCGCTCGGGTAGAGCTGGCCGTCGGGCGTCCGGATCGCCGGGCCGAGGCAGCCGGCCCGTGGCCAGCGCTCCCCCGCGGCGAGCAGCGCGTCGAGGCTGCCCGGGCCCCACGCGACGTCGGGGTTGGCCACGACCAGCCACGGCGCGGCCGACCCGCTGGCCCCGAGGTTCGCGGCCCGGCCGTAGCCGAGGTTGCTGCCGGTGCGCAGCAGGGTCACCTCGGGCCGCAGCGCCGCCTGCTCGACCGAGCCGTCGGTGCTGCCGTTGTCGGCGAGCACCACCTCGTAGGGCTGCGACGTCGCGGTCGCCAGGCGTGTCGAGGAAGACGGGCAGCGACTCGCCCGGCGAGTACGTCACGCAGACGACCCGCAGCAGCGGGGCGGTCACGAGCGGGCGGCCGCCGCGTACGACGCGAGGTGGGCCTCGGCGCTCGCCGCCCAGGTGAACTGCTGGGAGCGCTCGTGGCCGGCGCGGGCCAGCCGCGCGCGCTCGTCGGCGTCGTCGAGCAGGGCGCCCAGCGCCGCGGCGATGGAGGCGGGGTCGGTCTCGGTGTAGGCGACGGCGTCACCGCCGACCTCGGGCAGCGACAGCCGCCGCGTGGTGAGCACCGGGGCGGCGCAGGCCATCGCCTCGAGCACCGGCAGGCCGAAGCCCTCGCCGTGGCTCGGGTAGGCGACGACGGTCGCGCCGCCGAGGTAGCCCGGCAGGTCGCTGAACCGCAGGTAGCCCGGGCGCAGGACGCGCAGGTGCGACGGGACCTCGGCGACGACGGCGTCGATGGTGTCGTCCCAGCCCGACCCGCCGGCCAGCACGAGGGCGGGCGGGTCCTCGCGGCCCTCGCAGGCCTGCACCCAGCCGCGGACCAGCCCGGGGACGTTCTTGCGCGGCTCCAGGGTCGACAGGAACGCCACGTAGGGCTGACCGACCAGGCCCAGGCGGGCCTGCACGCGGTGCTTCTCGTCCTCGGCCGGCACGTGGAAGGTCGCGGCGTCGACGCCGTGGTGGGCGACGTCGATGGTGCTCGGGTCGGCGTCGAGCACCCGCACGACCTCGTCGCGGGTGGCCCGGCTCGGGACGACGCAGCGCGCCGAGCGGCGCAGCGCCGTGCGGGTGGCCGACCGGAAGAACGTGCCCTTGACGGTGCTGTGCATCGCGGGCTCGGTGAAGAACGTGGCGTCGTGCAGGGTGACCACGACGGGGCGCCCGGCGCGCAGCGGCATCGTGTAGTGCGGCGAGTGGACGACGTCGGCCTCGACCTGGCCGGCGACCAGCGGCAGGCCGGTCTGCTCCCAGGCCAGCCGGGCGGGCCGGTGCGCGACGGCGGCGGGGCCGGGCACGACGCGCGCCTGCGGGGCCAGCCGGCCGTAGCGCTCGGCGTCGGCGCGCTGGCACACCAGCGCGAGCTCGGTGCCGGTCTCGGCCAGCGCCGCCACCAGCCCGTCGACGTAGCGCCCGACGCCGCCCCGGTCGGCGGGGACGGCGGTGGCGTCGAGCAGGACGCGCGGGCCGGGCACTCGCGGGCTCCAGGGGTCGCAGCGGACGGGCGGGAGGACCGGCCGACTCTACGCCCGGGCGAGCCCCTCGCACGCCTCCCAGAGCGTGCGCGCCGCGCCGTCCCAGCTGTAGTGCGCCGCCCTCGCGGGGCCCGCCGCGCGCAGCCGGGCCAGCGCCTGCTCGTCCCCCACGAGCGCGGCCAGCGCGTCGGCCAGGTGCTCCAGCGGGGTGACCGCGGCCGCTCCGCCGCCGACCTCCACCAGGGCGGGGGCGTCGCTGGTCAGCACCGGCGTTCCCAGCGCCATCGCCTCCAGCAGCGGCAGCCCGAAGCCCTCCGCCCGGCTCGGCACGACCAGCGCGGTCGCCCGGTCGAGCAGCACCGCGAGGTCGGCGTCGGGCACCCGGCCGAGCACCCGCACCCGGTCCTGCACGCCGTGCTCGCGGGCCAGCGCCAGCGGGTCCAGCCCTCCCCAGCCGGGCTGCCCCACGCACAGCAGCGGCAGGTCGACCGCGCGCAGCGCCGGCACCAGCAGGTCCAGGCCCTTGCGGGGCTCCAGCGTCGCGACGGTGAGCAGGTAGCGGTCGGGCAGCTGCAGCCGGGCGGCCCGCGCGTCGGCGTCGGGGGGCAGGGCCAGGTCGCTGCCCTCCCCCACCACCTGCAGCCGCCCGACGTCGACGTGCTGCCGCAGCTCGTCGGCCACGGCCTGCGTCGGCACGACGACGAGGTCGGCGTCGCGGCCGGCCCGCTCCACCATCGTCCGGTGCCAGGCCACGCCCCGCGGCGTCAGCGTCTCCGGGTGCGTCCAGGGCACGGCGTCGTGCACGACGACGACCAGCGGCTGCCGGCGGCGGGGCGGGGCCAGCGGCGTCGGGGCGAGGACGACGTCGCCGGGGACGCCGGGGCCGGTGCCGCGCTCCCAGGCCGCGACGAGCGCCCGTCGCGGCAGCGCCAGCCGGGCGGGGCCGCGGACGCCGGGGACGCGCGCGGCGTCGACGCGGCGGTGGAACGCGGTGACGCCGGCGACCTGCCCGGGGCGGGCGCGCGCGAGCGCGGCGGCGACCTCGCGGCTGTAGCGGCCGGTGCCGCCGGGGACGGGCGCGAGGCACTGCTCGAGCAGGACCCCGATCACCGCACGGTGGTCGTGGTGGTGGTGCGGGGGCCGTAGGGCGTGCTGCCGGCGACCGCCTGCAGCGTCGTCCGGTAGGTGCCGGCCCTGCGGCCCTTCGCCGACAGCGGCACCCGCCACTCGCCGATCTCGCCGGGGTGGACGTGCGCCACGGACGGCCGGTTCGCGTTGCGCGCGAGGGCCGGCGGGCGGGTCGGGGACAGCCAGGCCGCGGTGCGCAGCGGCTCCGGCGCCGACGTCGTGAGCAGGTCCCTGCCGACCGTCCACGCCGTGCCGCCGAGGTTGCGCAGCCGCACGACCAGCACCGCCGAGCCGTCCTTCCCCACGGTCAGCGTCGACGGCACGCTGTGCAGCCCGGCCAGCCGCGGCACGGCGGGGTCGACCCGGACGACGCCGAGCTTGGTGGCCGCGCCGTCGAGCCAGTGCTTGCCGGCCCACACCGGCTCGAAGGACTCGAAGGAGACGCCGACGGGGCGGCCGCCGCCGGCCAGCGCGACCTCGAACGACGCCGTCCCGCCGGGGGCGACCGGCGTCGTGCCGCTCGCGCGCGCCGGGCGGGTGGCGGACAGCCAGCCGGGGGCGACGGAGGGGCTGCGCCGGTCGCGGGGTCCGGAGGTGCCGAGCTGCAGCGCGCCGGTGCCGGGCCAGACGAGGTTGCCCGTGTTGCGGGCGGTCAGCCGGACGGTGGTGCTGCCGCTGCGCGGGACGACCACGGTGGTGCCGTCGGCGAAGACGGCGGGCGGGGCGTCGCCGGTGCTGAGCGCGGTGGCCGCGGGCCGCAGCGGGCGGGCCGCGGTGTAGCGGGCCTCCTCGACGACCACCTTCCAGGTCACCGGCGCGCCGAACACCGGTCCGTCCCCGAGGCGGGCCCGGTAGACGCGGGTGTGGGTGCCGGGCGCGACCCCCGCGGCGTCGAGCTCGACCCGGAAGGCGGCGGTCTCGCCCGGGGCGACGTCGCCGGTGCCGGTGTAGCGGCCGGGGCGGGCGCTGCCGCCGGCGAGCGCGTCGGCCTGCCCGGGCGGGCTGCTCGACGGCCAGGTGCAGGTCGGCGGCGGGCCAGGGGGTCGACCCGGTGTTGCGCAGCACGGCGGTGACGGCGCCGGTGGAGGCCCCCGGCGGGCGCACCAGCGCCGGCGCCGCGGACTGCTCGACGACGACGCTGCCCGACGAGCTGCCCGACGAGCTGCCCGACGGCGCGCCGAGGACGGTGAACCAGGCGGAGCGCAGCCCCGTGCTGGAGGTCGGCCAGGCCCACGCCTGCCGGACGGCCTCGCCGGTGGTCGTCACGCTCCCCCGGCTGCCCTCCAGGACGACGGTGCCGATGCGCCCGCCCCACTCGCCGCGGCCGTTGCGCGAGGCGATGCGGAGCCGCTGCAGGGTCCCGACGGCGGGGAACCGCTTCTCCAGCGCGCTGGCCGGCAGCGTGGCCCGCCAGTCGTGCTGCGGGTTGTCGGCGTGGTCGTCCCACGGGTCCTCGTGCGCGGTCAGCCACGGGACGCTGCCGGCGGCCGTCCAGCCGCCGCTGCTGCTGCTGAACTCGGCCAGCACGGGGGCGCCGTCGGAGGTGCGGACGACGCCGGCGGTCGCGCGGACGGCCGCCGTCGTGCTCGCCGGCTCCAGCTCGGTGGCCCGGCCGGCCGAGGACCAGAGCCGGCTGCCGCCGAAGACCTGGCAGGCGGTGGTGTCGCAGATGTCGTAGGCCGCGCCGGCGGCGGCGCGCGACCGCTTGCTCAGCGTGTAGGACCGGGCGGCGATCGCCTGCGCCTGCAGCGCCGCGGGGCGCCAGCCGCTGCTGGCCTCGCGCGGCACGACGCCGAGCAGGTAGTCCTCGAGCCCGAGCACGACGACCGTGCGCAGCCCGCTGCCGCTGCGCACCGCCTGCACGGTGCCGCGGTAGTCGCGGCTGGTGCCGCCGGGGAAGCCGACCCGGGTGAAGGGGGCGCCCGAGAAGCGGACCGGCCCGGCGTGGACCGTCCGCCCGCCGAGCGCGACCGGGGCCCAGGTGCTGCCGGTGAGCGCCTCCAGGTGCAGGCCGTCCGACGCCGCCCGCACCCGCCACCGCGACGGGCCCTCGGGCAGCAGCAGCTGCGCGCCCGTGGCGGAGTCGGTGGCGGTGAGGCCGCCCGCCGGCCAGACGAGCGTGTCGCGGCCCTCGTCGGCCGACAGCAGCACCCGCACCGGGACCTCGGGCAGCACGGTGCGCTCCGTGCGCCGGGTAGTACGCGGCCGTGATCTCGTCGGCGGTGCGGCCGAGCAGAGCAGCGCCCTGCGCGCCCCACTGCGACATGCCGCGCCCGTGCCCCCAGCCGTGGCCGGCGACGGAGAAGGCGCCGTCGGCGGGGCGCTCGTAGACCTCCTCGGCGGCGCTGGCGGAGGACGCCGGCAGCAGGCCGAGCAGCGCGCCGAGGAGCGAGGCGGCGGTGAGCAGGGAAGTGCGGCGCATGACGTGTCGTCCTCGAGAGGTCGGGGGCGTGCCTGTCAGACGTCGGCAGCCTTCCCCAGCCGCTGAACGCTTCCGGACCCAACCACACGGGGGCGCAGCCGCGCACCCACCGCCCCCCAGAGCAGGTCGCCGGCGGTCATGACCACGCGCGACAGCAGCGCCACCGCGAGCGCCCGGGGCTCGGTGAGCACCGGGGCGAGGACCACGACCAGGGCGACCTCGCGCAGGCCGCCGCCCGCCGGGGCGACGAGCACGACGAAGCCGACGACCCAGGCGAGCGCGTAGCCGCCGAGGGTGAGCAGCAGCAGGTCGGGCCCGTCGTCGCGCGGCTGGGTGCGGACCAGCACGAGCAGGTGCACGCCGTAGCAGGCCCACATCACCAGCGCCCAGCCGAGCGCCGCACCGAGCCCGCGGGCGCTGAGCGGCCGGTCCAGCGGCTCCCGCCCGAGCACCCGCAGGGCGACCGCGACCAGGCGGCTCAGCACCGGCGGCGCCAGCAGCAGCAGCCCGAGCGGCAGGGCGACCAGCACCCAGCCGTAGCCGTCCAGCGCCTCCGGGCTGACCAGCGGCAGCGTGGCGACGGCGACCAGCAGGCCGGCCGCGACCAGCACGCCCATGAACAGCAGGCTCGCCGTGCCGACGCGGCTGCGGCTCACCCCCTGCTCGCGGCCCGAGCTCCATCTGCGCCGCCACCGCGAAGACGCTGCCCGGCACGTACTTGCCGAGCTGGCCGAGGAAGAACACGTGCAGCGCCGTCCGCAGCGGCAGCCGGCTGCCGAGGTCGGCCAGCAGCGCGCGCCACACCAGCGCGCTCGCCAGCAGGCCGGCCAGCACCGCGACCAGGCTGACCAGCAGGGCGAGCGGGTCGGCGTCGCGCAGGGCCCCGAGGAAGGCGTCGCCGCGCCCGCGCAGGAACAGGCCGAGCCCGACGAGCACCGCGAGCACGAACAGCACGCGGACCGCTCGCTTCACCGGCCCAGGCTAGGGGGGCCGCTAACCTCGCCTGCCATGACCGCCAGCCCCTCGTCGTCAGCCCCCGAGACGCCCGGCGTCGTCATCGGCAACCACACGAAGAAGTACACGGCCAAGAACCCGGCCATCAAGTGGCTGACCGAGCGCTTCGTCGCCCGCCTCGACGGCATGGTCGGGCACATCGCCGCCGACACCCGCCCGGCCACCAGGCCCCTCGAGGTCGGCGCCGGCGAGGGCGTCATCAGCCAGAAGATGTTCGACCGGTTCGGCTCCTGCGTCGGCATCGACCTGCCCGACGCCGGCCTGCGCGAGGAGTGGCGCACCCGGCCGGGCCCCGCCTACCTGCACGCCGACGCCGAGGACCTGCCGTTCCGGGACGAGCAGTTCGACCTCGTCGTGTGCGTCGAGGTCCTCGAGCACCTGCGCGACCCCGACGCCGGGCTGCGCGAGCTCGCCCGCATGACCTCGCGCCACCTGCTGCTGTCGGTCCCCCACGAGCCGTTCTTCCGCGGCTCCAACCTGCTGACCGGCCGCTACCTCAAGGACCTGGGCAACACGCCGG
Organism: uncultured Actinomycetota bacterium; assembly: GCA_963815615.1. GTDB lineage: Bacteria > Actinomycetota > Actinomycetes > Mycobacteriales > SCTD01 > RYN-122. The sequence goes on along the minus strand of CAWFHF010000010.1, from coordinate 214,683 downwards.
GCCACCTCAACCACTGGACCGGCGCCGGCTTCCAGCGCTTCGTCTCGCAGGTCGCCTCCGTCCGCGAGGTCGCCTCCCCGTACCCGTGGACGATCGTCTGGGCCACCAAGGCCTAGGCGTCCCGCAGCCGCACGACCTGCTCGGCGAGCGCGGCCAGCAGCTCCGCCGCGTGCGCGACCAGGTGCTCCCGCGACCGGGCCCCGTCGGCCAGGCTGAGCGCGGCGGTCAGGCCGAGCGCGTGCAGGGCGCCCAGCGGTGGCGCCACCTCGCCGCAGAGCGCCACCGCCGGCACCCCGGCGGCCCGGGCGCGCGCGGCCACCACCGACACCGCCTTGCCGGCCGCCGTCTGCGCGTCCAGCCGGCCCTCCCCGGTCAGCACCAGGTCGGCGCCCTGCAGCGCGGCGTCCAGCCCGACGGCGTCGGCCACCAGGACGGCGCCCGGCTCGACGGTCGCCCCCAGCGCGGCGACCAACCCGCCCGCGGTGCCCCCTGCCGCCCCTGCGCCCGGCAGGTCCGCGACGTCGACCCCGGAGGTCGCCGCCAGCACGGCGGCCAGGCGCCGCAGCCCGGCGTCCAGCCGCACGACGTCGTCGGGGGTCGCGCCCTTCTGCGGGCCGAAGACGGCGGCGGCGCCGTGCGGGCCGACCAGCGGGCTGGTGACGTCGCAGGCCAGCCGCCAGCGGGTGCTCAGGGCAGCGGGGTGCAGGCCGGCGGTGTCGAGGCGGTCGAGGTCGGCCAGCGACCCGCCGCCCTCGGGCAGGTCGCGGCCGGCGGCGTCGAGCAGCCGCACCCCGAGGGCGCGCAGCAGGCCGGTCCCGCCGTCGGTGGTCGCGCTGCCGCCCAGGCACAGCACCACCTCGCGCGCGCCGCGGTCCAGCGCGTCGGCGACCAGCTCGCCGGTGCCGCGGGTCGACGCCCGAAGGGGCGCGCGCGGCCCGTCGCGCAGGCCCGAGGCGACGGCGAGCTCGACGACCGCCCGCGCGCCGTCGGCGCTGCGGCCGTAGGAGCCCCGTACCGGCTCGCCCAGCGGGCCGGCGACGGTGCGGGCTACCTGCTCGCCGCCCCAGGCCGCGAGCAGGCACGCCAGCGTCCCCTCCCCGCCGTCGGCCACGGGGACGGCGCGCACGACGGCCCCCGGGTCGGCCGCCCGCACGCCCACGGCCATCGCCGCGCAGGCCTGCTCCGCCGTCAGGCTGCCCTTGAAGGAGTCGGGAGCCAGCACCACCCGCACCGCGCACCCCCGCCGTCGCCGTGCTCCGCGTCCCCGGACGCCGGAGCCCTGCTCGCTAGCATGCCGGGGTGCGCCTCGTGGTCCAGGTCCCCTGCCTCAACGAGGAGGAGACCCTGCCGCTGGTCCTCTCCACGATCCCGGAGGCGATCCCGGGGATCGACGAGATCCTCGTGCTCATCGTCGACGACGGCTCGACCGACCGCACCGTCGAGGTCGCGCAGGCCCACGGCGTCACCCACTTCGTCCGGCACGCCCGCAACCGCGGCCTCGGCCGGTCCTTCCACGACGGCGTGCAGCGGGCCCTCGAGCTCGGCGCCGACATCGTGGTCAACACCGACGGCGACAACCAGTACCCGCAGGAGCGGATCGCGGACCTGGTGCAGCCGATCCTGGCCGGGCGCGCCGACATCGTCATCGCCGACCGGCAGGTCCACCTCGTCGAGCACTTCAGCGGCCCCAAGAAGGCGCTGCAGAAGCTCGGCAGCTCGATCGTCAACAAGGCGGCCGGCACCGACCTGCCCGACGCCGCCTCCGGCTTCCGCGCCTACTCCCGCGACTCGCTGATCCTGCTGAACACCATCACGCAGTTCAGCTACTGCATGGAGACGATCATCCAGGCCGGCAACAAGCGGATGAAGATCGAGTCGGTGCCGGTGCGCACCAACCCGAAGACCCGCGAGTCGCGGCTGTTCTCCAGCACCTACCAGCACGTCCTGAAGTCGGCCGGGGCCATCACCAAGGCCTACATCATGTACAAGCCGTACGTGATCTTCAGCTTCCTGGCGGTGCTGCTCGGCGTGCTCGGCCTGCTGCCGTTCGTCCGCTACGCCGCGCTCAAGGCCACCGGCGACGACGGCAGCCACATCCAGTCGCTGCTGGTCGGCACCGTGCTGCTGGTCATGGCCTTCCTGAGCATCATCGGCGGGGTGCTCAGCGACCTGCTGCGCACCAACCGCGCGCTCATCGAGGACACGCTCGAGCACACCAAGAAGATGCGCTTCGGGATGCTCGACCCGCACGACGCCCGCCCCGTCGAGCTGGCCGAGCGGTTCGTCTCGCGCGCCGGCTGATGGGGGGCGTGCGGGCGGACCTGGCGCTCTACCGGCAGGCGGTGCAGGACCTGCGGGGAGCGGGCGAGACCAGCGCCCGGGCCTTCTACGGCGGCGTGCTCCGCCACCAGGTGCTGCCCAAGCTCCGCGGCCAGGCGCCGCGGCGGATCTGGGTCGGCAGCCGCACCGTGCTCGAGGGGGCCGAGCGCATCACCGTGGCCGACGGCGGGGCGCTGCGGATCGGCCTGGGCAGCTTCGGGCTCTCCAGCGCGCACGACACGAGCGTGGTCCGCGTGCGCGAGGGCGCGTCGCTGCACTGCGACGGGATCGTCAGCCTGCAGCGCGGCGTCCGGGTCGTCGTCGACGGCGGGCACCTGAGCCTCGGCTGGGGCACCAACGTCAACGGCACCGGCACGAAGGTCCTGTGCGCCGTCGGCATCACGATCGGCCGGGAGTGCACGTTCTCCTGGGACGTGCAGGTCATGGACAACGACTTCCACGCCCTCACCGTCGGCGGGGTGGAGCGGCCGAGCGCGGCGCCCGTCGTCATCGGCGACCGCGTCTGGATCGGGACCCGCGGCGTCGTGCTCAAGGGCGTCACCATCGGCGACGGCGCCGTGGTCGCGGCGGGAGCCGTCGTGACCAAGGACGTGCCGGCAGGCGCCGTCGTCGCCGGGGTGCCCGCGCGCGTGGTCGGGTCCGCGGACGGCTGGCGCTAGCGCCCGTACCAGGCGGCGACCCCGCCGGTCCGCTCGTCCGGCGGCCGCCCGAGCAGCCGGGTCAGGTACCGGACCGCCTCCCCCGAGCCCGGCACCCGCGCCACGACCAGCACGGCCTGCACGTCGAGCCGGTCGAGCTCGGCGGTCAGCCGCGCGTCGAGCGCGTCGCTGCGCGGCACCAGCGCGCCCCGCCTGATGTCGGCGAACAGCCGCTCGAGGTCGGTCACGGCTCCGCGGAAGGTGCCGGCCCCCGAGGGCTGCGGGCTGATGACGTAGCCGCCGAGCGAGCGGTAGCGGAACCCCGCCTCGGCCTGCCAGAGCATCGGTGCGCTCTCCGGGAAGCGCGGCACCGGGTAGGTCAGCGCGACGGCGCCCTCGGGCACCCGCTGCACGGCGTCGGTCGTGAAGTAGGCGGGCACGCGGGCGTCGACGTAGGAGTACGGCCAGGCGGGCAGCAGCGGCACGAGGCAGGCGAGCGCGACGACGGCGGTCGGCAGGGGCCGCAGCCCCCCGGACGCGTGCAGCCGGTCCAGCCCGACCGCCACGACGAGCGACGCCGCGAGCACCACGTAGAGGCTGAAGCGCACGGCCGCCAGGTTCTCCAGGACGGGCAGCCGGGCGACCAGGGCGAACGGCAGCGGCACGTCGGTGCGGGTGCCGGCGACGTTCAGCCGCTCCCCGAGCGACAGCAGCCACGCCAGCACGCCGAGAGCGCTCGCGAAGCGCACCACCGGCACCCGCCGGAAGCGGACCGCGAGCACGACCAGCACGACCAGCAGGGGCACGCCGAGGTAGCTGCCGTTCTCGCTGGGATTGCCGCCCCACTGTGCGGCGACGTCGCTGCCGAGCAGCTGGAAGACCGACGGGACGACGGTGCCCAGCAGGTCGGCGGAGTACGGGGACGCGTCCTGCACCGGCTCGGTGACCCGCTGCGGGCCGGTGAACTGCACCCACAGCGGGTGGGCGACGAGCGCCGTCAGCAGCAGCGCCGCCGTCCCCAGCCCGACGGCGGCGTGCCGCACCCGACCCCGCGCCCCGTGCTGGGCCAGCAGCACCAGCAGGCCGACGGCGCAGACGACGAAGGTGCTGGCCAGCACCTCCTCGGTGATGAGCAGCTGCGCCGCCGCGACGCCCCCGAGCAGCGCGCCGCGCCCGACGGCCGAGCGGTCCTGGCGCACCAGCAGGTCGTCGAGCAGCACCAGCACGACCGGCGGCAGCAGCACCAGGGAGAGGTTGAGGTGGCCGCTGCCCTGGGCCACGAGGTAGGGCGAGAAGCCGTAGAGCAGCCCGGCCGCCAGGCGGGCCGGGCCCCAGGGCGCCCAGCGGCCGACCGCCGCCCACATCGCCGTCGCCGAGCCCGCGAAGGCCAGCACCGCCAGCAGGGTGTGCGAGGCGAGCACTCCGGCAGTCAGCGTGACGGGGGCGGCGAGCAGCCCGGGCAGCGGCAGCAGCGTGTTCCACATGAGGTTCACGCCGTCCGGCACCCCGAGGTGCTCGGTGACGAACAGCGGGCGGCCGGCACGCAGCGCGTCCGGCGTCCAGGCGAGGAACCAGTCGGTCTGCGGGGCGTCCTCGCAGGCGCACTGCGTCCGCGTCGCCAGCGACGAGAACGCGGGCAGGTGTCCGAGGACCGCGAGCAGCAGGAACAGCAGCGGCGGGGCGGCCCGCCTCACGTCCCGGTGACGCGCCAGACGGAGACCTCACCGGTGACGGTCCGGGCCTCGTCCGGCCGCTCCAGGTCGCTCTCCTCCCACATGGGCAGCGCGTAGGGGATGCGGGCGACGGGGGTGACGGACGCGGGGTCGACCCCCTCGGGCAGCGCACCCTTGTCGGCGACGACGAACTGCGGCATGCCGGGGAAGCGCGTCCGGTAGTCGGCGAGCACCTGCGGGCGCAGCGCCGGGTCGGTGGGCAGCAGGGTCGACAGCTCCCCCTCGACCAGCCACACCGGCGTCGCGAACAGCTGGGTCGGGCCGGTGCAGCAGCCCTGCTGCGGCTCGAACAGGTAGAGGCCGCGCTCGCCCGGCGACAGCGCCGACACCTGCTCGGCGACCTCGACCGAGCCGCGCCACTCGTCGTGCGACCGCAGCGGCAGCGACTGGCTGAGGAACACGCCGACCAGCCCGGCGAGCGCGACCAGCCCGGGCACCCTCAGCAGCGCGCGGCCGCGGTAGCGCCAGACGACGGCGAACGCGATGGCCAGGGCGATGAGCAGCAGCACGCCCGGCAGGACGGTGGGCACGTAGCGGCGCGTCCACCACAGCAGCCGGGTGGAGTTGCGCGCCGTGTAGGCGTAGAGCGGGAACAGCGCGAGCGTCGGCAGCACCACCGCCCACACCGACGCGCGCCAGCGGCGCAGCCCGACGACGGCGAGCCCGACGCATCATGAGCGCGAAGCCGGGCAGCGTGAAGAACCAGGTGAGCCGGGCCAGGATCTGCTCGTCGAAGGAGCGGACCTCACGGCCGAGGTAGTCGAAGGTGTCCTGGCCGAACAGCCGCGGGCGCAGGTAGCCCAGCGCCATGAGGCCCGAGGCGCCGAGCACGACCAGGACGCCGAGCGTCCGCTGCACCGGGCGCGACTGCGCGAGCCGGACGAGCGGACCGGCGGCCAGCCCGACGACGGCCCCCGCGGCCAGCAGCCCCCCGCACGCGGCGGCCAGCAGCGGCAGCGAGGGCACGTCGTTGGCGGCGGAGTAGAAGGACGCGAGGTCGTAGGCCTGCAGCAGCGCGTGCGGCAGCACCAGGGCGAGCCCGCCGAGGGCCCACCAGGCCCGGCCGTCCCACCGCCGCACGGCCAGCAGCAGCGCCCCGACGCCGGCCGCCATGGCGACCAGCAGGACGCCGTCGGCGCGGTTCAGGAAGCCGATCCCGACGAACAGCCCGGAGGCCCCCGCGGCCGGTCGCCAGCCCGTCTGGAGCGCGACGACGACGCCGAGCAGCGCGCCGAGGTAGAGCGACTGGGCGAAGACCTCGGTGGTGGGGAACCGCGACTGCCAGACCTGCAGCATGTTGGTGGCCATCAGCAGCCCCCCGGCCCCACCGGCCACCAGCCCGGCGTTGCGGCCACCCAGCAGGGCGTCGCCGACGCGGCGCAGCACCGCCACCAGCAGCAGCACCGACAGCACCCCCGGCAGGGGCACGGTGGCGAACAGCGCGCGGTGCTCCCCGAGGTCGTAGGAGGTCGCCAGCAGGGCGGGCCACAGGTGGTAGAACTGCGGGACGATCTTGCACCCGGCCATGTCGGGCCCGCAGGAGCCGTCGGCGGCCTTGTCCCCGCGGACCCAGACCCCCGGGAAGCGCGCTCCCGGCGAGGTCAGCTGCACGGGAGCGCCGCTGGCCAGCAGCGGGTCGACGAAGGCGTAGCTGCCGGTGCGCGAGATCGACGCGGCGTGGGCGACGTAGCCGCCCGGGTCCTTGTCCGAGACGCCGTAGGAGAAGCCCGGGAAGGCGAGCGCGGCGGCCGCCGCGGCGCACAGCAGCGCGACGACGACGCCCCTGCCGTCGGACCGGACCCTCACCCGCCCGCTGCGCGCGGCCGGCACCCCGAGCAGCACGAGGGCCAGGACGGTGACGCCCGCGACCGCCGGGACGCTGTGCCGGCCGAGGTGGGCGAGGGCGAGCGAGGCCCACGCGACGAGCGCCACGACGAGCAGCGCGCCGCCCGCGAGCAGGTCCAGCGACGTGAGCTCCACCCGCGGCCTGTCCTGCCCCGCCTCGCCCGCGACGACGGGCCCGGCCAGGGTGGAGGTCACGCCGTCGAGCCTAGCCGCGGGGTGCGCGCCGTCATGGGACGTCGGGGCTCCCCCGCTAGTCTCGGACGGTCCCGGACCGGCACGACAGAGAGGCCTCGCGTGGCTGCCCCGCCGCTCCCCTCTCGCCCCGACCGGGCCGCCCGCGCGTCGGCGCAGGGCCGCATCCGCTGGGAGCTGCTCAGCCAGCTCGTGCGCAAGGACCTCAAGACCAAGTACCAGGGCAGCACGCTCGGCTTCGTCTGGTCGCTGGCGAACCCGCTGCTGCAGCTCGGCATCTACTACGTGATCTTCAGCCTGGTGCTCAAGAACGGCGTGCCGGGCTACCACATCTACCTGATGAGCGGCCTGCTGGCGTTCACCGCCTTCAGCGCCTCCGTCACCGGCGCCTCCACCAGCGTGCTCGGCAACGCCGGCCTGGTGAAGAAGGTCCGCTTCCCGCTGCTGGTGCTGCCGCTGTCGTCGGTGACGTTCGCGATGGTGCAGCTCGCCCTGCAGCTGCCCGTGCTGGTCGTCATCGCCCTGGTGAGCGGGCTCAACCCGTTCGCGACGCCGCTGCTGCTGGCGGTCCCGGCGCTCGCGCTGCTCGTGCTGTTCGCCACCGGGCTCGGCATCCTGGTCGCCGCGCTCAACGTCCGCTACCGCGACACCAGCCACTTCGTCGAGGTGGCGATGCTGGTCTGGTTCTGGGCCAACCCGATCCTCTACCAGGCGCACCTCGTGCGTGACCCGCTCAGCGAGCGCGGCCTGCTCTGGGCGTACTTCCTGAACCCGATGGCCACGGTCGTGTCGACCCTGCAGCGCGCGGTCTACCAGGACGCCTACTACGTCGACCCGTCGGGCGTGCGCCAGCTGCTGCTGTTCGACCCCGGCTACGCCTTCTACCTGCGCAACCTGCTGGTCGGGTTCGCCGTCGCCGGGCTGCTGCTGCTGTTCGCCGTGCGCACCTTCGAGCGGCTGCAGGCCGACTTCGCGGAGGACCTGTGACGGCGCCCGTCGTCGCCGCGCCTCCCGTCATCACCGCGCGGGGCGTGAGCAAGCGCTTCCTCACGCACCGCAGCCGGGCCACGCAGTTCAAGGAGCGGGTGGTCAAGGGCCTGACGACGTCCGCCCGCGGCAGCGACGAGTTCTGGGCGCTGCGCGACGTCGACGTCGTCGTCGGGGAGGGCGAGACGGTCGGGCTCATCGGCCCGAACGGCGCGGGCAAGTCGACGCTGCTCAAGGTGCTCGCCGGCATCCTGCGCCCGACGTCGGGCGAGGTGCAGGTGCTCGGCCGCATCGCCTCGCTGCTGGAGCTCGGCGCCGGCTTCAACGGCGAGCTGACCGGCCGCGAGAACCTCTACCTCAACGGCGCCCTGCTGGGGCTGTCACGGCGCGAGCTCGAGCGGCTCGAGGACTCGATCATCGCGTTCTCCGAGCAGGGTCCCCGCATCGACGACCCGGTGAAGCACTACAGCTCGGGCGAGTACGTGAAGCTCGCCTTCGCCATCGCGGTGCACGTCGACCCCGACGTGCTGCTCGTCGACGAGGTGCTGGCCGTCGGCGACGAGGCGTTCGCCCGCAAGTGCCTGGCGAAGATCGGCGAGTTCCAGCAGGCCGGCAAGACGATCCTGCTGGTCACCCACTCGCTCGACCTCGTCGAGACGCTGTGCACCCGCGGCATCGTCGTCGACCGGGGCGCCGTGCAGTACGACGGCGACCCCGTCTTCGCGGTCCACACGCTGCGCAAGATCCTCGGCACCGACACCCCGGTCGGGCAGCCGGAGGCGCAGCCCGAGATCGGCGGCCACGTGATCCGCTCGGCGGTCGTGTCCGGCAGCAAGGGCGGCGAGCGCTGCGGACGCTTCTCCCCCGGCGACACCCTGCACCTGCGGGTCGAGGTCGAGGCGGTGCCCGGTCCGACGGTGCACGCCGGCGAGGTGCGCGTGGTGTTCATGGGCGCCGGCGACATCCCGGCGTTCAGCCTGCGGGCGCCGTCGCCGCTGCCGCCGCGGGCCGGCCGGTACGCCGTCGACTTCGCCCTCGAGGTCCCGCGGCTCAACGGTGCGTACATCGTCGGCGTGCAGGTGCAGGAGCCGCAGAGCGGCCTGCCCATCGCCGCGCGCCGCTTCGACGACGCCGTCTGGGTCGAGTCCGGGGACCTGCCCGGCATCCTCGACGTGCCCGCCCGAGCAGAGGTGCTGCAGCTGTGAGCGAGCGGCTCGAGTCCGACTACTACGCCTACATGGGCTACGACAGCGAGCACGCCCGCGACGGCCTCCTGCACTACGTGCCCATGTTCCCGGCGGGCCCGGTGCTGGAGCTCGCCTGCGGTCGTGGCGAGATGCTGGAGCTGCTGCGCGACGCCGGGGTGGAGGCCCGCGGCGTCGACCTCGACGACGGCATGGTCGAGGAGGCGCGCGCCGCCGGGCACACCGTCGCCCTGGGCGACGCGCTCACCCACCTGCGTGGCCTGCCCGACGCAAGCCTGATGGGCGTGTTCAGCGCCCACTTCGTCGAGCACCTCGAGCCCGACGTGCTGGAGCAGGTGGTCGCCGAGAGCGCCCGCGTGCTCGCGCCCGGCGGCGTGTTCGTCGCGGCGACGCCGAACACCGGCTGCGTGTCGGTCATGGGCTACGACTTCTGGCGCGACCCGACGCACGTGCGCCCCTACGAGCCGCGGCTGCTCGCCTTCTACTGCGCCAAGGCGGGCCTGGAGGTCGACGAGCTCGGCGAGAACCCGCGCAACCACGGCGGCCCCGCCCCCGAGACGCTCGCCCCCGACGTGCACGTCGACGCCGACCTGCGCGGCGACCTCGTCGCGGCCGTGCAGCAGCTCACCTACGACCCGAAGACCCGGATCAGCGACCCGGGCTCGCCGTGGCACGTCATGGCGCACTTCGTCGCGGTGATCGAGGAGCGGCTGCGGGCGACGCAGGAGGAGCTCGTCGCCGTGCGCCGGTCCTACGCCCACCTGCTCGACCGTCTCTACCCGCCGAACGAGGTGTACGTCCGTGCCCGCGCCCGCTGACGCCCCCGTCCAGGCGACCGTGGTGGTCGTCAACTGGAACGGGGCGCACCTGCTGCCTCCGTGCCTGGACGCCCTCGCCGCACAGACGCACCCGTCCTTCGAGGTGGTCGTCGTCGACAACGCCAGCGCCGACGACTCGCTGGCCGTGCTCGCCCGCTACCCGGCGGTCCGCGTCGTCCGCAACGCCGCGAACCTCGGCTTCGCCGGCGGCAACAACAGCGCCCTGCGGTCGGTGACGACGCCGTTCGCGGTGCTGCTCAACAACGACGCCACCCCCGAGCCGGACTGGCTCGAGCGGCTGCTCGCCCCGTTCGAGGAGCCGGGCGCGGAGCGGCTGGCCGCGGTGTCGAGCAAGGTGCTGTTCCAGCCCCGCTTCCTGCGCCTGCACCTGTCGACGCGCGGCTTCGTCCCCGGACCGGGCGACCCGCGCGAGCTCGGCGTGAAGCTGGCGTCGGTGGCCGTCGACGGCACCGACGTGACCGGGCACGTGCTGGCCGAGCGGCTGGTGCACGGGCAGGAGGCCGGCTTCCGCTGGACCCGCCCGTCCGGCGAGCTGCTCGTGCCGGTCGCCGGCGACGGGCCCTTCGAGGTGGCGCTGCAGTGGTCGGCCGAGGCCCCCAAGGACGCCACCGTCTCGTGGGACGGCGGGTCGACGACGCAGGTGGTCACCACCGTCCCGGCCACGTCGCGGTTCACCGTCGGCACGGCCCCCGTCGACGTCGTGCAGAACGCCGGGTCGGTGGTGTTCGTGCGCGGCTACGGCGCCGACCGCGGGTTCCAGGAGGTCGACGAGGGCCAGTACGACACGGCTCAGGACGTGTTCGCCGTCTGCGGCGCGGCCGTCGCCTTCCGCACCGAGGCCGGGCGCAGCGTCGGCTGGTTCGACGACGACTTCTTCCTCTACTACGAGGACACCGACCTGTCGTGGCGGCTGCGGCTCGCCGGCTGGCGGCTGCGCTACGAGCCGAGCGCCGTGGTCCGCCACGTCCACTCCGCGAGCACCGTCGAGTGGTCGCCCACCTTCGTCTTCCACACCACGCGCAACCGGCTGCTCATGCTGGTCAAGGACGCCAGCGCCGAGCGCGCCCGCCGCGAGTACGCCGCCTTCCTCGGCGAGACCCTGCAGATGACCCGGCCGGTGGTCGGTGCGCTGCGCCGCGGGCGCCGCCCGGCCGCCGGACCGCTGCGGGCCCGGCTGCGGGCGACCCGCTCGCTGCTGGCCAAGACCCCCGCCGCCGTGCGCCGCCGCCGCGCCATCACGCGCAGCGCCGTCGTGCCGCGCGCCCAGCTCGAGCGCGAGCTGGTGACCAGCCGATGAGGGCCGCCGTCTACAACCGCTTCTGGCACAGCCAGGGCGGCGGCGAGCGGCACAGCGGCATGGTCGCCTCGGTGCTCACGCACGACGGCGTCGACGTCGACCTCATCGGCCACACCGAGGTCGACAAGGACGAGCTCGCCGACCACCTCGGCCTGGACCTGTCGCGCGTCGGCCTGCGGATCGTGCCCGACAAGGGCGACCTGAGCGTCGCCGCGCTGTCGGCCGAGTACGACCTGTTCGTCAACGGCTCCTACATGTCGCGGCTGGCGCCGCGCTCGGCCAAGGCCGCCTACCTCTGCTACTTCCCGACGCCGTTCGACGTCGACCTGCCGCCCTGGAAGCGGGTGCTCGCCCGCAACGTCGGCCCGCTGGTGCTCGCCCACGCGGGCGCGTTCGACTACGGCACCGGCTGGTTCCCGCCCGAGGGCGGCCGCCGGCGGCAGTGGCACTGGGCCAGCGGCGACGCCGTCCTGTCGTTCCCGCCGAGCGACCGCGAGCGGGTCGTCCGCCTCGAGCTGGGCGGCCCGGCGATGCCGCGCCCCGTCGAGCTGACCGTCTCCACCGACGACGGCCGGGTGCTGCTGCGGACCACCGTCGGGCCGAAGTTCGTGCTCCACCGCTTCACGGTCCCGCCGACCACGGACGGCCTGGAGGTGCACTTCCGCGCCGACACGTTCGTGCCCGGAGGCACCGACACCCGCGAGCTGTCCGTGGCGGCGTCCGGGCTGCGCCTGGAGGGCGCGAAGTACGGCCCGCGCCAGCGGCTGGCCCACCAGTACCCGTGGCTGCTGCGCGCGCCTCGGGACCTGTCGTTCCTGCGCCACTACGACACCGTGATGGCCAACAGCGAGTACACCCGCGGCTACGTCGAGGACTGGTGGGGCCGCGAGGCCGACGTGCTGTTCCCGCCGATCCAGGTCCAGCGCCTGCACCCCGCGCCGGAGCGCGAGAAGTCGGTCGTCACCGTCGGCCGCTTCTTCGGACCGGGCCTCGGGCACGCCAAGCGGCAGAAGGAGATGGTCGAGTTCTTCGCCGCGGCGTCGCGCGCCGGACGGCTCCCCGGGCTGGCGCATGCACGTCGTCGGCGGCATGGAGGACAGCCAGCGCGGCTACGTCGACGCCGTCCGGGCGGCCGGTGCCGGTGCCCCCGTCGACGTCATCACGAACGCCCCGCGCGCCCGGGTCGAGCAGCTGCTGTCCACGTCGTCGGTGTTCTGGTCGGCCACCGGCTACGGCGAGGACGAGAAGGCCGCGCCCTGGGCCAGCGAGCACTTCGGCATGACCACCGTCGAGGCCATGGCGGGCGGCTGCGTGCCCGTCGTCATCGACCGTGCGGGGCAGAAGGAGATCGTCCGCGAGGGCGTCGACGGCTACCGCTGGTCCACCCCGGAGCAGCTGGTCGCGCGGACCGTCGAGGTCGCGGGCGACGACGCGCTGCGCGCCCGGCTGGCCGCCTCGGCCTCGGAGCGCGCGCAGCAGTTCAGCGAGGACGCGTTCGCCGACCGGTGGCACGCCATCGTGGCGAAGCACGCGCTGCTCGGGTGAGGGTGCGGGCGGTCGTCGTCAACTACGACGGCGGCACCGAGGTGCTCGACTGCCTGGCCTCGCTGACGGGTGTCGACGACGTGGTCGTGGTCGACAACGGCTCCACCGACGGCAGCGACGTCGTCGTGGAGCGGCTGCCCGGCGTGCGGCTCCTGCGGTCGCCGCGCAACCTCGGCTACCCCGGGCTCAACCAGGCGCTCACCGACCTCACCGGCGTCGACGCCGTGCTGATCGTGAACCCGGACGCCGTCCTCGAGCCCGGCTGCCTGGAGGCGCTCGTGCAGGCGCTCCGGGACGACCCGGGCGTGGCTGCCGCGTGCCCGCGCATCCTGCTGACCGGCACCTACCGGTCGCTGGTGCTGCACCTGGACGGTCCGCCGCGGGCGTCGCTGGACCTGCTCGCCGTCGAGGGCGCCGGGCAGTGGCACCTCACCGGCCCCCGGGTGCGCCGGCGGTGGCGCGGCGGCGTCGCCTGGTCGGTCGGCGACGGCTCGGTGCTGCGCACCACGAGCGAGCGGGTGCGGCTGCGGGTGCGGGCCCACGCGCCCGGCACCCTCACGGTCGGCGGCACCGCGCACGCGGTCGGGCGACGGGCCCGCTGGGTGGAGGCCGACGTGCGGGGCCCGGCCGTCGAGGTCGTGCAGAACGCGGGATCGGTCATCGGGCCGCACGGCGTCGGGCAGAACCGCGGCTACCACCGGCCCGACGGCCCGGCCTTCGACGTCGCCGTCGACGTGCCCGCGTGGTGCGGCGCGGCCGTGCTGCTGCGGGCCGACCACCTGCGCGAGGTCGGCCTGCTCGACCCCCGCTGGTTCCTCTACTACGAGGACACCGACCTGGCCTGGCGCGGCCTGCTGCGGGGCGCGCGCTACCGCTACGTGCCGGCGGCGCGGGTGCGCCACGCGCACTCCACGACCATCGGCCACGGCAGCGGCCTGTACGACGTGCAGCACCACCGCAACCGCCTGCTGACCGTCACCAAGAACGCGCCCGCGGCGGAGGTGGTGGCGGCCTGGCGCGACAGCGCGGCCCTGGTGGTGCACCCAGCTGCGCGGCGACGTCGTCGCCCGGCTGCGCGACCGGCGGCTGCCCGAGCCCGTGCTCACGGTGGCGCCGGCTGCGCGGGATGGCGTCGGCGGCGCGGCTCACCCCGGCCGTGTGGCGCGACCGCCGGGTCGTGCGCTCCGGCGCGGTGCCCGACGCGCGACCTGCCGGTGCTGGGACGCTGGCGCGACCCGGTCGAGGAGGTCTGAGGTGCAGCTCGTCGTGCTGTCCGCGCGGCCCGAGATGCTGCGCGGACGCTGCGCCACTGGCGAGGCCCACGCGCCGTGGGCCGACCGCGTGCTCGTGGTCGCGCCGTCGCCGGTACCGGGCCTCGAGCGGTCACGGACGCCGACCTGCTCGGCGGACCCGGGCCGGCCGACCACTCGGCCCGCAACTACGCCCTGCGGGCCGCGCTCGCCACGCACCCCGCGTCGACGACGTCTTCGTGATGGCCGACGACGACAGCCGGCCGCTGGTCGACGTCCCCGAGACCACCTTCGTCCGCGACGGCCGCTACCGCCGGTACGCGTTCGGCTCGCTGGACGACTGGGAGGCGCGGGCGACCTCGATGGACGACTGCCTGCTGGCCTCGCGCCAGGTGCTGGCCCTGCACGGGTTCCCGCGGCTGGCCTACGCCTCGCACCAGCCGCAGGTGGTCGACAAGGCGCTGCTGGGCCGAGGTGGTCGCCCTGTTCGCGCCGGCCGCGGCCCGGCACGCCGCTGGACGAGTGGTCGACCTACCTCAACGCCGCGCCCGCCCTGCACCCCGACCGCTTCGACGACCCCGAGCCGTACGTCACGCTGGGCTGGCCGGAGGACGCCTCCACGTGGCAGGCCCTGCGCGACCCCGGCGCGCTGCTGTTCGAGAACACCTACCTGGAGCACTACGCGGACGGGGAGGTGTTCGCCGGCATCGACCCGGACGACACCTCCTACGACGCCGCCGTCGACAAGGTGGTGTTCTGGCGGGGCTACGAGCTCCAGGTGCAGGCCGGTGAGCGGGCCGCGGCGCTGGCACCTCCCCTGCCCGGCGGGGCGCTGCGCCGGGTGCGGGCCCAGGCGGTGGGCGACCCGGTGCTCCGTGACCGGCGCCAGCGCGCGGCGACGGCGGCCGTCCTGCGCGCGCTCGGCCGCCGGTAGCCGCGTCGGTCAGAGGCTCTCGAGCAGCTCCTGCAGCCGCGCGTCGAAGGCCTCCAGGCCGAACTGCCTGCGCCCGCTGCCGCGCCCGCGCGCTCATCGCCTGCAGCCCGGCCGGGTCGTCCACCAGCTGCCGCGTCGCCGTGACGAAGCCGTCCTCGTCGTCGACGTGCCGGCCGTCGACGCCGTCGCGCACGGTCTCGACCAGCCCGCCGCCGCGGAACACCACGGGCACCGCGCCCGCCGACATCGCCTCGACGGTCGAGATGCCGAAGTGCTCGAGCCGGTCGGGGTCGCGCTGGGCGTCCTCGCCCATCCCGGCCGCGTGCCAGAAGACGCTCGCCCGCGCGTACAGGGCGGCGAGCTCGGCGCCGGAGGCGTTCGGGTGCAGCACGACGTCGGCGTCGCCCGCCTCGGCCCGCACCTGCTCGAGGTAGGCGCGCCCGTCGTCGGCGCACCCGCCGACCAGGTGCAGCGACCAGCCGGGCCGGTCGAGCCGGCGGAACGCCCGCACCAGCTCGCGCTGCTTCTTGCTGTGGCCCTTGCCCGTGGGGAAGAAGCGCCCGACGCCGAGGACGACCTGCTCCTTGGGCCCGGCCGTCCGCAGGGCCACCGGCGGGTGCAGGACCGTGCTGTCGCGGTCCCACAGCCGGCGCACCCACTCCTGCGTGAACGCGGCGTTGGACACCAGCGCCCCGTAGGAGTCGAGCCAGCGCATCGAGCCCGGGACCGGCGGCGCCGTCCGGGTGAGCCGGGCCCGGCCGGCCGCTCCCAGCACGACGCCGAGGACCGGGACGCCGAGGGTGCGGGCGTCGTCGCCGCCCAGCAGCTCGGCCGGGACGAACGACGGCGAGAGCACGGTCACCCGCGCCGGCACCCCGGGCGCGGGGCTGGCGACGCGGACCCGGACGGCGCGGCCGCTCCAGCGGTCCAGCGGCGTGCGGGGAGCGGCCAGCCGGGTGCTGCGCCGCCTCCTGCCCGTCGACGAGCACGCGCACGTCGGCCGGCCCGGCCTGCGGCGGCCGGGCGAAGCCGAGCAGCAGCGTCACGTCCACCGGCCGGCCCGGCACGGTCTCCACGAGCAGCGTGCCGTCGCCGTCGGTCCACGTGGTGCGGCCGTCGGTGGTGTGGAAGCCGCCGCCCCACTCGGCCCGCGGCAGGGCGCCGGAGGGCAGCGCCGTCGCGCCGAGCGTCGTCGGGAAGTGGACGACGTAGAGGCTGCGCGGCGCGGCGGAGGCGTCGCGGCTGCGGTGGCTGACGTTGACGAACAGGTCGACGTCGCGGCCGGCCGCGGTGACCGCGGCGCTGGCGTGCGGGACCACCCGCACCGTGCAGCCCGACAGGTCCAGGGCCAGCCGCTCGCCGAGGGCTGCCGGGTCGAACGGCTCGTGCGCCGACCAGCTCGACCGGACCCGCGCCGCGCGAGCAGCTGGGCGACCGCCCCGCCGTAGGTCTCCGCGCCCCCGCCGGTGCTCCAGTAGCGGTTGTAGACGGCGGACCTCACGGCGGCACCGTAGCCGCGGGCGGGCCGCCGCCGGCGCCCCGGACGCTAGCGTCCGCCGCATGAGGGTCGGCCTGGACGCGACGCCGCTGCTGGGCACCCGCACCGGTATCGGCCGCTACACCGGCTCGCTGCTGCAGGCGCTGGCCGACCTGGGCGAGGACGAGCTCGTCGCCACCGCCTTCACCCTCCGCGGCCGGCTGACGGGGCTCCCGGACGGCGTCGCCGTGCGGGCCCGGCCCGCGCCCGCGCGGGGGCTGCAGGAGGCGTGGGCGCGCAGCGAGCTGCCGCCGGTGGAGTGGCTCGCCGGGCGGCTCGACGTCTTCCACGCGACCAACTTCGTGCTGCCGCCGTCGCGGGCCGCCGGCGTCGTCACCGTGCACGACCTCGCCTTCCTGCACCACACCGGCACCGTCAGCACGGCGAGCGCCCGCTACCGCGCGCTGGTGCCGCGCAGCGTCCGGCGGGCGCGCGTCGTCGTCACCCCGAGCGAGGCGGTCGCCGAGCAGGTGCGGGACGCCTACGCGCCGGACGTGCCGGTCGTGGCCGTGCCGCACGGCGTCGACGCCGCGTGGTCGCAGCCGCAGCCGCGCCCGCAGGGCCTGCCCGCCGAGTACGTCCTGTTCGTCGGCACCCTGGAGCCGCGCAAGGACCTGCGCACCCTGCTCGCCGCCCACCGGCTCGTGCCGCGGCGCACCGCCGCTGGTGCTGGTCGGCCCGCCGGGCTGGGGCGAGCAGGTCGACGTGAGCGGCTGCGTCACCCCGGGCTACCTCGGTGACGACGCCCTGCGCGCGGCCGTGGCGCACGCCAGCGCCCTCGTGCTCCCGAGCCGGGACGAGGGGTTCGGGCTGCCGGTGGTCGAGGCGCTGGCGGCCGGGACACCGGTGCTGGCCAGCGACCTGCCGGTGCTCCGCGAGGTCGGCGGCGACGACGCGAGGTACGCCGCGGCCGGCGACCCGGAGGCGTTCGCCGACGGCCTGCGCCGCCTGCTGGACAGCCCGCCGGACCCCGCCCCGGGGCGCGCCCGCGCCGCGCGGCTCACGTGGCGCAGGTCCGCCGTCGCGCACCGCCGGGCCTACACTCTGGCGCTCACGACCTGACCTCCGGAGGACCCGCTGTGCGCCTGGCCGACTCGCTCCTGACGGCGGTGCACAAGGGGCACACCCGGCTCGCCGAGCAGCAGTGGAAGCGCTCCGGGGGCGACCGCCGCACCCTGCTGTGGCCCGAGGCGGCCCGCGACAGCCAGCTCACCGGCAAGAAGCAGTGCAACATCTGCGGCTGGCGCGGCCACGCCTTCATCAGCGTCCACGGCACCACGGAGCACAGCGAGGGCGCGCTGTGCCCCGTGTGCGGCTCGATCAGCCGCGACCGCTTCCTCTACTGGTGCTGGGTCCGCCGCACCGGCTACGACCCCCGGGCGCGCGTCCTGGAGACGAGCCCCCGCATGCCGAACCTGTACCGCGAGCGGATGGCCGAGCGGGTCGACTACACCGCCAGCGACTACGACCTGTCCGCCCACAAGGGCATGATCCAGATCGACCTGCAGGCGATCGACCTGCCCGACGCCAGCCTCGACGCCGTGCTCACCCCCCACGTGCTCGAGCACGTCCCCGACACCGGCAAGGCCCTGGCGGAGCTGTACCGGGTGATGAAGCCGGGCGGGCACGTCTTCCTGCAGATCCCGGTGCCGCAGGCGCGGACGATGGTGCCGACCGAGCCCGAGTACCACGGCGACAACACCCTGGTCTTCTTCCGCTTCGGCTGGGACGTCGCCGACCAGATCCGCGCCGCCGGCTTCGCCTGCGACACCCTGGTCACCAGCGAGCTGCGCGACGCCGCCGCCCGCGGGGTGTCGCCGTGGACCCACGAGGGCCCGGACTGCGACGTCGAGGACCTGGTCGCCGGGGCCGACGCCGAGCGCGATGACCGTGATCGCCGACGAGGCCCAGGCCCTGCGCCACTCC
The DNA here is from genome assembly GCA_963815615.1 of uncultured Actinomycetota bacterium. Lineage (GTDB taxonomy): Bacteria > Actinomycetota > Actinomycetes > Mycobacteriales > SCTD01 > RYN-122. The sequence continues at coordinate 196,415 of CAWFHF010000010.1, read as the reverse complement.
TTCCGGCCGGGCTACCAGTTCGTCACGTTCGACTGCCACAAGCCGGGCTAGAGCGCTGCGGTCAGGGGTGTCCCCACTGCCGCAGGTGTGACGCGGGTCCTACCGTCCCTGCATGACTCGTGCAGCGACAGCGGTGGAGCACGTCGACGTCCTGGTCGTCGGGGCCGGCATCTCCGGCATCGGCGCGGCCTACCACCTGCAGAAGGAGGGCGGCCGCAGCTTCCTCGTGCTGGACGCGCTCGAGTCCTACGGCGGCACCTGGTGGACCCACAAGTACCCGGGGGTGCGCTCCGACAGCGACCTGTTCACCTTCGGGTACGGCTTCAAGCCCTGGCGCGGCGCACCCATCGCCAGCGGCGAGGAGATCCTGAGGTACCTCGGCGAGGTCATCGAGGAGAACCACCTCGACGGAGCGCATCCGCTACCAGCACCGGATCACCGCCGCGAGCTGGGACACCGACCTGCGGCGGTGGACGGTGCAGGTCAGCGCACCGACACCGGCGAGGAGCTGACGGTCACCTGCGGCTTCCTGTGGATGTGCCAGGGCTACTACCGGCACGCCACCCCCTACACGCCCGAGTGGGAGGGCATGGACCGCTTCCGCGGGCCGGTCGTGCACCCGCAGCAGTGGCCGGCCGACCTCGACGTGACCGGCAAGCGGGTCGTCGTCGTCGGGTCGGGGGCGACCGCCGCGACGCTGGTCCCCGCACTGGCCGGCACGGCCGCGCACGTGACGATGCTGCAGCGCACGCCGACGTTCTTCTTCACCCGGCCGAAGGTCAACGAGCTCGCCGAGCAGCTGCGGGCGCTGGAGATCCCGGACGAGTGGACGCACGAGATCATGCGGCGCTCCGCGCTGAAGATGGGCGCGGAGATCACGGCCATGGCCGCCGAGCACCCCGACATGGTCCGCGAGGCGCTCGTGCAGGGCGCGCGCGAGCAGCTGCCCGAGGGCTTCGACGTCGACAAGCACTTCAACCCGCCCTACCGGCCGTGGCAGCAGCGCATCGCCCTGCTGCCCGAGGGCGACCTGTTCACCTGCATCCGCGAGGGCACGGCCAGCGTCGCCACCGACGCGATCGCGGAGTTCACCGAGGACGGCATCCGGCTGGGCTCCGGCGAGGTGCTCGAGGCCGACGTCGTCGTCACCGCGACCGGCTTCGACCTGAGCGTCCTCGGCGACCTGCCGCTCACCGTCGACGGGCAGCGCGTCGACCCCGCCTCCACGGTGACCTACCGCGGGCTGATGTTCACCGGCGTGCCGAACCTGGCCACGGTGTTCGGCTACTTCCGGTCGAGCTGGACGCTGCGCGCCGACCTGATCAGCGCCTTCGTCTGCCGCCTGCTCGGGGAGATGGACGCCAAGGGCGCGTCGATGGTCGTGCCCGAGGTGCCGGAGGCCGACCGCGACATGGCGCTCGGACCGTGGGTGGACCCGGAGGAGTTCAACCCCGGCTACCTGACCCGGTCGCTGCACCTCATGCCGCGCCAGGGCGACCGCGCCCCGTGGCGGCTGCTGCACGACTACGCCGAGGAGCGCGAGGTGCTGCCCGCCGCCGACCTCGACGACGGGACGCTCGTCTACAAGTAGCGGCGACCCGTAGCGGCGACGAGCAGCGGCGACGAGCAGGCCGGCCTACTGGCCGCGGAACTCCGCGCCGTAGAGCCGGAAGGCCTCGGCCAGCGCCTCGCGCCAGCCCTGCAGCTGCGGCAGCCCGGCGTCGTCCCAGGCCCGGGGCGACAGCACGCTGTAGGCCGGCCGGGTCGCCGGCGTCGGGAAGTCGGCCGTGCCGATCGGCTGCACGCGGGCGGGGTCGGCGCCGAGCTCCTCGAAGACGGCCTGCACGAAGCCGTGCCACGTGGTCTCGCCGCGGTTGGTGCAGTGGTAGGTGCCGGGCGGGGCGTCCTCGCGGGTGAGGGCGAACAGCGCCTTGGCCAGGTCGCGGCTCCACGTCGGCGAGCCCACCTGGTCGGCGACGAAGCCGACCGTGTCGCGCTCGCGCTCCAGCCGGGCGGCCGTCTTGACGATGTTGCCGCCCGTGGCGCCGTAGACCCAGGCGGTGCGCACCACCCAGGAGGCGTCCGGCAACAGCTCGCGCACCGCCAGCTCGCCGGCCAGCTTGGTGCGGCCGTAGGCGTTGGTCGGGCCGGTCTCGTCGAACACCTCGTAGGGCGGGCCGCCGACGCGGTCGCCCGGGAAGACGTAGTCGGTGGAGACGTGGACCAGCTGGGCACCGTTCGCGGCGCAGGCCTGGGCGAGCAGCGCGGGCGCCGTGGCGTTGACCGCGTAGGCCGCCTCCTCGTCGTCCTCGGCCTTGTCGACGGCGGTCCACGCGGCGGCGTTGACGACGACCAGCCGGTGGTCGGCGCTGTCGGAGCGGACGACCCGGGCCCACTCGGCGACCGTGTCCTTGACCGCGAACGGGTCGGTGATGTCGAGGTCGTCGATGGTCAGGCCGCGGCAGAACGGCACCTCGCCGAGCGGCCGGCAGACGTCGACGAAGTCGGTCGACAGCTGACCGCCCATCCCGGTGACCAGGTAGGCCAGCGACCGGCGGCCGGGCGTCACGTGGCCGCCGCGGCGTAGCGCGCCTCGGTCGCCGCCTTCTGCGGGCGCCACCACGCCTCGTGGTCCCGGTACCAGTCGACGGTGGCCGCCAGGCCGCTGGCGAAGTCGCGGTACTGCGGGGTCCACCCCAGCTCGGTGCGCAGCTTGGTGCTGTCGATGGCGTAGCGGCGGTCGTGGCCGGGGCGGTCGCGCACGTAGTCGAAGGCGTCCGGCTCCTGGCCCAGCAGGCGCAGCACCTCGCGGACGACGTCGACGTTGGTCTGCTCGCCGTCGGCGCCGATCAGGTAGGTCTCCCCGGAGCGGCCGCGGTCGACGACCGCCCAGACGGCGCTGTTGTGGTCGTCGACGTGGATCCAGTCGCGGACGTTGAGCCCGTCGCCGTAGACCTTGGGGCGGACGCCGTCGAGGACGTTGGTGATCTGCCGCGGGATGAACTTCTCGACGTGCTGGTAGGGCCCGTAGTTGTTCGAGCAGTTGCTGATGGTCGCGTGGACCCCGAAGGAGCGGACCCAGGCGCGCACCAGCAGGTCGCTGCCGGCCTTGGTGGCGCTGTAGGGGCTGCTCGCGTTGTACGGCGTGTCCTCGGTGAAGCGCTGCGGGTCGTCGAGCTCGAGGTCGCCGTAGACCTCGTCGGTGCTGACGTGGTGCAGCCGGGTCCCGTGCTTGCGGACCGCCTCCAGCAGGGTGAACGTCCCGACGACGTTGCTCTGCAGGAACGGGGACGGGTCGACCAGCGAGTTGTCGTTGTGGGTCTCGGCCGCGAAGTGCACGACGACGTCGTGCTCCCCGACGAGCCGGTCGACCAGCGCGGCGTCGGTGATGTCGCCGCGGACCAGCGGCGCCGCGTCGCCGAGGGAGGAGCCGTCGGCGGCGTAGGTGAGGGCGTCGAGCACCGTGACCTCGACGTCGGGCCGGTGCTGCCGGGTCCAGTGGACGAAGTTGGCACCGATGAAGCCGGCTCCGCCGGTGACGAGGGCTCTCACGGGGCCCGAGGCTACCGGCGCGGCCCGCCCTCGCGGGGCTCCGCGCTCGCTACGCTGGGAGCGTCTGCCGTGGCGGGGCGGAACCAGGCGGCGTCCGCGCTCGTCCTCGGAGCAGACAGCCCACCGGCCGGTACCGGCGGGCACACCGACCGGGAGGACAGGCGTGGCCGAGGAGCCGAGGGGCCCGCGCCCCGGCGAGCCCGCTGACGGGCCGCCCGGCCGAGCCCTCCTTCCCGGACCGGTTGAACGTGCCGCCGCGCCGCCCCGACGCGCTCCCGCCGACGACGGCCTTCCGCAGCGGCCTGCCGCCCCGCACCCCGAGCCAGCCGGTGCTGCCCCCGCCGCCGCCCGTCGTCGCGGGGCCGCCGCGCCGCGCGGGTCCTGTCGTGGGTCGCCGTCGTCACGTCGGTGGCCGTGCTGGGCGTCAGCGGGGCCGGCTACGCGCTGGTCAACCACTACGACGGCAACATCGACCGGCTGCCCGGCGTCTTCGGCGGGGACGGCAGCCGCCCCGCCGCCACCGAGCGGGGCGCGCAGAACTTCCTCATCGTCGGCTCCGACAGCCGCGGCGACCTCGAGGCCGGCGAGGGCGTGCAGGGCAAGGGCGACGACTTCGTCACCGGCCAGCGCGCCGACACCGTCATCCTCGCCCACCTGTACGGCGGCCGGAGCAACCAGGCGCAGCTCGTCAGCTTCCCGCGCGACAGCTACGTGGAGATCCCGAGCCACGTCAACACCGAGGACGGCACGATCGTCCCGGCCCAGATGGGCAAGCTCAACCGGTCCTTCTACCTCGGCGGGCCGAAGCTGCTCATCGACACGATCGAGAACCTCAGCGACGTCCGGATCGACCACTACCTGCAGATCGACTTCGACGGCTTCAAGGGCATGGTCGACCAGCTCGGCGGCATCGACGTCTGCCTGCCCAAGGCGGCCAAGGAGAAGGACTCGGGCATCGACCTGCCCGCGGGCCGCAGCCACGTGCAGGGCGACCAGGCGCTCGCCTTCGTCCGCCAGCGCAAGAAGCTCCCCAACGGCGACCTCGACCGGATCGGCCGCCAGCAGCAGTTCATGGGCGCCGTCATCCGCAAGGTGCTCAGCGCCGGGACGCTGCTGAACCCGCTGCGCCTCAACGGCTTCCTCGACGTCGCGACCAGCTCGCTGCAGGTCGACGAGGACCTCGAGGTGGGCGACCTGCGCGACCTCGCCCTGCGCTTCCGCAGCTTCTCGGCCGGCGGCGTCAGCTTCGCCACCGTCCCCGTCGAGAGCATCAACGGCACACGCAAGAACGCCGACGGCTTCAACGAGTCGGTCGTCCTGCTCGACGACGCCAAGGTCGAGGCCTTCTTCCAGAGCATGCGCGACGACGTCCCGCCCGGGCAGCCCGACCCCGCCCGCAGCGCCTCGCCCGCGCCGGCGCTGATCGTGGCGCCCGGCGCCGTGCGGGTCGAGGTCTTCAACGGCGCCGGCGTCGCCGGTCTCGGCCGCAAGGCCGCCACCGAGCTGCGCGACGTCGGCTTCTCGGTCATCGGCACCCCGGGCAACCGGGGCACCGGCGCGACGCAGACGCTCGTGCTGCACGGCCCGGACAAGGCCGACAGCGCCGCGACGCTCGCCGCCGCGATCCCCGGCGCCGTGACGCAGCTCGACCCGACGCTCGACCGGACGCTGCAGGTCGTCGTCGGCTCGGACTACACCGCGGCCCGCCCGGTCACCGTCGCCGGCGCGACCCGGCGGCCGACCACGCCGACGGCCAGCGCCGACGCCGAAGGTCCAGACCGCCGCGGAGGACCCCTGCGCACCCTCGGCGACCTGACCGGCGGGCTCGCCGGCCCGCGCGACCCGGCGGCCCCCCTGCTGACCCTGTACGACGGGGACGCCAGGGTCGAGCTGTCCGGCGCCACGACCGCCAACTGGGTGGCCAAGTCGGCCAACCTGCTCGTCGACGGGCTCGGCGGGCCGCGGCGGGTCGGCCTGCTGCTGCCGCTGCACTGGCAGACCGTGGCCCTGCTGCTGGCCGCCGTCGCCACCGGCGCGGAGGTGGTCGTCGGCTCCGCGGAGGGCTGCGACGCCGTGTTCGCCTCCGTCGACCGGTTGGAGCAGGCGCAGCGACGCCGACGACGTCCTCGCCCTGTCCGGCCACCCGCTCGGCGCGCCCTGCGGCCCGCTGCCTGCGCTGGTGCAGGACTACGCCCGGGAGGTCCCGACCCACGGCGACCACTTCGCGGGCCCCCGGCCCGGGGCCGCCGTCGTGCTGCCCGCCGTCGCCGCGCTCCCCGGCCTGACGGCCGACGACCGGCTGCTCACCGTCCTGCCCCCCGACGACGCCGACGGGCTCGCCGCGCTGCTCGCCGCGCTGCGCGCCGGAGCCTCCCTCGTGCTGGCCGTCGGCGCCGTCGACCTCCCCGGGTCGCCGCCGCCGAGCGGGTCACCGCCACCGCGGGCACCGACGTCGCCGGGGTGCCGCGCCTGGTCTGAGGCCGGGTGCGGGCCCGGTGTGACCGTCTCGTGCCGCTGCGTCCCCCTGCATCGCTGCAGGACCGCGCCGGGTCTGCCGAGACACCGGGTGCCGGGCCCTCTCCGTGACAGACTGTGGGGCCGGCACGCACCGCCTTCCCCCTCTGCACCGCCCCCGTGCACCGCCACGCCCGCCGGCCCCGACCTGGAGCGCCCTGACCGTGTCACTCCCGACCCCGCGCCGCAGAGGGCGAGCCCCGCTCGCGCTGCTGCTGCTCGCCGTCGTCGCCGTCCTCAGCGCGTGCACCTCCGCCGCCCCGGCGCCCGCCGCGGAGGTGGGGGGCACCAAGACGCTGCGGGTCGACGGCCGGGAGCGCACCTACCTGCTGAACCCGGCCGAGAGCCTGGCCAGGAGGCAGAAGGCCGCCGTCGTCGTCGTGCTGCACCAGGAGGGCGGGACGCCCGCCGGGGTCGCCGCCGAGACCGAGCTGGCCGGGCTCACCCGCAGGGCGCCACGCTCGTCTACCCGGCCGGCATCGACACCAGCTGGGACGCCGGCATGTGCTGCGGCCTGCCGAGCAAGCAGGGCGTCGACGACGTCGCGTTCCTGCGGGCCGTCTTCGCCGACGTCGCGGAGCGCACGCCCGGTCGACCTCGAGCGCAGCGCGCTGGTCGGCTACTCCAGCGGCGGCATGCTCGCCTACCGCTACGTCTGCGCGAGCCGGGCACCCTCGCCGCCGCCGTCGTCGTCAGCGGGTCGCTCGAGAGCCCCTGCGCGAAGGAGATCGAGGTCCCCGACGTCCTCACCCTGCACGGCAAGAAGGACGGCACGATCGGGCTCGAGAAGAGCAAGTTCATCAACGCGCTGGGCCTGTCGCCCAAGCCGGTGAACGGCACGCTCAAGGAGATCACGACGAGCGCGGGCTGCGCGGCGCCGGTGCTGTCGCAGGAGACCGACGCCGAGGTCTACCGCTGGTCGGGCTGCCGCGGCGGCGAGGTCGTCGCGCGCATCGTCGCCGACGCCGGCCACGGCTGGGGCACCCTCGGCGCTCTCGCAGCGCACGGCCGAGTTCCTGCGCGACCAGCTGCTCGAGGGCTAGTCCCCGAGCCGCGTCCGGTCCGGGTCGCCGGCGCTACCGCCGTGCCAGCGCGGCCGCGACGTCGAGCACGAGGGCGTCCGCGCCGGGCGGGCCCACGACCTGCACGCCGACGGGCAGCCCGTCCTCGTCGACCCCGGCCGGGACGTGCACGCCGGCAGGCCGCCCAGGTTGGCCGGGACGGTCCACGGCAGCACGGCGGCCCGCAGCGGCCCGCCGCCGTCCGGCTCGCGGTCCGGCTCGGCGGCCTCGGACGGCCCGCAGAGCGCGACCGGCGCCAGCACGACGTCGACCTCGGCGAACAGCAGCCCCACCAGGCGGCGCAGCTCCGCCCGCTCGGCCCGGGCGTCCTCCAGGTCCTGCGCGGGAATCAGCCCTCGGAGCGCTCGAGCAGCGCCCGCACGTCCTCGCCGTAGGCGTCCGCGTGCTGCGGCCAGCGGCCGGTGGCGCGGTGCCAGGCGAGCGCCTCGGCCCCCTGCACGGCGGCGTAGACGCCGCACCAGCCGGTCGGCCAGCGGCCAGGCCTGCTCCGACAGCCGCAGCCCGGCCTGCTCGGCCGCTCCCGTCAGGCGCTCGGGCCCGGGGTAGGGGCGGTCGCCCCGCACGACGCCGAGCCGCAGGCCCCGCACCGGCTGCGGCGCCGGCAGGGCGCGCGCCGGAGAGCACCTCGTGGGCGAGCCGGGCGTCGGCGACGTCCCGCACCAGCGCCCCGCCGGTGTCCAGGCTGGGCCCCAGCGGCACGACGCCGTCCAGCGGCACGCTCCCGTGGGTGGGCTTGAACCCGACGAGCCCGCACCAGGCGGCGGGCAGCCGGATCGAGGCGCCCGTGTCGGTCCCGAGCGCCAGCGGCACCACCCCGGAGGCGACCGCTGCCGCCGAGCCGCCGCTCGAGCCGCCGGGCACCCGGGTCGGGTCGACCGGGTTCCGCGTCCCGCCGCGGCGCGGGTGCTGGGTGGTGATGCCCCAGGCCCACTCGTGGGTGCGGGTGCGCCCCAGCACGACCGCCCCGGCGGCGCGCAGGCGGGCGACGGCCGGGCTGTCCGCGGCGGCCGGCGGCCCCGGCGGGCACGTCGCTGCTGGCGCGGGTGGTCTGCCCGGCGACGTCGTACAGGTCCTTGACCGCGACGGGGACGCCCTGCAGGGACCCGCTGCCGCCCCTCGCCCGCCGGGCCTGCTGCGCGGGCGCCCTCGGCGTCGACGCTCTCGAAGGCCGCCAGCGGGTCGTCGCCCAGCCGGCGCGAGCGCCTGCTCGACGAGGTCGACCGGGTCGGCCTGCCCCCGGCGGACGGCGTCGGCCAGGGCGCGGGCGGTCTCCACGGCGCCGACCCTAGGCCGGCTCAGCGGCCGGGCAGCGCCACGGTCACCTGCGCGGTCCGGACGGCCGTGGCCGGTGACTGCCCCGTCTCGGCGTAGTGCTGCTGGAGCGGGTTGCCGTGGCCGAGGTCGACGGGCAGGGAGAGGCGCCCCTCGTCGTCGGCGCGCAGCTCCAGCGTCCGGCTGCCCGCGGCGTCGACGACGTCGACCCGCAGCAGGGCGCCTGCGGGGAAGACGCGCGCCGGTGGTGACCGCGGCCGTCCCGCTGCCGGACACCGAGAACGACCCGGGCCCGCGCACGTCCAGGGTCGCGAACTCGAGCGCGGGGCGCGTCACGTCGACCGTCCACCCGTAGGAGCCGAAGGAGGGCTCGACGGCCGTCGTCCGGAACGCCGTCGGGTCGTCCCGGTCCTCGGCGAACACGTCCATGAGCGTCGGCAGGGTCTTGCGCAGGTCGCGGTCCCAGTAGGCGTAGCTGTGGGTGCCGGGCCCGTAGTCCTCGTAGACGTGGTCGATGCCGAGGGTCCCGAGCCGCTCGTGGAAGCTGACCGTCTGCGTGTGGGTGGCGTACTCCAGGAAGTACCCGCCCGGGTCGGCCGGGCCGCCGCCGCCGAACTCGCCGCCGGCCTCGCCGTTGCCCGCCCGGACCGTCAGCGCGGTCTGCCGCAGGTTCTCGGCGAGGTCCCACGGGTTGTGCCCCCGCCACCGCACCTCGTCGGTGGCGCGAAGCCCCCAGAACGAGCTCTGGTCGCCCCGGTCCTGCACGGCCAGCGTCCCGACGACCAGGCCGCTCACCACCGGCGGCGCGTTGGTGTCCAGCGCGCCGGAGAAGCCGGCCGCGGCGACGAACAGGTCCTGGTGCCGGGAGGCGTACGACAGCGCGCCGAAGCCGCCGCTCGACAGCCCCACGACCGCCCGGCCGCTGCGGGTCCCGCGCGTCGGCAGGTGCGCGTCGACCCAGGGCACGAGCTGGCCGACGTGGTAGCTCTCCCAGCGCGGCTGCCCGCCGAGCCCGGCGCGGTACCAGTCGGTGTACCAGGCGCTCCTGCCGGCGTCGGGCATGACGACGATGAGGTCCAGGCCCTCGGTCAGCTGCTCGGCCGAGCCGGCGGTGGTCCAGTCCGTGTACTGCCCGGCGCCGCCGTGCAGCAGGTAGAGCACCGGGTAGCGCCGGGTCGAGCCGGGCTGGTAGCTCGTCGGCAGCAGGACCCGCACCGACGTCGGTGCGTCGAGCGCCGGCGTCGTGAACGTGTAGTCGCGCACCCGCGGCGAGACGACGCGCTCCTGCACGAGCTGCAGCGACGAGGGGCTGTCGACGAGCGCGGCCTCCGTCCTGGCGGGCAGCGGCGCCGCGGGGCTGGCGGAGGCCGCCCCCAGCAGCAGCGCACCGGCGGCGAGCAGGACGAGCAGGCGACGCGGGGCGGGAGGCACGGGGGCAGCGTCGTCGTACCGAGAAAGGGTGTCAATCCCCTACAGTCCGGACATGCCCCCGCCCCCCGACGCCGCCCTGCGGGAGCTCCCCCGGGGACGGCACGACCTGACCCGGGAGCAGGTGAGGGACGTCCAGCGGGCGCGGCTGCTGCGCGCCATGACCGAGGAGGTCGCCGAGAAGGGCTTCGCCTCCACCACGGCCGCCGGCGTCTACGGGCGGGCCCGCGTCTCCAGCCGCGCCTTCTACGAGAGCTTCAGCGACGTCCGCGACTGCTTCCTGGCCGCCTACGCCCACTGCGCCGCGCTCACGGAGCAGGCGCTGCAGGCCGGTCCCGCGCCGGCCGACGCACCGCCCCTGGTGCGGCTGCGCCGGCTGCTGCGCACCTACCTGGAGCTCGTCCGCGACGAGCCCGCGGTCGCGCGCACGTTCCTCGTCGAGGTCTACGCCGCCGGCCCGGACGCCGTCGCCGCCCGGCTCGCCGTCCACCGCCGCTTCGTCGACGTCGTCCTGGCGCTCGCCGCCGAGGGGCGGACCCTGACCGACGACGACCGCGCCGCCGTCACCGGCGTGGTGGACGCCGTCACGCTCGCCGTCACCCTGCGCGTCGCCGCCCGCGACGTCGCCGACCTGTCCGCGCTCGAACCCGACCTGCTCGTCCTGGCCCGTCGGGCCTGCCCCTGGCTGGAGGAGACCGCATGACCGAGCACGCCCCCGAGCAGCTGGCCCGCCGCATCGCGCCCGTGCCCGCCGACAGCGAGGCGCTGCGCGGCGCGCCTCCGCTGAACGTGTTCCGCACGCTCGCCCGCAACGAGCCGCTGGCCCGCGCGTTCTCCGCCCTCGGCGGCCACCTGCTGCGCAAGGGGGAGCTGCCGGCGCGCGAGCGGGAGATCGTCGTCCTGCGGGCCGGCTGGCGCTGCGGGTCGGAGTACGAGTTCGGCCAGCACACGGTGATCGGCCGGCAGGCGGGGCTCACCGACGACGAGGTCGCCCGGCTGGCGCAGGACGGCAGCAGCGGCTGGTCCGACGACGACGCCGTCCTGGTCGAGGCGGTCGACGACCTGTGCGCCGACGACGTCGTGTCGCAGCCGGTCTGGGACCGGGCGGCGCTGCGGTGGACGGAGGAGCAGCTGCTCGAGCTGCTGGTGCTGGCCGGCTTCTACCGGCTGGTGTCGGGGCTGCTCAACAGCGCGGGCGTGGCGCTGGAGCCGGGCACCCCCGGGTGGCCTGCGGGCGCGGCCGTCCGGCGCAGCGCCCCGCGCGACGCGCAGGAGCAGGCGTGAGCGCGAGCCTGCCGGGCCGCCGGCTGCTCGTCGTCGGGGGCGGGTCGCGGCCGAGCCCGGGGCCGGACGCCCCCCTCGGCAACGGGCGCGCCATCGCGGTGGAGGCCGTGCGGGCGGGCGCCTCCGTCGTCGTCACCGACGTCGACCCCGACGCCGCCGCGACGACCGTGGCCCTGTGCGACGAGGCGGCCGGAGGGCCCGGGCGCGCGCACGCCGTGACCTGCGACGTGCGGGACGCGCAGGCGTGCGCCGACGCGGTCTCCGAGGCCGTGCGGCTGCTCGGCGGGCTCGACGGGCTGGTGCTCAACGTCGGCCTCGGCCTGGGCCGCGGCTTCAAGGGCACCAGCATCGACGACTGGGACACCGTCCTGTCGATCAACCTGCGCGCGCACTTCGCCACCCTGCAGGCCGCCCTGCCGGTGCTCGCCGAGGGCTCGTCCTCGGTGCTCATCAGCTCGACCGCGGCGCTGCGCTCGGGCACCGGCGTCCCCGCCTACGACGCCTCCAAGGCCGCCCAGCTCGCCCTCATGCGGCAGGCCGCGCGCACGGCCTCCCGCACCGGCGGCCGTGTCAACGCCGTCGCCCCCGGCCTCATCGACACCCCGCTCGGGCGCAACGCGACGCAGGGGCGCCCGTCGCGGGCCGCCACCGCCGTGCCCCTCGGGCGGCAGGGGCGCGCCGAGGAGGTGGCCAAGGCGGTGGTGTTCCTGCTGTCCGAGGACGCCAGCTACATCACCGGGCAGACCCTCGTCGTCGACGGCGGCCTCATGATGTGAGGCCCTGCGGCTACGCCAGGATCGCGCGCGCCATCACCATGCGCTGCACCTGGTTGGTGCCCTCGTAGATCTGGGTGATCTTGGCGTCGCGCATCATCCGCTCGACCGGGAAGTCGCGGGTGTAGCCGTAGCCGCCGAACAGCTGGACGGCGTCGACCGTGACCTTCATGGCGGTGTCGGAGGCGAAGGTCTTGCTGGCGCTGGACAGGAAGGTGAGGTCCGGCGCGCCGCGCTCGGCGGAGGCGTTCGCGACGTAGACGAGCTGCCGGGCGGCCTCGACCTGCATGGCCATGTCGGCGAGCATGAACTGCACGCCCTGGTTGGCGCTGATCGGCTTGCCGAACTGCACGCGCTCCTTGGTGTAGGCGATCGCGGCGTCCAGCGCGCCCTGCGCGATGCCGACGGCCTGCGCGCCGATCATCGAGCGGGTGTGGTCGAGGGTCTTGAGCGCCGTGATGAAGCCGGTGCCCTCCTCGCCGATCATGCGGCTCGCGGGGATGCGGCAGTCCTCGAAGTAGATCTCGCAGGTCGGGCTGCCCTTGATGCCGAGCTTGCGCTCCTTGGTGCCGACCGAGAAGCCGGGGTCGTCCTTGCTGACGACGAAGGCGCTGATGCCCTTGGCGCCCTTGCTCGGGTCGGTGACCGCCATGACCGTGTAGTGCGTGTTGACGCCGGCGCCGGTGATCCAGCACTTGGTGCCGTTGAGCACGTAGGAGTCGCCGTCGCGGACCGCGCGGGTCTTCATGGAGGCGGCGTCGCTGCCGGCCTCCCGCTCGGACAGGGCGTAGCTGAAGGTGTGCTCGCCGGAGGCGACCTTCGGCAGGAACTCCTGCTTGAGCTCCTCGCTGCCCGACAGGATCAGGCCCATCGTGCCGAGCTTGTTGCCCGCGACGATGAGGCTGCTGGACGCGCAGACCCGCGCGACCTCCTCGACGACGATCGAGTGCGCGATGCGGTCGGCGCCCGCGCCGCCGTACTCCTCGGGCACGTGGATGGCGAGCAGGTCGGCGCGCTTGAGCTCCTCGTGGACGTCCCACGGGTACTCGGCCGCCTCGTCGATCTCGGCCGCACGGGGGGCGATCTTGTCCTCGGCGAGGCTGCGGACCGACTTGCGGAGCAGCTCGTGCTCCTCGGTCAGGGAGTAGATCGCGTACGACGGGTCGCTCGTGGCCATGGGCCGATCCTAGGCGGCGCGCCACTAGCCTGCCTCCCGTGACGACGCCTCCCAAGCCCCGCATCGCCGTCGCCGGGACCGGCTACGTCGGGCTGTCCAACGCCGCCGTCCTGGCGCAGCACAACACGGTCGTGGCGCTCGACATCGACCCGGTCAAGGTCGAGATGGTGAACCGGCGCGAGTCGCCGATCATCGACGAGGAGCTGCAGGAGCACCTGCGCACCCAGCCGCTCGACCTGGTCGCCACCCTCGACCCGGAGCAGGCCTACGCCGGCGCCGAGCTGGTGATCGTCGCGACGCCCACCGACTACGACGAGGCGACCAACTACTTCAACACCCGCTCGGTGGAGGCCGTCATCGCCGACGCCGTGCGGATCGCCCCCCAGGCGACGGTCGTCATCAAGTCGACGGTGCCCGTGGGCTTCACGGCGCGGATGCGGGCGGCCCACCCGGGCGCCGCGATCGTCTTCTCCCCGGAGTTCCTGCGCGAGGGCCAGGCGCTGCGCGACAACCTTCACCCGTCCCGGATCATCGTCGGCGACCGGGGCGCGCGCGGGCGCCGCTTCGCCGACCTGCTGCTCGAGGGCGCCGTCGACAAGAGCGCCCCCGTGCTGCTGACCGACTCCACCGAGGCGGAGGCGATCAAGCTGTTCGCCAACACCTACCTCGCGCTGCGGGTGGCCTACTTCAACGAGCTCGACACCTACGCGCTCACGCACGGGCTCGACCCGGCACAGATCATCCAGGGCGTCGGCCTCGACCCCCGGATCGGCGACCACTACAACAACCCGTCGTTCGGCTACGGCGGCTACTGCCTGCCCAAGGACACCAAGCAGCTGCAGGCGAACTACAAGGACGTCCCGCAGAACCTCATCAGCGCGATCGTCGAGGCCAACACCACGCGCAAGGACTTCATCGCAGCCGACATCCTCAAGCGCCGGCCCGCCACGGTCGGCGTCTACCGCCTGATCATGAAGGCGGGGTCGGACAACTTCCGGTCGTCCTCGATCCAGGGGATCATGAAGCGGATCAAGGCCAAGGGGATCCCGGTCGTCGTCTACGAGCCCACCCTCGACGACGACGTGTTCTACGGCTCGGAGGTGGTCCGCGACCTGGCGTCCTTCAAGGCCCGGGCCGACGTCATCATCGCCAACCGCCACGACCCCGTGCTCGACGACGTCGCCGCCAAGGTCTACACGCGGGACATCACCGGGTCCGACTCGTGAACCGCGGTCCACGGGACCGCTTCGCCGCGCTGGTCGAGGTCCTGGCGCCCCTGGAGCGGCCCGGGACCGTCCGCCTGGTGCCTGCCGCCGACGGGAGCGTCGTGCCCTGCCGCACCGTGGCCGACGACGTCTTCCCCCGTCGCTTCCTGCTCCTGGTCTGCGGCGGTGCCGTGGGGAGCGTCCTGCCCTTCCTGCTGCCGAACGAGCTCACGGGGATCGCCGGTGTCACGGGTGCGATCGCGCTGTGGCTGTCCGCCTTCTTCTGGTCGGTGCACGGCCTGGGGACGTCGATGGGGTGCGACGGGCGGTCCGTCACCGCGCGCACGGTCCGCGGCATGCGGACGGTGGACCTCGACCGGTTGCGCGTCGTGGACGGGCGGACGCTGAACAACGCCTCCGGGCACCAGGACAGCCTCGTCCTGCGGGACGACCGCGGGGGGTACCTCGAGATCATGGGCGAGCCCGGCTTCCCGCCCGGGTCCGGCACCGCGAGCGGCACGCTGCACGTGGTGCACCAGGAGGTGCGCCGGCGGGTGGAGGCCGACCGGGTGCAGTGGGTCAGCCGGCGTGCCTGCTCGGTGCTCGGCCTCCCGCCCGCCTTCAGCTCGCGCAAGGTGCCCCCGGTCCGCGAGGTGAACGTCCTCGCCGTCGTACTGCTCCTCAGCGTGATACCGCTGGTGCTGGGCTACGTCGAGCTGGTGAGGCGCGTCATCCTCTGACACCTGCCCGTCCGGGCAGCAGCGCCTGGACGAGCTCGTCCAGGGCTGCGGCGTCGAGCGGGCGGACCTGCAGGGCCGGCGGCGGCCGCTGCTCGGCGTCCGCAGCGGCCTCGACGCCCCAGCAGCGGCCGCCCGCCGTGACGACCGTCAGGGTGCGGGCCGGCGGACCCGTGGTCTGCAGGCGGACCGCCGCCTCGGGCTGCTCCAGCAGGGACAGCACGTCGTCCGGGAGGGCGCCTGGCGGCGTCGACGCCGCGACCCCGAGCGGGTCGAGCACGCCGCGCAGCTGGGTGCGCGCGTGGTCGACGTCGACGAGGGTCAGCAGGTGGACGCCGTCCTCGCTGACGTCCTGCAGGTGCACCAGGCCGTCCGGCAGCAGGCGCAGCACCGTGAGCGTCGGCTCGGCCCCGGGCAGCGGGCACACCAGCTGCAGCTGCGGGCCCTGCCCCAGCAACGGGAGGACCAGCGGGGCGAGGGCCGCGCCCGGCTGCAGGCCGTCCCCGGCACGCTCGGCCAGCCCCCGCACCAGCAGGCTGCGCGCCGTCGCCCGCAGCGCCGCGTCGTGCTCGACGTCGTCCAGAGCGTCCAGGGCGGGCAGCGGGCCGGCGCCGGGCGCCAGCAGGGCGATCTCCTCGTCCAGCAGCACGGCGCGCCGCGCGCTCACCGCCCCACCGGCGTGCGGGGACCGGCGGCGGCCCTCTGCGGGCGGGACGGCGCTGCCACGGTCCGCGGCACCGGGGTGGAGCCGGGGACCGGGCCGGTCTGCGGCAGCAGGCCGCCCGCGGGGTGCGGGTCGAGCGGCGGCACGCG
Source organism: uncultured Actinomycetota bacterium (assembly GCA_963815615.1). GTDB lineage: Bacteria > Actinomycetota > Actinomycetes > Mycobacteriales > SCTD01 > RYN-122. Next base: position 180,578 of record CAWFHF010000010.1, on the reverse strand, counting down.
CGGCACCGGCACGCGCGGGCCCAGGACCGGCGGGCGCTCCGGACGCGGTCGGGGCCGGCGGGGCCGGTGGTCCCACAGCGTGGTGCCGATCAGGTACAGCGCGCTGACCGCGCCGGCGGCGGTCCCGACCGCCGCGACGGTGACGGGGCCGGCGACCACGACGGCCCCGAGGGTGGTGCCGGCACCGGCGTAGACACCGAACAGGCCGACCAGGTCGACGAAGGCCGCTGTCCGGTCCGTGACGCCGCGGGCCCCGTCCTGGCCGCTGCCGCCGAACAGGACGTCGACGTCGGCGACGAAGCGCGCCGGGCCGAACCGCCGGTCGAACACGTGGAGCGGGCCCCGCAGCGACGTCGGCACCAGCGTGCGGCCCCCGCCCTGCGCCGGGCCCCCGAGGACGGTGCCGATGCCCGAGGGCAGGGCGTAGCCGTACAGGTAGCCGGTGGTGAGCACCGAGTGCACCGAGGTGCCGTCCGGCAGCTGGTCGACGGCGGCGAGGACCCGGCGGGCGAAGGCCCCACCCGCCTGCTCGGCCGCGTCCTCCACCGCCCGGGCCCGGGCGGCGAGCCGGGCCAGGCCGGGCCCGGCGTCCGGGCGGCTGCCCCGCACCGCGGCCGGCGTGTCGTCCCAGGCCCGCTCCTCGTGCGCGGTCCGCAGCCGCAGGGCGGTGGTCTGCTCGTCGAGCGCGTCGAGCTGCCGCTGGGCCCGCTCCACCTCGTCGGCGTAGGCGTCGGCAGCAGCCGCCACCGCGCGCAGCGCGTCCTGCGCCCGCTGCAGGCTCCGGACGAGCTCCCCGGTGCGGTCGGTCCACTGCTGCGCGTGCGGGCCCCACCAGCCGGACGCGACCGGCTCCTGCTGCTGCCCGGCCGACCACGCGGCCAGCTGCAGCCGGGCGGCCGCGGTGCGCGTGTCCTGCGCCGCGCTGCGCAGCCCCGAGGGCGACCCGCTCCGGACGCTCACCGCGACCCCGCGCGGTGGAAGCGGACGCGCTGCTCGCCGGCGTCGTCCCCGAGCGTCCGGGCCGTGTCCCGCAGCAGGCCGAGCAGCAGTCCCAGGGCGTCGTCCGCACGGCGGCACGCCTCGCGGGCCTGCGCGGAGGCCGCGCCGGCCGCGAGCCCCTCCAGGGCGGCGCGGACCCTCGTCCGGTCCTCGCCCACGGCCTCGCCCGCCCCGGACAGGGCGGACACGGCGTTCGACAGCACGTCCATCTGGGCTCCTGTGCGCACACGGCGAGGCTGCCCTGCCCGGCCCCCGCCGGGGGACTTGTCCACAGGGTGGTCCGTGCAGGACACCCCGCAGCGCGGGTAGGACCCCCGCATGAGCGACGTCAGCGACCTGCTGTCCCTGCAGACCTGGGCCGTCGTCGGCCTGTCCGAGGACCCGTCCCGCGCGGCCTACGGCGTCGCCGCCTTCCTGCAGGCGCACGGCAAGCGCGTCGTGCCGGTGCACCCCACGGCCGGGACGGTGCACGGCGAGCAGGGGTACGCCTCGCTCGCCGAGATGCCCTTCCCGGTCGACGTCGTCGACTGCTTCGTCAACAGCCGGCTGGTCGGGCCGGTGGTGGACCAGGCGGTCGAGGTCGGCGCCAAGGGCGTGTGGATGCAGCTCGGCGTGGTCGACGAGGCCGCCGCCGAGCGGGCCCGGGCGGCCGGTCTGACCGTCGTCATGGACCGCTGCCCGAAGATCGACTGGGCGCAGCACGGACCTCGCTAGAGCCGCTGCTGCAGCGCCGCGTCCTTGGCCCGGGCGGTGTCGGCCAGCGCGCCCTGGAAGGCCCGCATGCGCTCCAGCAGCGCGGGGTCGGACGCCGCCAGGACGCGCACCGCGAGCAGGCCGGCGTTGCGCGCGCCGCCGATCGACACGGTCGCGACCGGGACGCCGGCCGGCATCTGCACGATCGACAGCAGCGAGTCCATGCCGTCGAGGTGCTTGAGCGGCACGGGGACGCCGATCACCGGCAGCGGCGTCATCGACGCGACCATGCCGGGCAGGTGGGCCGCTCCGCCGGCCCCCGCGATGACCACGCGCAGCCCGCGGCCGTCGGCGGCGGACGCCCAGTCGAGCATGTCGCGGGGCGTGCGGTGCGCGCTCACGACGCGCACCTCGTGGGGGACGTCGAACTCGGCCAGCGCCTCGGCGGCGCCCTGCATCACCGGCCAGTCCGAGTCGCTGCCCATGACGATGCCGACCTGCGGGGTCACGACAGCCACTGCCCGGTCCTCAGGTAGTGCGCGCCCTCGGCGGCGCGGCGGCGGGTCGGCTCCAGGTCGTCCCCGAGCGCGGTGACGTGGCCGATCTTGCGGCCCGGCCGGCTGCCTTGCCGTAGAGGTGGACCTTGAGCGCGGGGTCGCGGGCGAACAGCATGTGCAGCCGCTCGTCGAGCCCGTCCGGGCCCTCGACGGCGTCGCTGTCGCCGCCGAGCAGGTTGGCCATGACCACCCACGGCGCGGTCTGCCGGGTGTCGCCGAGCGGGTAGTCGAGCACGGCGCGCAGGTGCTGCTCGAACTGCGACGTCCGGGCGCCCTCGATCGTCCAGTGCGCGCTGTTGTGGGGGCGCATCGCCAGCTCGTTGACCACGAGCGCCGTCCCGCCGTCCGGGGAGGTCGTCTCGAACAGCTCCACGGCCAGCACCCCGACGACGCCGAGCTCGTCGGCGAGCCGCAGCGCCAGCCCCTGCGCCTGCAGCGCGAGCTCCTCGGACAGCCCGGGCGCGGGGGCGACCGTCTCGACGCAGATGCCGTCGGACTGCACCGTCTCCACCACCGGCCACGCCGCCGCCTGCCCGTACGGGGACCGTGCGACGACGGCGGCGAGCTCGCGCTGCAGCGGCACGAGCTGCTCGGCGAGCAGCCGCACGCCGCTGCGCAGCACCTCGTCGGCCTCCTCCAGGTCGGCCGACGACCCAGACGCCCTTGCCGTCGTAGCCACCGGTGGCGGCCTTGAGCACCAGCGGCCAGCCGACGTGGCGGCCGAAGCCCTCGACGTCGGCGCGGGTGGCGACCGGGGTGAACGGCGGGACGGGCACGCCGAGGGCCGACAGCCGCTCGCGCATGACCAGCTTGTCCTGCGCGTGGCGCAGCGCGGCCGACCCCGGCGCGATCGGCGTCCCCTCGGCCTCCAGCGCCTCGAGCAGCCCGCCGGGCACGTGCTCGTGGTCGAACGTCACGACCTCGCAGCCCTCGGCGAAGGCGCGCAGGTCCTCCAGCGAGGTGTGCTCCCCGACGACGACGCCGCTGGCGACCAGCGCCGCGCTGTCGTGGGTGGAGTCGGCGAGCACCCGCAGCGACAGGCCGAGGGCGATCGCCGCCTGGTGGGTCATCCGCGACAGCTGTCCCCCGCCGACCATCCCGACGACGGGCAGCCCCGTCGCCGCGCGGACGGTGGGCCTGCCGGTGGGCCGGCCGGCCATCAGGTGCTGCCGTGCGGCGACGGCCCGACCAGCCGCCGCACCAGCCGCTCGACGGTCTCCTCGTCGAGCCCGATCGCCAGCGCCAGCCCGTGCGGGCCGCCGTACGCGCTGTCGACGTGGTCCAGGAAGCGCTCCATCGAGCCCGCCACGGGCGTGATGTCGGCGACGTCGACCGCGCCGAGCTCGCCGTAGGCCCTGCGCCGCTGCAGGCGCCCGAGGATCCGGTCGATCACCTCGGCGCTGCGCACGTAGTCGGCCACCACCTCCGCCCGCGGCACGCCCGCCAGCGACAGGGCCAGCGCGACGACGACGCCCGTGCGGTCCTTGCCCGCCGCGCAGTGCACGACGGTGGTGCCCGACGACGGGTCGGCCAGCACCCGCAGCGCCGTCGCCAGGTTCTCCGGGGCGTCCTCGACGTAGCCGACGTAGTAGCCGGTCATGTCGGTGGGCGTCTCGCCCTTGCGGCCCTCCCGGTGCGGGATCGCCTTCTGCAGGTCCGCCTCCTCCGACGTCCCCGGCTGGTGCGGCACCAGGGACAGCCCGTGGTGCACGACGTCGGTGCCCTGCAGCGGCGACGGCCCCTCGAGGTGGCGCTCGGCGTCGGTGCGCAGGTCGACGACGTTCCTCACGCCCAGGTCGCGGGTCAGCCGGACGACGTCGGCGGGGGTGAGCTCCTGCAGGTTGTCGGCCCGCACGAGCACGCCCTCGCGGGTGCGGCGGCCGTCGACGGTGGGCAGCCCGCCGACGTCGCGGACGTTCACGGCGCCCTCGAGGGCGATCCAGGTCACGGGTGGGCTCCTGCCGCTGTCGCGTGCGCTGTCGGTGTCGCGTCCGCGCCATCGTGTCACTGGTCGCGCGCTGGATAGGATGGGCCCGGTGACGGTGGTGACCCGGCTGCGCGCGCAAGTACGACGTGCTGGCCCGCGAGGCGGCGAAGTTCGGCGCCGTGGGAGCCCTCAGCTACCTCATCGACCTGCTCGTCTTCAACGCCGTGCTGCACGTGCTGGAGGACAAGCCGCTGACGGCCAAGGTCGTCTCGACCTGCGTCTCGGCCCTCAACGCCTACCTGCTCAACCGGCACTGGTCCTTCCGGCACCGCGAGCGCCAGTCGGTCGGGCGCGAGTCGGTCCTGTTCGTCGTGCTCAACGCGGTCGGCCTCGGCATCGCGCTGCTGTGCCTGGCGCTGTCGCACTACGTGCTCGGCTTCGAGTCGCGGCTGGCCGACAACATCGCGGCGAACGGCGTCGGCCTGGTGCTCGGCACCGCCTTCCGCTTCTGGAGCTACCGGCGCTTCGTCTGGACCGACGCCGTCGCCGTGGAGGTCGCGGCGCAGGACGGCGACGTCGTCGCCGGCGGTCGCCCTCGACGTCACCGACGCCCGCTGAGAGCCGGTCCCCCGCCGCAGCTGCAGGGCCTGCCCCGGCCGTTCTGGTTCCTGTTCGGCGGGACGCTGGTCAACCGGCTCGGCGCCTTCGTCGAGCCGTTCCTGGCGTTCTACCTGACCCGGTCGCGCGGGTTCTCCATCGCCGAGGCCGGCCTGGTGCTGACCCTGCTGGGCCTCGGCACGGCCTGCAGCCAGGCGCTCGGCGGCGTGCTGGCCGACCGCCTCGGGCGGCGCCGCACGATGGTGCTCGGCCTGTGCAGCGCCGCGGCGTCGCTGCTCGTCGTCGGGGCGGCGACCACGCTGCCCGCGCTGTGCGCCGCCGCCGGGCTGTACGGCCTGTGCCTGGACCTGTTCCGTCCCGCGGTGAACGCGGCCACCGCGGACCTCGTGCCGGAGCGCGACCGGGTGCGCGCCTACGCGCTGAACTTCTGGGCGGTGAACCTCGGCTTCGCGGTCGCGGCGCCGCTCGGCGGCTACCTGGCCTCCCGCGGCTACTGGACGCTGTTCCTGCTCGACGCCGCCACCAGCGTCGGCTTCGCCCTGCTGATCCTGCGCGGGGTGCCCGAGACGCGGCCGGCCCCGCGGGAGGGCGACGTCGTCGGGACGGTGCGCGACGTGCTGCGCGACCGGCTGCTGCTCGGGCTCGTCGGCGCCGTCGCCCTGCAGGGCGCGGTGTACGTGCAGGCGTTCAGCACGCTGCCGCTGGTCTTCGGGCAGGACGGCCTGAGCCCGGCCGGCTACGGCGCGGCGCTCGGGCTCAACGGGGTGCTCATCGTGGTGCTGCAGCCGCTGCTGCTCGGGGCGCTCGAGGGGCGCGACCGCGGGCGGGTGCTGCTGCTGTCGCTGTGCCTGCTGGGCGCGGGCTTCGGGCTGCACGGGCTCGCGGACACCGTGCTGCAGCACGCCGCCGCCGTGGCGGTCTGGACGCTCGGCGAGGTGCTGCAGGCAGGCCTGCTGGGCGCCCTGGTCGCCGAGCTCGCACCCGTGCACCTGCGCGGGCGCTACGCCGGCGCGTTCGGGGTGTCCTTCGGTCTGTCCGGCGCGGTCGCCCCGCTGGCCGGGACGCAGCTGCTGCAGCACGCCGGGCAGGGGGCGCTGTGGTCGACCTGTCTGTCGGCCAGCGTCGTCGCCGGGCTGGCCCTGCGGCGGGTGAGCGACCTCGCGGCCGTCAGGAGCCGGCCGGCACCTGCGCGCTGATCGCCTCGCGCAGCTCCTGGGCCCCCGGCTCGACCAGCGGGCGGAAGCGCGCCACCGGCTCGCCCGCGGGCGACAGCAGCCACTTCTCGAAGTTCCACTGGACGTCGCCGGCGTTGCCCTCGGCGTCGGGGACCTCGGCGAGCTGCTGGAACAGCGGGCTGCGGCCCTCGCCGTTGACGTCGGTCTTGGCCAGCATCGGGAAGCTCACGCCGTAGGTGGCCGAGCAGAACTGCTGGATCTCCTCGGCGCTGCCGGGCTCCTGGCCGCCGAACTGGTTGCACGGCACGCCGACGACGACCAGCCCGGGCGTCGCGGCGTGCAGCTCCTCCAGGCCGGTGTACTGCGGCGTGAGGCCGCACTTGCTGGCGACGTTCACCAGCAGCGCCGCCTTCCCGCCGACCAGCGCGCCGAGCGTGGTGCGGGTGCCGTCCAGGGTCTCGACCTCGAGGTCGTGCAGGCTCATGCCCGGACCCTAGCCGTGGGTCTTCCCCGGCGGGCCCGGGCGCGGGAGGGTCGGCGCATGACTCCTCCCCCGGCCGTCTGGCCCACCCTCACCGCGCACGACGCCCCCGCCCTCATCACCTGGCTGCAGGAGGCGCTCGGCTTCCGGCTCACCGCCCGGCACGAGCACGACGGCGTCGTCCAGCACGCCGAGCTGCTGTGGCCGCTCGGCGGCGGGGTGATGCTCGGCGCCGCCCGCACCGACGACCTCGTGGCCCGGCCGGGCACCTCGTCGGTGTACGTCGTCACCGACGACCCCGACGCCCTGCACGCCCGCGCCGTCGCGGCGGGGGCCGAGGTCGTCAGCCCGCCGAAGGACACCGACTACGGCTCGCGCGACGTCACCTTCCGCGACCCCGAGGGCGGCATCTGGTCCTTCGGCACCTACGCGGGCGACCCCGGCTGAGCCTCGGCGTGGGCGCCTCAGGTGCGGCGCACCAGGTGCGGCACGAGCGACCGGTAGCCCCGCACCGACCGCCGGCGCAGCGCCCGCACGGCGTACTGCTCGGGCAGGGCCGCCGCCGCCGCCGCGTCGACGAGCACCGTGCCGGGCCGCGCCTCGTCGGTCAGCCGGCTCGCCAGGTTCACCGGCTGGCCGAACACGTCGCCGAGCCGCACCAGCACCGGGCCCAGCGCGACGCCGGCCCGCACCGACGGCAGCTCGTCGTCGTCCTCGTGCGCCTCCACCGTGTCGAGCGCGACCTCCACGGCGCTCGCGGCGCTGTCGGTGGCGTAGAGGACCTCGTCGCCGAGCGTCTTGACCACGCGCCCGCCGACGGCGGTGACCCGCAGCGCGGTGTCGCGCTCGAAGCGCTCGAGCGTGCGCTCCAGGGTGGCGCTGTCCCACTCGCGGGTGGAGCGGGTGAAGTCGACGAGGTCGACGAACCCGACGGCGAGCACCGGCAGGCCGCCCTCCCGCTCGACGACCAGCGACCGCGACGTCGCTGCGGCGAACTGCCTCCGCCACACGTGCAGGACCAGCCGCTCCAGCCCGGGGACGGCCAGGTGCGCGCTCGAGATCGCCAGCCCGCGGGCCTGCTCGACGGTGAGGTCGCGGGCCTCCGCCAGCACCACCTCGACGACCGCCTCGGCCAGCCGCGACAGCCCCTGGCCCATCGCCCGGGCCAGCACGAGCAGCGTGTCGCTGTCGACCAGCCCGAGGTTGCGCAGCTCCACCACGGTGCGCAGCGCCTCGGCGTCGCGCTCGGTGAAGGCCCGCTCCCCCTCGGCCACCTCGGCGAAGCCCATCGCCACCCACACCGCCCGGGCGGCGGGCTCGGGGACCCCTGCCAGGGCGCTGACCTCGTCGCGGGTCAGCGAGCACGGGGCGCCGAGCAGCGCCTGCTCGAGCTCGTCGTCCTGGGGCACGGGGGCGCCGCTACCGCAGGGCGTCGAGCTGGCGGTAGACCTGCCGCTGCACGCCCTCGACGTCGCGCAGGTCGGACACGACCACGGGGGCGGCGTCCCCGGCGGCGACCGTCAGGGTGCCGCAGCCCTGCAGCCGCTGCAGCAGCGTCTGGCTGTACGTGACCTCGTCGACCCGGCTGAGCGGCACGTCGCGCCCGGTGCGCCGCAGCACGCCGCTGCGCAGGGCGATCCGCTCGTCGGTCAGCAGGAAGCGGGTGGCCCGCCAGCGCAGGAACGGCACCAGCGACAGGCGCAGGAGCAGCAGCAGCCCGACGACGCCGATCGCGAGGTCGCCGAGCGGCTCGGACACCCGGGCGACGCCGAACCCCGTCGCCGCCACCACGACCAGCAGCGCCAGCACCGGCAGGGCGAGCAGCTTGCCGTGCGGGCGCAGGTCCAGCAGGACGGTCTCGCCGTCGGTCAGCTCCACCGGTTCAGCTCCAGGTCCACGGCGTTCACTGTGCCGCGCGCAGGTGGACGACGTCACCCGCGGCGTACGGCGTGCCGTCGACGACGAGCCGGCCGTCGTCGTCGACCCGCTCGGCGGTGCCCTCGACCTCGCGGTCGGCGAGCACGACGCGGACGCGCCGGCCGAGGGTGTCGCAGCGGGCCCGGTAGGCGTCCGGGTCGGCCGCGCCGAGCGCCCGGTCGAGGCTGCGCAGGACGGCCCGCAGCAGGGTGTCGCGGTCGGTGGTCGTCGCCCCGGCCAGGCGCAGGCTGGTGGCGGGGCGGTCCTGCGGCAGCTCCTCGCGCGTCGTCGTGACGTTCAGCCCGATGCCGAGGACCAGGGCGCCCCCGGTCGCCTCGGCCAGCAGGCCGCAGACCTTCTCCCCGCCCACCAGGACGTCGTTCGGCCACTTGACGACGGCGTCGACCTCGCAGCGCTCGCGCACGGCCTCGGCGACCGCCAGGCCGCCCCACAGCGGCACCCACCCCCAGCGGGCGAGCGGCAGCGACGGGCGCAGCAGGACGCTGAAGGTCAGCCCCGCGCGCGGCGGCGACGTCCACGTGCGGTCCAGCCGTCCGCGGCCCGCCGTCTGCTGCTCCGCGACGACGACCAGCCCCGCCGGCTCCCCGGCCGCGGCCCGCGCGGCGACGACGGCGTTGGTCGAGCCGGTCTCGGCCAGCACCTCCACCCGCCAGCCGTCGGGGTCCAGGGCGCGGCGGAGCGCCAGGGGACGCAGGGGTGGCCGATCGAGGTCGCCGTACACGGGCACCAGTGTCCTCGGTAGCCTCCGCGCGTGACCGCCGAGCCCGTCAACGCGCCCTCCGACGACCAGCAGGACGTCGACCTGCACACCACCGCCGGCAAGCTGGCCGAGCTGCGGCGCCGCGTCGACGCCTCGCTGCACCCCGCCAGCGAGGCCGCCCTGGCCAAGCGGCGCGAGAAGGGCAAGCTCACCGCCCGCGAGCGGCTCGAGCTCTTCCTCGACGAGGGCAGCTTCGTCGAGACCGACGCGCTCACCCGCCACCGGGCGCGCGACTTCGGGCTGGAGAAGAACCGGCCCACGGGCGACGGCGTCGTCACCGGCTACGGCACGGTCGACGGGCGCCCCGTGTGCGTGTTCTCCCAGGACGCCACCGTCTTCGGCGGCGCGCTCGGCGAGGTCTACGGCGAGAAGATCGTCAAGGTCATGGACCTGGCGCTGAAGAACGGCTGCCCCGTCGTCGGCATCAACGAGGGGTCGGGCGCCCGGATCCAGGAGGGGATCATGGGCCTGGCGCTGTACGGCGACATCTTCTACCGCAACGTGCTCGCCTCCGGCGTCGTCCCGCAGATCAGCCTGATCCTCGGCAACTGCGCCGGCGGCCACGTCTACAGCCCCGCGCTCACCGACTTCAACCTCATGGTCGACGGCGCCTCCGCGATGATGATCACCGGGCCGGACGTCATCAAGACGGTCACCGGCGAGGACATCACCATCGAGGACCTCGGCGGGGCGCGCGCCCACAACAGCAAGTCCGGCGTCGCGCACTTCATGAGCGCCGACGAGCAGGAGTGCCTCGAGCTGGCCAAGACGCTGCTGGGCTACCTGCCGAGCAACAACATGAGCGAGCCCCCGGTCTACGACGCGCCCGACGCGCTCGCCGAGGAGCCCCTGCTCGAGCTCGACACCGTCATCCCCGACAGCAACAACGCCCCCTACGACATGAAGGGGATCATCACGGCGGTCCTCGACGACGGCGACTTCCTCGAGGTCCAGGAGCTCTGGGCCCCCTCGATCGTCGCCGGGTTCGGGCGCATCGAGGGCCGCAGCATCGGCGTCGTCGCGAACAACCCGATGCAGTTCGCCGGCACCCTGGACATCGACGCCTCCGAGAAGGCCGCGCGCTTCGTGCGGACCTGCGACGCGTTCGGCATCCCCGTCCTGACCTTCTGCGACGTGCCCGGCTACCTGCCCGGCGTCGGCCAGGAGCACGCCGGCATCATCCGCCACGGCGCCAAGCTGCTGTACGCCTACAGCGAGGCCACCGTCCCGCTCGTCACGATCATCACGCGCAAGGCCTACGGCGGCTCCTACGTCGCGATGGGCTCCAAGCACCTCGGCGCCGACATCAACCTGGCGTGGCCGACCGCGCAGGTCGCCGTCGTCGGGGCGCTCGGCGCGGTCAACATCGTGCGCCGCAAGGAGATCGCCGCCGCGAAGGACCCGGAGGCGGCGCGCGCGGAGTTCATGACCGAGTACGAGGACACCTTCGCGACGCCGTACATCGCCGCCGAGCGCGGCTTCGTCGACGCCGTCATCGAGCCGTCCCAGACCCGCCGCGAGATCGCCAAGGCCCTGCGGCTGCTGCAGGGCAAGCGCGAGACCCTGCCGCCCAAGAAGCACGGCAACATCCCCCTCTAGGTCGATCCCCCGCCAGGTCGGAGACCCGCTGTGACCGCACTCGACGACGCCGTCGCCACCCTGCACGCCCGCCTGGACGCCTGGGCGTCCGCCGTCGAGACGGTCGGGGTGTCCGAGACGCCCGACCTCGACGACCCCCGGCTGGAGGCCGCCGAGGACGAGTTCGACGCCGCCATCGCCGCCTTCCACACCGCGGCGCTCGCGGTGCTCGGCGTCGACGTGCCCGAGGACGACGACGACGCCGACCTCGAGGTCGAGGAGCTCGCCCTGCACCTGCTCGTCGGGGTGCCGGAGGGGTCGCCCGACCCGGCGCAGGACGCGTCGGCGATCGTGCACGCCGCGGGCGAGCGGCTGGTCGGCCAGCTCACCACCGCCGGGTACCAGGTGCCGGCGTGGCAGTTCGGCTGCGACGTCGACCTGCTCATCGACGACGACGAGGACGACCAGTGAGCGACCGGCCGCTGCTCGAGCGTCGTGCGGGGCGAGCCGTCGCCCGAGCAGCTCGCCGCCCTGATCGCCGTGCTGGCCACCCGCGGCGGACCGGCCGCCGCCCCGGCACCGGTCGTCCGGCGCTGGCGCAGCCCGCTGCGCGCGCCGCTGCCGGCGCCCGGGCCCGGCGCCTGGCGCGCGTCGGCGTGGTCGTAGCCGCCGGCGCTCCGGCTAGCGGCTGACGTAGCTCCGCGCCGCCCGCGGGGCCGGCAGGGCCGGCTGCCGGGCCTCGGCCCGCTCGTCCTCCAGCGCGTCGCGCTCGTCGCGCTGCGCCTGCGTCCACGCGTCGTCGACCGGCTGCTGCTCGGCCCACACCCGCTCGGCCTCGCGCCAGGCCTGCGCGGCCTGCTCGGCCTCGGCGCGGCGCTCGGCCTCGACCCGGGCGGCCTCGACCCGCAGCTCCTCCGCCTGCTCCCAGGCCTGCCGCGCCTCGGCGCGGGCCCGCTGGGCCGCCTCCGCGGCGAGCCGCCGCTCCTCGGCCAGCCGGGCCTGCTCGGCCGCCTCCCCGCCGCCGTCGTCGGTCGGCACCGCGACGTGCGTGCGCTCGCCGGTGCCCCAGCGGTAGGCCGTCGCCTCGTCGGACACCAGGAAGACGTGACCGGCCGCGTCGGTCCAGTGCAGGACCAGCAGGCCGTAGCGCTCGGCCAGCCGGGCCAGGGCGTCCGGGCCGTCGACGTCGACGACACGCAGCCCCGACAGGTCCGGCGGCCGGACGTCGAGCAGCAGGCGGCCGAGCCGGCGGCACGCCCGGTCGGCCTCGTCCTCCTCCTGCCGGCGCCGCACGACCACGGTGGCGCCCGCGGCCGTCATCGTCAGGGCGAGGCCCACGAGCAGGGCGTCCGGGCGCCAGCCGAGCAGCGCGTCGAGCCGGCTCTGCGGCGTCGGGACCGCGGCGGCGGCCGCGGCGTCGGAGCCGGACGCGTCGGTGACGACGAGGGTGGACGGCTCGCCCGTCAGGCGCAGCTGCTGGGCGGTCAGCGCCAGCGCGACGGCCGGGGCCCAGGTGTCCTCGCCGGACCGGACGACGGCGACGAGCTCGACGGTCAGGCCGTCGAAGGGCATCTCGGTCTGCCGGGCGACCAGGGCGGCGCGCTCCTCGAGCCGGCGCAGGTCCATCGACGCGCGCACCCGGCCGCTGGCCTGCACCTCGACCTCGTCCGCGAGCGGGACCGACGCCGACCAGCCCGTGCTGGAGGTCAGCCGGGCCAGCAGGCCGACGCGCGCGGGCGGGCCGGTGTAGTCGGCCTGGACGTCGACGGTCTCGCCCAGTGCGCGGAAGACCGGCAGGGGCGCCTCGGCCCGGCGGCTGTCGTACACGTCGTTGGGGGCGACGTCGGCGCTGTAGTCGAAGACGACGGTGCGGGCCGGCGTCGGCGCGGGCGTCAGGGGTGCCGCAGCGGGCGCGGGCTCGAGCGCCTCGGCGGGGGCCGCGGACAGGGCCGGCACGAGGCAGGCCGCCCCGGCGGCGGCGAGCAGCGCGCCGGACGCCGCCAGCGCCGCCGAGCGGACGCCGAAGGGGGTGGTCGGCGTCGGGGGGAGCTCGGCACGGGGGGAGCGCGTGCGCGGCACGGAGTCCCAGCTGGTCATCGGGGCTCCGTCCTCAACGCAGTGACAGGGGTCGTGGCCGCGCGAGCGGCCGTCCGGACGCGGTCTGACGTCGGCCTCGGCGCGACCGGCGGACCACTGGAGGGGTTCCGGTCAGACCGATCAGCGCGAAGGCGACGACGCCCAGCAGGGTCGGGCTGGTCACCCGGTGCCACCAGGCCCCGCCGCCGGGGACGCGCAGCACCAGCGTGCCGAGCAGGTCGGACGGCCGCGGGCGGGCCGGGTCGGTCCAGCCGTTGTTGTCGCCCTTGAACACGCACCGGTCGCCCTCGGCACCGACGACGCGGTGCAGGACCACGGTCGGGCCGGTCGGGTAGGCCGTGACGACCCCCGGGGTGCAGGCCGCGCCGCGCCGCAGGACGACGAGGTCGCCGGCGACGAGCGTGGGCTGCATCGAGGACCCCGAGGTGATGACCACCCGGGGCAGGCCGTCGAACAGCGCGAGCGCCGCGCCCACGACCAGCACCGCGGCGGCGAGCACCGCGGTGACCGGCCGGGACGCGTGCCGCACGGCTAGACCGGCGAGACGTTCAGCTGGACGCTGTCGACGGACGCGTAGGGGACGTTGGTGGCCATGTCGCAGGTGATGACCAGCAGGGCGGCCGTGCACGTCGTGGCGGTGTTCGTCGGGCCGTTCAGCGTCATCTTGATCGCGTAGCCGGCGCCCGTGACGTTCTGGGTGGCGGTGAAGACCACCTTGTCGAGCAGGCTGATGTTCGAGACCTGCTGCACGTAGGCGATGTTGCTGATCGAGATGCCGGTGACGTCGACGCTGTTGTAGCCGACGTCGAGCTCGGTCTCGCTGCTGGTGTTGGCGGCGGTGAACGCCGAGCCGCCGCTGGCGACGACCAGGGCCGCTCCCAGCCCGAGCGCGATGCGCGTGGTGTTCTTCACGGTCGTTCCTCCTTCGGCTGCCCGGCCGGCCCCGTGGGCCCCGTGGCTCTGCGACCCCGGCTCGCGCCGGGTGTGCCCTTGTCGTGGTGGGTGTTGGACAGGGTGCTCATCGCCCGCCCCCCTGGTGGTCGTGATCGGGATCCGGAGAGATGACACGGAAGTCGTCACGACGCACCCCCTGCAGGTCGGCCCCACCACCCGTCCGGGCCATCGCTGCCTGGCCCGTCCTGACCAGGAGCAGCCTGTGCGCAGCCGGTCCGGGACCGCTCAGTAGGCTCCGCGTCGTCCGGTCGGCCGGACGTCCCGTGCTCCCGAGGAGACCCCCGCGTGCCCAAGCTCAGCAAGGTGCTCATCGCCAACCGCGGTGAGATCGCCGTCCGCGTCGCCCGTGCCTGCAAGGACGCCGGACTGCAGTCCGTGGCGGTGTACGCCGAGCCCGACCTGGACGCCCTGCACGTCAAGGTCGCCGACGAGGCCTACGCCCTCGGCGGGACGACGCCCGGCGACAGCTACCTGCGCATCGACAAGGTGCTGCAGGCCCTGGCCGACAGCGGCGCCGACGCCGTCCACCCCGGCTACGGCTTCCTGTCGGAGAACGCCGAGTTCGCGCAGGCCGTGATCGACGCCGGCGTCACGTGGATCGGCCCCTCCCCGCAGGCCATCGCCGCGCTCGGCGACAAGACGACGGCGCGCCACATCGCGCTGAAGATCGGCGCCCCGCTGGTGCCCGGCACGGCCGACCCGGTGAAGGGCGTCGACGAGGTGCTGGCCTTCGTCGAGGAGCACGGCCTGCCGGTCGCCATCAAGGCGGCGTTCGGCGGCGGCGGCCGCGGCCTGAAGATCGCCCGCAGCAAGGACGAGGTCCCCGAGCTGTACGAGTCGGCGGTCCGCGAGGCCGTCGCCGCCTTCGGCCGCGGCGAGTGCTTCGTCGAGCGCTACCTCGACAAGCCCCGCCACGTCGAGACCCAGGTGCTCGCCGACACCCACGGCAACGTCGTCGTCGTCAGCACCCGCGACTGCTCGCTGCAGCGGCGCTACCAGAAGGTCGTCGAGGAGGCCCCGGCGCCGTTCCTCACCCCCGACCAGATCGCGTCGCTCTACGACGCCAGCAAGAAGATCATCCGGGAGGCGGAGTACGTCGGCGCGGGCACCTGCGAGTTCCTCGTCGGCGCGGACGGCCTCATCAGCTTCCTCGAGGTCAACACCCGCCTGCAGGTCGAGCACCCGGTCACCGAGGAGGTCACCGGCGTCGACCTCGTGCGCGAGCAGTTCCGCATCGCCGAGGGCGAGGAGCTGTCCTTCACCGACCCCGCGCCGCGCGGGCACAGCTTCGAGTTCCGCATCAACGGCGAGGACCCGGGCCGCGGCTTCCTGCCCGCCCCGGGCACGGTGACGACGTTCGTGCCGCCGCTCGGCCCGGGCGTGCGCGTCGACACCGGCGTCACCTCCGGCGACGTCATCGGCGGGGCGTTCGACAGCCTGCTCGCCAAGCTCATCGTCACCGGCGCGACCCGCGAGCAGGCGCTGCAGCGGGCCGCCCGCGCGCTCGACGAGATGGAGGTGGACGGCATGGCCACGCTCATCCCGTTCCACCGCAAGGTCGTGCGCGACAAGGCCTTCGCCCCCGCCGATCCGAACGCGCCCTTCACCGTCCACAACCGCTGGATCGAGACGGAGTTCGACAACGACATCCCGCCGTTCGCCGGCGCCGCCGCCGACGACGCCGAGGCCGCGCCGCGCGAGACCGTCGTCGTCGAGGTCGGGGGCAAGCGGCTCGAGGTCGTGCTGCCCGCGGGGCTCGGCGCCGGAGCGGCTCCCGCCGCCGGCGCCGTCAAGCCCAAGCGGGCCGCCAAGAAGGCCGGCGGCTCGGCCGCCTCGGGCGACACGCTCGCCTCCCCGATGCAGGGGACGATCGTCAAGGTCGCCGTCGAGGAGGGCGCGCACGTCGAGGCGGGCGACCTCGTCGTCGTGCTCGAGGCGATGAAGATGGAGCAGCCGCTCAACGCGCACAAGGCGGGCACCATCACCGGCCTCACGCTCGAGGTGGGGGCCGCCGTCACCAGCGGCGCGGCCATCTGCACGATCACGTCCGACAGCGCCGACGCAGCCGGGGAGTGACGTCCTGGAGGGCGACCCGACACCCGGGCAGCGGCTGAGGTACGCCCTCGGCGGGCGCCTGCCGGACGACCGGCGCGAGTGGGTCCGCCACGACCTGCTCGACGCCGGGTGGCGCGGCCGGGCGATGCTGCGCGCGCTCGTGCAGGTGGTGCCGGTGGCGCTGCTGCTGGCGTTCCTGCCCGGGCCGGCGTCGGTGCACGTGTTCCTGCCGCTGCTCGTCGTGCTGTCGGGGCTGTTCGTCGCCGGGGCCTACGGCGACGACCTGCGCGACCGGCGGCTGCGCCAGCACGGGCTGCCGACCCCGCGGCGGGAGGACCCGCCGCGGGGCTTCTAGCAGCTGCTAGCCCTGCCGGAACCACCCGGCGACGTCGGCGACGACGTGCACGGACCCTGCTCCGGTGCGCACCCGCACGGTGCCGTCGGGGCCCACGGGGACGATCACCTGGTTGGTCGCCGTCTGCCCCTTGACGATGTTGAGGTTGCCGGTGTCCGGCGTCCTCGACCCGCCCGGGTAGAGCGTGAGGTGCGTGCTCCGCGTCGGCGCCACGCCGGTGACCGTCAGGACGACCGCCGTCGCGCCCGTGGCCGGCACGCCGCCGCGCCCGGCGACCCTGAGGACGAGCTCGCTGCCCGCCGCCAGCGGGGCCCGCCGCGCGCGGGTGTCCTCGACGCGGGCGGGGTCGACGGGGACGAGGACGTCGGGAGCGGCCGCGCCGTACCAGCCGAAGACGTCGGCGACGAGGTGGCCGCCGGCGAGCGTCTCCAGGGCCACCCTGCCGTCGCGCCCGACCGGGACGGTGACGAGGTTCGCCGCCGTCGTGAGGCGCTCGGCGTTGAGGTTCGACGTCGCCGGGCGGGGCTGGCCCGCTGCCCACGCCGTCACGTGCGTCGTGCCCCGCGGGTGCACCGCCGTGACGTTGAGGACCACGCTGGTGACGCCGGTGGCGGGCACTCCCCCGCGGCCGGCGACCTGCAGCTCGAGCGGCGTCCCGCCCACGAGCTCGCCGCGTGCCGCGCCCAGGCCCTCGCGGGTGTCGAGCAGGCGCTGCGGGGCCAGCGGCGCGAAGCCCACGCCCCGCTGCCCGTCCGGCGCCGCGTACCAGCCGAGGACGTCGACGACCAGCTGCGTGCGGCCGGCCTGGTTGCGCAGGACGACCGCGCCGTCGGCGCCGAGCCGGGCCGTCACCATCGTGGCCGTCGTGACACCCCGGGCCGCGGTCAGGCTGGCCGTGGCCTCCGGGTCGCGCCCGGTCGGGACGACGCTGACGTGCGTCGCGGCCGAGGGCTGCACGGCCGTGACGTTCAGGACGACGGCCTGCACGCCGCCCGCCGGCAGCCCCCCGGCACCGGCGACCGGCAGCCGCAGGGTGCCGGCCGGACCGACCGCCCCGCGCTGCCCGCCC
The DNA here is from genome assembly GCA_963815615.1 of uncultured Actinomycetota bacterium. Lineage (GTDB taxonomy): Bacteria > Actinomycetota > Actinomycetes > Mycobacteriales > SCTD01 > RYN-122. The sequence continues at coordinate 163,322 of CAWFHF010000010.1, read as the reverse complement.
GTCCCCGTGCGGGTGTCGAGCAGGCGGGCCGGGGTGACCGAGGTGAAGGTGCCGACGGCAGGGAGCGCCGGCAGGGTCGGCAGCGCCGTGGCGGACGGGGAGGGGGTGGGGCTGCTGGCGCCGCCGCCCGTGCCGGTGCCGCCGGTGCCGGTGCCGGTGCCGGTGCCGCCGGAGCCTCCCCCGGTCCCGGGACTGGCCGTCCCGCCGCTGCCCGTGCCGCTGCCGCTGCCTCCGGTGCCGCCGCTGCCTCCGGTGCCGCCGCTCCCGGTGCCGCCGCTGCCCGACCCGTCCGCGCCGCCGCCGGAGCCGCCGGAGCCCGTGCCGCCGTTGGGGCTCGTGCCCCCGTTGCCGGCGGTGCCGCCCGTCCCGCCGTTGCCGGCCGACCCGCCGTTGCCAGACGTGCCGCCCGTGCCGCCGGCCGTGCCGCCTGTTGCGGCCTCGTCACCGATGCCGAAGAGGCCGGAGGTGCCGGTACCGGTGCGGCCGGCGCGGTCGGGGGTGGTCACCACGACCAGCGCGCGGGACGTGGTCGTCTGCGGGACGTCCCAGACGAGCGACCCGCTGGCCGGCTGCTGCTGGCCCAGGACCGTGAAGGTCTGCCCGCCGTCCGTGCTGACCTGCACCGACGTCGCCCGGTCGACCAGGTTGCGGTCGGTCGAGGTCCAGCGGACGGCCACCTGGCTGCCGGGAGCGAGTCGGCTGCCCGCGACGGGCTCGGTGACGCGGACGACCGGGTCGGTGCTGTCCTGCTCGAGGAGCGGCACCGCCGTCGAGCCGAGCGACCGGTTGCGGTTGCCGTCGAGGGAGCGGGCGCGCAGGGTCGTGGTGCTGTCCGCGGCGAGCGGCACCCGGACCGTCCAGGTGCCGTCCGCGCCCACGGGGACCGGTCCCGCGACGACGACGCCGGCCGGGTCGACCAGCTCGACCCGGTCACCCGCTTGACCGCGCCCCGAGACGGTGACGCTGGTCTCCCGGGTGGTCACGGGACCGGGCGGGAAGGTGACGGAGGGGACGACGGGCAGGATGCCGTCGGCGGCCACCACGATGCGCCGCGCCGGCTCGATCGTCTGGAGCGCTCGGTCCTGGTACTGCTGGGAGACCGGGGTGGGGCGGTACTCGACGACGGGGAGCTGGTCAGGGCCGAGCGTGGTGCCCGGTCCGGTCGTCAGCACGACCTCCCGCCGCCCCTCGACGGTCCGCTCCGTCACGGAGCTGACCTGCTCGCCCTCGACCCGCCACTCGAGCGCGGTGCTGCTCCCGGTGACAGGCTCCGAGAGGGTCACGACGACCGTGCGTGACGACTGCGTGAGCGCGGTGAAGGAGGGCCGGAGGGCGTCGAGCGTGAACAGGCCCGAGCTCCGGACGGTCTGGTTGCCGGCGAGGTCCGTCGCCGTGAGACGCAGGACCGCGCTGCTCGTGGACAGGGCCGGCGTGCGCCAGGTGTAGGACGGCCCTGCGGTACCCGGCGTGACGAGGCTGAAGGTGCCTCCGCCGTCCGCGGAGAACTCGATCCGCACCGGCCCGGCGCCGAAGTTCGCGTCCTGCGCGACGAAGTCGATCGGGGTGTCCGTGTCGCCGGGCAGGAACTCGCCGCCGGTGGGCCGTTGCAGCTCCAGCGCGGGGACCTGCGTGTCGCGGGTGAGGCGCGGCACGTCGGCGTACGGGCTCGAGACCGCCCCGTCGCGGGCACGCACGACGAAGTCGTAGGCCCCGTCTGCCGGGAGCACGGCGTCGACGCCGAACGAGGACTCCCCCACGGCGAGCTGCTGCGTGGCGACGGCCGGCCCGTCCGGGGCGCCGTCGTCGTTCGTGTCGCGGAACAGCTCGACCAGCGACCCGGGGTCCGCCCGGCCGGTGACCAGGACGCTCGAGCTCCGCGTGAAGACGGGCGCCAGCGGGCTGGTCAGGACGGGCAGGCCCACCCCGCCGACGACCAGGGTGCCGGGACGCAGCGCGTTGCCGGCCGGGTCGACGTACCGGGTGCCGCTGTACGTGACCGTGGACCGTGCGGGCACCGGACTGCTGGTGGTGAGCTGCCGACGGTCGCCCGTGCCGGAGACACCGGTGACCGTGCGGGCCGTGCCGTCCGGCGCGGTGACCGTCCAGTCCGCGGGGACACCTGCCGTCGGGCTGGACCGCCTCGCTGAGCAGGACGGAGACGTCCGGCCCGCCGGTCGTGCTGGCGGATGCGAGGAGGGGGACGACGCGGTCCAGCACGAACGTGACCCGGCTCGGTCCGCCGTCGGCGCGTCCGGGGGACTTCGCCGCCTCGGTGCTCAGGTTCCCGCGCGGGTCCTCGACGACCACCTCGAGCGTGTACGCGGCATCCACCGGCAGGGTCGGCGCCTCGACCTGGACCGGGTCGCTGGTCGCCACGACCCGCGGCCCGTCGAGGGCGGGAGCCCCGTCGCGCAGGGCTCGCACGACGACCGTGTGGTTGCGGGAGACGTTGGAGACCTGGACGGTCGGCGTGGCCGTGCGCCCGTCCACCCGACCGCTGGCCGGCGGCGCCGTCCCCGACACGGTGTCGATCGTCGGGAGGCCGGGCCGCACCGTGTCGAGGGCGAAGCGGGGGGCCGTGCCGCTGAACAGGGCGTCGTTGTCGGCGAAGTCGCGGTAGAGCTTGCGTCCAGGGAGCCGGTCGTCGGCCAGCACGTACTCGATCGTGGGCTCGTCGTCCTCCCCGATCGGCTGGTCGAGGACCAACGTGCGGGTGCAGCCGGTCGGGCCCGCGGTCGTGTCCTCGCCGGGCTCGTACGCACCGACGCAGTCGTTCTCGCGGGGTCCCTCGACGGCGAGAACGTTGCGGTCGGGGGAGGTGACCCGGAAGTCCGTCGCCATGTCGCTGCGGCCCGGGGCCGGCTGCACCGGCTCGGTGAAGCGGTAGGCGACGCGCGTGGTCGTGAGGGTGAGCGCGTCGCGGACCCCCGGGCGGGTGTAGTCGACGCGCAGCGGCGCGCTGCGGCCCACCTCGCCGGCCACGGTCAGCTCGAGCAGCACCTGGCGGACGTCGCCGCGCTGGTCGGGGCACACGACGCTGTCCTGCGCGCACGCCAGCGTCAGCCGGCCGGACAGCGTCGTGCCGTCCTTGCGCAGGAAGTCGCCGCCGTTGTCGACGACCGGCACCCCCTCCAGGGTCGGCGCCGGCTGCCCGAGCGTGTTGGAGCCGAGGAACTGGTAGCGCTCGCCGCCGTCGGGCTGCAGGCCCACGAGCCGGGCGCCGGTGAGCTGTCCCTCGGGCGCCTCCCCGCTCACCCGCAGCACGTCGCCACCGTTCACGGCGGTCTGGCCCGACGGCGGCGCCAGCACGATCCGGAACGTGCCCGCGGCCGACGACGGCGCTGCCGGCAGGACCACGAGGGCTCCGAGCAGGGCGGCGAGCAGCCCCAGCACCAGGGGACGGCGGGGACGGGACCGGGCGCTGGCGTTCACGGGCTCCATGGTGGACCACTCTCGGTGCGTGTGCGGGGTGTCTGCGGACAGCAGCGAGGGCCGGGGGGACTGGCCCCCCGGCCCTCGTCGTTCAGCGTCGTGCGGTGGAGCCTGCTGCCATCAGGAAGCGGTGAGGGTGTTGGCCAGCGGGTTGCCGGCCCGGTCCTCGTAGCGGACGCCGTTGCTGCTCTGCAGGAAGTAGTCGGCGCCGGCGAAGCGGGAGGCGTCGGCCAGGGTGACCTCGAGCTTGCGGGAGAGCATGTCGCTGGCCGTGACGCTGTTGGCGTTGACCGTGCGACGGGCGGTGCCGGTCTCGGTGTCGACCGTCTCGCTGACGAACCAGTCGTCCGAGAAGTCGGTGCCGGCGGCGATCTTCTCCGTGAAGGGCACGGTCACCGTGGTGCCGGAGAGCGTCGCTCCGTCGAGCCGCGGGACGACCGTGTCGAGCACGACCCGGAAGGGCGCCGCGGGGCCGAAGTTGCCGCGGGCGCTGACGAGCCGGACGGTGAAGTCGCTCGCGGTGCCCCGGGTCGGGGCAGCCACGCCGTCGAGCGGCACGAGGACCGAGCCCTCGTACTCCGTGGCCAGCGGACCGGGCGCGGCCGTGAAGGTCTCCGTCTTGACCGGCGCACCGTTCTTCAGCACCTGGACCGAGTAGCCCTGCCGGACGCCACCGACGGTGAGGCGGAGGGCCTCGGTGCCAGCCACGTTGGTGAAGTAGCCCTCGGCGTCCATGTAGGCGGGCTCGAAGCCGGCCGCCTCAGCGCCGTCGCGGCGCTCGAGGCTGACGATGTTCGGCAGGCGCGGGATGAGGTTGGTGACGGTGTTGATGGTGTCACGGACGGCGACGTTGCCGGCGCCGTCCTTCGCGGGGCGAGGGACGAGGCGGTAGTCGTTGGCCTCGTAGGTCACCCGGGGCGTCTGCGTCGACGGCCGAGCGGGTTGCGCAGGGTGAGGATGCGGCCGCCGTCCCAGCGCCGTGCAAGGCACGCCCGTTGCCGGCGACGTCCGTCACGGAGCCGGGGACACCGTCGATCGTCCAGTTGCTCGGCGTCGCAACCGCCAGCCACGCCCGTGCTGTCCACAAAGCGGACCTCGATCGTCGTCGGGGCTCGTGACGACGCCGGGGTCCTCCGTGCGCCTCGGGTCCACCGAGGTCGGGCTTGCATGTTGTCGACGATGACCGGCAGGCTCGCGACGCCGGTGAGGTTGCCCGCGGGGTCTCGCGCCTCCGTCTTGGCGACGAAGCTGATCGCCGCAGGGTCGAAGGTCGGCTGACGGTGCCGCTGTAACTGCCGTCCGCGTTCCGAGTGATGTTGAACGGGATCGCCGGGCCCACGTTCGGCTGGAGGATGACAGTGAGCGTCGTCAGTCCGGCTTCGCGTCGGACGTGCCGCTGCACGGTGATGGTGTCACCGTTCTTGGCAGCGATCTGCTGGTCACCGTCGAAGTCCTTGGGCAGGACCACCTACGACCGCTCCGAGCTTGATCCCGGTGTTGTCGATGATGAGGTCCTTGAGGTCACTCGCGACGTTGAAGGCCGTGTGGCCGTTCCCGTCGATGCCCTTCGGGGCCTCGACCCGCGCCGGCGAGCGCGCCGTCCATGCCGACCAGGTCGGGGCAGCTGAACGTCACCGCGCCCGGCTGCCGCGTGGCGAAGGACGTCGTGGCGGCTGTGCAGGTGTTGTTGCCGAACTTGAGGGTCGGGGCCTCGAGGGTCAGGGTCTGAGATCCCGCTCTTCGTGGCAGTCGCCGTGAAGTCTCGGCCAGAGCCCCGCCTGACTTCGACTGAGCAGGCTGCAGGTTCGTGAAAGCCACGGTGGCGGGCGCCTGCACGGAGTAGTTGGCGGACTTCGTCGGGGCGACGGCCGAGCTGTCGGCCTTCTGCGCCGTGGCGGTGAGGTTCGCGGTCCGGTCGGCCGTCGCCGCGCCCAGGGTGACGGGCAGCGTGGCGTCGGCGGTGCCGCCACCGGGGACGTTCACGACGACGGGGCCGGCGCTGTCGCCGGCCGGCGAGCTCAGCCCGGCCGTGACGTCGACCGCCTGCTGCGCGTAGTTCTTGATCGTGCTGGCGAAGCTCACCACCTGGCCGGCGGTGCCGGAGCCGTCAGCGGCGCCCGCCGGGGACAGCGGCTTGATGCTGCCGGTCACGATCTCGAGGATCTGCACCTTGGCGGTGAGCCCGCCGAGGGTCGTGGTCGCGTTCTTGTTGGTGGCGAAGTCGTCGCTGGAGACCTGGACGCGGAAGTCGCCGAGCAGGTCGCGGGCCTGCGGGCTGCCGACCGTGACCGGGAAGGTGATGACCGCCGACTGACCCGGCATGAGCCGGCCGCCGCGGTAGGTGAGGAACTGCGTGCTGCCGAGGTCGGTCTTGGTGCCGGTGAAGCCCGACGCCGTGCCCGCGGTGTCACCGAGCTTGATGCCGGCCTCGTTGACGGGGAGGTTGACGCGGATGGCGTTGATGGTCTTGCCCACCAGCGCCATCTCGTTGTTCGTCACCGTGATCGAGAACGTGTTGGCGCCCGGGTAGACGGCCTTCGCGCTGGTCAGGGTCGCCGTGCTCGCCGCGGAGGCGGAGGCGGGCAGCGCCGGGAGGACGGCGACTCCCAGGACGGCGAGGGCCGCGGCGGCGGTCAGTCTGCGGGACATGGGACTCCTCGATCGGACGTGAGGCCCAGGGGGCCCGGTCGAGGAGATGAGTTCGCCGCGGTGCCCCCCGACTCCTTCTCGCCGGACCAACTTTCTGCAGACTGCGAGCACGAAACCGGGCAAGCCTGGCGAGTCGGGCGCCCGGGTTCTGGTAGGGATCTCCGTCCGGCCGATCGACACCGCCGAACGGCCTACCCGTGCTGCATGAGCTGCCGCGCCGCCTCGGTCACCGAGCCCGACAGCGACGGGTAGATGGCGAAGGTGTGGGCGATCTGCTCGGCCGTGAGGCCGTGCTGGACGGCCAGCGAGATCGGCATGACCAGCTCGGAGGCGGTGGGCGCGACGACGACGCCGCCGAGCACGGTCCCCGAGCCGGGGCGGCAGAAGAACTTGACGAAGCCGTCGGTGATGCCCTGCATCTTGGCGCGGGCGTTGGTGGCGAGCGGCAGGGTGACGGTGGTGGCCTGCACCGACCCCTCCTCGACCTGCTTCTGGGTGACGCCGACGGAGGCGACCTGCGGGTCGGTGAAGACGTTGGCCGACACGGTGCCGAGCCGCAGCGGGGCGACGGCCTCCCCGAGGGCGTGCCACATGGCGATGCGCCCCTGCATGGCGGCGACGGAGGCGAGCATGAGCACGCCGGTGCAGTCGCCGGCGGCGTAGATGCCGGGCACGGAGGTGCGCGACACGCGGTCGACCTCGACGAAGCCCTGGTCGGTCAGCCGGACGCCGACCTCCTCGAGCCCCATCCCGCCCGTGTTGGGCACCGAGCCGACGGTCATCAGGGCGTGGCTGGCCTCGACGACGCTGCCGTCGGTGAGGGTCACCCGCACCCCCTCGCCGGCGCGCTCGACGGAGGCCGCGCGGCCGCGCCGCACCTCCATGCCCCGGCGCTGGAAGACGCCCTCGAGCAGCTCGGCGGCGTCGGAGTCCTCCCCCGGCAGCACCCGCTCGCGCGAGGAGACCAGGGTGACGTGGCTGCCCATGGAGTTGTAGGCGTTGGCGAACTCGGCCCCCGTGACGCCGGACCCGATCACGACCAGGTGCTCGGGCAGCTCGGGCAGGTCGTAGAGCTGGCGCCAGTCGAGGATGCGCTCGCCGTCGGGGACGGCGCCCTCGACCACGCGGGGGTGCGCGCCGGTGGCCAGCAGGACGACGTCGGCCTCGAGCAGGGAGGTGCCGGACCCGCCGGTGACCTCGACCCACGAGGCGGTCCGCAGCCGGGCCTGGCCGTAGACGACGGTGACGCCCTCCTTGGCGAGCCGGGCGGCGATGTCGGTCGACTGCGCGAGCGCCAGCGCCTTGACCCGGGCGTTGACCTCGACGACCTGCGCGCTGACGGTGCCCTCGGTGCGGACGCCGACGCGGTCGGCGTGCGCGTAGGAGGTCATGGCCTCGCCGGTGGCGATGAAGGTCTTGCTCGGCACGCAGTCCGACAGCACGCACTGCCCGCCGACGCCGTCCCGGTCGACCAGGGTCACCTCGGCCCCGAGCTGCACGGCCACCAGGGCGGCCTCGTAGCCGGCCGGGCCACCTCCCACGATCACGATGCGCGTCACGCTCACCATCCTCTCAGGGTCGAGAACCCCGACGATCTACGCTGCCTTCCATGGCGCTCTACGCCGCGTACGGCAGCAACCTGGACCCGGCCCAGATGCACCAGCGCTGCCCCCACTCCCCCCTGCGGGCCACCGGCTGGCTCGAGGGCTGGCGGCTCACCTTCGGCGGCGAGGACCTCGGCTGGGAGGGCTCGCTCGCCACGCTCGTGGAGGCGCCGGGGGAGCACGTCTTCGTCGGCCTGTACGACCTCACCGACGGCGACGCCGCCTCGCTGGACGCCTGGGAGGGCGCCGACACCGGCCTCTACCGCAAGATCCGGGTGCGGGTGCAGACGCTGCAGGGCGAGCAGCTGGCGTGGGTCTACGTCCTCGACGGCTACGAGGGCGGGCTGCCGGGGGCGAGCTACCTGGGCGTGCTGGCCGAGGCGGCGCAGGCCGCGGGCGCCCCGGACGACTACGTGGCGGAGCTGCGTTCCCGCCCCTGCCGGTCCACCGGGATCTGAGCCGACCCGCTCCTGTCGGTGCCGGGTGCCACACTGTTCGAACACCAGTTCGAGCAGGAGGTGGTCCGGTGGTGGTCGCGGCGCTCGTCGACACGCCCGTCCTCGCCCTGCTCGAGGCGCTCAGCGCCGTCCGCGAGCAGCCCGCCCCGCTCGGACGGACGCCGGCCCGCCTGGGGCTGCTGGCACGGGCCACCGCCGAGCTGCAGGGCGTCTACCTGCGCGACCTCGACACCGCGGTGCGGTCGGGTGACGTCGAGGCCGCGGGACACCGGAGCGCGGCCGACCTGCTGGTCGCCGAGGCCGGCCTGCCAGTGCAGCAGGCGCGCGCGGACGCAGCCCTGGCGGCCCGGCTCGGGGTCCTGCCCGGCCTGCTCGACGCTGTCGCAGGTGGCGGTCTCGAGCTGCCCGCCGCGCGGCTGCTCGCCCGCGCCTGGGCCGCCCTGCCCGCGCGGCTGCACGACCGGCCCACCGCCGAGGCGCTGATCACGCTCGGCGGCCTCGTCGACCTCGCCGACCTCAAGGGCAAGGTCGACGAGCTGCTCACCGCGCTGCAGCCCGAGGTCACCGACGACGCTCTGGCGAACGCGTACGACGGTCGGTCGCTCGCGCTCGTCGACGTCGCCGCGGAGACCCGGCTCGAGGGGCAGGGGGACGCGCTCGAGGGCGAGTGGCTGCGCGAGGTCCTGCAGGCCAAGGCCGAGGCCGACCGCACCGAGGGGGACGGCCGCAGCGGCGGGGCGCGGTTGTGGGACGCGCTGCTCGACTGCGTGCGCGCCGCCGTGAGCGTGCCGGGCACGGTGCCGCGCCCGGAGGACGTCGCGCCGACGCTCGTGGCCGTGGTCGGGCAGGACGACCTGCTGCGCGCCTCAGAGGTGCAGCCCGAGGTGGTGGCGCCCGAGGAGGCCCTCGCCGACCTGCTGGGCGCGACGCCAGGCGGGACGGGACCGGGCACCACGACACCGGGCTGGTCGGCGCGGTCGCGCGAAGGCGTCCGCCTCGGTCCCCGCGCCGTCTCGCGACTCTGCTGCGAGAGCGCCCTGACCCGGCTGCTCGTCGACCGGCGCGGCTGGCCGCTCGACAGCAGCCCGCAGGCCCGCCAGCTCAGCCGTCGCGAGCGCCGCGCGCTCGAGCACCGGGCCGGCTACCGGTGCCAGCGATCGGGCTGCGGTCGGCCGGCGTGGGCGTGCGTGCCCCACCACGTCGTCCCCTTCGCCCTCGGCGGACCGAGCACGCAGGACAACACCGTCCTGCTGTGCCGTTCCTGCCACCACCTGCTGCACGACCGCCTGGTCGGGCTCGAGCTCGTCGACGGGAGCCGTATCGGCCCGGGCGGCTGGCTGCGCCGACGCCCCGACCACGGACCACCGCAGGCCCCTCTATGACACGGGCCCGTCGGCCGGGCGTGACGGCTCGCTCTCACGGGTCGCAGGCGCCTCTCCGGCCGGCTTCCCGGCCCGCTCAGTCGTTGCGCGGAGAGCCGGCCGTCGCGGCCAGGTCCACCGCGGTCTGCGACTCCCCCGACGCCTCGGCCAGCGCGGCGGTCCGCCGCCGGCGCCCCTCCTGCGTGACGACGACGGCGACGGCCAGCACCGTGACCAGCCCCCCGACGACGGTCAGCGCCTGCACCGGCTCGCCGAGCACGACCGCCCCCAGGGCGACGGCGACCACGGGGTTGACGTAGGCGTAGGTGGCGACCTGCGAGGTGGGGGCGACGCCGAGCAGCCAGGAGTAGGCGGTGAAGGCCGCCACCGAGCCGAACAGCACCAGGTAGGCCAGCGCCACCCACGAGGACGCCCCGACGGCGGCGGGGTGCAGCTCCTCGCCGCGCAGCAGCCCGACGGCTCCGAGCGCGACCGAACCGCCGAGCATCTCCGCGACGGTCGCCACCAGCGGGTCGGCCGGCAGGCCACCGCGGGCAGCGGCGAACGAGCCGACGGACCACAGCAGCGACGACGTCAGCACCAGGGCCACCGCGACGCCCGACACCCCGGAGGGCCGCGCGCCCGGCAGCAGCAGGACCGCCACGCCGGCGAACCCGAGCAGCACGCCGAGGACGGTGCCGCGTGCGGGCCGGTCGCCGGTCAGGGCGCGCAGCCCGACGACCCAGAACGGCACGCCCGCCACGAGCAGGGCGGCCAGCCCGCTGGGCAGGTCGCGCTGCTCGGCGAGCACCACGAGGCCGTTGCCGCCGAGCAGCAGCAGCACCCCGACGCCGACCGCCCGCAGCCAGGCGGCTGCGCGGCGCGATCAGGGCGCGCCAGCCGCGGCGGACGGTCACCCAGCCGGCGAGCAGCAGGGCCGCGCAGGCGAACCGCAGCGACGCCGACAGCAGGGCCGGCAGGTCCTCGACGACGTAGACGATGGCCAGGTAGGTCGAGCCCCAGACGACGTAGACGACGCCCAGCGCCGACCAGACCTGCCAGGGCGCCGGGCTCACGCCGCGTCGAGCGCGGCCAGTGCCGTCGCGACGAGGACCTGCACGCCGGTGGCGATCGCCGACTCGTCGACGTCGAAGCTGCCCTGGTGCAGGTCGTAGGGCCGCTCGAGCCCGGGGGGCTTCACGCCGAGCCGGGCCATGGCGCCCGGCACGTGGTCGAGGTACCAGGCGAAGTCCTCGCCGCCGAGCGACTGCAGGGTCGGCACGCCCGCGCTCGGCCCGAGCGCCGTCCGCACGGCCGCCGTGAGCAGCGCGGTCGCCGACGGGTCGTTGACCACCGGCGGGACGCCGCGCTCGTAGTGCACCTCGGCCGACGCCCCGTAGGGCGCGACGAGCGCCGCGACGGTGCGCTGCACCAGCTCGGGCGCGCGCTGCCAGGCGTCCTTGTCGAGCACCCGCAGCGTGCCGGCGAGCACGCCCTCGCGCGGGATGGCGTTGCGGGCGACCCCCGCGTTCACGTGCCCCCACACCAGGCACAGGCCGGCGCGCGGGTCGACCAGCCGGCCGAGCGCGTCGGGCAGGCCGGTGGCGACGGTGGCGAGCACGTGGACGAGGTCGACGGTGTTGTGCGGCCGCGAGGTGTGGCCACCCGGCCCGGACAGCCGGATCTCGACGGCGTCGGCGGCGGCGGTGATCGGCCCGGAGCGCAGGCCGACGCGCCCGGCCTCCAGCGACGGGTCGCAGTGCAGCCCGAACACGGCGGACAGCCCCTGGTGGTGGCCCTGCGCGATGACGTCGAGAGCGCCGCCGGGCATCATCTCCTCGGCGTGCTGGAAGATCAGCCGGACCCGGCCGGGCAGGGTGTCGGCGACCGAGGCGAGGGCCAGGCCCGCCCCCAGGACGACGGCGGTGTGCACGTCGTGGCCGCAGGCGTGGGCGACGCCCTTGTTCTGCGACCGGTAGGGGACGTCCTTCTCGTCGCGCAGCGGCAGGGCGTCGATGTCGGCGCGCAGCCCGACGACGGCGTCGCCGCTGCCGAACTCGCAGACCAGGCCGGTGCCCCCGGCCAGCACCTGCGGGGACAGCCCGGCCTGCCGCAGCCGCTCGACCAGCACGCCGGTGGTGCGGGTCTCCTGGCGGCCGAGCTCGGGGTGGGCGTGCAGGTCGCGGCGCAGCGCGACCAGGTCGCCCTCGTGCGCGGCCAGCCAGTCCTGCGCCCTCACACCGCCCCCGGCGCAGCCGGCCCGTCGACGGGGGGCGCCAGCACCGGCAGCGTGCCGGGGCGGTCGTCGGCGAACTCCTGCAGGAGGCTGTCGACGACGGCGGTGAGGTCGCCCCCCGACGCCGCCGCGACCGAGCGCTGGCGCTGGTAGGACGCGCCGGTCTCCAGCACCCCGAGCACGCGCTCCAGCTCCTCGGTGCAGCCGAGCTTCTGCGCCGTCGGGCTGAGCTCGTGCACGAGGTCCTCGAGGGCCTGGCGCACCGGCACGGTCTTGTCGTCCTCGCCGACGATGATGTCGGCGTCGAGGCCGTAGCGGGCGGCGCGCCACTTGTTCTCGCGGACCACCCAGCCCTTCGGCGTCGGGAGGGTGTAGCCCTTGTCGATCTCGCGGTCGAGCGTGTCGACGAGGCACTGGCCGATGGCGGCGACCATCCCGACCTCGTGCAGCGTCGGCAGGCCGTCGCAGACGCGCAGCTCGACGGTGCCGTAGGTCGGGTGCGGCCGGATGTCCCACCACACCTCCTTGATGGAGGCGATGGTGCCGGTCTTGATCTGCGTCTCCATGTAGTCCTCGAACGCCGGCCAGCCGCTGAGCTGGTAGGGCAGCCCGGCCGTCGGGAGCTGCTCGAAGACCTTCGACCGCGACGACGCGAGGCCGGTGTCGGTGCCGATCCAGTAGGGCGAGCTCGCCGAGACGGCGAGCAGGTGGGGCACGTACGCCGTCAGGGCGTTGACGATCGGGATGGCCTTCTCCGGCGAGCGCACCCCGACGTGGACGTGGACCCCGAAGATCTGCAGCTGCCGGGCCAGCCACTGCATCTGGTCGACGAGCTGCTGGTAGCGCTCCTTGGGGCTGATCTGCTGGGTGCCCCAGTCGGTGATGGGGTGGGTGCCGGCGCACATGAGGCCGAGGCCGCGGGCGTCGGCGAGCTCGCGGACCTGCTCGACGCTGCGGGCGAGGTCGGCCGTCGCCTCGGGCACCGTGGTGCAGACGCCGGTGATGACCTCCAGGCAGGACTGCAGCAGCTCCTGCTTGACGGTCGGGTGCTCGCCGCCGGGCGAGAGCTCCTCGAGGATCTCCACCGCCCCGCTGCGGAGCTGGCGCGTCTCGCGGTCGACGAGCTGCAGCTCCCACTCCACCCCGAGGCTCGAGCGGGACGAGGACTCGAAGGGGATCCGCACGTCCGGACCCTACCCAGCGACCTCGTGCGCAACATGGAGTTCACACGGTCCGGGCAGGAGCCGGCGCGGCGGGCGGCGAAGTCCCTGCCATGCGCCTGCTCCCCCTCGTCACCGCGTCCGCCCTGCTGCTCGGGGCCGCCGCCGGCACCGCCGCGACCGCCGACGTCGCCCGCCCCGTCGCCACCGGCTCGCCCGCCGCCGACTGCCGCGCGCAGGTCGCCGGGCTGGACCTGCAGACCGCGACGATCGCGGACCTCGTCACCGCCATGGACTCCGGGCCGGCTGACCTCGGTCGGGCTCGTGCAGGCCTACCTCGACCGCATCGCCCTGCTCGACGGCGGCGAGGACCCCGCGACCACGCTGAACAGCGTCCGGCACCTCGACGCCGGCAAGGCCCTGGCCGCCGCGCGGCAGCTCGACGACGAGCGCCGGCGCGGGCTGCTGCGCGGACCCCTGCACGGCGTCCCGGTCCTGCTCAAGGACAACATCGGGACCAAGGACATGCCGACCACCGCCGGCTCGCTCGCGCTGGAGGGCTCCGTCCCCTACGCCGACGCGACCCTGGCCGCCGACCTGCGCGACGCGGGCGCCGTCGTCCTGGGCAAGACCAACCTGTCGGAGTTCGCCAACTGGGTCTCGCTGTCGATGCCGAACGGCTACTCGAGCCTGGGCGGTCAGGTCCGCGAGGCGTACGGCTACGGCGACCCCAGCGGCTCGTCGTCGGGGTCCGGCGTCGCCGCGTCGATGGCCTTCGCGGCCGGCACCTTCGGGTCCGAGACCTCCGGCTCGATCCTGTCGCCGAGCAGCGTGAACGGCGTCGTCGGGGTCAAGCCCACGCGCGGGCTGGTCAGCCGGGCCGGGATCATCCCGCTGGCGGAGGGCTTCGACACCGCCGGTCCCATGACCCGCACGGTCGCCGACGCCGCCGCGCTGCTGTCCGCCGTCGCGGGGAGCGACCGCGACGACCCCGCCACCCGCGAGGCGCAGCGCCACCTGCCGACCGGCGGCGACTACACCGCGGGCCTGGCCACGGCGTCGCTGCAGGGCGTGCGGCTCGGGTACGCCCCCTCGAGCGACCCGCTGTTCACCCGGGCGCTGGAGGACCTGCGCGCCCTCGGCGCCGAGCTCGTCGAGACCACCACCGCTGGGCGACCTCGGCACCGTCGCCGCGGCCGAGATCGGGCTCATCCCGAACGACTTCAAGGCCAACCTCGACCACTACCTGCGCACCGCCGTGCCGACGCCGAGGAGCGGGGTGCGGTCCCTGGCCGACATCGCGGTGTTCAACCAGCAGCACCCCGACGAGGTGAAGTACGGCCAGGACCTCATCCTGGCCAGCGCCGCCCAGCCGGGCAGCCGGGTCGCGGCGTCCGCGGCGGCGCTGGCCCTGCGCACGACGTCGGGCGCCGTCATCGACCGGGCGCTCGCCGAGTCCGACCTCGACGCGATCGTGGGCCGCGGGCCGCAGTACGCGAGTCCCGGTGCCGCCGCGGGCTACCCGACCGTCATCGTGCCCATGGGGCTGACGGCCGCGGAGCGCCCTGTCGGCCTGTCCTTCCTCGGGACGGCGTGGGACGAGGCCGACCTGCTGACCTACGCCGCGGCCTACGAGCAGGGCACCCGGCGGCGGGTCCCTCCGACCGTCGTCAACCCGACACTGCTCCGGGCCTGCTGACCGCTGGCGCCGCGGGCGTGACCTGCGGCACAGTCCTGCCATGAGCACCGTCGAGAGCACCATGCAGGACCGGCCGCTGACGATCACCGAGCTGATGCGGCACGGCGCCACCGTGTACGCCGACAGCGTCGTCACGACCTACGAGGGCGACGGCGCCCGGCAGGCCACCTACGCCGAGGTCGCGGCCAACGCCGCGCGGCTCGCCGGCGCCCTCGCCGGCCTCGGCGTCCGCCCGGGCGACCGGGTCGGCACCTTCCTGTGGAACACCCAGGAGCACCTCGAGGCCTACCTGGCGGTGCCCTCGATGGGTGCCGTGCTGCACACGCTGAACCTGCGGCTGTTCCCCGAGCAGCTCGAGTACGTCGTCAACCACGGCGAGGACAAGGTCGTCGTCGTCGACGCCACCGTGCTGCCGCTGCTGGCCAAGGTCGCCGCCGCGCTGACGACGGTCGAGCACTACGTCGTCGTCGGGTCGATGGACGACGCCGGCACGCTGCCGGGCCAGGTCCACTCCTACGCCGAGCTGCTGGCGGCCCAGCCCGACGCCTACGCCTGGCCCGAGGTGGACGAGCGCGCGGCCGCCGCCATGTGCTACACGAGCGGCACCACCGGCAACCCCAAGGGCGTCGTCTACAGCCACCGCTCGGCCTACCTGCACTCCATGGCCGCCTGCACCGGCAACACCTTCGGGCTGACCGAGCGCGACGTCGTGCTGCCGGTCGTGCCGATGTTCCACGCGAACGCCTGGGGCCTGCCGTTCGCCGGCTGGTACGCCGGGACCGACTTCGTCATGCCGGGCCGCTTCCTGCAGGCCGAGCCGCTCGCCGCCATGATCGAGACCTACCGGCCGACGGTGGCCGGGGCCGTGCCCACCATCTGGAACGACCTGCTGCGCCACGTCGACGAGCACCCGACCGACCTGTCCTCGCTGCGCCTGGTGCCCTGCGGCGGCTCGGCCGTCCCGCTGTCGCTCATGCAGGCGTTCTGGGACCGCCACGGCGTCCGCATCGTCCAGGCCTGGGGCATGACCGAGACCTCGCCGCTGGCCGCCGTCTCCCACCCGCCGAAGAACGGCTCCCCCGACGACGAGTGGACCTACCGGTCCCGCACCGGCCGCATCAGCGCCGGCGTCGAGCTGCGGATCGTCGCCGACGACGGGACCGTCCTGCCGTGGGACGGCGTCAGCGTCGGGGAGATGCAGTGCCGAGGCCCCTGGGTCACCGGGGCGTACCACGCCGACCCCGACCCGGAGAAGTTCAGCGAGGGCTGGCTGCGCACCGGCGACGTCGCCACCGTCGACGCCCAGGGCTACGTGCAGATCACCGACCGGAGCAAGGACGTCATCAAGTCCGGCGGCGAGTGGATCAGCTCGGTCGAGCTGGAGAACCAGCTCATGGGGCACCCGGCGGTGTTCGAGGCCGCCGTCGTCGCCGTGCCCGACGACCGCTGGGACGAGCGGCCGCTGGCCTGCGTCGTGCTGTCCCCCGACGCCACGGCGACGCCGGAGGAGCTGCGCGAGCACCTGGCCAGCAAGGTCGCCCGCTGGCAGCTGCCCGAGCGGTGGGCCTTCATCGCGGCCGTGCCCAAGACCAGCGTCGGCAAGTTCGACAAGAAGGTGCTGCGCCGGCAGTACGGCGACGACGAGCTCGAGGTCACGACCCTCGGGAGCTGACGGGGCGGGAGCCCCGGACGGCTAGCGCTTCTCGCAGGCGATCGAGTCCTTGTCGCGGTCCAGGCCGCGGTTGTTGCCCATCGCGCGCTTGAACTCCGCGTCGTCCTTCCTGAACGTGGTGACCGGGGTGCTGGCCGTCTTGTCCTTGGCCGTCCGCAGGCCGACGCCGTGCGGGTAGGCCTTGTTGTACTCGGTGCAGTTGCGGTACTTGCCGGTCGCACCGGCCGACGCCGCCTGCAGCGGCAGCACAGCGGACAGGGCGACGGCGAGCAGGGCAGCGGCAGCGGGGCGCCGCGCCAGGGATCGGGTCATCACAGGGCGGGTCACGGCCGGAGCATGACACCCGAGGGGGTCGCTGCGCGCCCCTCCTCTGCCGGGCGACCGGCTCAGCGGCCGCGGCGCGTCAGGCCCAGCGCCACCGTCGTCATGTGCGGGACGGTGAGGCCCAGCACCGCGGCGAAGGCGTTGTCGCTGGCGTGCTCCGGGTCGCGCGCCGCCAGGACGCCCGCCCCCAGCAGCCCGACGCCGGCCGCCCACGCGCTGCGCCGGCCCGAGCACCCCGACGGCGCGCGGCAGCGTCTGCGGGTCGGGCATCCGGCCGTCGTCGACGAGCGCGTCCACGACCCGGGCGGTGTGCCGCAGCGCGTGCCAGCCGCCGAAGTAGCCCGCGAAGGCGAGCGACGGCGGGGCGAGCAGGGCCAGCCCCGTGAGCTGGGCGGTGTCGCGCGCGGCCTGCCGGTCGCCCGTCAGCGCGAGAGCGGCGGTGGCCCCGGTGGCGAGCGCCGTCATCAGCCCGACGCCGCCGCGCAGCCCCTCCTCGCGCAGCACCCGCGCGCCGCGACGGTCCCCGACGGCGCGCGACGCCGGCGCGAGCGCGCCCGTCACGCCGACCTCGGCGGGACGGCGGTCGGCGGTGCCGACGGCGGCCGGCAGCCCCACCGTCGCCACGGCCGCGGCCAGCAGCCGCAGCGCGGCCCGGGCCCGCGGGCGGCCGGCGGGCGCGGGCCCCCAGCAGGCGAGCTCCCCCTCGGCGAAGTGCGCGGCGCTGGCCAGCAGGACGCCGCGCTCCACCCACGGCCCGCCCCGCCGGACCACGACGGTCGAGGCGAGCGCCAGCGCGGAGTACCCGGCGACGAGGCCGGCGTGCCGGGCGCGCGAGCCGTCGGCGGCCCGGACCAGCAGCTCGGTGTCGGCGGCGCCGTGCGGCATGCCGAGGGCGAGCGCCGCCAGGACGACGCCCTGCTGGGCGGCCGCCCCGCGGGAGGGCAGCAGGCCCGCGAGCGTCGCTCCGGCCACGAGCATCCGGCTGGTCCGGCGGGCACGGGGCAGCAGCGGCACCCCGCCACGGTAGGCGCGCGGCTAGAAGAACTCCTGCGGGCGGTAGACGCCCCACACCTCGCGCAGCGCCCCGCACACCTCGCCGACGGTGGCCAGCGCCTGCAGCGCCTCCTTCATCGGGTAGAGGCAGTTGTCCCCGCCCTCGGCGGCCGCCTTCAGCTCCGCCAGCGCCTTGTCCACCGCGCCCTGGTCGCGCTTGGCCCGCAGGTCGGCCAGCCGCTGGCGCTGGTCGGCCTCGATGGAGGGGTCGACCCGCAGCGGCTCGTAGCGCTCCTCCTGGTCCACCCGGTACTTGTTCAGCCCGACGACGGTGCGCTCCCCGCTGTCGATGCCCAGGGCGATGGAGTACGCCGACTGCTCGATCTCGGACTTCTGGAAGCCCTGCTCGATCGCGGCGACCGCACCGCCCATGTCCTCGACCTTGGCCATCAGCGCGCGGGCCGCGGCCTCGACCTCGTCGGTCATGGCCTCCACGACGTAGGAGCCGGCGAACGGGTCGACGGTCGCGGTCACGTCGGTCTCGTAGGCGAGCACCTGCTGGGTGCGCAGCGCCAGGGTCGCGGCCTTGACGGTCGGCAGCGCGATGGCCTCGTCGTAGCTGTTGGTGTGCAGCGACTGCGTCCCGCCGAGCACCGCCGCGAGGCCCTGCACGGCGACCCGGACGAGGTTCACCTCGGGCTGCTGGGCGGTGAGCTGCACGCCCGCCGTCTGGGTGTGGAAGCGCAGCATCATCGACTTCGGGTCCTTCGCCCCGAACTCGTCGCGCATCACCTGGGCCCAGATGCGCCGGGCCGCCCGGAACTTCGCGACCTCCTCGAGGATGGTCGTGCGGGACACGAAGAAGAAGGCCAGCCGGGGCGCGAAGTCGTCGACCGCGAGGCCCGCCTTGACGGCCGCGCGGACGTACTCGATGCCGTCGGCGAGGGTGAAGGCGATCTCCTGCGCGGGCGTCGCCCCGGCCTCGGCCATGTGGTAGCCGGAGATCGAGATGGTGTTCCACTTCGGGATCTCGGTCTTGCAGTAGGCGAAGATGTCGGTGATCAGCCGCAGCGACTGCGCCGGCGGGTAGATGTAGGTCCCGCGGGCGATGTACTCCTTGAGCACGTCGTTCTGGATCGTCCCGGTGATCTTCGTGCCGGGGACGCCGTTCTCCTCCGCGACCAGCTGGTACATGAGCAGCAGCACGGCGGCCGGGGCGTTGATCGTCATCGACGTCGAGACGGTGTCGAGCGGGATGGAGTCGAACAGCACCCGCATGTCCTCGAGGCTGTCGATCGCGACGCCGACCTTGCCGACCTCGCCGTGCGCCACGGCGTCGTCGCTGTCGTAGCCCATCTGCGTCGGCAGGTCGAAGGCCACCGACAGGCCGCCCGTGCCCTGCGCCACCAGGTGCCGGTAGCGCTCGTTGCTCTCCTTGGCCGTCCCGAAGCCGGCGTACTGCCGCATCGTCCAGGGGCGCCCCGTGTACATGCTCGGGTAGACGCCGCGGGTGTAGGGGTAGCTGCCGGGCTCGCCCAGCCGGTCGGCCAGGCCCGGGGCGACGTCGCCCTCGCCGTACAGGGGCTCGATGGGGAAGCCGGACTCGGACGAGCGGGTCATGAGCGGGGGCCTCTCGGCAGCGCGACGGGTCGCTCGGATGCTAGGACCCGGCGCCCGCCCGCAGCGCCACGGGTGACCACGGGGGCGCTGGGTAGGTGCCCGCCGTGGACAGTCCCGGAGCCGCGCCCGAGACCCGTGTGGTCGGCGGGCGCTACCGCCTGCTCGCCCCGCTCGGCTCGGGCGGCATGGGCACGGTCTGGCGCGCCCAGGACGAGGTGCTCGGCCGCGAGGTCGCCGTCAAGGAGGTCGTGTTCCCGCACGGCCTGTCCGCCGCCGACCGCGCCACCCTGCCCGAGCGCACCCGCCGCGAGGCGCGCGCCGCGGCCCGGCTCGACCACCCGAGCGCCGTCACCGTCTACGACGTCGTCGAGCAGGACGGGCAGCCGTGGCTCGTGCTCGAGCTGGTCGAGGCGCGCACGCTGGCCGAGGTGGTCCGCGAGGACGGGCCGCTCAGCCCCCAGCGGGCGGCGGAGGTCGGCCTGGCCGTGCTCGGCGCGCTCGAGGCGGCGCACCGGCAGGGGATCGTCCACCGCGACGTGAAGCCGTCCAACGTGCTGCTCGGCACCCCCGCGGCCGGCAGCCGGGTCGTGCTCACCGACTTCGGCATCGCCACCTCGGCGGGCGACGCCTCCATCACCAGCACCGGCCTGCTGCTCGGCTCGCCGTCCTACATCTCCCCCGAGCGCGCCCGCGGCGCGACGCCCGGCCCGCCCAGCGACCTGTGGTCGCTCGGGGCGACCCTGTTCACCGCCGTCGAGGGGCGCCCGCCGTACGACAAGGGCGAGGCGCTGCCCACGCTCACCGCCGTCGTCACCGGCGACCGCGACCCCTACGTCGCCGCCGGCCCGCTCGTGCCCGTCCTGGACGCCCTGCTCGAGCCCGACCCCGAGCGCCGCGCCGACGCCGGTGCCGCCCGCCGGCTGCTGCAGGAGGTCGCCAGCGGCGCCCGCTCCGCCCCGCCGACGGCGCCCGTGCCCGCCCCGCCCGACGCCGGACGCCGGGCCGAGCGCACCACCGCCCTGCCGCTCGCGCCGCCGGTCGCCGATCCCGCGCCCGCTGCGCCGCCGACCGCTACGCGGGTGGAGGCACCGGCCCCCGCCCCGACCGCCGCCCCGACAGCCGCCCCGACAGCGGCCCCTGCTGCCCCCGCCCGGCGGCGCGCGCCGTCCCCCGCGTGGTGGAGCCCGCAGCGCCGGCCCGCCGCGGCCGCGGCGCCCTGCTGGCGGGCGCCGCCGCCGGCGTGCTGCTGCTCGCGGGCGGGGCCTACGGGGTCAGCGCGCTGCAGCAGGACGACCCGGCGGGCGGCACCGGCGCGACGGCGTCGGCGCCCGCGGACGGCGAGGACGGCAGCAGCGGCGGGACCGACAGCAACGGCGGGACGGACAGCGGCTCCGGACGACGCGGGCACCGACGGCAGCACCGACGGCAGCACCGAGGACGCCGGCAGCGGGTCCGGGACCGACGGGACCGGACGGCGAGGCCTCGGCGGAGGACGGCGCCGACAGCGGCTCGGGCGAGCCGGCGCAGGAACCGCCGTCCGGCTGGAAGACGACCGACGGCGGGCCCGGCTGGACCGCCGCCGTCCCCGCGTCCTGGCAGGCGAGCAGCTACCGGAACGGCACCCAGTACCGCGACCCGGGCTCCGGACGGACCCTGCGCGTGACCACCGGCCCGGGCACCGACGACGCCGTCGGCGACCGCGAGCGGCAGGCGAAGGACTTCGCGTCGCGGCACCCGGACTACGAGGAGATCCGGATCGACGTCGGTCGACTACCGCGGCTACCCGGCGGCCGACTGGGAGTTCACCTACAGCGACGGCGGCGCCGAGCTGCACGTGCTCGACCGGGTGCTCAACGTCGACGGCACCGGCCACTCGCTCTACTTCCAGGTGCGCGCCGCGGACTGGCCGGCCGCCCGCGAGGACTTCGAGCAGATCGTCGCCAGCTTCCGCCCGGCCGGCGCCTGAGCCCGCCGGTCGGGACCGGCGCGACCCTGTGCACAGGGTCACAGCATCCGCCCGGCACCCGAGGTGCCGGGTCGGGGAGGCGTCGTTAGGCTGGGACGTCGGACGGCGCCGCTGGGGCGCGGACCGGCTCCACGCTCGGAGGCGCATCGGTGAAGGCACCGGCAGGCACGCTCTACCGCGGACGCGAGGGCATGTGGTCCTGGGTGGCCCACCGCGTCACCGGCGTGCTGATCTTCTTCTTCCTGTTCTCGCACGTGCTCGACACCGCGCTCGTGCGCGTCTCGCCCGACGCGTACGACCGGATCATGGACACCTACAAGACGCCGATCGTCAACCTCTTCGAGGTCGGCCTGGTCGGCGCGGTGCTCTACCACGCGCTCAACGGCCTGCGCGTCATGGCGATCGACTTCTGGGACAAGGGCCCGCGCTACCAGAAGCAGATGACCTACGTCGTCGTCGGGCTGTTCGTCGTCCTCATGGCCGGCGCCGCCGCCCTCCATGCTCAAGCACACCCTCGAGACGCTGTTCGGGACCCCTCATGACCACCACCGTGCCGGACCCCGGCTCCGTCGCCATGGTCGACGACAACATCGACCGCGCCGTCATCGAGTTGCCGCGCACGCGGCGCAAGCGCCCGTCCAGCAACCGCTCGAAGACCAACTTCGAGATGTACAGCTGGATCTTCATGCGCATGTCCGGCCTGCTGCTCGTCGTGCTCGTGCTCGGCCACCTGCTCATCATGAACATCCTCGACGGCGGCGTGCAGCGCGTGAACTTCGCCTTCGTCGCCGGCCGCTGGGCCTCGCCGTTCTGGCGCACCTGGGACCTCGCGCAGCTGTGGCTCGCCCAGCTCCACGGCACCAACGGGCTGCGCGTGATCATCAACGACTACGCGGAGCGCGACAGCACCCGCTTCTGGCTCAAGATGCTGCTCTACACGGCGTCGACGCTGGTGCTCATGCTCGGCACGCTCGTGATCTTCACCTTCGACCCGAACCTCCGGGGAGTAGCACCATGGTCCAGTACCACCGCTACGACACGATCATCGTCGGCGCCGGCGGCGCCGGGCATGCGCGCGGCCCTCGAGGCCGGCCAGCGCTCCCGCACCGCGGTGCTCACCAAGCTCTACCCGACGCGCTCCCACACCGGCGCGGCGCAGGGCGGCATGTGCGCCGCCCTCGCCAACGTCGAGGAGGACAACTGGGAGTGGCACACCTTCGACACCGTCAAGGGCGGTGACTACCTCGTCGACCAGGACGCCGCCGAGGTGATGTGCAAGGAGGCCATCGACGCGGTCCTGGACCTCGAGAAGATGGGCCTGCCGTTCAACCGCACGCCCGAGGGCCGCATCGACCAGCGCCGCTTCGGCGGGCACACCCGCAACCACGGCGAGGCCGCCGTCCGCCGCTCGTGCTTCGCGGCCGACCGCACCGGCCACATGATCCTGCAGACGCTGTTCCAGCAGTGCGTCAAGCACGGCATCGACTTCTTCAACGAGTTCTACGTGCTCGACATGTCCCTCACCGAGGTCGACGGCGTCCAGCACGTCAGCGGCGTCGTCGCCTACGAGCTGTCGACCGGCGAGCTGCACGTCTTCCAGGCCAAGTCGGTGCTGTTCGCCTCCGGCGGCTTCGGCAAGGTCTTCAAGGTGACGAGCAACGCCCACACCCTCACCGGTGACGGCATGGGCATCGTCTACCGCAAGGGCCTCCCGCTGGAGGACATGGAGTTCTACCAGTTCCACCCGACGGGCATCTGGAAGATGGGCATCCTGCTCACCGAGGGTGCGCGCGGCGAGGGCGGGATCCTGCGCAACAAGGACGGCGAGCGCTTCATGGAGCGCTACGCCCCCACCATCAAGGACCTCGCGCCGCGCGACATGGTCGCCCGCGCCATCTACACCGAGATCCGCCAGGGCCGCGGCTGCGGCCCGAACGCCGACCACGTGTTCCTCGACCTCACGCACCTGCCGCCGGAGCAGCTCGACGCCAAGCTGCCCGACATCACCGAGTTCGCGCGCACCTACCTCGGCATCGAGCCCTACAACGACCCGATCCCGATCCAGCCCACGGCGCACTACGCGATGGGCGGCGTGCCGACCAACATCGACGCCCAGGTGCTGCGCAACAACACCGACATCGTGCCCGGCCTGTTCGCCGCCGGCGAGGTCGCCTGCGTGTCGGTGCACGGCGCCAACCGCCTCGGCACCAACTCGCTGCTCGACATCAACGTGTTCGGCCGTCGCGGCGGCCTGTCGGCCGCGGCGTACGCCAACAGCCACGACTTCGTCGAGCTGCCGCCGAACCCGGAGGCCGACACCGTCGAGCTGCTGCGCCGGCTGACCGAGGGCGGCGGCACCGAGCTGGTCGCCAAGATCCGCATGCGAGCTGCAGGAGACGATGGACGCCAACGCGTCCGTCTACCGCACCGAGGCCACGCTCAAGCAGGCCGAGGTCGACATCGCCGCGCTCAAGGACCGCTACCTGCGCGTCGGCGTCTCCGACCGCGGCAAGCGCTACAACACCGAGCTGCTCGAGGCCGTCGAGCTGGGCTTCCTGCTCGACCTCGCCGAGGCGCTGGTCGTGTCGGCCAAGGCCCGCAACGAGTCGCGCGGCGGGCACTTCCGCGAGGACTACCCGACCCGCGACGACGTCAACTTCATGCGCCACACGATGGCGTACAAGGCGGCCCCGGGCTTCCAGTCCGAGATCCGCCTGGACTACAAGCCGGTCGTGCAGACCCGCTACGA
The DNA here is from genome assembly GCA_963815615.1 of uncultured Actinomycetota bacterium. Classification (GTDB taxonomy): domain Bacteria; phylum Actinomycetota; class Actinomycetes; order Mycobacteriales; family SCTD01; genus RYN-122. The sequence goes on along the minus strand of CAWFHF010000010.1, from coordinate 139,399 downwards.
GCCGATGGAGCGCAAGTACTGATGACCGCCGTCGACGAGCGCCCCGTCGCCGAGGGGCCCAGCGGCGACGTCGCGGACCACCTGCGCACCGTCACCATCAAGGTCCGCCGGTTCGACCCCGAGGTCGACCCGGAGGCCAACTGGCAGACCTTCGAGGTGCCGGTCGAGAAGGGCGACCGCCTGCTCGACGCCCTGCACCAGATCAAGTGGTACCAGGACGGCTCGCTGACCTTCCGCCGCTCCTGCGCCCACGGCGTCTGCGGCTCGGACGCCATGCGCATCAACGGCGTCAACCGGCTGGCCTGCAAGGTGCTGGTCAAGGACCTCGGCGAGCACGATCCTGGTCGAGCCGATCAAGGGCCTGCCGGTCGAGAAGGACCTCGTCGTCGACATGGAGCCGTTCTTCGAGGCCTACCGGGCGGTGAAGCCGTTCCTCATCACCGACGGCCGCGAGCCCACCCGCGAGCGGCTGCAGTCGGCCGAGGACCGCGCGCGCTTCGACGACACGACCAAGTGCATCCTGTGCGCCGCCTGCACGACGTCGTGCCCCGTCTACTGGACCGACGAGAGCTACTTCGGCCCGGCCGCGATCGTCAACGCGCACCGCTTCATCTTCGACAGCCGCGACGACGGCGCCGAGGAGCGGCTGGAGATCCTCAACGAGAAGGAGGGCGTCTGGCGCTGCCGGACGACCTTCAACTGCACCGACGCCTGCCCCCGCGGCATCGAGGTCACCAAGGCGATCCAGGAGGTCAAGCGCGCGCTGATCTTCCGGCGCGTCTGACCGCCCGACCGTCCCGCGACGGCCCCTCGCCCTGCTGGGCGGGGGGCCGTCGTCGTCGTGCGGGCGCGGTCGCCGGGCCGCTCGTGGGCGTCAGCCATCCGTGTCGCCGTGGACCTGGCCGTAGTTGAACAGGGCGACGATGACGACGCCGCCGACCGCGTTGCCGAGCACGGCGGCGGAGAACCAGGTGAGCGCCGACGTCATCGGCAGGTCGCCCGCCAGCACCGCGGTGAGCACCTCGCCCGTGCCGGCGATGGAGTGCGCGAAGTGGCCGAGGCCGACGAAGAACGTGATGAGCAGGATGACCAGCACCTGCCCGACGGTGTCGGTGGACGCGGTGACCAGCCAGGCGACCAGGGCGATCAGCCAGCCGGCGATGATGCCGGTCCAGAACACGGTGGTGAAGCCCTTGACGCCGTTCTCGACGCCGAGCATCGACAGCTGCTCGGCGACGGCGGGCGTCAGGGCGCTGGTGCGGGTCGCGAGCAGGGCGAACAGCAGCGTGCCGACGACGTTGCCCACGAGGACGACGCCCCAGAGCACCAGCGTGCGCACCAGGTACCGGCGCTGCTCGAGCACCAGGGCGACCGGGAACAGCGTGTTCTCGGTGAACAGCTGCAGCCGCCCGATGATGACGATGAGGAAGCCGAGCGGGTAGGCGGCGAAGGACACCGTCTGGCCCACCCGGTCGTCGCCGAGCAGCTCGTGCAGCACCGCGACCCCGAGCCCCGAGATGCCCATGGCCAGGCCGGCCGAGACCGCCGACATCGCCAGGTTGTGCAGCGGCCGCTCGAGCTCCTCCTCCGCGCCACTGGTCACCCGGTCGAAGATCTCGGCGGCCGACAGCCGGCTGGTCTGCTGCGTCTCCTGTGCCATGTGCGGGCCCTACCCCCGTCTGCGGGCACGCGACCTGCGGCCGGGTACCCGCTCGACGCCGGGTCATCCGTGGGCGCGCCGCGGCGACTCGGGAGCCCTGCCCGGAGGTACGTTCGCGCGACCATGAGCAGACCGTTGCGAGCCCTGGTGGCCGCGCTCGTCGGCGTGGCGGTGCTCGCCGGCCCCGCCCCGGCGCACGCGACCGCCGAGAGCCCCCTGCAGAGCGGGACCGCGGCGCAGGCCGAGGTCCTCGGCGGCCCGCTGCTCGGCACGAAGGGCGAGGTGCTCGGCCTCGGTGCCCCGCCGGTCCCGAAGGAGGTCGTGGCGCACGGCTGGGTGGTCGCCGACCTCGACTCCGGCGAGGTCCTCGGCGCCCGCGACCCGCACGGCCGCTACGCCCCGGCCAGCACGCTGAAGATCCTCACCGCCGTCGCCCTGGCCCCGCTGCTGCCGGCCGACCGCAAGCTCGTCCCGGAGTTCGAGGACGTCGCCGTCGACGGCAGCAAGGTGGGGCTGGTCGAGCGGGTCGGCTACCCCGTCGACGAGCTGTTCCAGGCGCTGATGATGGTGTCCGGCAACGACGTCGCCATGACCCTCGCCCGTGGTGCCGGCGGGCCCGCCGCCATCGAGGCGATGAACGCCGAGGCCGCCCGCCTGCAGGCCCGCGACACCCACGCGGTCAACCCCTCCGGGCTCGACGCCGACGGCCAGCTCAGCTCGGCCTACGACCTCGCGCTGCTGGCCCGCGCCGGCATGGCCTCGCCCGACTTCCGCCGCTGGGTCTCCACCCGCAGGGGCAGCGTCAGCGGGCCCGGGGCAAGCGCATCGAGACCTACAACCACAACAAGCTGCTGACCGGCTACGACGGCGCCCTCGGCATCAAGAACGGCTACACGACCCGCGCCAAGGCCAGCTTCGTCGGCGCGGCGACCCGCGACGGCCGCACCCTCGTGGTGTCGATGATGCGGACCCAGCCGCGCGTGCACGTCGAGGCCGCCGCACTGCTCGACTGGGGCTTCGCCGCCCTCGCCGCCGGCACGCAGCCGGTCGGCACGCTCGTCGCCCCGCTCGAGCCCGAGGGCCCCGCTCCCGCCGCCGAGAGCGCGGTCCTGCGCCGCTCCCTCGTCCCCGAGGACGGCGCCGACGACGGCGCCGGGCTGTCGCTGCAGTGGCTGACCGTCGCCGGTCTGCTGGCCGCGGTCCTGCTGGTCCGCCGCCGCCGGCAGGTCGTGCTGGCCCGCTCCGCCCGCCGGGCCGCGGCACGTACGGCCGCCCGGCCGGGCCCGCGTCCGTCCGGTCCGGGTGCCGCCCGCCCGGCCCCGCCGCGGCAGCGGTCCGCCCCGCGCTCCGACGAGCCCGCCTCCCGGCCGGTCGCCGGGGCGAGCCGCGGCGGGGGCCGGCCGGTCCCCGGTCCGGAGCGGCGCCCGGTGCCGCGGCGGTAGCCGCGCGCCCCCTCCGCGGCTGACCCCGACGGCGGACCCGCGTGCAGCACCTCCCCGGGCCGCGCGCAGCGGCCTGGAAGACTGCACCCGGCAGGGCCCCGCGCCCACCGCCTCCGCCTGAACGAGGAGCCCGACCGTGGTGCCGTCCGACGTCCCGCCCTCCCCGCCCGGCAGCCCCGAGGGCGGCACCGGCGCGCACACCGGCGGCACCGAGGAGCGGATGCGCGCCCTGCTGTCGCGCGCCGTCGAGGAGCAGGTCTCCGAGCAGCGCGCGCTGTCGGCCACCCTCGGCGACCTCGACCGCCGCCTCGACAGCCTCACCGGCCAGCTCTCCGCGGCCGCCACCGGCGAGGCGGTCGACCGCTCCGCCCAGGAGCTCGCCCGGACCCTGCAGGAGCGGCTGTCCGAGGTCGCCTCCGCGCTGCAGCTGCAGGCCGACGCCGCGCAGGAGCGCTCCGGCCGGCTCGACACCGTCCTGGCCGGGCTGCAGGACACCGGCCGCACCCTCGACGACGTCCGGGGGGCGGTCGGCCGCCTCGACGAGGTCGTCGCCGCCGTGTCCGGCGGGCTCACCGACGTCCGGGTGCGGGTCGACGCCCTGCCCGAGGTGCTCGACGCCGTGCGCGACCTCGGCACCCGCCTCGACGCCGCGCCCGACACCGGCCGGCAGGCCGTGCAGGACCTGCACGACGCCCTGCTCCGCCCGCTCCAGCGGGTCGAGGACGGGCTCGCCGCGGTCCCCTCCGACGCCGCGCTGCAGGACGCCCTCGCGGTGCTGCGCGACCTGCAGGCGCGCCCGGGCGTCGAGGCCCTCGGGCCGCGGCTCGAGCTGCTCGTCACCGGGCTGCGCGCCCTGCCGCAGACCGCCGACCTCGGCGGCGTCGTGGAGGAGGTCGCCCGGCTGCTGGACGAGCGGCTGACCGGGCCCGTCGAGCAGCTGGCCGCGCGCCCGGCCGGCGATGCCCTGCGGCCCGAGGTGCAGGACCTGCTGCAGCGCGTCGAGGGGCTCGCCGGGCGCGACGCCGTCGCCGGGCTGCCGACGCGCGAGGAGCTGTCGGGGGCGCTGTCGGAGGTGCTGTCGGGGGCGCTGGAGGGGATCGCCCGTCGGGACGACCTGGCGGGCCTGGCCGGCCTGGCCGACGTGGCACGGCGCGACGACCTGGTCGACGTGGCGCGGCGCGAGGACCTGGTCGACGTGCTCCGTCGGGCCGACGCCGGTGACCTGGCGCGGCGGGAGGACCTGGCCGACCTGCTCCGCCGTGGGGACCTGGCGGACCTGTCCAGGCGGGAGGACCTGGCGGATCTGCCCCGCCGGGACGACCTGGCCGACCTGCCCCGCCGGGAGGACCTGGCCGACGTCGCGCGGCAGGGCCAGTTCGCCGACCTGGCACGGCGGGACGACGTCGCGGACGTGGTGCGGCGGGACGACCTGCTGGACGTGGTCCGCCGCGACGACCTCGCCGACGTGGTCCGGCAGGCAGACCTCGCCGGCCTCAGCCGCCGCGAGGACCTCGCCGACGTGGCCCGACAGGGCGACCTCGCGGACGTCCCCCGCCGCGACGACCTCGCCGGCCTCGCGCAGCGGGACGACCTCGCCGGCCTCAGCCGCCGCGAGGACCTCGCCGACGTGGCCCGGCAGGGCGACCTCGCCGACCTGGCCCGCCGCGACGACCTCGCCGAGCCTCGCCCGGCAGGGCGACCTCGCCGCCCTCGCCCAGCGCGACGACCTCGCTGAGCAGGTGCGCGGGCTGCACGAGGCGCTCGCCGCCCGCGCCGCCGAGCTGGCCGAGCTGGCCGGCCGTCCCGCGGCGACGCCCGAGGACATCGCGAGCGCCACCGCTGCCACCGTGGCGGCCCTCAACGAGCGCTCCGTCGCCACCCCCGGCGACGTCCGGGAGGCGGTCGGGCTCGCGCTCGGCGGCCTGCAGGACCGGCTCGGCGCCCTCGCCGACCACCACCAGGTGCAGGAGCTCGGCAGCAGGCTCGCCTCCCTGCCCGGGCGCGACGACCTGCGGGACGCGCTCGAGGGCGCGGTCGCCGCGCTGGCACCGCGGCTGGAGCAGCTGGAGGGGCGACCCGTCCTCGACGACCAGGCGCTGCGGGAGTCGGTCGCGCCGCTGGCCGAGCGGCTGGAGCGCCTGCCCGACGCCGACACGCTGCTCGCCCGCCTCGACGCGCTGGAGGCCCGGCTGGCCCGGCTCGACACCGGCGTCGGGGCGGCGCTGCAGGAGACCCGGCAGGAGGTCGGGGCCGTCGGGGCGCGCGTCGACGCCTTCGAGTCCGGGGTCGCGGACGGCTTCGAGGGCGTCGTGCAGGGGCTGGCGTCGATGGCCGGACGGGTGCTGCAGCGGCTGCCCGACGAGGGGCTGCTGCGCGAGGCGTCCGACGGCGTGCAGGGGCTGCGCCGCGACCTGTCCGCGCTCGACCAGCGGATCGGGGGCCCGGCGGGCCCGTCCGCGGCCCTGTCCGACGAGCTGGTGGAACGGGTCGCCGAGCAGGTCCGCCGGCAGCTCGAGCCGGCGCTGCGTCGCGCGGTGTCCGAGGCCGTCAGCGAGGCCGTCAGCGAGACGGTCCGCGGGGTGCAGCAGCCCCGGGAGGCGGAGGCCCAGCCCGCGCAGCAGCGCCCGCAGGCGGAGCCCCAGCCCGAGCCCGAGCCCGAGCCCGCCCCCAGCCCGAGCCCGCCCCCCAGACCCGAGCCCGCCGCGCAGGCCCCCCGACCCGCCACCGGAGCACCGCAGCAGCCGGCCGGTCCGCAGCCGGTCGGTCCGCAGCCGCCCGTCACCCAGCAGCAGCCGGTCCCGCAGCCGGCCGTGCAGCAGCCGGTCGCCCCGCCGGTGGTCCAGCCGCCCCGCCCGGCACGGCCGCCCCGTCCGGCGGTCGACTCGTCGGTCGCCCCGCCGGTCTCCCGCACCCCCCGCTAGGGAGGGCGCGCCGGGTCAGCTCCGGCGGCCGACCCGGCGCACCGTGCCGAGGACGTGCCACAGGACGCCGAGCAGGACGACGCCCCCCGCGGCTACCGTGAGCCGGGCGGCCTTCTGCACGGCGGTCTCGGTCGGCAGCACCGGTCCGCGGCGTGGGGCCGGGCCGCCGTCCCCCGCGTCGTCGTCCTGCTCGGACGGCCGGCCCTGCAGCGCACCCTGCAGCCGGTTGTCGGGCGAGCCGTCGTCGAGCAGGGACGGCGGGTCGTCCGGGTCGCCCTCGGCGAACTCCTCCGGGATGCCGGCCTTGCGCGCCTGCTCCTTGGACGCCGTCCCGGACGGGGCGACGTCGCTGTCGTACGGCGCCGTGACGACGAACGCGCTGGTGAGCAGCAGGAAGCGGGAGAACAGGTTGAGGAACAGCAGCAGGCCGACGACGACCGCGAAGGTGCCGTAGGTCGCCTCGCCCTTGCTGGTGGTGCGCGCGACGTAGAGGCCGCCGAGGACCTTGAGCACCTCGAAGCCGACCGCCCCGAACACCGCGCCCTTGAGCAGCCGGCGCAGCGGGTTGCGGACCCGCGACAGCCGGGCGAACAGGTAGAGGAACAGGGCGGTGTCGGCGACGAGCGCGAGCGCGTAGCCGAGCAGCCGGGTGAAGAAGGTGGCGACCAGGCTCTCCCGCACCCCGAACAGGTCGAGCAGGGTGTCGGTGAACGCGGTGACGAGGCCGGTCGTGAGCACGGACGCGGCGATGGTGGCGAACAGGCCGACCAGCACGACGACGTCGAGCAGCTTCTTGACCACGAGGTTGCCGGCCAGGACGTTCTGGTGCCACACGGTGCGGATGGCCTCGCGCAGCGCGTCGATCCAGCCGAGCCCGGAGTAGAGCGTGCCCAGCAGCCCGACGACGCCGGCCGGGCCCTTGGCCTCCTGCAGGATCTCGCCGAGGGTGTCGACCAGCTGCGGCGGCAGCACCCCGCCGAGGGCGTCCTGCACGCGGGCGTCGGCCTGGTCGCCGTACACGTAGCCCAGCAGGCTGATGGCGAGCAGCAGGATCGGGAACAGCGACAGGAACCAGTAGAAGGTGACCGCGGCGGCGAGCCGGTCGCCGGTGTCGGCCTGGTAGCGCTGGACGGTCCGGACCAGGTGGTCGAGGAACGGGCGCTTCGCGCGCGCGCTCGAGAACAGGGCCTTCGGGGAGGGCATGGACGGTCGCCTACCCCGCGAGGGCGGGCTCCACCGGTCCGGGCAGCCCGCCGGGGCCGAAGGGGTAGTCGCGCTGCGGCCGCCAGACGCCGTCGCGTGCCGCGCTCGAACAGGGTGAAGCCCCAGACGCGTGAAGCGGGCGTCGTAGGTGGCCAGCGCGTCGAAGGCGGCGTCGAGGGCGGGCTCGTCGAGGTCGTGCGCGACGGTGACGTGCGGGTGGTACGGGAACAGCGTCTCGCGGGCGAGCGGGCCGGAGCGCACCTGCGCCTCGAGCCGCTCGCACTCGCTGATGCCGCGGGCCAGCGGCACGAACACCACCGGGGACACCGGGCGGAAGGTGCCCGACCCGCGCAGGTGCATCGACGAAGGCCGACTCGCGCTCGGCGATCTGCCGCAGGTGCTCCTCGACGGCCTCGAGGTCGTCGTCGGCCAGGCGGGTCGGCGGCAGCAGCGTCACGTGCGGCGGGACGGCGGAGGCGTTCGGGTCGCCGAGCCGCTCCCGCCAGCCCTGGAGCTCGCCGTGGTAGGGCTCCGGCAGCCCGACGGCGACCCCGAACTCGCGCACCGCGGCCTACCTGCTCGGGGCCAGCAGGCCGACGCGCTCGCGGACGGCGTCCATGGTCGCGCGCGCGACCTCGCGGGCCCGCTCGGCGCCCGCGGCGACGACGTCGTCGAGGTGCGCGGGGTCGGCGACGAGCGCGGTGTAGCGCTCGCGGACCGGCGCGAACAGGGCGACCACGGCCTCGGCGACGTCGGCCTTGAAGTCGCCGTAGCCCTTGCCCTCGTAGTCGCCCTCGAGGTCGGCGACCGGCGGCCGGTGCAGGCCGACAGGATGGTCAGCAGGTTGGTGATGCCGGGCTTGTCGTCGCCCGCCCGGACCTCGCGCCCGGTGTCGGTGACCGCGCTCTTCACCTTCTTGGTGATGCGCCCCGGGCTCCTCGACGACCCACAGCGTGCCCGGGCCCGCCGCGGCTCGTGCTCATCTTCACGGCCGGGTCCTGCAGGTCCTTGATCCGCTGCGCGGCGCTGCGCGGCGTAGGCGTCGGGCACCGTGAAGGTGTCGCCGTAGCGGCTGTTGAAGCGCTGCGCGAGGTCGCGGGTGAGCTCCAGGTGCTGGCGCTGGTCCTCGCCGACCGGCACGGCGCTCGGCTGGTACAGCAGGATGTCGGCGGCCTGCAGCACGGGGTAGGTGAGCAGCCCGACGTTGGCCCCGCCGCCGCCCTTGTCCTTCCACTGCGTCATCCGGGCGGCCTCGCCGTAGCCGGTGAGGCACTGCAGCAGCCAGCGACAGCTCGGTGTGCTCGGGCAGGTGGCTCTGCACGAACACCGCCGAGCGCTCGGGGTCGACGCCGAGGGCGAGCAGCTCGGCGACGGTGGCGCGCGTGTTCGCGCGCAGTTCGGGCCGCGTCGGCCGTCGTCGTCAGGGCGTGCAGGTCGGCGACGAAGAAGAAGCACTCGGCCTCGTCCTGCAGCGCGACCCACTGGCGGACGGCGCCCAGGTAGTTGCCCAGGTGCTTGCCGACGCCGGTCGGACGGATGCCGGACAGGACGCGGGGAGGGGCGGCGGTCGGCACGCCCCCATCCTGCCGCAGCGCCGCGCGAGCCCCCGGACGTGCCGCCGGCGCTCGGGACGGGCAGGCTGCCCGCGTGGACGAGCTCTGGGACGTGGCCGTCGTCGGTGCGGGCCCGGCGGGCAGCGCAGCGGCGCTCGCGGCCCTGCGTGCCCGGCCCGAGGCACGGGTGCTGCTGCTGGACCGCGCGGACTTCCCGCGCGACAAGTCCTGCGGCGACGGCATCGCCCCCCACGCCCTCGACGAGCTGGCCCGCCTGGGCGCGGCCGACGTGCTGGCCGACCGGGTGCCGGTGTGGCAGCTGCGGCTGCGCGCCCCCGACGGCACCGAGGTGGCGCGGCGGCTGCAGCGCCCCGACCACGTCGTGCCCCGCACCCTGTTCGACGCCCGGCTCGTCGACGCCGCCGTCGCCGGGGGGGCCGTGCTGCGCCGGCACACGGTGCGCACCCTCGAGGTGCGCCCCGACCGGGTCGTGCTCGACGGCGCGACGGCGGCACGCGTCGTCGTCGGGGCCGACGGGGCGAACGGCGTCGTGCGGCGGCAGCTCGGCGTCCCCGCCCAGCCCGACGGCGCGACGGCGCTCGCGGTGCGCGGCTACGCGCCGTCGCCGGACGGGCCGCCGGAGCAGGTCATCGTCATGGACGGGCGGGACTGGCCGGCGTACGCGTGGCGCTTCGACGCCGGCGACGGGACCGCGAACGTCGGCTTCGGGATGCTGCTGCCCAGCCTGCGGGCGACCGGGCGCGGCGGCAGGGGCGAGCTGCACGGACGGCTGCAGGAGCTGCTGCCCGGGACCGACGCCGAGCGCCTGCGCAGCCACCACCTGCCGCTGTCGACGGCGCGCCCGGTGCAGCCGCGCGGGCGGGTGCTGCTGGCCGGCGACGCCGCCTCGCTCATCAACCCGCTCACCGGCGAGGGCATCTACTACGCCCTCGCCTCCGGGCGCCTCGCCGGTGTCGCGGCCGTCACCGCCACGGACCCGGGAGCGGCGTACGGCGACGCGCTGCGCCGCGAGCTCGGACGGCACCTGCGCCACACCACCGTGCTGGCGCGGGCCACCCGGTCGCCGCGGGTCGTCGACGCCGGCGTGGCCGCCACCGCCCGCAGCGCCGTCGCGTTCGACGCCCTCGTCGAGGTGGGGCTGGGGCGGGGTCTGGTGACCGCCCCGCTGGTGGCCGGGCTGGCCCGCGAGGCGGGGCGCCGGCTGCTGCGCCGCTGATCGTGTGGCCGTCCTCACCCCGGATCGCTGCACGCGTCGTGCAGGGATCGCACCGCCGGACAGCGAAGACAGCCGGGTCCCCTAGCGACAAGGACCCCCATGGCTCTGCGCGACAAGGCCCTGCGCGACCTCCTGGTCGGCGTCACCGCCGGCGCCCTCCTGGCCACCGGGCTCGTGGCCGCCTCGGCGGCGCCCGCCGCCCCGGCCCCCGAGCCCGCCGCCACCGGCTGCCCGGCCGGCTACCTCAGCTACGCCGAGCACCTGCGGCGCGAGCAGCGGCTCGAGGAGGGCTCACGGCCGGCCGACGCGCTGCGCACCGCCGTCGACGCCGCGCTCCTCGACGCCGCCGGCAGCAGCGGGATCGCCGCCTCGACCTGCCTGAACGCCAAGCACCCCGAGTCCCTCGGCGAGCTGGCCCTGCGGAGCCTCACCCAGGCCCTGCCGCGCACCGCCCCGCTCGGCGTCGTCGCCCCGGGCGCCTACCGGGCGGCCGTCTCGCAGAAGGCCGCCATGAAGGCCGGCTCCGTGCCCGGCTCGACCGGCACGGCGCGCCCCTACGGCACCGGCCCGCTCATCGTCGACGGCGAGGACTACCCGGAGGTCAACGGCCTCGGGCTCGGCGACAACTCCGCCCGCGTCGACGCCTTCTCCTACGACGCCCCCACCGGCCGGCTGTTCGCCGCCGTCGGCAGCGCGGGCGTCTACCTGTCCACCGACCTCGGGCTGCACTGGCGCTCGGTCAGCGACACGCTCCCCAGCACGATCACCAGCGGCGTCGGCTACGCCGGCCGCAAGGGCACCCGCCCCGCCACGCTCGTGGCCCTCACCGGCGACGGCACCTTCGGCTCGTCGGGCTTCACCGGCTTCGGCGCCTACTACGCCGACGACGTCGAGCAGGCCGTCACCGGCAGCCGCCAGCCCACGTGGAAGCGCGCCGCCGGCGTTCCCGACGGCGCGCTCGGCTTCCAGGTCGCCGTCGACCCGAGCGACAGCGACGTCGTGTACGCCGCCACGTCGCTCGGGCTCTACCGCTCGGCCGACGCCGGACGCACCTTCGTGAACGTCGAGCTGCCCACCGGCACCCCCACCCCCGACGGCCAGCCCTGCGCCGGCGTGCAGGACCTGCAGGCCCGCCCCGACTGCGCGCTGGCCAACATGGTCACCAGCGTCGCCGTGCAGGCGCCCGGCGGCACCACGCTGACCCGCGGCGGCAAGGTCGTCGCCGGCGTCGGCTGGCGCGGCGGCATGCGCAAGAACCCGGACGGAACCGTGCAGTCGCCGAGCAACGGCCTGTACGGCTCCGACAGCGGCCGCCCCGGCACCTTCCGCAGGCTGACGAACAACACCGTCGACCGGCCGGACGCGTTCACCGAGCAGGTCGGCGTCGGGCGCATCGCCCTCGGCGCGGCCACCGGCCCGCAGCAGGACCACGGCTACCTCTACGCGCTCGTGCAGGACGCCCGGCTGCTCAACGGCGGCGTCAAGGGCATCGACCTGCCGATCGGCGGCGAGGAGCAGCCCTCCACCAAGGCGCTCGGGCTGTGCGACCCCGTGCTCGGCGCGTGCCCGCTCGAGGGCGGCACCGTGCTCGAGGGCCTCTACGTGAGCAAGGACTTCGGCACCAGCTGGGTCCGGGCCGGCGACGACAACACGATCGGCCGCAACCCGGCGTCGGGCTCTGCGCTCGTCGGCCTGGGCACCGCCATCGGCTACGAGCCGGGTGTCCAGGGCTGGTACAACCTGTGGATCACCCCGGACCCGACCGGCGCGTTCCTCGGCGTCCCCACCCGCGTCGCCTTCGGGCTGGAGGAGGTCTGGGAGAACGAGCAGGTCCCGGGCAACCCGGTCGACGGCGTCGCGGACACCTTCAAGGTCATCGGCCGCTACTTCGCCGGCGACTCCTGCCAGCTGCTCAGCCTCGGCCTGCCCACCTGCCCGACCAACCGGGCGCCGATGGTCAGCACCACGACCCACCCCGACCAGCACGCCGGGCTGTTCGTCCCGGTCGACGCCAAGGACATGAGCAAGGGCGTCCACCTGCTCGCGGGCAACGACGGCGGCGTCTACCGCCAGACCGTCACCCCCGACGCCGGCGACGACACCACGGACGGCGACGGCAGCCCCGTCGGCGTCACCAGCGGCGACTTCGACAACGGCCACTGGGGCCGCGGCGCCAACCAGGGCTTCGACGCCCTGCTGCCCTACCACGCCACGATGGCCAAGGACGGCACCGTCTACGCCGGCCTGCAGGACAACGGCCACATGAAGACCGTCCCGTCCGACGACGGCCAGGGCGGCAAGCGCTACGAGACCTACGGCGGCGACGGCTTCTTCTCCGCCGTCGACCCGGACGACAGCAAGGTGGCGTACGAGGAGTACGCGGTCGGCGACATGAGCGTGACCGTCGACGGCGGCACCACCTGGACCGGGATCGCCCCGCCGGTCACGGGCGCGCAGTTCTCGAACCCGTTCGCCATGGACCCGACCGACGCCAAGCACCTGATCACCGCCGGCAACGAGGTCGTCGAGCGCCTGCAGGGCCCCGACGGCGACTGGGTGCAGGTCTACGACCTCGGCACCGCCCAGCACCCCGGCGACGCCGCGGCCACCCCGACGACGACCGACCCGGCCAACCGGATGACGTCGGTCGACGTCCACGGCGCGAACGCCTACGTCGGCTACTGCGGCACCTGCGACCCGCTGAACAACCCCGCCCCGTTCCTGCGCGGTCTGGCCACCAACGTCGGCGGCACGGACGCGCCGGCCAAGGGCAGCGCCGCGGGCTGGCACGTCGCCTCCGCCAAGGGCCTGCCGAACCGGTACGTCACCTCCATCGACCAGGACCCGGCCGACCCCCGCACCGTGTACGTGGCCCTCGGCGGCTACACCCGCCGTTGGACTCCCCCGGGCACGGTCGGGGACGTCAACGACCAGGTCGGCGAGGGTCACCTGTTCGTCAGCCACGACGCCGGTGAGACCTTCACCGACGTCACCGGCAACCTGCCCGACGTCCCGGCCACCTGGGTGGAGCTGCGCGGACCGCAGGTCCTCGTCGGCACCGACCTCGGCGCCTTCGCCTCCAGCAGCGAGGGCATCACCAAGAAGGGCTTCGCCCCGCTGCAGGGCCTGCCGAACGTCCCGGTCAGCTCGATCGAGCGCTCGCCCCGCGACCCCGACGAGGTCGTCATCGCGACCAACGGCCGCGGCGTCTGGACGTACGTGTTCGACGACGGCGTGGTCGAGACGGCGCCGCCCACCGGGGCGACCGCGCCGCCCGTCGCGCCGCTGGCCGGCGTGACCGAGGCCGGGCCCTTCGGCTTCGAGAGCGACCTGGCCGGCTGGACCGCCGCCACCGACGACCTGCTCGGCCGCGGCTGGACCCGCACCACCCCCGGCGCGCAGGGCTCCTCCGGGGCCGCCGGCTTCGACCAGTACAGCGACATGACGACGGCGACCCTCACCTCGCCCACGCTGCACCACGACGGCGGGGCTGCCGCGGTCGCGTACTCCTACGCCGTCGACACCGAGCCCGGCTACGACCCGGTGAGCCTGCAGTGGTCCTCGGACGGCAGCACCTGGACCACCGCGGGCAGCCTGAACGGCCGCAACGAGGCCTACCCGGGCTTCGACACCCGCAAGGACCTGTTCACCGCGCCGGCCGGGGACCTGTACCTGCGCTTCGTGATCGTCAGCGACGACAACAGCTCCTTCCCGCTCTACCAGGGCGTGTTCGTCGACGACGTCACCCTGCTCAGCTAGCACTGCGGGCACGACGACGGGGCGGGGCCGCGACAGCGGTCCCGCCCCGTCGCGCGTCCGGCGACCGGTCCGGAGCGGGGCCGGGGCGGGTGCGGGGCCGCGTGCGGCCGGTGCGGCGCGGGCCTCCCGCGGCCGGGTCCGGAGCCGGTCCACGCTCACGCGCCGGCCGCTGCACAACGCTGCGGTAACGCCAGCGCGTTCGAGGTGACCGCCGTCACAGGGCGTGGTTGAGTCCGGCCCACCAGACGGCGAAGGGACAGGCGTGCTCGAAGTCAGCGACCTCAAGGTCACGTACGGCGGGGCCGTGGAGGCCCTGCGCGGCGTGTCCCTGACCGTCCCCGACGGCAAGGTCGTCGCCGTCCTGGGCAGCAACGGCGCCGGGAAGACCACCCTGCTGCGGGCCGTGTCGTCGATCCTGCGGCTGCACAAGGGCAAGGTCGAGGCCGGGACGGTCGTGTTCGACGGCCAGGACCTGCGCGGCCGTGAGCCCTCCCAGTGCGTGGCGATGGGCCTGGTCCAGGTCCCCGAGGGGCGGCGCATCTTCAGCCGGCTCACCGTCGAGGAGAACCTGCGCGCCGGCGGCATGGGGGCGCGGGACAAGAGTGCCAAGAAGCAGGCCCACGAGCGGGTCTACGACCTGTTCCCGGTGCTCGCCGAGCGCCGTGCCGGCCGGGCCGGCCTGCTGTCGGGCGGCGAGCAGCAGATGCTCGCGATCGGCCGGGCGCTCATGGCGGGCCCGAAGCTGCTGCTGCTGGACGAGCCCTCGCTCGGCCTCGCCCCGCGGATCATCACCCAGATCGGCGACATCGTCACCGAGATCAACCGCCAGGGGACGTCGGTGCTGCTGGTCGAGCAGAACGCGACGATGGCCCTCGGCGTCGCCGACCTCGCCTACGTCCTCGACGTCGGCGAGGTGTCCCTGCAGGGCGACGCCAAGGAGCTCGCCGCCACCGACGAGGTGCAGAAGCTCTACCTCGGCCACGGCGGGGACGGCGACCGTCCCGTGGTGGCCTCCGGCAAGACCCTCTCGCGGTGGTCCGCGTGAGCGCCCCGGTCGGCGAGCAGACCGCCGCCCCGCGCCGGAGCACCGTCCCGCCGCTGGAGGTCCGCGACGTCACCGTGCAGTTCGGCAGCCTCAAGGCGCTGTCCGAGGTCTCCTTCACGGTCGCGCCCGGCACCATCCACGCCGTCATCGGGCCCAACGGCGCGGGCAAGTCGACGATGTTCAACGTCCTGTCCGGCGTCTACCGGGCGACCTCCGGGGAGGTGCGCTTCGGCGACCAGGTCCTGACCAGCCTGCGGCCGCACCAGATCGCCAAGCTCAGGGTCGCGCGGGCGTTCCAGAACATCGCGCTGTCCGGCACGCAGACGGTCGTCGAGAACCTCATGCTCGGCCGTCACCACCTCACCAAGGCCGGCTTCCTGGCCGCCGGGCTCCGGCTCCCGCGGGCCACCCGTGAGGGCGAGCTGCACGGCCGCCGGGTCCGCGAGATCGCCGAGTTCCTCGAGCTCGGCGACAAGCTGCAGGTCCCCTGCGGGGTGCTGTCCTACGGCGACCAGAAGCGCGTCGAGGTCGCCCGCGCGCTGTGCACCGAGCCCGACCTGCTGCTGCTCGACGAGCCGGTGGCCGGCATGAACGCCGACGAGACCCGCCGGATGGCGGCGTCCGTGCTCGAGATCCGCGATGCCCTGGGCATCTCGGTCGTCCTCGTCGAGCACGACATGGGGATGGTCATGGGCATCGCGGACCGGGTGACGGTCCTGGACTTCGGCCGCCTCATCGCGGACGGGACCCCCGCTCAGGTCCAGACCGACCCCGAGGTGATCCGCGCCTACCTCGGCGGCGGCGACGACGACGACCCGGAGGGCGAGTCCGCGTGACCCAGTTCCTGTCCCTGCTGCTCAACGGGCTCTCGCTCGGCGCCATGTACGCGCTGATCGCCCTCGGCTTCAGCGTCATCTTCAAGGCCAGCGAGGTCGTGAGCTTCATGCACGGCTCGCTGCTGCTGTTCGGCGCCTACGCGACCGCCCGGCTGGCCGAGGACCTGCCCTTCGGGGTGGCCGTGCTGCTCGGGATCGGCCTGACCTCCGGGGTCGGCCTGCTGGTCGAGCGGCTGCTCATCAACCGGTTGCGCGGCAGCTCGCTGATCAGCCTGTCGATCCTCACCATCGGCGTCGACATCATCCTGGTCACCGAGCTGACCCGCCGGATCGGCTCGGACATCCTCAACATGCCGAGCCCGTGGAGCGGCCAGTTCGTCCGCTTCGGCGACGTCGGCATCAGCCAGAACCGGCTGCTCGCCATGGCCGTCGCGGCGGTGCTGATCACGCTGTTCTTCCTCGCCTTCCGGTTCTCCGACTGGGGCGTGGCCATGCGGGCCAACGCCGAGGACGGCGAGACCGCCGCGCTCATGGGCATCCGTCCCGGCCGCGTCTCGGCCCTCGCCTGGATCGTGGGCGCCGGCCTGGCGGCCGTCGCCGGGCTGTTCCTGGTCGGCAGCCCCACCCCGGGCGTCGCGCCCGGCATCCAGTTCGTCGCGCTGCGCGCCTTCCCGGCCGCCATCCTCGGCGGGCTCGACTCGACGGCCGGCGCCCTCGTGGGCGGCATCGTCATCGGGCTCACCGAGTCCTTCGCCACCGGCTACCAGGACCAGCTGCTGTTCCTCGGCCGCGGCTTCGGCGACGTCGCCCCCTACGTGGTGATGATCCTCGTGCTGCTGGTCCGGCCGTCCGGGCTGTTCGGGACCAGGGAGCTGACCCGTGTCTGAGACGACGACCACCGCCCCGGTCGCCCCGCCCCTGGGCGAGGAGGCCGCCACCGACCCGGCCCCCCGCCGACGCCGCCGGCCCACGGTGTCCCTGCTCGTCGGCGCCGTCGGCGTCGTCGTGCTGCTCCTGCTGCCGTTCTACGTCGAGAGCTTCTGGCTGCAGGTCGGCTTCGGCGTCTGCGCGGCCGCCATCGGCGCCATCGGGCTGAACCTGCTGGTCGGCACCACCGGGCAGCTGTCCCTGGCCCACGCCTTCTTCCTGGCGATCGGTGCCTCCACCTACACGTTCGTGTCCGGTGAGCCCGGCGGCACCGCCACCGAGGTCGGCGGGCTCGGCCTGTCACCCGTGCTCGGCCTGGTCGCGGGCGTGCTGCTGGCCGGCGTCGGCGGCCTGCTGTTCAGCCCCATCGCGGCCCGCCTGCGCGGCATCTACCTCGGTGTCGCCTCGCTCGGGCTGGTCTTCGTCGGGCAGCACCTGCTCAACACGCTGACCTACGTCACGGGCGGCTTCAACGGCCGGCTCACCCCGCCGTTCGCCCTGCCGGGCTTCAGCTTCACCAGCACCGACCCCGACCTGTTCGTCGCCGGCGTCCCGTTCGGGGAGGCCGAGCGCGAGTGGTACCTCGGGCTCGTCCTGCTCGCCGCCGCCTGGTGGTTCGCCCACAACCTGCTGCGCAGCCGCCCGGGGCGCGCGCTGCAGACCCTGCGCGACAGCGAGACGGCCGCGGCCGTCATGGGCGTCAACGTGCAGGGCTACAAGGCCCGCGTGTTCCTGGTGTCCTCGATGTACGCCGGGCTGGCAGGGGTGCTGTTCTCGCTGTCCGTCGGCTCGGTGGCGCCGGAGTCGTTCACGCTCGAGCTCTCCGTGCTCTTCCTCGCGATGATCGTGCTCGGGGGCCTCGGGTCCGTCGGTGGCGCGGTCGCCGGAGCCCTGTTCGTGCAGGCCCTCCCGCGGGTGTTCGAGCGCTACACCGACGTCCTGCCGTTCCTGTCCGCGCCCGGCCAGGGCGGCGTGAACGCCGCGCAGGGCGCCCGCATCCTGTTCGGCGTCGCGGTCATCGCCGTGGTCCTGTTCCAGCCCGCCGGGCTCGCCGGCCTGGCCCGCGGACGCCGCGGACGCCGCGGCCGCCGATGACCCGCCGGCGCCGACCACCCGCGCCCACCCCCAGCAGCACCACCAGCACGTCCACCAGCACGTCCACCAGCACGTCCACCAGCACCACGACGAGGGAGCACCACATGACCTACGGCAAGCGCACGGCCGTCCTGCTCGCCGCGGCCCTCCTTGCCGCAGCCTCCGGCTGCAGCACCAAGGCCGCGGACGACGGAGGCGGCGACGGCGGCGACACCGCGAGCGGCGACGTCAAGACCAGCGTCGGGGTGAGCGGCACCGAGATCAGCCTCGGTGTGCTCACCGACCTGACCGGCGTCTTCGCCGCGCTCGGCACCGACATCACCAACGCCAACACGCTGTTCTGGGAGAAGCAGAACGCCGGTGACAAGGTCTGCGGGACCTACACCGTCAAGCTGCAGATCCAGGACACGGGCTACGTCCCGCAGACGGGCGTGCAGCAGTACGGCGGCATGAAGGACAACGTCCTCGCCCTGCAGCAGACGATCGGCTCGCCGCTGAACACGGCCCTCGCGCCCAACCTCACCAGCGACAAGATGATCAACATCCCGTCCGCCTGGGCGCGCAACCTCACCGACGTCGAGGGCAACATCGTCGCCGGTGCGACCTACGACGTCGAGATGGTGAACGGCCTGCAGTACGCGCTCGACAAGGGGCTGATCAAGAAGGGCGACAAGATCGGCCACATCTACTTCGAGGGCGAGTACGGCGCCAACGGTCTCGCCGGCTCCAAGGCGTTCGCGGCCAAGAACGGCATGACGATCGTCGAGCAGAAGGTCAAGGCCACCGACCAGGACATGAGCTCGCAGATCACGAGCTTCAAGAGCCAGGGCGTCCAGGCCATCGCGCTGACCGTCGCGCCGGGCCAGACCGGCTCGGTCGGCGCGGTCACCGCGGCCGCCGGCCTCGACGTGCCGATCATCGGCAACAACCCGGTGTTCTCGCCGGCCCTGCTCAAGAGCCCGGCCGCCGCGCAGCTGAAGAAGAACCTGCTCGTGGCGTCGCCGGTCAACAGCTTCGCCGACAACGAGGACCTGCTCAAGGAGTACCAGGCGAAGTACTCCGGCTCGACCCCGAGCCTGGGCGTCGTCGTCGGCACGGCCGACAGCGAGGTCATGAAGCAGATCCTCGACAAGGCCTGCGAGAACAAGGACCTCACCCGCGAGGGCCTGCTGGCCGCCAAGGCGCAGCTCAGCAACGTCGACACCGGCGACCTGCTCGTGCCGCTGGACCTGTCGGTCGGCGTCGGCAAGAGCCCGAGCCGCGAGAGCTACATCCTGCAGCCGGCCGACGTCCCGGGCGGCGCGCAGCTGGTCGGTGACGGCACCGTGAAGTCCGACGCGGCGTCCGACCTGGCCTAGTCCTCCCCGTACGGCAGAGCCCCCCTCCCGCGGGAGGGGGGCTCTCGTGCGTCCGGGGGCGGGGCGGGCGAGCCGGGGCTCAGCCCACGAGCCGGGTGCTCAGTCGGCGGACTGCTCCTGGCGCACCCGCAGCAGCGGGTGCCCGGCGCTGGCCGGCTCGGGCCGGCCGTAGTGGAAGCCCTGCGCCTCGTCGCACGCGAGGTCGAGCAGCCGGTCGGCCTGGTCGGCCCGCTCCACGCCCTCGACCGCGACGGCGAGCCCCAGGCTGCGGGCCAGGCCGACCAGCGCGCCGGACAGGCCGGACGTCCCGGCGGCCCCCGGCTGCGCCAGCACCACGGCCGGGATCTTCACCGTGTGCAGGGGCAGCTGGTCGAGCCGGCCGAGCGGGAACGAGGCGACGCCGAACCCGTCGAGGGCGAACTTCACCCCGAGGTCGGCGAGCCGGCGCATGGTCTGGCGGACCGGGGAGTCGGAGTCGTCGAGGGCGCCCGAGCCCACCTCGAGCAGCAGCCGCCCGCCGGGCAGGCCGGCCGCCGACAGGGCGCTGCGGACGGCCTCGTGCAGCCCCGGGTCGCGCAGCTCGGCGTCGGTGAGGTTGACGCTCATGACCAGGCCGCCGGCGCCGTCGTCGTCCCACTCCCGCAGCTGCTGCAGGGCGGTGACGAGGACGTCGTGGCCCAGGCCGACCATGCGGCCCAGGCGGTCGGCGAGCGGGACGAACTCGGTCGGGGAGACGAGGCCGAGGTCGGGGTGGCGCCAGCGCACCAGCGCCTCGACGCCGACGACGCGGCCGTGCACCGGCTCGATGCGCGGCTGGTAGTGCACCTCGAGGGCGCCGGGCAGGCGCTCGGCCTGCAGGCCCTGCACGAGGGTGGACACGCGGTCCTGCTGGCCGGCACGCGCCTTGCGGCGGTCGGGGTCGGAGACGCTCCAGCGCGCGCCGGACGAGCGCTTGGCGACGTACATCGCGGCGTCGGCGGCCTCGAGCAGGCTGTCCGCGTCCTCGCCGGCCTGCGCGACCGCGACGCCCACCGACGCCGTCACCCGGGCCGACAGGCCCTCGTGGTCGACCGGCATCGACAGGGCGTCCAGGATGCGGGCGGCCACCAGGGTGGCGCGGTCCTGGCCGTCGAGCCCGAGGACGAGCACCGCGAACTCGTCGCCGCCGAGCCGGGCCGCGAGGTCGCCGCTGCGCAGCAGGCCGGACAGCCGCTCGCCCGTGGCCCGCAGGAAGGCGTCGCCCGCGGCGTGGCCCAGCCGGTCGTTGAGCTGCTTGAAGCCGTCGAGGTCGACGTACAGGACGGCGACGGTGCCCTCGGCGCCGCGCTGCGCCAGGGCGAGCTCCAGCCGCTCGCGGAAGGCCGTGCGCCGGGCCAGCCCGGTGAGCTCGTCGCGGCCGAGCCGCTCCTGCAGGACGGCGCCGTCGCGCTGGGCGGCCTCCAGCCGCTCCTGCAGCAGCCGCTCCGACAGCGCGCTGCCGAGCTGCGCGGCGAGGGCCTGCAGCAGGCGCAGGTCGGCGGGGCCGAAGCGGCGGGCCCCGCGGTCGCGGCCGGAGACGGTGAGGGCGCCGACCAGCCGGCCGCCGACCTGCACGGGGACGCTCACCAGGTCGGGATAGCCGCGGCCGAGCAGGAAGCGGGCGAGGTCGGGGTGCAGGGCGGCGACAGTGGCGCCGTCGTCGGCGGACAGGGCCGGCAGCAGGAGCGGCTCGCTGAGCGCGGGCAGCGCGGCGGCGGCGAGCGGGTCGGGGGCGGGCGGGCGGTGCAGCTGGCCGTCGCGGAAGTGCAGCAGGCTCAGGGTGCGGCCGGAGCGGCGTCGGCCGGAGCGCGGGGCGCACAGCAGCAGCTCGCCGCGCCGGGCTCCGAGGCCCTCCACGGCGGCCTCGAGCATCGTGCGGGCGGGGTCGCGCTGGGGCAGCAGGGCGACCCGGCGCAGCACCTCGAGGTCACCGGCGGCCCGGCGTCCGCGCAGGGCGGCGACGAGCAGCGCGGCGCCCGCGGCGGCGGGGGCGAGCAGCAGCAGGGGGGCGCCCCAGGTGTCGGTCAGCCTCCAGAGCACGACCGTGCCGGCCCCGAGGCCCGCGGCGCCCACGGCGGCACCCGCGGAGGCGGCCGCGAGGCGCAGCAGCAGGCGGGTCTGCGACAGCTCCCCCGCGGCGGCGGCCAGCCCGACCGAGGACACCGTGCAGACGAGCCCGGCGGCCAGACCGGCGAGCACGGCGGCCCAGGCCTGCACCCCGAGCGTCGACGGCGAGGCACCGTCGAGGCCGAGGCGGGCCAGGACGTCGAAGGTGAGGGCGCCGACGACGGCGGCCAGCAGCGACTGCGCGGCCGACGCGGCGACCCGCCACGGGGGGACGTCGCGCAGCAGCGCGGCGGCGAGCGCGGTGCCGAGGGTCAGGCCGATCACCGCGCTCGCCGGTGAGACGACCAGCAGCCCGACGGCGAGGACGCCCGCGTGCACCCCGACGGTGTGCTGGTGGCGCCGCACGGTCAGGGGGACGGCGAGCCGGTCGGCGGCGGCGGTGACGAGGGCCAGCACGGCGACGGCCAGCCAGGTGGGCGGCCTGCGGGCTGCGCACGCCGGCTCCCACGACCCACAGCACGGTGGCGACGACGGCGGCTCCGGCCGACAGCAGCAGCACCGCTCCGGCGGGCGCAGGCGGGAGCCGGCGGTGCAGGACGTCCTTGACCACCCCTCCCCCCGCCTCTCTTCTTGCCCCTGCTCGACACGACCTGGACCGGACTGTGCTCAGACAACGACCGACCTGGCCGGAGGTGACGGGGAGTAGGCGCCCTGTCCGGTTCCTCCCGAAGACCCACCCGTTCAGCCCAGTGTTCTCACTCTGAGTGACCGGATGAGCACGCCTACAGCAGCGAGCGCAGCACCTCGCCCTGCGTGCGGACCAGCCGTTCGACCAGGGGCGCCAGGAAGCCCTCGGCCCGGCCGCCGACCAGCGGGATGCCCACCCGGACCGTCCCCGTCACCACCCAGCGGCACCCCGTCGGCGTGGGCTCGAGCCGGGTGACGCCGCCGATCGAGCCCGGGCTGCCCGGGAAGGTCACCGCCCAGGTGCCCTCGCGGCCCTCCCCCGACGGCGGGGCCCACACGTCGGTCTGGGTGACCTGCCCGTCCTTCGGGGCGAAGCGGAGCAGGAACGAGGGGACGCCGTCGGGAAGGCGCCGGCGCTGCACGACCTCGTGCCCTCCGTCGGGCGTGGGGAGGGACGACACCAGGGTGCTGCCGTCGTGCAGGCGGGCGTCGTTCGCGGCCGGCCACTGCGGGCTCGTGAGGACGGCGAGCACCGCCTCCACCGGTGCGGGCAGGTCGACGGTCGCGGACAGCGTGGTGCTCACGGGGCCTCCGGGCGGGAACGGCGACGGCCGCCGGACCCGGGGGTCGCGGCGGCCGTCAGGGCGGTCGGGACGTCTAGCCGGCGGAGGCCTGGAAGTCGGCCAGCGCCGCGTTGAAGGTCGCGCTCGGGCGCATGACGGCGTCGGTCTTGGCCTTGTCGACGTGGTAGTACCCGCCGAGGTCGGCCGGGCGGCCCTGCACCGCGAGCAGCTCCTGCGTGATCGTCTGCTCCTGCGCCGCGAGGGTGTCGGCGAGGCCGGCGAACAGCGCCGCGGCGTCGGGGTCCTCGGTCTGCCGGGCCAGCGCCTGCGCCCAGTAGAGGGCGAGGTAGAAGTGGCTGCCGCGGTTGTCGATCTGGCCGACCTTGCGGGCCGGCGAACGGTCCTCCTCGAGCACGCGGCCCGTGGCCTCGTCGAGGGTCCGGCCGAGCAGGGCCGCCCGGGCGTTGTCGGTCTTCTCGCCGAGGAACTCGAAGGAGACGGCCAGCGCGAGGAACTCCCCGAGGCTGTCCCAGCGCAGGTAGTCCTCCTTCACGAGCTGCTGCACGTGCTTGGGCGCCGAGCCGCCGGCGCCGGTCTCGAACAGGCCGCCGCCCTGCATGAGCGGCACGATGCTGAGCATCTTGGCGCTGGTCCCGAGCTCGAGGATCGGGAACAGGTCGGTCAGGTAGTCGCGCAGGACGTTGCCCGTGACCGAGATGGTGTCCTGACCGGCCCGCGCGCGCTCCAGCGTGTAGCGGGTGGCGGCGGCGACGTCCATCACCTCGATCGTCAGGCCCTCGGTGTCCTCGTCGGCCAGGTAGGCGCGCACCTTCTGCAGCACCTCGGCGTCGTGCGCGCGGGTCTCGTCGAGCCAGAAGACGGCGGGGGCGCCGGTCGCGCGGGCGCGCCGGACGGCGAGCTGCACCCAGTCGCGCACGGGCGCGTCCTTGGTCTGGCAGGCGCGGAAGATGTCGCCGGTGTCGACCTGCTGCTCGAGCAGCACGGTGTCGCCGTCCACGACCCGGACCGTGCCGGGACCGCTGACCTCGAAGGTCTTGTCGTGGCTGCCGTACTCCTCGGCCTTCTGCGCCATGAGCCCGACGTTGGGCGTGGTGCCCATCGTCGTCGGGTCGAAGGCGCCGTGGGCCTTGCAGTCCTTGACCGTCTCGTCGTAGAGCGCGGCGTAGGAGCTGTCGGGGATGACGTACTTGGTGTCCTGCAGCCGGTCGTCGGCGTTCCACATCTGCCCGCTGCTGCGGATCGCCGCCGGCATGGAGGCGTCGATGATGACGTCGCTCGGGACGTGCAGGTTCGTGATGCCGCGGCTGCTGTCGACCTGGGCCAGCGCCGGGCCGGTCTCGTAGGCCCGCGTGATCGCCGCCTCGATCTCGTCCTTCTTGGGGCTCTTCGCGACGTCGGACAGCACACCGCCCAGGCCCTGGTTCGGGTCGGCGCCGACGGCGGCGAGCTCGTCGCCGTACTGCTCCCAGACGTCGGCGAAGTAGGCCTTGACGACGTGGCCGAACACGATGGGGTCGCTGACCTTCATCATCGTGGCCTTGAGGTGCACCGAGAACAGGACGCCCTGCTCACGGGCCTCGGCGACCTGCTCGCGCAGGAACTGCTGCAGGGCCGCGCGGCGCATGACAGCGGCGTCGACGATCTCGCCGGCCTGCACCGCGAGCCCGTCCTTGAGCACCGTCGTCGTGCCGTCCGCGCCGACGTGCTCGATCCGCAGCGTCGTCGCCTCCGCCACCGTCACCGAGGTCTCGGAGTGCCGGAAGTCGCCGTCGCTCATGGTCGAGACGTGGCTCTTGGTGTCGCTGCTCCACGCGCCCATCGAGTGGGGGTGCTTCTTGGCGTAGTTCTTCACCGACAGCGGGGCGCGGCGGTCGGAGTTGCCCTCGCGCAGCACCGGGTTGACGGCGCTGCCCTTCACGGCGTCGAAGGCGGACCGGGCGGCCCGCTCCTCGTCGGTCTGCGGGTTCTCCGGGTAGTCCGGGACGGCGAAGCCGGCGTCCTGCAGCTCCTTGACGCACGCCTTGAGCTGCGGGACCGACGCGCTGACGTTCGGCAGCTTGATGATGTTGGCGTCGGGCGTCTTGGCCAGCTCACCGAGCTCGGCCAGGTGGTCGTCGTGCAGGCCGAACGCCGCCAGGACGCGCGCGGCCAGCGAGATGTCGCGCGTCTCGACGTCGACGCCCGCCTTGTCGGCGTAGGCCTGCAGCACCGGCAGCAGCGAGTGGGTGGCGAGAGCCGGAGCCTCGTCGGTGTACGTGTAGATGATCTTCAAGAGAGGCTCCAGGTCGGGACGGGCGAGCAGGGGCGGGACGCCCGGGTGCAGGGCGCGGGTCGCCCTAGATCAGGCCGAGCTCGCGGACCGCGTCGCGCTCCTCGGTGAGCTCCTGCACGGAGGCGTCGATCTTGGCGCGGGAGAAGTCGCTGATCTCCAGGCCCTGGACGATCTCCCACTCGCCGCCGCTGCTGGTGCACGGGAAGGACGAGATGAGGCCCTCGGGGACGCCGTAGGAGCCGTCGCTCGGGATGGCCGAGGAGACCCAGTCGCCCTCGGGGGTGCCGTTGACCCAGCTGTACACGTGGTCGATCGCCGCGTTCGCCGCCGACGCCGCCGACGACGCCCCGCGGGCCTCGATGATCGCGGCGCCGCGCTTGGCGACGGTGGGGATGAAGGTGTCCTCGAGCCAGCTGCGGTCGCCGACGACCTCCTCGGCGCGGCTTGCCCCCGATCGTGGTCTGGCTCCAGTCCGGGTACTGCGTGGCGCTGTGGTTGCCCCAGATCGTGAGCTTCTTGATGTCCTGGACGCTCGCGCCGGTCTTGGTGGCGAGCTGCGACAGCGCCCGGTTGTGGTCCAGGCGCGTCATCGCCGTGAAGCGGCTGCTCGGGATGTCGGGCGCGTGGCTGGCGGCGATGAGGGCGTTGGTGTTGGCCGGGTTGCCGACGACCAGCACGCGGACGTCGCTGGCGGCACCGGCGTTCAGGGCCTCGCCCTGCGGCTTGAAGATGCCGCCGTTGGCGCTGAGCAGGTCGCCGCGCTCCATGCCCGCGGTGCGCGGGCGGGCGCCGACCAGCAGGGCGACGTTGCAGCCGTCGAAGGCGGCCTTGGCGTCGGAGGTGATGTCGATGCCGGTCAGCAGCGGGAAGGCGCAGTCGTCCAGCTCCATCGCCGTGCCCTGGGCGGCCTTGAGGGCGGGCTCGATCTCCAGCAGGCGCAGCCGCACCGGGGTGTCGGCGCCGAGCAGCTGGCCCGAGGCGATGCGGAACAGCAGGGCGTAGCCGATCTGACCGGCTGCGCCGGTGACCGTGACGGTGACGGGGGACGTGCTGGCCATGCCGGCTCCAGGTGCAGGAAGGGGTCGAGTCGTCCCCGACACCCTAGGACCGCTCCCGCGACGGTCCGGGGCCGCCCCGGGGCCCGCGGGACTAGAAGGTCGGCCGGGGGCGGGGCGTCGACGGCGCGGGCGCCGGGCTGCGGGTGGGCGAGGGGCGCGGCGCGGCGGTGCTGGCCCGGGGCCGGGCGGTGCTCGCCCGGGGCCGCGCAGTGCTGGCCCGCGGCCGGGCCGTGCTGGCCCGGGGCCGCGCGGTGGTCGGGCGGGGCGCGGCCGTCGTCGGGCGGGGGCGCGGCGGGCGTGACGACCGGACGGGGGCTCGGCGGGCGGGTGGTGCGGACCGGCGTCGGCGTGGGGCGCGGGGTGGGGCGGACCGACGGCGGGACGACGACGGGCGGCACGACGACCGGCGGCGGCGGCGCCACGACCTCGACGACGGCGCTGGCGCGGGCGTTCCCGGCCCGCGCGGTCACCGTCACCCGCCCTGCGGCGAGGGCCCGCAGGACGCCGCCGGCGTTGCGCACGACGCGCGGGTCCGACGACGACACGGCGATGCCCGGGATGGCGCCGCCCGTCAGCACGCGCCCGTCGGACAGGCGCGCGCTCAGCACGAGGCTGCGGGTCTCCAGCGGCCGCAGCCGCAGCGCCGTCGGTGCCACCACCAGGCGGACCACGCGGACCGGGCCGCGCGTCGGCTGCGGGCGGGAGGCCTCGTACTCCCGCCGCTCCCGGTCGGCGTCGGCGGCCAGGTCGGCCAGCCCCTGGGCCGTCGTCACGGGCTCGGGCAGGACGACGTCGAAGCGCCACTGCAGCGTCTGCCCCGGCGGCAGGGCGCGCGCGAGGTAGCGGACGACCGGGTCGGCCCGGACCGTGCCTGCGGGCTCCGGCGCGAAGGTCAGCGCGCCGACGTCGGACGCCACCGACTTGGGGACCACCTCGTCGACGCCGGCGTTCACCGGTGCGTCGGTCTCGTTGGTCACGACCGTCTCGCCGCGCAGCGCCGCGCCGCCGTCGCGCAGGGTCCAGGTGCGGCGGACGACCAGCCCGTCGGGGCGGGTGAAGGGCGCGAGGTCGAGGGGGGCGACGGCGAGCGGTGCGGGAGCCGCGTCGGGGCCGGGCCCGCCTCGACCGACCAGCACCCCGACGAGGACGGCGAGCGCCGTGACGGCGGCGGCCGCCGCGACGACGGTGGCCCGGCGGCGGGTGCTGCTGGACGTGGCTGCCGGATCCGCGGGGGCGTCGCGCAGCACCAGGGGCGGGCGGACGACGGCGGGAGCGGCAGGCGGGGACGACGGCGGGGCGGGCGTGGGGTCGGGAACGGGAGCCGGGGCGGGGGCGTCGGTCGTCGGCAGCGCGAAGGCGGGGGCGGGCGACGGCTCGGGCTGGAGCTCGGGCTGGGGCTCGGGCTGGGGCTCGGGCTCGGAGTCCGGCGCGGGCTCCGCCACGACCCCCTCGGCCACGACCGGCTCCGGCACCCCGACCCCCGCGCCCACGACCGGCTCCGGCGCCCCGACCGCCGCGCCCACGACCGGCTCCGGCGCCCCGACCGCCCCGGCCTCCGGCGGCCCCACCGGCTGCGGCGGCGCCGCCGGCGTCGGCCGGGCGACCGGCGTCAGCCGCGGCAGGGCGTCCAGCCCCCCGACGGCGAGCAGCGCGTCGCGGGCCTGGGCGGCGCTCGGCCGGGCGCCCGGGTCGTCGCGCGAGCAGCGCCTGCACGGCGGCGACGAGGGCGGGCGGCAGCCCGGAGGCGGCGAGCAGGGCGGGGGTGGGCGCGACGCCGAGCAGTTGCTGGCCGAGCAGGACGCCGGCGGCCCAGACGTCGTCGGCGGGCACCGCGCGGGGGCCGGCGCCGGGCGGCAGGGGGACGTCGGCGGGGCGGCCGAGCAGGGCGGCGACGCCGTAGCCGGTGACCCGGACGACGGTGCGCAGCGGGACGCTGGTGTCGAGCAGGACGTCGCGCTCGGACAGCGCGCCGTGCACCAGCCCGGCCGCATGGACCTCGGCGAGCCCGGCGAGGACCTCGACGGCCGTCGTCACGGCCGAGCGCGGGGGCACCGTGCCGCCCTCGGCCCGCCGGACGTCGGCGACGACCGCGGCGGCGAACCGGTCGCGGACCAGCGCCACCGGCTCGTCCGGGTCGTCGACGACGTGCACGTGCAGCACCCGGACGACGTGGCGGCCGTTGAGGGCGCGCAGGGCGTCGCCGCCGCCCGCCAGCGCGGACCGGGCGGCGGGCGAGCCGGCCAGCGCGGGCGAGAGCAGCTCGACCTCGACGGGCACGCCGTCGGTCAGCCGGACGCCGGCGTGGCGCACCCCGTGCGGCGTCGGCCGGCCGGAGCCCGGCGTCAGCGCGTAGAGCCCGGCGACGACCGCGGCGACGTCGGGGGCGGGCACGCGCCCAGGCTACGGCGGGGTCAGGCCGCGGGGACGCTGCCGGCGAGGCTGAGCACGCCGGTGCCGAGGACGAGCAGCAGCACGGCGTCCAGGCCCCGGCTCCGCACGGCCAGCAGCCCGGCGCTGCGCTCGGGCAGCCCGGTGCGCAGCCCGGCCGCGAGCAGCAGGGCGAGCCCGACGACGTGCAGCCCGATGCGCCAGTGCCCCGTCAGGGTGACCGCGAGCCCGGCGGCGACGGCGGCCAGGACGGCCAGGGCGGGGGCCTCGCGCACACCAGGACCCTACGGCCGCCACCCGCGGTGCGCGGGTGTGTGCCACCCGGCCAGGGGTATCGCCGTCGTCAGGGGGCACCCGCCTACCGGCGCGCTCCTGTCCCCGTCGCGTCAGCCCCGACCGGGGGCCCGACCACCCGAGAGGACACCGACCGTGGACACGCCCCACCTCCGGCTCGAGGAGAGCGGCGAGACCTTCCCGCTGCGGGACGACGTCACGACGGTCGGCCGGGGCAGCGGCGTCGACATCTCGCTGCCCGACGCGACGGTGTCGCGCCTGCACGCGGAGATCGTCCGGCGCGGCGAGCACGTGTACGTGTCCGACCTCGGGCTGTCGGTCAACGGCACCCGCGTCAACGGCCGGCCGGTCGGCCGCCGGATCCTGCTCGACGGCGACGTCCTGTCCTTCGGCGCGGCGCGCACCCGCATCGGCGGCCTGGTCCCCGTGCAGAACGACGACACCGTGGAGGTCCGGCGCATGTCGGCGCCCGACCTCACCCGCCGGGAGCTCGAGGTGCTCACGGCGCTGTGCCGTCCCGCGCTGCAGCAGGACGCCTTCGTCGCCCCGAGCACCGCCAAGGACATCGCCGACGAGCTCGTCGTCACCGAGGCGGCGGTCAAGCAGCACCTGCTGCGGCTCTACCAGAAGTTCCGGATCGCCGAGGGCGTCAACCGCCGGGCCCGGCTGGCCAACGAGGTCATCAGCTCCGGCGTCGTGCGGCCGCTGCCCCCGGACGTCGAGGCCGACGTCCGACGGGCCGGGTAGCGCGGTCCCGCCCAGCGGTCAGGCCGGCGTTCAGGCCAGCCCGGCGCGGCGCTCCGCCGCCTCGACGCAGTTCTTGAACAGCATCGCGACCGTGGTCGGGCCGACCCCGCCGACGCGCGGCGTGATGGCCCCGGCCACCTCGTTGCAGGCCTCGTCGACGTCGGGCAGCAGCTTCCTGCCCTCGTAGCGGACGCCGCCCCCGACGACGGTCGCCCCGGGGGTGATGTGCTCGGGCTGCAGGATGTACGGCACGCCCACCGCCGCGATCACCACGGAGGCGCGGCGCGTGTAGTCGGCCCAGTCCGGGACGCCGGTGTGCACGACGGTGACCGCGGCGTTGGCCGTCGGGCGCTTCTGCGACAGCAGCAGGGCGAGCGGCCGGCCCAGGGTGGTGCCGCGGCCGAGCACGCAGACCTCGCGGCCGGCGACGGGGATCTCGTAGTGCGCGAGCAGCGCCTCGATGCCGGCGGGGGTGCACGGCACCGGGCCCGGCATGGACAGGGCGAGCCGTCCCATGTTGACCGGGTGCAGCCCGTCGACGTCCTTGTCGGGGTCCATCTCGAGCAGGGCGGCCTCGAAGTCGACCTGCTTCGGCGTCGGGTGCTGCACGAGCATCGCGTCGCAGGCCGGGTCGTCGTTGAGCCGGCGGATGGCAGCGACGACGTCGGCCGTGGTGGCGTCGGCGCCGAGCCGCTCGTGCGGGCTGGTGAAGCCGAGCTCCTGGGCCTTGGCCATCTTCATGCCGACGTACCCGGCGCTGGCGGAGTCGTCGCCGACGAGCACGGTGCCGAGCCCGGGGCGGTGGCCCGGCCTCGACCAGCCGGGCGATCCGGGGGGCGAGGTCGGCGTAGACGGCCTCCGCGACGGGGGCTCCGGGCAGCAGGCGCGCAGTCACGCCCGAACCCTAGTCTCGGACCGGTGACCGCCCCTGCGCTGCCGACCCTGCTCGCCTACCGGCTGCTCGGCTGGCGGCTCGGCCCCGCGCACCGGGAGTGGACCTACCGCGACATCACCGGGCGGTGGTACCTGGCCAAGCAGGCCGTGCCGCTGCTGGTGGCGGTCGGCGGGCTGCTGGCCCTGGTGTTCGCGGCCACCGGCTCGGACCCGCAGCGCGTGGTCACCCCCGTCCTCGCCGTGCTCGTGCTGCTGGTGTTCCTGCGGCGGGTGGTGGTCGAGCGGGCGCTGCGGCAGCAGGGGCTGACCTTCGACGGCGACGTCGACCCGGCGGCGAAGGCCTGGTTCGACGACGACGAGCAGCGGCGCAAGCGGTCGGTCGCCGGGGCGGTGACGACGCTGCTGCTGGTCGTCGGCGGGCTGCTCGTCATCGGCCTCGGGCCCACGGGATGACCTGGCCGCAGGGGTTCTTCGACCGCCAGGACGAGCGCCCGGACGACGAGTTCTACGCCGCGCCCCGCCTGGTCACCCACCTCGACGACGCCGCGATCGCGGCCGTGTCCGACCTCTACGAGGAGCTCGGGCTCGACGGCGACGTGCTGGACCTCATGAGCTCCTGGGTCAGCCACTTCCGCCGCCCGCCGGCGTCGCTGACCGTGCTCGGGCTGAACGCGGTCGAGCTGGACGCCAACCCGATGGCCACCGCACGCCTGGTGCACGACCTCAACGCCGACCCGGTGCTGCCGTACGACGACGCCTCGTTCGACGCCGTCGTCAACTGCGTGTCGATCGACTACCTGGTGCGGCCGGTCGAGGTGCTGGCGGAGGTCGCCCGCGTGCTGCGCCCGGGCGGGGTCAGCGTCTGCACCTTCAGCAACCGCATGTTCTCGACCAAGGCGGTGCGCGGCTGGCTGGCGGTCTCCGAGCAGGAGCGCCCGCTCGTCGTCGCCGAGTACCACCGGCAGGCGGGGGGCTTCGCCGAGCCGGTCGTCGAGCAGCGGCTCGACGGCCGCCGTTCCGACCCGCTCTGGGCCGTGCACGCCCGGCGCGCGTGACCCGCGACGGCTTCTGGGAGCTGGTCGCCCGGACCCTGCGCGACGCCGAGCAGGTGCCGTCCCCGCGGCGCGGGCTGCTGCGCCGCCCCGTGCACCTGCGGCCCGGCCGGCGGCACGTGCTGGCCACCACCGCGCTGCTGACCGCCCTGCCCGACGACGACCTGGTCGCCTTCCAGGGCCACCTCGACGCCCTGCGCGCCGACGCGTTCCGGTGGGACCTGTGGGGCGCCGGTCACGTCGCCTGCGGCGGCCTCGGCGACGACGCCTTCCTCGACCTGCGGACGTGGCTGGTCTCCCAGGGCCGCGACGCCTGGGAGCGGGTGCTGTCCGCGCCGGACGCCCTCGCCCTGGTCGCCCCGCCCGACCTGCCCGAGCGCCTGGAGGACGCCGAGCTCTGGGGCTACGCCGCGCTCGAGGTGTGGGACGGCCGGCACGACGACGACATGCCGCGGCCCGAGGTCCGCCCGCCCGGTGAGCCGGCGGGCGAGCCCTGGTCCGAGGACGAGCTGCCCGGCCGCTACCCGCGCCTGACCGCGCGGTGGCAGCCCGGCGCCTGACCGTCCGCTACCCGACCACCGCCCCCCGGCTGCGGGCCAGCAGCACCGCGGTCTCGACGTCGATCCGCACCCCGTCCCAGTCGACCTCGGACAGGTCGGCGGCCGACAGGTCCGCACCGCGCAGGTCCGCCTCGCGCAGACGCGCCGCCCGCATGCGGGCGTGCGACAGGTCCGCGCCGGACAGGTCGCACCCGCGCAGGTCGGCGTCGGACAGGTCGGCCTCCGCCAGCCGCACCCCGGGGAAGCCGACGCCGCGCAGGTCCGCGCCGCGGAAGGTGGTGTAGCTCCAGTCGCCGCCCTCCACCGTCAGCGGGCGCAGGTCGCAGCGCAGGAACACCGTGCCGGTCGTCTTGCAGTCGCGCAGCGTGGCGAACGACAGGCGCGCCCGCTCCAGCCGGCAGCCCACGAGCGCGCAGCCCTCGAGCACGGCGCTGGACAGGTCGGCGCCCGACAGGTCGCACTCGGTGAAGACGCAGCCGCGCAGGACGGCCTCGGACAGGTCCGCGTGGTGCAGCCGCTCGCCGGTGAACTGCAGGCCGCTGTGCTCCTCCTGCGCGAGGTCGAGCAACGCCCCCCCAGGTGTCAGTGGAAGAAGTGCCGGGTGCCGGTCAGGTAGAGCGTGGCGCCCGCCGCCTTCGCCGCTGCCACGACCTCCTCGTCGCGGACCGACCCGCCCGGCTGGACGACGGCGCGGACGCCGGCGTCGAGCAGCACCTGCAGGCCGTCGGCGAAGGGGAAGAAGGCGTCCGACGCGGCCACCGAGCCGCGCGCCCGGTCGCCGGCGCGGGCGACCGCGAGCTTGGCGGAGTCGACCCGGTTGACCTGCCCCATGCCGACGCCGACGGTCGCGCCGCCGGAGGCCAGCAGGATCGCGTTGCTCTTGACGGCGCGGCAGGCGCGCCAGGCGAAGACGAGGTCGGACAGGTCCTCGAGCGGCTCGCCCGTGGCCAGGGTCCACGACGCGGCGTCGTCGCCGGGGGCCTGCAGCCGGTCGGCGACCTGCATGAGCAGCCCGCCGGAGACGGGGCGCATCTCGACGGCCGACGGCGCCCACTCCGGCACGACGAGCAGCCGGATCGAGGGCTTCCTGGCGAGCAGCTCGGCCGCGCCCTCCTCGAAGCCGGGGGCGACCACGACCTCGGTGAACACCTCGGCGACCTGCTCGGCCATCGCGAGCGACACGGGGACGTTCGTGGCGATGACGCCGCCGAACGCGCTGACCGGGTCGCAGGCGTGCGCGCGGCGGTGCGCCTCGGCGACGTCGCTCCCGACGGCGATCCCGCACGGGTTCGCGTGCTTGATGATCGCGACCGTGGGGGCGTCGCCGTGGTCGTGGGCGGCCCGCCAGGCGGCGTCGCCGTCGACGTAGTTGTTGTAGGACATCTCCTTGCCGTGCAGCTGCTCGCCGGCCGCGAGGCCCGGGAAGCCGTTCAGGTACAGGGCCGCCTGCTGGTGCGGGTTCTCGCCGTAGCGCAGGACGCTGCTGCGCTCCCAGGTGGCGCCGACGAAGTCCGGGAACCCGTCGACCGCGCCCGAGGCGTCGTAGGTGCTGGCGAACCAGGACGCGACCGCGACGTCGTAGGCGGCGGTGTGCTGGAACGCCAGGCTGGCGAGGCGGCGGCGCTGCGCGAACGTCGAGCCCGCCTCGAGCACCTGCACGACCTCGCCGTAGCTGTCGGGGCTGACGACGACGGCGACGCTCGGGTGGTTCTTCGCCGCGGCCCGCACCATCGTCGGCCCGCCGATGTCGATCTGCTCGACGCACTCGTCCGGGGTCGCGCCGCTCTCGACCGTCTGCGTGAACGGGTAGAGGTTGACGACGACGAGGTCGAACGCCTCGACGCCGAGGTCCTGCAGCTGCTGCACGTGGTCGGGCAGCCGGCGGTCGGCCAGGATGCCGGCGTGCACCTTGGGGTGCAGCGTCTTGACCCGGCCGTCCAGGCACTCCGGGAAGCCGGTGAGGGCGTCGACCGGGGTGACCTCGACGCCCGCGTCGCGCAGGCGGGCCGCGGTCGAGCCGGTGCTGACCACCTCGACGCCGGCCCGCTGCAGGGCGGCGCCGAGCTCCTCGAGGCCGGTCTTGTCGTAGACGCTGACCAGCGCGCGGCGGATCGGCAGGACGTCCTGGGCTGGCGTGCTCACGGGGGCCTCCTCGGGGTGCGGTGGGGGCCCAGGCGCGCGGCGGACGTCATGGCGACGGAGCCCGCTCCCCGGTGGTGGTCCACCTGCAGCGCCAGTCACGGCCTCGGTCGGGAGGCTACCGCTCTGCCCCTGCCGCACGCCTCTGCCGCTCTACTCAGAGCCGGACCGTGCGCCCCTGCACCGTCCAGCCGCCGCGGGCGAGCCGGGCGACGGCGTCGACGTAGAGCGGCTGCTCGACGTCCTGGATGCGCGCGTGCAGGCTGGCCTCGGTGTCGTCCGGGAGCACCGGCACGGCGGCCTGCGCGACCACCGGCCCGGTGTCGACGCCCTCGTCGACCAGGTGCACCGTCACGCCGGTGACCTTGACCCCGTAGGCCAGCGCGTCCGGCACGGCGTGCGCCCCGGGGAAGCTCGGCAGCAGCGCGGGGTGGGTGTTGGTGACGGTGAAGCGGCGCAGGAACGCCGGCCCGAGGATGCGCATGAAGCCCGCGCAGACCACGAGGTCGGGCGCGTGCACGGCGACGGCGTCGGCCAGCTCGTCGTCCCACTGCTCCCGCGGCTGGCGCAGCGGCACGACGAACGTGGGCAGGTCGCCGGCGCGCTCCAGGGCCCGGGCACCCGGGCGGTCGGAGCCGACCGCCACGACCCGGGCCGGGTAGTCGCCGACGGCCGCGTCCAGCAGGGCCTGCAGCGTCCGGCCCTCGCCGGAGGCCAGCACGACCAGGCGGGCGGACAGCGGGACCTCCGGAGGGCGTGCGACGGCGGGACGGCGGACGGGGCGAGCGTACGCAGGCCCGGCCGGGGCTCGGGCCGTCCACAGCCCCGGGCACCCGCCTTGACGCCGCCCGGCCGTCCCCGCAGAGTCCGGAGCCCCCGACCGGGGCAGACCAGGGCGAGCCGGACCGCGGCGCTCCCCACCCAGCAGGAGGCACGATGACCAGTCCGTCGTTCGACAAGGGCCCGGGCGAGCCCGACCCGCAGCCGTACGGGTCGCCCGCCGGCTACGTCCAGCCCGGCGGCGACGGCACGCCCGGGGGCTACGCCTCCCCCGGGGGCTTCGGGGAGCCCGGCGGCTACGGCACCCCGTACGGCGCCGCCCCCGGCTCCGCGCCCTACGGCGCACCGGCCGGCGGGGTCGTCGGCCCCGACGGCAGCTGGCAGGGCCCGGCGCTCGCCTCCTGGGGCCAGCGCTTCCTCGGCTACCTGCTCGACACCGTGCTCGCGGGCGTGCTCGGCTTCGTCATCGGGCTCGCCGTCGGGCCGTCGTCGGCGCTGCCCCAGCTGGTCAACGTGCTCGTGCTGGTGGGCTACGGCTACATGAACGGCGCGCTCGGCCAGACGCCCGGCAAGAAGGCGGTCGGCATCAAGCTGCTGCGCGTCGCCGACGGCCAGCTGCTCGGCGCGGGCGCCGGCATCGGCCGCCAGTTCCTGCACATCCTGGACGCCCTGCCCCTGCTGCTGGGCTTCCTGTGGCCGATCTGGGACAAGAAGAACCAGACCTTCGCCGACAAGATCATCGGATCGGTCGTCGTCAAGGTCTGACCGTTCGAGCAGCAGCGGCGCGCGGGGCTCGAACCCGCGCGCCGCTGCTGTGTCAGGGGGTG
Organism: uncultured Actinomycetota bacterium; assembly: GCA_963815615.1. Lineage (GTDB taxonomy): Bacteria > Actinomycetota > Actinomycetes > Mycobacteriales > SCTD01 > RYN-122. The sequence continues at coordinate 103,996 of CAWFHF010000010.1, read as the reverse complement.
CCCGCCGGGGCGGCGGCGCGGCGGGCGCGCAGCCAGGCCACCAGGGCGGCGCCGGCGGCGACCTCGGCCGCGACGGCCAGCGCCGTCTGCCAGGCCGACGGGCCGAGCTCGCTCATGCGCGCACCGCCGGCGCTGCCGGAGGACAGCCAGGCCAGCAGCCCGACGACGACGCCGGCGAGCGGCCCGCACAGCGCCGCGTCGCGCACCGGGCGCGTGCTGCCGCCCCGGCCGACGAGCAGCCCGGCGACGGCGCCGGCCCCGAGCGGCACGAGCAGGGCGGCCAGCCCGACCCCGAGCGGCACCCCGCCGCCGGGCAGGGCGGCCAGCAGCGGCAGCGCCGGGACGGCGCCGAGGTCGTGCGCGAAGGGCCCGACGGCCGTGCCCGCGCCGACGGCGAACCCCGGCCCGGCCCACCACGACGCCGCCCACACGACGGCGTTCGGCACCAGGGACAGGCTGAGCAGCAGCAGCGCCGTCCCGCCGACGACGCCGGGGGCTCCGGCCCGGGCGACCTCGGCGGCGTCGGGCACGGAGAGGGCCAGGGCCGTGCCGGCCAGCAGGGCGCCGGCGGCGAGCAGCACCGCGACGGCGGCCGCCGCGGGCACCAGCAGCGGGCGCCGACCAGCCGGGCAGGCGTTCGCGCAGCCCCTGCCCGGCGGGCGTCGCGCGCAGCACCCCCGTGCCCGCACCGACCAGGGCGACCAGCGCCGCCCCGATCGCCGTGCCGGGCACCGAGGGCTGCGCCTGCGCCGACCCCGACAGCACGGCCACCACCGCGGCCACCGCGGCGTAGGGAGCCGCGACCGCAGCGGCCAGCACGGCGGCGCCGCGCAGGTCGACGACGGTGCGCCGGCTCGCGGCCTGCCGCCCCGCCCTGGCCAGCAGGGCGAGCGGCACGAGCACCAGCCCGAGCGGCAGCACCGACAGCCGGCCCGACGGCAGCGCCAGCGGCCCGCCGTGCGCCAGCGACCACAGCTGCCCGGCCGCCCGGACGGCGTCGTCGGTGCGGCCGGGGGAGCGGGAGTCGGTCGCCCAGACCAGCAGCACCGGCAGCAGCGTGCCGAGCAGCCCGGCCAGCAGCGCGGACAGCACCGGCGGGCCGGCGGCCCACAGCGGCCCGCGCTCCCGGGGGGCCGGCCGCAGCGGGGGCCGGGCGACGGGGCGGAGCGTGGGTGCAGACATGACCCTGCGACTGTCGCAGCCGCAGCAGCGGACCCGGTGACGGCGCGCCGCCGGGGCAGCGACGGACGGCGACGTCTCGGAACGGTGACGCCTCGGGAGCACAGCCGGCGGACCGGGTACGACCGCGCCGATGACGACGACGGAGCCCTCGTGACCGCCCCCCGGACGCCCTCCCGGCCGGCGAGCCGGCAGGCGCTGCTCGGGCTCGCCGCCGCCGGAGTGCTGGCCCTGCTGGTCGCCGGCGGCGTCGCCCTGCTCGGCGGCGACCCGGGCACGCAGGACGGCCCGCAGGCGGCGCCGCGGAGCACCGGTCCGGTCGCCGTCCCGCCCAGCAGCCCGCCGCCCGCCTCCTCCGCGGCACCCGCCGCAGCACCGAGCACCGCCCCGGCCGGCCCGCCGTCGGCCTCCCCCACGCGCCCGCTCGCCCCTCCCCCGGCGGGCGACCTGCTGCTGACCACCCGCGACGCCGACCGCGCCGAGCCGGGCGACTGGCGGCGCGAGGGCCAGGACGTCGAGGGCGCCCTGCTCGACCCGTGCGAGGGCGGCACGGCCTACCCGCGGGACGCCGACGTGATGGACAGCGCCGCCACCGTGCTGGTCGCCGAGCGCGAGGCCGGAGGCACGACGGCGGTGCAGACGGTCGCGCGCTACACCTCCCGCGCCGCCGCGCAGGACGCCGCGGCCGGCTACGTGCGCGCCGTGCAGGGCTGCCCCGAGGAGCCGCGGGACAGCCCCGAGGGCGGCACCGTCAGCCACGCCGTGGTCGGGCGGGCCACGGTCGGCGGCGTCGCCACGACGTACGTCCGGCGGGCGTCGCGCTGCCCGGCCTGCGTCCGGCAGGCCACGCTACCTCGCCGTGCAGCAGACCGGCGACGTCGTCGCCGTGCTGCAGGTGACCTACGGCGAGGACGGCGACCCCGGCCGCCGCATCGTCGCACCGTTCGCCCGCGAGGCGGCGGCGAGGCTGTCCTGACACGGCACGAGGCCCGGCCCCCAGGAGGGACCGGGCCTCGGCGACGCGCGGGTGCTACAGGGACTTCATGATCTCGCGCATGAGCTCGGCCGTGGCCGACGGCGTCTTGCCGACCTTCACGCCCGCGGCCTCCAGGGCCTCCTGCTTGGCCTGGGCCGTGCCGGAGGAGCCCGAGACGATGGCGCCGGCGTGGCCCATGGTCTTGCCCTCGGGCGCCGTGAAGCCGGCGACGTAGCCGACGACCGGCTTGGTGACGTTGGCCTTCACGTAGTCGGCCGCGCGCTCCTCGGCGTCGCCGCCGATCTCGCCGATCATGACGATCGCGTCGGTCTCGGGGTCGTCCTGGAACGCCTGCAGGCAGTCGATGTGCGTGGTCCCGATGACCGGGTCGCCACCGATGCCGACGGCGCTGGAGAACCCGAACTCGCGCAGCTCGTACATCATCTGGTAGGTCAGCGTGCCGCTCTTGCTGACCAGGCCGATGCGGCCGGGGGTCGGCGCGATGGTCGCCGGGATGATGCCGGCGTTGCTCTTGCCGGGGCTGATCAGGCCGGGGCAGTTCGGCCCGATGATGCGGGTCTGCCTGCCCTGGCTGTACTGCCAGAACCAGGCGCTGTCCTGCACCGGGATGCCCTCGGTGATGACGACGGCCAGGCCGATGCCGGCGTCGACGGCCTCGACGACGGCGGCCTTGGCGAACGCGGGCGGGACGAACAGCACGCTGACGTCCGCGCCGGTCTGCTCCATCGCCTCGGCGACGCCGCCGAAGACCGGCACCGAGGTGCCGTCGACGTCGACGCTCGTGCCGGCCTTGCGCGGGTTGACGCCGCCGACGATCTGGGTGCCGGAGGCGAGCATGCGGCGCGTGTGCTTCATGCCCTCCGAGCCGGTCATGCCCTGGACGACGACCTTGCTGTCCGCGGTCAGGAAGATGCTCATCGGGCCGCTCCAGCGAGCTCGGCGGCCTTGTCGGCCGCGCCGTCCATGGTGTCGACGACGGTGACCAGCGGGTGCGCGGCCTCCGCCAGGATGCGCTGGCCCTCCTCGACGTTGTTGCCGTCGAGGCGGACGACCAGCGGCTTGGTGGCGGAGTCGCCCAGCATGCCGAGCGCCTGCACGATGCCGTTGGCGACGGCGTCGCAGGAGGTGATGCCGCCGAAGACGTTGACGAAGATCGAGCGGACGTCGGGGTCGGAGGCGATGATCTCGAGCCCGTCGGCCATGACCTGCGCCGAGGCGCCGCCGCCGATGTCGAGGAAGTTGGCGGGCTTGACCCCGCCGTGCTTCTCGCCGGCGTAGGCGACGACGTCGAGGGTGCTCATGACGAGCCCGGCGCCGTTGCCGATGATGCCGACCTGGCCGTCGAGCTTGACGTAGTTCAGGCCCTTCTTCTTGGCCCGCCCCTCGAGGTCGTCGTCGGCGACGGCGTCGGCGTAGGTCTCGAAGACGTCGGTGTGCCGGAACTCGGCGTTGCCGTCGAGGGTGACCTTGCCGTCGAGCGCGAGGACCTGGCCCTCGGGGGTGCGCACGAGCGGGTTGACCTCGACGAGCGTGGCCTCCTCCTCGACGAACACCGTCCACAGCTGCTGCAGCACGGCCACGACCTGGTCGCGGACGTCGGGGGCGAAGCCGGCGGCGTCGGCGATCTCCTCGGCCTTGGCCCGGTCGACCCCCGTGACGGCGTCGACGGCGACCCGGGCGAGGGCCTCCGGACGCTCGACCGCGAGCTCCTCGATCTCCATGCCGCCCTCGACGCTGGCCATCGCCAGGTAGGTCCGGTTGGCCCGGTCGAGCAGGAAGGAGACGTAGTACTCCTTGTCGATGTCGCTGGCCTCGGTGACCAGGACCTTGCGGACCGGCAGGTCCTTGATCGTCAGCTTCAGGATGTCGGCGGCGCGGGCCTCGGCCTCGTCCGGCGTCGGGCAGTACTTCACGCCGCCGGCCTTGCCGCGGCCGCCGGCCTTCACCTGGGCCTTGACCATGACGGCCTTGCCGATGCGCTCGGCCGCGGCGCGGGCGTCGGCCGCGTTGTCGACGGTCTCACCGGCGAACACGGGCACGCCGTGCTTGGCGAAGAGCTCCTTCGCCTGGTACTCCATGAGGTCCACGGACGGTCCTGTCTGAGAGGTGCGGGGAGGTGCTGTCTCCCCGCGAGGGTAGCCACGCGCGCGCACCCGCCCGACACCGCCTCGTGACCGCCCCGAGACCTGCCCGGGCCGGGGTGACGGAGCGCACACGCGCACGTCACAGCACCGGGACGCCGCCGTTCACCCCGCGGGCACACGTCACGGCCCGCACACTGCCGGGATGACGTCCTTGCGCTGGGCCGCCGTCGCCGCCCTGGTCGCGGCCCCGCTCGCCGCCGGCCTGTCCACCCCCGCCGCGGCCGCGCCCGTCCGCGCCGCCGCCCTGCCGACGACGACGTTCACCACGGTGCCGCTGGCGTTCACGGTGACCACCGGCCCGCGCGACGAGCTGACCTGCCAGGTGCTCGGCGACCTGCGCGTCCCGTCGTCGGCGTCGGCGGCCTCCCCGGCGCCGGCGCTGCTGACCACCAACGGCTTCGGCGGCAGCAAGGACGACGCCGGCACGCAGGGCAACGCCGCCTTCGCCGCGCAGTACGCGCGCCGCGGCTACGTGACGCTGTCCTACTCGGGGCTGGGCTTCGGCGGCAGCGGCTGCCTCATCGAGCTCGACGCCCCCGAGTACGACGGCAAGGTCGCCGACCAGCTGGCCCAGTTCCTCGCCGGCCGCACCGGGCTCGCCGTGCGCACCGACACCGGCCTGCCCTACGCCGTCCCCGGGCTGGTGCGCACCGAGACGGGCCGGGCCTTCGACCCCGTCGTCGGGATGATCGGCGGCAGCTACGGCGGCGAGGTGCAGTTCGCCGCGGCGTCGTTCGGCCGGATCGACGCGATCGTCCCGCAGATCACCTGGAACGACCTCAGCTACTCCCTCGCGCCGAACAACACCAGCCAGCAGCGCACCGCGGCCTCCCCGCGCTCGGTCACCTACGCGACGCCGGGGACGGAGAAGGTCGGCTGGACGACGCTGTTCTTCGCGCTGGGCTTCGCGCAGGACCTGACCAACTCCCAGCCCGAGCAGCTCGTGCAGCAGGTGCTGGCCGGCGGCACCTGCCCGAACTTCGACAGCCGCGCCTGCCTCGCGAAGGCCGACCTCGACGCCGACGGCGCCCCCGACGACGACCACCCTCGCCTTCGCCCGCGGCGCGTCCGTGGCCACCTACCTGCGCGACGTCCGGGTGCCGGTGCTGCTCAGCCAGGGCCAGGCCGACACCCTGTTCAACCTGCAGGAGGCCATCGCGACCTACAGCGCGCTCAAGGCGCAGGGCAACGACGTGAAGATGGTCTGGCAGAGCTGGGGCCACAGCGACAGCAGCCCCGTCCCCGGCGAGCTCGACGCCGAGCAGCCCGCCGAGGCGACCTTCCTGTCCCGGGTCTACGCGCAGTGGTTCGACCACTACCTGCTCGGCGTCGGGCCGAAGCCCTCGCTGGACACGCAGTACTACCGCGACTACGTGCCCTACCCGGGCACGGACGTGGCGAAGGCCTACGCCTCCGCGCCGGGCTACCCGGTGGCGCCGACCCGGCGGCTGTACCTGTCGGGCACCGACGCCCTCGTGACGGCGCCCGCGCAGGTCGCCGCCGGCAGCGCCCGCTTCGCCTCGGTCGTGCCCGCCGGCCTGCCGAGCAGCTACAGCGAGGTGCCGGTGGCCGCGCAGGACCAGGACGTGTCCGACGCCCCGGGGACCTTCGCGCAGTTCACGACCGCCCCGCTGGCGCAGGACCTCGACCTGGCCGGCGTCCCGGCGCTGACGGTGCGGCTGTCCAGCACCTCGGCCGCGGCGGCGTCGGCGGCCGGCCCGGCCGGGCAGCTGGTGCTGTTCGCCAAGCTCTACGACCTCGCGCCCGACGGCACGGTCACCCTGCAGCACCGGCTGGTCGCACCGTCGCGGATCGCCTCCTTCGACGCGCCCGTCCGGCTCGAGCTCCCCGGCGTCGTGCAGCGCGTCGCGAAGGGCCACCGGCTGGCCGTCGTCCTGGCAGCCAGCGACTCCGGGCACCGCGGCAACACGCTGCCCGCCGACGTGACGGTGACGACCTCGCCCGGCGCCCCGGGCGTGCTGGAGCTGCCCGTGACGGCCGGGCTCGCCGCCGCCCCGGCAGCCTCGCAGGCGGCGACCCCCGCGCCGTCGCCCGCCGCCGCGCCGCGGCCGGCCGGAGGCACCCTGCCCACGACCGGGCTGCCCGGCGTCCTGCCGGTGGGCGTCGTGCTGCTGGCCGGCGCCGCGCTCGCGGTCCGGCGTCGCCGTCAGGCCTGAGCGGGCTCGCCGACGTTCTCGTTCACCCAGGCGACGATCGACATCGTCGTCGCGCCGGGGGTGAAGACCTTCGCGACGCCGAGCGCCTCGAGCTGCGGGATGTCGTCCTCGGGGATGATGCCGCCGCCGAAGACGACGACGTCGTCGGCGCCGCGGGCCTTCAGCAGCTCCATGACCTTGGCGAACAGGGTCATGTGGGCGCCGGACAGGACCGACAGGCCGACGCAGTCGGCGTCCTCCTGCACGACCGTCTCGACGATCTGCTCGGGCGTCTGGTGCAGGCCGGTGTAGACGACCTCCATGCCGGCGTCGCGCAGCGCGCGGGCGACGACCTTGGCCCCGCGGTCGTGGCCGTCCAGCCCGGGCTTGGCGACGACGACGCGCAGCCGGCCGGCGGTGGGCGTGCTCACGGGGCCTCCTGAGGGGCGGTCGCGGGGACGGTGGGAGAGTACGCGCCCGTGAGCGACGCCCCCGCGACCGACTGGCACGCCTCCCTGCTGCACGGCGCGACCGCCCTGCCGGTGCCGCCCGCCACCCGCACGTCCCCGTGGCCGGGCTACACGCCGCGGCAGGCGGTGGCGGTGTGGCTGCTCGACGGCGCGGTCGCCGCCGTGTGGGACTTCTCGGTGTACGGGGGGTCGTTCGGCGAGGCCGACGCGAGCGCCCTGGTCGAGGCGGTCGCCCAGGCCCGGGCCCGGAGGCTGCCGCTGCTCACCGTCGTGCGCTCCGGCGGCACGCGGCTGCAGGAGGGGATGGCCGCGCTGGTCGGCATCCCGCGGGCGCGGCTGGCCCTGCTCGACCTCGCCGCCGACGGCCTGGCGCACCTGTCGGTCGCCGACGCCCCGACGACGGGCGGCGTGTGGATCAGCGTCGCCAGCGCCGCCGACCTGCGGGTGGCCGTCGAGGGCGCCACCGTCGGGTTCGCCGGCCCGCGCGTGGTGGAGGCCGTGACGGGGAGCCTCCCGGCCGAGGGCAGCCACACCGCGGCGAGCGCCGGCCGGGCCGGCCTGGTCGACGCCGTCCTGCCCGGCGAGGCCGTCCCCGGCTGGCTGCGGCAGGTGCTGACCGCCCTGCGGCCCGAGCCCGCCGACGCCGGACCCGTGCCGGAGGGTCTCGTGCCGGAGGCGGCCGGCGGCTGGGAGCAGGTGCTGCGCGCCCGGGCCCGCACCGTCGGCGGCCGCGCCCTGCTCGAGGCCCTGCTGACCGACCGGGTGCCGCTGGCCGCGCCGGGCGACGACCGCACCGTCGCCGCGTGCGTCGGCCGGCTGGCGGGTCGTCCCGTCGTCGGGGTGGCCCTGGCGGCCGAGGTGGGCGGGCGGCCCGGCCCCGCGGGCTACCGGCTGGCCGCCCGGGCCTACCGGCTCGCCGGCCCGGCTGCGGCTGCCGGTGCTGTCGCTCGTGGACACCCCGGGCGCCGAGCCGGGGACCGCGGCGGAGGAGGCCGGCGTCGCCCCGGCGATGGGCGAGGCGCTCGACGCGCTGCTGACCTGCCCGACCCCGACGCTGGCCCTCGTGCACGGCGAGGGCGGTTCCGGCGGGGCGCTGGCCGCGGCCGCGGGCGACGTCGTGCTCTGCACCCCCGACAGCTACTTCGCCGCCATCGGGCCGGAGGGGGCCAGCGCGGCGCTGCGCCGACCCCCGCAGGAGTGCGCCGAGCTCCTCCGGCTCACCCCGGCCGACCTGCTCTCCCTCGGGGCCGTCGACGCCGTCGTGGGAGGCCCCGCCGCACTGGCCCCCCACCTGGCCCGGCTGGCCGGGCGGGAGGATGCGGAGCGGCTCGCCGCGCGCCGGGCCCGCTGGGCGGCGCCGCTGCCGGGCACGCTGCCGGACGCGCCCTCAGGGACACCGCCCACCGGGCTGTGACCTGCGCGACAGCCGGCGGCTACCGTCTCAGGACGGGGTGCCCCGACCCGCCCCCGCCCAGGAGGAACGCGTGCGCGACCTGCTCGTGAGCACCGTCCGGACGGCCGCCCGCGGCACCCGGACCGGCCTGCGCACCGTCTGCACCCCCGGCGGCCTGACCGGCGTCGGGACCGAGCTCGCCTGGCTGGCGGCGCACACCGCCCTGTACCCCCTCGGGGTGGCGGCCGAGCGGCGGCGCGAGCGCGGGCGCGAGGAGCTCGAGCGCTTCACCCTCGGCGACCTGCCGCCGCTGCAGCGGGGCCTGCTGATGGGCGACGTCGTCGCGGCCGGGACGCCGATCCTGCTGGTGCACGGCCTGGTCGACAACCGGTCGGTGTTCACGCTGCTGCGCCGGGCGCTGCGCCGCCGCGGCTTCGGCCGGGTGATGACGCTCAACTACAGCCCCTTCACCCACGACGTCCGCGCGGCGGCGGCCCGCCTGGGCGAGCTGGTCGAGCGCACCTGCGAGGAGACCGGCTACGAGCGGGTGCACGTCGTCGGGCACTCGCTCGGCGGCGTCGTCGCGCGGTACTACGTGCAGCGCATGGGCGGCTCGGCGCGCGTCCACACGGTCTGCACGCTGGGCTCCCCGCACGCCGGCACCTGGGCGGCCCACCTGCTGCCGCACCGGCTGGTCCGCCAGCTGCGCCCCGGCTCGGAGCTGATGCAGGAGCTCGCCGAGCCCGCGCCCGGCTGCCCGACGCGCTTCGTGTCGTTCTGGAGCGACCTGGACCAGCTGATCGTGCCGCAGCGCAACGCCCGGATCACCCACCCGGACCTCGCGGCGCGCAACGTGCTGCTGCGCGGCGTCGGGCACATGTCGCTGCCCATCGACGGGCGGGTCGTCCGCGAGATCGCCCAGCTGCTGGCGCACCTCGACAGCGACGGCGCCACCGTCACGCCGGGCGTGACCCCCATCGACGCCGTCGCCCCTGCGACCGCCGCCGGGACGGCCCGCCTGCGCGCACCGGCGGAGCGCGCTCCCGGGTCGGCCTGAGGCACGCGTCACAGTCCCGCGCCTGCCCGCAGTCTCGGCAGCCCGGGTGCGTACCTTGAGCGTTCAGACCCGCTCTCCTGCCCCCGGAGCGGTACCCGGCTCGACGGTCCGCCCCTCCGTCGGATAACGTCCAGGTAACGGCCCGTCCCCGGAACGCTCGGGGACCGGGCTCCGTGCACGTGCCTCCAGGCCTCCTCGGCCCGGGCGGCGCGGGTGCTGCCACGCCCCCGACCCGGAGTGACCAGACTTGCCCTCCCCGAAGAGGGGGCGCCACCGCGCGCCCCGACAGCCCCTGAAGAAGGGCGCGGTCGCCGTCCCCGCCGTGCTGCTCGCCGCCGGCGGAGGGGCCTTCGCCGGTCTCGCCGGCGTCCCCGTCGCGACCGGCGGTGGTGCGCTGAGCGCCTCCTCCACCGCGCAGGCCGCCACCGTCGCGGTGGCCCTGCCCCGCAACACCTACGCCAAGGACCTCGACGTCCTGGACGCCGCCGCGGCCCGCGAGCAGCAGGCCCGCGCCGTCGCCCAGCAGCGCGCCCGCGTCGCCGCCGCCGAGCGGGCCTCCCGCGCCAAGCGCGCCGCGCTCGACAAGCAGGCCAAGGAGCGCGCCGCCGCCCTGAAGCGGGCCCAGGCCGAGGCCGCCGAGCAGCGCGCCCGGCTCCGCTCCACCTACACGCGCCCCGCCGTCGGCGGGCTCACCAGCGGCTTCGGCTACCGCTGGGGCCGGCTGCACGCCGGCATCGACTTCGGCGCCGCCTACGGCTCACCCGTGCGTGCCGCGGCGGCCGGGCAGGTCGTCGAGAGCGGCTACGACGCCGGCGGCTACGGCAACTTCGTCCACGTGCAGCACGCGGACGGCACCGTCACCACCTACAACCACATGAGCAAGGTCTACCGCCGCGGCGGCTCGGTCGACCCGGGCGACATCCTCGGGCTCGTCGGCTCGACCGGGCACTCCACCGGCCCGCACCTGCACTTCGAGGTCCGCGTCGACGGCCGCCCGATCGACCCCTCGTCGTGGCTGCGCCGCCACGGCGTCGGCGTCTAGGACCCGCACCGCGCCCGGCCCGCTCCCCTCGGGGGCGGGCCGTCGTCGTCGGGGCTAGAGCTTCTCCACCGGGGCGTACCGCAGCAGCAGCCACTTCGCGCCCGTGCCCGCACCGAAGTCGACCTCGGCCTGCGCGCTGTCGCCGGCGCCGCGGGTGGCGGTGACGGTGCCGAGCCCGAAGGTGTCGTGGGTGACCCGGTCGCCGACCTCGAGGTGCGGCACGGCGCGCAGCCCGGGCCCGGCGGTGCGGCCGCGGGCGGTGCCGGCGAGCCGGTTCGCCGCCGTGGTGAGCGCGGGCGGCGGGCCCGAGGGCGCGGTGTCGAGCCGGCGCCAGTCGACCAGCGCGTCGGGCACCTCGTCGAGGAAGCGCGACGCCGGGTTGTACGACGTCTGGCCCCAGGCGCTGCGGACGTGCGCCCGCGACAGGTACAGCCGCTCGCGCGCCCGCGTGATGCCGACGTAGGCCAGCCGGCGCTCCTCCTGCATCTCCCCCTCGTCGCCGAGCGAGCGCAGGTGGGGGAAGACGCCGTCCTCCAGCCCGGTCAGGAAGACGACCGGGTACTCCAGCCCCTTCGCCGCGTGCAGCGTCATGAGGGTGACGACGCCGTCGCCGTCGCCCGGGATGCTGTCGGCGTCGGCGACCAGCGAGACCTGCTCGAGCCACTCGGCGACGCCGCCGTCGGGCACCCGCTCGCTGAACTCGCGGGCGACGCCGACGAGCTCGGCCAGGTTCTCGACCCGGGTCTCGTCCTGCGGGTCGACGCTGGCCGACAGCTCCGCGAGGTAGCCGGAGCGGTCGAGGACCGCCTCCAGCACCTCTGCGGGCGGCATCCCGCCGACCACCAGGGCGCGCAGCTCGTCCATGAAGGTCGGCGAACTGCCGCACGGCGTTGGCCGAGCGGGCGACCATCCCCGGGACCTCGTCGCAGCGCGAGAGCGCCTCGTGGAAGCCCAGCCGCTCGCGCGAGGCGAACGCCTCCAGGCACGCCTCGGCGCGGTCGCCGATCCCCCGGCGCGGGGTGTTGATGATCCGGCGCAGGTTGACGACGTCGGCCGGGTTGGACAGCACCCGCAGGTAGGCCAGGGCGTCCTTGACCTCCTTGCGCTCGTAGAAGCGCACGCCGCCGACGACGCGGTAGGGCAGCCCGACCCGGACGAAGACCTCCTCGAACACCCGCGACTGCGCGTTGGTCCGGTAGAAGACGGCGACGTCGCCGGGCTTGACCCCGTGCTCGTCGGTCAGCCGGTCGACCTCCTCGGCGACGAACGCGGCCTCGTCGTGCTCGTTGTCCGCGACGTAGCCGACGACCTTCTCGCCGTCGCCGGCGTCGGTCCACAGCCGCTTCTCCTTGCGGCCGGCGTTCTTCTGGATGACCGCGTTGGCGGCCGACAGGATCGTCTGGGTGCTGCGGTAGTTCTGCTCGAGCAGGACGACGTCGGCGTCGGGGTAGTCCTCCTCGAACTGCAGGATGTTGCGGATGTCGGCGCCGCGGAAGGCGTAGATGCTCTGGTCGGCGTCACCGACGACGCACAGCTCGGCCGGCGCCATCCCGGTCACCGGACCGGTCAGCTCCTTCACCAGCGTGTACTGCGCGTGGTTGGTGTCCTGGTACTCGTCGACCAGCACGTGGCGGAAGCGCCGCCGGTAGTGCTCGGCGACGTCCGGGAACGCCTGCAGCAGGTTGACCGTGGTCATGATGAGGTCGTCGAAGTCCATGGCGTTCGCCTGCTTCAGGCGCGCCTGGTAGACGCCGTAGACCTCGGCGACCTGCTTGTCCTGAGGCGACTCGGCGCGGTCGCGCGCCGTCTCGTGGTCGACCAGCTCGTTCTTGAGGTCGCTGACCTGGTTGCTCAGCGACCGGGCCGGATAGCGCTTCGGGTCCAGGTCGAGGTCGCGGCAGACCAGGGTCATGAGGCGCTGGCTGTCGGCGGCGTCGTAGATGGAGAACGTGGTCGAGAAGCCGAGCTTCCTGGCCTCGGCCCGCAGGATGCGCACGCAGGCGGAGTGGAAGGTGCTGACCCACATCGCGTGCGAGCGGCGGCCGACCAGGGCGGCGACCCGCTCCTTCATCTCGCCGGCGGCCTTGTTCGTGAAGGTGATCGCCAGGACCTCGCCCGGCTGCACGCCGCGGGCCCCGAGCAGGTAGGCGATGCGGGTGGTCAGCGCCTTGGTCTTGCCCGACCCGGCGCCGGCGACGATGAGCAGCGGGCTGCCGGCGTGCACGACCGCCTGGCGCTGCTGCGGGTTGAGCCCCTCGAGCAGCCGCTCGGCGCTCGGCGCCGGCCGGGCCAGGACGGCGGGGGCGTAGAGGTCGTCGCTGGTCCACAGACCCTCGGTCCAGCCCGCCTGCGTCGCCTCGCTCACCTGTTCGATGGTAGGCGCCCCCGGCGACGGAACAGCCGCAGCAGCTGCAGCGCCCCCAGCGCGGCGATGGCCAGCAGCACGACCGCGGGGCCCGTCTCGCCCCGCTGCAGCCCGGCCGCCCCCAGGACGACGCCGAGCACCAGCGCGACCAGGGCCTGGGCGCTGCCCGGCGGGAACCCGCGCGTGGACGGGCCCCCGCGCACCCCTGGTCGCCTGCTCACCGGGCTCATGGTGTCCTACGGGCCATGACCACACCGACCCCGGACACCACGACGCCGGTCGAGCGCGCGCTCGTCGTCGTCGCGCACCCCGACGACCTCGACTTCGGCGCCGGCGGCACCATCGCGGCCTGGACCGCCGAGGGCACCAAGGTGTCCTACTGCGTCATCACCGACGGCGACGCCGGGGGCTTCGACCCGAGCGTGCCGCGCGACCAGATCGGCGGCATCCGGCAGGCCGAGCAGCGGGCGGCCGGCCAGGAGCTCGGCGTCGACGACGTCGTCTTCCTCGGCTACCCCGACGGCCGGCTGGCCGTGAGCTTCGACCTGCGCCGCGACATCAGCCGGGTGATCCGGCAGAAGCGGCCGCAGCGCATGCTGGTGCAGTCGCCCGAGCGCTCCTGGGTGCGCATCGGCGCCTCGCACCCCGACCACCTGGCCGCCGGCGAGGCCGCGCTGTGCGCGGTCTACCCCGACGCCCGCAACCCCTTCACCCACACCGAGCTGCTGCAGGACGAGGGCCTGGAGGCCTGGTCGGTCCCGCAGACCTGGATCATGGCGTCCGGCGGGACGCCGAACCACTGGGTCGACGTCACCGACACCTTCGACCGGAAGGTCGCGGCGCTGCGCCGGCACGTGTCGCAGACCGAGCACATGGACGACCTCGAGGGCATGCTGCGCGGCTGGCTCACCCTGCAGGCGAAGGCCGGGGGGCTGCCCGAGGGCCGGCTCGCCGAGGGCTTCCGGGTGATGGACACCGCCTGAGGGCGGGAGGCGCAGGGGGCGCTACGCCTCGTGCGCCCCGCGCGTCCCGGCCAGCGCGCCGGCGCCGTCCCCCGCGAGCCGCAGGGCGAGCGGCGTCGCCCAGCACACGGCCAGCGGCAGGACGGCCAGCGGCGTCGGCAGGTCGCTGCGCACGACCAGGGCCGCCCCGCCCAGTCCGACGAGCACGCCCAGCAGGGCGGCGGCGCCGGTGCGCGCGGGGGACGCGCCGCGCCGCTCGGCCAGCCCGCCCGCGACGACGAGCGGGGCGACCCCGACCGCGACGAGCACCAGGGCGGCGACGGCGGTCAGCACGAGCACGACGGCCGCGGCGGCCAGCAGGTCCAGCACGGGGCGAGCCTAGGAGGGGCGGTCCGCTCAGAACAGCGCGGGCGGCCGCTCCAGGTCGAGCAGGGCGCGCTTGCGCTCGACGCCCCCCGCGTAGCCGCGCAGGTTGCCGTCGCTGCCGATGACCCGGTGGCACGGCACGACGACGGCGACCGGGTTGCGGCTGTTGGCGGTGCCGACGGCGCGGACCGCCCCGGGCGGCCCAGCCGCGGCGGCGAGCTGCGCCGTACGTGGCGGTCTCGCCGTAGGGGATGCGCCGCAGGGCCGCCCACACCTGCTGCTGGAACGGCGTGCCGGGCGGGCCGACGGGGACGTCGAACTCCTGCCGCTCGCCCGCGAAGTACTCGCCGAGCTCGCGGACGGCCTGCACCAGCACGGCGTCGTCGGGCGACGGCTCGCCGTCCGGCAGCGCGTACGGGGCGAACAGCAGCTTCACCAGGGCGCCGTCCGCGGCCTCGAGCAGCAGGTCGCCGATCGGGCTGGGGCAGGTCGTCCACACGCCGCCCACCGTACGGTCCTGGCCATGACCAGCAGGCCCGCTCCCGGGCGGCGGCCGCTGGGTCGACGTCGCCCCCGAGCGGCTCGAGCGCTGGCTGGCCGGCTTCGCCGAGCGGCACGGGCCGGTGGTGGTCGACGGGCTGGTGCACCGCGGCGGCCGACGGCGCCGTCGCCGAGCTGCGTGCCGCCGCTGCCGGCCGGTGAGCGAGGAGCTGGCCCCCGACCTGCGGGTCGGCGTCCTGCTGGTCCGCCTCGGGGGCTACGCGGCCGGGGTGTTCGAGGGCGGCCGGCTGGTCGCCAGCAAGGTCGGCAGCCGGCAGGTCCACGGGCGCAGCGCGGCCGGCGGGCAGAGCCAGCAGCGCTTCGCCCGGCGGCGCGACAACCAGGTGACCGTGGCCTACGCGACGGCCGCCGACAACGCCGTCCGGGTGCTGGCGCACGAGCCGGTCGACGCCGCTCGTCACGGGCGGCGAGCGGACGGCGGTCGACGCGGTGCTGGCCGACCGCCGGCTCGCGCACCTGCTCGCCCGGCGGGTCGACCGGCTGCTCGACGTGCCCGACCCGCGGCACGCGGTGCTGCAGGCCAGCCCCGCGCTGTGGCGGTCCGTCCGCGTCAGACTGGTCCCGTGACGCTCCCGCTCCCCGCCCGACGTCCTGCGCACCGCCAGCACCCCCGAGGAGCGGGCGCTGCTGAACGCCCTGCTCGGCGTCGTCGTGCCGGTCGACGACGCGCCGGCCCTGCTCGACCCGCGCGGCGGCCCGCTTCCAGCGGCTCGAGTGGCTCGGCGACAGCCTGCTCGACGTGCTGGTCGCCCGGGTGCGCGCGAGCGACCCGTCGGCCCCCGGCCGCGCAGACGCTCGTCAGCGACGCCGCCCTGGCCGCCAAGGTCCTGTCCGACCGGGCTGCCGGCGCGGCTCGACTGGCAGCCGTCGCCGCAGCGGCTCGCCGACCTCGTCGAGGCCGCGGTCGCCGCCGGCCACCGGGCCGCGGGGTTCTTCGGGGCGCGCACGGTCGCGGTGCGCCTGGTGTCGGAGGTGCTGGCCGAGCCCTCCCTGCCCAAGGCGCTGTCGCCGCAGCAGGCGGCCGAGGCCGGCGCCGCGGTGCTGGAGGCCGCGGCCGCGCTGCTGCTGTTCCACCGCCACCCGCGACGACGACGAGGGCGCGCTGTCCGACCGGCGCGCCCGGCTGCTGTCCAACGCCCGGATCGCCCGCGAGCACGGCGACGGCAGCGGGACGGCGGAGGAGCAGGTCGACCGGCTGCAGGCCGAGCTCGGCCGGGTGCTGGTCATCCGGAAGGAGCAGGCCGCCGTCCACGGCCGCGCTGCCCTACCTGCGCTGACGCAGCGACGACGACGAGGCGCCGCCCCGTAGGACGAGCCGGCCGGCCAGCACGTCGGGGCCGTCGAGGATCGTCGCGAAGAACAGCGGGTAGGCGGCCGCGGCCACCGCGAGGCCGGGCCACCAGCCGGTAGCGCGACGAGGGCGACGAGCAGCAGCGCGTACCAGGGCTGCACGGGCGTGACGAGCAGCAGGACGCCGGCCAGCAGCCGCACGCCGGCGTCGGCGGAGGGCAGGCGGGTGCGCACCGCCCAGACCGCGAGCGCGAGCACCCCCGCGGCGACGGCGACGGTGGCCGCCGCCCCGGACAGGCCGGTCAGGCCGACGAGCAGGTAGCGGGCGCCCTCGCCGTACCGCTCCTCCGACAGGTAGCCCGGCAGGTAGCCGACGACGCGGGCGCCGACGGCGAGCACGTGCGGCAGGTAGCCGAGCACCGCGACCGCCGCGGCGACCAGCACGACCGCCACCGGCCGGCGCCGCAGCAGCACGGGGAACAGCAGCGCCGGGTAGACCTTCACGAGGGCGGCGAGGGCCAGGACGGCGGCCGCCGGGCAGCTGCCGGCCGCGCCGCTCCAGCGCCAGGGCGCCGACCACGAGCAGCACGCCGAGGACGTCGACGTGGGCGTTCTGCACCGCCTCCAGCACCGGCAGCGGCGTGAGGGCGTAGACGGCCGCCCAGCGCGGGTCCCGGCCGCGCGGACCGCAGCAGGGCGAGCAGCGCGGCGAGCACGGCCAGGTCGAGCAGCATCCCGGCGCCCTCGTAGCCGGGGTCCCGCGCCTGCAGCGGCACGACCTGGTGCACCACCCAGAACCACGCCTCGGCGACCGGCGGGTAGATCGTCCGCACGCCCGACCGGTTGATCTTCGTCTGGTCCGCGGTCGCCCCGGCGCTCGGGCGGCCAGATCCACTCCATGCCCTCGACGTCGCGCAGGGGGGCCAGCGCCGGGCGACGTCGGCGACGTACCGGTACGGGCTCGATGCCCTCGCTCTGCACGACGCCGTCCCAGGCGTAGCGGTACAGGTCGTCCGACAGCGGTGCCTTGGCGCTGAACGACGCCAGCCGGACGAGACGGCCCCGACCAGCAGCAGCGCCACCGCCGTGCGCCGGGGCAGCCGCAGCAGGCACAGCACCGTGAGCGCCGCGACCAGGGCCCACACCCCGATCTCGGCCAGCAGCACGTAGCGGTGCTCCAGGATCCCGCCGGGCCGCGCGGTGCGGTGCGCGAGCAGCGCCTGCAGGACGACGCCGACGACGGCGCCGAGCACCAGCAGCCGGGTCCGGGTCACGGGGCGGAGGCTACGAGAGGGCCGCACGTGATCTGCCTCACGCGAAGGTCACAAGACGGACGCGACGGGTGTGCGCGCGGTCACGGCGGCGAGACCGAACCGGACACCGCGTGCTCCCGAACGTCTGAGCGGAGCACCACACAGCGCCGAGGGAACCCGCCCCGGCGCGACGAGAGGAATCCCTGTCCCGATGCGTACCACCTCGAAGAAGACCTTCAGCTCCGTCGCCCTCGCCGGCGCGCTCGCCCTGACCCTGTCCGCCTGCGGCAGCAACGACGCCGACACCGGCGCCGACGGCGTCGAGGCCGAGGCCACCCCCACCCCCGCGGCCCAGATCGCCAACCTGACCGGCGTGATGACCGAGGTCACCCTCGACGCCGGCTTCGTCGAGGGCCTCACCAGCCTCAAGCTCACCCCGGCCCCGGTCGGCACCGCCAAGATCGCGAACGGTGTCGCCAGCTTCCCGATCACCGGCGGCAACGCCACCTACTACACGCCCGGCACCGTGGACCCCTACGTCCAGGGCCTGATCAACCACGACGGCTCGGGCCTGTCGCTCACCGACGGCACCACCAAGGTCGAGCTCACCAACTTCGACGTCGAACCCCGGCACCTCGATGCTGACCGGCGACGTCTCCGCCAACGGCACGAGCGTCGTCCAGGACGCCCCGCTGTTCTTCCTCGACGGCAGCACCCTGCAGCCGCTGCGCACCGAGGGCAGCAACGCCATCCTCGAGGGCACCACCGTCTCCCTCACCAAGGAGGCGGCGGACCTGCTGAACCAGACCTACAAGACCACCGCGCTGGCCGAGTTCTTCAAGGTCGGCGTCGCCAAGATCACCCTGGCCGTCCCGGCCAGCTAGTCCGTCCCGGACGCCGTGCGCCGACGCCCCGAGCCGCCCTGCGGCCCGGGGCGTCGTGCCGTCCGGGCCCGTCCGCCGGGGTCTCCTCGGTGCCGGCCCGGCCCGTTGTGACCATGAGCACCCGGCCCGGATGAACCACTGCGGCCCTGCGGGCGAACACCTCGCAGACACACGCGCGGCAGTCCCGCCGCCCCTCGAGAGGAACCACCCTCATGCGCAAGCTCGCTTCGATCGCCCTCGCCGGCGCCCTCGCCCTGTCCCTCGCCGCCTGCGGCAGCGACAGCGACGACGAGGGCGGCAGCACCGAGGCCGGCGGCACGCCGAGCCCGGCCGCCCAGATCGACAACCTCACCGGTGTGATGACCGAGGTCACCCTCGACCCGGCCTTCGTCGCCGGCCTCACCACCCTCAAGCTCACCCCCGCCCCCGTCGGCACCGCCAAGGTCAGCGCCGAGGGCGTCGCCAGCTTCCCGATCACCGGTGGCAGCGCGACCTACTACACGCCCGGCTCCGTGGACCCCTACGTCCAGGGCCTGATCAACCACGACGGCTCCGGCCTGTCGCTCACCGGCGGCGGCATCAAGGTCGAGCTGACCAACTTCGACGTCGACCCCGGCAAGTCGATGCTGTTCGGCGACGTCTCCGCCAACGGCACCAGCGTCGTCCAGGACGCCCCGCTGTTCTTCCTCGACGGCAGCACCCTGCAGCCGCTGCGCACCGAGGGCGGCAACGCCATCCTCGAGGGCACCCAGGTCAAGCTGACCAAGGCCGCCGCGGACCTGCTGAACATGACCTACAAGACCACCGCCGTGCAGGAGTTCGCGCTCGTCGGCGTCGCGAAGATCACCCTGGCCGTCCCCGCCAGCTAGTCGGTCCCCCCGGACGGGGAGCAGGCGCTGTCGCCTGCTCCCCGTCCGCGTTCTGCTCCGCCCGGATCTGGAGAGGATGGAGCCGTGACCCCGCTCCCCTGCCAGCTGCTGGTGCTCGCCAAGGAGCCGGTGCCGGGCCGCGTGAAGACGCGGCTGACACCGGCGCTGTCGCCCGAGCAGGCGGCCGACGTCGCGGCAGCAGCGCTCGCCGACACGCTCGACCGCCGTCGCCGCCACCCCGGTCGCCCGCCGGGTCCTCGTGCTCGACGGCTCCCCCTCCTTCGCCGTCCCCGCCTCCTTCGAGGTGCTGCCCCAGCGCGCCGGCGGTCTCGCCGACCGGCTGACGGGCGCCTTCGCCGACGCCGCCGCCGGCAGCCCCCTGCCGCTGCTGCTCGTCGGCATGGACACCCCGCAGGTGACGCCCGCCCTGCTCGAGCGACGCGGTCCGCGCGCTGCTGGCCGCCGACGCCGTCCTGGGCCTGGCCGCCGACGGCGGCTGGTGGGCCCTCGGCATGCACGGCGCCCACCCCGACGCCTTCTCCGGCGTCCCCATGTCCACCGACGGCACCGGCGCCGCGCAGGCGCAGCGGCTGGCCGACCTCGGCCTGCGCACCACGCCCGCTGCCGGTGCTGCGCGACATCGACACCCCGGACGACCTCGCGGCCGTGCTGGCCGAGGTCGCGCCCGACAGCGCGCTGCTGCGGCCTGGGGCGTGCCGGCGTGAGCCCGCTCGACGTGTACGGCGTCGCCCTGTCGCGGGCGGCGACGCCGTCGTCCGCTACGCCGACGGCGCGCGCCCTGCCGCTCGACGTCCCCCGCTGGACGGCCGTGGAGGCCCCCGGCGACGCCGACCTGCTCGCCCGCTGCGACAGCGCCACCCTCGACGTCGGCTGCGGCCCCGGCCGGCTGGCCCGCGCCCTGCTCGGGCGCCGGGGTGCGCTGCACCGGCGTCGACGTCGCCCCCGTCGCGGTCGCGCTGGCCCGCGCCCGCGGCGCCGACGTGCTGCGAGGTGTCGGTGCACGACCCCGTGCTCGACGGCACCCGCTGGACCGACCGTGCTGCTGGCCGACGGCAACATCGGCATCGGCGGCGACCCGGTGCGGCTGCTGCGGCGCAGCGCCTCCCTGCTCGCCCCCGGCGGCCGGGTGGTCGTCGAGCTCGACCCGCCGCGCTCGCCCGACCCGGCGGGTGCAGGTGCGGCTGGAGACCGGCGAGCAGGCGTCGGCCTGGTTCCCCTGGGCCCACGTGTCGGTCGACGACGTCGCCGGGGTGGCCCTGGCGGCCGGGCTGGCCACGACCGAGACGTGGGCCTCGGCCGGTCGGCACTTCGCGGCACTGACCGCGGTGGCCGCCGTCGCCGAGGTCGCGTGACGGCGACCGAGACCGTCTCCGACGGCGAGCGCGAGGACGGCCCCGCCTACGGCTGGCCGGCGCCGGCTCTGGGCCGCCCTGGAGCGGGCGAAGCCGCCGCTGCGGCTGCTCGACGCCCGCATCTGGCGCAGCCCGATCCGCGGCCCCTGGCTCACCGCCGTCTTCGGCGCGGTGCTGCTGGTCGGGCTGCCGGTCGTCATCGCCACCGGCTTCCTGTCCTACTCCGCCTACGAGCCGCGCTTCCCCGGCAACGCGCTTCCCGGCCGACCCGGCGCTGCGCTTCCCGCACTTCGCCTGGCCGGCGTCGCCGTCGTGGCTGTACCGGCTGAACCAGGGGCTGCACGTCGGCCTCGGGCTGGCGCTCGTCCCGGTGGTGCTCGCCAAGCTCTGGTCGGTCATCCCCAAGCTGTTCGCCTGGCCGCCGTCGCGGTCGATCGCCCAGCTCCTGGAGCGGCTGACGATCGCCCTGCTGGTCGGCGGGATCCTGTTCGAGCTGGCCACCGGCGTGCTGAACATCCAGTACGACTACGTCTTCGGGTTCGACTTCTACACCGGCCACTACTACGGCGCCTGGGTGTTCCTCGCGGCCTTCGCCGCGCACGTCGTCCTCAAGCTGCCGGTGATGCTGCGCTCGCTGCGCACCCGCTCCCTGCGCGAGGAGCTGCGCACCCCGACCACCGAGCCGGAGCAGTACGACCCCGACGGCCTGGTCGCCCCCGAGCCGGTCGGAGGCGACGATGAGCCGGCGCGGCGCACTCGCCCTGGTCGGCGGCATGGCCGCCACCGTCACCGCCCTCACCGTGGGCGAGACGCTCAGCGACAGCCTGCGCCCCACCGCGCTGCTGTCCCCCCGCGGCCAGTCCTACGGCGACGGCCCCACCGACTTCCAGGTCAACCGCACCGCCTCCGCCGCCGGCATCACCCCCGAGCTGGCCGGCGACGCCTGGACCCTCCAGCTGCTCGGCCCGACGCCGGTCACCCTCACCCGCGCGCAGCTGCTGGCCCTGCCGCAGCACACCGCCGAGCTGCCGATCGCGTGCGTCGAGGGCTGGTCGACGGTGCAGACCTGGACGGGCGTGCGGCTGCGCGACCTCGTCGCGATGGCCGGCGACGCCGCGCCCGGCAGCGCGCTGGTCACCTCGCTGGAGCGCAACGGCGCCTTCGCCCGGGCCGTCCTCGGCCGGCAGCACCTCACCGCCCCCGACGCCCTGCTGGCCCTGCAGGTCAACGGCGTCGACCTGTCCCCCGACCACGGCTACCCGGCGCGCGTCATCGCACCGTCGCTGCCCGGCGTCCACAACACCAAGTGGGTCCGCAGCATCGAGGTGCGGCGCGTGAGGCGGCTGCTACGGCTCCTCGCTGCTGCACCTGGTCGCCGTCGTCGCCTGCCTGGCGCTGGCCGTGCTCGCGGTGCTGCCCGTGCTCGACAGCCCGCAGGCGCTGCGGATCGGGCTGTGGTTCCTGGGCGCCGTGCTGCTGCACGACCTCGTGCTGTTCCCGCTGTACGCCGCCGCCGACCGGGCGCTCGCCGCGCCGGGCGGTCAACCACGTGCGCGTGCCCGCCCTGCTGTCCGGCCTGCTGCTGCTGGTGTTCTGGCCGGTCATCACGCAGCACAGCGAGGGCTCCTACCGCTTCGCCAGCGGCCTCGACCAGGACGTCTACCTCGGCCGCTACCTCGCGGTCGTCGCCGTGCTGTTCGCCGCGCAGCGGGCTGCTCTGCCTGGTCCGCGGCGCCGGCGTGAGGGTGCTGCTGCACCGGCGGGGCCGGCTTCATCGGCAGCCACGTCGCGACCGCCCTGCTCGACGCCGGCCACGAGGTCGTCGTGCTGGACGCGCTGCTGCCCGACGTCCACCCCGGCGGCTGGCCCGCGCACCTGGACCCGCGGGCCGAGCGGGTGCACGGCGACGTCCGCGGAGCGGCGGTCGGCGCTCGCAGGCGGTTCGACGCCGTCTGCCACCAGGCCGCCGTCGTCGGGCTCGGCGTCGACCTGCAGGACCTGCCGCACTACGCCGGCGTCAACGACCTCGGCACCGCCGTGCTGCTCGCCGCCATGGCCCGCGCCGGAGTCGCGCCGGCTGGTGCTCGCCAGCTCGATGGTCGTCTACGGCGAGGGCCGCTACGCCTGCCCGCCAGCACGGCGTGGTGCGGCCCGGCCCGCGGCACGGTCGCCGACCTCGACGCCGGCCGGTTCGAGCCGCCCTGCCCCGTCTGCGGGGCCGCGCTCGCCGTGGCAGACCGTCCCGGAGGACGCCCCGCTCGACCCGCGCAGCGTCTACGCCGCCACCAAGACCGCCCAGGAGCACCTGGCGTCCTCCTGGGCCCGCGGGCACCGGCGGCTGCGTCGTCGCGCTGCAGGTACCACAACGTCTACGGCCCGCGGATGCCGCAAGGACACCCCCTACGCGGGCGTCGCCTCGCTGTGGCGCAGCGCGCTGGCCCGCGGGCGAGGCGCCGCGGGTGTTCGAGGACGGCGCAGCAGCAGCGCGACTTCGTGCACGTCCGCGACGTCGCCCGGGCCAACCTGCTCGCGCTCGACGTCCGACGTCGCCCCCGGGCTGACCGCGTACAACGTCGCGACGCGGCCGGCCGGTCGGCATCGGGGAGGTCGCCCGGGTGCTGGCCGCGCGAGGCCGGGCGGGCCCGCGCCCGTGGTCACCGGGCGAGTACCGCCTCGGCGACGTCCGGCACGTGGTCGCGTCCGCCGAGCGGGCCCGCGCCGGGCTCGGCTTCGCCGCGGCAGATCGGCCTGGAGGAGGGGCTGGCCGAGTTCGCGGCAGCCCCCCTGCGCGGCGAGACCGTAGCCCGACGCGGCCCGTTCTGCCCGAAAGGCTCACGGGCGCCCCGATCCCTGCCGAGAGTGCAGGGGTGCACCCCCTGCGCCGGACCGCCCTCGGGCTCCTGCTCGGGCTCGCCGTCCTCGCTCCCGGGGCACCGGCCCTGGCCGAGGACCGTCCCGTCCTCGGGCCGCCCTCGTCCCGGACGGCGTCCGCCGAGCTCCAGCAGCAGGCCGAGCGCCAGCAGGCCGACCTGCAGGCCGCCGGCGCCCGCCTCACCCGTGCGCAGTCCGCCGCCGCCGCCGCGCTCGAGGCGCGGCAGCAGGCCGAGCGGGCCGCCGAGCAGGCCGAGCGGGCGTCCGCCGTCGCCGTCGCCGAGCTGGCCGCGGCGCGCGAGCGGGTCCGCGCGACCCGGGCGCAGCTGGCCGGCTTCGCCGGGGCGCTCTACCGCAACGGCAGCCAGCGGCTGACCTTCCTGCAGGCCGCCCTCGTCACCGACGACCCCGGCACGCTGCTGCACGACGTCGAGGTCGCCGCGCAGGTCGGCGACGTCCGGGCGCGGGCCTACGAGGAGTTCCGGGCCGCAGCGGCCGCGCAGCGCACCGCCGCCGTGCAGGCGCAGGCGGCCGCTGCCCGCGCCGCCCGGCTGCGCCGCACCGCCACGCAGCGCCAGCAGCAGGCCGACGCCGCGGTCGCCGCGCAGGCGCGCGCCGTCGCCGAGCAGCGGGCGCGGCTGACGCAGACCCTGGACGCCGTCGCCGTCGCCCGGCACCGCGAGGAGCTGCTGGCGCGGGCCGAGCAGATCGCGCTGGCCCGCTCCCGCGCCGGTGTCCCGGCGTCCGCGCTGGCCGGTGCGCTCGTCCCCCGTCCGGAGGCCTCGTGCGCCGGCGGCGACCTGCGCGGCTTCCCCAACGGCGGGCTGCCCGAGGGCGCGCTCTGCCGGCTGTGGGGGACGTCCGGGCAGGTGCTGCGCGCCGACGCCGCCGCCTCCTTCGACGCCCTCTCCCGCTCCTACGCCGAGCAGTACGGCACCGCCCCTGTGCGTCACCGACTCCTACCGGGCGCTGGCCGAGCAGGTCGCGCGTGCGCGCCGCCAAGCCGACGCTGGCCGCCGTCCCCGGCACCAGCAACCACGGCTGGGGCGTCGCCCTCGACCTCTGCGACGGCGTCGAGCGCTTCGACACGCCCGCCCACCGGTGGCTGCAGGAGAACGCCGCCGCGTTCGGCTGGTTCCACCCGGCCTGGGCGCAGCAGGGCGGCAGCAAGCCCGAGCCGTGGCACTGGGAGTACGCCGGCTAGTCCCGGCCTCCCTCCTGCGGGGCCACGAGCAGGACCGCGTCGACCGTGCGCGGCCCCCACTGCTGCCGGGCCGTCCCGACGTCGCGCCAGCCCCGCCGCAGGTAGAAGCCGAGCGCCGGCGCCTCGGGGTCGACCTGCAGGACCGGGACCCGGCCACGGGCGCGGGCGGCATCGACGGCGTGCTCCAGCAGCGCCGAGCCGGCCCCGGGCACGCTGCCGTCGGTGAACAGGCGCGACACCATGGCCAGGCCGTCCGCGTCCCGCCCGGTCGCCTGCTGCCACAGCGGCAGGGCCACCGCGTCCGGCGGGTGCAGCGCCACGTGCCCGGTCGGGCGGCCGTCGTGCTCGGCCACCGCCGACCACAGCTCGACGTCGGCGGCCAGCCACCACGCGCTCACCGCCTCCGGGCGCACCGGGTAGCCCTGCGTCTCGTGGCGGTGCTGCAGGACGGCCAGCAGCGCCGGCAGGTCGTCGGGACGGCGGGGGCGCAGCACGGGTCCAGCCTGCCCGCCGTTGGCCGGATGGACGCCCAGCAGACACTCGGACGGCCTACGGTGCAGCCGTGCGCGCCGTCTCCGACCCGAACGAGGTCCCCCGCACCGGGGTGCCCGACCGCCTCGCCCGGGACATGACCGTCCCCGAGCAGGCCGACTGGCTCGCGTCGTTCCTGCGCCGCCACCCGGTCAGCCGCCGCTCCGCCCTGCGCGGCGGCGGCGCGGCCCTCGCGGCGCTGGCCTTCTCGGCCGACCCGTGGGCGCGCGGGCTGTCGCGGGCGTACGCGGCCGACGGCGTCACCGTCGTCGGGCGGCGGCTGTCGTACGGCGCGGACGCGCAGCACGCGGTCCGGCTGTCCGGCGAGCTCACGGGCGCCCCGCCGGCGGGCAGGATCGTCGCGGACGTCGGGCGGTCGACGTCGTACGGGCTCAGCGTCCCGGTCGAGGTCCGGCACCTGGTGTCGCAGGTCCCGTCGTCGGGGCCGGTGCTCACCGGCGCCGAGCAGTGGTTCGCGCACGCCGCCGTCGACGCGCTCGAGCCCGGCACCGCTACCACTACCGCTTCCGGCTGCCCGACGGCACGGTGACCCCCGACGCCGTCTTCACCACGGCGCCGCGCCGGGGCAGCCGCGAGCCGTTCACCTTCACCGCGCTCGGCGACCACGGCACGGACGTCCGCCACCCGCGCTCGGGCAGCGACGTCCGCAACGAGTACGACGCCGACGACACCCGGCGCAGCGACCGGCCCGCCTCCGCGCTCGTCGGGCGGATCGTCGACCAGTCGCCCGCCTTCCACCTGCTCGCCGGCGACATCTGCTACGCCGACGCGCAGGGCCTCGGCGCCCCCGAGACCTTCAGCACCCAGCTCCCGCAGACCAACGACTACGACCCGTTCGCCTGGTCGGCCTACTTCGCGATGGTCGAGCGCAGCGCCGCGACGACGCCGTGGATGTTCGCCACCGGCAACCACGACATGGAGGCGCTGTACGGGACGCCGCAGGAAGCGCCTCCGCTGCTGGACCTGTCGCACGGCTACGGCGGGCACCTGCAGCGGCTCGCCCTGCCCGGCAACGGCCCCGCCGGGTGCCCGTCGGTCTACACCTTCCAGCACGGCACGGTCGCGGTGCTGAGCCTGGACGCCAACGACCTCACCGCCGAGATCCCGGCCAACACGGGCTACAGCCGGGGCGCGCAGGTCACGTGGCTGGAGGAGCGGCTCAAGGCCTACCGCGCCGACCCGACGGTGGAGTTCGTCGTCGCCTTCTTCCACCACTGCGCGTTCTCGACCAGCAAGACCCACGCGTCCGACGGCGGGGTCCGCGACGCCCTCGCGCCCCTGTTCGACCGGTACCAGGTCGACCTCGTCGTGCAGGCCCACAACCACCAGTACGAGCGGACCGACCCGATCCGCGGCGGCGTCGGCACCCGGTCCGCGCCCGACCGCTCGACGGTCCGCCCCGCCGACGACGGCACCACCTACGTGCTCGTCGGCTCCGGCGGCCGGCCGCGCTACCCCTTCCAACCGGGCAGCGAGGAGCGCTTCCGCGGCGACGGCGTCGCCGACAGCGGGGCGGGCAGCAGCGAGGTCCGCAACAGCTACGTGTGGCGTGGGCCGGGCACCGACACCGACCCGCTGCGCAACCCGGCGACCCAGCAGCCCGAGGCCGTCACCTGGTCGCAGGTGCGCTACGCCGACTACGCCGTGCTGGCCGTCGACGTCGCCCCCGGCCCGCCCGGCGGCCGCTCCACCATGACCCTGCGCGCCGTCACCGACACCGGCAAGGAGATCGACCGGCTGGTGCTGGAGCGCAGCGTGCCCCGCGCGGCGTCCGCCGCAGCCGCCCCCGCCTCGTCCGCGCCGGTGCCGCCCGCCGTCCCGGCCCGTCCCGGCCTGCCCGCCACGGGGCCGGCGGAGGTCGCCGTCGCCGGGCTCGGGGCCGCCGCGGCCGCCGCGCTCGCGGCCCGCGCTCTGCGCACCGACGCGACCTAGGCGGCCTCCTCCAGGTCGCAGCCCTGCGGGCCCTCCGTGCGCCCGCGCTCGAAGGCCTCCAGCCGGACCCGCGCGGAGCCGTGCTCGAACGCGGCCTCCGGCAGCGGGTCCTCCCCGACGTCGTCGCCGCTGCGCCGCACCGCCTCGCGGTAGGCCGCCGACGCGGCGTCGTCCCGGTCGCCGACGAACGCGCCCGCGAGGCAGTCCGCCTGCAGCTCGTACCGGACGCTGTCGCCGTCGGGCCCGGGACCGGCGTCGCCCTCGTCGACACCGAGCCGGTCCTGCACGAGGTGGCCGTACTCGTGGGCCAGCAGGTAGACGACCGAGGCGGTGCGCTCGACGTCGGGCAGGCCCGCGAGGTCGTCGAGGTCGACCTGCTGGACGTACACCGTCGCGTCCTCGGCGCAGAAGAAGCTGCCCTCGTCCACCGACGCCTCGCCGCAGCCGGTGTCGCGGTCGCCCTGTGCGACGACGAGCTCCGGCGGGCCGCCGAGGTCGGCGACGTCCTGCCAGTACCCGGCCAGCTCGTCGACGACGTCGGTCAGCGCGCGGGGCGGCGGCGGGTCGTCCCGGGCGCACCCGGCGACGAGCAGCGCCGTCAGCAGCAGGGCGAGGCGCCTCCCGGACCCCTTCAGGACGCGGCCTCGAGGAACGGGCCGATGGTCGCGTTGAGCCACTGCGCATCCCCCTGCGACGCCCCGGCACCGGCCGCGTGCCCCCACAGCGACGGCACCGGCAGCAGCTGCACGTCGGGCAGGGACGCCGCCTCGTGCTCGGCGTCGGAGACCGGGAAGTACAGGTCCGTCTCGCCCGGCAGGTACAGCACCGGGCAGCGGATCCCGCGCAGGGCCGCAGCGGTGTCCCCACCCGCGCCGACGTCGTGCGCCTGCCAGGTCCGCACCTGCGCCACCTGGTCGTTCGCGTCGTGCCGCGCGAAGCGGGCCGTGACCTGCTCCAGCGCCTGCTGCGCGCTCGTGGCGCCCGTCTCCCGCCAGCGCTCCTCGCGCCACCAGGGCTGGCTGTACAGCCACCCCGCCCACACCGCGCCGTACGCGCGCAGCCCGGCGAGCGGCGGGGCGTCGTACGCGCCGTCGGCGAAGGCGGGGTCGGCCCGCAGCGCCGCCAGCTGCCCCTCGAGCCGCACCCAGCCGTGCCCGTACGTCCGAGCCGTCCCGGCCGTCGCGACCACCCGCCCGACGACGTCGGGGTGCGACACCGCCCACTGGAACGCCTGCTGCGCGCCCATGCTGAACCCGACGACGGCGTGCAGCCGCCCGACGCCGAGCTCGGTGAGCAGCCGGCGCCCCGCCTCGACGTTGTCGCGGATCGTCACCAGCGGGAAGCGCGGCCCGTCGAACGGCGGCGCCTGGTTGCTCGGCGACGACGACCGCCCGTTGCCGAACAGCTCGGTCGCGATGCAGAAGTACCGGGCCGGGTCGACCGCGAGCCCCGGGCCCGACCAGCCAGTCGTAGCCGGTGGAGTCGGCCATGTAGTGCGACGGCAGCAGGACCGCGGGCGCGGCCGGGTCGCCCTGGGTCGCGTACCGCAGCCGGGCCGGCAGGACCTGCCCGCCCTCGAGCGGGAGGTCGAGCTCGAGGGTGCGCTGCGTCCAGTCCATGGCTCAGCCTGCACCGTCGCCCCTGCGGCCACCGGTCAGACTGGGGGCATGAGCGAGCCCGACGTCCTGTGGCGGCCCTCCCCCGAGCGGGTCGCGGCCTCCCGGCTGACCGCCTTCGCCGGGCAGCTGCGCGACCGGCACGGGGTCGACGTCGAGGGCGACTACGAGGCGCTGTGGCGCTGGTCGGTCGAGCACCTCGAGGACTTCTGGGCGCTCGTGTGGGACCACTTCGAGGTCGAGGGCACCTACGAGCGGGTGCTGGACCGGCGGGTCATGCCGGGCGCCCGGTGGTTCTCCGGTGCCCGGCTCAACCTCGCCGCGCGCGTGCTCGCCCGCACCGGCGACGGCGCCGCCCTCGTCGCCGTCGCGGAGGACGGGGCCACCACGACGGTCTCGTGGGACGAGCTCCGTCGGCAGGTCGGCTGCCTGACCCGCACCCTGCGCGGTCTCGGCGTCGGGCAGGGCGACCGCGTCGTCGCCTACCTGCCGAACACCCCGCACGCCGTCGTCGCCCTGCTGGCCTGCGCCAGCCTCGGCGCCGTCTGGTCGACCTGCGGCCCCGACATCGGCCCGCGCAGCGCCGTCGACCGGTTCGCCCAGCTCGACCCCGTCGTCCTGCTCACGGTCGACGGCTACCGGTTCGCCGGCCGCGACCACGACCGCCGCGACGCCGTCGCCGAGCTGCGCGCGGGCCTGCCGACGCTGCGGGCCGTCGTCCACGTGCCCTTCCGGGAGGCGCTGCCCGACGCCACCGGCTGGGACGACGCCGTCGCCGGGGACACCGAGCCCGACGTCGTGGAGCTCGACGCCGAGGCGCCCCTGTGGGTCGTCTACTCCTCCGGCACGACCGGGCTTCCCAAGGGCCTGGTGCACAGCCACGTCGGCGCGCTGCTCGTCGGGCTGGTGCAGCACGGTCTGCAGTACGACGTCCGCGAGGGCGACCGCTACTTCTGGTACAGCTCGACCAGCTGGATCATGTGGAACATCAACCTGAGCAGCCTGCTGCTCGGCGCCACCGCCGTCCTCTACGACGGCAGCCCCCTGCACCCCTCCCCCGACCGGCTCTGGCAGCTCGCCGCCGAGCACCGCCTCACCCAGCTCGGCACCAACCCCGGCTACCTGCTGGCCTGCGAGAAGGCCGGCCTGTCGCCCGGCCGCGACCACGACCTGTCGGCCCTGCGCGGTGTCGGCTCCACCGGCTCGCCGCTGCCGGCGTCGTCGTTCCGCTGGGTGTACGACCACGTCGCGCGACGTCGCCCTGCACGTGATCAGCGGCGGCACCGACTTCGCCGCCGCGCTGCTCTGCGACGCCCCCTGGCTGCCCGTCGTCGCCGGCGAGATGGCCTGCCGCGGGCTCGGCATCGCACTGGAGTCCTGGGACGCAGAGGGCCGCCCGGTGCTCGACGAGGTCGGCGAGCTGGTCCTCACCGCGCCGCTGCCGTCGATGCCGCTGCGCATCTGGGGCGACGACGACGGCAGCCGCTACGCCGGCGCCTACTTCGACCCGCCCTACGACGCCTGGCCGCCCGGCGTCTGGCGGCACGGCGACTGGGTCACCGTCACCTCGCGCGGCACCGGCGTCGTGCACGGCCGCAGCGACTCCACCCTCAACCGGCACGGCGTGCGCATGGGCAGCGCCGACCTCTACGCCGCCGTCGAGGCGATGCCCGAGGTGGTCGAGGCGCTGGTGCTCGGCGTCGAGCAGCCGGACGGCGGCTACTGGCTGCCGCTGTTCGTCGTCCTCGCCGACGGGCTGACCCTCGACGACGACCTGGCGGCACGCATCCGCACCCGGGTGCGCGAGCAGGCGTCGCCGCGCCACGTGCCCGACGAGGTGCTGCAGGTGCCCGCCGTCCCGCGCACCTCGACGGGCAAGAAGCTCGAGGTGCCGCTGAAGCGGATGGCGCAGGGGGTGCCGGTCGAGCAGGCCCTGAACCTCGGGTCGCTGGGCAACCCGGAGTCGGTGGAGTGGTTCGTGGACCTCCTGGCCAGGCGGGCGCGGGGCTGAGCGCCTTCTCCCGGCTGGCTCTCGCGGCTCGACGGCGCCGGCTTCGCCGCTCGGCCCCCGCTCCGGGAGCACGGGCCTGACCCGGAAGAGGAGGAGCAGGAGAGCCTCAGCCGCATCCGCGACCTCGCGGTCGGCGGTGCCGGGCTCCAGCAGTCGCAGCGTCCCCGACTGCGGGGGTACGGCCGGAGCGTGGCGCCCGTCGGTGTCGACGACCCGCGAACGCTGATCAGCTGCCGGCTGTCAGCCGCTGTTGTCGTGGGCGCGTGTGCAGGCGAGCTGAAGGCGCGATAACCGGCACTACCGTCGGTCTCGTGGACGCCACATGATCGACCTCGACGCCGTGGGCGAACTTGTTCGTCAGGTTGCGCGAGAGGTGCACCTCCCGCTCTTTCGGAGCGGCGTCGCCGCCGAGGAGAAGTCGCCGGGGGAACTGGTCAGCCGCGTTGACCGAGAGGCGGAGCGGCTGCTCCTGGCAGGGCTAAACGACCTGACGCCTGACGTACCGGTCATCGGCGAGGAGGCGGCGTTCGAGGACCCGTCCTTGTTCGAGGCGTTGCACGGTGAGCGCCCGGTCTGGCTCGTTGACCCCCTGGACGGCACGCCGCAGTTCTTGGACGGCTCCCCGGACCACGCGATCATGCTTGCTCTGGTGCAGGCAGGGCTGACGCTCTGCGCGGTCGTGCACCAGCCGCAGCACCAGCGCACCTACACCGCCGAAGCGGGTAGCGGCACCTGGCATGACGGTGTACGCCTGCATAGAGAGGCAGCAGAGCCGCTCGACCTGAAGAGCCTGCGTGGAGCGGTCCTTCGTCGCTTCCTGGACCGGTCAGCGCGAGCAGCAGTCGAGTCCAACGAGGAGCGGTTCGGTGACCTGACGCCTGGGACCACTTGCGCGGGAGTCGAGTACCCGCGCATCGTCGAGGGGGACGCGGACTTCCTGCTGTTCTGGCGGACGCTGGCATGGGATCACGCACCCGGCGCACTGCTCCTGACAGAGGCAGGCGGCGCAGCGATCCGCCCGGACGGCACCGCCTACCGCTCGGACGACAGCAGGGCCGGACTCCTGGCCGCCGCCGACCGCGCGACCGCCGAAGCCGTCCTTCGGGGACTCGGACTGCACGAACGCTAAGTGCCGTAGCCCTCGCGGCACCGGTTTGGCAATGCTGGTTCGGCCGGGTCGGGCACTGCTGGTTGCGTCAGTCGCAGAAGATCGGGCTGCTCGCTCCCGAGCACGAGCAGCGTGCCGTTCACCGTCAGGTGTGGCGGTCCGACTGGATGCGCTGCTGTCGAGGTCGAGTACGCGCCGGGGCGTACGAGCCGTGCGGTATCGGCTTGCAGGGCATCCCGGACCGCGACGACTCCTGGCTCACCAGGTACTCCCGAGAGGCCGAGCATGGCCGTGCGTTCCAGCCTTCGGCCTGTGTCCGCGTCGAGGATGTCCACGTTGCCCGGTCGCCTAGTCCAGCGCCTCCCAGGCGAGACGAGGGGACGAGTAGCCGGCCAGCTCCTGCACGCGCGACTCCGGCGGCCTCAGTGCCGACCAGGGGCTGGTCGGCTGTCCACTGGTCTCGTCCGGTGTCGGAGTCGAGTCGGCGTAGGACGCCGGCAACATGGAGGAGCAACAGCTTGTCGGGCAAAGCTTGCAGGTCGACTTCACCGGCGCGCAGGCGCAGGGTCCGCCTCCACTGGAGGCCACCGTTGGTCACGGCCAGCAGCACCAGTGCGCCGCCGCCGAACTGGTGCAGGGCGAAGACCGTGTCGCCTGCACTAGCAAGAGCTTCCATTGACGGTGCCGCCTGCAAGCAGCTTCCAGCGCTCGACATCGGCACCGCCGAGCGACCCGGTGGCCGCCCGTTCGATCAAATCCTTGACGTCAAAGCGCGCCCGCAGCTTGCCGGTCGTCGCACTGAGGACGTGCGCTCGCCGGCCCTCAAGACTACCAGCACGCTCGACGCGGTGACGCTCACCTCGACGGGGAAACAGCTCCTCCGTGTCGATGCCGTCCTGCCACAGTCGTCGACCCGTCGTTGCTGCTCGCGCTGGACTGTTCCAGTCCGCCCGCTGGCGCTGTAGACCGCGCGATCCGTAGCGGCAAGGACAAGGTCGTCGGCGTCACCACGGAACTTCAGCGCGGCGCCCCGTCCGAGGAGGCGTACGCGCGAACTGTTCGGTCCTGGCCGGACTGCCCGCCGGAGACCGCGAAGACCCATCGCTGACCACGGGCCGGGCTCGGCAGGAAAGGCCGCACGGCCCCGTCGCAGCCCGGACGCGCTTCCGGTGGCGGCGTCGTGACCCACCGCTTCCGCGGCGTCTGGGAACGGACCGCGCCCCGTTCCCGCTGAGCCGTTGAACGGCTGGAAGCAGCGAGACGCGAGCCCAGCGAGACCGCGAGTGCTAACGCGACTCCGCGAGCTCATGACCGTCCTGACGCCGAGCGCATGTCTTGGACGGCGGTCCATGTGGTCCACATTGCACCGTGGGCGCGCATGGGCCTGCACCGCAGGCCACGATCGGACACGGTCGTCGCCGGACGCAGGCAGCCGGAAGGCGCCTGTTTGCTCATGCGCGATGACCTGGCCGGCGAGGGTAGGTGCCGCTACTTGCCCGCGGCGACCTTGACCTGAACGCTGATGACGGCGACGAACGCTTGATCGTCGACGGCGTGTCCATCGCGCCCTACGCTGCTTCGCCGCCTCACGTAGGTCTCGTTCCCGTCGCTGCCCGGCTCTGGGAGCGGGCCTACCTCGGTCCGGCCCGCGGATCAGAGCGAGTGCACGACAAGCCGGTCGAAGAGTTCCAACTCGGCTGCATCGGGCCGCTGGAACCTCCGGGTCCAGCAATCCTGCAGAACCGCCCGCGTGATCGGCGCGGCACCGTAGGGAGCAGTCGCGTTACGGGCCTGGAGGCGACGCCACAGTTCGTCGAACGGGATGTCGAAGTAGTGCATCTCGGTGAGAGCACCGACCGCCGCTGCGACATCGCGCAGCGCGTCCCGCTCCGTCCGCTGCCATGTTCCGTCCTCAAGGATGACGCTCGAGCCGCTGGTCAGCACCTGCTGCCATAGCCGCTCCAAGCGCGGCCACAGCCGGTGCCGGATGTCGTCGTGGTAGTCGAGTCCGAGGTCGGCCATCCACTCGTCGCCACAGAAGCGAACAGCACCCGTCTCGGCCTCGACCTTGCGAGCGAGGGTGGTCTTTCCGGCACCAGGCAGACCGCACATCAGGATCAGCCTGGGCCGCTGCATGGGCCGAGGCTATGTGCCGTTCCCGCTGGTACGAGCACCTGTCAGGCCTCGGCAGTAGCCGTGGCGCCTGCTCACTCCTGCGTACCAGGGCAGCGTGCGTACGTGAAGGTGCCGCTGTTCACGCGCTGATGCTCGTCGTAGGACTGCCCGCACTTGCGGCACTCGTTCGCTGCTGGATCGGGCTGGTAGCCCTCCGGCGAGCGGTGCTCGCCGAGTTCTGGCGGTCCCATGACGGAGAACATCAACCGCTCCCACCAGCTGAGCCGCGTCCCTGACCCCTTGCGGTCCTTGCTTCGCCTGTTCATCCGTCCCGTCATCTCCGTCGGCCTGCTCGGCGCCGGCCCTCGGGTGCATCAGGTGGATGCGCCCGGACCCGCACCGACTTGAGGATAGTTCGTCCACTAACGATAAGTGGCATTAGAGATTACCTAGGCTTGCTGCATGGAGAGCGGGCACGAGATCCCATCTACCGGCTCGACCCCCGACGCCGATCAGCTCGCACTCGACCGGCAGGTCTGCTTCGCACTCGCCGTCGCATCGCGGTCGGTGATCTCGGTGTACCGACCGCTCCTGGAGCCGATGGGTCTCACGCATCCGCAGTACCTCGTCATGCTCTCGCTGTGGGAGCGCTCCCCGCGTTCGGTGAAGGACATCAGCGCTTCCCTGCGCCTGGAGCCGGCGACCCTGTCGCCGCTCCTCAAGCGCCTGGAGGCGCTCGGCTACGTCAGCCGGCAGCGCAGTCGCACCGATGAGCGCATGTTGGAAGTGGGACTCACGCATGAGGGCGTGACTCTGAGAGCGCAGGCCGAGCTGATCCCGCCCGCCGTCGTCGAGCAACTCGGGATCGACGCGCTGGAGCTGATGGACCTGCACGCTGCGCTGACGCGCGTCATCGCTGCTGCCAGCCGTGCGCCCGGCTCGGAGACGACCCAGCGGTGAGCGGACCGTCTCGTCGCCCCGGGGCAGCGCTGCGCCGGGAGCAGGTCCAGACAAGCCGGCCGTCGCGAACGGCCGGAAGCTGCCGCTACTTCTCCCGCGGCACCGTGAAGACGGTAGGTGCCGTCCTTGCTGCTGTCCGAGCTGCAGGAGCCGGCACTGCTGACCGTTGCCGGAGGAGTTCGCCCGCTGCGTCGATGCCGCCCTGGCCCTCCACGGCTGACCACCCTGTCGACGCAGGGTGCCGGCACTACCTTCTCGCCGTGGACCATGACGCAGCGGCAAGCGGACGCGAGATGCACTCTCGGCCCGTCCCTGAGGGGCGTGGGTACTGGTGGACGGACACGCTCTGGTCAGAGGCCGAGGCCCTGACGCCTTTCACGGTGGCTGTCGCGGACATCCCCGAGTTCGACATGGACTGCTGGTTCTCGGAGACTGCTCCGCCCACCTGTCGGGCGGTGGCCGAGCACTCCCGACGCATCCAGGCCGCGGATCTCGCCTTCCCGATCATCCTGTCGGCGGACGGCGGCCTCATGGACGGCGGCCACCGGCTCGGGAAGGCGTGGCTCGGAGGCCAGACCCATGTGCGGGCCGTGCGCTTCCTCCGTGATCCCGCACCGGACTGGATCGAGGCAGGCGAGCACTGAGGGCCGTTCCTCCTCCTGCGGCACCCCACGACGGAAGGCGCCGCTACGGAGTGATCAGCCCGAACACGGCCCCCTGCGGGTCGCGCACGATCGTGCACGAGCCGCCCGGGAAGTCGGTGCGCGGCAGTACGACCGACCCTCCCAGTGCGACCGCCTTCGCCGTCGTCGTCTCGGGATCGACGGCGCCGAAGTACGGCAGCCAGCCACTCGTGCCCTGCGCGGTCCCGGCAATCCCAGCGACCGCCTCCCCGCCGACCAGCAGCTCGATGTACGCCTCCGAGGCCCGGGCCTCCACCCCGCTCACCTGCGTGTAGAAGCCGGTGACCGCACCCGGTACGGGTGTCGACAGCTCGGTCCACGTCGGCGCGCCGGCCTCTCCGACCCGCCCGGAGCCGGCGTGCTCGCCGGGCTGCCACACGCCGAAGACGCTCCCGGTCGGGTCCTGGAACACGGCCATCGTCCCGAGCGCGTCGACCGGCATCGGCGGCACGAGGACCGTCCCCCCGGCGTCAGCCACCCGGCCCGCGGACGCCCCGGCGTCATCGGTGCACAGGTACACGGTCCACGTCGTCGGTTGCTCCGGCGACATCAGCGGCACGAGCCCTGCCACCCGTGTGCCGTCGAGCTGCACGTTGGTGTAGCCGCCGTGCTCCTCGCTCGCCGGCTCGGTCGCCCAGCCCAGCAGCGCGCCGTAGAACGCGGCACTCGCTGCCACGTCAGGCGTGCTGAGGTCGAACCAGACCGGCTCGCCGGGTGCGTACGTCGTCTTGGCAGGCATGGCGTCGTCTCCTCAGGACCGGTCGTTGTGCCGGGTAGACGTCGGACAGCCGCTGGGCTCATCGGTCGCGCGAGACCTCGACCGCCGAGCTGGGCTCATCGGTCGCGCATGACCTGGACCGCCGAGCTGCGCCACGCGGCACAGGCGGCGTTCGTCCGCGGCCGCATCCCGCGGGCCTGGGGCGCGGCCGTCACCCTGGGTGGCACCGCCCGAGCAGGCGAGACCTCGACCGCGGCGAGGACCTGCCCGAGCAGACGTCCGACGGAGCAGGCGTCCGCGGGCCCGGCCGCTGGACGAGCCGAACACTGTCGAAGACGCCGCCGTCAGGAGTTCCGCGTCGAGCGTCGACGGCGTTGCACGCTGGCCGGACGACGACCCCCTCAGCCGCTGCGCGTGGAGGTGTCGCGGAACCAGGCGGCGCCTGCCTCCTGGCAGTCCCGCTCCGCATCAGGTCCAGACGAAGTGCCCGATCAGGAGCCCGACGACGAACCAGGCGAGGCCACCCATGATGCCGAACACGACGCTACGAGGCATGGCGCCAGGATCGTCGAGAGCACCTGCCACCACAAGTGTGCCGCCACGACGTCCAGGGACCGGAGGACGTGCCGCGACTCTGCGCGGCGCGCTCCGCGTCCGAGCACTGCTGGTCGCCGTGCTCCTGACCGGCTGCGCCCACGGGGCGGGGTCCGGCTCTGCGCCCACTCCCGACAGCACGACGTACTACTGCGGCTCCTACCGATCCACGCCGCCCGGTGCCGTGACCACCGACCCGCCCTGCTGATCGACGGCGGGTGCCGCTGCACCAGAGCTGCGACAGCCATCGCTAGCCTCGAGACGTGTTCGGGCGGAAGCGCAACCGGGAGACCGACCCGTGGCAGGTTTTCGAGACCCTGGTCGTCAAGGACCGGACAGCGCTCCTGCCGTGGGAGCGCCGTCTCGTCGCCTTCGGGTACCTGCGCCAGGAGGTCAACAGCGGCGGCTTCCACGCCTACCTGTCCGAGGGCTACGGCGCGCTCGCTCGTGAGGCCATCGCGGCAGCAGAGGCGGTGGGTGAGCAGGACCTGGCCGCTCTGACGAGCAGGGCGTTGCTCGTCCTCGAGGGTGTCGATCCCGCCGACGCCGAAGCCTGCCAGGAGGCACTCGACGGCGTGGACGAGCACGACGCGGATCTCGACGCGCTCGACGAGGAGTTCTACGCGCTCGAGCGTCGCGCGGACCTCGACGCCGCCATGCGCGGTCTGCTGCCCGACACCCGGCAGTGAGTGCTGCTACGTCGCGCGCTCTCCGTCGTCCTGGTAGTGCTGGACCAGGCAGAACTCGTGCCCCTCCGGGTCGAGCATGACCAGGACGACACCGTCCGGGTAGTCGTGGCGCTGCTGCGTCCACCGGCCGCCCAGGAGCTCGACGTCACGCCGCCCGCTGTCGATGTCGTCGACCTGCACGTCGAGGTGCAGCCGGACCTTGTCCTTCTTGCTCTCCGGTACCGCCTGGAACGTCAGTCGCGGCGAAGCGTCGTGCCGGGAGCCCACCGTGGCCCAACCGGGGGCCGAGTGCTCGTGACTGAGGGGGCGTCCCAGCAGGCTGCTCCAGAAGGCGGCCAGCGTGGCCGGGTCCTGGCAGTCGATGGTCACTCCGACCAGCCGGTTCATCGTGCGAGCCTCGCACGCGCACCGTGCGGGACCTGGATCCGCAGCGGGCAGGTGCGTGCCGCTACCTCTCCCGCAACACCGTCGGTCCGGATCCTCCGACGGCCGCGCTCGCGCGTGACGGAGCGCCTCCCTGCACCGCGGTCGCTGTCGTCTGCCCGCGCCGCTCGTGCGAGTCTCTGCCGCATGGACCTCGGGCTCGCCGGCGCACGGGCCCTCGTCACGGGCGGCAGCAGGGGCATCGGTCTCGCCGTCGGACGCGCCCTCGCGGCCGAGGGGGCGAAGGTCGCGCTGCTCGGCCGGGACGTCGACGCCCTCACCGCTGCAGCCCTGCTCGTCGGGCCCGGCACCCTCACGCTCACCGCCGACACGACGGACGACGTCGCCGTCCGGGCAGCGGTCGACGCCGCCGCCTCGCAGCTCGGTGGCCTCGACGTGGTCGTCAACGCCGCTGCGCCACGAGCGCGACCCGGACCGCCGGCGGGGCTGAGCGACCTGGACGACCGTGACTTCCTCCTGCAGCTCGACACCAAGGCGCTCGGCTACCTGCGCGTCGTCCGCGCTGCCGCTCCGTACCTGGAGCGCGACGGCGGCGGTCGGGTGGTCAACGTGAGCGGCATGAACGCCCGGGCCACCGGCTCCATCACGGGCTCGGTCCGCAACATCGCGGTCGTCGCCCTCAGCAAGAACCTGGCCGACGAGCTCGGCCCCCGCGGCGTCACCGTCACCTGCGTGCACCCGGGGCTGACCATCACCGAACGCGTGGCCGACGACGCCGCCTACGCCGAGAAGGCCGCTCAGAACAGCCTCGGCCGGCCGGTCACGGCGGACGACGTCGCGGGCGTCGTGGCCTTCCTCGCCTCTCCGCGGGCGGCCGCCGCCAACGGCGCCGTGATCACCCTCGACGGAGGACGGCCAGGCGCCCTCTGGGCGTAGGAGGCCGTATCGTCGTCCCCGGCCGAGTTCGCTCCCGCGACCTGACGACGGGTAGGGGCGGTCCGCGCAAAGACGGGCGAGTCGTCCTGCCTCAGGGCAGTGCCCGTACCAAGCTTCCGGCAGCCCCCCTGCCGCCGCCGACGGAGGCGGAGCAGGCCGGCGCCCGCGCGCAGGTCAGCCCCGGATGCTCACTCCCACTCGATGGTGCCCGGCGGCTTGCTCGTCACGTCGAGCACGACCCGGTTCACCTCGCGCACCTCGTTGGTGATGCGGGTCGAGATGGTGGCCAGCACGTCGTAGGGGAGGCGCGACCAGTCCGCCGTCATCGCGTCCTCGGAGCTCACCGGGCGCAGCACGACGGGGTGGCCGTAGGTGCGGCCGTCGCCCTGGACGCCGACCGACCGGACGTCGGCCAGCAGCACCACCGGGCACTGCCAGACGTCGCGGTCCAGCCCCGCCCTCGTCAGCTCCTCGCGGGCGATCGCGTCGGCCTCGCGGCAGCAGCTCGAGCCGGTCGCGGGTGACCTCGCCGATGATCCGGATGCCGAGGCCGGGGCCCGGGAACGGCTGGCGCCAGACGATCGCCTCGGGCAGGCCGAGCTCGAGCCCGAGGGCGCGCACCTCGTCCTTGAACAGCATGCGCAGCGGCTCGACGAGCGAGAACTGCAGGTCGTCCGGCAGGCCCCCGACGTTGTGGTGGCTCTTGATGTTGGAGGTCCCGGCGCCGCCCCCGGACTCGACGACGTCGGGGTAGAGGGTGCCCTGCACGAGGAACTCGACGTCGCGCTCGCTGGCGATCTCGCGGGCCTCGGCCTCGAAGACGCGGATGAACTCGCGGCCGATGGTCTTGCGCTTGGTCTCCGGGTCGGTGACGCCGGCGAGGGCGTCGAGGAACTGGTCGGCGACCTTCGCGACGCGCAGCGCGACGCCGGTCGAGGCGACGAAGTCCTGCTCGACCTGCTCGGCCTCGCCCTTGCGCAGCAGCCCGTGGTCGACGAACACGCAGGTGAGCTGGTCGCCGACGGCGCGCTGCACGAGGGCCGCGGCCACCGCGCTGTCCACCCCGCCGGACAAGCCGCAGACGACGCTGCCGTCGCCGACCTGCGCGCGGATCCGCTCGACCTGCTCCTCGACGATGTTCACCATCGTCCAGGTGCGGCGGCAGCCCGCGGCGTCCAGGAACGCCGACAGCACCTGCTGGCCGTGCTCGCTGTGCAGCACCTCCGGGTGGAACTGCACGCCGTAGAGCCCGCGCTCGCGGTCCTCGAACGCGGCGACCGGCGTCTGCGGCGTCGAGGCGGTGACCGAGAAGCCGGCGGGCGCCGCGGAGACGGCGTCGTTGTGCGACATCCACACCGACTGCGACGGCGGCAGCCCGGCGAACAGCACCCCCTCGCCGACGACGTCGAGGGCGGTCCGGCCGAACTCGCTGGTGCCGGTGCGGGCGACCGTGCCGCCGAGCCCGGCCGCCATGGCCTGGAAGCCGTAGCAGATGCCGAACGTCGGGACGCCGGTCTCGAAGAAGCCCTGCGGCACCTGGGGGGCGCCGTCGGCGTACACCGACGACGGCCCGCCGGACAGGATGACGGCCTTGGGCGCGCGGGCCCGGAGCTCCTCGGCGGTGATCGTGTGCGGGACCACCTCGGAGTAGACGTGGCACTCGCGCACGCGGCGGGCGATCAGCTGCGCGTACTGCGCCCCGAAGTCGACGACGAGGACCAGGTCGGCGTCCGCCGCGGGGTGGTTGCTCACCCGGTCAGAGTACGAAAGACGGCGCCCGCGCCGGGCCCGCGCGCGTAGGGTCGGCAGCCCCCGAGGTGAGGTGTGCCGTGCCCGCTCGCCGCGCTGCCGTCCTGGCGGCCGCCGTCCTGCTCCCGCTGCTCGCCCTGCTGCCCGGCAGTGCGCCCGCGGCCGCCGCCGACCCGTGCGCCGGCCTCGACCGGCTGCGCGTGCCCGGCGCCGAGCTGCAGCGGGCGGAGTGCCAGCCCGACCTGTCGGCCAGCACGCTCGCGGCGCTGGGCCGCAGCGACGTCAGCGACTGGGGGACGCTGCACTCCAAGCGCTCCACGAACCCGCCGGCCGGCGCGGGCATCCAGGTCGACGGCTACTTCCCGGACGACTCGACGACCAACACCACCAACGGCTGGAACCACGACAGCCAGTTCGTCCTGCGGCTGCCCGAGCGGTGGAACGGCCAGCTCGTCGTCACGGGGGCGCCGGGGGTGCGCAAGCAGTACGCCAACGACTACATCATCAGCGACTGGGTCCTGGCCCAGGGCTACGCCTTCGCCTCCACCGACAAGGGCAACAGCGGCACCTCCTTCTTCGCCAACGGCGCGCGCTCCGCCCCGGGGCAGGCGGTCCGCGAGTGGCACGACCGGGTCAGCCAGCTGACGGTCGCGGCCAAGCAGGTGGTCGCCCAGCGGTACGGCCGCGTGCCCGACCGCACCTGGATGACCGGCATCAGCAACGGCGGCTACCTCACCCGCTGGCAGCTGGAGAACCGGCCCGAGCTGTACGACGGCGGCGTCGACTGGGAGGGCTCGCTGTTCCAGGCCGAGGCCCCGAACCTGCTCACCTACCTGCCGACGGCGCTGCGCGAGTACCCGCAGGCCGCCGCGGACCCGGCGGCCCGCCAGCGCATGTACGACGCCGGCTTCGAGCCCGGCAGCGAGTCGCTCTGGCCCGACCACTACGGCGTCTACTGGGACCTCACCCAGCGCTCCTACCGGGAGTCCTTCGACCCCGACTACGACGGCGACACCGCGGGCGGCACGCCGTTCTGCCGCACCGGCACCGCGCCGGGCACGGCCACCGCGTGCGACGCCGACTACGACTACGCGAGCCGGCCGGCGTCGGTGAAGGCGGCCCTCGGCTCGGTGGCGGTGACGGGGCGCATCGGCCGGCCGATGCTCACCCTGCACGGCGACCTCGACGCGCTGCTGCCGATCCGCACCGACAGCGACGTCTACACGGCCAAGGTGCGGGCCGCCGGCAAGGGCGCGATGCACCGCTACTACGTCGTCGAGGACGGCAACCACGTCGACGGCCTCACCGACGCCCAGCCCGAGACGCTCCGGCCGATCCTGCCCTGCTACCGCGAGGCCTTCCAGCGGCTCACGGCCTGGGTCACCACCGGCAAGGAGCCCCCGGCCAGCCAGACCGTCTTCCGCCCCGAGACCGGCGACCTCGCCAACACCTGCCCGGCCCTGGCCGCGACCCCCACGCCCCCGGCGCCCGCCCCCCTGCCGGCCCCCGACTGCACGCCGCCCGGCCTGCAGGTGCGGACCTCGTCGGTGCGGGCCGGCTCACCCGGGACCGTCGTCGTGACGGCGGCGCCGGGCAGCCTCGTGCGGCTGTCGGGGTACGTGCGACCGAGCACGTCCTACCGCGAGCTGCGGCGGGCCGTGGTGGGCCCGGAGGGCGCGGCGACCTTCACCCTGCGCCCGAGCGGCAACACGCGGCTCTACGCCGAGCAGACGGGCTGCGCGCGCCGCAGCGCCACGGCGACGATGGCCGTGCGCAGC
The DNA here is from genome assembly GCA_963815615.1 of uncultured Actinomycetota bacterium. GTDB lineage: Bacteria > Actinomycetota > Actinomycetes > Mycobacteriales > SCTD01 > RYN-122. The sequence goes on along the minus strand of CAWFHF010000010.1, from coordinate 61,735 downwards.
ACCGTCGGGCTCGCCGCCGAGCGCAGCGGCGTGCGGCGCTACGTGTTCTCCGGGCGGGTGCTGCCCGCCCGCGACCGCCTGGTGGTCAACCTCTACGTCGACGACCGCCTGGTCGGCCAGGGCCGCACCGACGCCGCGGGCCGCTACGCCGTGGCGCACCGCTTCGGGAAGGACGGCCGGCTCGCGGTGCGCACCGCGGTCGGGCGCGACCTCACCGCCGCGGCGGGCAGCAGTGCGGTGCGGCCGACCGTCGTCCACTGATGGGCCGCGCGCTACGGCGTGACGACGACGCCCTTCCAGAAGGCGAGGCGCCCGGCGATCTCCTGGGCAGCGTCCTTCGGCTGGTCGTAGTACCAGGCGGCGTCGGCGAGCACGGCGCCGTCGAGCTCGAGGGAGTGGTAGGCGGCGGTGCCCTTCCACGGGCACACGCTCGTGGTGCTGCTGTCGCGCAGCACGTCGGCGCGCACGGAGTCGCGCGGGAAGTAGTGGTTGCCCTCCACGACGACGGTGTCGTCCGAGGAGGCGATGGTCGTGCCGTTCCAGGTCGCGGTGGTCATGGCGGAAGCCTGCACCCGTGAGCCCTGCCGCGCACGCGCAGCCGCTCCCGCCCGACGACGCCCTGCTGCAGGAGGCGACCCGCGAGCACTGGCGGCGCGACGCCGAGCACCGCCCCGACGGCGACGTGCTCGACCTCGGCGACGCGCAGGCGCACCGCAGCGGCATCGCCGTCCCGCAGTGGAACGGCCTGCTGCTGCGCCGGGTCCCGCGCGACCCGGAGGCCCTCTACGCCCGCGCCGCCGCGTGGTTCTCCTGGGCCGCGATGCCCTACGGCGTGCTCGTGCCGGGCGGGCTCGACCACGACCCCCCTGGCGGCACCCTGCTGCACGAGCTGCCGGTCCTGCGGCGGGGCCTGGACGACCTGCCGCCGCTGCCCGACGCCGACTACGCCGCCGGCACCGTCGCGGAGGTGGCCGGCGTGCAGGCCGAGGCGTTCGGCGACCTGCCCGAGCTCGAGCTGGCCTACGTGTCCCCCGTGCTCGACGCCCCGTGGCGCTCGACGGTCGTGCTGCGCGAGGACGGCCGGGCCGTGGCCACCGCCTGCGTGTCGCTCGGCGGGCAGGTGGCGCTGGTCTTCGACGTCGCGGTGCTGCCGTCCGAGCAGGGGCGCGGGCTCGGCCGGGCGGCGACGCTGTGGGCGCTGCACGAGGGGGCGCGGGCCGGCGCCCGGCTGGCCGGGCTGAACCCGAGCCCCGCCGGGGAGCGCCTCTACGCCGGGCTCGGCTTCACGCCGGCGGCGCCGTGGCGCATCCACCGCCCGGCCGGGGCTGCGGTCTAGGCGCTCTTCAGCACCAGCAGGTGCTGGCCGCCGCCGGCCTGCACCTCGGTCGTGAAGCGCTGCTCGGGAGCGAAGCGCGACAGCCGGTCGAGCAGCCAGGCCGCGGCGTCGTCGGCGTCGTCGCGCGACATGCAGCGCCCGACGACCTCGCGGCCGCCCTTGCGCGAGAGCCGGTCGACGGTCGCGACCAGCGGCGCCGGGTCGGCGACGAGCAGGTGCTCCGGCCAGGCCACGACCGGCGCGACGGCGCCCTTCTTCGTGTTGCACTGCCGGTGGGCCAGCCGCTCGACGGCGGGCGCGCCCTTCCGGGCCTTGGCGACCAGGCCGCTGTCGACGCTCGGGCCGAGGTCGCTGTTGACCGAGGCCTCCGGGTCGACCGGCTCGTCGCACAGCCAGCAGCGCCAGCCGTCGCGCTCCCCGACCTCGGCGAGCCCGCTGGGACCGCGGGCCACCTACGCGCCCATCCCGCGGCCCTGGGCGTGCTGCAGCGACTTGCCCTCGGTGCGCACCGACGGCGCGACCATGACCTCCGAGCGCTGGAACTCCTTGATCGAGGAGTAGCCGGTCAGGGCCATCGTGCGGCGCAGCGCCCCGAACAGGGCCGTGCTGCCGTCGTCGGTGAGGGCCGGGCCGAGCAGGACCTGCTCGAGCGTCCCGACGGTGCCGACCTGCACGCGCGTCCCGCGCGGGACCTCGGGGTGGTGGCTGCCGTGGCCCCAGTGCCAGCCGCGGCCGGGGGCCTCGCTGGCGCGGGCGAGCGGGCTGCCCATCATCACGGCGTCGGCGCCGCAGGCGATGGCCTTGGCGATGTCGCCGCCGGTGCGCATGCCGCCGTCGGCGATGACGTGCACGTAGCGGCCGCCGGACTCGTCGAGGTAGTCGCGGCGGGCGCCGGCGGCGTCGGCGATGGCGGTGGCCATGGGGACGCCGATGCCGAGCACGCCGCGGGTGGTGTTGGCCTGGCCCGGCCCGACGCCGACCATGATCCCGGCGGCGCCGGTGCGCATGAGGTGCAGCGCGGACTGGTAGGTCGCGCAGCCGCCGACGAGCACCGGGACGTCGAGGTCGGCGATGAAGCGCTTGAGGTTGAGCGGCTCGTGGCGGCTGCTGACGTGCTCGGCCGAGACCACCGTGCCCTGGATGACGAACACGTCGACGCCGCTGTCGAGCACGGTCTGCGCGAACTGCACGGTCCGCTGCGGGGTGAGCGAGGCGGCCACCGTGACGCCGGCGTCGCGGATCTGCTGCACGCGGGCGGTGATGAGCTCGGCCTGCACCGGCGCGGCGTACACCTCGCGCATGCGCTGCAGCGCGCCGTCCTCGGGCAGCGCGGCGAGCTCCTGCAGCAGCGGCTCGGGGTCCTCGTAGCGGGTCCACAGCCCCTCGAGGTCGAGCACGCCGAGCCCGCCCAGCCGACCGATCTCGATGGCGGTCTCGGGCGACACGACGCCGTCCATGGCGCTCGCGACCAGCGGCAGCTCGAAGCGGTACGCGTCGATCTCCCAGGCGATGGAGACGTCCTGCGGGTCGCGGGTGCGGCGCGACGGCACGAGCGTGATGTCGTCGAAGCCGTAGGCCCGGCGCCCGGACTTGCCCATGCCGATCTCGACCGTGCTGTTGCTGGACACGGGTCAGCGCCCTCCGCTGTAGTTCGGCGCCTCGGCCGTGATGGTCACGTCGTGCGGGTGGCTCTCCCTGAGCCCCGCCGCCGTGATCTGGACGAAGCGGCCGCGCTCCTGCAGCTCGGGCACCGTGCGGGCGCCGACGTAGAACATCGACTGCTGCAGGCCGCCGACGAGCTGGTGGACGACGGCGGACAGCGGGCCGCGGTAGGCCACCTGCCCCTCGATGCCCTCCGGGACGATCTTGTCGTCGCTGGCGACGTCGGCCTGGAAGTAGCGGTCCTTGGAGTAGGACTTCTTGCCGCGGCTGGCCATCGCGCCGAGCGAACCCATGCCGCGGTAGCTCTTGTACTGCTTGCCGCCGACGAAGATCAGGTCGCCGGGCGACTCGTCGCAGCCGGCGAACATCGAGCCGATCATCACGGTGCTGGCGCCCGCGACGAGGGCCTTGGCGATGTCGCCGGAGTAGGCGAGGCCGCCGTCGCCGACGACGGGGACGCCTGCGGGCGTGCACGCCTGCGCCGCCTCGTGGATGGCGGTGACCTGCGGGACGCCGACGCCCGCGACGACGCGCGTCGTGCAGATCGAGCCCGGCCCGACGCCGACCTTCACGCCGTCCGCGCCGGCGTCGACGAGGGCCTGCGCGCCCGCCCGGGTGGCGACGTTGCCCGCGAGCACCTGGACGTGACGCGTCGCGGGGTCGCTCTTGAGCCGCTTGATCATGTCGAGCATCAGCCGGGCGTGGCCGTTGGCGACGTCGGGCACCAGCACGTCGACGCCGGCCTCGACCAGCGTGGTGGCCCGCTCCCACGCGTCGCCGAAGTAGCCGATGGCCGCGCCGACCAGCAGCCGGCCGTGCTCGTCCTTGCTGGCGTGCGGGAACTGCTCGGACTTCACGAAGTCCTTGACGGTGATGAGCCCGGCGAGGCGCCCCTGCCCGTCGACGATCGGCAGCCGCTCGCGCTTGTGCTGGCGCAGGATCGCGGTGGCGTCCTCGCGGGAGATGCCCTCGGGCGCGGTGACCAGCGGCATCGGCGTCATGACGTCGGCGACGCGGGTGCTGGCCCACTCGGCGACCGGGGTGAACCGCAGGTCGCGGTTGGTGATCATGCCGAGCAGGGTCTGGTCCTCGTCGACGACCGGCAGGCCCGACACCCGGTACTGCCCGCAGACCGCGTCGAGCTCCTCCAGCGTGGCCTTGGGCCCGATGGTGATGGGGTTGGTGATGCGCCCGGTCTGGGTCCGCTTCACCAGGTCGACCTGGTAGGCCTGGTCCTCGATCGACAGGTTGCGGTGCAGCACGCCGAGGCCGCCCTCGCGGGCCATGGCGATCGCCATCCGCGACTCGGTGACCGTGTCCATCGCGCTCGACACCAGGGGCAGCCGCAGGCTCAGGCCCCGCGTCAGCCGCGACGTCGTGTCGACCTCGCTGGGGATGACGTCGGTCTCCCCCGGCAGGAGCAGGACGTCGTCGTACGTCAGCCCCAGGGGGGCGATCAGCGAGGACACGGGACTCCTTGGAAGCGGAGGCCCCATCCTACGGGCGGACGGCGAGGCGGTCGGGCCCGTCGATCAGGCCCGCCGATCAGGACCGTCGCTCAGTCCCCTGCGTACCGGGGCCCCCGCGACGGCCGGGGGCTGCGCTCGCGGTCCGCGCCCGCGGACCCCTGCGGGTCGCGCTCGGCCCGCGGGCTCTCGGACGCGCGGGGGCTGCGCGACGGGCGCGGGTTCTCCTCCGCCTCCGGGCTCCTGGACGCCTTCGGGCTCTCCTGCGCCTTCGCGCTCTCCTCCGCCTTCGGGCTCTTGGACGCCTTCGCGCTCCCCTCCGCCTTCGGGCTCTTGGACGCCTTCGGGCTCTTCTCCGGCTTCGCGCTCTTGGACGCCTTCGCGCTCTTCTCGGGCTTCGCGCTCTTCTCAGGCTCCGGGCTCTTGAACGCGCCCGGCTCGGCCGTCCGCCCCGCGCCGGGGCCGGTCGTGAGCCCGTCCAGCCGGGCGCGCAGGGCGTCGTGGCGCTGCTGCAGCGCCGCCCGGCCGTCGGCCGGACGGACGTCGGGCAGCGCCCGCGCCGCCGTGGCGAGGTGGGCGCCGGCGGCGCTGCGTCGGCCGGCGGCGAGGGCGCGCTCGGCCTGGTCCAGGGCGGCGCCCGCGCGGGCTGCGGCGGCCCGGCTGCGCGCTCCCGCCGAGACGGAGGCCCCACGGGCCGGGTCGGCGGAGGACCCCGCCGTCGACGCGGCGTCCCGACCGGAGGTGCCGGACCCGCCGGACGTGCCGGAGCGACCGGACGTGCCGGAGCGACCTGCGGCGGCGGCACGGCCGGCGTCGGAGGGGTCGAAGGGCTGCTGCGGCGTGACGGCGGCGACCAGGCTCTCCACGGTCCCGCCGACCGCCGAGGTCACGACGTCGCGGACGGGACGCAGCGGGCTGCCGGGGGCTGCCGCGGCGACGCCACCCGTCGTCAGCACGCCGGCGCCGACCACGACCGCCAGCAGGGCCGCCGAGGCGCGCCGGCGGCGGGGACGGGCCCTGCCGGGCTGGGCGGGGACGACGTCGCGGGCAGGCAGGACGGCGGGCACCGGCAGCTCGAAGGAGACGTCGGCCAGCAGTGCGCCGAGGGCCCCGAGGGCCGGGTCGGACAGCAGCGCGTCCTCGGCGACCTCACCGGTCCGCAGCGACGCGATCAGGGCCTCGTCGCGCTGGACGGCACCGAGGTCGAGCGGCTCGCCGTCGGGCGACCAGGGGCCGGTCACGCCATCACCTCCGCCGCGGCCAGCGTGCGCAGGCGGGCCAGCGCACGGTGCTGGGCGACCCGGACGGCACCGGCGCTCATGCCGAGGGTGGCGCCGGTGTCCTCGGCCGACAGGCCGGCGACGACGCGCAGCAGCAGCAGCTCGCGCTGCGGCTCGGGCAGGCGGTCGAGCAGCCGGCGGGCGCGGGCGGCCTCGTCGGCGGCCACGACGGCGTCCTCGGGTCCCGCGGCGACGTCGACCCGCTCGGGCAGGACCTCGACGGGCTCGGAGCGGTCGCGGTAGCTGGTGCGCAGCGCGTCGGCGACCTTGTGGCCGGCGATCCCGTAGGCGAAGGCCGCGAAGGGGCGGCCCTGGTCCACGTAGCGGTCGAGGGACGTGTAGACCGCCATGCACACCTCCTGGGCCACGTCGTCGGCCGACCCGTACGAGCCGTCCGTCCGCCCGAGCCGTGCGCGGCAGTAGCGCAGCAGCCCGGGACGCAACCGCGCGATCAGCTCCTCGCCGGCCGCGGTGTCGCCCGTGCGGGCGGCGGCGACCAGCGGAGCCAGCTCGTCGGTCACGGGGGTCATCGTCGGAGGGGGCACGGGCGTTACACCGCCGCGCGCGGTCGGGAGGGCAGGCGCACGAGGTCCAGGCGCACGCTCTCGCAGGGCTGCAGGTCGAGCAGGAAGCGCCCGTCCACGGCGTCGACGGGAGCGGTGCGCTCGGTGAACGCGCCGCTGACGGGCAGCACCGCGCCGCCGAGGTCGGCGCTGCGTCCGCCGCACCCGCGGCGGTCGTGCAGGCGGGTGAGCCGGGCCTGCGGGGAGTAGCCGGCGGGGACGGCGACCCGGACGCGTCCGTCGTGCCCGCGCCCCGCCGGGTTGGTGACGACGACGGCCAGCTGCCGGGCGGACGGCCGGGCCAGCGCCCACGCCTTGACCGCCTCGCCGGGGGCACGGCGTCGTCTGCACCCCGCAGAGCGTCCGTCCGGGGGCGTCGCGCAGCAGGGCGAGGGCGTAGAAGGGCGGCCGCGGGTAGGCCTTGCCGGACCGGACGACGAACGGCGTGTAGTAGGCGCGGCGCTGCTCGGTCGGGTAGTCGTGCCCGTCCCAGGTGTGCAGCCCGTAGCCGGCGAGCCCGAGACCCGCGCCGGTCAGCAGCGTGTCGACGAGCCAGGCCGTGGAGCCGGTGACGTCGCTGACGCCGGGCAGCCCGCCCAGGCCGACGCTGTTGGCCTCCTCGACCCGCACGGGCACCGGCCCGGCCTGCCGCAGCGCCTCCCGGATCCGCTCCTGCCACACCGCGGACACCCCGGGCTCGAACAGCGAGTCCAGGGTCGGGCGGTTGGCGTAGTGGTGCCAGGTGACCTCGGCGAGCCGGTCGCGCTGGGCCAGCCGCAGGTCGCGCAGCCACGACAGGTCGCCGCCGGACGCGAGGGCCGGCCCGTACAGCGCGACGTCGCGCGTCAGCCTGTCGGCGGCCAGGCTGTCGGCGAACAGGTCGAAGACCTGCAGGTAGGTGTCGACGTCGGAGTAGTAGGCGTCGGGCTCGTTGCCGACCTCGAGGCCGAGCAGCGTCCGCCCCGGGTCGTTCCGGACGGCGTGCTGCGCCAGCGCGACCGCGGCCGGCACCAGGGCTGAGCGCAGGTTGACGCCGAGCACGACCTTCCAACCGGACAGCCGGCCGACGTCGAGGACGGCCTCGACCATGGCCTCGTCGACGACCCCCTGGAACAGCCGGTTGGCGGTGCGGGGCGCGCCCGGCACGAACCAGTAGCCGTCCTGGCTGTCGCCGCCGATGCGCAGCACCCCGCCGGCACCGGCCTTCGTGCGCAGGCTCCGCAGCACCTGGACCAGCGGCAGGCGGGCCCGCTCGGCCGACGTCAGGCCGGCGCCGGCCCAGCGCTCGACCATGCTCCACTCGACCGACAGGCCGAGGTAGCCGGGCGGCACGGTGCGGCCGGTGCAGGACCCCACCCGGACGTCGGCCAGCCGCTGCGGCGCGGTCGCGGCGCCGGCGAGCGGCGTGCCCGCGAGCAGCACCAGGAGCCCCGCGAGCAGGGCTCCCGCCGTACGCCGCCGGACCACTCCGGGCTCCCTCCGCTGCCGCCGTGCGCGAGTCGGGACGGTGCCCCGAGACCGTAGGTCGGGGTCGGTCAGGACACCAGTCCGCGGCGGAACCCGAGGGCCACCGCCTGGGCGCGGTCGTGCACCCCGAGCTTGCGGAACAGCCGGCGCGCGTGCGTCTTGATGGTGTCCTCGGACAGGTAGAGGTCGCGGCCGATCTGGCTGTTGCTCTTGCCCTGGCTCATGCCGGTCAGGACCTGCAGCTCGCGCTCGGTCAGCTGGGCGGCCGGGGGGCTGCTGCGCACGGTCTCGCGGCCCTCCATCGCGCGGCGCAGCGACGGCTCGACGAGGTCGACCCCGTCGAGGGCGTGGGCGACGGCGGCGCAGAGCTCCTCGTGGCTGACGTCCTTGAGCAGGTAGCCCCGGGCGCCGGAGGAGACGGCGGCGGCGACCTGGTCGCGGTCGTCCGCGGCGGTCAGCATGATCACCTTGGCGCCGGGGTGAGCCGTGACGAGCCGGCGGGTGGCCTCCAGGCCGCCGAGGCCGGGCATCCGCACGTCCATGAGCACCAGGTCGGGCTTCTCGTGCGGGTAGCGGGCGAGGACCTCCTCGCCGCTGGCCGCCGTCTCGACCCGGCCGACGCCGGGGACGCCCTCGACGAACTGGCGCAGGCCCTCCCGCACGATGCGGTGGTCGTCGCAGATGAGCACGGTCGTGGTCACGAGCAGGCCTTCGTGTCGTGGGGCGCGGGCGGGGACGTGGGCGTCGTGCGGGGCGGTGCGGTCGCGGGCAGGTGCAGGCGCAGCCGGCCGGCGCTGCTGCTGAGGTCGCCGCCGAGGGCGCGCAGCCGGCGCCGCCAGCGGTCGGGGCCGTCGAGGGCGCGGCCGCCGTCGACGTCCAGCCGGACGCCGGCGGTGCTGCCGTCCGGCCCGTGCAGGGCGACCCGCACCGGGCCGGGCGCGTCCCGGGCCACCGACTGCACGAGCCGGTAGGCCAGCGCGCGGGCCGGGGCGTCGAGCCGCGAGGCGGCGTCGTCGTCGAGGGCGAGCAGCAGGGGGGCGCCGTCGGCCTCGGCGAGCCGGGCGGCGAGCGCCTCCAGGGCGTCGGCCAGGCCCGCCCCGCCGCGGGGGCGCAGGTGCCACATCGTGCGGCGCAGCCCGACGAGCGCCTCCTGGACGCCGTCGCGGGCCAGCGCCGGGTCGCCCCCGCGGACGGCGGCGTCGCAGGCGTAGCGGGCGGCGACGAGGGCCTGCACGGGGCCGTCGTGCAGGGCGTCGGCGAGGGTGTCGCCGTCGTCCTCGGCGTCGAGCAGGAGGGCGGCGACGCCGGTCCCGGAGGCAGCCGTGCCGGCGAGGGCGAGCCCGACGACGCCGGCCGCGGCGCGCAGGACGGGCAGCTGGCTGGGGCGGGCGCCGACGACGGTGAGCCGGGCGGCCTCGCGCCCCGAGGGGCCGGAGGGGCCGGGCACGGGCAGGTCGACGACGCCGCTCGGCCGCAGCGGGGCGGTCGCCTCGCGCATGGCCGGCACGGCGTGGACGACCTCGCCGGCGACGGCGAGCAGCTCGGAGGCCCCGTCGGTGGTCCGGCGGAGCACGGCGCTCTGCAGCCCGAGGCCGTCGACGAGCAGGTCGAGGGCGGGGGCGAGCGGCAGGCCGGTGGCGAGCCCGGCGGCGAGCCGGCCGAGCAGGACGGAGGGGTCGCTGCCCACGGGTCACCTCCGCCCTCCGCCTCGAGGGCACCGGGAGGCGCCCTGCTGTGACGGGTGCATCGGCAGGGCGGGGCCCGGACGTGAGCGATCTGGTCCGTCCGGGCGCCGCCTGGCCCTTCCGGGCCACCCGCGCGCGCTCACCCGGGTGGGTGACGGGGTGGGTGAGGGGCGACGGGCCTACGCGGGGGCGTCCGCGAGCAGCGCGGCGACGTCGGGACGGGCGAGCCACTCCGCGCGGACGCCGGGCGGGAGGTCGCCGGCGATGTCCTTCACGGCGGTGCGGGCGGCGGCCAGGCTGCGCCCGCTCTCGGCCGGGTCGGCGTCGGCGACGAGCGCGCCCAGCAGGGCGCGGGAGGGCCACACCAGCGGCAGCGCGCCGAGCGACTCGGCGAGCGTGGCGGCGCGGCGCAGCGTCCCGACGGCCTCGCCGTCGCCGCCGCTGACCTGCGCGAGGCCGAGGAACAGCAGCCCCTTCGCCACGTGGCGGGGGGCCCGGGCGGCCTCCGCGCGGTCGACGGCGGCGGCGGCCCGGACGGCGGCGTCCTCGACCCGCCCCTCGAGCAGGGCGACCTCGGCGCGGACCCAGTCGCAGCGCACCCGCTGGCGCCACCACTCGTCGGCCCGCTCCGGCAGCAGCGCCTCGGCGGCGGCGAGCCGGCGGGCCGCCTCGTCGCCGTCCTCCAGGCCGATCGCGTCGCTGGCGAGCCCGAGCTGGGCGTCGAAGGCCGCCTCGCCGGTGCCGTCGGTGAGCGCGAGCGCGCCGCTGTCGGCGTCGCGGGCCACGGCGTGGCGGCCGAGCTGGCGGTGGACGCTGGCGATGGTGGCGCCGGCGAGGGCCCCGAACAGGCGCCGCTCGGGGGCCGCCCCGGCCGCGCCGGCCGACTCGACCAGCGGGGCCAGCACCGACAGCGCCGCGCCGTAGCGCCCGCCCGCGCCGAGCGCGACGCCGAGCAGCCAGGCCGCGGCGGCGACCTCCGCGCTGCGGCCCTGCGACTGCGCCAGCACGACGGCCTGCTCCAGGGCGGTCGCGGCGGCGGCGGGCTTGCCGTGGAAGGCCGCGTGCTCCCCGCTGGCGAGCAGGCTGGCGAGGTCACCCGGTGCGGTCACGCGCGGACGCTAGCGCGCACCGGCCCGCCGCGACCCCCTGCCGCTCAGGCCCCGACAGCCCGGTCGACGAGCTCCAGCACGTGGCCGATGTCGTGGGCGACGGTGACCCGCTTCGGGAGCGTGGCCGGCGACCAGCCCGGCCCCCCGACGACGACGGCCGTCGGTGGGCGGGTGACCGGCAGCGCCTCCAGCACGGCCGGGTCGGCGCTGCCGGGCAGCTGCGACCAGACGAACAGCACGGCCGGCCCGGTGCGGCGGACGGCGGCCTCCAGGGCGTAGCCCGGCATGGCGGCGCCGAGCACCCGGGCGGCGAGGCCGCGCTCGGCGAGCCCCGCGGCGACGGCGTGCAGCGGCAGCACGTGCTGCTCGTCGGGCGCGCAGGCCAGCAGCACCGGCCGGCCTCCGGACTCCTGCGCCCGCGACGCCGTCTCGCGCAGCACGGTGACGACGCAGTCGCTGAGCAGGTGCTCGACCTCGACGCCCTCCCCGGTCGACGCCCAGCGGGCTCCGGCCGAGGCCAGCACCGGCAGCAGGACGTCCTCCCAGGTGCGCACCACCCCGCGCTCGGCGATCTGGCCGCGCAGCGTCGCGAGCACCGCCCCGCTGTCCAGGGCCATGGCGGCCCGCCCGAGCCCGCGGACGACGGCCTCGGCGCCGGGCAGCGGCAGCACCCGGCCCCCGGGGCCGCCGGGCCGGCGGGGCAGCCGGCCCTCGGCGTCGGGCAGGGCGGCGTCGGTGGCGAGCGCGACGGGCTGCGGGGTGCCGGCGAGGGCGAAGCGGGCGGCCTCGCCCGGCGGCACGCCCTCCAGGGTCAGCCGGCGCATCGTCTCGAGCCGGGCGACGTCGGTGAGGCTGTAGCGGCGGTGCGCGCCGGCGGCGTGCTCGCTCGGGCCGAGGTCGTAGCGGCGGGCCCAGGTGCGCAGCGTGGCAGGGGCGACCCCGAGGCGGCGGGCGACGGCGGCGACGGTCAGGCGCGGCCCGTCGCTCCCGTCGTCGGGAGGCCCAGCGGCCTGGTCGGCGGCCCCCGCGGCGGAGCCCGAGCTGGGCAGCACCGAGAGCGCACGCGACGTCCCGGGGCTGTCCACGGCACGAGTCTGCGGCCGCCCGCACCGGGGCACAAGCCGGGACGGAGCACCTGTGGCGCGCCTCTGGCGCGGTGCTGGCGCGGTGGTGGCGCGGATCCGGCGCGTTCCGCACGCTCACAGATCGGATCGTCGCAGACCCTTGAACAACCTGTGGCGCGGTTGTAGTGTCAGCCGCAGCAGCCCCGACCCCGCCGCTGCACGACGGACAGGAGTCCGCCCATGACCGACATCCGACGCCTCCCCGGACCGCAGGCCGAGAAGTGGGAGTGGCAGCTCCTCGGCTCCTGCCGCGGCAAGGACACCGAGCTGTTCTTCCACCCCGAGGGCGAGCGCGGCCCCAGCCGGGCCAACCGCGAGGCCGCCGCGAAGGCCGTCTGCAGCACCTGCCCGGTGATGCGCCTGTGCCGCGAGCACGCCCTGGCCAGCCGCGAGCCCTACGGCGTCTGGGGAGGCATGTCCGAGCCCGAGCGCGAGGCCGAGATCGCCCGCCGCGAGGGCCGGCACGCGGTCAGCCACGAGGTCGACCACGGGGCCGTCGCCAGCTGAGCCTCCCGGCGCTCCGGGCACCTGCGCGGACGGGGTCGGGTCACGTACTGTGACCACTCCGTCTGCCGGCACTGCCTCGAAGCTGCCACGAACCGACCCGGGAGCCCACGCGGTGCGCCTGCGCCTCCACCGGACCGCCGCGTCCACGCTCGTCCTGCTGGCCCTCGCGGGCTGCAGCGCGGGCTCCGAGGAGCGCGAGCGCACGGCCGCCCCCGCCCCGTCCGACGCGCTCCGGGCCGTCGAGGCGCCCCCGGGCAGCCCCACCCCCGAGCCGACGGTGCCGGCCCCGGCCTCCACCGCCGTCCGCGGGCGGGCCGCCGCCGCGCCGGTGACCGTCCGCCCGCTCTCCGCGCGCCAGCGTCCCGACGTCCTCGTCGTCGCCCGCACGACCATGTCGGCGGCGGCGCTGAAGGACCTGGCCGCCCTCAGCCCCGCGGGCGGCACCGCCGTCTTCCGGGCCGGCACGGTGCGCCTGGCGGGCAAGCCGGTCGGCGCCGTCGGCGTCGACCCCTCCACGTTCCGCGCCTTCGCGCCCGAGGGCACCGCCGAGGCCACGGCCGTCTGGACGGCCGTCGCCCGCGGCGAGGCCGTCGCCAGCCACGCCGTCGCCAAGAGCCGGGCCCTGCCGCTCGGCGGCACCGTCACGGTCGCCGACGGCGGCCGCGGCCCCGAGGGCGAGCTCCGGCTCGGCGCCCTGGCCAGCACCGGCGTCCCCCGCACCGACCTCGTGGTCGACGACGAGACCGGCCGCGACCTCGGGCTGCGCGCGGCCACCGGCATGCTGCTGACCGCCGGCAAGGGCGTCGACCCGGTGGTGCTGGCCCGCAAGGTCCGGGCGATCACCGGCAGCGGCGCGCAGGTCGACCTGCTGACCGCGCCGGCCTCCAACCCGGTGGCCTTCCTCACCGGCAGCCGGGCGGCCAAGGCCTTCGGCGCCTTCTCCTACCGGTACTTCCCCGACGGCACCATCCAGCCCGACGCCTCCTGGGTGCGCGACAACATCCGCACGGGCACCGTGCCGATCATGGGCACCGTCACGTGCCACAAGCTGATGCTCCCGCAGCTGCGCGGCGCCCTGCAGGAGGTCGTCGACCGCGGCCTGGACGCCACCCTGCACAGCTACGACGGCTGCTACGTCCCGCGCTTCATCGAGCGCAACCCCGAGCGGTCGATCTCGCTGCACACCTGGGGCATCGCGATCGACATGGACGCCTCCACCAACTACCGCGGCATCAAGGGGACGATGGACCCCGAGGTCGTGGCCGTGTTCAAGCGGTGGGGCTTCCGCTGGGGCGGCGACTGGAACTACACCGACCCGATGCACTTCGAGATGGGCGCGATCCTCACCACCCCGAAGGGCTAGACCGGCCGGTCAGCGCTGCGCGGTCTGCGCGAACTGCGGCTTGTAGAGGTCGGCGTCGGCGAGGTGGTCGGCCCAGTCGTCGTTGCGGCTGACCGACCACAGCAGGCCGCCGTCGGTCAGCGGCACCTGCGGGTGGCCGAACGCGTTGTACGTCGTCTGCCCCGGCTGCGCCCCCGACGGCGACGTCCCGACGACGACCTCCGACCACGGGCCGGTCGGGGCGGGCGCGCGCAGCAGCACGACGTCCTGCCCGAGGTAGTCGTCCTTCTTGGTCAGCGCCCGCCAGGTCCCGTCGCCGGCCCTCCACACCGACAGCGACGTCGACACCCCGCCGACGGCGCCCTTGACCGCCCTCGCGCTGCCGGCCGGGGCGACCCAGCGGGAGCCGTCCCAGAACCGCCAGGCCGACAGCGAGGTCAGCTTGCCGGCCGGGACGCGCGCCACGTACAGGGCCTTGCCGAACACGAACGGCTCGGCGACCCGCTGCGTCCCGTAGACGTAGGTGTAGCCGTCGGCCTGGGCGACGGCGCTGCCCCACTGCGGGGTGGTGTCGGGGGTGCCGCTGGCGGGGGTGCTCCACAGCCTGCTGAACGTCGGCGTCCCACCGGCCGGCAGGGTGAGCTCGGCCAGCCAGGTGCCGTCGGTGCTGAAGCTCGACACGTCGTCCGGGCCGGTCACCCGGGCCACCCGGGAGGACGGCAGGAACAGCCGGCCGCCGTCGACGACGGCGTGCAGCGGCCAGAACCACTGGCCGTCCGGGGTGTCGGGGACGACCTCGGCGCCGGTCGGGCCGGTGACGCCGCGCAGGCAGCCGCCGTCGCTGAGCACGAGGCTGTTGTGGACGAACCGGGTGCCGGGCGAGCGCGAGCCGTCCGGCTCCTCGCCGCCCTGGAAGGTGTCGTCGAAGACCCAGAGCAGCCGGCCGTCGGGCAGGCGCAGGCTGCTGCCCTGGTCGGCGCCGGACCAGCTGGCGTCGTTGAGGCCGTCGAAGGCGGCCTGCCAGCCGGCGGCGGTCGTCGGCGCGGGCAGCGGGCAGGGCGGCGCGGGCAGCGGCGCGGTCGGCACCGGCGCACCCGGCAGCGGCGCGGCCCGCAGGGCGCTCACCGACGGGGCGGACGACGCCGTCCGGCGCGCGGAGGGGACGCGTGCCCGCAGCTGCTCCCCCGGGGACGGCGGCCGCAGCCCGGCCCCGCCGAGGGCTCCGTCCCGCCACCGCAGCGGCGCGGACGGGTCGGCCGGGGAGGCGGTCGCCGGCCCGGCTGCGGCCGCGGCGGGGACGGCCAGCGCTGCGGCCGCGAGGGCGGCCAGGACGAGCAGGGCGGGCGAGCGGCGCACCGGGGGCCTCCGGGACAGGGGGACGGAGTCCCATCGTGCCCTGTTCGTCCCCCGCTGTCGTGTGAGGTGCGGCTCAGCCCCGTGGCCACCGGGCTCAGCGCCTGGACCACCGCTCGCGCCGCAGGACCGCCCGGGCCGCGCTGCGCCCGCTCATGCCGTGCACGCCACCGCCGGGCGCGGCGCTCGCCCCGCACAGGTACAGGCCGCGGACCGGCACGGCGTACGGCGACCAGCCCGCGGCGGGCCGGAACACCGACAGCTGGTCCAGCGACGCCGAGCCGCCGGCGACGTCGCCGCCGACGAGCGCCGGGTCGCGCGCCTCGAGGTCGAGCGGCGTGGCCACGGTGACGTCGACGACGCTGCTGCGCAGGCCCGGGGCGTGCTGCTCCAGCCGGTCGAGCACCCGCTCGGTCAGCCGCTCGCGCCACCCGTCGCCCTCCCCCCGCGGCCGCGCCGGGCAGTGGCACTCCACCCACAGGCTCGCCGCCCCCGGTGGCACCCGCGTCGGGTCGGCCCGGTCCTGCTGCCCGACGACGAGCTGCGGGGCGTCCGGCAGCAGGCCACGCCGCACCTGCGCCTGGCTGAGGGCGAGCTCGTCGAGGTCGCCGGTGACGTGCACGACGCTCGCCTGCTGCACCCGCTCGTCGGCCCAGGGCGCCGGCCGGTCGAGGTCGACGTCGACCCGGAAGAAGCCGCTGCCGTAGCGGTGCCGGGCGATCTGCCGCAGCCAGGCCCCCGGCAGGTGCTGCTCCCCCACGAGGTCGCGCGCCAGCACGTGCGGGGAGCCGCTGAACAGCACCGCCCGGCGGGCCGCCAGCCCCCCGCCGTCGGCCGTGCGGACGCCCACGGCGCGGCCGCCCCGGACCACCACCTCGCTCACCGACACCCCGGTCCGCACGACGGCGCCCGCGCTCTCGGCCGCCTGCACCAGGGCCAGCGCCAGCGTGCTCGCGCCGCCCACGGGCACCGGCATGCCGTGCTGCTGGGCCGCCATCGCCAGCAGCAGGGCCGGCGGCGTGGACCCGGCGCCGTCGACGGGGACGTCGGCGTGGGTGGCGTGCGCGGCCAGCAGCAGCCGGGCCGGGTCCCCCGCGAAGCGGTAGGCCGCGTGCGCCTCCAGCGGCTCGAGCACCGTGCGGGCCAGCTGCACCGCGCCGCGCGGCCCGTCGACCAGGGCGGCCCGCAGCAGGGCCCGCGGGTCCGGCAGCGGCGTCATCAGCGCGGCGAACAGGGCGGCGCCCGCGGCCTGCCACCACCGCCACAGCTCGTCCCAGGCCGGGCCGTCGGGGCCGAGCCCCTGCACGGTGTCGGCGGCGTCGGCCTGCAGCAGGGCCGCCGGCGTGCCGGGACGCCACAGGCTCGCCAGCGGCGTCGGGGTGCGGGCCCAGGGGACGGCGGTGTCGAGGCCGAGCTCGCGCAGGACCGGGCTGGTGTGCAGGACGCCGTAGAACGCCGAGCCCCAGTCGTGGACGTAGCCGCGGGGGGAGGTGCTGCTGCCGACCGCGCCCCCGGCGGCGTCGGCCTGCTCGAGCACCTCGACGCTCCAGCCGGCGCGGGCCAGCAGCGTCGCGGCGACCAGCCCGTTGGAGCCGCCGCCCACCACCACCGCGTCGACCGTCATCCGTGCGTCACCCGGAAGGCCTTCCCCGCGCCCGGCCGCGGACGCGCCGCAGCCCGGCCCCTCGCGGGAGGGACCGGGCTGCGGGTGGTGCGGGAGGGACTAGTGCGAGTGGCCGTGGCCGCCGTGGCCGGCGTCGGCCGCCTGCTCCTCGGGCTTGTCGGCCACGAGGGTCTCGGTCGTCAGCAGCATGCTGGCGATCGAGGCGGCGTTGCGCACGGCCGAGCGGGTGACCTTGACCGGGTCGACGATGCCCTGCTTGACCAGGTCGCCGTACTCGCCGGTGGCGGCGTTGAGGCCCTGGTTCTTGTCGGTCGCGCCGAGCTCGCGGGCCCGGTTGACGGCGACGCGCCCCTCGAGGCCGGCGTTGCTGGCGATCCAGAAGGCGGGCTCGTCCAGGGCCTTGCGCACCAGCTTCACGCCGGCGAGCTCGTCGCCCTCCTTGCCGAGGCCGTCCTCGAGCACCGAGGCGGCGTGGATGAGCGCCGCGCCACCGCCGGGCACGATGCCCTCCTCGACCGCCGCGCGGGTCGCCGAGATGGCGTCCTCGAGCCGGTGCTTGCGCTCCTTGAGCTCGACCTCGGTGTGCGCACCCACCTGGATGACGCCGACGCCGCCGGCCAGCTTGGCCAGGCGCTCCTGGAGCTTCTCCTTGTCCCAGTCGCTGTCGCTGGCCTCGATCTCCTGCTTGATCTGGGCCACGCGGCCGGCGACGTCCTCGCTGCTGCCGGCACCCTCGACGATCGTGGTCGTGTCCTTGGTGACCGTGACCGTGCGGGCGCGGCCGAGGACCTCGAGGCCGACCTGGTCGAGCTTGAGGCCGACCTCGGCCGACACGACCTGGGCGCCGGTGAGGATCGCCATGTCCTGCAGCATCGCCTTGCGGCGGTCGCCGAACCCGGGGGCCTTGACCGCGGCGACCTTGATCGTCTTGCGGATGGCGTTGACGACCAGGGTCGACAGCGCCTCGCCCTCGACGTCCTCGGCGACGATCAGCAGCGCCCGCTGGGCCTGCACGACCTTCTCCAGCAGCGGCAGCAGCTCGGCCAGGGCGCCGACCTTGCCGTTGACGATGAGCACGGCGGCGTCCTCGAGGACGGTCTCCATGCGCTCGGCGTCGGTGACGAAGTAGGGGCTGATGTAGCCCTTGTCGAACTGCATGCCCTCGGTGAGCTCGAGCTCCAGGCCGGTGCTGTTGGACTCCTCGACGGTGATGACGCCGTCCTTGCCGACCTTGTCCATGGCCTCGGCGACGAGCTCGCCGACGCGCTCGTCCTGGGCGGACAGGGCGGCCACGGCGGCGATCTCGTCGTGGCTCTGCACCTCGGTGGCCGCGGCGATGAGGGCGGTGTTGACGGCCTCGACGGCGGCGTCGATGCCGACCTTCAGGCCCATCGGGTTGGCGCCGGCCGCGACGGCCCGCAGGCCCTCCTTGACCATGGCCTGGCCGAGCACGGTGGCGGTGGTGGTGCCGTCGCCCGCGACGTCGTTGGTCTTGGTGGCCACCTCCTTCGCCAGCTGCGCGCCCATGTTCTCGAGGTGGTCCTCGAGCTCGATCTCGCGGGCGATGGTGACGCCGTCGTTGGTGATGGTGGGGCCGCCGTACGCCTTGCCGATGACCACGTTGCGGCCCTTGGGGCCGAGCGTCACCTTGACGGCGTTGGCGAGCTTGTCGACGCCGCGCTCGAGCGACTTGCGCGCGTCCTCGCTGAACTGCAGTTCCTTGGCCATTGCTGGTCCTCTACGTCTGTCGTGCACAGGAAGGGGCGAGGCCCCGCCCCGTTCCGGGTGCGGGGCCTCGCGGGAAGAGCGGGTCTTGCTAGCCCTCGATGACGGCGAGGACGTCGCGCGCGGACAGCACGAGGTACTCCTCGCCGCCGTGCTTGACCTCGGTGCCGCCGTACTTGCTGTACAGGACCTTGTCGCCGACGCTCACGTCGAGCGGCACGCGGGCGCCGTCCTCGAAGCGGCCGGGGCCGACGGCCAGGACGGTGCCCTCCTGGGGCTTCTCCTTGGCGGTGTCGGGGATGACGAGGCCCGATGCCGTCGTCGTCTCGGCCTCGACGGCCTGGACGACGATGCGGTCCTCGAGCGGCTTGATGGCGACCTTCGTCGCAGTGGTCATGAGTGCTCCTCGTGTCGATCGTGAGTGGCGCTCAGTGGCCTGCCGTCGCGGGGGTCAGGCACCTCGTCGCGCTTGGCACTCTAACCATCTGAGTGCCAGGCCGCAAGCACTCGGGCCCGGGGAGTGCCAAGGGGTGCCACCCTGGCCGGGTGACCGCCGTCTGGAGCGCCCCCGTCCGCTACGCCGAGTGCGACCAGCAGGGCATCGTGTTCAACGCCCACTACCTGACCTACGCCGACGAGGCCTGCACCGCCTGGCTCGCCGCCTCCTACCGCACCCTCCTGGAGCGCGGCCTCGACATCCGGGTCAAGAGCAGCAGCCTGGTGTGGTCGGCCCCCGCCCGCTTCGGCGACACCGTCGCGGTGTCGGTCGGCGCGGTCGAGGTCGGGCGGACGTCGTTCACCCTGCCGCTGACCGTGAGCACGGCCACCGGGCCGGTGTGCGAGGTGCGCACCACCTACGTCGTCGTCGGGCAGGACGCGCGCCCCGCCGGGGTGCCGGACGACCTGCGCGCGGCGTGGGCCGCCGGCCACGATCCGGACACGGACCCGCAGAAGGGCTGAGGACCGGGCACCCCGCTGCCGATCCTGCGGGGGTGACGCCCCGGCGCCCCTGGCCCCTCGCCCTGTCCCTGGTGCTCGTGGCCCTGCTCGGCCCCGCTGCCGCGGACCCCGTGGCGCCGCTCGCCCGCGAGGCCCTCGCCCCCGGGGTCGTGCACGCGACCTGGGCGTTCCCCGGCTCGGCCGCCCCGGTCCACCTCGCCGAGCTCGCCCCCGACGCCGCCGTCCGGCTCCGGGTCGTGCCGGCGGGCGGCGGGCTGCTCGGGGGCCGCGAGACGACGACGGCGCTGTGCCGGCGCACGCCGCGCTGCGTGGTCGCGGTCAACGGCGACTTCTTCGACGACGACGGCGTCCTCGGCGGGCTGGTCGCCGGCGGGCGCGTGCTGCGCAGTCCCCGACCCGGCCACGAGCAGCTGTCGCTGGCGCCCCTCGGGGTCGTCGACGACGCGTGGCGCGGCAGCGTCGAGGGCGTCGGCCTGGGCCTGTCGCTGCACGCCGTCAACCGGCCGGTGCCCGCCGGGCAGGTCGTGCTGTGGACCCCCGACGCCGGACCGGCCACCCCCGCCTGCACCTGCACGGAGGTGCTGCTGCGCACCCTGCACGGCCGGGCCGGCACGCAGGGCGAGCCGGTGGCCTCCGTCGTCACCGCCCGGCGGTCCGGCGGGGGGACGCCGCTGGTGCCGGGCACCACGGTCCTGGCCTCCGAGGGGCCCGCGCTGGTGCCGCTCGCCGTCGACGACGTCGTCAGCGTCCGGGTCGCCACCGCCAGCCCGAGCACCGAGGGGCTGGGCGCGCACCCGGTGGTGCTGCGCGACGGGCGGCCCGCCCCGGTCGACCCGGCCGACCCCATGCTGCGCGACCCCGAGCCCCGCACGGTCCTCGCCTGGGACACCACCGGCCGCACGTGGCTCGGCGTGCTCGACGGCCGGCAGCCCGGCGGTCCCGGCCCGACCGCCGGCGGGGTCGTCGCCTTCCTGCTCGGGATCGGGGCGACCGACGCCGTCCTGCTCGACGGCGGCGGCTCGTCGACGATGGCGACCCCTGCAGGCGCGCTCAACCGCCCCAGCGACGGCGCCGAGCGGCGGGTCGCGGCGGCCGTCGTCGTGGTGGCCGACCCGCCCGCCGAGGTGCGGCCGGCCGCGGCGGTCCCGGTCGCCGTCCGGGGCACGGCGCCGACCCCGGACCCGACGCCGTCCGTCCGCTCCGCCCCGCCCGCACCGTCGCCCGCCGCTGCGCCCCCGGCTGCGCAGGTCGCCCGGTCGCGGCCGGCGCGCGCGCCGGAGCCGGCCCCCGCCGCCGCCGCGCCGGTGCGGGCACCCCTCGCCGTCCTGCCCGCGGCCCGCGTGCTGCCCGCCGTCGTCCCGGCCGGTCCGGGGCCCGTGCGGACCGCCGCCCTGCTGCTCGCGGCGGTGCTGCTGGCCTGGGTCTCGACCGTGTGGCTCGGCGCCGCGCGCGACGTCGTCAGGCGGAGCGGGCCAGCACCTCGGTGACGTGCATGGCGCTGTCGGCCGGCAGGTCCAGCGGCGACGGCGCCACCCCCGCCGCGACCAGCCGGCTCCCGAGCGCGGCCACCATCGCCCCGTTGTCGGTGCACAGCCCGGGACGGGGCACCCGCAGCACGATCCCGGCGGCGTCGCAGCGCTGCTGCGCCAGGGCGCGCAGCCGGCTGTTCGCCGCCACGCCGCCGCCGATCAGCAGGTGGCCCACCCCGTTCTCGCGGCACGCCCGGACCGCCTTGGTGGTCAGCGTGTCCACGACGGCCTCCTGGAAGCTGGCGCACACGTCCGCGACCGGCACCTCCCCCTCGTGCGCCTCGAGCCAGCGGGCCACCGCCGTCTTCAGCCCCGAGAAGCTGACGTCGAGGCTGTCGGGCATCGCCCGCGGGAAGCCGATCGCGCCGGGGTCGCCCTCGCGGGCCGCCCGGTCCACGGCCGGGCCGCCCGGGAAGCCGAGGCCGAGCAGCCGGGCGACCTTGTCGAAGGCCTCCCCCGCGGCGTCGTCGACCGTCTGGCCGAGCGGCTGCAGGGTGCGGGTGACGTCCTCGACCAGCAGCAGGCTGCTGTGCCCGCCGGACACCAGCATCGCCACGCAGGGCTCGGGCAGCGGGCCGTGCTCCAGCACGTCCACGGCGACGTGCGCGGCCAGGTGGTTGACCCCGTACAGCGGCCGCTCCAGCGCGACGGCGTACGCCTTGGCCGCCGCGACGCCGACGAGCAGCGCACCCGCGAGCCCCGGCCCGGCCGTGACGGCGACGGCGTCGAGGTCGGCCAGGGTGACCCCGGCGTCGGCCAGGGCCCGCCGGACGGTCGGGACCATCGCCTCCAGGTGCGCCCGGCTCGCCACCTCGGGCACGACGCCGCCGAAGCGGGCGTGCTCGTCGACGCTGCTCGCGACGGCGTCGGCCAGCAGGGTGCGCCCCCGCACGATGCCGACGCCGGTCTCGTCGCAGGACGTCTCGATCCCCAGCACCAGCGGCTCGTCAGTCATCGTCGCTCCACAGCGCTCGGGCGCGCTCGGCGGCGCGACGGGGGTCCAGGTCCTCCTCCAGGGCGACCTCGTCGGCCGCGGCCAGCAGGTCGGGGAGGGTGCCGCCGTCGGCCAGCACCCGGTGCAGGACGGCGTCGAGCTCGCCCCACTGCGGGCGGACCGGTCCGGGCATGCGCGTCACCCGCGGCGCGTCATCGTCCACGCGTCCGTCCTCTCTCCCGGGGCCGAGCCCTTGTAGTAGCCCCTGCGGACCCCGTCCTGCACGAAGCCGCGGCCCGCGTACAGCCGCTGCGCGGGCACGTTGTCGGCGCGGACCTCCAGCGACGTCGTCCGGTGGCCGCGCGCGGCGGCCTCCTGCAGCAGGGCGTCGAGCAGGGCGGCCCCCACGCCCTGCCCCTGCACCGACGGCGCCACCGCCATGGTCTGCACGAACGCCTCGTCGGGGTAGTCGCAGAGCCCGGCGTACCCGACGACGCCGCCGTCCCGCAGGGCGACCAGGTAGTGCCGGGTGTCGACCTGGCCCAGCTCGCTCCAGAACAGCCGGGCGCTCCACGGCTCGTCCGGGAACACCTGCTGCTCGAGCGCCTGGACGGCGTCGACGTGCCACCAGCGGAAGCGGGCCAGGACGGTCACCGCGACAGCGGCTCGGTGGTGGTCCGCCCGTGCCGCAGCGACACCCGGTGGAGCAGGTCGCCGGAGCGCAGGTGCACCTCGTCGTCCAGCGTGCCCAGCAGGACGGCGTCGGGGCCGAGGGCGTCGCTCTCCCAGGCCAGGCCGGCGGCGTCGTAGGCGGCGAGGACGTCGGCGTCGAGCAGCAGGGCCAGCCCGGCGCCCGGGTGGGGGTCGAAGCCGCGGGGCCGGCCGGTCCAGCCGCGACCAGGCGTCGGGGTCGCGGGTGTCGACCAGGTACGGCTCGTCGCCGACGGCGACGAACAGGGTGTGCGGCTCGGGCCAGGACGCGACCACCGACAGCTGCCCCTCGACGAGCCGGCTGGCGAACACGCCTGTCCAGGTGCGGCCGGTGGCCGCGGTGATGCGCAGCCAGGCGCCGTCACGTCCGCCGTCGCGCCGGGCGCCCGGGTAGTAGACGCGCTCGGGCACCTTGGACAGCCCGCGCAGGGTCCGCTCGTGCGCGACCTCGAAGTCGTGCGGGAAGGCGTCGAGCCACAGCGGGGTGTCGGTCACCGGGCACCTCACCGCGGGCGCTCGGCGGTCGGGACGGCGTCGGGGCGGCGCAGGTACAGCGGCGTCAGCTGCTCGGTCGGGGCGGCGTCGACGACCCGGCGCGCCGCGAGCATGACCAGCGCGTCGGCGCTGGGGTAGCCGGGGCCGCCGGCCTGCGGGAAGTGCTCGGGGTACCGGTGGGCGCCGTCGCCGACGACGCGGCCCTCCCACGACGTCGCCCGCAGCGCCTCGGCGAGGTCGGCCGGCCGCATCACCGACGGGCCCGCGACCCGCTCGTCGCCCTCGTCGTACTCGGCCCAGTAGACCTCCTTGCGGCGGGCGTCGGTGACCACGAGGCGGCGTCCGGGCTCGTCGCTCCACGCGTCGACGGCGTCCAGCGAGCAGGCGCCGTAGACGGGGATGCCGAGGGCGTCGCCCATGACCAGGCCGGTGGTGATGCCCACGCGCAGCCCGGTGAAGGGGCCCGGCCCGACGCCGACGGCGACCGCCGACAGGTCGCGGGTGCTCGCGCCGAGCTCCTCGAGCACCACGCGCACCCCGGTCGCCAGCAGCTCGCCGTGCCGCTTGCCGTCGACGACCGACCAGTCGGCCTGCCGGCCCCAGCGCAGCTCGGAGGAGTCGTCGGCGACGCCGGACGACAGCTCGACCAGGGCGACCGACACCGCCGGCGAGCTGGTGTCGAGGGCGAGGACGAGCACCCGCCCAGGCTAGGGCGATCCCTGCGGACAGCGCCCGAGCGGCTGTCGTAGCGTCCGCAGCCCGACCTCCAGGAGTCCCCGTGCCGCTCGACCCGCACCTCGCCGCCGTCCTCGACATGCTCGCCGCCGGCGGTGCGCCCGGCATGGCCGAGGGCTCCGTGGAGGAGGGGCGCGGGCAGTACCTGGCGCTCACCGCCGGCATCCGGACCCCCGAGCACGTCGTCCCCGTCCGCGAGGCCACCGACCGCACCGTGCCCGGCGCCGAGGGCGACCTGAAGGCGCGCGTGTACCGGCCCGAGGGCGACGGGCCCTTCCCGGTCGTCGCGTTCTTCCACGGCGGCGGCTGGGTCATCGGCGACCTCGACACCCACGACAACATGGCCCGCAACGTCTGCCGCGGCGCGAACGCCGTCGTCGTGTCGGTCGACTACCGGCTCGCCCCGGAGCACCCGTTCCCGGCCGCCGCCGACGACGCGGTCGCGGCCGCCCGGTGGATCGGCGAGCACCCGGAGGAGTTCGAGGGCGACGGGCGCCTCGCCGTCGCCGGCGACAGCGCGGGCGGCAACCTGTCGGCCGTCGTCGCCCAGCAGCTGCGCGACAGCGGCGGCCCGCAGGTGGCCGCCCAGTTCCTCATCTACCCGTCGGTGGACGCCCGCGGCGAGTACCCCTCCCGCGTCGAGAACGCGAAGGGCTACTTCCTCGAGCAGGAGACGATGGAGTGGTTCTTCGGGCACTACAGCACCGACCCCGCGCACGACCGCGACCCCCGGCTGTCGCCGCTGCACCACGCCTCGCTCGAGGGGCTGCCGCCGGCGGTCGTCGTCACCGCCGAGTTCGACCCGCTGCGCGACGAGGGCGAGGCCTACGCCGAGGCGCTGCGCGCGGCCGGCGTCGAGGTCCAGGTCAAGCGCTTCGACGGCATGATCCACGGCTTCTTCGACATGGGTCCGATCAGCCCCGGCGCCCAGGCCGCCATCGACGAGGGCTGCGCGATGTTCGCGAGCGTCCTGCGGCCGTAGGGCCCGACCACCCGGGCGGGTGGTCCGGCAGGGCGGGGCGACCGCCGATCAAGCGCCCATGAAGGTCGCCCTCGCCCTGCTCGCCGTCGCCCTGCTCACGGGGTGCGCCGCCGAGGAGCCGCTCTCGCCGGCGGCGTCCGCCTCGGCGTCCTGCGACGAGGTCGGCGACCTGTTCGCGCGCCCCGCCCTGCGCACGGCCGACGTCGCGCGGCTCGACCGTGCGCAGGACGCCGCGGAGGCGGCCGCGACGGGCGAGCGGCGCTGGCAGCCCCTGGCGGCGTCCATGGCGCGGCTGCACGAGGCGGCCGCCGAGGTCGCGGCGTCGGCGCAGCGCGCCACCGGGAACAGGGAGCAGCACGCCCTCAACACCGCCTACACCGAGGCGAAGTCCGCCGCGGCGCGCCTCTGCACGTCCTGAGGGCTACTCGCCCTTGTACTGCTCGACGAGCTCGCGCTTGAGCACCTTGCCCGACGGCCCGAGCGGGAAGGCGTCGGCGAACAGCACCTTGCGCGGGTACTTGTAGGCCGCGAGCTTCTCCTTGCTCCAGGCGATGATCTCCTCCTCGGTCGCCTCGTCGGACCCGGACCGCACGACGACGGCGGTGACCTCCTCGCCGTGGCTCGGGTGCGGCAGGCCGATGACGGCGACCTGGCCGACCGCCGGGTGGCGGAGCAGGACCTCCTCGACGTCGCGCGGGTAGACGTTGTAGCCGCCGCGGATGATCATGTCCTTCTTGCGGTCGACGATGGTCACGTAGCCCTCGTCGTCCTTGGTGCCGAGGTCGCCGGTGCGGAACCAGCCGTCGACGATCGCCTTCGCGGTCTCCTCCGGCTTGTTGAGGTAGCCGGTGAACACGTTGTGGCCGCGGACGACGATCTCGCCGAGCTCGCCGACGGGCAGCAGCTCGATCGCCTCGTCGACCTCGGCCTTGGCGATCTCGACGTCGACGCCCCAGATGGCCTTGCCGACGGTGCCGGGCTTGGGAGCGAAGCCGACCTGGTTGAAGGTGGCGACCGGGGAGGTCTCGGTGAGCCCGTAGCCCTCGAGCACGTCGGTGCCGAACACCTCGGAGAACTTCTCCAGCACCGGCACGGGCAGGGCCGCGCCGCCGGACAGCGCGCTCTTGAGCTTCGGGCGGATGTCGGAGGTCTTCGCGGCCTCGATCAGCGCGATGTACATCGTCGGGACGCCCATGAAGATCGTGCACTGCTCCTTCTCGAGCAGCTCGAGCGCCTGCGCGCCGTCGAAGCGCGGCAGCATGACGACGCTGGCGCCGACGTAGAACGCGGTGTTCATGCAGCAGGTCTGGCCGAAGGTGTGGAACAGCGGCAGGCAGCCGAGCACGACGTCGTCCTCGTCGATGTCGAAGCTGTGCATCGCGGAGGCGACGACGTTCATCGTCACGTTCAGGTGGCTGATCTCGGCGCCCTTGGGCTTGCCGGTGGTGCCGCTCGTGTAGAGGATGACGGCGGTGTCGCCGGGCTCGCGCTGGACGACGGCGTCGACCGGCTCCGCGCCGAAGGCGAGCTGGTCGATGCGGGGGGTGCCCGCGTCCTCGGGCTCCATGACCGAGAGCACCTTCACCCCGGCCAGCTCCGCGCCCTTCGCGCCCTCGCCGAGCAGCGGGGCCGCGCAGACCAGCGCCTTCGCGCCGGAGTCGGTGAGGACGTACTCGATCTCCTCGGCCTTGAGCAGCGCGTGCACCGGGACGCAGACGCCGCCGAGGGCGAGCACGCCGTAGTAGGCCAGCGGGAAGTGCGGGGTGTTCGGCAGCAGGAGCGCGACCTTGTCGCCCGGGCCGATCCCGTGGTCGCGCAGCACCTGCGCGTACTGCTTCGCGTGGCCCCACAGCTGCGCGTAGGTGAGCTTCAGGTCGCCGAGCACGACGGCGGTGCGGTCGGCGTGACGGACGGCGGACTCCGCCAGGATGCTGGCGATCGTCAGGGACACGGAGGGGCCTCTCGTCGTGCGGCGGGGTGACGGGCGTCACCGACATCGAACAGCACGACGTCCGGAGGCGCGAGAGCGTGCCCGCGGCTCACGCCCAGCGTGGGCCGACGCCGCGCAGGACGGCCACCCGGACGTCGTCGTCGCGGCGGGTCAGGTGCACCTCGAGGCGGCTGTCGGTGAGCCCCTCGACCAGCCCGTCGCCCCACTCGACCGCGGCGACGCCGTCGGCCAGGCCGTCCTCGAGGTCGAGGTCGTCGAGCGAGACCGCCCCGCTCTCGCGCAGCCGGTAGGCGTCGACGTGCAGCAGCGGCAGCGGCCCGCGGTGGGCGCGCGCGAGCACGAAGGTGGGGCTGGTGACCTGCCCCTGCACGCCGAGGCCGGCGCCGAGGCCGCGCACGAACGCGGTCTTGCCGGCGCCCAGCGGGCCGGACAGCACGAGCAGGTCACCGGCCCGCAGCCGCCCGGCGACGGCGCGGCCGAGCGCCTCGGTGTCGGCCACCGTCGGCAGCACGTGGGTCTCCTCCACCGGCCCGCCGCCGGCGCTCACGAGGCCAGCCGCACGGCGGTCGCGAGGTCGTCGCGCAGCAGGGCCATCGGCTCGCCGGCCGGGCCGTACCGCAGGGCCGCGCTCGGGTGGTAGGTCGGCAGCACCCGAAGGCCGTCGACCTCGTGGACGCGACCGCGCAGGTCGGTCAGCCGCTCCTTGCCGGGCAGGAACCAGCGGGTCGCCGACAGCCCGAGGGTCACGACGACCTGCGGCGCGACCAGCTCCACCTGCCGGGCCGTCCACCCGCGGCAGTGCGCGGACTCGGGCCGGGTGGGCGGGCGGTTGCCCGGCGGCCGGCACTTCAGCGTGTTCAGCACGGCCGTGCGGGCGCGGTCGCCGCCGGCCTCGGCGAGCAGCCGGTCGAGCAGCTGCCCGCTCCTGCCCACGAACGGCTGCCCGGTCTGGTCCTCCTGCGCCCCCGGGGCCTCCCCGACGACGAGCAGCCGCGCCCCCGCCGGCGCCACCCCGACGACGACCCGCTGCCGGGTGGCCGCGAGCTCGGGGCAGAGCGTGCAGGTCTGCACCGCAGCGGCGAGCCCGTCCCACGACAGCCCCTGCGCGAGCGGGGCGGAGGCGCTCACGGGCGGGCCCGCTCGACCAGCCGGCGCAGGTGCAGGTCGACCTTGGCCGGCCGCTCCAGCTGCACCATGTGCCCGCACCCGTCGACGACGACGAGCTCGGCGTCGGGCAGCGCCGCGGCGATCGCCTCGCTGTGCGCGACCGGCGTCAGGCGGTCCTGCGACCCGACCAGGACGAGCACCGGGACGGCCCGCAGCACGTCGAGCGCGGCGAGCTTGTCGTGCCCGGCGAAGGTGTCGAAGAACTCCGCGACGACGTCGACGGGGGCGCGCGCGGCCATCTGCTCGACGAAGCCCACCAGCGACGGGCTGACGTCGGTGCTGCCGAAGGCCATCCGGCGGGCGAGCACGAACGCGAGGTCGCTGCCCATCCGCCGGCCGCGCTCGAGGAGCCGGGCCCGGGTGGTCACGCCGCGGGTCACCCACGGGAGCACCCGCCGGGCCACCGGCAGCGCCGCGGCCGGCAGCCCGAGGGTGAGCTCGGCCAGCCGCCCGGTCGACGTCGACAGCAGGGCCACCCCGACCACGCGCGGGCCGAACAGCTCGGGCGCGCGGTCGGCCAGCGCCATCACCGTCATGCCGCCCATCGAGTGCCCGACCAGCACCACCGGGCCGTCCGGGGCGACGGCGTCGAGCACGGCGTGCAGGTCGGCGCCGAGCTGGTCGATGGTGCTGTGCGCCGCGCTGCTGCGCCCGCTCCTGCCGTGGCTGCGGTGGTCGTAGAGGACCAGCCGGTCGCGCCCGTCGGCGGCGAAGGCCTTGCGCTGGTAGTGCCAGACGGCCAGCTCCTGGGTGTAGCCGTGCAGGAACACCACCGTCAGCGGGGCGTCCGCCGGCCCGACCTCCTCGACGTGCAGCCGGACGCCGTCGTCGGCGACCACCTCGCGCACCCGGTCGGCCGGCAGGGCGAACCAGGGCTCGCGGGCGTCCGGGTCGGGGCGCAGCCGGGTGCGCCCGATCGCGTAGCGCTCGGCGGCGAGCCCGGCCCCCGCGCCCAGCGCGACGACGCCGACCAGCGCGCCGAGCGGGCCGCCCTTCACGCGTACGTCCGCGGCACGCGGGCGCCGACCCGGGTGACCACCTCGTAGTCGATGGTGCCGAGGACGTCGGCCCACTCCTGCGCCGTCGGCTCGCCGTCGTCGCCGGGGCCGAACAGCAGCACCTCGTCGCCGTCGTCGGCGGGGTCGTCGCCGAGGTCGAGCAGGAACTGGTCCATGCACACCGTCCCCGCCACGGTGCGCCGCACCCCGCGGTGCAGCACCGGCAGCACGTTCGTGCCCGCCCGGGGGACGCCGTCGGCGTAGCCCAGCGGCACCAGCCCCAGCGTGCTGTCCCGCTCGGTGACGTAGCGGTGCAGGTAGGAGACGCCGCTGCCGGCGGGCACCCGCTTGACCAGGGCGAGGTGCGAGCGCAGCGACATCGCCGGACGCAGCCCGAAGTCGGCGGGCGCACCGAGCTGCGGCACCGGCGACAGCCCGTAGACGCTCACCCCCGGCCGCACCAGGTCGAAGTGCGCGTGGGGCGCCGTGAGCGTGGCCGCGCTGTTGGCCAGGTGCCGGACGTCGGGACGCAGCCCGGCCCGCTCGGCGACCTCGACCGCCTCGGTGAACACCTGCACCTGGTGCCGCGCGAAGGGGTGGTCGGGCCCGGCGTCGGCGTGGGCGAAGTGGCTCCACAGCCCGACGACGCGGACGCTCCCGTCGGCCTCGGCCCGCCGGGCGGCGGCGCAGAGCGCGGGCCAGTCGGCGGGCGTCGCGCCGCCGCGGGACAGGCCGGTGTCGGCCTTGAGGTGCAGCCGGGCGGGCGTGCCGGTCCGCCGGGCGGCGGCGGCGGCGCGGTCGAGCTCGGCCAGGCTGTAGACGCCGAGGTCGACGTGCGCCGCGACCGCCGGGTCCAGGTCCTCCTGCGGCGACCACAGCCAGGCCAGCAGCGGCGTGTCGATCCCGCCGGCCCGCACCGCGAGCGCCTCCTCGAGGAACGCGACGCCGAGCCAGGCCGCGCCGCCCTCGACGGCGGCCCGGGCCGACGGCAGCAGCCCGTGCCCGTACCCGTCGGCCTTGACGACCGCCATGACGTCGCGGCCGGCCCGCGCGCGCAGCGCCCGCACGTTGTCGCGGATCGCGCCGAGCTCGACCCGGGCCTCACTGCGCAACGGACCGCACCGCCTCGTGCCAGTGCTCCAGCACCCCGACGGCGGTCGTGGTGGCGCCGCGCGCGGCCAGCGTGCCGGCGAGCCCGTGCAGGTGCGCCCCGACGGCGCCGGCCTCCAGCGGGCCGAGCCCCTGCGCGAGCAGCGCCCCCACGCCGCCCGACAGCACGTCGCCCGTCCCGGCCGTCGCCAGGACCGTCGAGCCGGTGCGTGTTGACCCGCGCCCGGCCGTCCGGCGCGGCGACCACGGTCGCGTCGCCCTTGAGCAGCACGTGCACCCCGAGCCGGGCCGCCAGGGCGCGGGCGCTGCCGACCCGGTCCGCCCCGACGTCGTCGCCGAAGCGGGCGAACTCGCGGTCGTGCGGCGTCAGCAGGGTCGGGGCCCGCCGGTCGAGCAGCCCGGGGCGGCGCGCGGTGATGGTCAGGGCGTCGGCGTCGACGAGCACCGGGACGTCGGAGGCCAGCACCTGCTCGACGACGTGCTCGGCGGCGTCGTCGGTGCCGAGGCCGGGCCCGACCACCCACGCCTGCACGCGGCCGGCCTCGTCGAAGGGCGAGACGACGGCCTCGGGCCAGCGCAGCCGCACCTGCTCGGCCGGGTGGTCGGCGCCGGCGAAGCGCACCATCCCGGCGCCGGCCATCAGGGCCGACCCGACCGCGAGCACGGCCGCGCCCGTGTAGGCCGGCGACCCGGCCGCCACCCCGACGACGCCGCGCGTGTACTTGTCGGCCGGCGGCTCGGGCCGCGGCAGCAGGCGCGGCGACGTCGGCGTCGTCCAGCACGGCGAGGTCGGTGGCCGTCGCGGGCAGGCCGATGTCGACGAGCTCGACGTCGCCCGACGTGCCGGCGGGCGACCAGCAGCCCGGGCTTGAGCACGCCGAAGGTGACCGTGAGGGCGGCCGTCACCGCCTCGCCGGCGACCTCGCCGGTGTCGGCGTCGACGCCGCTCGGGACGTCGACGGCGACCACGGGGGCGCGCACCTGCCGGACCAGCGCGGCGGCCTCGGGGCGCAGCGGGCCGCGGCCGCCGAGGCCGACCAGCCCGTCGACGGCGAGGTCGGCCGGCCCCGGCGCGGCGACGACCCGGCCGCCGGCCGCCCGGAACCCGGCCAGGGCGGAGGCGACCGGCGTGCCGACGAGGACGGCGGTGACCTGCGCGCCGCGGCGGGCCAGCAGCGCTCCCGCCCACAGGGCGTCGGCGCCGTTGTTCCCGCCGCCGACCAGCAGCAGGACGCGGGAGCCGTAGACGGCCGGCAGCATCCCCGCGCAGGCCCGCGCCAGGCCGTGCGCCGCCCGCTGCATCAGCGTCCCCTCGGGCAGCGCGGCCAGCAGCGGCGCCTCCAGCGCGCGCACCTGCTCGGCGGTGTGGAGGTGCCTCACGACTGCCTCACGACTCGGCCACCACGACCGCGGTGGCGACCCCGCCGTCGTGCGACAGCGACAGGTGCCACGCGGTGATCCCCTGCGACGTCGCCTCCTCGGCGACCCCGCCGTGCAGCCGCAGCACCGGCCGGCCGGACGGCAGCTGCACGACCTCGGCGTCCCGCCAGCGCAGGCCTCCGGGAGCGCCCAGCGCCTTGGCGACCGCCTCCTTGGCCGCGAAGCGGGCGGCCAGCGACTCCACGCCCCGCTCCCGCTCGCCGTCGGTGAACAGCCGGTCGGCCAGCCCGGGGGTGCGCTCCAGCGCCCGGGCCAGGCGCGCGACCTCGACGACGTCGACGCCCACACCCACGATCACGCCCGTCAGCGTACGGACGGGCCTGCACCCGGGCCCGCCCAGCCGTCACGCGTCCGTCACACCACGGGCGCCGTCGCGGGGCAGGAGCAGCGGGACGAGACCGCAGCGCGAGGAGGCACGGGCAGTGGCAGGCACCTGGGTGGCGACGGTCGCCGCGGCGACGGTCGTGACCGTGACGGCGGGGGCCGGCGCGCTGCTGGCCACCCGCGCCGGGGAGGCGCTGCCCGGCACGACCGTCGCGGGGGTCGACGTCCAGGGGCTCGACCGGCGGGAGGTCCTGGCCCGGGTCGGCCCGCTGGCGCTGTCGCGGACCACCGGCCCGCTGCTGGTCACCGCCGGTGACCGGCGCATCCCGGTCGACCGCGCCGCCCTGGTGGACCCGGTCGGGCTCGAGGGGCTCGCCGACCGCGCCGTGCGGGCCGGCCGCAGCGGCTACCCGCTCGCCTCCGTCGTCGGGCCGCTGCTGCCCGGCCAGGAGCACGCGGTGGGCCTGCCGGTGGAGGTCGACGAGCAGGCGGTACGCACCCGGGTGGACGCGCTGGCGGCGGGCCTGCGGCGCGCGGTCGAGCCCGGCGGGATCGCCGTCGAGGGCACGACGGTGACCGTGCGCGCGCCGGTCGCCGGCCGCGAGCTCGACCGGGCCGCCGCCCGCGCGCAGCTGACCGAGGCGCTGCGTACCGGCCGGGCGGAGCCGCTGCCCCTGCCGCTGCAGGAGACGGCCCCCGCGTCGACGCTGCAGGAGGTCGAGCAGGTCGCGGCGCAGGCCCGGGCCGCGCTCGCCGGGCCCTACCGGCTCAGCGCCGGCTCGGCGGTGCTCGAGCTCGCGCCGCGGCAGGTCGGCGAGGCGCTGCGGGCCGTGCGGCGCGACGGCCGACTGGTCCTCGACGTCGACCGCGCCGTGCTCGGGCGGACCGTCGCGGGCCTGGCGTCCGCCGTCGACCGTGCACCGCGGGACGCCCGCTTCGAGGTCGCGGGGCGCCCCCCGCGGTTCGACGACAAGGGCAGCACCAGCTGGACCCCGCGGCCCGCGCAGGTGCGCGTCGTGCCCGGGCGGACCGGCGTCGACGTCGACGTCGAGGCCGCGGTCGCCCGGGTCGCGGAGCTCGTCGCGTCCGGCGGGCGCACCGGCGCGCTGCCCGCCCGCACCGTCGCGCCGGAGCGGACGACGGCCGCCCTCTCCGGCGCCGGCGTCACCGGGCTGGTCTCGACCTTCACGACCTACTACACGGCGGGCCAGCCGCGGGCGACCAACATCGCGCGCATCGCCGAGATCGTCGACGGCACCTACCTCGCCCCCGGCGAGACCTTCTCCCTGAACGGCACGGCCGGACGCCGGACCCGCGCCAAGGGCTTCGTCGCCGACGGGGCGATCATCGACGGCGAGCTCGAGGACGTCGTCGGCGGCGGGGTGTCGCAGTTCGCCACCACCACCTTCAACGCGGCCTTCTTCGCCGGGCTTCCGATCCCCGACCACCAGCCGCACAGCTTCTTCATCAGCCGCTACCCCGCGGGCCGGGAGTCGACGGTGAACTTCCCGACCATCGACGTCGTCTTCCGCAACGACACGGCGCACGGCCTGCTGGTGAAGGCCTCGACGACGGCGTCGTCGGTGACGGTCGCGCTCTACGGCGACAACGGCGGGCGCCGCGTGGTCGCGGACCACCAGCCGCGCGCGCCGCGCGACGGCGGCGGCTTCCGCACCACCGTCGTGCGCACCGTCTCCGGCGGCGACGGCAAGGGCGGGCGCCGGGTGTTCACCTGGAGCTACGGCCCGCCGCCCGCGGGCCACTAGGCCCCTGCTCGCGGAGCTACTCGACCGTGACGCTCTTGGCCAGGTTGCGCGGCTGGTCGACGTCCAGGCCCTTGGCCCGCGCGACCTCGGCGGACAGGACCTGCATGGGCACGATGGTCAGCAGCGGGGTCAGCAGCGACTTGGTGTCCGGGATGCGGATGACGACGTCGGCGTAGGGCGTCACGCTCTCGTCGCCGTCCGTGGCGATGACGATGGTGCGGGCGCCGCGGGCGCGGACCTCCTGCACGTTGTTGATGAGCTTGGCCTGCAGGGCGTGCCGCGGGGCCAGCACGACGACGGGCGTGCCCTCCTCGATCAGCGCGATCGGCCCGTGCTTGATCTCGCCCGCGGGGAAGCCCTCGGCGCTGACGTAGGCCAGCTCCTTGAGCTTCAGCGCGCCCTCGAGCGCCATCGGGTAGCCGACGTGCCGGCCGAGGAACAGCACCCGCGGGGCGTCGGCGAGCTCGCGGGCCAGCTCGCGCACCGGCCCCATCCGCTCCAGCACCTGCGCGATGAGGTCGGGCACCTCGAGCAGGTCGCGCAGGTGGGCGCGCACCTCGTCGGCGTCGCGGGTGCCCCGCACCTGCGCCAGGTACAGCCCGACGACGTACATCGCGGTGATCTGCGTGATGACGGCCTTGGTGGACGCCACGGCGACCTCGGGACCGCCGCGCGTGTAGAAGGCGGCGTCGCTCTCGCGGCTGATCGTGGAGCCCACCGTGTTGGTGACCGCGAGCACCCAGGCCCGCTGCGAGCGGGCGTGCCGGACGGCCTCCAGCGTGTCGGCCGTCTCGCCGCTCTGGCTGACCGCGACCACCAGCGTGTTCCGCCCGACGACGGGGTCGCGGTAGCGGAACTCGCTGGCCATCTCGACCTGCACGGGCAGCCGGCACCAGCGCTCGATGGCGTACTTGCCGACGAGCGCCGAGTGGTAGCTCGACCCGCAGGCGACGATGAACACCTGCTCGATGCCGCGGACGTCCTCGTCGCTCATGGCGAGCTCGTCGAGGTGCAGCAGGCCGTCCTCCTGCAGCCGGCCGCCGAGCGTCTCGCGCACCGCCTGCGGCTGCTCCTCGATCTCCTTGAGCATGAAGTACTCGTAGCCGCCCTTCTCGGCGGCCGCGGTGTCCCAGTCGACGTGGTAGCTGTCGCCCTCGACGACCGCGCCCGCGAGGTCGGTGACGACGACGCCGTCGCGGCGCACCTCGACCACCTGGTCCTGCTCGACGGCGCGGGCCTCGCGGGTGTGCGCGATGAAGGCGGTGACGTCGGAGCCGACGAAGTTCTCGCCGTCCCCCAGGCCGATCACCAGGGGCAGGTTGCGCCGGGCCGCGACGACCAGCCCGGGCTCGTCCTGGTGCGCCACGACGAGGACGAAGGAGCCCTCGAGGTCCGTGCAGATGCTGCGGACGGTCGCCGGCAGGTCGCCCTTCGTCGGACCCTCGGTGTACCGCTCCTCGACGAGGTGGGCGACGACCTCCGTGTCGGTGTCGCTGCGCCGCTCGTGCCCCCGGCGCTCCAGGCCGCCGACCAGCACCTCGAAGTTCTCGATGGTGCCGTTGTGGACGACGGCGACCCGGCCGCTGCAGTCGACGTGCGGGTGGGCGTTGCGGTCGGTGGGCGGGCCGTGCGTCGCCCAGCGGGTGTGGCCGATGGCCAGGCTGCCGGGCAGCGACGTCTGCGACACGACCTCGTCGAGGTTGGCGAGCTTGCCGGCCTTGCGCTCCACGTGGAGCAGCCCCTCGGGCGACAGCACGGCGACGCCGGCGCTGTCGTAGCCGCGGTACTCCAACCGGCGCAGGCCGTCGAGGACGACCTCCAGTCCGGCCTTCTCGCCGACGTAGCCCACGATGCCGCACATGGCTCGCAGGCTAGTCGCGCGGGCTGCCCGGTCCGGGCTGCCTCAGGCGGTGGGCCCGGCCGGGCCGGCGGCGAGCCGGGCCAGCACGCCCGCCCGGTGCACCGCCCACAGCCGCTGCACCTGGTCGGGCCGCGGCCAGCCGTGGGCGGCCAGCACCGCGGCGTCCCCGGTCACGCTGCCCACCAGCTCCTGCAGCGGGCTGCGCCCGGCGAGGTCGACGCTGCGCAGCCGGCGCAGCAGCCGGGGGCGCTGCCCGAGCGTCCAGTCCAGGACGTCCGACCAGAGCGCCGCGGCGCGGGCCTCGGTGTCCGCGACGAGGGCCAGGGCCGACCGGACGGCCGGGTCGACGGCGGTCGCGGAGGCCCAGCAGGTGACCTGCGCGGTGTGGCCGGTGAGCAGGCAGCCGTCGCGCAGCGCCCGCACGGCCAGCCGGCGCAGCGCGCGGTGCGGGCGCCGCACGCCGCCGGGCGAGCGGGCGAGCAGCCCGACCGGGGGGACGACGGCGACGGGCGCGCCCGCGTAGGCCTCGGCGAGCCGCAGGCCGACCTCGGCGGAGCGGGCCTGCTCGGCGGCGCAGGCGGCAGCACGCCCGACCAGCTCGAGGGGGGCGCCGAGGGCGGCGAGCACGAGGGACAGCTCGGCGAGCACGGCGACGTCGCGGGCACCGGAGCGGGCCGCCACCGACCACAGCCGGGCGAGCGCCGCGCGGTCGGGGGCGGCGAGCGTCGCCGTCTCCGGGCCGAGCACGGCCGGTGCTGCCTGCATCCCCGCCGCCTCCCCCCGGGCCGTCGGACGACACACCCGACCACACGGGGGCCGTCCAGGTCCGGAAAGCGCGCTGCTCAGACGTCGGCGGTGCGCCCCGCGACGGCCCGGGCGAGGTCGTCGCGCTGCTCGAGCACGACCCGGCGCAGCCCCGGGGCCAGCTCGCGCGCCAGCAGGGCGTCGACCCGGAGCAGGACGTCGGGCCGGGGCAGGGTGCGCGGGAACAGCAGCCGGGCCGCCGCCTGCGCGAGCTCGGGGGTGCGGGAGGCCCAGACGCCCTCGACGTCGGCGACGTAGCGGTCGACCCAGGGCTCCAGCAGGGCGTCCTGGCCCGCCTGCCACACGCCGGTGGCCAGCGCGGCGGCCCGGTGGTTGCTCAGCGACGCGTCCCGGACGACGGCGTCCCAGGCGGCCTGCTTGGCGGCGGGGTCGGGGCGGGCGGCGGACGCCGTGGCGGCGCTGCGCTCCCCCGCGGCGGTGCGGTCGGCGTCGGCCTCCCGGGCGAGCTCCTGCTCGTCGAGCGCCCCGAGGGCGGCGAGGCGGACGAGCAGGTGCCAGCGGACGTCGGCGTCGACGGCGAGCCCGGGCAGGGCGCCGTCGAGCAGGCCGCGGACCTGCGCGGGGGCGCTGGTGGTGGTGGCCCAGCCCCTGGCGAGCACGAGCTGCAGGTCGCTGCCCGGCTCGGCGGCGCGGGCCAGGGCGGCGAGCGTCTCGGCGAGCTCGGCAGCGGCCTCCGGGCGCGCCGAGTACAGGACGGCGGCGGTGCGGGCCTGGCGCGGTGAGGGTCTCCAGCACCGTCGGGTCGGTCTCGGCGGCCAGCGCGCCCCGCAGCGCCTGCAGGTAGGTGCGGGCGGGCAGCTCGCCGTCGCGCAGGGCGTCCCACAGCGACGCCGTGCACAGCGCCCGGGCCAGCGGGTCCTCCAGCAGCCCGAGGGACGTCTGCACCGTCTGCAGCGAGCGGGCGTCGAAGCGGGTGCGGGCGAAGGTGAGGTCGCCGTCGTTGACGAGCAGCAGGTCGGCGGGGGCGGCGGCGGTGCGGGTGCGCTCCCCCGCGACGGTGACGGGCACCTGCTCGAGCAGCCGCAGCCGGCCGTCCTGCAGGCCGTAGCGGCCGACGGCGGTGCGGTGCTCGCGGAGCACCGGGCCCTCCTGCAGGACCTCGACGACGTCGCCGTCCACCACGGGGCGCAGCAGCGAGGTCCCGGTCGTCTGCATCCACGAGCGCGCCCAGTCGCCGAGGTCGCGGCCGCTCTCCTGCTCCAGGGCGCCGAGCAGGTCGCCGAAGGACGTGTTCCCCCAGGCGTGGGCGTCGAGGTAGCGCCGCACCCCCGCGAAGAAGACGTCGGGACCGAGCAGCACCGACAGCTGCCGCAGCACCGAGGCGCCCTTGGCGTAGCTGATGCCGTCGAAGTTCAGCAGGGCGCTGCGGTTGTCCTCGACCGGGCCGCTGACGGGGTGCGTGGTGGGCGCGGCGTCGGCGCGGTACCCCCAGGCCTTGCGGCTGGTGCAGAAGTCGAGCCACGAGCCCTCGAAGCGGGTGGCCTCCTCGACGGTCCAGAAGCCGAGCAGCTCGGCGAACGACTCGTTGAGCCACAGGTCGTCCCACCAGCGCATGGTCACGAGGTCGCCGAACCACATGTGGGCCATCTCGTGGGCGACCACCATCGCCCGCTTGCGGCGCTCGCCCTGCGTCGTCCGCGACCGCGGCAGGAAGTCCTCGGTGAAGGTGACCGCGCCGGCGTTCTCCATCGCCCCGTGGTTGAACTCCGGGACGAACAGCTGGTCGTAGCTGTCGCCGAACGGGTACGGCCGGCCGAACAGGCGCTCCTGGTGGGCGAAGCACTGCGCGGTCACCTCGAACAGCTCGTCGGCGTCGGCGTCGAGGTGCGGGGCGAGCGAGCGGCGGCAGACCAGGCCGAGCTCGACGTCGCCGGACCAGCGCCGCAGCACGTGCCACGGGCCGGCGCTGACGTGCACCAGGTAGGGCGACAGGCGCGGCGTCGTCGCCCCGGTCCAGTGCGCGCCGTCCTGGGTGGCCCGGCTGTTGAGCACGACCGTCCAGCCGTCCGGGGCGGTGACGCCGACGTCGAAGGTCGCCTTGAGGTCGGGCTGGTCGAAGCAGGCGAACATCCGCTGCGCGT
Source organism: uncultured Actinomycetota bacterium (assembly GCA_963815615.1). GTDB lineage: Bacteria > Actinomycetota > Actinomycetes > Mycobacteriales > SCTD01 > RYN-122. The sequence goes on along the minus strand of CAWFHF010000010.1, from coordinate 23,623 downwards.
CGTCCAGGAAGGCCTGCGCCCACAGGTAGGCCTCGCCGTCGGCGGGGTCGACGAAGCGGTGCAGCCCCTCGCCGCTGCGGCTGTACGCGCACCGCGCCTCGACCCGCACCTCGTGGGTGCCGCCGAGCCCCTCGAGGGCGATGCGGTTGCCGTCCAGCGCCAGCGGCCGGCCGTCGAGGGTGCCCGACACCAGCTCGCCGTCGAGCTCGAGGAAGCTGCTCGCCCCCTGCTCCCGGCAGGTGAAGCGGACGACGCTCGTGCTGCCGAACGTCTGCTCGCCCTGCGTGAGGTCGAGGGCGACCTCGTAGGAGTCGACGTGCAGCAGCGCGGCGCGGCGGCGCGCCTCGTCCCGGGTCAGGTTCTTCACCGTCGCGACCCTAGGTCCCGGTCCGCCGTACGGAGGCGGCCAGCCCGACCAGCCCGACGGCGACCAGGGCCAGCGGCCCGGCCCAGCCGGCGTCGAGCCGCAGGTCGGTCAGGCTGTCGAGGAGGGCGCCGAGCGCCACGAGCACCAGCAGCAGCCCGCCCATGAGGCTGACGGCGTCGCGGTCATGCCTGCGACACGGCGCACCTCGATCTGGCCGACGCGGACGGACAGGTCGAGCACGGTGCGGGGTCCCGGCGGCGGGGGTGGTGCGTCGGCCAGCGCCGTCCTGCACCACCTCGCCGGCCTGCACGTCCGTCGACAGCCGCACCGGCAGGCCGTCGGGCACGAGCACGACCAGGTGCCCCGCCCCGACCTGGGCCCGCACCCGGTCGAGCTCGCCGGGCTGCAGGCCGCGCAGGTCCAGGGTGGCCTCCCCGGCACCGAGCCGGTAGCGCGCGTCGCCGGTGCCGTCGGCCGGCACCCAGGTGCGCTCGCCCACCTCCCAGCCGTACGGGCCCTGCACCGCCGTCGTCGCGCCGAGGGCCAGCACCAGCAGGACGCCGGGCAGCAGCAGCCAGCGGGCCCGCCCGTACCAGGTGCCGACCAGCAGCCCGGCCCCGACGACGAGCAGCGCGGCGGCGAGCACCCGCGGCGGGGTGACGCCGTCGAGCCCGCCCCGGGCGGCGAGCAGCAGCCCGCCGACGACGAGCACCGCCAGGCTGAGGGTGGCCAGGCCGAGCGGCGAGCGCTCCCGCGGGGCGGGCGCCGCGACGACGCCCCCGGCCCACGGCTCGGCACGCCGGGGCGGGCGGGCCGGACGCGCGCCGCTCGCGCACGGCCAGCAGTCCCAGCGCGCCGACCACGAGCAGCGCGACCGGGCCGCGACCGTCGCCGAAGCCGATGCCCAGGACGACGACGGCGAGCACGGCCAGCACCGCCGCCGTCGCCGCGGGGACCGCCCCGCCGCGGACCAGCCGCTCCACCGCGGACTCCGGCGCGCCGGCCCGCGGCACCAGCAGCCAGCCCAGCGCGTAGACCAGCAGCCCGGCGCCGCCGGCGAGGACGAGGACGGCGACGAGCACCCGCCACAGGACGGGGTCGGTGCCGGTGCTGCGGCCGAGGCCGGCGCAGACGCCGGCGACGACCTTGTCGGCGGGGTCGCGGACCAGCCGGACGGGACCGGCGGCGCGGCCGGAGGGCGGGGTGGACGGGTCGCCGGGGGGCGGGGGCTCGAACAGGGTCTCGGTCATGGCGGCGACGATGGTCCCGCAGCGGCCCCGGGCGCATCAGGGCCCGACCCTGGTCTGCGTCTCAGGGTCTGTCCCTGATCCCCCGGGGGCGCCGCAGGGTGGCAGCCTCGGGGCATGACCGCTCCCCGCCTGCTGCGCCCCGCGGAGGGGCGCGCGCTCGGCGGGGTGGCGAGCGGCATCGCCGTGCACGTGGGGGTGCCGGTCCTCGCGGTGCGGGCGGCCTTCGTGGTGCTCGCCGTGACGGGCGGCCTCGGCGTGGTGCTCTACGGCGTCTGGTGGCTGCTCCTGCCGCAGGGCCCGGGCGGCGCCGGCAGCCGCTCGCTCGCCCAGCCGCTGGCCCTCGGCGCGCTCGGCCTCGGCGCCCTGCTCCTGCTGCGCACCACCCTCGGCGGCCTGCCGCTGCTGCCCCTGCTGGCCGTCGGCGGCGGGGTGGTGCTCGTCTGGCAGCAGGCCGACGCCGCCTCCCGGGCCCGGCTGCTCGGCGCGGCCCGCGGCCGTCGGCTGCTGCCCGTGGTCGCCGGGGCGGGGCTGCTGGTGGCCGGGCTCGCCGGGTTCCTCGCCTCCCGGGGCGAGCTGGGGGCCGCGCGCGACGGGCTGCTGTCGACGGTGCTGGCCGTCGTCGGGCTGGTCGTGCTGTCCGGCCCCTGGTGGGTGCGGATGACCTCCGACCTGTCCGCCGAGCGGCGCGAGCGGATCCGCTCGCAGGAGCGGGCCGAGGTCGCCGCCCACGTGCACGACTCGGTGCTGCAGACCCTCGCGCTCATCCGCAAGGCCGCCGACGACCCGCGCGAGGTCGCCCGGCTGGCCCGCACCCAGGAGCGCGAGCTGCGCGGCTGGCTGTACGCCCCGGCGTCCGCCCCCGTCGCGTTCGCCGCCGCGCTGGAGCGCGCCGCCGCCGAGGTCGAGGAGGCGCACGGCATCACCGTCGAGGCGGTCGTGGTCGGCGACGCCCCTCCCGACGACGCCCTGCTCGCCCTCGTCGCGGCCGCCCGCGAGGCGATGGTCAACGCCGCCCGGCACGCCGGCGTCGGGGCGGTGTCGCTGTACGCCGAGGTCACCGCCGACCGGGTGGAGGTCTTCGTGCGCGACCGGGGCGCCGGCTTCGACCCCGAGCACGTCCCGGCCGACCGGCAGGGCGTGCGCGGCTCGATCGTCGGCCGGATGGCCCGGCACGGCGGCCGCGCGGTCGTCCGCAGCGCCCCCGGCGAGGGCACCGAGGTCCGGCTGGACGGTGCCCGCGTGGCTGACCCGGTGCGGGTGCTGCTGGTCGACGACCACCGGCTGTTCCGCTCCGGCGTGCGCTCGGAGCTGGCGCCGCTGGGCACCGCGGTCGACGTCGTCGGGGAGGCCGGGACCGTCGCCGACGCCGTCGAGGCGACCGTGCGGCTGCAGCCCGACGTCGTCCTGCTCGACGTGCACATGCCCGACGGCGGGGGCCGGGCCGTGCTGGCCGGCGTCGGCGACCGGGCGCCGTCGACCCGCTTCCTGGCCCTGTCGGTCTCCGACGCCGCCGAGGACGTCATCGGCGTCATCCGGGCCGGGCGCCCGCGGCTACGTCACCAAGACGGTCTCCGGCGACGAGCTGGCCGACGCCGTGCGCCGGGTGGCCGACGGCGACGCCGTCTTCTCGCCGCGGCTCGCCGGCTTCGTGCTCGACGCGTTCGCGGCCCCCGTGCCGGCGGCCCCCGCCGCCGACGCCGACCTCGACCTGCTCACCGCCCGCGAGCGCGACGTGCTGCGGCTGATCGCGCGCGGCTACACCTACCGCGAGGTCGCCGGCGAGCTGTTCATCGCGGGCAAGACCGTGGAGACGCACGTGTCGTCGGTGCTGCGCAAGCTGCAGCTGAGCAACCGCCGCGAGCTGACCCGCTGGGCGGCGGACCGCCGGATCGTCTAGGCCCCGACGACCGCGGCGAGCCGGTCGGCGACGGCCCGCGCGTCGTCGTCGGTCGGGGCCTCGACCATCACGCGGACCACCGGCTCGGTGCCGCTGGGGCGCAGCAGCACCCGGCCGCTGCCGGCGAGCGCCGCCTCCTCCCGGGCCACCGCCGCGAGGACGTCGTCGGCCTGCGCCCGCGCCCGTTCGGCCCGCACGTTGAGCAGCACCTGCGGCAGGACGGTGACCACGGAGGCCAGCTCGGCCAGCGACCGCCCGGTGGCGGCGACCCGGCCGAGCAGGGCGAGCGCCGTCAGCAGGCCGTCGCCGGTGGTGGCGTGGTCGCCGAACACGACGTGCCCGCTCTGCTCGCCCGCCGAGGGCGTGCCCGCCCGCGCGCATCGCCTCCAGCACGTAGCGGTCGCCCACGGCGGTCTGCAGCACCTGCAGGCCCGCGCCCTGCATCGCCTGCACGAAGCCCAGGTTGCTCATCACGGTGGCGACGACCGTGCCCGTCGGCAGCAGCCCGCGGTCGCGCAGGCCGAGCGCGCAGACGGCGAGGATGCGGTCGCCGTCGACGACCGCCCCGGACGCGTCGACGGCCAGGCAGCGGTCGGCGTCGCCGTCGTGGGCGATCCCGACGTCGGCGCCGTGCCGGACGACGGCCTCCTGCAGCGCCTCCAGGTGGGTCGCCCCGCACCCCTCGTTGATGTGCGCGCCGTCGCCGTCGGCGAACACGGCCACGACCTGCGCCGCCCGCCCTGCGGTACAGCTCCGGGGCGAGCCCGGACGCCGCGCCCTGCGCGCAGTCGACGACGACCGTCAGGCCGGCCAGCGGCGCCTCCAGGGTCGCCAGCAGCGCGTCGGCGTAGGCCTCGTGCCAGGCGGCCGGGGCGGCGCTCGATGCGCCCGACGTCCAGCCCGGTCGGGCGGTCGCCGTCCGCGTCCATCCCGGCGGCGACGGCGTCCTCGACGTCGTCGGGCAGCTTGTGGCCGCCCGCGCCGAAGAGCTTCAGCCCGTTGTCGGGCATCGGGTTGTGCGACGCCGAGATCATCAGGCCGAGGTCGGCGACGCCCGTGGCGCAGGCGTGCGCGACGGCGGGGGTCGGCACGACGCCGAGCAGCCGGACGTCGCAGCCGGCGCTCGCGAAGCCCGCCGCGGCGGCCGCCTCGAGCATCTCCCCCGACGGCCGGGTGTCGCGGCCGACGGCCACCACCGGGCGGTCGCCGCCGGTGCGCAGGGTGCGGGCCGCGCTGCGCGAGAGCGCGAGCGCCAGCTCGGGCGTGAGGGTGGTGCCCGCGAGCCCGCGGACGCCGTCGGTGCCGAAGAGCCGCCCAGTCATGGGGGCAGAGACTAGGCGCGCACCGCCGCGACGGGCGACGCGACGGGGGCGTCGTGGTGGTCGTCCATGCCGGCGGCCTTGCGCAGCCCACGGGGGCCGGTGACCAGCAGCGCGAGGACGAAGGCCAGCGCGTTCAGCAGCACGATGGTGGTGCCCGAGGGGATCGCGAGGTGGTAGCTCAGGTACATCCCGACGACGCCGGTGGTGCCGCCGAGCAGCGTCGAGGTCCACAGCATCCGGCTGAACGAGTCGGTGAGCATGCGCACCGTCACCGCCGGGATGACCAGCGTCGCGGCCACGAGGGTGACGCCGATGACCTGCAGGGTCGCCAGGATCGACACCGACAGGACCAGCATCAGCAGGGCGTCCATGAGCCGCACGCTGACCCCCGAGACGTCGGCGACGTCGGGGTCGAACGTGGTGAACAGGAACGCCCGGTAGAAGACGACGAACACCGCGGCGGTGCCGGCCAGGGCCGCGCCCAGCAGCACGAGGTCGTCGGTGCCGACGCCGTTGATGCTGCCGAACAGCAGGGCGTCGAACGCCGGGCCCTGCGTCCCGAACTTCGTCAGCAGGGCGACGCCGAGGGCGAAGGACGCGGTGGTGACCACGCCGATCGCGGCGTCCGCACCGATCTTGCGGCTGCGGGCGACCGTGTTGATGAGCAGCGCCGAGCCGAGGCCCCAGGCGCCGGCGCCCAGCACGATCGGCAGGCCGAGCAGCGGGGCGGCCGCGTAGCCGCCGAAGACGGCGTGCGACAGCCCGTGCCCGATGTAGCTCATGCCGCGCAGGGTGATGACGACGCCGAGCAGCCCGCACAGCGCGCCGGCCAGCAGGGCGGCGTACATGCCGTTGACGACGAACTGGTAGCCGAACGGCTCGAGCAGGGCGTCCATCACGACACCATCCCGAGCTCGGGGGTGGCGTCGACGACGACCGGCATCCCGAGGTGCTGCAGCACGTCCATGCGGGCACCGAACGTCCGCTCGAGCACGTCCGGGACGATCACGTCGGCCGGCGCACCCGTGGCGATGATCCGGGTGTTGAGGGCCACCAGGTGCGGCAGGTGGGCCGCCATGCCGTTGAGGTCGTGCGTGGTCAGCAGGATGGCCAGCCCCTCGCGGTTGAGCTCGTCGAGCAGGTGCAGCACCTCGTGCCGCGTGGCGACGTCGACGCCGGAGGTCGGCTCGTCCATGAGCAGCAGCTGCGGCCGGCGCAGCAGCGCCCGGGCGATGAACATGCGCTGCTGCTGGCCGCCCGACAGGGTGCGGATGTGCCGGTCCCCGAGCCCGGACAGGCCGAGCCGCTCGAGGGCGTCGGCGACCTCGGCCTTCTCCTCGCGGGTCGGCCAGGGCAGCAGCCGGCGCGACCGCCGCGCCATGAGGACGCACTCGGCGACCGTGACGGGGAAGTTCCAGTTCACCGTCTCGATCTGCGGGACGTAGGCCACCGCGACCCCCGGCTCGCGCACGACCCGCCCGTGCTGGGGCCGCTCGCTGCCGAGCAGCAGGCGCAGCAGGCTGGTCTTGCCCGACCCCGAGGGCCCGACGATGCCGGTGAACGCCCCCCGCCGGACCACGTGGTCGACGTCGCGCAGCACGGGAGCACCGCCGTAGCCGAAGGTGACGTGCTCGACCGTCACCAGCGGCGCGGCACCCGGGCCCGGGCTCACTGGGGGTAGTCGGCGGTGTCGGGGGTGCTGTCGCTGACGTCGAGCGCCTCGAGGTTCTCGGTCGTGCCGCCGAGCCCGGTGATCATCGTGACGTAGTCGTAGCGCATGAGGCCGGCCCAGGAGTGCTCGGCGTCGCCGGGCTTGCCGGGCAGGTCGTCGTCGCGCAGCGTGTCCTCGTAGCGGGCGCCGGTCTCCTTGGCGATCTGCTCGAGCACGCCGCTCGGGAACACCTCCGAGCCGAAGATGACCGGGACCTTGCGCGCCTTCACCTGGTCGATGATGCGGGCGACCTCGCGGGGCTGCGGGTCCTCGAAGTTCGCGGGCTGCACCGCGCCGATGACGTTCCAGCCGTAGGTCTTGGCGAAGTAGGCGTAGGCGTCGTGGTAGGTCAGCAGCTCCTTCTTGCCGCCCGGGATCGTGGCCTGGTCCTTCTTCAGCGCCTCGGACAGGGCGGTCGCCTTCGCCACGAACGCGTCGTGGTTGGCGTCGTAGGTGGCGCTTGCCCTCGGGGTCGCGCTCGACCAGCGTGTCGCGGATGACGCCCGCGTACTTCATCGCGTAGGTCGGGTCGGTCCACAGGTGCGGGTTGGGCTTGCCGTCCTCCTTCGGGAAGGAGAAGTCGTAGATGTACTCCGACTCGGGCAGCACGTCGTCGCCGACCTTGACGATCTCGGCGTCCTCGGGAGCGTTGGCCTCGGCGAGCTCGAAGGTGGGCTCCTCGAGCTGCAGCCCGTTGACGAAGACGACGTCGGCCTTCTCCATCACGGCCGCGATCTGCGGCGGCGGGTCGAAGGTGTGGCTGTTGGTGCCCTCCGGCACGACGCCCGTGATCGTGGCGCGGTCGCCGGCGATGTTCGCCACGATGCTCGTGATCGGCGCGACGGTGGACACGACCTGCAGCGTGCCGCCCTCGGCGGAGTCGGCGGGGCTGCTGTCGTCGGCGGAGCCGCAGGCGGTGGTGGTGAGCGCGAGGGCGAGCAGGGTGCCGGCGGCCCGGGTGCAGGGGGTCATGCGCCCAGCCTAGGCGTTGTTGCGAAAGCCTCGCAACAGCAGCGCGTGCGCTACTGGCCGGGGGTGTACTCCCAGTGCCAGGGCTCGGGCTTGCTGCCGCCGGGCTGCGCCCACGCGGGGTTGACCCAGCCGAAGCGGCCGGCGTTCTCGGCGAGCCACTGGTGCGGCGCGCTGCGCCGGGACTGCACGCCGCAGCCGAGGTCGACCGCGAGGCCCCAGCCGTGCTCGCTGGTGCCCGGGGCGGCGGCGAAGCGGCGCTTCGTGCGGCGCAGCACCTGCTGCTCGCCCAGCGTGCGGTAGCCGTCGATGAGGCACAGCTGCGTGCCGAAGCGGCTCTCGAAGGCGACGGCCATGGCGGCGTAGGCGCGGGCGGCGTCGGCGCGCAGCCGCTCGCCGGAGCCGACGTCGCAGAGCAGCCGGGAGGGCAGGCGGCCGTTGGCGAAGCCGTCGGTGCTGGGCGCGCGGGCGGTGCAGCCGGGCAGCACGGGCGGCGCCGGCGGCGGCGGCGGCGCGTGGTGGCGGCGGTCACCGGGGCGCTCACGGCCGGCGCCGTGAAGGGCGTGGCGACGACGGGGGTGCGGCGGGCGCTCCGGCTGGCCCGGTCGGCCAGCTCCTGGCGGGCCTCGAGCGCGGCTGCCGAGAGCGCGGCGGGCGGCGAGGGCGGCAGCGGCGTCGCCGTCTGCGCCTGCTCGGTGCTGAGGGTCTGCTCGGCGCTGCCGGCCTGCGGGGTGCTGGCGGCCTGCTGGGTGCTGGCGGCCTGCTCGTGGCCGCTGGCGGCGGCGGGGCCGTCCAGCAGCGGCGTGGCGACGGTCAGCGCACCGCTGACGGTGACGGCGACCAGGGCGGCGCCGGCCGGCCCGTGCGAGGCGCGGCCGTGACGGCCGGCGCTGACGGGCAGCCCGACGGCGGGCAGCGGCACGGCGGCCAGCAGGCCCGAGGGACCGGCGTGACGGCCGCGGCGCGGGCGGTCGGGGCTCACCGGTCCTCCTCTCCTGCTGTCGTGTCGGGCCGTGCCGGGTCGTGCCGGGGCGGTGCTGGTGCGTCGAGGCGCGGTGGCCGGCGCGTCCGACGTCGCGGGGCGTGCGACGTCCGCCCCCACCCGGGGGGCCCGTGACCGCTTCGTGATGTGACCAGCAGCCTAACCGCACCTGCGGCCGGCTGCACGACCCCCGTCGCCCACCGGGGGCGGGAACGCCGCGAGGCGGCCCCGGCGCCCCGGGAGGGACTGCCGCGGACCGCCTCGGGGGCGACTAGCGCTTGGAGTACTGCGGGGCCTTGCGGGCCTTCTTCAGGCCGTACTTCTTGCGCTCCTTGATCCGCGCGTCGCGCGTGAGGAAGCCGGCCCGCTTGAGCGCCGGGCGGTCGTCGATCTCGACGTCCTGCAGGGCGCGGGCGATGGCCAGGCGCAGCGCGCCGGCCTGGCCGCTGATGCCGCCGCCGTGCAGGCGGGCGATGACGTCGTACTGCTCGACCTTCTCGAGCAGCACGAACGGCTCGTTGATCATCTGCTGGTGCACCTTGTTCGGGAAGTAGTTCTCGAGGGTGCGACCGTTGAGCTTGTACGAGCCGGTGCCGGGGAGCAGGCGGACGCGGACGACCGCCTCCTTGCGGCGGCCGACGGTCTGGGCGAGCTGGGCCGGGGCGGTCACGCCACAGTCTCCTTCGTGGTGGACGGGATCACGGCTACTGCGCGACCTGGGTGATCTGGAACGGCTGGGGGTTCTGCGCCTGGTGCGGGTGGCTCGGGCCGCCGTACACCTTCAGCTTGGACAGCACCTGCCGGCCGAGGCTGTTGTGGGGGACCATGCCCTTGATGGCCTTCTCGACGATCCGCTCGGGACGCTGGCTGCGCAGCACCTCGGCGTAGGACGTCTTGGACAGGCCGCCCGGGTAGCCCGAGTGCCGGTAGACCATCGACTGCTCGGCCTTGTTGCCGGTCATCGCGATCTTGTCGGCGTTGATGACGACGACGAAGTCGCCGCAGTCGAGGTGCGGGGCGAAGTACGGCTTGTGCTTGCCGCGCAGCAGCACCGCCGCCTGGCTGGCCAGCCGGCCGAGCACGACGTCGGTCGCGTCGATGACGTGCCACTGACGGACGACGTCGGCGGGCTTCGGGGTGTACGTGCGCACGGCTCTGCTCTTCCCGTTGTTCGAGCTTGGGGTGGTCCTGGGGCTCTCGGAGGCGCGCGTCAACGCGCCGCGCCGAGGCGGCAGCCGACAACGTTACCCGATACCGGCACCGACGAGCGGCCGCTCCAGGACCAGCTCCTGCGCGGGGCCGAGCGGGTACGGCTCGCGCTCCCCCGTGTCGACGAAGCCGAGCCGCGCGTACGCCGACCGCGCCCGCGCGTTGTCCTCGTGCACCCCGAGCCGCTGGCGGACCCCGCCGGAGTCCGCGGCGTGCTCCCCGAGGGCGTCGAGCAGGCGGCCGAGCAGCCCCTGGCCCCGGACCGCCGGCTGCAGGTACACCCCCACCACCAGCCACGCCCCGTCGCTCGGCCGGGAAGGTGATCGCCTGCCCCACGAGCGCGCCCTTGACGACCGCGACCAGCTGGTAGGAGTCGCCACCCTCGAGACCCGCGGGTCGCGCGTAGCCGCCACTCGTCGTCGCGGCGGGCCAGCACGTCGTCGGCCGTCTCGGTGAAGCCGATCGGGGTGTCGCGCACCATCTCCAGGCGCAGGTCGCGCAGCGCCGGCCAGTCGCCGGGCACCACCCGGCGCAGCGCCGCCTCAGCGCTGGCGGACAACGCGACCCTCGTCCCACACCGGCTCCGGCGCCTCGTAGACGTTGCCGGACGAGCCGAACACCAGGAAGCGGTCGAAGCCGCGGGCGAACCAGCGGTCGTGCGTCACCGCCAGCACGGTGCCGTCGAACGCCGCGAGCCCCTCCTCCAGGGCCTCGGCGCTGTCCAGGTCGAGGTTGTCGGTGGGCTCGTCGAGCAGCAGCATGGTGCAGCCCGACAGCTCCAGCAGCAGCACCTGCAGCCGGGCCTTCTGGCCGCCCGAGAGCGTGTCGTAGACCTGGTCGGCCTGGTCGTGCAGCTCGTAGCGGCGCAGCACCCCGACGGCGGCGCCCCGCTCGAGCCCGCGCCGGCGGTCGTCGCCGCGGTGCAGCACCTCCAGCAGGGTGCGGCCGTAGAGCTCGGGCTGGTCCTGGGTCTGCGCGAACCAGCCGGGCACGACCCGGGCGCCCAGCCGCACGACGCCGGTGTGGGCGACGGGCTGGTCGGCCAGCAGGCGCAGGAAGTGGCTCTTGCCGCTGCCGTTGCTGCCCAGCACGGCGACCCGCTCGCCGTAGAAGACCTCGAGGTCGAAGGGCTGCATCAGCCCGGTCAGCTCCAGCCGCTCGCAGGTGAGCGCGCGGACGCCGGTGCGTCCGCCGCGCAGCTTCATGACGACCTTCTGGTCGACGACCTGCTCCGGCGGCGGGCCGGCCTTCTCGAACTTCTCCAGCCGCGTCCTCATGGCGCTGTAGCGGCTGGCCATGTCCGGGCTGATCTTGGCCTGCTCGCGCAGCGTGAACATGAGCTGGCGCAGCCGCTGGTGCTCCTCCTCCCAGCGCTTGTGCTCGTCGGCGAGCCGCTCGCGCCGCGCCTGCCGCGCCTCGGGGTAGCCGGCGAAGCCGCCGCCGTGCACCCAGGCGGAGTGCGCCTCGAGGGTGACCACGCGCGTGGCGGTGCGGTGCAGCAGCTCGCGGTCGTGGCTGACGAACAGCACCGTCTTGGAGGTGTCGGCCAGGGCCGCCTCCAGCCAGCGCTTGCCCGGGACGTCGAGGTAGTTGTCCGGCTCGTCGAGCAGCAGCACCTCGTCGGGCCCGCGCAGCAGCGCCTCCAGGGCCAGCCGCTTCTGCTCGCCGCCCGACAGCGTCGACACGCTGCGGTACATCGCCTTCTCGTAGGGGACGCCGAGGGCGGCGGTCGTGCAGACGTCCCAGACCACCTCGGCCTCGTAGCCGCCGGCGTCGCCCCAGTCGGCGAGCGCCTGGGCGTAGCGCATCTGCGTCTTCTCGTCGTCCGTCTGCATCATGGCCAGCTCGGCGGCCTCGAGCTCGCGGCCGGCGTCGCGCACGGCCGGGCGGGCGAGGTCGAGCAGCAGGTGGCGGACCTCGCTGTCGTCGCGGATCGAGCCGATGAACTGCCGCATCACCCCGACGCCGCCCTGCCGCGCGATGGTGCCGGACAGCGGCGCATCGTCGCCGGCGACCATCCGCAGCAGCGTCGTCTTGCCGGTGCCGTTCGCCCCGATCAGCGCCGTCTTGCTGCCGTCGCCGACCCGGAAGCTGACGTCGTCGAACAGCACCCGGCCGTCGGGCAGCACGTGGCTCAGGCTCTGGACGTCGACGTACCCCATGGGTCCAGTGTCGGGGCTGCTGTCACCCCAGTTCGAGCAGCGCGTCCCAGAAGGGCAGCGGCAGCGGGCGCTCGACCTCGGACACCACCGGCAGCCCGAGCTCGCGGGCGAGCCAGCCGGGCAGGTCGTCGCCGTAGCGCACGCTGTCGGACGCGCTGTAGACGCTCAGCACCGGTCCGCCGGTCACGGTCGCGAAGCGGTGGCCCCGCAGCCGGACCAGGGCGGGCTCGCCGGCCAGCCGCGCGACGACGACCTCCAGCGCCTCCGCCACACCCTCGGGCCGCGGCCCCAGCACCGGCGACCACCAGCCGTCGACGAGCTCGCCGGTCAGCGCGCCCTCGACCCACGCCCGCCCGCGGACGGCCTCGCCCTCGGGGTCGCCGCGCCAGTCCGGGAAGCGCCCGCCCACCGGCAGGGCCGCGGCGTACAGGGCCCGCAGGTCCAGCGGCAGCACCCGGCCGAGCGCCTCCTCGACGCGGGCCAGCTCCGGCTCGCTCAGCCCGGGGGCCAGCTCGGTGACCTCGGCCAGCGCCGGCACGACGGCGTCCAGGTCCATCAGGCGCACCCCGGCACCGGCCGCACGTGCCGGGTGACGGCCTGCCGGGCGAGCAGGGCGTCGTCGGGCGGGTAGCCGACGGCCTCCAGCACCAGGGCGTGCGGCGCCGCCACGGCGACGTCGGTGGCCCTGCGGCCCAGGGTCAGCATCGACGCCGGCCAACCGGGGTCCCGCCGGCCCTCCCCCACGCTGAGCATCGCCCCCACCAGCGAGCGCACCATCGAGTGGCAGAACGCGTCGGCGGTCACCGTCATCTCCAGCAGGCCGGCGTCGTCGCGCCGCCAGTCGCAGGCCAGCACCGTGCGGATCGTCGTCGCCCCCTCCCGACGCCGGCAGAACGCGGCGTAGTCGTGCAGGCCGAGCAGCCCGGCAGCAGCCTCCCGCAGGGCGGCCAGGTCCAGCGGGCGGGCCCAGGTGAGGACGTCGTGGCGGCGCAGGGGGTCGACCAGGGCGGGCCCGTCGGCGACCCGGTAGCGGTAGGTGCGCGACACGGCCGAGAACCGGGCGTCGAACCCGGGCGGGGCGGACGCGGCGGCCCGCACCCGGACGTCGGCGGGCAGCAGCCCGTTGAGCCGGCGCAGCAGCAGCCGGTCGGCGGCGACGTCGGGAGGGAGGTCGACGTGCGCGACCTGCCCCCGGGCGTGCACCCCGGCGTCGGTGCGCCCCGCGACGGTGGTCCGCGGCGACGGCGCCCGCAGCAGCGTCGTCAGCGCCGTCTCGAGCACGCCGTACACGGTGCGGCGGCCGGTCTGCGGGGCCCAGCCGGCGAAGCCCGTGCCGTCGTAGGCGAGGTCGAGGCGCACCCGGACGACGTCGTCGGCCGGGGCGTGGTGCAGGGCGGCGTCCAGGCCGACGGGGAGCCCGCCGGGCAGTCCGCCGGGCCGTCCCCCCGGGACGCGAGCGAGCCCGCCCCCCTCCGACGCGGGGTCGGGGAGGACGGGCTCGTCGGGCGTGCTGGCTACTTGTCGTCGCTCTCGGGAGCAGCGTCGGGAGCGGTCTCGGTCCCGGCGGGCTCGACGACCGGCTCGGCCGTGGCGTCGGGCGCGTCGGCGAGGTCACCGCTGTCGCTGGCACCACCGGCGGCCAGGGCGGCGTCGTCGGCGGGGGCGTCGGCGGGCACCGTCTCGGCGACGGCCGCGGCGGTCGGCGACTCGGCCGCGAGCTCCTGCGCCGACTCGGCGGTCGCGCCGGTCGGCGCCTTGCTCTCGGCGAACTGCGTGCCACGGGCCGACTCGGCCTCGCGGACGACGGACTGGCCGGCCGGCAGCGCCTCGACCAGCTCGATGAGCGCCATCGGGGCGTTGTCGCCCTTGCGCGGGCCGAGCTTCACGATGCGGGTGTAGCCGCCGGGACGGTCGACGTAGCGCGGGCCGATCTCGGCGAACAGCGTGTGGACGACGCTCTTGCTGTTCAGGCGCTTGAGCACCTGGCGGCGGGCGTGCAGGTCGCCGCGCTTGCCGAAGGTGATGAGGTGCTCGGCGTAGGGGCGCAGGCGCTTGGCCTTGGCCTCGGTCGTGGTGATGCGGCCGTGCTCGAAGAGCTGGGTGGCGAGGTTCGAGAGCATGAGGCGCTCGTGGGCCGGGCCACCGCCCATGCGCGGACCCTTGGTGGGAGTGGGCATCTCGGTCTCTCTCAGGTGCGGGAGCAGGAGGCTCCGTGGGGGCGCCGCGACGGTCGTCGGGGCCCTGCCTGCGGTGCAGGGTCGTGCGGTGGGGCGGTCGTGTGGTCGGGCGGCCGGGCGGTCGTGCACCCGGGGGCGGCGGGAGGCCGCCCCCGGGTCGGGCTGCTAGAGCTGCTCGGTCTCCGCGAACGACTGGCCGTCGTCGGCGTCGTCGGGGCTGCCGGCCGGGCTGGAGAAGTCGGGCTGGCCGAACTCGTCGGTGCCGTAGCTGTCGACGACGTCGCGCGGGTCGAAGCCGGGGGGGCTGTCCTTGAGGGCCAGGCCCATGCCGTGCAGCTTGACCTTGACCTCGTCGATCGACTTCGCCCCGAAGTTGCGGATGTCGAGCAGGTCGGCCTCGGAGCGGCTGACGAGCTCGCCGACCGAGTGGATGCCCTCGCGCTTGAGGCAGTTGTAGGAGCGGACGGTCAGGTCCATCTCCTCGATCGGCAGGGCCAGGTCGGCCGCCAGGGCGGCGTCCGTCGGCGACGGGCCGATGTCGATGCCCTCGGCCTCGGCGTTGAGCTCCTGGGCCAGGCCGAACAGGCCGACCAGGGTCTTGCCGGCCGACGCGATGGCGTCGCGCGGCGTCATGGCCGGCTTCGTCTCGACGTCGAGGACCAGGCGGTCGAAGTCGGTGCGCTGCTCGACGCGGGTCGCCTCGACCTTGTAGGTGACCTTCAGGACGGGGCTGTAGATGGAGTCGACCGGGATGCGGCCGATCTCCTGGCCGGCCTGCTTGTTCTGCACGGCGGAGACGTAGCCGCGGCCGCGCTCGACCGTCAGCTCGATCTCCAGGCGGCCCTTGCCGTTGAGGGTCGCGATGTGCAGGTCGGGGTTGTGCACCTCGACGCCCGCGGGCGGCGCGATGTCGCCGGCGGTGACCGCGCCGGGGCCCTGCTTGCGCAGGTACATGACGACCGGCTCGTCGGACTCCGAGGAGACCACCAGCTCCTTGAGGTTCAGGATGAGGTCGGTGACGTCCTCCTTCACCCCCGGGACGGTCGTGAACTCGTGCAGGACGCCGTCGATGCGGATGCTGGTGACGGCGGCGCCGGGGATCGAGCTGAGCAGCGTGCGGCGGAGCGAGTTGCCGAGGGTGTAGCCGAAGCCCGGCTCGAGCGGCTCGAGGACGAACCGCGAGCGGTGCTCGCTGACCTGCTCCTCGGTGAGGGTCGGGCGCTGTGCGATGAGCACGTGGGTGTCCCTTCAGGACGTTCCGCGAGGTCCGCCATATGACCTCGGGCGGGGTGCGCGGGGTGGCGAGGCCCGCGCGTGTGATCTGGACGTGCGACAGCGACCGGAGCCCCGACGGGGCCCCGGTCGCTCCGGCACTACTTGCTGTAGAGCTCGACGATGAGCTGCTCCTGGACCGGCGTGTCGATGACCTGCCGGGCCGGGAGGGCGTGCACGAGCACGCGCATCTGGCTCACGATGACCTCGAGCCAGGCCGGGGACGGACGGTCGCCGGCGGTCTCGCGGGCGATGACGAAGGGCGTCAGCTCGCGGCTCTTGGGACGGATCTCGACGATGTCGGACGCGCTCACGCGGTACGACGGGATGTCGACCTTCTTGCCGTTCACCAGGACGTGGCCGTGGCGGACGGCCTGGCGGGCGGCGTCGCGGCTCGGGGCGAACCCGGCGCGGTAGACGACGTTGTCGAGGCGGCTCTCGAGGATGATCAGCAGGTTCTCACCCGTCTTGCCGGCCTTCTTGTTCGCCTCCTCGTAGTAGCCGCGGAACTGCTTCTCGAGGACGCCGTAGATGCGCGCGGTCTTCTGCTTCTCGCGCTTCTGCAGCAGGTACTCGGAGTCCTTGGTGCGACCGCGACCGTGCTCGCCCGGCGGGTAGGGGCGGATCTCGATCGGGCACTTCGGGGACTCGCACTTGCTGCCCTTGAGGAACAGCTTCATCTTCTCGCGACGGCAGCGGCGGCAGTCGGCACCCGTGTAGCGGGCCATCTTCAGATACTCCTGGTTCTCAGACGCGGCGGCGCTTGGGCGGACGGCAGCCGTTGTGCGGCACCGGGGTGACGTCGCTGATCGACCCGACCTCGAGGCCGGCGGCCTGCAGGGAGCGGATCGCGGTCTCGCGGCCGGAGCCGGGACCCTTGACGAAGACGTCGACCTTCTTCATCCCGTGCTCCTGCGCCTTGCGGGCGCAGTTCTCGGCCGCCATCTGGGCCGCGAACGGGGTGGACTTGCGCGAGCCCTTGAAGCCGACGTGGCCGGCGGAGGCCCAGCTGATCACGTTGCCCTGGGGGTCGGTGATCGAGACGATCGTGTTGTTGAACGTCGACTTGATGTGCGCCTGGCCGTGGGCGACGTTCTTCTTCTCCTTGCGCCGGACCTTCTTGACTCCGGCGCCGGTGCGGCTCTTGGGGGGCATCTACTTCTCCAGATCGAGGTGGTCGGTGGCACGCATCGCTGCAGCCACTACTTCTTGGGCTTCTTCTTGCCGGCGACGGTCTTCTTCGGGCCCTTGCGGGTGCGCGCGTTGGTGTGCGTGCGCTGCCCGTGGACCGGGAGGCCGCGACGGTGCCGGATGCCCTGGTAGGACCCGATCTCGATCTTGCGGCGGATGTCGGCGGCGACCTCGCGGCGGAGGTCACCCTCGACCCGGTAGTTCGCGTCGATGTGGCGCGCGAGCTTGACCAGGTCGTCCTCGGAGAGGTCCTTGACGCGGACGTCGGGGCTGACGCCGGTCTCGGCCAGGGTCTGCTTCGCGCGGGTACGGCCGATGCCGTAGATGTAGGTGAGCGCGATCTCCATCCGCTTCTCGCGGGGGAGGTCGACGCCGGAGAGACGTGCCATGCGGGCGGTGCTCCTCGTGCCGTTCGGAGGTCTGTGCGCGACCCGTCCCCTGTCCCGCGAGGGACGGCCCGGGCAGGTGCCCGGAGGGGCCCCGGCCTCCGACCGGGGGTGCACCGGCGGCTGCCGGTGGTGGGTGCGCTTGCGGTGGTGCGGGAGTGCTCTGGTGCGTCGTGCTGGGGAGCTGCTAGCCCTGCCGCTGCTTGTGGCGCGCGGTCACGCTGCAGATCACCATGACGCGGCCGTTGCGACGGATGACGCGGCACTTGTCGCAGATCGGCTTGACGCTCGGCTTGACCTTCACGGACTCGATCCCTGCTCGGCGCGCGGCCCGGTGAAGGCCGTGCGGATGGGTCTTCGGGGTGGGGCGACTACTTGTAGCGGTAGACGATGCGTCCGCGGGTGAGGTCGTAGGGCGAGAGCTCCACGACGACGCGGTCCTCGGGGAGGATGCGGATGTAGTGCTGCCGCATCTTGCCGCTGATGTGCGCCAGGACCCGGTGGCCGTTCTGGAGCTCCACCCGGAACATGGCGTTGGGCAGCGGTTCGACCACGCGGCCCTCGATCTCGATGGCCCCGTCCTTCTTCGGCATGTCCCGCTCTCTGAACGCTGATCCGTCTGCCCGGTCGTGCAGGATGTGCGCACGTCCGGGGGTGTCCTCCGCCGCGGGGGGCTGCTGCTCTCCGGGGCGGGGGGTCGACCGGCCGGCGGCTGGCGGTCCCGCCGGAGCGGGGGCATGCCAGGGCCGTCGGCCACAGGTCGACACGGCAGCATACGTGCTGCCGGTCTCGGGGCCAAACGCGCGTTCAGCCCGGAGTGTTCCGCCCGAGCCCGGCGGCGCCGCCGTCGAGCGCCGTCAGCACCCACGGCCCGTCGGCGGTCACGGCGACCGTGTGCTCCCAGTGGGCCGCCTGCCGGCCGTCGGCGGTGACGACCGTCCAGTCGTCGTCGAGCTCGTGGACCTCGGGGCTGCCGAGCACGGCCATCGGCTCGACGGCGAGCACGAGCCCGACCTCGAGCACCATCCCCCTGCCGGGCCCGCGGGGCGCGAGGTTCGGGACGTCGGGCTTCTCGTGCATCGCGGTGCCGATCCCGTGGCCGGTGTAGCCGTCGAGCAGCCCGTAGCCGTGCGGGCGGACCAGCGACTCCACGGCGTGCCCGACGTCGGACAGCCGGCCGTCGGGGCGGCAGGCCGCGAGCCCGGCCCAGAGCGCCTGCTCGGTGACCCGCGACAGGGCGAGCAGCTCCTCGTCGCACTCCCCCACCGGCACGGTGACGGCGGCGTCGCCGTGCCAGCCCGCGAGGATCGCCCCGCAGTCGATGCTCAGCAGCTCGCCCTCCAGCAGCGGCCGCGGTCCGGGGATGCCGTGCACGACCTCGGACCCCGCGGACGCGCAGATCGAGGCGGGGAACCCCTGGTAGCCCAGGAAGCTCGGGACCGCGCCCTCGCTCCTGATCGACTCCTCGGCCACCCGGTCGAGCTCGAGCGTGGTGATGCCCGGCTCCACCAGGGCAGTGAGCCGCTCCAGCGTCCGGGCGACGACCAGGCCGGCCTCGCGCATGAGGGCGACCTGCTCGGGGGTCTTGATGGTGACGCCGCGGGGGCGGCGCAGCCCCACGTCAGCCTTCGCGCAGCGACCGCAGGGCGTCGATCGCCCGCTGGGTGACGTCGTCGACCGGGCCGGTGGCGTCGATGCCGACCAGCACCCCGCGCTCGGCGTAGTAGGTGACCAGCGGCGCGGTCTGCTCGGCGTACACGTGCAGCCGGTTGGCGATCGTCTCGGCCTTGTCGTCGTCGCGCTGGTAGAGCTCGCCGCCGTCGACGTCGCACACGCCCGGCTCGGCGGGCGGGTCGAAGTCGACGTGCCAGATCCGGTTGCACGACCGGCAGGTGCGCCGGCCGGACAGCCGCCGGATGACCTCGTCGTCGTCGACGACCAGCTCCAGGACGACGTCGAGCTTGCTGCCGGACTCGCGCAGGATGTCGTCCAGGACGACCGCCTGCGGCACGGTGCGCGGGAAGCCGTCGAGCAGGAAGCCGGCCAGCGCGTCGGGCTCGCGCAGGCGGTCGCGGACCATCGCGATGGTGACGTCGTCGGGGACGAGGTCGCCGCGGTCCATGAAGGCCTTCGCCTCCAGGCCCAGCGGCGTCCCCCCGCTCACGTTCGCGCGGAAGATGTCGCCCGTGGAGATCTTCGGGATCCCCGCGTGCTCGGCGATGAACTGGGCCTGCGTCCCCTTGCCCGCTCCGGGCGGCCCGACCAGGACGAGGCGCACTACCGCAGGAAGCCTTCGTAGTTGCGCAGCATCAGCTGGCTCTCGACCTGCTTCACCGTCTCCAGCCCGACGCCGACGATGATCAGCACGGCGGTGCCGCCGAACGGGATCTGGTTGGCGGTGCTGGCGAAGCTGAACAGCAGGTACGGGAGCACCGCGACCAGGCCCAGGTAGAGGGCGCCGAAGGCGGTGATGCGCGACAGGATGTAGTCGAGGTACTCGGCGGTGGCGCGGCCGGGACGGATGCCCGGGACGAAGCCGCCGTACTTCTTCATGTTGTCGCTGACCTCGACGGGGTTGAACGTGATGGCCACGTAGAAGTACGTGAAGAACACGATCAGCCCGAAGTAGAGGGCCAGGTAGAGCGGGTGGTCGCCCCGCGTGAGGTAGCGGGCGATGAACTGGGTGAAGGTCCGGTTGCTCGTCCAGACGTTGCCGAGCAGCTGCGGCAGGTACAGCAGCGAGCTGGCGAAGATGACCGGGATGATGCCGGCCTGGTTGACCTTGAGCGGGATGTAGGTGCTCGTGCCGCCGTACATGCGGCGGCCGATCTGCCGCTTGGCGTACTGCACCGGGATGCGGCGCTGCGCCTGCTCCACGAACACGACCAGCGTGATGACCACCAGGGCGAGCACGGCGATGGCGAGGAGCACGAAGTAGCCGTTCGGGTTCTGCGAGATGCGCGCGCCCTGGCCGGGGATCGAGGAGATGATCGAGGTGAAGATCAGCACCGACATGCCGTTGCCGATGCCGCGGTCGGTGATCAGCTCGCCCAGCCACATGATGACGGCGGTGCCGGCGGTGAGCGTGACGACCAGCACGAGGATCCGGAACAGGCTGTCGTCCGGGATGATCGCCTGCGTGCAGTTCGGGAACAGCCGGCCCGAGCGCGCCAGGGCGATGATGCCGGTGGACTGCAGCACCGCGAGGGCGACCGTCAGGTAGCGCGTGTACTGCGTCAGCTTGGCCTGGCCGGACTGCCCCTCCTGCTTGAGCGTCTCCAGGCGCGGGATCACCACGATCAGCAGCTGCACGATGATCGACGCCGTGATGTACGGCATGATCCCGAGCGCGAAGATCGACAGCTGGAGCAGCGCCCCGCCGCTGAAGAGGTTGACCAGGCCGTAGAGGCCCTGCCCCTCGACCTGCTCGAGGCAGGTCTGGATCGCCACGTAGCTCACGCCCGGACCCGGGAGCACCGAGCCCGAGCCGGTAGATGCCGATGATCGCGAGCGTGAAGAGCAGCTTGCGGCGCAGGTCGGGCGTCTTGAAGGCCCGACCGAAGGCGGTGAGCACGGCTCCTCCTGGCACCCGTCCGGCGGGACGGGGTCGACGGCGCCCGTCGCGGACGACGGACGGGGGCGCCGGCGGCGGGTCCGGCGGGTGCTGGTCCTGCGGGATGCTGGTCCTGCGGGAGCGTGGTGCTGCGGTGACGCGTGTGCGGACGTGCGGGCCGGTGCGGGTGCTGGTCCGCGGTGCTGCGGCCTGCTCGCCGGGCAGGCGGCGCTGCCGCGCACGTCGGGCGACTGTAACAGCCGGCCGTGCCCCTCCCGGGGCGCGCGGCAGGCCCGCGAGCGAGGCCCGGGGCGGCGGACCGGCGGCCCCCGGGCACGCCGCGGGCCGCCGGTCTGCGACGTGCGCAGCGCCGGCGGCCCGGGCGGGGTGACCCTGCTACAGCTCGGTGGCGGTCCCGCCGGCTGCGGCGATCTTCTCCTTGGCCGAGGCCGAGAAGGCGTGCGCGGTGACGTCGAGCTTGACGGCGAGCTCGCCGCCGCCGAGGACCTTCACCAGCTGCCTGCTGCGGACGGCGCCGGCCGCGACCAGCTGCTCGACACCGACGCTGCCGCCCTGCGGGAACAGCTCGGCGACGCGGTCGAGGTTCACCACCTGGTACTCGGTGCGGAAGCGGTTCTTGAAGCCCTTGAGCTTGGGCAGCCGCATGTGCAGCGGCATCTGCCCGCCCTCGAAGCCGCTCGGCACCTGGTAGCGGGCCTTGGTGCCCTTGGTGCCACGACCCGCGGTCTTGCCCTTGCTGGCCTCACCACGGCCGACGCGGGTCTTGGCGGTCTTGGCGCCAGGAGCCGGACGGAGGTGGTGGGTCTTCAGGATGCTGTCTGCCATGGACTACTCGACCTCCTCGACGGTCACCAGGTGCGTGACCGTGTTGACCATCCCGCGGATCTCGGGACGGTCCTCCTTGACGACCGTGTCGTTGATGCGCTTCAGGCCGAGCGAGCGCAGGGTCTGGCGCTGGTTGAACTTGCCGCCGATCCCGCTCTTGACCTGGGTGACCTTCAGGCGAGCCATGGTCAGACCCCCGCGGGCGCGACCGGGGCCGCCGCGGCGGCGGCGCGGGCGCGCAGCATGGCGGCCGGCGCGACGTCCTCGAGGGGGAGGCCGCGCTTGGCGGCGATCTCCTCGGGACGCACGAGGCCCTTGAGGGCCGCGACGGTCGCGTGGACGATGTTGATCGGGTTGGAGGACCCGAGCGACTTGCTGAGCACGTCGTGGACGCCGGCGCACTCGAGCACGGCGCGCACCGGGCCACCGGCGATGACGCCGGTACCGGGGCTGGCCGGCTTGAGCAGCACGACACCGGCGGCCGCCTCGCCCTGGATCGGGTGGGGGATGGTGGCGCCGATCCGCGGGACGCGGAAGAAGTGCTTCTTGGCCTCCTCGACACCCTTGGCGATCGCCGCGGGCACCTCCTTGGCCTTGCCGTAGCCGACGCCGACCTGGCCGTCGCCGTCGCCGACGATCACCAGGGCGGTGAAGCTGAAGCGACGACCACCCTTGACGACCTTGGCGACGCGGTTGATCGCGACGACGCGCTCGATGTGCGGGTTCTTCTCGACCGGGCCACGGCCACGGCCGTCGCGGCCGCCGCCGGCGGCTCCGCCGGCCTGGCCACCTCGGCGCTGCTGTCCGGGCATCAGACGGTCTTCCTCTCGGGGGTGCGGTGCGTGGTCTGCATCAGAAGGTCAGCCCGCTCTCGCGGGCGCCGTCGGCCAGGGCCGCGATGCGACCGTGGTACTTGTTGCCGCCGCGGTCGAAGACGACCGCCTCGACGCCCGCCTCCTTGGCGCGCTGGGCGACGAGGACGCCGACCTGGCGGGCCAGGGCGGACTTGTCGCCTCCGTCGTCGGTCCCGCGCAGCTCCAGCGTCGAGGCCGAGGCGAGCGTGTGGCCCGCGACGTCGTCGACGACCTGCAGCCGTGATGTGCCGCGAGGAGCGGGTGATCACCAGGCGGGGACGGGCCACGGTGCCGGTGACGCGCTTGCGGACGCGGAAGTGGCGGCGCTTCTTGCCGAGCCTGCGTGTGGTCGAGATGTCAGCCATTACTTACCCGTCTTCCCGACCTTGAGCTTGATCTGCTCGCCCTCGTAGCGGACGCCCTTGCCCTTGTACGGGTCGGGCTTGCGCAGCTTGCGGATGTTGGCGGCGACCTCGCCGACCTTCTGCTTGTCGATGCCGCTCACCACGAACTTCGTGGGCGACTGGACCTCGAAGGCGATGCCCTCGGGCGCCGCGACCGGGACCGGGTGGCTGTAGCCGAGCGCGAACTCGAGGTCCGAGCCCTTGGCGGCGACGCGGTAGCCGACGCCGCGGATCTCCATGGCCTTGCTGTAGCCGGCGGTGACGCCGGTGACCATGTTGGCCACCAGGCTGCGGGTCAGCCCGTGCAGGCTGCGGCTCTCGCGCTCGTCGTCGGGCCGGCTGACGACGAGGACGCCGTCCTCCTGCGCGATGGTGATGGGGGCGGACGACGGTCAGCGACAGGGTGCCCTTGGGGCCCTTGACCGTGACGTCCTGGCCGTTCAGCGTCACGTCGACGCCGGACGGGACGGGGATGGGGAGTCGACCGATGCGGGACATTCGTCTGTTCCTACCTCTCGCCGACTAGTAGACGTAGGCGAGGACTTCCCCACCCACGCCCTTCTTGTTGGCCTGGCGGTCCGTGAGCAGGCCCGACGACGTCGAGATGATCGCGACGCCCGAGACCGCCGAGGACGCGGGGCAGCGCGCCGGCCTTGGCGTACACGCGCAGGCCGGGCTTGGACACGCGGCGCACACCGGCGATGGAGCGCTCGCGGTTGGGCCCGTACTTGAGGTCGATCGAGAGGACCTTGCCCTTCTCGCCGTCCTCGGTCTTCCAGCCCGCGATGTAGCCCTCCTGCTGGAGGATCTCCGCGATGTGCGTCTTGATCTTGCTGTGCGGCATGCTCACGCTGTCGTGGTACGCCGAGTTGGCGTTGCGCACGCGGGTGAGCATGTCCGCGATCGGGTCGGTCATCGTCATGTGGTGGCACTCATTCTCAGGCCTGAGGCCTTTCCCGCCACGGTTCCCTGACGCGCAGGGCCTGTGACGAAGGGGGGGCTGGGGCGCGACAGACGTCGTCGCCCCGGGCGCGGCACGACCGGCGTGCCGCACCCAGGGTAGGACAGGGA
>CAWFHF010000009.1:0-122336 GCA_963815615.1 uncultured Actinomycetota bacterium | reverse complement strand
GATGGCGCTGGCCGGCTTCGTCGCCGGCACCTCGGGGGCGAGCGGGGGCTTCCTCAAGACGCCGGCGCTCACCGAGGTGATGCACGTGCCGGTGCGGGTCGCGGCGGCCACCACGACGTTCACGGTCGGCATCACGTCGGCGGCGGCCCTGTGCGTCTTCGCGGTGCAGGGCCGCCTCGACGTCGACCTCGTCGGCCCGGTCGTCCTGGGCAGCCTGCTCGGCGGGGTGCTCGGCGCGCGCGTGCAGGGTGCCCTGCGCCCGGTGCTGGTCCGCCGCGTGCTGTCGGCGCTGCTCGTCGCCGTCGCCGTCGTCCTCGGAGCGGGCGCGTGACGGGCCCGGCGCCGGTACCGGGCGGCCCGGTCAGCACCGTGCGGGGACGGCTGCAGGCGCCGGCCCTGCGCGCTCTCACCGTCCTGCTGGTGCTGCTGTCCGCCCTGGCCGTCCTGCTGCCCGGCTCCGCGGGTCACCGGACCGGGGTCGCGGTGGTCGCCCTGTGCGTCGCCGCCCCCCTGCTGCGCGTGGCCTGGCTGGTCCGGCGCTTCGTCCAGGAGCGCGACGGCCGCTTCGCCGTGCGCGGGCTGCTGCTGCTCGTGCTCGTCGCCGCGGGCCCGGTCCTGGCGAGCCGCGGCTGACCAGGCGCTGGCCCCGACGGGCACGCGCGGAGCGCGGACGTCGAGGGACTTCCCGCTGCCCCGCCACCCCTCACGGCGCCTACGGTCCGACCGTGATCACCGAGAAGGTCGACCTCGACGGCCGCGCGTCCACCCTCGACCGGCCCGACTCCGTGCCCGCCGACGGCGTCGTGCTGGTGCTCGACCTGCACGGCGGCGGCTCGCTGGGGCCGTGGCAGCGCGAGTACTTCCCGGCACACGACCACGTGGACTCCCACGGACTCGTGGTCGCGACCCCGACGGCGGCCACGAAGGTCCCGTTCCGCATGTGGCTCGCCGACGCCGACGACGCCTACCTGCAGCGCGTGGTCGAGCACGTGCTGGCGCTGTACCCCGGTGCGGTCCGGTCGTTCTGGCTGGCCGGGCACTCGCAGGGCGGCATGACGGCGAACCGCCTGCTGCGCACCGACTGGTGGGGCGACCGCGTCGACGGCTGGCTGAGCCTGTCGGGCGGCCGGCTCGGGCAGGCGCCGCTGGTGGAGGGCTTCGGCCCTCCGCTGCAGCCCGGGCAGGAGCCGATCCGCCCCGAGGTGCTCGCCCGGATGCGCGGCGACGGTCAGGGCCTGCCCTCGGCGGAGTTCTCGTTCGTCTTCGCCGTCGGCGAGCACGAGATCGCCTCCCTGCCCGACACCTCCCCCTGGGCCGAGCGCTTCGGGGGCGGGCGCCGCGTGCGCCTGGACGACGTCGTCGACGAGCAGCCGGGGCGCGTGCACGACACCCTGCGCGAGGGACGTTCGAACAAGGGCTGGGGCCTGCTCCCGCGCCCCGGCACCGCGCAGGTGCACGTCTACCCCGACCTCGAGGGCGGCCGCGTCGTCGCTGACGTCGTCCGGCTCGACAAGGGGCACACCGAGGGCCTCGAGCCGAACGTGGTGCGGGCGCTGGTCGACCTCGTGGTCGCGGCACCCGGCGGCAAGCTGCAGCAGCGGGACGACCCCGCCCTACGGTGAGCGCCATGACGACGGTGCGGCAGTTCCAGGTCACGTTCGACTGCGCCGATCCCGAGCGGGTCGCCCGGTTCTGGTGCGACGTGCTCGGCTACGTCGTGCCGCCCCCGCCCCCCGGCTGGGCGTCGTGGGAGGAGTTCGGGCAGAGCCTGCCCGCCGAGCGGCAGGGCTCCGCGTTCGCCTGCGTCGACCCGACCGGGACGGGGCCGCGGCTGTTCTTCCAGCGCGTCCCCGAGGGCAAGCAGGTCAAGAACCGGCTGCACCTCGACGTCCGGGTCGGCACCGGCCTGGTCGGCGCGGAGCGGCTCGCCGCGCTCGAGGCCGAGTGCGCCCGGCTGCTCCCGCTCGGCGCGACCCGCGTGCGGCTGCTGGAGGCCGACGGCGTCGAGGAGTCGTGCCTGGTCATGGCCGACGTCGAGGGCAACGAGTTCTGCCTCGACTGAGCCGTCCTGGTCCCGACCACCCCTGAAGGAGGAGCCGTGCGAGCGGTCACCTGCACGAACGCCCGGCTCGAGGTCGTCGAGCTGCCCGACCCCCGCCCCGCGCCCGGACAGCTGCTGCTGCGCGTGCTCGCGTGCGGCATCTGCGGCTCGGACCTGCACGCCCGGCACTCCTGCGACGAGCTCGCCGACCTGACCGCGTCCGTCGGCTACGACGGCATCTTCCGGTCCCACCAGTCGGTGGTCCTCGGCCACGAGTTCAGCGGCGAGGTGCTCGAGCACGGCCGGCGCGAGAAGGGCTCGCTGCCTCCGGGGACACCGGTCGTCGCGTTCCCGCTGCTGCGGTCCGGTCCCGACGTGCACACCACGGGGCTGTCGCCGTCGGCTCCGGGCGGCTACGCCGAGCAGGTGCTGGTGCAGGAGGCGCTCACGTTCGCGGTCCCCAACGGCCTGTCGACCGACGTGGCCGCGCTCACCGAGCCGCTCGCCGTCGGGCTGCACGCCGTCCGGCGCAGCGAGGTGAAGAAGGGGCAGGTCGCCGTCGTCGTCGGCTGCGGGCCGGTCGGGCTCGCCGTGGTGCTCATGCTCAAGGCACGCGGTGTGCGGACCGTCGTCGCCAGCGACCTCTCCCCCGCCCGACGGCGGCTCGCCGCCCTGTGCGGCGCCGACGTCGTCGTGGACCCGGCCGAGCAGTCGCCCTTCGAGGCGGGCGGCGACAGCGGGCACCTGACCCGGGCCCGCGACGTGTTCGAGCTCGGCGTCGGCTCCACCGAGAAGCTCCGGAAGCTGCCCGTGCTGCCCTGGTGGCGGGTGGTCAAGGCGGCCGAGGCCGCCGGCGCCACGACCCCGAAGCACCCGGTGGTCTTCGAGTGCGTCGGCGTGCCCGGGATGATCGAGCAGGTCATCGCGACCGCGCCGTTCTTCTCCCGGGTCGTCGTCGTCGGCGTGTGCATGCAGCCCGACCGCTTCCGGCCGGTCGTGGCCGTCAACAAGGAGATCGACCTGCGCTTCGTGCTGGGCTACACGCCCGCGGAGTTCCGCGAGACGCTGCACCTGCTGGGCGAAGGCACCGTGCGGGCCGAGGCGCTGATCACCGGCCGGGTCGGGCTGGGCGGCGTCGACGCGGCGTTCACCGCGCTGGGCGACCCGGAGGTGCACGCCAAGGTGCTCATCGACCCGACCAGCGCCGCGACCTCCCCCGTCCCGGTCTAGGCGCGACACCGCCCCGCCGGCCGCGAGGCAGCCGACGGGGCGGGGGACCGCGGGCGGGCTAGACAGTGAAGCGCCCGACCAGGACCGACAGCTCGCTGCTCATGCGCTCCAGCTCGGCGACCTGGTGCTGCGCCCGCGCCGCGCCGCTCGTCGTCGAGGCGGCCGCGCTGGCGACCGTGGTGATGCTCGACGCGATCTCGGTGCTGCCGGTCGCGGCCTCCCCGACGCTGCGGCTCATCTCGTTGGTCGTGGCGGTCTGCTCCTCGACGGCGGAGGCGATGGTCGTCTGGTAGTCGTTGATCTGCCCGATGACCGCGCTGATCTCGCCGATCGCCCCGACCGCGCCCTGGGTGTCGGCCTGGATGGACGCGATGCGGCGGCTGATGTCCTCGGTGGCCTTGGCCGTCTCGTGGGCCAGCTCCTTGACCTCGTTGGCGACGACGGCGAAGCCCTTGCCGGCCTCTCCCGCGCGGGCCGCCTCGATGGTGGCGTTCAGCGCCAGCAGGTTCGTCTGCTCGGCGATCGACGTGATGACCTTGACGACCTCACCGATCTGCGCGCTGCTCTCGCCGAGCTTGGTGACGCTGTCGTTCGTGACCTGCGCCAGCTCGACCGCGTCGCTGGCGACACGGGCCGCCTCGTTCGCGTTCTGCGCGATCTCACGGATGCTCGCGCCCATCTCGTCGGCGCCGGTCGCCACCGTCTGCACGTTGCGGCTGACCTGCTCCGCGGCGGCGGACACGACGTTCGCCTGGGTCGAGGCGTCGTCGGCGCTGCCGGCGATCTCGATCGAGACGGCGCCGAGCGCCTGGGCGCTGGAGCCCAGCGCGGTGGCGCTGTCGCCGAGCGTCCGGACGGTGGACCGCACCGACTCGAGCGCCCGCTCGAGGTCGGCTGCCATCACCCCCAGCTCGTCCTTGGAGGTGACGTCGGTGGTGCCGGTGAGGTCGCCGTCGGCCATGCGGGTGAGGACGCCGCTGACCTTGCGCAGCGGCCCGACGACGGCGCGGGACACCAGGACGGCGAGGGCGAGACCGGCGGCGGCGCCGAGCAGCAGGATCAGCACGACGGCGTTGCGGCCGGTGACCGCGGCGGCGGCGGCCAGCCGCTCGGTCTCCTTGACCTGCTGCACCTGGGCCTTGCTGAGCGCGCTGCCCGCGTCGACCACGAGCTTGAAGAGCTCGTCGCAGCGGGCGAGGATCGGCTGCACGTCCTTCTCGCCGCGCAGGCTCGCCGGCAGGATGGTGCCGTCGCGGAAGGCGCGGTACTCGGTGGTCGCCGCGACGTAGGCCGCGAGCAGGTCGGCGTCGACGTCCTCGCTGCCGAGCAGGGCGACCTGCTCGTCGAACAGCGCGTCGAACTCCGTGATCTGCCGCTGCCGCTCGACCTTGCCGGCCGGCGTCGCCACCAGGTGCAGCAGGACGCGCTGGCGCATGCTGCCGTTGGCGTCGCGCGCCTCCGACAGGTGCTGCAGCGGGACCGCGCCGTCGGTGTAGATCGACCGCGCCTTCTCGCTCATGCCGCGCAGCTCGACGAGGCCGGCGGCGCCGACGCTCACGGAGGCGACGAGCAGCACCCCGAGCAGGATCATCAGCTTGCTGCCGACCGTGCGGTCCTGGAACCACGTGCGCATGACGCTCTCCCTGTCGTGAAGCCGTTGACAGCCTGTCGGCGCGCACCGCCGTCCCGGGATGGAGCCGGGGGATGGTTGTCGGCCTGGGCAGTCAGGACTAGTCCGGCCGACCGGGAGGACCCTGCGACCCGCCTCCGGCCCTCGACGGCGGCGTCGGCCCTCTGGGAGGGTCCGCGCATGCCGCTCCCCCGCACCTGCTCCCGCCGTCCGCTCGACGACCGCCGAGGCGCGTGATGCGGCTCGGCCTGGGCGCGGGCGCCCGCACCCTGGACGAGGCGGTCGCCGAGGGGCGGCAGGCGGCGGCGGACGGCTTCGACGCCCTGTGGTTCAGCAACATCTTCGGGCTCGACGCGCTGACGGCGTGCGCCGTCGTCGGCCGGGAGGTGCCGGGGCTGACGGTCGGCACCGCCGTCGTGCCGACCTACCCGCGCCACCCGCACGCCCTCGCCCAGCAGGCGGCGACGGTGCAGCAGGCGGCCGGCGGACGGCTCGTGCTGGGCATCGGCCTGTCGCACCAGGTGGTCGTCGAGGCCATGTTCGGGCTGTCCTACGACAAGCCGGCGCGGCACATGCGCGAGTACCTGTCGGTGCTGCTGCCCCTGCTGCGCGAGGGCCGGGTCGCCCACGAGGGCGAGGTCTACACGGTGCGCGCCGGCCTCGAGGTCACGGCGCCCGAGCTGCCCGTCGTCGTCGCCGCCCTGGGCCCGGTGATGCTCGGCGTCGCCGGCGCCCTGGCGGACGGGACGAGCACCTGGATGACCGGCGTGAAGACCCTGCGCGACCACGTCGTCCCCGCCATGACGACGGCCGCGGAGCAGGCCGGGCGGCCGGCGCCGCGCGTCGTCGTCGGGCTGCCGGTGTGCGTGACGGACGACGTCGCGTCCGCGCGGGCAGCGGGCGGACGAGGCGTTCGCCGTCTACGGGCAGCTGCCGTCCTACCGGGCGATGCTCGACCGGGAGGGCGTCGAGGGCCCGTCGGACGTCGCGCTGCTGGGCAGCGAGGAGCAGGTCACCGAGCAGCTGCACGGGCTGCGCGACGTCGGGACGACCGACATGGACGCGGTGCTGTTCGGCACGCCCGAGGAGCGCGCCCGGTCGCGCGCCCTGCTCGCCCGGCTGGTGCCCGACCTCTAGCGGTCAGTGCGCCGAGCGCCCTGCCAGCCTCAGCCCCTGCGTCACGACGACCGCGACCACAGCGCCCGACGACGCTGCCGACGACGGCGCTCGCCAGCGTCTCGGTGAGCCAGCCGGCCACGCCGCCGAGCGCGCCGGCCGCCTCGTGCGCGGCCTCCTCGAGGTGGTGCACGACGTCGTAGGGCGCGTGCCAGCCGAGCTCGTCCGTCGCCCGACGAGCAGGATGTGGCCGCCGACCCAGAGCATCGCGGCGGTGCCGACGACGGCGATGACCGGCAGCAGCCGCGGCATGGCCGCGCACGAGGCAGCGGCCGAACGCCGCGACCCGCTCGCGTCGGGCGCTGCGCCAGGGCCAGGCCGACGTCGTCCATCTTCACGATCAGCCCGACGACGCCGTAGACGAGCGACGGTGATGAGCAGCGCCGACGACGACGAGGATCGACCGCCCGGGCGAGGAACGGCTCGTCGGCCACCTCGTTCAGCGAGATCACCATGATCTCCGACGACAGGATGAAGTCGGTGCGGACGGCGCCCGGCACGACGGTGTCCTCGTCGACCGCACCGGGGGCGTCCCCGCCCCCGTGGGGGCCGCCGCGTGCCCGGGCCCGACCTTCTCCCACACCTTCTCGGCGCCCTCGAAGCACAGGTACGCGCCGCCGAGCATGAGGATCGGGGTGAGCAGGAACGGCAGGAACTGGCTGAGCAGCAGGGCCACCGGCAGGATCACGAGCAGCTTGTTGCGCAGGCTGCCGAGCGCGATGCGCTTGATGATCGGCAGCTCGCGGTCGGCCGTCAGGCCGCGCACGTACTGCGGGGTGACGGCCGTGTCGTCCACGACCACGCCGGCCGCCTTGACGCTGGCCCGGCCGGCCGCCGCACCGACGTCGTCGACCGAGGCGGCCGCGGCGCGGGCCAGGACCGAGACGTCGTCGAGCAGCGCGATCAGCCCGCCGCTCATCGTGCGGCCGTCGGGGAGGTCGGTCGCGCGGGGAGGCTCACGGACCGATGGTAGGAGGGCTCAGGCGAGCAGGTCGTACGCGGGCGCGCCGTCGGCGGCGGTGAGGCGCACCCGCTCCCCGACCAGCAGCCGCCCGGGCAGGGAGGGCAGCAGGTCCGCCGACGCGCGGGCGCAGACCCGGCGGCCGTCGTCGAGGGTGACCACGGCGGGCGCGGACGTGGGGCCGCTGATGTCGTGGACGACGGTCGAGCCGGCCACCGTCCCCTCGGCGCCGTCCTCGACGGAGGGGACCAGCCGCAGCGCTCCCGCGTCGATGCGGGCCTGCTCGGCGGCGGTGTCCCCGGAGCGGAACCCGTCGGGGGGCGGGGTGGTGCCGTAGACCCCGACGGCGTGCTTGGTGGCGTAGCCGCCGAGGCCGGTGCAGACGCCGAGCCCCCCGGTGCGCCGCAGCAGCTCGACGGTCGCGGCGATGCCGTGCGTCGTGTAGTTGTTGCCCGGCCCGCCCGCGTAGGGCAGCCCGCCCGTGGTGGTGAGCCCGCGGGGGTCGTCGAGGGCCACGCCGAGGGCGCGGGCCGCCATCTCGACGGCGACCGGGAAGCAGGAGTAGACGTCGAACGCGGCGACGTCGTCCGGCCCGACCCCTGCCGCCGCGTACGCCGCCGCGGCAGCGGCCTCGACGCCCTCGCTGCGGCCCAGGTGGGGCCGCGCTCCGGGCAGCAGCACGTCGTGGGCGCCGGCCCCGGACCACACGAAGACCGCGTCGTCGGCCAGGCCGCACTCCCGGGCGACGGCGAGCGAGCACACGACGAGCGCGGCGGCCTGGTCGACGTAGGGGAAGGCGTTCATGCGCTTGGTGTACGGCTCGGCCGTGGTGCGGTTGCCGGCCTCCGTCGACGCGAGCTCGCCCGCGGTGGCCCGCTGCGGGAACCAGGCGTACGGGTTCTGCGCGGCCACCTCGGTGAAGCGGGCCATCAGCGCGGCCAGCACCTGCCGGTGCTCGGCGGGGCTGCGCCCGGCCTCGGCGGCCACCGCGCTCTCGAACACGGGGTAGACGACGGTGGGCAGCAGCATCCCGGCGGCGACCTCGACACCGGACAGGAAGCCGGAGTCGGGCGACCCGACCACCGGGTCGGCGTCGGGGGCGTCCGTGCGCGCGCCGGCGAGGAACGGCGAGTCGCCGGTGGCGCCCCGGGCACGGTGCGAGCGCGCGGCCTCCGCCCCCACCACGAGCGTCGCGTCGAGCCGGCCGTCCGCCACGTCCTGCGCGGCCCGGGTGACGAGCCACTGGGGCGTCTGCCCGCCGGTGGTGGTCACCTCGCGGACGGCCGGGTCCAGGCCGAGCCGGTCGCACAGCTCGCTCGCCGACCGCGGCCCGGCGGGGGCGAGCAGCGCGCCCACGGCGGTGACCCGCTGCACGCCGGCGGGCCAGCCCCGACCCCTGCCCGAGCACGTCCGCCGCCACCCGCTCGGCGAGGTCGAGGTTGGTGGTCAGCTCCTCGCGCTCGAGCGCCTGCCCGACCGCGACGACGACCGGCACGCGCGCGGCGTCCACGTCGCTCAGCTCCCGGCCAGCAGGTTCAGCCGCTCGAGCGTCTCGACGAACTCCTCGACCATCTCCTGCACCACCCGCCGGGTCGGCTTCACCGACGTCAGGCTGCCGACGACCTGGCCGACGAAGTAGGTCGTCAGCTGCTGGGCGCCGCTGCCGTCCTCGGTGGCGACGCGGGCGATGCGGGCCAGCGCCTCGCCGACGAGCATCGACTGCAGCGGCATCGGGAGCGGGCCGGGGCTGCTGCGGGCCCTCCCACTCCTCGGTCCAGGCGGTGCGCAGCATGCGGGCCGGCTTGCCGGTGATGGAGCGCGAGCGGACCGTGTCGCCGAGCCCGGCCGTGCAGGTACTTGGCCTTGACCGCCTCGCTGGTCTCGGCCTCCTCGGTGGTCAGCCACACCGAGCCGCACCACACGCCGGCGGCACCGAGCGCCATGCCGGCGGCGAGCTGCCGGCCGCGGGCGATGCCGCCGGCGGCCAGGACGGGGACGGGCGCGACGGCGTCGACGACCTCGGGCACCAGCACCATCGTCGCGATCTGGCCGGTGTGGCCGCCGGCCTCGGTGCCCTGCGCGACGACGAGGTCGGCGCCCGCCTCGGCGTGCCGGCGGGCGTGCTCGACGGTCCCGGCGAGCGCGCCGACCGGGATCCCGGCGGCGTGGGCGCGCTCGACGAAGTACGCCGGCGGCGTGCCCGAGGGCGGACACGACCAGGGCGGTGCGGTGGTCGAAGGTGACGTCGAGCAGCGGCGCCATGCTCTTCGGGTCGACCTTCATGTCCAGCGCCTGCCGGCCGCGCACCCGGCCCTCGGGCAGCGGCGGGACGTCGTAGCGCTCGAGCAGCCCGTCGAGCCACTCGCGGTGCTCCTGCGGCAGCAGCCCGCCGAGGGCGCTGCGGTCCAGCCCGCCCTGCTCGGAGCCCGCGAACGTCGAGGGCACCAGCAGGTCGACGCCGAACGGCCTGCCCCCGACCTCCCGCTCGATCCAGGCGAGGTCGACGTCGAGCTGCTCCGGGGAGTGGGCCACCGCGCCGAGCACGCCGCAGCCCCCCGCGTTGGTGAGGGCGGCGACGACGTCGCGGCAGTGGCTGAAGCCGAAGACCGGCAGGTCGATGCCGAGCAGCTCGGTGGCGGGGGTGCGCATCGGCCGACCCTGTCAGACGCGCGGCGCGCTGGGGAGCACCTGCACGGCAGCTCGAGGGCTCTCCCTCTACAGTGGCCGCAGGTGCCCGCAGTCGGGCCCGTCGGCGACCACGCCCCTCCGCTCCCCTCGGGGCGCGGACCCCGCCCTCGCGGCCGGGCCGGTCCGGCCGCCTCCCGACTCCGGCGGTGGGCGCAGCGGTCTGCCCGCGAGGGCGGTCCCGGCCTGCTCCGGCGGCGCCGCGGGCTGTCCGCCGCCCGCGCCCCCGGGGCGGCAGCACGACGACGGCGGGACAGCACCAGCAGCACGAGCGGGACAGCACCCGGTGGCCGACGGTCGCAGGGGTGGACGAGAGGGAGCGCGTGGCGGGACGGGAGCGGCGGCAGCCGCGGGCCGCAGGAGCGGCACCGCGGGGTGACCGCGCGCGCGGCGAGCAGGGCCTGGTGCCGGTGCTCGGCAAGGCGGTCCGCGACGTCGAGGGCGCGCTGCGCCGCGGCCGGGTGACGGCGTCGACGCAGACCACCTTCCAGGCCGTCGCCCTGCTCATCCGCCAGGAGCGGGCGCGGCTGCAGTCCGAGGAGATGCCCGAGGGCCGCCGCGCCGACCAGCTCAAGCGCCTCGACGGGGTGGCGACGATGCTCGCCCGCACCGCCACGCGCGACGCCTCCCTGCTCACCCTGCTCGCCGACGACACCCCCGTGCCGAGCGCCACCCGCACGCTGCGTGCGCGAGCTGCAGGCCGCCGCGGGGATCGAGGACGCCCCGCCCCTGCCGGCCGCCGCCGGCGTCTCCTCGCCGTTCTCCTCCCCGACGACGACCGACCGGGCCGTCGTCCCCCAGTCGGTCATCTCGCGGCAGCTCGCGAACCCGTTCCTGGCCCCCGACTTCTCCGCTCCCCCGCCGCCTCCCCGGCCGCGCCTGCTCGCCGGGTGGGAGCTGCTGCGCCCGCTGCTGCGCTCGTTCGCCGAGGCCTCCGGCGGGGCGCCGTCGTGCATGGAGCTCCCCGACGCGTCGTCGCTGCGGGCGCGCCGCGGCGTGCCGCTCATGCCGCACCAGGCGCAGGTGGTGGCCGCCGCGGCGGAGGGCCACCGGACGTTCCTGCTCGCCGACGAGCCCGGCCTGGGCAAGACCGCGCAGGCCCTGCTGGCGGCCGAGGCGGCGGACGCCTACCCGCTGCTGGTCGTCGTCCCGAACGTCGTCAAGGCGAACTGGGCCCGCGAGACCGGGCTGTGGACGCCGCACCGCCGGGCCACGGTCGTGCACGGCGACGGGCACGACGTGGACGCCTACTCCGACGTCGTCGTCGTGAACTACGACATCCTCGACCGGCACGTCGGCTGGCTCGGCGGGTTCGGGTTCCGCGGCATGGTCGTCGACGAGGCGCACTTCATCAAGAACAGGGGATCGCAGCGGTCGCAGCACGTGCTCGAGCTGTCCGAGCGGATCCGCGCCCGCACCGTCCGCCCGCTGCTCATGGCGCTGACCGGCACCCCGCTCATCAACGACGTCGAGGACTTCCTCACCCTGTGGGAGTACCTCGGCTGGATCGACGACGACGAGCCCAGCCCGCTGCTCATGGCGGCGCTGGAGGAGACCGGGCTCACCCCGGCCGACGGCGACTTCTACCCGGCCGCCCGGGCCGCCGTCATCGGGATGGGCGTCGTGCGCCGCCGCAAGGTCGACGTCGCCGCCGACATCCCCGCCCGCCGCGTGGCCGACCTCCCGGTCGAGCTCGACGGCGCGATGGGCCGCTCCATCCGCGACGCCGAGCGGGCGCTCGCCCGACGGCTGCTGCGCCGCTACGACGCCGCCCTGGAGGCGCGCGACGAGGCGCCGTCGGCGGTGCTCGACCTCGAGCTGGCCCGCCGGGTCGCGGCCGGCGAGCTGCGCGAGTCCAAGGACAGCTCGGGCACCGAGAACGTGTTCAGCCTGATGCGGCGGATCGGCCAGGCCAAGGCCGCGCTGGCGGCGGACTACACCGCGCAGCTGGCCCGCAACGTCGGCAAGGTGGTCTTCTTCGCCAAGCACGTCGACGTCATGGACGCCGCGTCGGAGGTCTTCGCTCAGCGCGGACTGTCGTACTCCTCGATCCGCGGCGACCAGACGCCGCGGGCCCGGCAGCAGAGCATCGACGCCTTCGTGCAGGACCCGTCGGTGTCGGTCATCGTCTGCTCGCTCAGGCGGCCGGCGTCGGGGTGAACCTGCAGGTGGCGTCCGACGTCGTGCTGGCCGAGCTGTCGTGGACGGCGGCCGAGCAGACGCAGGCGATCGACCGCGTGCACCGCATCGGGCAGGACCAGCCGGTGACGGCGTGGCGCGTGCTCGCGGCGCACACGGTCGACGGCCGCATCGCCGAGCTCATCGACGCCAAGGCCGGTCTGGCCGCCCGGGCGCTCGACGGGGAGGAGGGCGAGGCGTCCACGGTCGACGTGCAGCTCGAGGCGCTGGTGACCCTGCTCGGCCAGGCCGTGCAGGAGCGCGCTCCGCTCTAGGAGCGCGTCCCTGCCAGCACCGGGGCCTCGGCCCGCTCGGCCAGCAGGCGGCTCAGCTCCTCCCCCTCGACGTCGACCTTCGGCAGCGCCCGGTCGAGCCAGCGCGGCAGCCACCAGGCCCGCTCGCCGAGCAGCGACATGACGGCGGGCACGAGGGTCATGCGCACGGCGAAGGCGTCGAACAGGATGCCGGCCGCCAGGCCGAACCCGATCGACTTGATGACCACCTCGGAGGCGGTCACGAAGCCGGCGAACACGCTGAGCATGATCAGCCCGGCGGCGGTGACCACGCGGGCGCCGTGGCGGAAGCCCTGCACGACGGCGTCGTCGGCGGAGGCGCCGTGGACGTGCTCCTCGCGCATCCGGGTGACCAGGAAGACCTCGTAGTCCATGGCCAGCCCGAACAGCACGCCCACCAGGAAGATCGGCAGGAAGCTGAGCACCGGGCCCGGGGCGTCGACGCCGAGCAGGCCGCCGAGCCACCCCCACTGGAACACCGCGACCACCGCGCCGAAGGCAGCGGCGACGCTGAGCAGGAAGCCGGCGGTGGCCTTGACCGGGACGAGCACGCTGCGGAACACCAGCAGCAGGAGCAGGAACGCCAGCCCGACGACGACGAGCAGGTAGGGCACCAGCGCCGACGACACCTTCTCCGAGACGTCGATGCCGACGGCGGTCGCGCCGGTGACGTAGAGGGCGGCGTCGCGGGTGCCGGTGAGGTCGCGCGCCTGCCGGCGCAGGTCCTGCACGAGCCGCTCGGTGGCGGGGTCGCTCGGCCCGGTGGCCGGGACGACGGCGAGCAGCGCGGTGTCCCCGGTCCGGTCGCCACCCGCGGGGGCGACGGCCAGGACGCCGTCGACCTCCGCGAGCCCGGCCGCGACGCGCTGCGTGACCGCGGCGCCGTCGGGCGCGCCGGCGAGGTCGAGGGCGACCAGCAGCGGGCCGTTCACGCCGGGGCCGAAGCCGGCGGCGAGGGCGTCGTAGGCGCGGCGCTGCGTGGTCTCCGGCGACGCCGAGCCCTCGCTGGGCAGGGCGAGCTCGAGGTCCAGGGCGGGGACGGCGAGCACCCCGAGGCCGAGCACCACGGCGAGCACGACGGGGACGCGGCGGCGCAGCACGAAGCGCGCCCAGCGCTCGCCCCACGGGGTGGGGCCGGCGTCGCCCTCGACGTCGCGGGCCGCGCGGCCCCGGCGGCCGAGCACGCGCAGCCCGGCCGTGCCGAGCAGCGCGGGCACCAGGGTCAGGGCGATGAGCACCGCGACGAGCACGGTCGCGGCGGCAGCCAGGCCCATCTCGGACAGGAACGGGATGCCGACGACGGTGAGCGCGCCCAGGGCGATGACGACGGTGGCGCCGGCGAACACGACCGCCGAGCCGGCGGTCCCGACGGCGCGCCCGGCCGCCTCGGCGCCGTCGTGGCCGGCGAGCAGCTCGTGCCGGTAGCGCGACACGATGAACAGGGCGTAGTCGATGGCCACGGCCAGGCCGATCATGGTCGCCAGGGCGGGCGTGCTGGAGCCGAGCTCGACGACGCCGGACAGCACGCTGATGCCGGCGACCGTGAGCCCGACGCCGACGACGGCGGTGAGCAGCGGCAGGCCCGCGGCGACGAGCGAGCCGAAGGTGCCCAGCAGCACGACAGCGGCGACGCCGAGGCCGATCGCCTCGGCGGCCCCCTGCTCCGGCACCTCCTGCGCGGCGTCCCCGCCGACCTCGACGGTCAGCCCGGCCCGCTCCGCGGCCGCGCCGGCGTCGAGCAGGGCCGCGCGCTCCGCGGCGGACAGGTCGGGCGAGGGGACGCCGTAGGTGATCGAGGCGTACGCCGTGCGCCCGTCGCGGGAGACGGCCCCGGCGGCGTACGGGTCGACGACGGAGGCCACGCCGGGCAGCGCCTGCAGCTCGCGGACGACCCCCTCGACGGCGGCCTTCGGGGCGCCGGCGGTCAGGCTCGTGCCCTGCGGGGCGAGCAGGACGACGCGCGCCGTCGCACCGTCGGCGGACGCCTCGGGCAGCCGCTCCTCGAGCAGGTCGAGCGCCTGCTGCGACTCCGTGCCGGGGATGGAGAACGAGCTGGTCAGCGTCCCGGACAGGGTCGCCGCGCCGAGCCCGGCGAGCACGACGAGCAGGGCCCACAGGCCGACCACCGCCCGGCGCCGCCGGTGGCAGGCCCGGCCCAGCCGGTACAGGAAGGTGGCCACGCGTCGCTCCGGGAGGGTCCGTCGTCGGCTAGCCGATCGGCTAGGCAGACGTCGAAGGTAGCCGTCCGGCTAGCCTGTGTCGCTCCATCGTGCTGGACGTCACAGGGAGGAGGCGGTCGTGACAGGCGCCCGCCGCCGCGTCCTGGACGCCGCCCTCGCGCTGTTCGCCGAGCACGGCGTGAACGGCACCTCGCTGCAGGCGATCGCGGACGCGCTCGGCGTCACCAAGGCCGCGGTCTTCCACCAGTTCCGCAGCAAGGACGAGATCGTGCTGGCGGTCCTCGGCGACGTCGCCGCCCAGCTGTGGCAGGTGGTCGAGGGCGCGGAGGCCGCCCCCCGCCGGGCCGAGCAGGTCGCCCACGTGTGGGGCGGGCTCGTCGACGTCGTCGTCGACCACGGGCTCGCCACCGCGGTGCTGCGCGGCGACCCGGCCGTGGTCGCGCTGCTGGCCACCGACGAGGGGCTCGCCGACCTCGTGGGGCGGCTGACCGCCCTGCTGCTCGGGCCTGCGCCGGGCACGCGGCAGCGGGTGCTGGTCAGCGTGCTGGCCAACGGCCTGCTGCAGGCGCGGCACGACCCGGCCCTCGCCGACCTGCCCGACGACGTGCTGCGCGAGGAGCTGCGGGCGGTCGTGCTGCCCGCCGTCGGCTGATCAGCCGACCTGAACGCGGACCGTGCTGCGGACGTCGGTGGCGGACGCGGCGACCACGAGGTCGTAGGCGCCCGGGTCGACCGTCCAGCGGTGCGCGACGTCGTCCCAGCGCCGGAACGCCTCCGGCCCGAAGACCAGCACGCACGACGCCGTGGTCCCCGCCGGCACGACCTGCTTGTCCCACACCCGCAGCGCCTTGGGCTCCCGCTCGACGGGCGGGTCGACCGGGGCGACGTAGCCCTGCACGACCACGGTGGCGTCGCGCTCCCCCGTCGCGGTCACCGGCACCGTGACGGTGAACGTGCCGGCGTCCTCGACGACGGCCGCCTCGCCCCACGCGGCCTCGCCGTAGGACAGGCCGTGGCCGAAGGGGAACAGCGGGGCGACGCCGCTGCGGTCGTGGCCGCGGTAGCCGACGCCGAACCCCTCGCCGTAGGTCTGCACGCCGCCGGCCGGGGCGTAGTGCGGCCAGGCCGGGGCGTCCTCGAGCCGGACGGGGAACGTCGTGGGCAGGCGCCCGCCGGGGTCGGCCGCGCCGAGCAGCACGTCGGCGACCGCCTCGCCCGCCTCCATGCCGCCGAAGAACGGCAGCAGCACCGCGCCGACCTCCTCGACCCACGGCATCGCCACCGGCGAGCCGGCGTTGACGACGACGACGGTGCGCGGGTTCACGGCGGCGACGGCGCGCACCAGCGCGTCCTGGTCGCCGGGCAGGGCGAGAGTCGTGCGGTCGCTGCCCTCGGTCTCCCACTCGTCGTTGGTCCCGACGACGACGACCGCGGCGTCGGCGGTGCGGGCGGCCTCCACGGCGCGGGCGAGCAGGTCGTCGTCGACGGGCGGGCGGACGCCGAGGCGCACGCCGGCGAACGGGTTCGCCATCCGCAGCTCGACGTCGATCGGCACGGGCTCGCCGGCGACGAGGTCGAGCACGGCGGTCTGCTCGGCGCAGGCGAACCCGAAGAAGGCGTCCCCGGGCGGCAGCGGCTCGCCGCCGCGGGCGAGCTGGGCGTCCCCCACGCGCACCGACGGGCGACCCGTGACGATGAGCCCGACCTCGTGCGGCCCGTCGACCTCGGGCAGGTAGGCACCCCGCAGGGTCAGCACGCACGGGCCGGGACCGACCCCTGCGGGCACCGAGCCGAAGTAGCGCAGCACGCTCTCGCTGGCCCGCCCGGTGTGCGCGGCCGGCGCCTCCGCGTCGGTCCCGTCGACGAAGCGGAGCTCCAGGCCGGGCGCGCCGTCGGGCCCGACGAGCCGACCGGGCGCGGGCAGCGGGGTGAACCGGTCGAGCGAGCAGCCGACCTCGTGCACGACGCCGTCGGTGCGGGCGCGCAGCGCCTCGAGCACCGAGGTCGACGGCAGCGACTGCAGGGCGGAGCTGCCGCCGCCCATGGTGCGGGTGTCCGCCGCGTTCGGGCCGAGCACCGCGATCGTGCGCACCCCCGTCAGCGGCAGGGCCGCGCCGGTGTTGCGGGCGAGCACGGTCCCGGCGACCGCGACCTCGCGGCACAGCGCCCGCTCGGCCGGGTCGTCGACGGAGGTCTCGGGCTCGTCGGCCGACCGCTCGACGGCGGACGTGCGCTCGACGAGCCGGAGCAGGTCGGTGACCAGCGCGTCGACGTCGGCCTCGGCGACGAGCCCCTCGCGCACGGCGGCGGCCAGCCGCTCGCCGTAGACGCGGGTCGGGCCGGGCATCTCGACGGTGAGGCCGGCCCGTGCCGACCCGACCGGCTCGTGGGCACCGAACCAGTCGGAGACGACGAAGCCGTCGAAGCCCCACTCCTCCCGCAGCACCGTGCGCAGCAGGTGCGTGCTGGCGGCGCAGAAGCTGCCGTCGACCTGGTTGTAGGCCGACATCACGCCCCAGGCGCCGCCGTCGCGCACGGCCGCCTCGAAGGGCCGCAGGTACAGCTCGCGCAGCACCCGCTCGTCGACCTGCACGTCGACGGTGTGCCGCTCGACCTCGGTGTCGTTGGCGACGAAGTGCTTCACGGTGACGGCGACGCCGTGCGCCTGCACCCCGCGGACGGTCGCGACGGCGAGCGCCGCGGTGAGCTCCGGGTCCTCCGAGAAGTACTCGAAGGTCCTGCCGCCGACCGGCGTGCGGTGCAGGTTCACGGCCGGGGCGAGCAGCACGTGCGCCGTCTTGCGGCGGGCCTCGCGCCCGAGCAGGTCGCCGACCCGGCCGATCAGCTCGGGATCCCAGGTGGCGCCCTGCACGATGCCGACCGGCACCACCACCGACGGCGTGCGGTCGTCGCCGCTGAACTCCCCGCGGACGCCGTTGGGCCCGTCGCTCATCTTCACGACGGGGATGCCGGCCCGCGGGACGGGATGGGTCCGCCAGCTCGACGCGCCGCCGAGCAGCAGGCACTTCTCGTCCAGGGTCAGCACGGCAGGGGTCGGGGCGGCGGACGTCACCCGGGCAGCGTCCCACCCTCGGGCAGGGCGAGCGCCACGGTCAGCTCCAGCACCGCCGCGGGGTCGGTGAGCCGCTCCCCGTAGAGCTCGCGCAGCTGCCCCATGCGGTAGCGGACGGTCTGCGGGTGCACGACGAGGTCGGCGGCCACCTCCTCGCGCCGGCCGTGGTGCAGCAGCCAGGACCGCAGCGTCTCGGCCAGCCGCTCGGCGGTGGCGGGCCGCAGCCCGGACAGCGGCGCCAGGGCGCGGGTGCGCAGGTCGGCCAGCGCGTCGGGGTCGGCCCCGACGACCAGGGCGGCCAGGTGGGCGTCCGTGTCGACGACGCCGTCGTCGGAGACCGGCACGAGCGTGCGCGCCCGCAGGGCCCGCCGCAGGGAGGCGGCGGCCTCCGTCCACGGCCGCTCCGGCCCGACGACGGCGCCCCGCCCCGCGAGCACCCGCAGCAGCCGGGCACGGCCGGCGTCGGCGGGGACGAGCAGCACCGCGAGCGCGGCGTCCAGGTCGACGAGGTCGCCCGAGACGACGAGGGTGCGCGGGTCCAGTGACCCGAGGACCCCGCGGGCCGCGACCGAGGACAGCAGGACGGCGGCCAGCCGCGCGGGCGGGTCCCAGTCGGCGCGCTCGGCGCTGAGGACCAGCCGGTCGGGGGCCGCACCCTGGAGCAGCTCCTGACCCAGCCGCTCCAGGTACCGCTGGCGCACCCGGCCCGTCGTGTCGAGCTCGTCGCTGTGGCCCGCGACGCTCGCGGCCGACAGCTGGTCGATGTAGGCGAAGACCAGCTCGGCGAACTGCGCGACCGTGCCGGCCGGCAGGCCGTGCCCGACCGCCGTCGCCGAGAGCTCCCGCCACGACACCCGGGCGCCCACGCGGTAGGCCGCCAGCAGGGCGTCGACGGAGCGCCCGCTGCGCGCCTCGCCGCGGCCGAGCGCGTACGCGCCCTCGAGCGCCGGCTGCAGGGGGGTCGACGGGTCGGCCTCCCGCGTCTGCGCGGCCAGCCGCAGGAACGCACCGAGGGCGGTCTGCACGGCGGCGCCGATGGTGGTGCCCATCTCGCCGCGGAACGCGTCGGCGTACTCGGGCACCTCGGCCGTGATCGCCTCCACCGCCTCGCCGGAGACGCGGGCCAGCGGTGCCGGCCAGCACGGCGACCACGTCGGGATCGAGCGCGAGGCCTCCGGCAGCGCTCACCCTGTCCCCGGCGAACAAAGATGCACGACGACCTCACCCCCTGCGGGTCGGGACACTGTCCCCACGGTCGGTCACCCTAGGCCCATGACCGCACCCGCTCCCGTCCGGCCGCTCCGCGGGCTCCGGAGCCGGGCCCTGCGCCTGGCCGAGCTCGTCGCGACGCCGCTCGTCCCGTCGGACTACGTCGACCTGCTCGACCCGCTGCGCTCCGGCACCGACCTGCGCGCCCGCGTCGTCGAGGTCCGCCCCGAGACGCGCGACGCCGCCACCCTCGTGCTGCGCCCCGGCCGCGGCTGGCGCGGCCACACCGCCGGCCAGTACGTGCGGATCGGCGTCGACGTCGACGGCGTCCGCCAGTGGCGCTCCTACTCCCTCACCGGCCCGGCCCGCGCCGACGGCCTGATCACGGTCACCGTCAAGGCGATCCCGGACGGCGTCGTCAGCAACCACCTGGTGCGCCGGGCCCGGCCCGGGCTCGTCGTGCAGCTCGACCAGGCCGCCGGCGAGTTCGTCCTGCCCGCCGCGCCGCCGGCGAAGGCGCTGTTCCTCACCGCCGGCAGCGGCATCACCCCCGTCATGGGGATGCTGCGCAGCACCCCCCTGCCCGACGCCGTCCTCGTCCACTGCGCCCCCACCCGCGACGACGTCGTCTTCGGCGCCGAGCTGCGCGCGCTGGCCGCAGCCGGCCGGGTCCGCCTGGTCGAGCGGCACACCGACACCGACGGGATGCTCGGCGTCGAGGAGCTGGGCGCCCTGGTGCCGGACCTCGCCGAGCGCGAGACCTGGGCCTGCGGTCCCACCGGCATGCTCGACGCGCTCGAGGCGCACTGGGGCGGGCTCGGCCTGGCCGGCCGGCTGCACACCGAGCGCTTCCGTGCCCGCGTCGTCGCCGGCGGCGAGGGCGGCACCGTCTCCTTCGGCGGCACCGTCGTCGAGGCCGGCGCCGCCACGACCCTGCTCGACGCCGGCGAGGGCGCCGGCGTGCTGATGCCCTCCGGGTGCCGCATGGGCATCTGCTTCGGCTGCGTGCTCCCCCTGCGCTCCGGCGCCGTCCGCGACCTGCGCGACGGCACCGTCACCACCGCGGAGCCCGGCGACGGCGTCCGCGTCCAGACCTGCGTGTCGGCCGCCGCCGGCACCTGCGAGATCGACCTGTCCGCTCCCGAGGAGACCTCATGACCGCGATGCAGAACAAGCCCGTCGACCCCATCGCCCACCTGAGCGCCGAGGACGTCGAGGCGATCGGCCGCGAGCTCGACGCGATCCGCGAGCAGGTCCTGGCCAGCCGCGGCGAGAGCGACGCCGCGTACATCCGCGC
This sequence comes from uncultured Actinomycetota bacterium, assembly GCA_963815615.1. Lineage (GTDB taxonomy): Bacteria > Actinomycetota > Actinomycetes > Mycobacteriales > SCTD01 > RYN-122. The sequence continues at coordinate 102,383 of CAWFHF010000009.1, read as the reverse complement.
GGTCATCACCGCGCAGCGCCGCATCGAGCTGGTCAGCCGGGCGGTGCTGCTGTTCTCGCTGTTCCCGCCCGCGTGGGTCGTCGGCACCGCCGGCCTGTCGATCTCCAAGATCCTCGAGAACATGGAGATCGGGCACAACGTCATGCACGGCCAGTGGGACTGGATGCGCGACCCGAAGATCCACTCGACGGCGTGGGAGTGGGACAACGCCTCGCCGTCGAGCATGTGGAAGCACTCGCACAACCAGATCCACCACACGTTCACCAACGTGCTCGGCCGCGACAACGACCTCGGCTACGGGATCATGCGGGTCGACGAGGACCAGCGCTGGAGCCCCTTCTTCCTGGGCCAGCCGCTCTACAACTTCCTCAACGCCTGCCTGTTCGAGTACGGCATCGCCGCCTACGACCTGGAGATCGGCAAGGTCCTCAAGGGGCGCAAGGACAAGGACGTCTTCCGGGCCGAGCTCGCCGAGGTCGTCGCCAAGGTCAAGCGCCACGCACTGCGCGACTACGTCCTGCACCCGCTGCTGTCCGGGCCGTCGGCCCTGACGACGCTGTCGGCCAACGCCGTGGCCAACCTGGTCCGCAACCTCTGGACCCACTCGGTGATCATGTGCGGGCACTTCCCCGACGGCGTCGAGGTGTTCGCCAAGAGCTCGATCGACGGCGAGACCCGCGGCGAGTGGTACCTGCGCCAGATGCTGGGCGCCGCGAACATCACCGGCGGCCGCTTCCTGCACCTCATGACCGGCAACCTCAGCTTCCAGGTCGAGCACCACCTCTACCCCGACCTCCCGAGCAACCGCTACAAGGAGATCGCCCCCCTGGTGCAGGACCTGTTCGCGCGCAACGGCCTCACCTACACGACCGGCTCGCTGCCCAGGCAGCTGTTCTCGGCGTGGAGGAAGGTCGTGCGGCTGTCGCTGCCGAACGGCGGCGTGCGCGCACTCCTGCAGGGCGCCCTGCCCGCCCCGGTCGTCCGGCTCGTGCCCCGCGCCGAGCAGGAGCAGGCCGCCGCCTAGCAGCGGCGCGGCGGGCAGCCTGCCCGCCGCGACTGACAGGGAGCCCCCAGCCGTCCGGCAGGGGGCGGTCAGGTCGCCCGCCCACCGTGGTCGCAGACGGCACCCCGCCGCCCCGACTCCGGAGGAACCCATGCGCACCCGACTGACCGCCCTCGCCCTCACCGCCGGCCTCGCCACCGGCGCCGGCGCCCTCGTCGCCCCCGCCGCCTTCGCCGCCACGGCCACCCCCGCCGCGACGTCGACCGCCACGACCAGCCCGTCCGCCGGCACGGCCGCCGACCGGGTGGCCGAGCGGCTCGCCGCCCTCAAGAGCGCCCTCGCCGGCCTCGTCACCGACGGCACGCTCACCTCGGCGCAGGTCGAGGAGGTGGCGAGCACGCTGGCCGCGTCCGACGCCCTGCGCGGTCCGGGCGGCCCGGGCGGCCCGGGCGGGCACGGGCACGGCCCCGGCGGCGGGCACGTCTCCCCGGAGGCGACCGCGAAGGTCCTGGGCATCCCGTCGAGGAGCTGCGGACCGCGGAGGAGTCCGGCAAGACCCTCGCGCAGATCGCCACCGCCGAGGGGGTCAGCCGCAGCGACCTCGTCAGCGGTCTGGTCGCCGCCGCGAAGGCGCAGCTGGCGGCCGACGTCACGGCCGGCCGGCTCACCCAGGCGCAGGCCGACGCCCGCAGCGCCACGCTGCAGGCCGAGGTCACCGAGCGCGTCGACCGGGTCCGCCCGGCGCGCGGCGAGCGCGGCAGCCGCGGCGCCGCGCCGACGGCGAGCTCCAGCGCCAGCGCCAGCCCCACCGCCTGACCGGCACCGCCTGACCGGCACCGCCTGACCGGCACCGCCTGACCGGCACCGCACGCCCGAGGGCCCGCACCGTCCGGTGCGGGCCCTCGTCGCGTCAGCGCCCCCTACGCCTCGGGGGCGTCCTGGTCGTCGCGCGGCGTCAGGTCGCGGGTGAGCACCCGGGCGACCAGCGGGACGACGACCAGCAGGCCGAGCGGCAGCAGCCAGACGCCGGGGTAGGCGTAGCCGACCTGCACGGTCTCCGGGAACCCGACCTGCTCGACCGGCAGCGCCTGCTCGGGCGCAGCCTGCGGCCCGGCCTCGAGGGCGACCTCCTCCACGACCGCCGGGACGGGCGCGCTGCCGAGCTCGGGCTCGAGGTCCGGCACCGGGGGCAGGTCCTCGGCCGGCAGGCCCTGGACCTCGGGGGCGGCGGGCACGGCGGCCGGCTGCTCGGCGGCCGGCGCGGGCTCGGGGGCGGCGGCGGACGCGTCCCTCTCGACGGTCAGCGTGGCGGGCGCGGTCTTGGCGGCGTCGGTGCGGTCCTTGCTGGAGAACACGACGCGCCAGCTGTCGCCGGGCGCGAGGGCCTCGGCGTCGGGCAGCAGCGCCAGGCCGGAGGCCGACGACAGCCCGGACAGCAGGCCGTCGAGGTCGGCCTCCAGGTGCGGGGCCGGCGTCGCGACGTAGGCGACCGGGGCGCTGCGGCCGCAGTCGGCGGCGGGCGGGTCGGCGAGCGAGCCCTCGACGTGGGCGAGCGGGGCGCCCGTGAGGCAGACCTGCAGCTTGGCGGTCTCCGGGGTGATCGTGCCGCTGGACGGGGACGGGTCGAGCGGGACCTCGAGGGTCGCGCCGGACAGGTCCGCGAGGGCCTCGCGCGGGAGCCCCAGGTAGCTGCGGGCGGTCTCGACGCCGCCCGAGACGCCGACGTGCATCGTCCCCGCCGGGAACACGGTGAGCTCGGTCGGGCCACCGGGGACCGCGAGGCAGCCGACCGGCGTCGTGCAGGACGGGTTCGGCTGGAACCAGCCCTCGACCGTCGGCGTCACGGTGGCGGTCTCGGCGGCCAGCGCGAACGGCAGGACGCCGAGCGCCGCCGTCGCCGCGACCAGGGCGACCGTCAGGCGGCGGGCCCTCACGGCCGGCCCCCGCGCTGGACCTCGGCCACCAGGGCCGCGGCCTCGTCGAGCAGGCCGTCGAACGCGGCGCGCTCCTGCGCGGCGAGGCTGCGCGAGGCGTGCACGCTCAGCAGCCCGGCGCCGAGCAGGACCAGGGCGATGCCGCCGAGCCCCCCGCTGACGAGCGCCGGCAGCTGGAAGGGCACGAACAGGGTGCGCGCCGCGACCTTCCAGCCGATCGCGATGGCGGTGAAGCCGACGGACAGCACGGCGACGAACACCAGCGTCCCCTGCGACGACGGGTCGCGCAGCCAGGTCCTCATCGGCCGTCCTCCTCCGCGGTGACGGTGCTGCGCAGCTCGGCCAGCAGGTCGCGCAGCTCGCCGATCTGGCGGGTGCGCTCGCGGGCGTCGGCCTGCTTGGCGGCGACGTTCACGACGGTGAGCCCGACGGCGACCATCCCGAGTCCCCCGAAGCCGGCGGACACCACGTAGGGCAGCTGCAGGGCGACGTTGGTCAGCCCGGCGACCCGGCCCCAGGCGACGACGAGCATGACCAGCCCGACGGTGGCCAGGGCGACGCCGGCGTAGGTGCCGATCTGCGGGACGGCCCGCAGCGAGGCGACCACGCGGCGTCGAGCGGGGCGGGGCGACGGCGGGCCGGTGCCGCCGGTGCGGGGACACCGACCTCGACGACGTCGGGACGGTCGGGGAGCACGGCGGTCATGAGGTCCTCGGCTTCACGGTGCTGCGGGCTGTGGTGCTGCGGGCTGTGGTGCTGGGGCCGGGTGCGGTGCTGGGGGGCGTGCGTCGGGCCACGGCGGGCCGGGCTGCGGTCCCCGCGGTCGTGGGCGCCCCGGCCTGGAGCGCCGCGCTGATGCGGTAGGCCAGCCCGGGCCCGATGCCGCGGACCGCGGTGAGCTCGTCGGGATGGGCCTGCCGGACCCCGTCGACCGAGCCGAAGGCGTCGAGCAGCGCCGCCTCGCGGACCGTACCGAGGCCGGGCACGGTGTCGGCCAGCGACCGTTCGGACGGCCGGTCGAGCACCGCGACGCTGCCGGCCGGCCGGCCGGTGCGCGGGCTCGTGCGCGGGGTGCGGCGCGGGGCCGGGGGCGGCGGGGCGTCGTCGTCGTCGCGGTCGTCGCCGTCGTCCTGCTGGTCGAGCGGCTCTGCTGGGACGGCTGCGGCGGCAGGGCGGGCCTCGTTGGCGCCGGCGGACCGCTCGATGGCGGTGACGCTGCCGCCGAGGTAGGCCTCGACGACGGCGGGGTCGTGCCGGACGACCTGCGGGCGTGCCGGCGGCGATGACCTCGCCGTCGGCCATGCAGACGATCCGGTCGGACAGGCCCATGATCAGCGGGATGTCGTGCTCGATGATGATGAGCGTCAGGCCGAGCTCGGCCTTGAGCCGCACGAGCAGGGCGCCGAGGGCCTCGGTCTCCTTCTGCGCGACGCCCGAGCTGGGCTCGTCGAGCAGCAGCAGCGTCGGCTCCAGGGCGACCAGGCAGGCGATCTCGGTGATGCGCCGGGTGCCGGTCGACAGCTCCTGGATCTGGCTGGCCCTGTACCGCTCCAGGCCCATCCAGGCGACGAGCTCCTCGGCGCGGGCGAGCTTGCGCTTCTCCTGGCGCCGCAGGCCCAGCAGCGACGGGACCAGCCGGGTCGGGTCGACCCGCTCCAGGGACAGCTGCACGCACTCGAGCACGGTCAGCGTCGGGAACAGCGCGGCGTCCTGGAAGGAGCGGATCAGCCCCATGCGGCCGCGGGCCTCGGGGCCCAGGGCCGTGATGTCGCGCCCGGCGTAGCGCACGGTGCCCTCGTCGGGCCGGTGAAGCCGGCGAGCAGCTCGAAGGTCGTGGTCTTGCCGGCGCCGTTGGGGCCGATGAGGCCGAGCGTCTCGCCCTGGCGGACCTGGAAGCTGACGCCGCGGACGGCGCGCACGCCGCCGAAGCTCTTGCGCAGCCCGGTGACCTCCAGCAGCGCGCCGGTCGGCGAGACCCGGCGGTGCCTGGGCGCGGGCAGCGCCGGGCGGACCGAGCCCTCGGGGGCGCCGTTGGCGCCGAAGCCGCGCTCGTCGGCGTAGGCCTGCTCGACGTCGACGCCCGGCCCGCGCGGCGAGCGCGTTCGCGATGCGGTTGCGCAGCGGCGCGACGAGCGAGCCGAGCCCGCCGGGCAGGTACATGATGATCAGCAGCTGGCCCAGCGCGGTGGCGGCGAGGCCGGCGGCGTCGAGCGGCAGGAAGGTCGCGCCCTGCACGACGATCGCGCCGAGCACCGGGCCGTACAGCAGGCCGAGGCCGCCGATGACGGCGATGACGACGACGTCGATGCTGGCCCGCGTCGGGAAGCTGGTCGCGCCGATCTGCGCGAGCGAGTGGCCGTACATGGCCCCGCCGATGCCGGCGACGAAGCCGGCGAGCGCGAAGCCCTGCAGCTTCACGACCGACGCCGGGACGGTGAACGCGCGGGCGGCGTCCTCGTTGTCGCGGACGGCGACCAGGCGCCGGCCCAGGCCGCCGGAGCGGACGTTGCGGGCCAGCAGCATCGCGGCCAGCAGCACGCCGAGGCCGACGTAGTAGTAGGACCGGCCGGACTCGAAGGCGAAGTCGCGCAGGATCGGGCGGCCGGGGTCGACGCCGGCGCCCAGCAGGCACTCCTGCTGCAGCAGGTAGCCGGGCACGACCAGCGCGAAGCTCAGCGTGGTGACCGTCAGCAGCAGGCCCTTGACGCGCAGCGCGGGGATGCCGATCAGCACCGACACCGCGGCGCTGGCCAGGCCGGCGTAGACGAAGGACTCCAGGAAGTTGCCGGTGCGGCTGGACACCTCGAAGGACGCCCACGCGCCGATGGCGCCGATGGCGAACTGGCCGAGCGACAGCTGGCCGCCCAGGCCGGTGATGATGCCGACCGACAGCGCCAGGATGACGAAGCCGAAGCTGCCGGTGAGCTTGACCGCCGTGCTGTTGCTGATGACCAGCGGCAGCAGCACGAAGAACGCGATGGTCGTGAGCGCCACCGCCGGGGTGAGCAGGCGGACGGTGGCGACCTGCTTGATCGCCCGGGGCAGCGGGCGGGCGGCCTGCACGGCGGCCCAGCTGCCCTTCTCCTCGGCCCGGCCGACGCGCTGCTTCTGCACCAGCAGCGCCACCAGGATGATGCCGAACAGGGCGAGCTGCACCAGGCCGGCCTGCGCGTAGTTCCACAGCAGCAGCTGCTCGATGATCCCGATGGCCGCGCCGGCGAACAGGGCGATCGGCAGCGACTGCATGCGGGCCAGCACCGCGCCGGTGAGGGCGACCAGCAGCAGCGACGGGCCGAAGCTGTCGCCGCTGGAGAAGCCCTGGGTGGGCTGGGTGAGGATGGCGGTGAAGCAGGCCAGCGCCCCCGCCAGGCCCCACGCCAGCGTGCTCATCTTGCGAGGCGCTGATGCCGGCCATGCGGGCGGCCTCGGGGTTGGCGGCGGCGGCCCGGATGCCCAGGCCGAAGCGGCTGAACTTCAGGAACAGGCCGACGCCGAGCACCACCAGCGGGCACAGGATCAGCATGCCGCTGTAGGCGGGGGTGACCAGCAGCGCGCCGACGCGGAAGGTCGGCAGCCCGACCGGCTGCGGGAACAGCGAGCCGGCGGCGGCCTGGTTGTTGACCGCGAAGGCGAACAGCACGAGGAACTGCCCGACGCCCAGGGTCGCGACGACGCTCATGATCGCCGGGGCCTTGCGCAGCCGCCGGACGACGACGGCCTCGGCGAACGCGCCCGTGCCGGCGGACAGCAGCAGCGCCGGCAGGAACGCCACCCAGTAGGGGACGTGCCAGCGCACGACGGCCAGGCCGAAGACGGCCGCGCCGAAGGCGCCGATCTGCCCGTGGGCGAAGTTGATGATGCGGTTGGTGCGGTAGATGAGCACCAGGCCGACCGACAGCAGCCCGTAGGTCAGGCCGACGATCAGGCCGAGCAGCAGCACCGGCAGCGGCGTCTCGAAGTGCCCGGACTGCGTCCGCTCGGTCGAGACCTGCGGCAGCACCAGCAGCGCGAGGAAGGCGACGACGCCGGCGACGACCGCCGCCCGGACGACGACGCGGGGGGTCAGCGCGGCCCGGAGGTCGCGCAGGACGGGAGCGAGGAGGTCGGTCACGCCCGGCCTCCCCGGCGCGCCGTGGGCTGGGCGGGCACGACGAGGGCCGGCGGGTCGGGCTCCTCCGCGGCGCCGGCGCCCTCGAGGAACACCGCGCGCAGCAGGTCGGCGCGCTCGAGCAGCTCGCCTGCCGGACCGTCGAAGCGCATCTCGCCCTTCTCCATGAAGTAGGCGTGGTCCACCAGGGACAGCGCGATGTTGACCGACTGCTCGACGAGCACGACGGCGGTGCCGGTGGCGTTGATGCGCCGGACCATGTCGAGCAGCTGCCCGACGATGATCGGCGCGAGGCCGAGCGAGAGCTCGTCGATGAGCAGCAGGCGGGGCTGCAGGATGAGCGCCTTGGACAGCCCGACCATCTGCTGCTCGCCGCCGGACAGGTTCGCCGCCAGCGACGTCCGCCGCTCGTAGAGGCGCGGGAAGGCCTCGAAGCACTCCTCGACGAGCGCGTCGACGCGCTTCTTGTCGCGGCCGAGGATGTAGCCGAACGTGCGCAGGTTCTCCACGACGTCCATCGATGCCGAACACGGCCCGGCCGCCGGGGACCTGCGTGATGCCCAGCGGCACCCGGCGCTCGGCGTCGAGGTAGGTGATGTCCTCGCCCTGGTAGCGCACGGTGCCGGCGCTGGGCAGGCCGATGCCGGAGACGACCTTCAGCAGGGTCGACTTGCCGGCGCCGTTGGTGCCGAGCAGCGCGACCATCTCGCCGTCGTCGACGGTGAAGTCGACGTCGAACAGCACCTGCAGCTGGCCGTAGGAGAAGTCGACGCCCTTGCACGCCAGCAGCGGCAGGTTCCCGCCGGAGCGCTTGACCGCCTCGATGTCCTCGGACTCGAGGACCTCGTCGATCATCCGGTCGAGGTCCTTGCCGATCAGCGGGGCCGCGGAGCGGATCACCAGCCCGGCGAGCACGCCGGGGATGATCAGGCTGAAGATCGCCCCGCCGATGCCGAAGCGCTTGTCGATGCCCGACAGGAAGATGACGCCGACGATCGAGCCGGCGGCGGCGAACATGCCGATGACCGCGGCGGCGTGCGGCCGGTAGCGCGCGTCCATGATCGACAGCAGCGCCGCGGTGAGGCCGGGCGTGAGGACGGCGATGAGGCTCTGGCCGACGGCGAACATGAGGCACATCAGCAGGAACAGCGGCATCAGCGCGCCGACCGCGATGAACGACACGGCGCCCGCGAGCGCCAGGCCGCAGAACACCAGCAGGCGGGCCGGGTCCTCGCGGAAGACGCCCTCCGCGCGGCTGCCGAAGGCCAGCAGCGCCAGGACGCTGACGGCGGAGATGCCGGCGAAGAACAGCCCGCGCTCACCGGGGCCGAGGTCCCAGCGGACCTCGAGGAACGTCGACAGGAAGGTGCCGAACGGCACCACCAGGATGCCGAGCGCGAAGTAGCCGACGGCGATCCGCTTGACCGTCGGGATGAGCAGCACCCGGCGCAGGATCTCGAAGAAGCCCAGGTCGACGTCGGGCGACGCGGCCGGCTCCGCGCTCGTCGGGCGTCGTGCTCCGCGCAGCACCTCGGTGTCGAAGCGGCCGGCGCCCGGGTCCCGCAGGCCGAGGCTGCACAGCGAGCAGCCCACGCTGATGGCGCCGAGCGCGAGGAACACGCCGCGCCAGGTGAGGTCGAGCGGGCCGGCGAGCAGGGCGACGAGCAGCGGCGCCAGCACCTGGCCGGCGACGTCGAAGGCCGTGTAGCCCGACAGCACCCGCACGCGGGCCTTGGGCGGGTAGGAGTCGACGAGCAGCGGGGCGTGCAGCGCGCGCACCGACCCGGTGGACAGCCCGTCGAGCACGAGCACCGCGATCAGCGCCAGCAGGCTGGTGACGAAGCCGGTGAAGAGGGTGATGACCGACCAGGCGATGCCCGTCGTCAGGCACAGCACGGCGCGCCGGCCCCTGCTCTGCGCCAGCGCGGCCATCGGCAGCGGCGCCAGGATCGTGGCCAGGAACGCCAGGGTGCGGGCGCCGGCGATGGCGCCGAGCGACAGGCCGAGCGCGCGGCTGATCTCCGGCGTCAGGACGGTGAAGGCGTAGGCCTGGAAGGTGTCGACGATCGCCAGCAGGCCGAGCGCGACCATCGGGTAGACGGTCAGGCCGTGCTCGCGCAGGACCGGGCGCAGCGGCGAGGACTCCTGCTCGCCGGAGACGCCGAGCGTCGCCCGGGCCGCGTTGCGGCGGGCCTCGCGGTCGACGCCGTCCAGTGCTCCGTCCGCAGCGGCGGCGGAGACGGGCGGCTCGAGGATGGCGGTCACGTCTGGTCTCTCTTCGTGGTGAACGGTCGGTACCAGGCGGACTCGCCGATGCGCTTGCCCTTGCCGTCGAGCAGCACGACGTTGACGTAGTGCTGCTCGTCGCCCACGCCGTCGCCGGCGTCGGGCAGCCGGTCGACGACGACCTGCGGCGTCGTCGTCACGTAGACGCCCTGCTCGGACAGGTAGGTCGGGTTGGGGCAGCGCGGGTCGCGCAGGCAGCTGGTGTCGTCGCGGGCCAGCCAGGTGATGTCCTTGCCGACCGGCATCGGCGCGCGGTCCACGAACACCGCGTAGACGCCCTGCTCCTCGGTCGCGCTGCCGTCCAGGCCGACCGCCTGGAAGTCCTGCATCGACCAGGAGACCGTGACCGGCAGCGTCACGCGCGAGCGCTCGGCCGGGGAGGAGAAGGACAGCCGGTCGTCGTTGCGGAACTGCAGGTCGCCGGCACCGCAGCCGGCGAGGGCCAGGACGCAGGCCAGGAGGAGGCCGCTGGCGCGCAGCGGCCGGGACAGGAGGGGCACCCGCCCAGGCTCCGTGGCCGGTGGAACGCGGTCAACGGACGCTTGCACCATGCGGGAGCCCTCTCTGTGGTGCCCTGCACCACAGGGGTGCGACGTCGTGCCCACCCCGTGGTCCGTCGCGCCGGACGCGGTGCCGCGAGGGTCCCGCAGGGACCACCGGTCCCGCAGGCGTTCGCGCAGGCCGGCCCCCGTGCGCGTGCTCACCCGAACGACGTCGGCGCGCCGGCCTCGTACCGGAAGCAGTCGCAGCCGGCGTCGTAGGCCATGGTGCGGAACGCGGCCGTGCCCCAGCGGCGCCCCGGGGCGAAGCGGGTCGCGAAGTTGCCGACCCCGGGCGAGCTGCTGCCCAGGCTCTCGAAGCCTCTGGCCAGCGACCCGAGCGTGATCCGGCCGTCGGGCACGGCGTCGGCGGCGGCCTTGAGGTTCAGCACCGAGCCGCAGAAGGACACGGCGGCGAACAGCGACGCGTCGCCGCGCACGTGCCTCTTCTGGATCTCCGAGCACCGGGTGAAGGTGGCGTTGCCGGCCAGGACCTTGCCGCGGTCGCGGTAGGGCAGCGTGTCGCGCAGCGGCTCCCAGCCGACGGCGAGCGCGCCCTTGAGCGACCGGCCGCTGCCGTCGCCCTGGAACCCGGAGAGGGTGTCGTAGGACGTGAAGACGTAGCGCGGGTAGTAGGCCTGCTGCTCGGCGTCGTCGAGGAAGAAGGGCGCGCAGCCGGGGCACAGGAAGGTCACCGTCTTGACGCCCCGCGCGGCCATGGCGAGCTGCGCGGACTGCACGGCGCTGGCGCTGTTGGCGACGTCGGGCGTCGACTGCGGGTAGCCGACGGTGTAGGAGACGACGTCGATGCCGGCGGCCTTGAGCCGGGGGACGACGATGCGGTCGCGGGCCCGCAGCGGCGCGGCGTAGTCCATGACCATGAGGCCGACGGTCTCGCCCCTCTTGGCCAGCCCGCGGGACAGGACCAGGTCGACGAGCTCGCGCGCGGCGAGGTCGCTGTCGACCTCCTCGGGCGTCACGAGGTTCGCGAGCCTGCTGTAGTCGGCGCCGCTGTGCAGGTAGTGGCCGTGCGCCAGGAGCAGCGAGCCGCCCTTGGCCAGGCAGGCCGGCAGCCCCTCCTCGGCGTTGCCGAGCAGGACGGTCGCGACGACGTCGTGGTCCTCGGTGAAGCTCGCGCAGATCTGCTGGTAGGTGACCGCGTAGGGCTGCGTGGACGTCAGCTCGACGTCGAAGTAGACGGGCTTCATGACGTGCCCGCCGAGCCCGCCGTGCGCGTTGACCCAGGCGACGGCGTCCTCCACCTCGCCCTTCTGGTCGCCGACGTCGGCGGTGCCGCCGAAGGCCGCGGCGGCCCGGTTGACGTCGGGGAACAGCACGAACCCGACCTCGACGGGGCTGCCGGTCGCCTTGCCCGTGGGGACGGCGCGGGCCGCCGGGGCGGCGCTGCCGGCGCTCCCGGTCGTGCTGCCCGAGGTGGAGCCCGCGGCTGTCCCGGAGGTGCCGGAGGTGCGGCCGGACGCGCTGCCGGAGTTGCCGCCGATCGTGCCGCCGGACGTGCCGCTGCGGGGAGCGCTGGCGACGCCCGCCGCGCTGCCCGCCGGGCTCCCCGGCGACGTGCCGACCCCGTCCCCGGCCGGCAGGGGCGCGTCGCCCGCGGCGACCCCGTCGGTGCCGGTCGCCCCCGTCCCCGGGGCGAGCCCGCCGGCCTGGCCGTCGGCGACCAGCGTGTCGGTGCCGGCCCCGCTGCGGGCGGCGACCTCGCTGGTGACCTGCACCGTGGACCCGCACGCCGTGAGGGCGAGGGAGGCGGCGGCGACGGCGAGCAGTGTGCGTCTCATGGGGCGCTCTCTCTGAACGATCGTTCAAACTGGTGGGACGCAGAGTGCCGGAGCCCTTGCGCTGCTGTCAACGGCCGTCGTACCTTCTCGTCGTCCGCAGTCGAACGACCGTTCAAGAAGCGTGGGGGGCCACTCATGAGCCAGGACGTGGTGGGGACCGGCGTCGGGCTGGCGCTGCTGCCGCCCCGCCGCGACCTCGGGGGCGCCCGGCTTCGCCTGTTCGAGACCGCGCTCGAGCTGTTCGGGCGGCGCGGGTACGACGCCGTGTCGGTCCGCGACCTCATGAGCGAGCTCGGCCAGCAGCCCGGCGCGCTGTACGGCCACGTGCCGTCCAAGCAGCACCTGCTCTACGAGCTGACCTGCATCGGCCACGAGGAGCAGCGCGACCGGCTCAAGGAGGCCCTGCTCGACGCCGGCCGCGAGCCCTCCGACCAGATCCGCGCCCTCACCCGCGCCCACGTCGCGGTGCACCTGCGCTACCCCGCGCTCGCCCGGGTGACGACGCGGGAGGCCCGGGCGCTCACCGAGGAGCAGCTGCTGTCGGTGCTGGTCGTGCGCGACGAGAGCATCCGGATGTTCCTCGACGTCGTCGAGCGCGGGCGTCCGGCTGGGCGCCTTCGTGGCCGAGGAGCCGCTGCTCGCGGTGTACGCGGTCGGCGCGCTCGGCATCCGGGCCGCCGAGTGGTGGACCCCCGACTCCCCCTTCAGCGCCCAGCAGGTCGCTGACACCTACGCCGAGTACGCCGTCCGGCTGCTCGGCCCGACGGCCTGAGAGGTCGCCATGCCCACCACCACCACGCCCGACGGCGTCCGCCTGCAGTGGCAGGAGTCCGGCAGCGGCACGCCCGTCCTGCTCTGCATGGGCGCCAGCTACAGCAGCGCCATGTGGTACCCGGCCGTCGAGGCCCTCAGCGCGTCGCACCGGGTGATCAGCTTCGACAACCGCGGCACCGGCGGCAGCAGCTGGACGCCGGTCGCCTCGATCCAGGACATGGCCTCCGACGCGCTGGCCGTGCTGACGGCGGCGGGCGAGCAGAGCGCCCACGTGTACGGGGCGTCGCTCGGCGGCGTCGTCGCGCAGCAGGTCGCCCTGCAGGCGCCCGAGCGGGTCCGGTCGCTCGTGCTCGGCTGCACCGGCATCCTCACCGCCGACAAGCCGCGCGCCCCGCGCTGGCTGCGGCACCTGCTGCTGCTCCCCCGCGGCGTGCGCTCGGCGCTGCTGTCGCGCAGCGACCCGTACGGCCCGGCCTGCCCGCCCGAGCGCGCCGCCGCCGACCGCGCCGTCCTCGCCCGCGAGCGCCCCGTCCGCCAGGCGCTCGTCGCGCAGCAGGACGCCCTGCGCGCCTACCGGGTGACCCCCGAGCAGGTGGCCGCGCTCGACCTGCCCGCCCTCGTGCTCCACGGCACCGCCGACACCGTCGTGAAGCACGCCTGGGGCGAGGAGCTGGCGGCGACCCTGCCGCAGGCGCGGATGGTCAGCTACGAGGGCGTGGGCCACAACTACCTCGTCGGCGCGGGCGAGCAGTCGTGCACGGACGTGCTGGAGTTCCTGCGCAGCGTCGACGCCCGGCAGGACTCCCTGACCACGGCGCCCTGACGGACGTCCGCGCCGTGACCCGGCGGCCCGCCCCCGTCGTGCTGCCCGGCTTCACGCTGACCGGCACCGGGGGCGAGCACCCGGCACCCGACGCCGTCTGGGTCCCCGCGGCCGTCCCCGGTGGCGTGCACGAGGCGCTGGTCGACGCCGGGCTGCTGCAGCACCCGTGGACGACCGACGACGACGCCGACTCCGCCTGGGTCGAGCACCGGACCTGGTGGTTCCGCACCACCGTGCAGGTCCCGCCCGCGGTCGCCGGCACCCGCACGCTGCTGCGCTTCGAGGGGCTCGACGGCGTCGCCACGTGCTGGCTCGACGGCGCCCTGCTCGGGGAGCACGCCAACCAGCACCGCCCCTGCGAGCTCGCCGTGCCCGCCTCGGCGCACGGCCGGGAGGTCGAGCTGCTGCTGCGCTTCGTGCCGCCGCTGGACGGGCTGCTGTCCGACGACGAGCTCACGGCGCGGCTGCAGGCCCTGACCGAGCGGCAGCGCCGCCTCCGCCCCCGCGCCGAGCCGCCCCGGGCGCAGGACCTGGCGCTGCGGCTGCAGCGGGTGCGGCGTCGCAAGGCCGCCTGCTCCTGGGGCTGGGACCTCGGCCCCCGGCTGCCGTCGGTCGGGCTGCACCTGCCGGCCCTGCTCGTGCAGGAGCCTGACGCGCGGCTGGCGGGCGTCCACGCGCGCACCACCGCGCTCGACGTCGGCGCCGCCACGGCCGAGCTCACGGTGGCCGTCGAGGCCACCACCGCCGACGCCGGGGTGGACCTCGTGCTGACCGACCCGGCAGGCGTCGTCGTCGCGTCGTGGTCGGGGTCGGCGGGCGCGGGCGACGCCGTCCTGCCCGTCATCGGCGCCGCAGCCGTGGTGGCCGCACGACCTCGGCGCCTCGCCCCTGTACCTGCTGCGCACCCGGCTGCACCGCGACGGCGTCGTGCTCGACGAGCGCACCGACCGGCTGGGCCTGCGGACGGTCGCCCTCGACCGCTCTCCCGCTCCCGACGGCGGCCGCCTGTTCCGGTTCGTCGTCAACGGGGTGCCGGTCTTCGCGCGCGGCGCGAACTGGGTGCCGGCGTCGCTGCTGGTCGGGTCCGTCCCGGCGGAGCGGTACCGCGCGCTGGTGGAGGCCGCGCGGCACGCGCAGATGACGGTGCTGCGGGTGTGGGGCGGCGGCCTGTACGAGTCCGACGCCTTCTACGACGCCTGCGACGAGCTCGGCGTGCTCGTCTGGCAGGACTTCGCGTTCGCCTGCGACGACTACCCCAGCGACGACGCGGCGCTCACCGGGGAGGTCCGGGCCGAGGCGGTCTTCCAGGTGCGGCGGCTGCGCAACCGGCCGAGCCTGCTGCTGTGGGCCGGCAACAACGAGGTGCAGGGCATCCACGAGATCGCCACCGGCGACACCGACCCCGGCCCGTGGGGCTGGACGTGGTTCCACGAGCTGCTGCCCGACGTCGTCGCGACGCACAGCCCGGGCGCCCTCTACTGGCCGGGCAGCCCGTGGGGGCAGGACCGGGGCGAGACCGTCAACGGCGTGCGCGACGGCGACCGGCACGCGTGGGAGGTGTGGCACGGCGTCGACGTCGGGGCCGGCACGCACGAGGACTACCCGACGCCGGCGCACGCCGCGCACCCGCGCCGCTACGCCCACGACACCGGCCGGTTCATCAGCGAGTTCGGGATCCACGCCGCGCCCGCCCTGTCCGACGCTCGAGCGCTGGAGCACGAGCCCGCTGGCGCTGGGCAGCCCCGCGCTGGCCCACCGCAACAAGGACACCCCCGGCGACAAGGCCTGGGCGCTGATGGGCCTGGAGACCGGCCTGCCGACGACGATGGCGGAGTACGTCGACCGCTCGATGGCCTGCCAGGCCGAGGGGCTCAAGCTCGGCGTCGAGCACTACCGCCGCCGCCAGCCGTCGTGCAGCGGCACCCTGGTCTGGCAGTTCAACGACGTGTGGCCCGGCCTGTCCTGGTCGGTGCTCGACCACGACCTCGTCGGCAAGGCCGGCTACTGGTTCCTGCAGCGGGCGTACGCCCCCGTCGTCGCGACCTTCCGCCGCGACGGCGAGCGGGTCGAGCTGTGGGTGACGAGCTCCGGGCAGGTCGGCGTCGACCTCGACCTCGACGTGGGGCTGGGCACCCTCGAGCGCGGCGCGCACCGGCGAGCGGCTGGCCGTGACGGCGCCGCCGTACTCCTCGCGCGTCGTCTGGACCGGGACGACGACGGCCGCGGACCGGCTCTGCACGGTCACCGACGCTGCCGGGGCGGTGCCCGCCAACCGGCTGTTCCTCGCCGCGCTGCAGGACCTCCCCCTCACCGGCACGGTCGACGGACGGGCGCGGCGCACCGGCCCGCAGACCGTCGAGGTGGTCCTCACCGCGCCGCGGCTACAGCTACCTCAGCCGGGTCGAGGCCGACGTGCCGGGCGTCCGCTTCAGCACCAACCACCTCGACCTCGCCGACGGCGCCCGGGCCGTCGTCGAGGTGACCGGCCTTCCCGACGGCGCGACGCTGCACGTCGCCTCCTACGGGTCGCCGCCCGTGGCGGTCCCGATCGCCTGAGCAGCCGCCCGCCGCTCCTTGCTCAGGCCTGCTCGAGCTGCGCGGCCAGCCGGTGCAGCCGCAGGGCGACGTGCAGGTCGAGGGCGGCGTCGGGGTCGCGCCAGCCCTCGCCGAGCACCGCGCCGATCCGGGCGAGCCGCTGGTAGAGCGTGTTCGGGTGGATGTGCAGCGTCTCGGCGGTGGCGGTGTGCTGCCGGCCGCTGGCGAGGTACTCCTCGAGGGTGCGCGCGAGGTCGGTGCCGCGCGGCGGCGTCGTGCTCGAGCAGCGCCCCGACCGTGCGCGACACGAACTCGGCGGCCTCCTGCGGCCGTCCGCCGCCGAGCAGGAAGCGGTAGACGCCGAGCGCCTCGGGGGTGGCCACGATGCCCGTGCGGCCGAGGGCGAGCGCGGCCTGCAGGCAGCGGCGCGCGGCGGCGTAGGCCTCCGGCAGCGCGGCCGCCCCGCGCACGGGCGGCCCGACGCCGACCGTGACCGAGGGGCCGAGGCCCGCCAGGTCGGTGCCCTCGGGCACGAGCAGCAGGGTGCGGCCGGCCCGCTCGACGACCAGCCCGTCGGTGCGCCGGGCGAGCTCGGCGCAGGCGCTGCGGGCGGCGCCCGTCGACGAGGGCCAGCACGTGCGGCCGCGACAGGTCGACCCGCGCGGCGGCGGCCCGCCGCTGCAGCACCTCCGGCTCCCCGCCCTCGACCAGCGCGGTCAGCAGCTCGCCGCGGCTGCGGGTGGCCGCCTCGGTGAGCGCCCGCTCCTGCACCAGGGCCAGCGCGATGCCGAGGGCGCCGCGCTCGAGCAGGCGGACCTCGGCGTCGTCGGCGGTGCCGGAGCCGCGCACCACCAGGCTGCCGAGGTAGTCCTCGGCGGCGACGACGGGGCACAGCACGAGCACGCTGCCGTCGTCGCCCGGCAGCACCAGGGTGCGGCGGTCCCCGCCGGCGAGGCGCTCCGCCGGCGAGGGCGCGCCGAGGTCGGGTCCGGCGAGCGGGCGGTCGGCGGCGTCGACGAGCTGCACGGGCGCGCGCAGCACGTCGGACAGCGCCTGCACCACCTCGGCCGGACCGCCCCCGCGGACGACGGCGTCGGTGAGCCGCTCGTGCAGCACCACCGCCCGGTCGACGGCGACGGCGCTCTCCTGCAGCCGGGTGTTGGCCAGCCGCAGGCCGTCGGCGGCGGCCCGCTCGGCCTCGAACAGCCTGGCGTTCTCGATGGCGACGGCGGCGTGCCCGGCCAGGCCGCCGAGCAGGCTCACCTCGCTCGGGGTGAACGGGCGCTGCGCGCGCTCGGCCGCGAACAGCACCCCGAGCACCGTGCCGTGGGCCTGCAGCGGGACGCCGAGGATGCTGCGCAGGCCCTCCTCCCCGGCGAAGGAGTCGGCCTGCGGCAGGTGCGCGATGGAGGCGTCGGCGAGGTAGTCGCTGGTCCACGCGGGCTGCCCCGTGGTGACGACCCGGCCGGCGAGCCCGGCCTGCGGCGACAGCCGGATCTCGCGGGCCGCCGCCCCGAGGACGCCGTCGAAGTAGCGGATCCGCAGCGCGTCCTGCTCGACCAGGGCGAGGTAGGCGACGTCGACGCGCAGCAGCTGGCGGGCCTGCACGGCGACGTCGGACAGCAGCGCCGGCAGGTCGCGCACCACGGTCAGCCGGGCGGCCATCTGCGACAGCGCGGCCAGCTCGGCGGCCCGGCGGGCGCGCTCGCGCAGCTGCGCGTGCAGCTGCAGGGCGCGGCGGGCCTCGGCGTCGACGGCGGCCGCGTCCGCGCCCCCGGCGACCAGCGCCTGCCGGTGGGCCTCCAGCTCGTCGGCCGGCGCGTCGCGCAGCAGCAGCTCGAGCCAGGAGTCCTCCACGGCGCTCATCTCACCCCAGGGAGCACCTTGCCGGGGTTGAACAGGCCCTGGGGGTCGAGCGCGTCCTTGACGGCGCGCTGCAGCAGCAGGTCGCCGGGGTCGAGCTCGCGCTGCATCCCGCCCATCTTGAGCAGCCCGACGCCGTGCTCGCCGGTGACCGTGCCGCCGAGCGCGATGGCGGCGTCGAGCAGCTCCTCGAAGGCCAGCTGGGCAGCGGCGCGCGCGCCCTCGTCGCCGGCGGGGGTGAGCAGCAGCGGGTGCAGGTTGCCGTCGCCGGCGTGGGCGATGGTCGCGATGCGGACGCCGTGGCGCTGGCCGATCTCGACGATGCGGGCCAGCATCGCCGGCACCTTGGAGCGCGGCACGCAGACGTCCTCGGTGAGCACCGGCGACAGCCGCTCCAGCGCCGGGTAGGCGAGCCGGCGGGCGGAGAACAGGGCCTCGGCCTCGGCGTCGTCGGTGGACTGCTCGGCCCACAGCGCGCCCGTGTCGGCGAAGCAGGCGACCAGGGCGCGCGCCTCGTCGTCGCCGGCCGCGCCGGGGGTGTCGACGCGGGCGAGCAGCAGGGCGGCGGCGTCGGCCTCCAGGCCCAGGTGCTTCCAGTCCTCGACGGCCTGCAGGCACTCGCGGTCGAGCAGCTCCAGGGCGCTCGGCACCAGCCCGCGGCGGGTGACGAGGGCGACCGCCTCGCCGGCGTCGACGAGGCTGTCGAACGCGCCGACGACGGTGCGCGGCGTGCCGGTCAGCGCCCGGCGCAGCCGCAGGGTGACCTCGGTGACGACGCCGAGCGTGCCCTCCGAGCCGACCATGAGCCCGGCCATGTCGTAGCCGGCGACGCCCTTGTTGGTGCGCCGCCCGAGGGAGACGGCCGTGCCGTAGCCGGCGGGCCCGCCGACGACCGCGCGCATGCCCAGCACGTAGTCGCGGGTGACGCCGTACTTCAGGCAGCACAGGCCGCCCGCGTTGGTGGCGACGTTGCCGCCGATCGTCGACCAGGGGGCGCTGGCGGGGTCGGGCGGGTACCAGAGGCCGGACTGCGCGACGTGCGCCTTGAGGTCGTCGTTGACGACGCCGGGCTGCACGACGGCGATGAGGTCCTCGGTGTCGACCTCGAGCACCGCGCTCATCCTCGACAGGTCGAGCACCAGGCAGCCGTCGACGGCGTTCGCGCCGCCCGACAGCCCGGTGCCGGCGCCGCGCGGTACGACGGGGACGCCGAGCTCGGCGCACACCCGGACGGCGGCCTGCACGTCGGCCTCGCTGCGGGCGCGCAGCGCGACGGCGGCCTGCCCGACGGGTGCCCACTCGGCCTCGTCGTGGGACAGGCTGCGCAGCACGTCGGGGTCGACGACGAGCCGGTCGGCGGGGAGCACGCGCGACAGCTGCTCGACCAGCACCTGCGTGCCGGTGCCGAGCACCGCGGTCATGCGAGCGCCGCGGTGAGCATCTCGGCGGTGGCGACGGCGCCCGCCTTGGTCATGATGGAGCCGGCGTGGTCCAGGCCCGGCAGGGCGCGCACCTCGACGGCGCGTGCCCCGTAGCGGGCGACGGCGTCGTCCGGGTAGGCCGGGGCGGTGCCCGCGCCGGACGCCCACTCCGCGTGGCTGAACCGCACCGGCACGGTCAGCTGCTCCCACACCGGCTCGCCGAAGAAGACCGAGGCGGCGTCGGACAGCAGCGCCTCCCCCGACAGCCGCACCCGGCCGTCCGGCCCGAGGTCGTGGGCGAGGTAGCCCTGCAGCACGGGGTCGGCGGGGTCGAGCAGCGGGGCGGTGAGCGCGAAGGTCCGCGCGTACTCCTCGACGGAGGCGAAGGGCTGCGCGAGCCGCGCGATGCGGTCCGCGAACACCGTCGGCAGCAGCTCGGGCGTCAGGCCGGGCGGCGAGGCCATCGGGAAGCCGCCGTCGACGAGCACCAGGCTGCGCACCCGGTCGGGGTGGCGGACGGCGAGGTCGACGGAGACGAAGCCGCCCATGCTCATGCCGCAGACGACGACCTGCTCCAGGCCGAACGCGTCGAGCACCGCCAGGACGTCGTCGGCGTGCTGCCGCACCGACGACGGGCCCTGCACCGCCAGGCTGTCGCCGCGGCCGCGCAGGTCGGGGGCGACCAGCGTGAGGTCGGGGGCCTCGGCACGCAGCCAGTCCCACAGCCGGCGCGTGCTGCTGATGCCGTGCACGGCCAGGACCGGGGCGGACGTCCCGGGGTGGACCTCGACGGCGAGCTCGCCGCCGTCGACGGGCACGCGGTGCAGGCCGCGGAGAGGGAGGCTCATGCGTCGACGTTAGGCGCGGGCGGGGGGCCCGGCCACGGGCCGCGGCACCACCCTGCGGGCTCCGGTGTGGGGAGCCCTCACACCAGGGTGCGGAGCGCCTCGCGGGCCGGCAGCCGGCGGAGCACGTCGAGGGCGGCCCCGACGGCGGCGGCGAAGGCGGGCTCGCCGACGAGGTCGCCGAACAGCGCCGGGTCGGCCAGCAGCAGCTCCGGCGACCGGCCGCGCCAGCCCTCGTCGCGCACGTCGTCCGGGTGCGTCTCCGTCCAGCGCAGCCAGCAGGCCAGGACGCCGGCGGCGGCGCGGACGGGGCGGCCCGCGGCGAGGCCCGCGGCGACCGCCGGGACGACGAAGGTCGGCAGCCGGTCGGTGGCCGACGTCGGCCAGCCGGGCGAGCGTGTCGCGGACGGCGGCGTTGCCGAAGCGGACGACCAGCTGCGCGCGGTAGTCCGCGAGGTCGACGCCGGGGACGGGCGCGAGGCTCGGCGCCGCGTCGTCGAGGTAGGCCTGCAGCAGGGCGCGCACGTCGGGGTCGGCGACGGCGTCGTGCACGAGCACGTGGCCGAGCAGCAGGCCGGCGTAGGCCACCGCCTGGTGCCCGCCGTTGAGCAGGCGCAGCTTCATCAGCTCGTACGGCCGCACGTCGGGCACCAGCTGCACGCCCACCCGCTCGAGCTCCGGGCGCCCGAGGGGGAAGTCGTCCTCCAGCACCCACTGCAGCCACGGCTCGGCGACCACGGGGACCGCCTCGCCGGCGAGCTCCCGGTCGGCGTCGGTCACCACGGGCGCGATCCGGTCGACCATCGAGCTGGGGAAGGCGACCTCGCGGTCCACCCAGTCGCCCAGGTCGGGGTCGAGCTGCCGCGCGAACCCGGCGACGGCGGCCCGCGCCACGTGCCCGTTGCCCTCGACGTTGTCGCACGACAGGACGGTGAACGGCGGCACGCCGGCGTCCCGGCGGCGGCGCAGCGCGGCGACGAGCACGCCGAACGCGGAGCGCGGCACGGCGCCGGGCACGAGGTCGGCGCGGACCGCGTCGGTGTCCAGCGTCCAGCCGCCCTCGGTGACCGTCAGCGTCACCAGCCGCGTCGCGGGGTCGGCCAGCCGCGCGACGACGGCCTCCGGGTCCTCCGGCACGAGCAGCATGTCGCGGACCGACCGCACGACCGAGCGCTCGACGGCGCCGTCGGGGTGCTTGAGCAGCAGCGTGTAGGCGAACCCCTGCGCGCGCAGCCCGTCGCGGACGACGGCGTCGCCGGGCAGCACCCCGACGCCGCACACCGACCACGGGCTGTCGGGGTCCTGCTGCAGCAGGGCGTCGTAGAGCGGCGCCTGGTGCGCCCGGTGGAACGCGCCGACGCCGAGGTGGACGATCGCGCTCGGCGTCATGCGGCCGCCGCGCCCCGCAGCACGTCGGTGAACGCGGCCGGCTCCTCCAGGTGCGGCACGTGCCCGCTGCCCTCGAGGACGGCGAGCCGGCCGTGCGGCGCGGCCTCGGCCATCCACGCGCTCGACTCCCACGGCCAGAACGGGCTGTGCCTCCCGGCGACGGCGAGCAGCGGGACGTCGACGGTCGGGAGCACGTCGCGCCAGTCGGCCTCGGCGTGGTCGCGCAGCAGCGGGCGCGTCGCCGCGAGGTCGAACGGCGGTGCGGACGCGCCGAGCGCCAGCACCTCCGGCGGCGGCACGACGTGGAAGGGGTCCAGCGTGCCGGGGAAGCCGGCCAGGAACGGCTCCAGCCCCTCGCGCGTCAGCCCGGTCATGCCCAGCTCCCAGTCGCCCTCGTTGACCATCTTGGGCGTCTGGTCGACGAGCACGACGCCGCGCAGCCGGCTGCTGCCGAACAGGTCGAGGTAGGCCAGGCAGGTGCTCGCGCCCATGGAGGAGCCCACCAGCAGCACGTCGTCGAGCTCCAGCACGTCGAGCACGTCGGCGACGTCCTTGGCGTGGCGGGAGACCCGGTGCCCGTGCGCCGGCCGCTCCGACCGCCCGTGCCACCGCCGGTCCACCACGACGACGCGGTGGGCGTCGCGCAGGGCCTCGCGCTGCAGCGTCCAGCTGCCGCCGGACGCGCCGTAGCCGCCGAGCAGGACCAGCGGCCGGCCGGCGCCCTCGTCGACGACCTCGAGCCCGACCCCGTCGTGCGTGCGGACGAGCACTAGCGGCGGACCATCGCGGTCTGCGCCGTGCCGCTGTAGACCGCGCAGTCGCAGCCCGCGTCCCACTTCAGGTCGCGCACGGAGCCCGGCAGGAACAGCGTCGAGGCGCTCAGGCCGTTGCCGAAGCCGAAGGCGGGGCGGAACGCGCCGGTGCTGCGCAGCACGCCGGCTGTAGATCTGCTCGCCCGAGAAGCCGCCGCCGGACTGGGCACCGAGGGCGATCAGCCGGATGCCGTCGCAGAACGCGAAGGCCACCGCCTCGGCGAGCCGCTTGCCGGTGAACGTCTGTCCCGCCTTGCCGTAGAGGGCCTTGCACTCGGCCTCGCCGGGACCGGTGGCGGCGTCGTGCGCGTCGTTGACGTCCAGCGACGGCGACCAGCCGACGCCGAGGGCGCCGTCGTTCTGCCCGTCGGGCGAGTTCTGCTCGAGGAACGTGGTGGGGGCGTTGAGCGAGTGGATGCCGTAGCGCGGCCGGTAGCCCTGGCTGGCGGCCGACAGCTGGAAGGGGAACAGGTCGGCGTTGGCGGCGATGACGTGCGTGACCCCGTTGCCGTTGAACTGCAGGACGGCGCCGTTGAAGTCGCCCTTCGCGGCGAAGACCACGGGCGTGCCCTTGCCGGCCGCCTTGAGCGCCCTGGCGACGACGGCGCCGACCCGGGTGTCGACGTCGGTGGTGCTGATGAGGACGCCCACCTTGACGGGCGCCGGGCCGGGCGTGCCGGTGCGCGGGTTCCAGCCGGTGAACCAGCCCTGCGCCTGCAGCCGCGACACCAGGACCGGGGCGAGGGCGTCCCAGCTCGGCGCGACCGACTGGTAGAAGTACGGCGCGAGCGCCTCGCCGACCTTCTTGTCGACGGCGGCCACGGACGCGCTGAACAGCGGGGTCTTCGCCTTGGCCAGGCAGGCGCGGAAGCTCGGGACGTCCATGAGCGTCACGGGGTTCAGCAGGGCGACGACCGGCTTGTCCTGCGTGAAGTAGGTGCAGGCCGCGGCGCCCGCGGTGTTCGGGTCGCCGGCCGTGTCGACCGTGTTCTGGTCGCGGAACACGATCTTGACCTTGCGGCCCAGGATGCCGCCCTTGCGGTTGACCTCGGCGGCGACGGCCAGCGCCTCCGCCTCCTGGTCGCCGGCGTCCAGGCCCTTGGCACCGACGCCGGAGGCGGCCGCCTGCACGTCCTTCTGCGTCGTGACGCCGATGTAGACGAACTGCTCGTCCCAGCCGCGCCCCTTGGCGGGGATCGCCGCAGCTGGTGCGGTGCCGGAGCCGGTGGCGGCGGGGGCGGCGGGCACGCTCCCCGCGCTGCCGGCCCCCGTCCGGGTCGTGCCGCCGGTCGTGGTGGTCGTCCGTCCCGGCGTCCCGCTGCTGCCGGCCGCGGCCCCCGCGACCGGTCCGCCGGGCGCGCCCGCGGCAGCGCCGCCGAGCGCGTCCCCGCCGGCGAGGGGCTCCGCACCGGGGACGGCGCCCGCGGCGCCGCCGACCTCGGCCGGCAGGCCCTGCGCGGTGCCCTCCACCGTGCCCGCCAGGACGTCCGGGCCGCCGGCGGCGAGCTCGCTCGTCTGCTGCACCGTGCTGCCGCAGCCGACCAGCAGCGACAGTCCGAGGCAGAGCCCGAGGGCGGCGAGGGAGGGGCGCGGGGACAGGCTGCGGGACATGCTCTCGACTCTCCGGGGCCGCCGGGCGGGACGTCTACGGGCGGGCACCCCACCCGTGGGCGGTCGGTGTGGGGTCCGTCACCAGTCTGGCGGGCGGTCCGGCCGCTGTCCGGCGAACGCGTCGAGGGTCCCCGGGAGGCGAGCGGCTGTCCGGGCGCACCAGTCGACCGCCCCGCCCTGTTCCGCCCGGAGGATGCGTGTCGTGCCCGCCGACGAGGCCCGTCAGCGCACCGGGCGGAAGAGCTGCTCCTGGGCGACGCTCGCGGCGAGCAGGCCGGTGCGGTCGTGGACCGTGCCGGTGTACCAGCCGCGGCCGCGCGCGGCGGTGCCCGGGACGGCGTCCAGCAGGACCCAGTCGTCCAGGCGCACCGGCCGGTGGAACCACAGCGAGTGGTCCAGGCTCGACCCGGGCCGAGCCGCCGGAGTGATGAGCGGGACCAGGCCGGTCGAGATGTCGGACAGGTAGGTCAGCGCGCAGGCGTGCAGCAGCGGGTCGTCCTCCAGCGGGGTGCGGCTGCGCGCCCAGAACCGCGTCGGCCACACCTGGCCCTCCGGCATCGGCCCGGACGAGCGGCCCTCCATCCCGACCAGGCGCGGGATGCCGTAGCTGGCGGCGCCCTCGGGGTCGCTCACCTCGGGCATGGTCCCGACCTGCTCGTCCGGCCCGTCCTCGGTGACCGCGAACGACGCCGCGACGCTGAAGACGACCTCCCCGCCCTGCAGCGCGACGACCCGGCGGGCCGAGAAGGAGCGGCCGTCGCGGTCGCGGTGGACCTGGAAGACGACCGGCCGCTCGGCGTCGCCGGCGCGCAGGAAGTAGCCGTGCAGCGAGTGCGGGGTGCGGTCGGGCTCGACGGTCAGCCCGGCCGCCCGCAGCGCCTGGGCCGCCACCTGCCCGCCGTAGAGCGGCCAGCGGTCACCGACCAGCCAGGTGGAGCGGTACAGGTCGCGGTCGACCTCCTCGAGGTCGAGGACGTCGAGCAGGGTGCCGTCGGCGGCGGGCGTCATGCCGCGCGAAGGTAGCGGACGCCCGCCGCCCTTCCCGGCCCCGAGGTCGAGACCGGTCACGGGGACGTGCTGGTCGACGCCCTCGTGCAGGGGCTGCTGCCCCGCGGCTAGCGGGTCTTGGCGAGGTGGCGGCT
Organism: uncultured Actinomycetota bacterium; assembly: GCA_963815615.1. Taxonomy (GTDB): domain Bacteria; phylum Actinomycetota; class Actinomycetes; order Mycobacteriales; family SCTD01; genus RYN-122. The sequence goes on along the minus strand of CAWFHF010000009.1, from coordinate 77,499 downwards.
GATGACGAGCCGCTGGATCTGGTTGGTGCCCTCGAAGATCTGCATGACCTTGGCCTCGCGCATGAAGCGCTCGACCGGGAAGTCGCGGGTGTAGCCGTAGCCGCCGTGGACCTGGACGGCGTCGGTGGTGACCTTCATGGCGGCGTCGGTGGCGACCAGCTTGGCGATGCTGGCCTCCTTGGCGTACGGCAGGCCGAGGTCCTTGCGGCGGGCGGCGTCGAGGTAGGTCGCGCGCGCGGTCTGCACGGCGGCCTGCATGTCGGCGAGCAGGAAGCCGAGCCCCTGGTGGTCGATGATCGCCTTGCCGAAGGTCCGGCGCTCCTTGGCGTACGCGACGCTGTGGTCCAGCGCGCCCTGCGCCAGCCCGGTCGCGACCGCGGCGATGCCCAGGCGGCCGGCGTCCAGGGCGGCGAGCGCGATCCCCAGCCCCTGCCCCTCGGCGCCGACGAGCCGGTCGGCGTCGACGCGGGCGCCCTCGAAGCGCACCGTCGCGGTCGCCGAGCCGGTCAGGCCCATCTTCTCCTCGGGCCGGTCGGCCGACAGGCCGCGCGTCTCGGCCGGCACCAGGAAGCAGGAGATGCCGCCGCGCTCGCTGTCGGAGGTGCGCAGCATCGAGGTGTAGAAGTCGGCGTGGCCGCCGTGGGTCACCCAGGCCTTCACGCCGTCGACGACGTACTGGGCGCCGTCCTGCACCGCCCGCGTCCGCATCGCGCCGGGGTCGCTGCCGGCGTCGGGCTCGGACAGGCAGTACGCCCCGAGCAGCTCGCCGCCGAGCATCTCCGGCAGCCACCGCTCCTGCTGCTCGGCCGTGCCGTACGTGGCCAGCGGGAAGCAGGTCAGCGCGTGCACGCTCGTGCCGACGGCGACGCTCGCCCAGACGCTGCCGATCTCCTCCAGCACCTGCAGCCACACCTCGTAGGGCTGGCCGCCGCCGCCCTGCTCCTCCGGGTACGGCAGCCCGAGGATGCCGGCCTTGCCGAGCGTCCGGAACACCTCCCGGGGGAAGCGCTCCTCCCGCTCGTGCGACGCCGCCACCGGCAGCAGCTCGGACTGGCACAGGTCGCGCACCAGCGCGAGCAGCTCGCGCGACTCCTGGGTCGGCAGCAGGCGGTCGACGGGCACGGCAGGTCCTCGCAGTCGGGCAGGCGGGCGGGCGCCTCCATCCTCCACCCCCGCCGGAGCGGCCGCGACGTGGCGGACCTCCACAGCGGGGGCCCGGTCGTGGGGACTCCGACGCGGGGTCGTCCCCGCGTCCGTCGCGTCAGCGCCCGGGCGGCGGCCCGCCCGGCATGCCGCCGCCCGTGGGCGCCGTCCGGGTGTCCACGCCGACGGCGAGCCGCACCGTCAGGCCCCCGTCCACGGTCCCGGTGACCGTGGCCAGCTGGCTGGCGCCGCCGTCGTCGCCGAAGACGCCGTCGCCGCCGAGGCTGACCCGCGACAGGGTGCGCACCGAGCTCTCGTAGCCCGCCGTCGCGTAGACCTCGTCGCAGGTCTGCTCCGGCAGGGCCACCTGCGAGGTCGCCACCGCGCCGCTGCTGTCCGACGTGCTGGCCAGGTCCGGGTACACCTCGACGTGGATGTGCGGCCACCGCCCGTCGTAGCAGGCCGGCACGATGCTGGTGAAGCGCACGACGCCGTCCTCGCCCGCGACCTGCACGCCACGCAGGTAGTTCGCGCCCGTGACGCCCTCGGAGTACAGCGAGTAGCGGCCCTCCCGGTCGCAGTGCCACACGTACACGGCCGCACCCGCGTAGGGCCGGTCGGCCGCCAGGTCGGTGAGCGTCAGCTCGAGCGTCATGTCGACGCCCTCGGCGGTCCCGGTCGCGCCGCCGAAGCTGCTGCGCAGGTCGGACCGGACGACGCCGTCCTGGCCCAGCACGTCCGGCCCGTTGGACCCGTCGCCCGGGTAGGGGCCCGCCGTCTCGTCCGGGATCTCCGCGGAGGCGGCCAGCACCCCCGACGCGGTGCCCGGGGTCGTGGCCGACGTCGAGGTCGTCCCCGTTCCCGACGCCGTCCGGCTCTGCCTGCAGGCGGCGAGGCCGAGCACCGCCGCGCCCAGGCCGAGTCCGCGCAGCAGCTGCCGCCGGCTGGCCATCGTGCCCAGGTCGAACCCGAGGCCCTGGTCGACGACCTCCTCGTCCGGGCGGGCCAGCGGCCGCCCCTCGTACGTCGGTCCCTGCGTGCTCATCGCGTGTCGCCCGTCTGCTCGTCGTGGTGTCGACGCCGACCCTCGGGCCCGCGCCTGGGAGCGGGCTGTGCGCCTGCTGGGAGGGTCCTGCTGGGACGATCCGGCCGTGCCCCACCCCTTCGCCCTGCACCCGGCCCGCGACCGCGTCCCCCGGGTGGAGGCCCTGGCCCGCCGGCTGCCGCGGGTCGGCCTGGACGGCGTGCTGGCCGGCCTGGACCGCGCGGCGGAGCCCTGCACGGTCCCCGGGCAGGCGGCGTCGTCGGGGCTGACCTGGGACGCCGCCGACCGCGACGACCCCGCCTGGGTGCCGCAGGGGGTCGCCTCGGCCCGCGGCGACGACGTGCTGCTGGTGGCCTGGTACGGCCGGCGCAGCGCCCTGCTCACCACCCCCGGCGTGCGGGTCAGCGTCCTGGACCGGTCCGACCCCGGGCGCCCCCGCTACGCCCACGTGCTGCTGTCCGTCCCCCGCCCCCTGCGCGCCACCGGCCCGGTCCGGGTCCACGCCGGGGGCCTGGCGGTGCACGCCGGGCTGCTGTACGTCGCCGACACCCGGGCCGGCGTGCGGGTGTTCCGCCTCGACGACGTGCTGCACGACCCGGGCGCCCGCTCCGGGCACCGCTTCGTGCTGCCCCAGCTGCTGCGCCTGCGGACCTCGTGGCGCAGCGACCTGCGCTTCTCGTTCCTGTCGGTGGGGAGCACCGGCGGGCGGCGGTCGCTGGTCGTCGGGGAGTACCGGCGCCAGGGCGGCGACCCCCGGCTCGTGCGCTACCCGCTCGACCCGGCCACCGGGCTGCCCGTGCTCGCGGGCGGGGCCGGCAGCCCCGTGGAGGTGCACACCGGGCAGCCCGACCGGATGCAGGGCGTCGCCGTCCACGAGGGCCGCTGGTGGGTGTCGGCCAGCAGCGGCGCCACCCGCCCCGGCGACCTGCACGTGGGTGCCCCGGGGGCGTGGACCCGGCACCGGGGCGTCCTGCCCCCGGGGCCGGAGGACCTGGACTGGTCGCGGCCGGGCGAGCGGCTCTGGTGCGCGAGCGAGCACCCGGGGCGGCGCTGGGTGTTCGCGGTCGACACCTCGGCGTTCCCGTGACGGGTGTCCCGCTCCTCACAGCTGCCGGGGGCATGCGGCAGGCGTGCGCGCGTTGTACCAGGGGCAGGCTTGCGAGCACCGCCACCAGGAGGACCCCGTGGACACCCTGACCCGCCCCGCCGTCGACTCCCCCACCCGCCCCCTGAGCCAGGCCGACCGCTGCGACCGCTGCGGCTCGCGCGCCTACGTCCGCGCCGGCCTCCCCACCGGCGGTGAGCTGCTCTTCTGCGGTCACCACGCCAACGCCCACCGCCCGCAGCTGCTCGTCGCCGGGGCCGTGCTCCACGACGAGACCGGCCTGCTGACGGCCCGCCCCACCGACTAGACGCAGCACCCCCCGCGCCCCGTCCTGCCGCCGCAGGGCGGGGCGTCGTCGTCCCCGGGCCGATGAGTCCGGCGCCCGGGCGGCGTCTGCCCCTGCGACGAGGAGGTGGACCCGTGGCGGGTGTGCGTGTGCTGGTGGGGACCCGCAAGGGTGCGTTCGTGCTCGAGAGCGACGAGCGCAGGGCGGACTGGACGGTCTCCGGACCGCACTTCCCCGGCTGGGAGGTCTTCCACGTCAAGGGCTCGCCGGCCGACCCCGACCGCGTCTACGCGGCGCCGTCGGGCGGCTGGTTCGGGCAGGTGGTGCAGCGCTCCGACGACGGCGGGCGCACCTGGGCCACGGTCGGCAACGACTTCCGCTACCAGGGCGACCCCGGCCCGCACCAGTGGTACGACGGCACGCCGCACCCCTGGGAGTTCGCGCGGGTCTGGCACCTGGAGCCGTCGCTGACCGACCCCGACACCGTGTACGCGGGCGTCGAGGACGCCGCCCTGTTCCGCAGCACCGACGCCGGCGCGTCCTGGCAGGAGCTGCCGGGGCTGCGCGGGCACGGCAGCGCCTCCCAGTGGCAGCCGGGCGCCGGCGGCCTGTGCCTGCACACCGTGCTGCTCGACCCCTCCGACGACCAGCGGATCTACACCGCCGTGTCCGCCGCCGGCGCCTTCCGCAGCGACGACGCCGGCACCAGCTGGACGCCGATCAACAAGGGCCTGGTCAGCGGCGGCATCCCGGACGAGCAGGCCGAGGTCGGCCACTGCGTGCACAAGCTCGCCCTGCACCCCGCGCGCCCGCAGACGCTCTACATGCAGAAGCACTGGGACGTCATGCGCAGCGACGACGCCGGCGGCTCCTGGTACGAGGTCAGCGGCGACCTCCCGAGCGACTTCGGCTTCCCGATCGACGTGCACGCGCACGAGCCCGACACCGTCTACGTCGTGCCGATCCTCAGCGACACCTTCCACGTGCCGCCGGACGGCCGGCTGCGCGTCTACCGCAGCCGCACCGGCGGGGGTGACTGGGAGCCGCTGACGAAGGGCCTGCCGCAGGAGCACTGCTACGTCAACGTGCTCCGCGACGCGATGGCCGTCGACCGGCTCGACTCCTGCGGCGTGTACGTCGGGACGACGGGCGGCCAGGTCTACGCCTCGGCCGACAGCGGCGACAGCTGGACGGCGGTCGTCCGCGACCTGCCCCCGGTGCTGAGCGTGGAAGTGCAGACGCTGCCGTGACCCGCGTGGTCCTGCCGACGCAGCTGCGCGCCCTGGCGCACGTGTCCGGGGAGGTCGAGGTCGACGGCGGGACGGCCGCCGAGGTGATCGACGCCCTCGAGGCCCGCTGGCCGGCGCTGCGCGGGACGATCCGGGACGCCGCGACCGGCAGGCGCCGGCCGTTCGTGCGGCTGTTCGCCTGCCGCGAGGACCTCTCGCACGACGCCCTGGACGCGCCGCTGCCCGACCCGGTGCTGCGCGGCGAGGAGCCGCTGCTCGTCGTCGGCGCGATGGCCGGGGGGTAGCGGTCAGGCGTCCTCGAGGGTCAGCGGCAGGCCGTAGCGGACGAACAGCTCCGGGCCCAGGAAGTGGTGGATGTGCGCGATGCGCCCGCCCTCGACCTCGACCACCTGCAGGCACCAGGCGGTGAAGCGGCCGTCGCCGTCGGGCTTGTACTGGGCGTAGCCGGGCGAGCCGTTGAGGGCCACCGGCACGAGCCGCGACCCGGCGCAGGCCGACCCGTGCCCGAGGTACCAGCCCTGCATCTGGTCGGCGCCGCGCAGCCACAGCGCCAGCGGCGGCATGGACATGCTGGCGTCGGCGTGCAGCACCGACACCAGGCCGTCCATGTCGTAGGCCTCGAAGGCCTCGACGTAGCGGGCCAGCAGCACCCGCTCGTCCTCGCTGAGGCGCTGCGGCGGCACCGACCGGTCGACGTCGGCGAGCGTCGCCCGCGCCCGCTGCAGCGCGCTGTTCACCGACACGACCGTGGTGTCGAGCAGCTCGGCGACGTCGGCCGCCGACCAGGCGAGCACCTCGCGCAGCAGCAGGACCACGCGCTGGCGCGGCGGCAGGTGCTGCAGCGCGGCGACGAAGGCGAGCCGCACGGTGTCGGCCCGGGCAGCGAGCTCCGCCGGGTCGAGCTCGGCGTCGGCCATCGGCAGCAGCCAGGTCTGCTCGGGCAGCGGCGCGCCGGGCGGGGTGGTCGCCGGCACCGGGGAGGACAGGTCCATCGGCAGGGCGCGGCGCCCGCCGGCGCGCAGCGTGTCGAGGCAGACGTTGGTGGCGATCCGGTAGAGCCAGGTGCGCAGCGACGAGCGGCCCTCGAAGCCCTCGTGCTTCTGCCACGCCCGCACGAGCGTCTCCTGCACGGCGTCGTCGGCGTCGAAGGGCGAGCCGAGCATGCGGTAGCAGAAGCCGGTCAGCTCGGGGCGGTACTGCTCGAGCTCGGCGTGCGTGCCGAGGAGCTCGGTCGTCATGCGGGTCCTCCTGCTGCTCCGGTCCGGCCGACCGTACCGCCGCACCGGCAGGTGTCCGTCCCGTCCGGGCCGGGGTACCGGTCCGGCATGCCGCGCCGCGTCCCCGCCCTGCTGTCCGCCCTGCTGCTCGCCGTGACGCTGTCCGGCTGCGGCCTGCTCCCCGGCGACGTCGACGGGACGCCGCGCGAGCGCTTCCAGGACGCGGTCGCCGACGCCCGCAGCGCGATCGAGCGCCAGGTCGACGAGGCGGTCGCCCAGGCCCGCGAGCGGGCGGCCGGCGACACCGGCGACGTGGCCGAGGGGGGCGGCGCGGCCCCGCGGGTCGACGCGATCCGCACCGACACGAACACCGCCTTCGACTACGCCGAGTACACCGCCACCCTCGAGCAGGTCATCGCGTCGCTGGAGGCCTACTGGGGCCAGGCGCTGCCGGAGCTCGGCGTCCCGTTCCGCGCCCCGCAGCGCTACGCCTACTACCGGCCGGACGACGGCCCCGGCCCGTCCTGCGGCGGCGAGCCCGCGCCGGCCCGCAACGCCTTCTACTGCCCGGCCGGCGACTTCCTGGCCTGGGACGAGACCGGCCTGATGATCCCGTACTACGTGCAGGCCGGGGACTTCGCCGCGGCCTTCGTGCTGGCCCACGAGTTCGGCCACGCGATGCAGGCCCGGCTGCCGCGCAAGGAGAGGGCGGGGATCCTCGTCGAGCTGCAGGCCGACTGCTTCGCCGGCGCCTGGGCCCGGGCCGTGCAGGAGCAGGGACTGCTGGAGGCGGGCGACCTCGACGAGGCGACCCTGGCCGTGTTCACCGCCCGCGACCTGCCGGGCACCAGCTTCACCGACCCCGCCGCGCACGGCACGGGCTTCGAGCGCACCCGCGCGTTCAGCGACGGCTACGAGGGCGGCCCCCGCACCTGCTACCCGGCGCCCGGCGAGGACTGGCTGGTCGGCCGCTCCTAGTGTCGCGGGGGTGACGCTCCGATCGATCAGCCGCTGCCTCACCGAGCTCGCCCGCCGCGACCCCGGCCGGCCGGCCGTCGTCGACGAGGACGGCACCCTCACCCGCGAGGAGCTCGACCGGACGAGCAACCGGCTCGCCCGCGCCTACGCCGGCCTCGGGGTGGGCGAGGGCGACATGGTGACCGTCGCCCTGCCCAACGGCCGCGACTTCGTGCTCGCCTGCGCGGCCGCGTGGAAGCTCGGCGCCACCCCGCAGCCGGTGTCCTCCCGGCTGCCCCGCGCCGAGCTCGAGGCGGTCGTCGAGCTCGCGGAGCCCGCGCTCGTCGTCGGCGCGCAGGTCGAGGGGCGCACCTGCGTCGGCGCCGACGTCGCCCTGCCCGACGACGACGGCGAGCTGCCCGACGCCGTGTCCCGCGAGTGGAAGGCACCGACGTCGGGAGGCTCCACCGGGCGCCCCAAGCTGATCGTGGCGACGACGCCGGGGACCTTCGACCCGGACGTCCCCGCCGTCGGCTACCTGCGGGCCGACGACGTGCAGCTGGTGCCCGGCCCGCTGTACCACAACGGCCCGTTCATGTACTGCTTCCGCGGGCTGCTCGCCGGCCACACGGTCGTGCTGATGCGGCGCTTCGACGCCGGCCGGATGCTCGCGCTGGTGCAGGAGCACCGGGTCGGGTTCGCGATGGTCGTGCCGACGATGATGCAGCGGGTGTGGCGGCTGGAGGACCGCGAGCGCTACGACGTCTCCAGCCTGCACACCGTCCTGCACCTCGGCGCGCCCTGCCCGCCGTGGCTGAAGCAGGCGTGGATCGACTGGCTCGGCCCGGACCGCGTGCTGGAGCTCTACGCCGGCACCGAGGGCACGGGCATCACGCTCATCACCGGGCAGGAGTGGCTGGAGCACCCGGGCTCGGTGGGCCGCCCGGCGCTGGGCAGCAGCGTGCGCGTGCTGCGCCCCGACGGCACCGACTGCGCGCCGGGCGAGACCGGCGAGGTCTACCTGATGCCGCGCACCGGGCCGGGCACCACCTACCGCTACGTGGGTGCGACGGCGAAGGCGGTCGACGGCTGGGAGACCCTCGGCGACCTCGGCCACGTCGACGCCGACGGCTACCTCTACCTCGCCGACCGCAGCGCCGACCTGGTGCTCACCGGCGGCTCGAACGTCTACCCGGCCGAGGTGGAGGCGGCGCTCGACAGCCACCCCGCGGTCCGCTCCTCCTGCGTGTTCGGCCTGCCCGACGACGACCTCGGCGAGCGGGTGCACGCCCTCGTCGACGCCACCTCCCCCGTGACCGAGGCCGAGCTGCAGGCCTGGGTCGGCGAGCGGCTGGTCCGCTACAAGGTCCCGCGGGCCGTCGAGCTGGTGGACGGGCCGCTGCGCGACGACGCCGGGAAGATGCGGCGGTCGGCCCTGCGGGCCGAGCGGCTCGGGCACGGCGCTTGACAGTTCCGTAGGGGTTCCGTAACAGTACGGAACACCTACGAAAGGGGCGCGCATGGCTCCCCGGCTGTTCCGGCACGGCGAGCTGCCGCTGGTCCTGCTGGCCGTGCTGCAGCAGCAGCCGGCCCACGGCTACCAGCTGCTGGCCTCGCTCACCGCCCTGTTCGCGCCGCGCTACTCCGCCTCGCCGGGCAGCGTCTACCCGGCCCTGGAGTCGCTCGTCGCGGCCGGGCTGCTCGTCGCGCACGACGACGACGGGCGCCGCGTCTACCGGCTGACCCCCGCCGGCGACGACGCCCTGACCCGCCGCCGCCCCGAGCTGCTGGCCCTGCAGGAGCGCCTCGGCGTGCACCTGCTCGGCGGCGGCGCCGTCGAGCAGGCCCTGGACCGGCTGTCGTCGGCCGTGCGCTCGGCCGCCCCCGCCACCGACCCCGCCGTCGTCGTGCAGCTGCTCGACGACACCCGCGAGCGCCTGCTCGCCACGACCCGTGGAGTGACCCCATGACCGACCCCTTCGCCCTCGCCGCCGCCGAGGAGCGGGCCGACCGCGCCCGCCGGCGCGACGCACGCCCGGCGCACCGGCCTGGCCGTGCACGCCGCCGTCTTCGTCGCCGTGCAGCTGCTGCTCGTCGTCGTCTGGGCGGACGGCGACGGCGACGCCGGCCCCTGGTTCCTCTACCCGCTGCTCGGGTGGGGGGCCGGCCTCGCGGCCCACGTGGTCGCCGTGCGGTCGGCGGCCCGGGCATGAGGCGCGTCGCCGCGGTACTCGCCGCCGGGCTGGCGCTGACCGCCGGCGCCCTGCTCGTGCAGCCCGACCGGGCCTCCCCGTCGTGACCGACGGCGGCCACACCAACGGCGTCCTGCGCGAGCTGCTGTTCGACGACGCCCTCGTCGGTCACCGCCCGAGCAGCATCCCCGGTGCCCCCGCCGCGGCGGCCAGGGTGAGCACCGAGCGCGGCGCGTAGGGCACCCGCCAGAACCCGCCGTGCGCGGCGCTCTCGACGAACAGGTCGTCGGGGTGCGCGAGCGGGGCCGGCGGGCGGCGCAGGTCGTGCACGAGCAGCGCGGCCATGAGGGCCCGGCTGGTCTCGGGCGCGAACACCTCGACGCCGAAGCGGTGCGCCCCGGCGTAGGCAGCCGCGAGCACCCGGTTCTTCGTGACCGACCGGGTCCTCGTCGCCGGGGCGACGTTCGCCGACACCGGCACGCCGTCGGCCGCGGCCGACCAGCGCGCGCCAGCGCTGCAGCCGCTTGGCCAGCGCGTAGTTCGGCCCCTGCTGCGGCACCAGGCTGTCGGCGATGCCGACCTCGCGGCCGTCGTCGGTGCGCACCGTGTCGGGGTAGGCCTGCTGGAACAGCCCGAGCGGTCGGGCCGGCACCTGCAGCAGCCCCCGCAGGCCGCGGGCGGCCCAGCGGCGGCGTGACTCCTGCACCACCTCGAGCGGCACGACGAAGGCGTCGGTGGGGGTGGCGAGCTCGGCGTACCCGACGTCGGGGCGGCGCTGCAGCAGGTCGACGACGAGCGCGTCGCCGGCGGCGGCCAGGCGCAGGTGCGCGGCGCCGTCGGCGTAGGCGTAGCTGCCGACGGTGAGCGGCAGCCCGGGCGCGGTCTCGGTGAGCCAGCCCGCGAGCGACGGCGTCTGCTGCAGCACGTCCGCGCCCGTCGTGCCGTCCGTGGTGGGCGCGTGCAGCGTGCCCGAGCCCTTCGCGGCGAGCCCGAGCACGCGGTCCCAGACCCTGGTCGAGGGGACGTCGACGGCGAGCACGGTGGCGCCCCAGCCGAGCAGCCGCTCCACCGGGCCCATCTCCGCGCCGGCGCCGAGGACGGCGACGGCGCGGTCGGACAGGTCCAGCCACTCCGGGTGCGCGACGACCTGCTCGACGGCCGTGCGGCAGGACGCCTCGACGGTCCCGGCCTCGACCCAGGCGTCCAGCTGCCGGCGCAGCGCGTCGCCCCGCAGCTCCTGCCCGCGGTAGGGCACGACCAGCTCGGTCGAGCGCTCGCCCTCGCCGCGCACGGTGGTGGTCCCCAGCGCGGGACCGCCGTCGCGGACGGCGTCGGCCAGCGGCCGGTCGGCCCCGTCCTGCACGAACACGGTGCGGGACGCGACGGCGTCCAGCCCGGTGCGGGCGACGGTGAGCGAGGCCTCCGGCGAGCGCGCACCCGCGGCCGTCAGCGCGACGACGTGCCCGAGGTAGCCGCTGCGCCAGTCCTTCTGCCTCCCGGCCGCCGCGCCCGCCGCGGCGTCGACCGCCCCGAGCGCCTGCGCGACGACGCCCCGGGTGACCGCGGTGCTGCTGCGCTCCCCGCTGTCGTCCTTCGCGAGCTGGACCCCCGTGTCGGGCCCGCTCACCGGCCGGCCGCCGTGACGCCGCCGTCGACGACGAGCACCTCGCCGGTGATCCACGAGGCGTCGTCGGACAGCAGGAACGCGGCAGCCTTGGCGGTGTCCTCCGGGACGCCCAGCCGCTTCATCGGGTAGGCCTGCGAGGCCTCCTCCTCCCGGCCCTCGTACAGCTTGGCCGCGAACCGGGTCTTCACCACGGCGGGCGCGATGCCGTTGACCCGCACCCCCGGGCCCATCTCGGCGCCCAGCTGCTTGACCAGGTGGATGACCGCGGCCTTGCTGGCGTTGTAGGCGCCGATCGGCGACCCGGTGCGCAGCCCGCCGATGCTGGCCACGACCAGGACGCTGCCGCCGTGCTCCTGCATCGACTGCCGGTAGGCCTGCTGGATCCAGGCCAGCACCGCCGTCACGTTGACCTCGAAGACCTTGCGCACCGCCGACAGGTCGGCCTCCATGAGCGGGCCGTACTGCGGGTTCACCGCGGCGTTCGGCACGAGCAGGTCGAGCCGGCCGTAGCGCTCGACGGCCTGGGCGACGGCGTCGCGGATGTGCTCCTCGTCGTCGGCGCTGCCGCGCACGGCCAGGGCCCGGCCGGTCTGCTCCGGGTCGAGCTGGGCGACGGCGGCCTCGAGCTCCTCGGGCTTGCGGGCGGTGACGACGACGTTCGCCCCGAGGTCGACGAGCTCCTGGGCGATCCCGAGGCCGATGCCCCGGGTGCCCCCGGTGACGAGGGCGGTACGGCCGGCGAAGTCCTGCGGCACGGCGAGCTCCTTGCGGGCGGGGACGGGACGACCCCGACCCTGCCCCACCGGGACGGGACCCCCTGCACGGGAGGTCCCCTGCTACCCGGCGGTAGCCCGCAGGCCGTGGGAGGTCAGCGGCGCGCCGCCTCCACGGCACCCAGCTCGGCGCCCGGCTCGGGGACGCCCTGGGCAGCGCGTTCTCGCCCGGCACGTGCGGCACGCCGTCCGCGTCGTCGGACGATCGTCGGGCAGGCGCTGGCCCGGCACGCCCGCGGCCAGCGCGGCGGCGAGGTCGGCGGCCGCGCTGTCGGCGTCCTCGCGCACGACCTTCACCGCCGTCGTCACCACGTAGCCGCCGGCGACGAGGGTGACGGCCAGCAGCCCGAGCGCGAGGCGGTAGCCCTGCTCCTGCGCGAGCCGGGCCAGCAGCACGCTAGAACAGGCCGCCGCCGCCGAGGAACAGCAGCGCGTAGGCGTAGGCCTGGGCGCGGATGCGCGCGGGGCTGACGATGCCGACGAGGCTGTAGTAGCAGGGCTGGTAGGCCCCGACGGCCGCGCCGACGACGAAGTAGCAGACCGCCGACAGCCACGCCCACGGCGCCACGACCATGGCCAGCATGCCCGACGCCGATGCAGACGATGGCCATGCCGTCGTAGGTCGCGAGCAGCTCGGGGCTTGCCCTTGGCGAGCGCCGTGCCGGCCAGCCGCTGACCGACCGCCAGGCCGAGCGACGATGCCGAGCCCGGACAGGAAGGTCACCAGGCCGCGTCCCGCCGGGCCGAACCCGTAGGAGCGCTCGAAGAACAGGGTGGTCAGCTGCGCGAGCGACAGGATCGGCGATGCCGAGCACGGGCAGCGGCACCCACAGCCGGCGCAGCGTCTTGACGGCGAACAGCTGCCGGCGGGCCTCCCCGAAGCTGACCGTGCCCAGCTCGGCGGCCCGGGCGGCGGCGTTCGGGTCGACGGTCTCGCCGCGGGCCGGCTCGCGCAGCCGCAGCAGCGCCGGCAGCAGCACGATGGTCGGGACGGCGAGGATGCCCATGACCACGCGCCAGTCGAACGTGGTCGCCAGCAGGCCGATGACCAGCGCGCTCGACAGGCCGATGGGGTTGGCCAGCCGGTGCAGCGCGAACACCCGCGGGTGCGTCGTCGGCGCGTAGTAGTCGGTGAGCAGGCTGGCGTGGACCGGTTCGTTGGTGACCCGCCCGACGCCGCCCACGGTCCGGGCGATCGTCAGGACGGCCGCGTTGGGCGCGACGGCGGTGATCACGGCGGTGACCGCCCAGGTGGCCGCGGCGATGCCGGCCATGCGGACCCGCTTGAAGCGGTCGGCCAGCACGCCGATCGGCAGGGCGGCGAGCAGCGAGGTGATGCCCACGACCGACCCGATCCCGACGATGCCGCTGTCGGACAGGTCGAAGGTGTCGCGGATCTCGGGGCTGAGGACGCCGAACGCGACCCGGTCGAACTCGTCGACCAGGTTGAACAGGAACAGGATCACCAGCGGGGTGGCCGCGGCTCCGCCGGTGGCTGCGCGCAGCCGGGTCCTCGTGGTGGTGCCGCTCACTGGTGGTCCCTCTCGCTGCCGGGTGGCTGCGCAGTGTGTGCAGCCGGGAACCGGCAGCACAAGGGAGGTCGCCCCTACAGCAGGAAGCGGAAGGCCGGGCTGTCGGGCTCGACGCGCTCGATGTTCGCCGGGCCGGCGGCCATCCGCTCGAGCAGCCCGCGCAGGTCGCCGGGGCGGCTGAGCTCGATGCCGACCAGCGCCGGGCCGGTCTCGCGGTTGTTGCGCTTGACGTACTCGAACAGGGTGATGTCGTCGTCGGGGCCGAGGACCTCGTCGAGGAAGCGGCGCAGCGCGCCGGGCTCCTGCGGGAAGTCGACGAGGAAGTAGTGCTTGCGGCCCTCGTGGACGAGCGCCCGCTCGACGACCTCCCCGTAGCGGCTGACGTCGTTGTTGCCGCCGGACAGCACGACGACGACGGTCGAGCCCGGCTCGACGGTGACGGTGTCGCCCAGGGACGCCGCGGCGAGGGCCCCTGCCGGCTCGGCGATGATCCCGTCGGACTGGTACAGCGCGAGCATCTCGGTGCAGACGCGCCCCTCGGCGACGGCGACCAGCTCGGCGTCGCGGCAGAGCGGGAACGTGACGTCGCCGGCCCGGCGCACGGCGGCGCCGTCGACGAAGCTGTCGATCACCGGCAGCGGCACGGGCTCGCCCGCCGCGACGGCCGCGGCCATGCAGGCCGCCCCCTTCGGCTCCACGCCGACCAGCCGCACCCCCGGGTGCCGCTCGCCCAGCCACGCGGCCGTGCCGGCCAGCAGCCCGCCGCCGCCCACCGGGACGACGACGACGTCGGGCACCGCCCCCAGCTGGGCGACGACCTCGACGGCGACGCTCCCCTGGCCCGCGCACGTGCGCGGGTCGTCGAAGGCCGGCACCAGCACCGCGCCGCTGCGGGCGACCTCGGCGAGGGCCCCGGCCGCCGCCTCGTCGTAGGTGTCGCCCTGCACGACGACGTCGACGAGGTCGCCGCCGAGCACCGCGATGCGGTCGCGCTTCTGCCGGGGGGTGGTGCGCGGCAGGTAGATCCGGCCGTGCACCCCGAGGGCCGAGCACGCGTAGGCCAGGCCCTGCGCGTGGTTGCCGGCGCTCGCCGCGACGACGCCGTGCGCCCGCTCCTCGGCGCTCAGCTGGGCCATGAGGTTGTAGGCGCCGCGCAGCTTGTAGGACCGCACCGGCTGCAGGTCCTCGCGCTTGAGCAGCACCCGGGCGCCGGTGCGCTCGGACAGCCGGGGGCTCTCCTCCAGCGGGGTGCGGGAGGCCACCCCCTGCAGGCGCACGTAGGCCGACTCGACGTCGACGGCGGTCACGGAGGCGCTCACCCGCCCGAGCCTAGGGTGGCAGCGTGCAGCCGCTGCGGACCGTCACGGCCACCCGGTACGTGACCCCCCTGCGCGAGGGCGGCTCGCTGCCCGGGCTGATGGAGGCCGACGACCTCGGCACCTACGTGGTGAAGTTCGTCGGGGCCGGCCAGGGCCGCAAGGTGCTCGTCGCCGAGGTCGTCGCCGGCGAGCTGGCCCGGCGGCTCGGCCTGCGGGTGCCCGAGCTGGTGCTCGTCGAGCTCGACCCGGCGGCCGCGCCCTTCGAGCCGGACGAGGAGGTGCAGGACCTGCTGCGCGCCAGCGCCGGGCTCAACCTCGGCCTGGACTTCCTGCCGGGCTCGGTCACCCACGACGCCGTCGGCACCCCGGTCGACCCGGCCCTGGCCGCCCGGGTGCTGTGGTTCGACGCGCTCGTCGGCAACGTCGACCGCTCGTGGCGCAACCCCAACCTGCTGGTCTGGCACGGCGAGCTGTGGCTCATCGACCACGGCGCCTCGCTGATCTTCCACCACGCCTGGGGGCGGCCCTCGGCGGCCGACCGCCCGTACGCCGCCGACGACCACGTCCTGCGGGCCGCCGCCGGGCCGAGCGCCGACGCCGAGCTGGCGCCGCTCGTGACCCGCCCGCTGCTGGAGGAGGTGCTCGCCCTGGTGCCCGACGTCTGGCTCGCCGACGAGCCCGGCTTCGACAGCCCGGACGACGTCCGCGAGGCCTACGTCGCCCAGCTGCTCCGCCGGGTGGCGGCGTCGGGGTCGTGGGCGCCGTGAGCCGGCAGGTCTTCGAGTACGCCCTGCTGCGGGCGGTCCCCCGGGTCGACCGCGGCGAGTGCGTCAACATCGGCGTCGTCCTGTACTGCCGCGGCGCCGACTTCCTGCAGACCGCGGTCGAGGTCGACGACGCCCGGGTGCGCGCCCTCGACCCGCACGTCGACCTGCCCACCCTGCACGGCGCCGCCGACGCCGTCCGCCGCACCTGCGCTCGGCGACGGCCCGGCCGGCGAGACCTCGCTCGGTCAGCGCTTCCGCTGGCTGACCGCCCCGCGCAGCACGGTGGTGCAGGCGGGCCCGGTGCACGGCGGGCTCACCACCGACCCGGGCGCCGACCTCGACCGGCTGCTGCGGACCCTGGTCCGCCGGCCGTAGACGCGGCCGGTCAGTCCGCCCAGGCCTGCGCGAGGGCGCGGTAGCTGTCGATCCGGCGCTCGCGGCGCAGGGCGGGCGTGACGACGACGACCTCGTCGACCTGGGCCTGCTCGGCGAGCTCGCGCAGCTGCTCGGTGACCTGCTTGGGGGTGCCGACCGCCATGCGGCCGTCGTCGGGGAGCTCGACCTCGCCGGAGCGGGCGTAGGCCTCGACGACCTCGGGGCGCAGCGGCTCGCGGACCCCGCTGCGCAGGTTGCGCATCGTCAGCGTCCACGCGGCGACGAACTCGCGCTGGGCCAGCTCGTCCTCGGAGGCGAACGCCAGGACGCTGATGACCGACCAGGGCTCGCCGGGGCCCTCGAACGTCGCCCGGTACTGGCGCAGCGCGGGGACGGCGAGGTCGGGGCTCATGTGGTGGGCGAACACGGCGCGCAGCCCGTTGACGGCGGCGAAGCGCGGGCCGTAGGTGCTGCTGCCGAGCACGAACAGCTCGGGGCGCTCCTCGACCACGGGCGCGGCGACGAGCGGCGCGTAGGGGTGGCCCTCGGGGAAGCCGTCGCCGAGGAAGGCGAGCAGCTCGGCGACCTGCTGCGGGAAGCCGGCGCCGGGGTCGACGTCGAGGCCGCGGCGCAGCACGTGCGCGGTGAGCGGGTCGGTGCCGGGCGCGCGGCCGAGCGCGAGGTCGATGCGGCCGGGGTGCATCGCGACCAGGGTGCGGAACAGCTCGGCGACCTTGAACGCGCTGTGGTTCGGCAGCATGATCCCGGCGGCACCGACCCGGATGCGCTCGGTCTGCAGCGCCACGTGGGCGATGAGCAGCTCCGGCGCGCTGCACGCCAGCGAGCGCATGTTGTGGTGCTCCGACACCCAGTAGCGGGCGTAGCCGGCGGCCTCGACGGCCTGCGCGACCTCGACGGCGCCGCGGATCGAGGAGGTCGGCGTCTCGCCGTGCTCGATGCCGACGAAGTCCAAGACGGAGAGGTCCATGCCGGGTACAGCGCCGGCAGGGCCGGGCCTGTTCCTACCCGCCCGAGGTCCAGGCGTCGGCCTCCTTGCCGGGGGCCTGGTCGCTGGCCACCGAGGCGTCGGACAGCCAGCCGTACGGGACGGTGACCTCCTTGGGCCCGTGCGTGTGGCCGCGCGGGGCGGCGTCGAGCCCGGCGCCGAGCTGCTCGGCCGGGTCGAGCTCGTCGAGCAGCGCGTCGTACTCGGCGAGCGTGCTCGCCAGCGCCAGCCGGCGGCGCCGCTCCCCGCCGGCGGGGTAGCCGGTGAGGTACCAGCCGACGTGCTTGCGGAAGTCGCGGCAGGCCAGCCCCTCGTCGCCGAACTGCACGACGAGCAGGCGCAGGTGCCGTCGCATCCCCTCGACGACGTCGCCGAGCGACGCCGGCCCCTGCAGGGGTCGCCCGGCGAAGGCGTCGGCGAGGTCGCGGAACAGCCACGGCTTGCCCAGGCACCCCCGCCCGACGACGACGCCGTCGCAGCCGGTCTGCGCCAGCATGTCGAGGGCGTCCTGCGCGCACCAGACGTCGCCGTTGCCGAGCACCGGGACGGCGCTGACGTGGGCCTTGAGCTCGGCGATCCGGCTCCAGTCGGCGGTGCCGCTGTAGAGCTGCTCGGCGGTGCGGGCGTGCAGGGCGACCGCCGCCGCCCCGCCGTCGACCGCGGCGTCGGCGGCGGGCAGGAACGTCTCGTGCACCGGCGAGACGCCGACGCGCATCTTCACGGTGACGGGCACGGAGCCGGCCGCCGGGTGGCCGCGGCGACGATCCGGCCGACCAGCCGCGGGCGGGCGGGCAGGGCCGCTCCCCCGCCGTGGCGGGTGACCTTCGGCGACGGGCAGCCCATGTTGAGGTCGACGTGGTGGACGCCGAGCTCCCCGACGACCTTGCGGACCGCCTCGCCCACGACAGTCGGGGTCGACGCCGTACAGCTGGATGCTCCGGACGTCCTCGTCCGCCCCGAAGCCCGCCTTCTTGAGCGTGTTCGTGTTGTCCTCGACCAGCGCCCGCGCGCTGATCATCTCGGACACGTACAGCCCGGCGCCGTAGCTGCGGCACAGCGAGCGGAACGCCGCGTTGGTGACGCCGGCCATGGGAGCGAGCACGACGGGCGGGTCGACGGCGATCGGCCCGACCTTCAGGGCGGGGGTCACGACCACAGGTCCACCAGCGAGACGTCGAGCTGCGGCCAGCAGGCGGCGCAGCAGGGGCAGGGACAGGCCGATCACGTTGCCCGGGTCGCCGTCGATCCCGTCGACGAAGGGCGCCGACCGGCCGTCGAGGGTGAACGCCCCCGCCACCGCGAGCGGCTCGCCGGTGGCGACGTAGGCGGCGACCTCGGCGTCGGACGGGGTGCCGAAGCGGACGACGGTGGTGGCCACGGCGCTGACCTCACGACCCGCGGCGGTGTCGACGACGCAGTGCCCGGTGGCGAGCGTGCCGGAGCGGCCGCGCATCGCCTGCCAGCGGGCCAGCGCCTCGTCGGCGTCGCGCGGCTTGCCCAGCGCCTGACCGTCGAGGACCAGCAGGCTGTCGCACCCGACGACGAGCGCGCCGTCGTCGACCTGCGGCGCGACCGCCCGCGCCTTGCCGACGGCGAGCGCCTCGACCAGGGCGAGCGGGTCCTCGACGGCGACGGCGTCCTCGTCGAACCCGCTCACGACCACGCGCGGGTCGAGCCCGGCGGCGCGCAGCAGCCCGAGCCGGGCCGGGGACGCGGACGCGAGGACGAGGGGACGCACGGTCATCCAGTGTGCAGGAGTCAGCGGTGGGCGGCGAGGCCGTCGACCGCGACCAGCGGCCGACCGCGGGTGCCGACGACGACCAGCTCGACGACGTGGGCGCGGATCCCGCCGGGCAGCGTGCCCGAGCGCCACACCACCTGCCGGCGCTGCGCCGTGCTGCTGCCGAGGTCGACCCGGGCGCGCCGGACGCCGTCGAGCAGCACGTCGACCTGCCCCGACTGCGGCGACCGCTCGGCCAGCAGGCTGAACGCCGACCCCTCCGCCGACAGCGTCGCCCGGCTGCCGGCCGCCGTCGCCGTGTGCAGGGTGCCGAGGAAGCGGTCCCCGGCGCCGCGGCCCTGCCACCCGGCGGAGTAGCGGACCCCGGAGGCGTCGTCGTAGGGCACGGCGACCGGGACGGAGGCCGACGGCGGGCCGACCGAGCCGGCGACCCCGTGCGGGACGACCCGCAGGTGGTAGGTGGTGCCCGCCCGCACGGACGTCGGGCTGCCCTGGGCGCCGAAGACGGCGGTGGTCAGGGCCGTGTCGGTGAGCCAGGTGCGCCACGGGGTGCTCTGCCAGCCCGACGCCGTGCGGCTGCGCACCATCCACTGCACGTCGTAGCGCGAGGCCCCCGCCCAGCTGACGCGGAACGGCAGGCCGCCGGTGGCGGTGGCGCTGACGGCAGCGGAGGAGACCCGGCCGGCCGGCAGGGGGTGGTCGACCCGCACGGAGTAGCGGCCCGGCCCCTGGCCCTCGTCGAGCAGGTGGCCGACGACGTAGCGGCCGCCGACCGGCGCGCGGTAGCGGGCCGGCCCGTCGACGAGCTCGACCAGCTCGACCGGCTCGTCGTACGAGGACGCCGTGCCGCCCTCGGCGGCCGGGGCCCACAGGAACAGCGCCCCGCCCTCGACCGGCGCTGTGCCGGACACGGTGAACTCCGCGCCGCGCTCGACGGCGAACGACACCAGTCCGGCGCGCTCCTCGCCGCCGAGGACGGCCTCCACGGTCTGCCCCGGCCGGACCGGCACGCCCGTCTCGGACTGCAGGACCGGCAGCCCGCCGAACGGGACGACGTCCTCGACGTCGTCGGGGCCCCCCGTGGTGCGCCAGCTGCCGACACCGCCGTCGGGCAGGGAGAAGGTCCAGGGGCGCGCCGAGAGCACGCCGCCGGCGGTGGAGCGCTCGGCGCTGCTGCCGGCGACCAGCCGGCCGGCGTCGGCGGTGAGGCCGGGCGCGGCGGGGCCGGCCGTGGCGGTCGCGGGCGTCCAGCGCTGCACGACCAGCCGCCGCTGCGCGCCGGCGTCGAGCCGGGCGCCGAGGTCGGCGAAGACGGTGGCGTAGCCGCGGGCGCCGTCGCCGAGCGCCAGCGCCGCGACGAGGTCGGCCCGCCCGGACCCGTCGCCGGGGTGCGGCGGGCCCGCGACGGGCTCGGCCGAGGCCTTGAGCAGCGTCGCGGCCTGCTGCCCGCGCACGCCGCGGGCGGAGGCGAGCGCCGCGACCAGGCCGGCGACCGCGGGCGTGGCCTCGCTGGTGCCGCTGACCTGGCCGAGGGACGGGCTCGTGCGAGCCCGGGCCGGTAGTCGTAGGTGAGGACGTCGACGCCGGGCGCGAGCAGGTCGACGTCGCCGCTGGTGGAGAAGGCCGCGCGCCGGTAGGTGCCGTCGGGGCCGCGCTCGGACGGCGCCGACCGACAGCACGCCCGGGAAGGCGGCGGGGAAGGACGGGGCGGTTGCCGCCGTCGTTGCCGGACGCGGCGACGAACAGCACCTGCGGGGCGCGGGCCGCCGCGTAGGCGAGCGCCTCGGTCTCGACCCGGGAGCGGAACGGGCCCGCCGAGGCTCATGTTCGCGGCGACGAGCGGGATGCCGGCGGCGGCGTCGTCGGCGACCGCCCGGATGGCCAGCGCGAGGCCGAGCGACCCGCCGGCACCGTCGCCGTCGAGGACCTTGTAGCTGCGCACGGTGGTGGCGGGCGCGGCCCCGACCATGCCGGCGTCGTCGTCGGCCGCGGCGACCAGCGCGGCGACGCCGGTGCCGTGGCCGTTGCCGTCGCTCAGGCCGCCGTCGCGGCGGGCCCCGCTGGTCCAGTCGCCGCCGTCGGTGACCCGGCCGGCGAGGTCGGGGTTGCGCGGGTCGACACCGGTGTCGAGGACCGCGACGACGGTGCCGCGGCCGTCGGCCTCCGGGACCGTGGCCAGCGCGTCGTCGAGGGCGAGCTCGGTGCGCTCGGAGGTGGCGGCGTCGGCCAGGGCGGTGCGGCGCACGAGCGGCTCGACGTAGCGGACGCCCGGGCGGGCGCTGAGCCGGGCGACGGCGCCGCGGGCCGTCGGCCCGCACGAGCTGCGCGTCGAGCTCCGGCACGGAGCGGACCAGGTCGGCCCCGGCAGCGCGCAGCGCCGCGCGGCCGACCGCCCGGTCGGACACGACGACCAGCAGCGGTCCCGGACGGCTCCTGCGCGAGGGCGGCAGGGGCCGCCGGGCAGCAGGGAGGCAGCCGAGCGCGAGCAGGACCGCGCACGCACGCAGCACGGGCCACCTCTCCGACGCGCGCCGGCGGAGGGGACGGCGCGCCCGCAGTGTCTCACCACCAGGAGCTGCCCGGCACCCCTTTGAACGGACCCGACGACGTCGTCGGTGACCCAGCCGCCGTAGAAGCCGCCCTCCTGCGGGCGGACCGTCTCGCCGTCGACCGTGCAGCGGTCCATCGCCGCCGGGTAGACGGCGACGGCGTCGCGCAGCCCGGCGAAGGCGGGCGTCGGGTCGGGGTAGGTCCACCCCGCGCGCTCGGCCCGCAGCCCGCCCCCGACGACGGTGAGGTAGTCGGCCCGGCCCTTCCACTCGCACACCGACGTCCCGGCGGCCGGGACGAGCGCGCCCGGCGCCCAGTCCTCGCGGGGGAGGTACCAGGTCGGCGGGTGGCTGGTCTCCAGCACCCGCCAGGCGCGCGACGTCCGGCAGACCTCGACCCCGCCGAGCACGACGACGACCTCGCGGTCCGACCGCTCCAGCCGCGGCGGGCGCGGGTAGTCCCAGACCGACTCCTGGCCGGGGCCGGGCGGCTCCGGGACCGGCCTCACCGGCGAGCGGCGCGCCTTCGCCGCCGCCGCCTGCCTGCGCCGCGGCGCGCCCGGCCAGCCCTCCGACGGCGGCCGCCGGCGCGGTGACGCCGGCGACGGCGCCAGAGCAGCAGCACGACGACGCCGGCCACGCCGCCCGCCACGTGCTCGGGCTTGAGCCCGCCGGGCAGGCCGGCAGGGGCGGCGGGCGCTGTCGGGAAGGGGGTGGGCGCGGAGGTGGCCGCCGTCGGGCCGGGGGTCGGCGCGGGGGCGGGCGCGGCGCTCAGGTCGAGCCCGTCGGCCTGCACGGCGGTGACCGGCGGCAGCGCGGCGGTCGTCGGCTGCGGGGGTCGTCGGCTGGGGGGTCGTCGGCGTCGTGAGGACCGGGTCGGGGGCCTCGACAGGAGCGGGCTGCTCCGTGCGCGCGTGGCCGGTCTGCTCGGCGACCTTGTCCTTGACCTGCCCGGCGACCTGCCCGGTGACCTCCTTGACCTGCTCGGTCACGTCGCTGACCTTGTCGGCCACCTTCTTGCGGGTCCGCCCGGCGACCCGCTTGGGGCTGACCT
The DNA here is from genome assembly GCA_963815615.1 of uncultured Actinomycetota bacterium. Taxonomy (GTDB): domain Bacteria; phylum Actinomycetota; class Actinomycetes; order Mycobacteriales; family SCTD01; genus RYN-122. Next base: position 55,561 of record CAWFHF010000009.1, on the reverse strand, counting down.
TGTCGGCGATCGCGTCCAGGGTCTCGGCGAGGTCCTCGCGGGTGCGCTCGATCTCGGCCGCCATCACCTCGGGGTCCTGGCTGGCGGGCGTGTCACGCGGCGCCTGCTTGCGGGGCGCGCGCTTGCGCGGCGCCTGCCCGGCCGCGGCGGCCTCCGCCGGGTCGCTGTCCTTGCTGCTCACGCGCTGCTCCTCGTCATCGGGGTCGGACGTGGCGTCGTGCCCGGACGGTCTGCCGCGACACCTCGGGCCAGCGTGGTCGCCGCCTCGACGAGGGCCAGGTGGCTGAAGGCCTGCGGGAAGTTGCCGGTCATCCGGCCCGCGCGGCTGTCGTACTCCTCGGCGAGCAGCCCGACGTGGTTGGCCAGGCCGGCGAGCTCGTCGAACAGCGCCTGCGCCTCCTCCTGCCGGCCGCAGTGGACGAGCGCCGTCACCAGCCAGAACGAGCAGGTCGAGGAACGACCCCTCCCCCGGCGGGCAGCCCGTCGACCTCCTCGGTGGTCTCGTAGCGGTCGACCAGCGCGCCGTGGCGCAGCGTCGCGCAGACGGCGTCGACGGTGGAGCGCACCCGCGGGTCCTCGCCCGGCAGGAAGCCGACGCTCGGGATGACCAGCAGGGCGGCGTCCAGGCCGGTGCCGCCGTAGTACTGCGTGAACGCGCCGCACTCCTCGTTCCAGCCGCGCTCGCAGACCTCCGCGTGGACCTGGTCGCGCAGCTCGCGCCACCGGTCCACCGGCCCGTCCAGGCCGAACCCCTCGACCATCTGCACGGCCCGGTCGAAGGCCACCCACACCATGACGCGGCTGTGCGTGAAGTGCCGCTCGACGCCGCGCACCTCCCACAGGCCGGAGTCGGGGCGGTCCATGACCCGCTCGAGGTGGCCGAGCACGGCGCGCACCAGCGGCCAGGTCATGTCGTCGCCGTCGATGCCGGCCACCATCGCGCCGTACAGCGCCGACAGCACCTCGCCGTACACGTCGAGCTGGAACTGCGTGCTCGCCCCGTTGCCGATCCGCACCGGCCGGCTGCCCTCGTAGCCGGCGAGGTGGTCGAGCTCCAGCTCGGGCAGCGCCCGCTCCCCCGCGACGCCGTAGACGATCTGCAGCTCCTCCGGCGAGCCGGCGATCGCGCGCAGCAGCCAGCGCTGCCACTGGTCGCGCCTCCTCGGTGTAGCCGCAGGACAGCAGCGCGTGCAGCACCAGGGTCGCGTCGCGCAGCCAGCAGAAGCGGTAGTCCCAGTTGCGCGGCCCGCCGATCTGCTCGGGCAGCGACGTCGTCGGGGCGGCGACGATGCCGCCCGTCGGCGCGTACGTCAGCGCCTTGAGGGTGATGAGCGAGCGCGCACGACGAGCTCGGGGTACCGGGCCGTCGTAGGTCGAGCGCGGCGGCCCACTCCGGTCCACCACTGCTCGGTCCGCGCCAGGCTCTCCGCCGACGTCGTGCTCGTGCGGCATCTCCTCGTGGCTCGGGAACCACTGCAGCGCCAGGTCGACGTGCTCGCCCTCGCGGACGGTGAAGTGCGCGTGGTGGGCCTTGTCCTGCGTGCGCTCGTCCGGCTCGGGCAGCACGTCGCCGCGCAGGACGACGGCGTCCGGGCCGGCCACGGCCAGCAGCGCCGGGCGCCCGTCGGCGTCCTGCGTGCGCCGCACCCACGGGGTCGCCGCGCCGTAGCCGAAGCGCATCGTCCAGCGCATGGCCATCTCGACCTCGCCGCGCACCCCCTCGACCCGGCGGACGAGGTCGGCGTGGCCGTCGCGCGACCGGCATCGCGTCGACGACGCGCACGACGCCGGTCGCCGTCTCGAACTCGGTCTCGAGCACGAGGCTGTCGCCGCGGTAGCGCTGGGTGGTCCGCAGCACCGCGCCCTCGGCCAGGCCGCGCGGGCAGATCTGCCAGCGGCCGTTGTCCTCGTCGCCGAGCAGGGCCGCGAAGCAGGCGGCGGAGTCGAAGCGCGGCAGGCACAGCCAGTCGATGGACCCGTCGAGCGCCGACGAGCGCCATGGTGTGGGTGTCACCGATGACCGCGTGGTCCTCGATGCGCAGGCCGGGCTCAGAGGGGCGCACGCCGTGATCCTGCCACCGCGCAGGTCCTAGCCTTGCCCGGTGACCGACACGCCTCGCGCCCGGCGACCCCGCGCCCGCCTTCACCCTGCCCGACGCCGACGGGCAGCCGGTGTCGCTGGCCGACTTCGCGGGCCGCAGGGTCGTCGTCTACTTCTACCCGGCCGCCTCGACGCCGGGCTGCACGACGCAGGCCTGCGACTTCCGCGACTCCCTCGTCCGACTTCGAGGGCGCCGGGTTCGCCGTCGTCGGGATCAGCCCCGACCCGCCGGCGAAGCTCGCCCGCTTCCGCGACGCCGAGGGGCTCACGTTCCCGCTGCTGTCCGACCCGGAGAAGGCCGTGCTGACGGCGTACGGCGCCTACGGCGAGAAGTCGCTGTACGGCAAGACCGTCGTCGGGGTGATCCGGTCGACCGTCGTCGTCGACGAGCAGGGCGCCGTGCTGCAGGCGTCCTACAACGTCAAGGCCACCGGCCACGTCGCCAAGCTCCGGCGCGAACTGGCAGTCTGAGCACCAGCACGCCCCGGGGCCGTAGCCCAACGGCAGAGGCAGGCGTTTTAGGGGCGTCCCAGTGCGGGTTCGACTCCCGCCGGCCCCACCCCCGCCCCCTGTACGGGGGCCGTCCCGCCGAGCGGCACGCCCGCCAGGGCCCGCTCCGCGACGGCGGCGATCTGCGTCTGGCCGGGCGCCCGACGGGTGGAACCAGTCGGGGCTGAGGAAGTCCGCCCCGAAGCGCAGCGCCCCGAGGGCCCCGCCGTCCCACGTGCAGCGCGGGCGCAGGGCGCACAGCGTCGAGAGCGCGTCGTCGAACGCCGCGCGCCGGGCGTCGGTGGCGGCGCGGTCGGCGTCGCGGCCGAACACCGGCGGGCAGATGCTGTGCCGCGCCCAGACCGCCTCCGCCTCGGGCACCCCGCGGCCGAGCGCGCCCATGCGGCCGAGGTCGGGCACCGACAGCAGCAGCAGCCGGGCCGCCGGCTGCACCTCGTCGAGCACCGACAGGCCGGCGCCGAGCCGGCGGGCGAAGTCCTCCGGCGTCGTCATGCGGGCGAGCGTGCTGGTGCAGACGTCGTTGACGCCGAGCAGGACGACGACCAGGTCGGCGCGGGTCGCCGCCGCCCGCTGCGCCTGCCCGACCAGGGCGCCGACCCGGGCGCCGCTGACGCTGAGGTTGTGCCCGACGCGTGCGCACCCCGCGGCTGCGGCCCAGCCGCCGGACCAGGCTGTCGACCTGCGGCGCGCTGCCGGTGGCCCAGGACCAGGTCGGGCAGTCGCCGGGGCGGCCGCAGGAGGAGAACCCCTGGGTGTAGCTGTCGCCGAGCGCGACGACGGTGAGGACGTCGTCCGCGGGCCCCGCCGTCGAGGCCGCGGCGGACGGGCGCGCCAGCGGTGCCGGGTCGGTCGCGCCACCGGCCGCACCACCGGCCGCGCAGCCGGCCAGCAGCCCGACGAGCAGCCCGACCAGCAGCGCCGCCCTAGTACGAGTCGGCCGCACCGTCGCCCTGTGCGGCCGGCCCGGTGTCGCTGCCGCCGGCGGCCGGCTGGTCCCGCGCGGCGGGCGGCGCGTCGTCGCCCGCCCCCGGACGGCGTCGGCGACCTCCTCCTCGGGGCGCGGCAGGGCGTCGGGGTCGGGCGCCGGGCTCTCGACGGGGGTGCCGCCCCCGGCGCTGGCGGGCGGGGTGTCGGACGTGCCGCTGGGGGTGCTGCTCATGCGCTGAACCTAGACGCGGCGGAGCCCCCGCACACGGCGGTGCGGGGGCTCCGGAGCGGGCTGCGGGTCAGGCCGCGCTGCACGCGGAGGGCAGCGTGAAGTCCTCGGTGCCGTCGTTCTTGCTGGCCGAGCTGCCCTGGTCGGCGAGCAGGCCGAGGCCGCGCTTGGCGAACGCACCCCAGATCTCGCACTGGTTGTCGCCACCGGTGAGCGCCTGGTCGGCGGCCAGGATCGCGTCGCGGCCGTCGACGAAGCCCGGCTTGCAGGGCTGCATCTTCATGCCGTCGACGACCAGCTGGGTGGCCAGGTTGTTGCCGCCGGTGGTCCAGTCGCCCCGCACGTCGGGGTTGAAGGAGTGCTTCTCGACCAGGGCCCAGTAGACCTCGTAGAGCATCGAGGCCCAGACGTAGCCGACGCCGTGCGGCGCCACCGCGTCCTTGACCGACTCGTAGGTGGCCGGGTTGACGCCCATGTCGGTGCTGTACGGCGCGGGGCGGATGCCGGGGCCCTTGCGGGAGTCGTCGAACAGCACGTAGGTGCCGAGCCCGCGGGGCTCCGCGCCGTCGTCGCCGGGGCGCATGGTCAGGGAGACGCCGAAGAAGTCGCTCCAGCCCTCACCCATCTGCTCCGGGTCCTGCGAGGTGGACAGGCAGGAGACGTTCGACGGGCCGCCGGTGAGCCGGTTGGAGACGCCGTGGCTGTACTCGTGGGTGATGACGCCGGAGTCGAAGTCGCCGTCGCGCAGGCCGAGGTGGTCGGTGCGCACGGTGGACGGGTCGCCGGTGACGAGCACCGGGGCGCTCGGGTCCCACAGGTACATCTGCATGCGGGGGCGCTGGCCCTCGGCGGGGGTGCCGAAGTTGGCGTTGTCGGTCGGGCCGCTGCCGTCCTGCGCCTGCGCCTTGACCGAGTCGGCGCCGAGGCCCTCGCCGCTGTAGTTCGTGGTCTGGAAGTTGCCCGCCGCCTCGTCGAAGCCGTAGCCGGCGAGGACGTCGTGGATGGTGTTGTTCCAGTAGAAGAGGTTGGTGATGGCCGCCTTGCGGTTGAGCTGGGCGGTCGTGTCGTCCGGGTCGAAGGCGTTGTCGAAGGTCAGCGTCGGGCCGCCGTCGACCTCGCCGATCACCGGGTCGGGCGCGTCGCCGTCGTAGTCGACGGTCGGGGCGCCGAGGGCGCCGCCGCCCAGGTTCAGCGAGTCGGAGTAGGCGTGGACGTTGTTGCCCTCGGCGATGGTGCGGTCCGCACCGGGCTTGCCGTCCACGTCGTGCCAGCCGTAGGGCGAGAAGCGCGGGTCGGCCGGGTCCTTCACCAGCGTCTGCGGGCCGTCGTTGGGGCTCTCCAGCGGCAGCTGGAACACCCGGTAGCTGGCGCCGTCGGGCGTCGCGTCGGGCTGGGCCTCCTGGGTGGACGGGCCGAACAGCGGGACGGCGGTCGGGGTGTGGCTGCGGCCGAAGCGCGCCGGGCGGGCCAGCGCGGCAGCGGTGTCGGTGGCCTGCTCGGACACGACCAGGTCGACCGCGGTCAGCAGGGTGCCGTCCTCGGCGTCGACGCTCGCGACGTACCAGTGGTCGGCGGTGGGGAGCTCGACCTCGAGCACCCAGGCGAGCCGGGCGGTGCCGCCCTCGACCGCCTGGTAGGCCAGGTGCGCGCTGACGGGACGGGCGGCGACGCCGCCGTCGGTGAGGACGGTCGCCCGCGAGACGCCGGTCTCGGGCGACAGGGCCCGCACGCCGACGGGCGCGGCCAGGCGCAGGCCCTTCGCGGCCGCGGCGAAGGCCTGCACCGCGCCGAGCCGGGCGCTGCCGGTGGCCTTGTCGTCCAGGCCGACGAGCAGGCGCGAGCCGCTGTGCACGACCTTGCCGCCCTTGACGTTCACGGTCGCCTCGGCGCCGAGGACGTCGAGCCCGCGGTGCTGCTGGCGCAGGTAGACGTGCTGCACGCCGCTGTCCGCGCGAGGCGTAGGAGTCGGTGATCTCGAGCTGGTCGACGTCGCCGGCCGACAGGCCGAAGGCCCCGGAGCGCAGGTGGTCGAGGGCGGTCCGCTCCGGCGTGGCGGTCTCGGCGGCCGAGCTGCCGGGGGCCGCGACGGCGGCCAGCCCGAGCGCGAGGGCGACGGACACGCCGACGGCCTGCCGGCGGGTGGTACGGGCGGTGCGGCTGCGCATCCCTGCTCCCTGCTCGCCGGGGGTGACCGGCGGAGGCCCTGCGCGGGACGGTGCGCCCGCGTCGTGGGGTCAGGGTTCGCCCTCGGTCGCCCGGTTCCTGCCGCCCGGGACGAACTGCCTCAACCCGGGCGCACGACGGTCAGCCCGGGCCGCTGCCCGACCGCCCGCAGGGCCTCGCCGGCGTCCTGCAGCCCGACCGTGCGGGTGACCAGGTCCTGCGGGCGCAGCCGTCCGGACGTGACCAGCCCGAGCAGCTCGGGGTAGGCGTGGGCGGCCATGCCGTGGCTGCCGAGCACCTCGAGCTCCAGGGCGACGACGCGCTCCATCGGCACCAGCGGCCGGCCCTGCGACGGCGGCAGCAGACCGACCTGCACGTGCCGGCCCCGGGCGCGCAGGCAGCGCACCGACGCCTCGCAGACCGCCGGCAGCCCGACGGCGTCCAGCGACAGGTGCGCGCCCCCGCCGGTCGCCTCGACGACGCCGGCCGGGTCCTGCAGGGCCACCTCGGCGCCCTGCTCCACGGCCAGCGCGAGGGCGCCGGCGCTGACGTCGACGGCGACCACCCGGGCGCCGGCCGCGACGGCGACCTGCACGGCCGACAGCCCCACCCCGCCGCAGCCGTGCACCGCGACCCACTCCCCCGCCCGCACCCGCCCCTGCTGCACGACGGCGCGGTAGGCCGTGGCGTAGCGGCAGCCCAGGCTCGCGGCCGCGCCGGCGTCGACGTCGTCGGGCAGCGGCACGAGGTTGACGTCGGCGGCGTCGAGCCGCACGAGCTCGGCGAACGAGCCCCAGTGCGTGAAGCCCGGCTGCGTCTGGGCGGAGCACACCTGTGCGTCGCCGGCCAGGCACGCCGGGCAGCGCCCGCAGGCGCAGACGAACGGCACGGTCACGCGGTCGCCGGCGCGGTGCCGCCGCACCCCCGCCCCCACCGCCTCCACGACGCCGGCGAGCTCGTGGCCGGGGACGTGCGGCAGCTCGACGTCGTCGTCGTGGCCCTGCCAGGCGTGCCAGTCGGACCGGCACACGCCCGTCGCCTCGACCCGCACGACGACGCCGTCCGGGCCGGGCGACGGGTCGGGGACGTCGCGGACCTCGAGCGGTCCGCCGAAGGAGTCGAACACGAGTGCCCTCATCCGGGGCATCCTGCCCGCATGCGGTTCCTGCGCCTGACCGTCCTGCTCCTCGTCGCGCTCGGCCGCCGTGCCCGCCCACGCCGCCCCGCCGCTGCAGCGCGTCCACCGGAGCTGGAGCTTCGACGGCCCGGGCACCGGCGTGCTGGTCGTGCAGGGCAGCGTCGCCTGGGACGGCCGGGGCGGGGTGTTCGCCCAGGTCGGCGGGGCCGCCACGGCGAAGGGGCGCCCGGCACAGGAGGTGTTCTTCCCGCAGGTGCAGGACCTCGGCGGCTCCCCCGCCGCCACCTACGGCCGGCTCGGCGACCGCGACCTGTGCGCCGACCCCGTCACCACCTGCCAGGTCACGCCCGCCGGCGACCTGACCTTCCTGTCGGTGCTCGTCGTCGCCGGGGACGACCGCACGACAGCCACGAGCGGTTCCACCTCTACCTGGAGGGCACCCGCGTGAGGGTCGAGGACACGCTGGTGCGCTGGACCCGCACCCCCGTCGGCGGCGCCCGCCGCGTGACGCAGGCGCAGGCCGACGGCGCCGGGCTGCAGTCGGCCGGGACCTCGGTCGGGGTGCACCTGTCGGCCACGGCGTCGGGGGGCCGGCGCGGCAGCATCGCGGTGGCCGCGCCGCCGTGCGGCACGGCCGGCGCCGGGGCGGCGCTCCTGCAGGGCCCGGGCGTCACCGCGCCGCAGCCCTGCCCGACCGCGCCCTTCGCCGCCGTCACCCGGCGCGCCGGCGCCTGGAGCCTGTCCGGCCCGACGGCCGGCGTCACCGACGGCCGCACCCGCCTGCTCGTGCTCGACCTCTAGGGTCGGCGCCGTGCGGGCGGTGGTCACGGGCGGAGCGGGGTTCCTGGGCTCCCACCTGTGCGAGCGGCTGCTCGGCCGACGGCGCGGAGGTCCTCGCCCTCGACAACCTCCTCACCGGCACGCCCGCCAACGTCGAGCACCTGCTCGGCCGCGACGGCTTCCGGCTGCTCAAGGTCGACGTCACCGAGTACGTCCACGTGCCCGGACCGGTCGACGCCGGTCCTGCACTTCGCCTCGCCCGCCTCCCCGATCGACTACCTGCAGCTGCCCATCGAGACCCTCAAGGTCGGCTCGATCGGCACCCTGCACGCGCTCGGGCTGGCCAAGGACAAGGGCGCGCGCTTCCTGCTCGCCTCCACCTCCGAGACCTACGGCGACCCGCAGGTCCACCCGCAGCCGGAGACCTACTGGGGCCACGTCAACCCGGTCGGCCCGCGCGGGGTCTACGACGAGGCCAAGCGCTACGCCGAGGCGCTGACCATGGCCTACCGGCGCACCCACGGCGTCGACACCGCCATCGTGCGCATCTTCAACACCCACGGCCCGCGGATGCGCCCCGACGACGGGCGCGCCATCCCCACCTTCGCCACCCAGGCGCTGCGCCGGCGAGCCGATCACGGTGGCCGGCGACGGCAGCCAGACCCGGTCGATCATCTACGTCGACGACCTCGTCGAGGGCGTCGTGCGGCTGCTCCGCAGCGACCTCGAGGGCCCGGTGAACCTGGGCAACCCGCACGAGGTCTCCGTGCTGCGCCATCGCCGAGACGGTGCGGCGGCTGGCCGGCTCCTCCAGCGAGATCGTCTTCGTGCCGCGCCCGGTCGACGACCCGAGCGTGCGGCAGCCCGACATCACGCTGGCCCGGCGCGCGCTCGGGCTGGGAGCCGCAGGTCGGCTTCGAGGAGGGCCTGGCGCGCACCCTCGCGTGGTTCGTGCAGCGGCTCGCAGGGGACGCCGCTCCGCTAGCGTCGAGGCCGTGAAGCTGTCGGTCCTCGTCCCCGTGTACGACGAGGCCGCCACCGTCGTGCCCGCGCTGGAGCGGGTGCTCGGGGTCGACTACCCGTGCGAGGTCGAGGTCGTCGTCGTCGACGACGGCAGCACCGACGGCACGCCCGGGCTGCTGCGCGGCCTGGACGACCCGCGGGTGCGCGTCGTGACGCACCCGCAGAACCGGGGCAAGGGCGCCGCCATCCGCACCGCCGCCGGACACGCCACCGGCGACTACATGATCATCGTCGACGCCGACCTCGAGTACCACCCCGAGGAGGTGCCGTCGCTGCTCGCGCCGGTGCTGGCGGGCGAGGCCGTCGTCGTCTACGGCACCCGCACCTTCGGCAGCCACACCGCCTACAGCTTCTGGTACGTCATGGGCAACAAGACGGTGACCATGGCGGCGAACGTGCTGTTCGACTGCTGGATCAGCGACCTCGAGACCTGCTTCAAGCTCCTGCCGCTGGAGCTGTACCGGTCGCTGGACGTGCAGGCGCAGGGCTTCGGCATGGAGGCCGAGGTGACCGCGAAGGTCCTGGCCCGCGGCATCCGGCCCTTCGAGGTGCCGATCACCTACCAGGCCCGTCGCCGCGAGGAGGGCAAGAAGCTCACCTGGAAGGACGGCGTCGAGGCGCTGTGGATCCTGTCCCGCGAGCGCGCGCGCGGGAAGCGGCTCACCGCCAAGCGGCCCCGGTGACGCCGGCCAGGACGCGGACAGCCGCGGACGCGGACGGCCCTGACGCGCGACCCCGACGCGGACGACCCGCGGGATGACCACCGCCGGCCGGCCCCGACCGCGCCCGTCCTGGAGCCCCGGGCCCGGCACGCCCGCACCGAGCCGGCGCCGCGGCGCGCCGGCGTGCGCTGGGCCGTGCCCGCCCTGCTGCTGCTCGGCGTGCTGCTGCGGCTGCGGCAGTGGGCCGGGCGGCCGGTCGCTGTGGCTCGACGAGGCGCTGATCGCCCGCAGCCTCGTCGAGCGGGGGCACCTGCAGCTGGCGACCGAGCCGCTGCTGCACAACCAGGCCGCGCCCGCAGGGCTGGCTGCACGCCGTCCCGGCTGGCGGTCGACCGCCTTCGGCGACGGCGAGCGGGCGCTGCGGCTGGTGTCGCTGCTGGCGGGCTGCGCCGCGCTGGTGCTGGTGTGGCGGCTGGCGGGCGCGGCTGCTCCCGCCCGTCCTGGTGCCCGTGGCGGTCGGGCTGGCCGCCCTGTCGCCCGGAGCTCGTCTACTACAGCAACGAGGTCAAGCCCTACGCCCTCGACGTCGCCGTCGTGCTGGCCGTGCTGCTGGTGGCGCTGCGCGGGCCGGCCCTGCCGCTCGCCCTGACCGGCGCCGTCGCGGTGTGGTGCGCCTACCCGAGCATCTTCGTGCTCGCCGCGGCCAGCTCGGTGCTGGTCGTGCGCAGCGCCCGCCCCGTGCGCACCGCCCTGCTGCTCTCGCCGTGGCTGGTCAGCCTGGCCGCCGCCTACCTGCTGGTGCTCGCGCCGCTGCGCGGCCGGGAGGTCTACGAGCAGTACTGGGCCTACGCCTACCCGCGCGGCGCCGACGACCTGCCGGCGTGGCTGCTGCGCCGCCTCACCGACCTCGCCGAGGACCCGCTGCGGCTGACGCTCGCGCCGCTCGCCGCCCTGCTGCTGCTGCTCGGCACGGCCCGGCTGTTCCGCGACGACCGGCGCGGGACCGTCCTGCTGCTGCTGCCGTTCGGGTTCGCCGTCGTCGCGGGGGCGGTCAGCGCGTACCCGCTGGCCGACCGGCTGGCGCTGTGGACCGGTCCCGCGTGGTGGCCGTGCTGCTGGCCGCGAGCCTGCACCGGGTGGACGGGCGGCGGGCCGTCGTCGCCGCGGTCGCCCTGGTGGTCACCGCCGGCCCCGCGGTCCTGCAGGCGCTGCCGCTGCTGGTGCGCACCCAGGAGGTGGAGGAGCTGCGGCCGGTGCTCGCCGAGCTCGCCGAGCGGCGCGCGCCGGGCGACCTCGTGCTGGTCGACATCGCCGCCAAGGGCGCCTTCGACTTCTACGCCCCGCGGCTCGGCGTGCCCCGCGACGGCGTCGTGCTGTTCCGACGCCCGCGCCCGGGCAGGACTGCGCCGACGACCTCGTCGCCCTGCGCACCGGCCGCTTCGGCAACGGCCGGGTGTGGCTGGTGCTCAGCCACGAGCTCGTCGAGGGCGACGTCCTGGGCAGCCGGGCCGACCTGCTCGGCCGGATCGGCCGGGTCACCCGGCTGGCCGACCGGATCACCGCGACGGGCGCCGAGGCGCTGCTGCTGAGCCCGGCGCGCGGGCGGGCAGGACATCCCGCCCGGCCCCGTCACGCCCGACCGCTGCCTGGTCGTCAACCGCTCACCCCGGTAGGCGACCCACCGCCAGCAGGCCTGGCCGAACGGCGGCGGCCGGCGGGCCTCCAGCCGGCGCAGCCACGGCACGACGCCGCGGTCGTACGCCGTCAGCAGCAGCCCCGCCCGCGGCCGCCCGCCCAGGGCCCTGCACGGCGACGTACCAGCCGAGCAGGCCGAGGCTGTTCACGTGGTGCAGCCGCTCGACCTGGTAGCCCGCCTGCTCGAGCGCCGCCCGCAGGGTCCGGGCGCGGTAGCGCCGCTGGTGGCCGATCGCGCGGTCGAAGGCGCTCATCGCGCTCGGGAAGGCCGGCACGACCAGCACCACCCGGCCGCCCGGGCGCAGCAGCCCGGCCAGGTCGCGCAGGGCCCCGACGTCGTCGGGCACGTGCTCCAGGACGTTGCACGCGACGACGGCGGAGTGCTCCCCGGTCGCCGTCACCGGCACGGCCAGCTCGCGGACCCGGACGGCGGGGTGCCCGGCGAAGCGGGCGCGCAGCGCGGCCAGCCGCCCCGGGTCGGCCTCCGACGCGGTCAGCCGCGGGACCCCGGCGGCGGCCCAGTCAGCGGCGTAGTGCCCCAGCCCGCTGCCCACCTCGAGCGGGTCGTCGCCGAGCCAGGGGCGGCACAGGTCGACCAGCCAGCGGCGGTAGCGGGCGGCCTCGACCAGGTCCTCCAGGACGTCGTCCTGCAGCCCGCTGTCGCCCTCGACCCTCACCGCAGGGCGGCGGCCAGCAGCGGGGCCAGCGCCCGGAAGGCCTGCCCGCGGTGGCTGACGGCGTCCTTCTCGTCGGGGGCCATCTCGGCGCAGGTGCGCCCGTCGACCTCGAGCAGCGGGTCGTAGCCGAAGCCGCCGCTGCCCCGCGGCGCGGTGGTGAGCACGCCGCGCAGCTCCGCCTCGACGACCTCCTCGCGCCCGTCGGGCAGCGCGTAGGCCGCGGCGCAGACGAAGCCGGCGCCGCGGCGCTCGGCGGGCACGTCGGCGACCTGGCCGAGCAGCAGCTCCAGGTTCGCGGCGTCGTCGCCGTGCCGCCCGGCCCAGCGGGCGCTCAGCACGCCGGGCATGCCGTTGAGGGCGTCGACGCGCAGCCCGCTGTCGTCGGCGACGGCGGGCAGCCCGGTGTGCGCGGCGGCCTCGCGGGCCTTGGCGAGGGCGTTCTCGGCGAAGGTCGCGCCGGTCTCGGGACCCGGCTCGAAGTCCGGGTCGAGCGGGACCAGCTCGACGCCGAACGGCGCGAGGATCCGCTGCAGCTCGGCGACCTTGCCGGCGTTGCGGGTGGCCAGGACGGCGCGCACTACAGGGCAGCCCCCTGCCGGCCCTGCCCCCGCAGCGGGGACGCCAGCGCCTCGGCCTGCAGGGAGGTGAGCCGGCCGATGCCGCCGAGGGCGAGGTCGAGCAGGGCGTCGAGCTCGTCGCGGCGGAACGGCGCGCCCTCGGCGGTGCCCTGCACCTCGATGAGCTCGCCGGTGTCGGTGGCGACGACGTTCATGTCGGTGCCGGCGCTGACGTCCTCGGGGTAGTCGAGGTCGAGCACCGGCACGCCGTCGACGATGCCGACGCTGACGGCGGCGACCCCCCGGGCCATCGCTCCGGGCCGGCCGAGCCGGGCGCAGGCGTCGGCCAGGGCGACCCACGCACCGGTGATGGCGGCGGTGCGGGTGCCGCCGTCGGCCTGCAGGACGTCGCAGTCGATCGCGATCGTGTTCTCGCCGAGGCTCTTCAGGTCGATGGCGGCGCGCAGCGACCGGCCGACCAGCCGGCTGATCTCGTGGGTGCGCCCGCCGAGCTTGCCCTTGACGCTCTCGCGGTCGCTGCGGGTGTGGGTGGCGCGCGGCAGCATCGCGTACTCCGCGGTCACCCACCCCAGGCCCGACCCCTTGCGCCAGCGCGGCACGCCCTCGGTGGCGCTCGCCGCGACGAGCACCCGGGTGCGGCCGAACTCGACCAGGCAGGAGCCCTCGGCGTGGTCGAGCCAGCCGCGGGTGAGGGTGACGGTGCGGAGGTCGTCGGGCGCGCGGCCGTCGTGTCGGGACATGGGGGCGAGCCTAGGCGGGCGCCCCGGCCCGCTCAGCAGCGGAAGCCGCGGCCCCGCAGCATCCCGGGCAGCAGCCGGTTCAGCTTCGCCGGGGCCTGGTCAGGAGCGAGGCCGGGCGCGCCCCGGTGCTTCGCCGCCGGCACCGGCTCGTCGTGGAGCTTGATGATGTCGAGCCCGCGCTGGTAGTCCATCACGTAGACGATGTCCTTCGTGACGAAGTAGGCGGCGCTCGCGGTGGTGCCCACGGGCGTGAAGTGCCCGAACTCGCTGATCTTCCCGGCGGCGTCGACCTGCAGGAAGCGCGTGCCGTGCTCGTACCAGCTCACCGCCAGCTGGCCGCCGTCGTGCCAGCCGGGGCGCGTCGTGAACCAGTGGCTGCAGTACGTCTCGTAGGCGGCGTCGCCCTCGGGCACCGAGGTGACGGCGGGCCGGTAGGAGTCGAGCCGGGTGAAGGGCTGGGTGTGGTCCTCCTTCCAGGCGGCGGTGTCGTAGGTCATGAACGCGCCGGCCTCGGGGTCGCTGCAGTCGACGCCCTCGGTCTCGCCGCCCACCAGCAGCAGCCGGTCCTGGGTCTCGCCGCGGCCAGAGGTTGGCGTGCAGGAAGCGGTCGTCGGGGTTCTCGCCGCGGCCGACCTGGACGGGTGCCGCGGGGTCGCGCGCGTCGAGCAGCACCAGCGGCTCCGAGCTGGTCATGACCATCCCCGGCGACACCTCGGTGACGTCGTGCGTCGAGGTCACCTTCGGGGACACCGCCGACGTCCACCTGTCCGGCAGCTCCACCGGGGCGGTCGGGTCGCGCAGGTCGACGATCGCGCCGGCCGAGCCGTAGACGAAGGTGCAGTCGAGCACGCAGGTCATCGTGTGCTCGTCGACCCCCTGCAGGATCGAGAGCACCGTGGGCAGCGTCTTGTCGCGGACGTCCATGGTCACCATGAGCCCGGTGGTGCCGACGACGAGGACCTCGCCATTGGTGTCGACGTCCTCCTCGGCGAAGTACGGCATCTGCGGCAGCGGGACGGTCGACAGCAGCGTCGGCGCCTCGGGGTGGTCGCCGATCTCGTAGATCGACAGCTGGCTGGAGCTGGTGACGTACAGGTGGCCGTCGACGATGCGGGCACCGGCGCTGTCGGCGTGCAGCGGGACGTTGCCCAGCCACTCCACGTTGTCGCTCGCGAAGCCCGGCGTCGGCAGCGCCGGCAGCGGGTCGAGGGCGTGCGCGGACGGGGCGGCGACCCCCACGACGAGGGCGAGGGCGAGCAGCAGGGTCCGTTCATGGAGTCCCGTTCGACGCCGGGACCGGTGTTCCTGCCGCTCAGACGTCGTAGCTCGCGTCGGACCGGGCGACGTCGAGCGGGCCGTCCCACGCCTCGCGCGCCTCGGCCAGCACCGCCTCGGGGTCCGCGAACGGCATGAGGTGCGTCAGGAGCAGCCGCCCGACGCCGGCCCGCGCCGCGTGCTCGCCCGCCTCCCGGCCGGTCAGGTGGATGCCCGGCGGCGGCGTCGGCTCCGACAGCCAGGAGGCCTCGCACAGGAACAGGTCGCGTGCCGCGGGCCAGCTCGACGACGTCGTCGCTCTCGGCGGTGTCGGCCGAGTAGGTGAGCGACCGCCCGCCGGCCTCGACGCGGATCGCGTGCGCCTCGATCGGGTGGTGGGTCAGCACGGTGGTGACCGTGAAGGGCCCGAGCTCGTGCCGGCCGGGGCCGACCTCGCGGAAGTCGTAGACGTCGATCAGCCCGTCGACGGGCGGCTCCTCGTAGGCCGCCGACAGCCGCGCCTGCGTGCCCGCCGGGCCGTAGACCGGCAGCTGCGGCGGCAGGCCGGCCGGGTGGTAGCGGCGGGCGTAGGAGTAGGCGACCAGGTCGATGCAGTGGTCGGCGTGCAGGTGGCTGACGTAGACGGCGTCGACGTCGAGCAGGTCGATGTGCCGCTGCAGCGCGCCGAGCGCCCCGGCCCCGAGGTCGAGCACCAGCCGGTAGCCCTCGTGCTCGACGAGGTAGCCCGAGCACGCCGACGCCGGTCCCGGGAAGGTCCCGGAGCAGCCGAGGACGGTCAGCCTCACGCGACCTGCACCAGGGCCGGGCCGAGGAAGCGGCGGGCGAGGCGGCCGAACGGCTCGGCGTCGCCGGTGGCCTCGAAGCGGTGCTCGGGCGGGGTGTCGCCGGTGCGCAGCAGGTCGGCCCGGGTCAGCGCGGCGTACACGTCCTTGGCGGTCTCCTCCGCGCTGCTGACCAGCGTGACGCCGTCGCCCACCACGAGCGAGAGCATGCCGGTGAGCAGGGGGTAGTGCGTGCAGCCGAGCACGAGGGTGTCGACGTCGGCCTGCAGCACCGGCTCGAGGTAGTGCGTGGCGAGCTGCAGCAGCTGGCGACCGGTGGTGACGCCGCGCTCGACGAAGTCGACGAAGGCCGGGCAGGCGGCGCTGGTGAGGGTGACGTGCGGCGCGGCCGCGAAGGCGTCGTCGTACGCGCCGCTGCTGATGGTGCCGACGGTCCCGATGACACCGACCCGCCCGCGTGCGGGTGGCGGCCACCGCGCGGCGCACCGCCGGCTGCACCACCTCGACGACGGGGACGGCGTAGCGCTCGCGGGCGTCGCGCAGGCAGGCGGCGCTCGCGGTGTTGCACGCGACGACCAGCAGCTTGACGCCCTCGCTCGACCAGCCGGTCGCAGACGGCGAGGGCGTGCCGGCGGACGTCGGCGATCGGCAGCGGCCCGTACGGCCCGTGCGCCGTGTCGCCGACGTAGAGCAGCTGCTCGGACGGCAGCTGGTCGAGCAGCGCCCGGGCGACCGTCAGCCCGCCGACCCCGGAGTCGAAGACCCCGATCGGCGCGTCGCTCACCCCGGCACCCTACGTCGGGCCGGTCACGCCCAGAGCTGGCCCTCGAGCGCGGCCTCGGCCTCCTCGAGGGTGCCGGCGTAGGCGCCGGTCGAGAGGTACTTCCAGCCGCCGTCGCAGACGACGAACGCGATGTCGGCCCGCTCCCCCGCCTTGACGGCCTTCATCGCCTCGCCGAGCGCGGCGTGCAGGATCGCGCCGGTCGAGATGCCGGCGAAGATGCCCTCCTCCTCGACCAGCTGCCGGGTGCGCCGCAGCGCCTCGCGCGGGCCGACCGAGAAGCGGGAGGTGAGCACCGCGCCGTCGTACAGCTCGGGGATGAAGCCCTCGTCGATGTTGCGCAGGCCGTAGACGAGCTCGCCGTAGCGCGGCTCGGCGGCGACGATCCGCACGCCGGGGACCTTCTCGCGCAGGTAGCGCCCGGTGCCCATGAGCGTGCCGGTGGTGCCGAGCCCGGCGATGAAGTGCGTGATGGTCGGGAGGTCCTCGAGGATCTCCGGGCCGGTGGTGTCGTAGTGCGCCTGGGCGTTCGCCGGGTTGCCGTACTGGTAGAGCATCACCCAGTCGGGGTTCTCGCGCGGCGAGCTGCTTGGCCACCGCGACGGCCTGGTTCGAGCCGCCCGCCGCCGGCGAGGTGACGATCTCGGCGCCGTACATCGTCAGCAGCTGGCGCCGCTCGACCGAGGTGTTCTCCGGCATGACGCAGACCAGCCGGTAGCCCTTGAGGCGGCAGACCATCGCCAGCGAGATGCCGGTGTTGCCCGACGTCGGCTCCAGCACGGTGACGCCGGGCCGCAGCAGGCCCTCGCGCTCGGCCTGCTCGACCATCGCGAGCGCCGCCCGGTCCTTGATCGAGCCGGTGGGGTTGTCCGTCTCGAGCTTCGCCCAGAGCCGGACGTCGCGGCGACGGGGACAGCCGCGGGAGCCCGACGAGCGGGGTGCGCCCGACCGAGTCCAGCAGGCTGTCGAACGCGTCACGGCGGCTAGCGCGGCCGCCGCCGGCGACGGCCGGGAGCACCGTGACGCTGTCGCCGTCCGAGAGCTGGCTCTCGAGCGCGCCGAGGAAGCGGACGTCCTCGTCGTTGACGTAGATGTTGACGAAGCGGTGCAGCCCGCCCTCCTCGGTGACCAGGCGGCCCTTGAGGCCGCGGGTGGCGGCTGTCGAGGTCCTCGATGAGGTCGGCGAGCGTGTCGCCCTTGCCCTCGACCGCCTTCTGGCCGTCGGTGTACGTGCGCAGGATCGTCGGGATCCGGACCTCGATGGCCATGGCGGGAGGGCTCCAAGCAGTGGTCGGGGGGTGCGGGCGTCTTGGTGGGTCCAACAGCCGGGGACGCGGGGGTTGTTCCGGGTGCGGTCAGGTGACTGTGACGGGCTCCTCGGTGACCTGCCCGTCGACGATGCGGAACGACCGCACCTCGTCCTGCTCGGACGCGGGTCGACACCAGCAGGTAGTGCGCGTCGGGCTCGCCGGCCAGCCCGATGTCGGTGCGCGAGGGGTGGGCCTCGGTCGCGGTGTGCGAGTGGTAGATCACGAACGGCACCTCGTCGGCGTCGTCCATGCTGCGCCAGACCCGCAGCTGCTCCTGCGCGTCGAAGCGGTAGAACGTCGGCGACCGCTCGGCGTTCTCCATGACGATCACCCGGGTGGCCCGGCCGTCCTTGCCGGCGACGACGCCGCAGGCCTCGTCGGGGTGGTCGCGCGCGGGCGTGGGCGACGATCTCGTCCAGCATGGCGCGGGGCAGCTCGAGCACGGGCCGGCGAGCCTACCGGCGGGCTCAGCGACTCGCGGGCGACAGGCAGCCGATCAGCGACTCCTGCAGCCAGCCCAGCCAGGCGTAGACCTCCAGGGCCTGCCGCCGGGGGTCGTCGTCGTCGAGGTCGCTGGTGTCGAGGTCCTCGGTGACCTCCAGCCGGGTGCCGAGCACGAGCCGCAGGTCGTTCAGGCAGCCCAGCCAGCCGTCGCACTGGTCGCGGTCGAGCACCATCCGTCCGCCGCCGGCCGGCAGCGTGGCCAGCACGGTGCCGGCGTGCGCGCGCTTGCCGGCCCGCAGGTCGGCGTCGGTGTAGCGGCGGAACTCCCGGGAGGCCTCCGGGTCGTCGTCGCCGTAGGCCGACGGCAGCAGGCGCTGCAGGGCGGGGTCCTCGGGCTCGGCGACGTCGCCGCTGGGCAGCCCGACGAGCGCCTCCAGCGGGTCGGGCGGCGGGGCGTCCTCCTCCGGCTCGTCGTCGGCCAGCAGGGCGAGCAGGTCGGCGGCGCAGGAGTGCAGCACGGAGGCCTCGACGGGCGCGACGTCGGCGCTGACCCCGCCGCCGCGGACCTTCCTGAAGCGCACGTCGGTCAGGCTCCCTAGTCCTGCTGGAGCGTGGCCCACAGGCCCTTGGCGTGGCAGCGGGCGACGTCGTGCTCCATCTGCTCGCGGCCGCCGCTGCTGACCACGGCCCGGCCCTCCTCGTGCACGGCGAGCATGAGCGTGCGTGGCCTTCCCCTTGGAGTAGCCGAACAGCTCCTGGAACACCAGCGTCGACGTAGCTCATGAGGTTGACCGGGTCGTTCCAGACGATGGTGACCCAGGGGCGGTCGACGTCGGAGCTCTCGTCGACCGACGGCTGGTCGAGCTCCGCGGGAGCGGTCACCGCTGCCCGCTCACGGGGACAGCTCGCGCTTGACGACCTTGCCCGTGGCGTTGCGCGGCAGCTCGTCGACGAGCCGCACCTCGCGGGGCACGGCGAAGCGGGCGAGCCGGCCGCGGACGTGCTCCTGCAGCTGCTCGGGGGTGACGGGGCCGCGAGGAACGACGTGGGCGACGAGCCGGGTGCCGTAGGACGCGTCCGGCACCCCGACGACGGCCGCCTCGACGACGTCGGGGTGGCTTCCCAGCGCCTGCTCGACACTGCCGGTGAAGACGTTCTCCCCGCCGACGACGACCATGTCGTCGTCGCGGCCGTGCACGGTGAGCCGGCCCTCGGCGTCGAGGCTGCCGAGGTCGCCCGTGGCCACGAGGCCGTCGAGGCGCTCCTTGTCCGAGCCGTCGGTGTAGCCGCCGAAGGCGAGGTCGCTGCCGACGAACACCCGGCCGGTCTCCCCCGGCGCGACGTCCCCGCCCTGCTCGTCGACGACCCGCAGGACGACGCCGTGCGGCGGCTTGCCCGCGGTGCCCGGGTCGGCGCGCAGGTCCTCCGGCGTGGCGACGGCGGCGAAGGCGACCTCGGTGGACCCGTACAGGCTGTGCAGGACGGGCCCGAACCGCGCCTCGACGCGCGCCGGCAGCGACTCCGGCAGGGCGCTGCCGCTGGAGGCGATGACGCGCAGGCTCGTGGTGTCGTACTGCTCCTCGACCTCCAGCAGCCGGTCGAGCATGACCGGGACGACGACGAGGGCGTCCGCGCGGTGCTCCTGCACCTGCCGCAGCACCGTCGCCGGGTCGAAGCGCCGGCTCATCACCAGCGTCGAGCCGAGCAGCAGCGCCAGCGAGACGTGGCCGAGCCCCCAGGCGTGGAACGCGGGCGCGGCGACCACGGTGACGCCGCCCGCGCGCAGCGGGATGCGGTCGAGCATCGACACGGCCGCGCCGACGCCGGCGCTGTCGCGGGCCGCGCCCTTGGGCGCCCCCGTCGTGCCGCTGGTGAGGATGACCTGCCGGCTCGCCCGGGTGGCCCGCAACGGCGCCGGCGGCCCTTCGGTCTCGGCGAGCGCGTCGAGCTCCTCGGTCGTCACGTCGACCAGCCCGGGGACGCCGGGGAACTCGCCGTCGCGCAGCAGCACGGTCGCGCCCTGGGCGCCCAGCACCTGCGCGACCTGCTCCGCCCCCCAGCCGGTGTTGAGGTACAGCACGTCGGCCCCGCACTTGGCCACGGCGACGGCGCCCTCGACCAGGCCGCGGCCGTTGCGGGCGAGCAGCCCGACGGCGTCGCCCTGCTGCAGGCCGCGCGACCGCAGCTCGGCCGCCAGCCGGGTCGTGCGGCGGTCGACGTCGCGCCAGGTCAGCGCGCCGAGGTCGTCGACCAGGGCGAGCCGGTCGGGGTGGCGCGAGGCGCCCGCGGCGTAGCCGGTGGCCGGGGTGACGCCCCAGCGGCCGACCGCGAGGGCCATGCCGGCGAGCCGGTCCGGCCGCACGGGGGCGAGCAGGCCGGCCCGCGCGAGGACGCGGACGGCACCGGTGTCGAGCACCCCGCCAGGGTAGCCAGCGGCCGCGGGGCTACAGGTAGCGCAGCGGGTCGAAGTCGGCGATGGGGATGACCCGGACGCGCGGCAGCACGGCGTTGAACGCCCGCACCTCGTCCTCGAGGTCGAAGACCTGCAGCCCCTTGTCGAACAGCTCGGTGTACCCGCTGCTGACGAACTCCCGGAAGCCCAGCAGCCCGACCCGGCGGCCGCCGCCCTCCACCAGGGCCTGCACCTGCGGCAGGAAGTCGCGGTCGTGGCTGCCCAGCAGCACGTCGCCCTCGCGGCCGGCCAGCGCCTCCAGCGTGCGCTGGATCGCGATGTCGACGACCTTCTCGCCCGGCCCGCCCGACAGCGGGATCGGCCGGTAGTCCAGCGCCAGCAGGGCCTGCACGAACGACAGCGGCAGGCCGTTGCCGGCGTTGAGGAAGAACAGCCCCTGCACGGGGTTGCCCCACTCCTGCTCCAGCCAGCTGCGCACCCGGTCCCAGCGCGGGCGCTCGCCCGGCTCGGGACGGCGGCCCCCGAGGACGTTGTTGCCCAGCGTCGCGTCGAGGTTCTCGCCGTCGACCAGCAGGTACGTGCGGCGCGGCTCGCCGGAGGTGCCCGCGTCGGTGCTCACGGAGGGGACGGTAGCGGCAGGGGCCGCCGCCTCCGGCGCCGGCGGCGACGGCACCTGCGGCGTCGGCGCCTGCTCGGCGGCGGCCGCGGGGCGCACGGCCCGCCGCCGGGCGGCGAGCAGCGGCACGGTCACACCCGTCAGCCTGCCACCCGGCAGGACGGCTACCGGACGTCGACGATGCGCTGCGGCGAGGCCAGGCCGTCGGCCCGCGCGTACAGCCGGTGCGCCACGGCGAGCGCGGCCGTCGTCGCCCAATGGCCGGCGGCGTCGGCCGTGAGCCGGCGGCGGACCGCGAAGACGGGCGCGCCCTTGGCCCGGAACAGCACCTCGACGGTGGCGCCCGGCCGGGCGGTGCCGGTGATCCGGACCGTGCTGCCGCGGCCGGAGCGCGCGGGGGCGACCAGCGTGGGGGTCACCGTCGTCGTCGCCCAGGTGCTGCCGACCCGGTCCCCCACGGACGGCCGCCACGTGGAGGCGTCCCGCAGCGGGACGGACAGCCGGTAGGACCCGCCGCGGTCGGCCGTGGCTGTCCGGCGCACGACGGCGCCCGCGCGGGTGCGCTGCTCCACGACGACGGCGTCGCCGGGGCGGGCCCGCCCGGTCAGCACGACGGGGACGCCGATCCGGCCGGTGGCAGGCGCGGTCAGCACCGGCCGGACGTCGCTGGCGACGTCGGGCGAGGCGCTGCCGCCGCTGGTGGCGTAGAGCAGCTGGTCCTCGCTGCCGGCGAAGGTGGTCCGGTAGGCGCCGTCGGCGGCCAGGACGGCGCTGCGGCGCTGGACGAAGACCTCCTCGCCGCGGGGCTGGAACCACAGCGCGACGGGGGCTCCGGGCGTGCCGCGGACGACCACCTCGGCGGAGGCGCCGGCGTCGACGGTGCGCGGCACCTCGACCTGCAGCCGCGGGGCCTGGTCGTCCGTCGCGGGCGCGTACGGCACGCTGCCCGGCACCCGCGTGGTGACCCGGGTGCTGGTGCGGCCGCCGGACGCCGCGAAGACGGTGTGCTCGTCGGTCGCGGACCAGGTGGTGCGGTAGGTGCCGTCCGCGGCCAGCACGCCCTCCCGACGCCGGCTGAACGGCGCGCCCGCCCGCGAGAACCACAGCTCGACGGCGGCGCCGGGCGTGCCCTGCACCACCAGCGGGACCGTGCTCCCGCCGACGACGGCGGCAGGGGCGGTGACGTGCAGGCCGTGCGGGACGGGGCCGACCAGCGTGGTGGCGTCGGCCGAGGTGACGGTGCTCGACATGGCGAAGTAGTCCTGCGGGCGGCCGGCCGTGTACGTCGTCGTCCAGGTGCCGTCCGGGCCGAGCTGGCCGCGGCGGCGCTGCACGAACTGCTGGCTGCCCTCCTCGCGGAACCACAGGCCGACCGCGGTGCCGGCCGGGCCGGTGACCGTGACGAGCGCCTCCGCACCCGCCTCGACGGTGACCGGCCCGGAGACCGAGAGCGCGCTCGGCGTCAGGCCCACCGGCGACCCGCCGGACCCCACCGTGGTGGTCGCCCGGGGGCTGGTGCGGCCGTCGACCGCGGCGAACAGCGTGTGCGTCCCGTCGGCCGGGAAGCCGGTCCGGTAGAGCCCGTCGGCGTCGAGCACGCCCTCGCGGCGCAGCGTGGCGCCCTCGGCCCCGGGGTCGGCGAACCACAGCTGCACCGGGCGCCCCGCCGGGCCGTGGACGACGGCCTCGACCGTGCTGCCGGGCTCAGCCGTGGCGGGGAGGTCGACCCGCAGCGCGTCGTCGGGCTGCGGCACGAGCGGCAGCGCACCGGCGGCGAGGGCGGAGGCGCGGGCGCGCAGCCCGGGCAGGGCCGCCATCCCCTGGGTGCCGGGGCAGG
This sequence comes from uncultured Actinomycetota bacterium, assembly GCA_963815615.1. Classification (GTDB taxonomy): domain Bacteria; phylum Actinomycetota; class Actinomycetes; order Mycobacteriales; family SCTD01; genus RYN-122. The sequence goes on along the minus strand of CAWFHF010000009.1, from coordinate 32,880 downwards.
AGGTGGTGCTGACCTCCCGGTGGGCGAACACCCGCCCGAGCCGGACCGGGGTGCCGCTGGCCCAGCGGGTGCTGCCGGCGGAGGTCAGGGTGACGCTGTCGGCGGGGTCGAGGCCGTTGCTGCCGAGCCGCCAGCCGGCGACCTGCGCGACGCTCTCGAGCATCGCCGCGCTCGGCGGCGTCGTCTCGTAGGTGCCGATCATCGAGATGCCGACCGTGCCGGTGTTGAAGCCGCCGGCGTGCGCCCCGACGACGTTGCGGGTGGTGCCGCCCCAGCGGCCCTCCCAGACGGTGCCGAACCGGTCGACGAGGAAGTTGTAGCCGATGTCCGACCAGCCGTTGCTCTTCACGTGGTAGGCGTAGAAGCCGCGCAGCAGCCCGGGGACGTCCTCCCGCGCGTAGTCGCTGCTGCTCGCGGTGTGGTGCAGGGTCACGGCCTGCAGGCTCGCGGCGTAGGAGGGCTTCGCCCCGCGGATCGACTCGTCGGCGCCCCAGGCCGAGCGGGGGCGCACGTCGGGGACGGTGCCCGCGGCGGAGGCGGTGCTGGCCGGCGTGCTCGCGGCGTCGGCAGGGGACTCCCCCGGGTCGACCAGCGCCAGCCGGACGCCGCGCGGGGCCGCCCCTGACAGCAGGTCGACCTGCGCCTGCACCCCGTCGGCCTCGCCCACCCACAGCGGGTCGGTGCCGGGGCGGGCGCCCTCGGCCTCCGCGCCGGTCGGGCCGTCGCTCTCGACCGTCAGCGGCGTCCAGGGCGACCAGGTGCCGGCGCTGCGGGTGCGCACGCGCACCGCCAGGTCGCCCACGTCCCCGGCGTCCCAGGTGACCCCGACGACCTCGAAGGGCGCCGTCGTCCGCGGCGGCGCGGCGGCGACCGTGCGGGCGCCCGCGCCGCGCAGGGCCGAGCCGGTCACGGCGGGTGCGCTCAGCGGCACCTCGACGACGACGGGCGCCACCGGCCGGGCCGCCGCGGCGGGCAGGGCCACCACCGGCAGGGCCAGCAGGCCGGGGACGACGAGGGCGGGGAGCAGGAGGCGCAGACGCACGACAGAGGCTTCCGGTCGACAGCAGGTCCCGGCGTCCCCCCGGCACGCCGTCCCCGGTGCTTCGACCGCCCGGCGACCGCCCTGGAGGGTTGTCGGGGCGTGCGACGACGACGGCCCCGGACCGTGGGGTCCGGGGCCGGCGTCGTACGGGGCGGTGCTGTCGTGCTGGGTGGTGCTGTCGTGCTGGGTCGTGCTGTCTCGTGGAGGTGGCGGGAATCGAACCCGCGTCCTCCGGTACCGCAACAGGGCTTCTCCGGGCGCAGCTGACTGTGCTTTTCTCGGCCCTCCCGGTGACGCCAGCGACCCGGGAACGGGCTCAGCCACTGTGAGCTCACCGCCTCGTCCCGTGGCCGGACGAGACGGTGGTCCTCCTAGCGATGCCAGGTCCTGAGCCGGAGGCTCTCTCAGGCTGACAGCGACGCACTAGCTGCTAGGCAGCGAGGGCGTACGCGCGCGGACTGTTGTCGGCGCTTGTGTGTTGTGCAGCGTTGTTGGTTAACGAGATCATCGCTGCCTTCCTCGGCCCGCTTCCCCTGCCCCGACATCCGGAGTCGAGACCTGTCACCCCCTCGTGGTGCCGGTGTTCGTCCTCGAACGGTACCCCGCTCAGCGGCTCTCGGCACCCAGCCCGACGAGGCGGGCGCCGTTGTCGTGGAGCACGCCGCGCAGCCAGTCGTCGCCGAGGTCGAGCCGCTGCAGCGCCTCGACCTGGTGGGCGTAGGGGTAGGGCGTGTTCGGGAAGTCGCTGCCCAGCACGATGCGGTCGGCCAGCTCGAGCAGGGCCGGGCGCAGCGCGTCGGGGAACGGCATGACCGCCTGGGTGAAGTCGGTGAACGCCATCGTGGTGTCCAGGTGCACCCGCGGGTGGCGTCGGGCGAGCTCCAGGAAGTCGGCGTACTCGGGCATCCCCATGTGCGCGACGACGGCCACCAGCGACGGGTGCTGCGCCAGCACCTCGGCGATCGGCCCGGGGCCGGTGAACGGCCCGGGCGCCGGGCCGCTGCCGCAGTGGGTGACGACGGGGACGCCGGCGTCGGCGAGCATCCCCCACACCGGCGCGAGCAGCGGGTCGCGCGGGTCGTACGCGCCCACCTGCAGGTGCACCTTGACGACCTGCGCGCCCGCCGACAGCGCCTGCTCGACGTAGGCCGCCGCCTCCGGCTCGGGGTAGAAGGTGGCGGTGTGCAGGACGTCGTCGTGCTGGGCGGCGAAGTCCGCGGCCCAGGCGTTCAGCCAGGCGGCCATGCCGGGCTTGTGCGGGTAGAGCAGCGACGGGAAGGCCCGCACCCCGAGGGCGCGCAGCCGGGCGAGCCGGTCGGCCTCCTCGGTGCGGTAGGCGATCGGCCACTCCCGGCCGGTCAGCGGCCCGACGCCGTCGAAGTAGCGCCACACCTTGTCCATCACGTTCTTGGGCATGAAGTGGACGTGCAGGTCGACCAGGCCGGGCAGCCCGAGGCCCTGCCAGAGGGCGGGGACGTCGGCGTCGGCCAGGACTCCAGGCCGCGGCGTCACCGCTTGGCGCGGCGCTCGCGCACCCGGGTCTTGGCCTCGCGCCCCATGGCGTTGCGGATCTCCTTGGCGGCGTCGCGCTCGGCCAGCACCTGGCGCTTGTCGTGCGCCTTGCGCCCCTTGCCGAGGGCCAGCTCGACCTTGACCTTGCCGCCGAGGAAGTACAGCGACAGCGGGACCAGGGCCATGCCGCCCTGCTTGAGGTCGCCGATGAGCCCGTCGATCTCCGTGCGGTTCAGCAGCAGCTTGCGGGTGCGCCGGGGGGTGTGGTTGGTCCAGGTGCCGAGCGTGTACTCGGGGATGTGCACGCCGGTCAGCCACACCTCGCCGTCCTGCACGTAGGCGTAGGCGTCGGCGAGCGAGGCGCGTCCCTGGCGCAGCGACTTCACCTCGGTGCCCATCAGGACGACGCCGGCCTCGAACTCCTCGAGCACCGTGTAGTCGTGCCGGGCCTTCTTGTTCTGGGCGATCAGCACCTTCTTCGGGTCGCCCCGGTTGCTGCTCGCGTACTGCACCCGCCCAGTCTAGGGCGGCGTCACCCAGTCGAGCGGGTCGACGGGCTCGCCGTCGCGGCGCACCTCGAAGTGCAGGTGGGGGCCGGTGCTGTTGCCCTCGTTGCCGACCCGGCCGACCACCTGGCCCCGGGAGACGATCTCGCCCTCGCGGACGAGCAGGGCCGACTGGTGGGCGTAGGCGCTGGTGATGTCCTTGCCGCCGACCGTGCCGTGGCTGATGAGCACCAGCGTCCCGTAGCCGTTGGAGGGCCCGGCGTACGTGACGACGCCGTCCTCGGCCGCGATGGTCAGCGAGCCGTAGGCCGCGCCGATGTCGATGCCGGCGTGGAAGCGGACGTCGCCGTAGATCGGGTGGGTGCGGTAGCCGTACCGGCTGGTCAGCGGGCCGCTGGCCGGCCAGCGCCACCGCCCCTCCTGCTCCGGCTGCCCCTGCGCCACCGGTGGGCGGGGGCGCGGGCGCTTGGCGGCGGCGGCCGCGGCGGCCTGCGCGCGGGCCCGGGCGCGGGCGCGCGCCTCGGCGGCGCGGGCGGCCGCGGCGGCGCGGCGGATCCGCTCGGCGAGCTCGCGGCTGGCCCGCTGGGCGGCGGCGTACTCGGCGGCGTCGCCGGCCCGGGCCTGCTCGGCCGCCGTCAGGGCCCGGCCGCGGCGGGCGACCAGCGCGGCCACCCGGGCGGCGGCGTCGTCGGCCCGCTGCGCGACGGTGGCGGCCCGCTGCTCGCGGCGGGTCGCCTCGGCCCGCGCGGCCTCGGCCTCGGCCCGCTCCAGCGCCAGCTCGTTCTGCGTGCGCGCCAGGGCCAGGCGCTGCCGCGACAGCCCGTGCAGGCTGTCGTTCTCGCTGCGGAACACCTGCTGCAGCAGCGCGCGGCGGTCGAGCAGGTCCTGCGGGCTGCCGGAGGTCATGACCGTGCGCAGGTCGGCCAGCGGCCCCTGCTGGTAGCTGCGCCGGGCCAGCCGGGCCACCGCCGCCCGCCCCGCCTCGACCTCGCGGGACGCGCTGCTGACCTCGCGCTCGGCGGCCGCCGCGGCCCGCTCGGCCTCCCGGGCCTGCTCCGCCGCCGTCGCCGCCCGGGCGCGGGCGCCGTCGAGCTCGCCCTCCGCCCGCACGACGTCGGCCTGCGCCGTCGGCAGCTCGGCCTCCACCTCGCGCAGCGCGGCGGCGGCGGCCCGGACGGCGTCGGTCGAGTCCTCGAGGTCGGACTGCGCCCGGCTCACCCGCGCGCGGGCCTGCTCCTGGGTCTCCTGGGCCGCTGCGGGCGCGACCGGCAGCGGCCCGCCGGCGACGGGCACGGCGAGCCCGAGCAGGCAGGCCAGAGCGACGCTGCGGCGGGAGAGCACGGGGGAAGGACCTCTCGGACGCGGGGGTGCCCGGAGAGTGGCACGGGCCGGTCGGTCAGACGCGCAGGTGGCGCCGGAGTGTCACGAAGCTGGCCAGACCCGACAGCAGCACCCCGGTGAGCAGCAGCACCGGGGCCTGCTTGAGCACGACGTCCCAGCCCGACGAAGTTGGTCAGCGTGAACGCCGGGCGCAGCACCCGGTCGATGAACACCGCCTTGACGGCCGCGACCAGCCCGACGGCGATGCTCGCGCCCAGGAGCCCGGCGAGCGCGCCCTCGAGCAGGAACGGCAGCTGGATGTAGAGGTTGCTGGCCCCGACCAGGCGCATGATCCCGGTCTCGCGGCGCCGGCTGAAGGCCGCGACCCGGATGGTGTTGCTGATCAGCAGCGCGGCGGCGATCAGCTGCACGACGGCGACGGTGATGGCCGCGGTCTGGAAGCCGGTCAGCACCGTGAAGAACTTCTCCAGCAGCTGCTTCTGGTCCTGGACGTCCTCGACGCCGGGCCGGTCGCGGAAGGCGCTGGCGACGACCTCGAACTGCGTCGGGTCCTCCAGCTTCACGCGGAACGACTCCGGCAGGGCGTCGGCGCTGACGTTCGCGACCAGGTCGGGAGAGTCCTTGAACTGCTCCTGGAAGCGCTGGTAGGCCTGCTCCTTGGACTCGTAGAACACCTGCTCGACCTGCGGCGTGGCCTGCAGGTCGCTGAGCAGCTGGGCCCGCTCCTGCTCGCTGACCGCCCGGCCCGAGCAGCCCGGCGCCTGGCTCTGCTCCCCGCACAGGAAGACCGACACCTCGACCCGGTCGTACCAGTAGTCCTTCATCACCTCGACCTGGCTGCGGATCAGCAGGCCGGCCCCGAACAGGGCCAGGCTGATCGCGACCGTGACGACGACGGCGACCGTCATGGTCAGGTTCCGGCGCAGGCCGGTCCCGATCTCCGACAGCACGAACTGGGCGCGCACCGCCAGACCCCCTAGGCCCCGTAGCCGTACACGCCGCGGGTCTGGTCGCGCACGACCCTGCCGTGGGCGAGCTCGACCACCCGGCGGCGCATCGAGTCGACGATCGCGGAGTCGTGGGTGGCCATGACGACGGTCGTGCCGGTGCGGTTGATGCGGTCGAGCAGCCGCATGATCCCGACGCTGGTGCCGGGGTCGAGGTTGCCGGTGGGCTCGTCGGCCAGCAGGATCATCGGCCGGTTGACGAACGCCCGGGCGACGGCGACGCGCTGCTGCTCGCCGCCGGAGAGCTCGTCGGGCATGCGGGCGCCCTTGCCCTCCAGCCCGACCAGCTCGAGCACCTCGGGCACGACCCGGTCGACGACGCTGCGCGGCTTGCCGATCACCTGCAGCGCGAACGCGACGTTCTCGGTGACCGTCTTGTTCGGCAGCAGCCGGAAGTCCTGGAACACGCACCCGATCGAGCGGCGCAGCGCCGGCACCTTCCAGTGCGACAGCCGGGACAGGTCCTTGCCCGCGACGTGGACCCGGCCCGCCGTCGGCTGCTCCTCCTTGAGCAGCAGCCGCAGGAAGGTGCTCTTGCCCGAGCCGCTGCTGCCGACGAGGAAGACGAACTCGCCGCGGTCGATGTCGACGTCGACCTCGTCGAGCGCCGGACGGACGCTCGTCGGGTAGGTCTTGCTGACGCGCTCGAGCCGGATCACGGGTTCGAGCGTAGGTGCGGACAGGGGCGGAGTGAGGGAGGATGGACCGGTGAGCGAGGACCTGCTGCTGTGTGCCGCGTGCGGCGGACGCGTCGCCGACGCGCGCTGCGCGACGTGCCGCCACAGCCGCGAGGTGCTGCGCCGCCGGTCGCCGCTGCCGGCCGGGCCGGTGCTGCTGGCGGCGCTGGTCGCGCTGCTGCTCCTGCTCGCCCTCGCCTGAGCGCCCGCGCCCTGCCGGGACCGGCGGTCAGGCGCCCTGCTCGGCCTCGCTGTCGCGCAGCCGGCGCCACCGGATGGTCGCCTCGACGAACTCGTCGACCTCCCCGTCGAGCACCGCGCCGGTGTTGCCGGTCTCGGTGCCGGTCCGCAGGTCCTTGACCATCTGGTAGGGGTGCAGCACGTAGTTGCGGATCTGCGAGCCGAAGGCGACGTCGGCCTTGCTGCCGCGGATGGCGTCCATCGCGGCCGCCTCCTCCTCGCGGGTGCGCTCGAGCAGCTTGGTCTGCAGCACCATCATCGCCGCGGCCCGGTTCTGGATCTGCGAGCGCTCGTTCTGGCAGGACACGACGATGCCGGTGGGCAGGTGGGTGATGCGCACGGCCGAGTCGGTGGTGTTGACGCCCTGGCCGCCGGGGCCGCTGGAGCGGAAGACGTCGACGCGGATCTCCTTCTCGTCGACCTCGACGGCGTCGGCGGTGTCGACCACCGGCGTCACGTCGATCATCGCGAAGGAGGTCTGCCGGCGGGCCTGGTTGTCGAAGGGGCTGATGCGCACCAGCCGGTGCACGCCGTGCTCGCCGGCGAGCGTGCCGTAGGCGTACGGCGACCTCACCTGGAACACGACGCTCTTGACGCCGGCCTCCTCGGCCTCCTGCCACTCGTGGACGTCGAGCGGGTAGCCGTGCCGCTCGGCCCAGCGGTAGTACATGCGCCAGAGCATCAGCGCCCAGTCCTGGCTGTCGACGCCGCCCGCCCCGGGGGTGATCTGCACGAGGGCCTCGCGCTGGTCGTACTCGCCCGACAGCAGGGTGCGGACCTCGAAGGAGCCGATCTCGCGCTGCAGGGCGGCGAGCTCGGCGGCAGCCTCGCTCTCGGTGCCCTCGTCGCCCTCCTCGGCGGCCATCTCGAACAGCGTCGCGACGTCGTCGAGCCGCGACCGGTACTGCGCGAGCCGGGTGAGGTCGGACTGGATCACCGACATCCGCCCGGTGATGCGCTGCGCCTTGTCCTGGTCGTCCCACAGCCCGGGGATGCCGGCCTGCTCCTCGAGGTCGCGGAGCTCGACCTGCATGGCCGGCACGTCGAGCACCTTCTCGATGCTGGTCAGCGTGGCGTCCAGGGCCTTGAGGTCGTCCGAGCGGTCAGCAGCCACGAGGGTCGAGGCTACCGGCGCAGCAGGGGCGGGACCGCGGGCCGCTCAGCAGGCGTCGTCGCCCACCAGCGGGGAGCGCGCCCGCGCGCTGGAGCGCACGGTCACCGACCCGACGCCGACGTAGGACCCGAACGGCAGGCTGACCGCCCGGGCCGCCTGGACCTGCACGGTGAAGGGGTCGGGCGTGCTGGCGGACAGGGCCGTGCCGAGCCCGGCCTGCGCGGCGTACTGCCGGACGACCGCCCGCACCCGGCCGTCGTCGAGCGGGACGCAGGACTGCAGCCCGCGGGTGTAGAGGGCGGCCTCGTCGAGCTCCTGGGCCGCCGCGACCGCGGCGCCGTCGGCGGTGCTGGCGACGCCGCGCTGGGCGAGCAGCAGGACGCTGACGTCGACGACGAGCACCAGCAGGCCGAGCAGCACGACGGTGAAGCCGAGCACGAGCACCATCACGGTGCCCTCGTCGCCGGCCGGGCGCCGCCTCACGGCGCGAACCGGTCGCGGAAGGCGACGAACTCGCCCGACACCGTGATGCCGCCCCGGTCGGCCGGCAGCAGCGCACCGAGCCCGGGCAGGGTGACGAACTGGGTGACGACGACCTTCGTGCTCGCCCCCGGTGCCGGGCAGGACAGGCCGGTGACCGGGCGGTTCATGGCGTAGCCCTGGTCGGCGAGCGCCATCTCGGCGGACTGCCGGGCCCGGGCCGCGGCCACGTCGGCGCCCCGCGCGCACTCGGTGGCGAAGGTGCGCCCCGCCTGCCGCGCCGCCTCCGTCACCCCGAAGCTGGCCCGCTGCACGTCGAAGACCCCGAGCATGATGTACATCAGCGGCACCATGAGCAGCACCGCCAGCCAGACGAACTCGACGACGGCGTTGCCCTCGTCCCCCCGCCCCTGGCGGGTCACCGCCGCTCCTCCAGCGCGCGGCCCCGCACCGAGAGCGTGATCGGGCTGCCCGGCACGAAGGCCAGCGGCAGCGGCGCGGTGACCTGCACCTCGACCAGCCGCGGCCCGAGCGTGGCCTTCACGTCGGTGCGGCCGGCGTAGGTGCCGTTGAAGGCCCCGACGATGCCCGCCCGGGTGCGCTGCTCGACCGCCGCCGGGCTGGTGACGTCGGCGAGCGCGCCGTACCGGGCGCCCTCGGCGGCGAGGCCGACCAGCACGTTGCGGGTGTGCAGCGCGAGGCCCACCTGGAACACGACGGCGAACAGCAGCACGAGCAGCCCCGAGACCATGACGAAGTCGGCCACGGCCGACCCTCGGTCGTCGCGCTGCACGCTGCTGCTCCCCGGCGGGCGGCCGGGTCAGCCGCCGGCCGGCCGGTTGGTCTTGACGTCGCTGACGGCGTTGTCGAACAGGCCCTTGAGGGCGTCGTCGGCGAAGCCCCAGATGAAGGTGACGATGCCCGCCGTCATCAGGGTGATCATGACCCAGCCGGGGACGTCGCCGCGCTCGGGCTGCGCCCCCGCCACGCGGTTGCGGGTGGAGACGGCGAGGCGGAGCAGACGGTCGGACACGGGTTCCTCCAGGAGCGGGCGGGGTCGGGGCGGGCGGGGTCGGGGCGGGCGGGACGCAGGTCCAGGATGCCCGTTCTGCGGCGGGTCCACGTCATCCGGCGACGACCTTGAGGTCGGCGGCACCCGGGAACAGCGCGAACACGATGGTGATGGGCAGCACGAAGAAGACGACGGGGGCCATCATCCCGATCTCCTTGCGGCCGGCCGACTCGAGCAGCTGGCGCTTGCCGGCCTCGCGGACGTCGACCGCCTGGGCGCGCAGGACGTCGGCCAGCGGGGTGCCGCGCTCGACGGCGATGGAGACGCCGTCGACGAAGCGGGCCAGCGGCGGAGGCTGGTGCGCCGGGCGACGTTCTCCAGCGCCTGCACGAGCGTGGCACCCGCCCGGGCCTCCGACAGCGCCCGGCCGAGCTCCTTGCTCAGCTCGCCGACCGAGATGCGGTGGACCCGCTCGAGCGCGCCGACCGGGCCCTCCCCCGCGCTGACGGCGAGCGCCAGCAGCTCGGCGATCGTGGGGAACTCCTCGAGCATCCGCTCCTCGCGCTGGGCGACCTGCCGGCTGAGCCAGCGGTCGCGGCCGAGCACGCCACCGAGGGTGAGGACCAGGGCGGCGCCCGAGCAGCTGCACGGGGCCGGGGCCGCCGTCGCCGAAGGCCGAGAAGACCGCGAGCGCGAGGGCGGCGGCGAAGCCGAGCGCGCCCCACACCACCTGCTCGGCCCGGAACTGCTCGACGGTCATGCCGTCGCCGAGCGTCTCGAGGCGCTTGCGCACGCTGGTCAGCCCGCCGACCCACCGCTCCACGAACCCGACGGCGTCGCCGAGGACCGGCCCGAGCAGCCGCTCGACGACGGGGAACGGCGTGAGCGCGCGGCGCTGCTGGAGCAGCCGGCTCTGCCGGGGGGTGTCGCGCAGGTAGGGGGCGAGCCGGTCGTCGAGGGTGGGGCGGCGGGCCCAGGGCGTGCCCAGCAGGGCCAGGTAGGCCCCGCCGCCCGCGACCAGGCCGAGGCCGACGCCCGCGGAGGTGCTCACCGGAGCACCCGGCGCTCGGCGGGCAGCCGGGCGATCCGCATCATGATCCGGTAGGCGACGAAGGAGACGCCGGCGCCGCCGAGCAGCACCAGGGTCCCGGCGGCGCTGTCGTAGGCGCGCACCGCGCTGGACTTGCTCGACAGCAGCAGCAGCACGATCCACGGCGCGCACAGGGCCAGCCGGGCGGCGTTGACGGTCCAGCCCTGCCGGGTCTCGAGCTCGGAGCGGGTGCGGGCGTCCTCGCGCAGGAAGGTCGACAGGGTGCGCAGCAGCCGCCCGAGGTCGGTGCCGCCGACCTCGCGGGCCATGCGCAGCGCCTCGACCACGCGGTCGCCGACGGGATCGGCCAGGTTGGCCTTCAGCCGGTCGAGCGACTCCCCGAAGCGGCCGGTGGCGCGGTAGTCCTCGCCGAAGCGGCGGAACGCCGAGCGCAGCTGGTCGGGGCCGCGCTCGCCGAGCTGGGTGAGGGCCTCCGGCAGCGACAGGCCCGCCCGGACGCCGCTGGCGAGGTTGTCGACCGCCTCGGGCCACACCTCGCGCAGCTCGGTGCTGCGCTGGCCGCGCCGCCGGCGCACGAGCAGGTAGGGCACGGACGCGGCGAACAGGCCGAACAGCAGCCCGATCAGGGGCACCAGCGCGGTGGCGTAGACGAAGACCGCGACCAGCACCCCGAGCACCGCGCTGGCGCTCGCGAGCTGGTTGGGGCTGACGCCCTCGATGCCGGCCTGGGCGAGCAGGTCGCGGGTGCGGTCCTGCCACGACGGGCCGCCGCCGGAGCGCGGGGGCGGCGCGTGGGTGCCGGAGCGCAGCACGAAGAACAGGCCGAGCCCGAACAGCAGCCCGACGAACGGCCCGGCGACGCCGCCCACGTCAGGCGTCCTGCGCCAGCAGCTTGGGCAGGTCGATGCCGGCCCACTCGAAGCGCTCGGCGTGCGGCGGGTAGCCGTCGGCGCGCACCAGGCGCTGCCCGCGGGTGACGAACAGGTCGGCGGTCTCGACGACGTCGCCCTCGACGCGGCCGGGCACCGCGACGATCTCGCGCACGCGCCGGTGGCCGCTGCCGTCCTTGGCGGTGTGCACGACGATGTCGATGCAGGCCGCCACCGTCGGGACGACGAAGCCGTGGCCGACGTTCTCGCCCGCCAGCAGCGGCAGGGTGCACATCTTGACGATGGCCTCGCGGGCGCTGTTGGCGTGGATCGAGCACATGCCCGGCAGCCCGGAGTTCAGGGCGATGAGCAGGTCGAGGCACTCCTCCTGCCGCACCTCCCCGACGACGATCCGGTCGGGGCGCATGCGCAGCGCCTCCTTGACGAGCCGGCGCAGCTGGATCTCGCCGGTGCCCTCGAGGTTGGCCTGCCGGGTCTGCATCGCGACGACGTCGGGCAGGCCGAGCTTGAGCTCGAAGACCTCCTCGCAGGTGATGATCCGCTCGCGGGCCGGGATGGCGCCGGCGAGGCAGTTCAGCAGCGTGGTCTTCCCGGCCTGGGTGCCGCCGGCGACGATGACGTTGAGCCCGGCGGCCATGACGGCCTCCAGGAACCGGGCGGCCTGGCCGGTGAGGGTGCCCAGCGTGACGAGCTCGTCGAGGCTGTTCGCCGACAGGACGAACTTGCGGATGTTGACCGACCAGTGCTTGCGCGTGATGTCGGGGATGACGACGTGCAGGCGCGAGCCGTCCGGGAGCATGGCGTCGACGAACGGCGTCGACAGGTCGACCCGGCGGCCGGTGGTCTTGAGCATCTTCTCCACGAGGTCGCGGACCTGCGCCTCGGACAGGATCGTCGTCGTCAGCTCGGACCGGCCGCGCTTGGCGACGAAGACGCGGCCCGGCTCGTTGATCCAGATCTCCTCGACGGTCGGGTCGTCGAGGTGGCGCTGCAGCGGGCCGAACCCGGCGACGGCGTCGTAGACGACCCGGGCGGCGCCGCCGGTGTCCTGCAGGGGCGGGAGCGCCGAGGTGAGCGCCCGCTCGTCGTAGTCCGCGACGACCTCGTCGACGAGGCGGCGCACGGCCGCGCGGTCCTGCACGGGGTCCAGGCCGCGACGCCGCACCAGCTCGCGGACCTCGGCCTCGACGGTGTCGACGGCGCTCACAGCAGTGCTCCAGGGGGTGTCCGGTGTGTCCCAGACGGTAGAGGACCGCGCCGCCGCCCGCCGCCGCCCTGTGGACGACGGCGGACGGGCGGACGGCCCAGCCGCGCGCGAGCGGCTACCGGGTCAGCGGACCGTGACGCTGCGCCGCGCGCTGGCGCCGGCGTCGTTGCTGCTGTCCTTGGCGACGCGCGCCAGGAACGGGAAGCGGCCGGTCCCGGTGAAGGTCCGGTCGAGCGTCCAGTGGCCGCGGCTGTCGCTGCGGGTCGTCGACACGAGCACCTCACGCCCGCGGGCGTCGACCCGGTAGACCGCGACCCGCAGGCCCCCGGCCCGCACGGGCAGGCTGTTGCCCTCGAAGCGGTAGGTGCGGGTCCCGGTGCGGGCGGCGTCGAGCGACACGGTCGAGCGCACCGACACGCGTGCTGGACGGGCCGGCGGTGCAGCCGCGCTCCTGCGCGTACATCCGGGTGTTGCCCGGCGGGCGCAGCGCCACGTCGGTCGTGCCGGCGCTGCCGATCGTCACGGTGCGGACGACGCGGTAGGCCGTCGACGGCCGGGTGTAGGCGAGCAGGTCGACCAGCGCACCGGGCGTGCCGGTGAGCCGGACGGCCGCCGTGCGCCCGGCCTCGACGACCGCGGCCGCGGGCTGCGCCGTCGCCGTCAGCCCGCAGGGGACGGTCGTCGGCGACGCCGGGGCCGACGCCGTCGGGGAGGAGGTCGGGGACGCGCTCGGCGACGCGCTCGGGGACGCCGTCGGCGAGACGGTCGGCGACGCGGCCGGGGAGACGGACGGCGACGGCGAGGCGGACGGTGCGGCCGCGGCGACCGAGCGGTAGTCGAACGCCGCGCAGCCCTTGCCGGCCGTCATGGTCACGGCGCCGGTGAGGACGTCCGCGCCGGCCTCGCCGGGCAGCGCCTCGGCCGTGCCGGTGCCCGACATGCTGGCGACCGTGAAGGTCAGGCAGGAGAAGTCGAACTCCCACGGGGTGGCGGCGCCGGTCTTGGCGTCGTCGGGCCGGGTCGGGTCGGTGTAGTTGTCGAAGCGGCCGCGCTTGGTGGTCGCGTCGGGGGTGTCGCTGAAGACCGAGCGGGCCGCGGCCGCCGTGAAGGCGGCGTCGTCGAGGTCGGGCGCCTCGTTGCCCGGGTCCGGCACGGCGTCGAGCGGGCTCTGCGCGGGCGGGTCGTCGGTGCCGACGTTGCCGTCGCCGTGCGCCTCGTCGGCGTAGGCCAGGTAGAGGCCGGGCTGGAAGCCGATCGCGTCGCGGTCGTTCTCGCCGCGGCCGCTGGCGTCGAAGCCGGAGCGGTCGCGCATCTCGAGGTAGTAGGCGTGGTCGGCGCCGTTGGTGGCGCCGCGGCCGACGTAGTTCCAGCCGGTGGTGCAGGGGCTCGGCGGTGGAGAGCTGGTCCTTGCACCCGCCGTTGAAGATCTGCGGGCCCTCGGGGCCGCCGGTCGCGGGCTGCTCGAAGTCCTGCGCGTACAGGGTCACCGGGGCGCCGCCGGGCGGCGTCGCGACGACCTTGAGGTTGTCGATGAACCAGCCGGCGCGGGCGAGCCCGCCGTCGGTGTTGTACGACAGCCGCAGGAAGGCGCCGGGCTTGCCGGCGAGCGAGGACAGGTCGTAGCTGTCGGGCACGAACTGCAGCGGCTTGGACGTCCCCTGGGCCCGGTCGAGCTGGACGGTCAGCGGGTTGGGGTCGGCGTAGGACGCGCTGTTGCCGGTGAGCCCGTTGTCGAGCGCGGTGAGGCAGGCGCTGGCGTTCGGGTTCTGGGTGCTCTTCGTCGAGTACCCGTTGTCGGAGGGCACGCTGGTCAGGCTCTGCGTGCTGCCCGCGCGGGTGCCGGCCAGGACGAACCCGTAGTCGAAGTCCCACTCGATCTGCCAGGCGGAGTCGAAGGCCGCGCTGATCTTCGTGCCGGCGGGCAGCTTCTCCGCGCCCGGCAGCGAGACGTCGAAGTTGTGGCCGCCGGTGGGCGAGCAGCCGAAGTCGTTGCCGCTGCCGGAGTGCCAGAGCCGGTCGCCCTGGGCCTTGGTGAGGATCGACTCGTCGAGCAGCTTGCGGCCCGGGAGCTTGGCCACGTAGGCCTCGCCGTTGTGGATCCCCTGGTCACCGCTCGCCGGCGACAGCACGTAGGGCGTGCCGTCGGGCTGCTGCCACGCGATGCGCTGCGTGTCGATCTTGCCGTCCTTCATCGTCCGCGTCGTCGTGGTGCCGGGGGCGAGGACGTCGGGGACGACCCAGCCGAGCCGCTGGCGGCTGTAGACGTCCATGAAGTGCGACTTGTCGGTCGCCATGAGGTTCCAGTCGCCGTAGGTCTCACGGCTGCCGAGCGAGTAGAAGTCGGGCAGCCCGAGGCTGTGGCCGTACTCGTGGCTGATGACGGAGGCCTTGTCGATGGCCGTCTCGGGGTTGACGTTGTACGGGCCGACGCGGACGAAGACCTTGAGGGCGTCGCCCTTGTCGGTCGTCGTCATGGCCGTGCGGCTCGTGTCCGTGTACCACTGCGGACGGCCCTCGAGGTCCTTGAGCTGGTCCTGGCTGATGTAGCCCTTGAGGCCGGTGACCGGGTCGCTGTAGGTGCCCTCGAGGCTCGAGGAGTGCGGCCAGATGTTGTCGTAGGAGCCCGACAGGACGTCCGGGCAGGAGACGGCGGCCAGCTGGCTGCCGCCGTTGCCGCCGCAGCCGGCGAAGACCATCATGAAGAAGTCGACGACGCCGTCCTTGTCGGTGTCGAAGTCGCTGTAGTCGATGTCCGGGTCCGCGATCGTCGCGGCGTCGTAGACCGACTTGGCGGTCGGGCCGCAGCCGCCGTCGATGTCGTTGATCGCGCCGACGCCGGCGGTGGACCCGACGACGTTCGAGCCGTACCTGTCACGGCCGTAGTACTCGGTCGTGCCCGGCAGCTGGTACTTGCCGTCGACGACGCGGTTGCCCGTGCCGGTGCCGGTGGTGATGCCGGTGCAGGTGCCGGCGGGCAGGCCCTGGGTGGTCAGCGGCTTGATCGGCTTCACGCCGAACGCCTCGGTCTTGCCGAGCGCCGGGACGGTCCCCTTCGGGAACAGCTGCCCGTAGCTCATCTCCTGGAACAGGTTGAACGTCGAGCCCGGGTTCGCGGGGTCGTTGATGGCCTTGGCCAGCGCCTCGGCCGTGTTCGGGCCGGCGCCGCCGAGGGCCGGGACGGGGTTGGCCGGGGTGCCGCCGTTGTACTTGCGGTCGGCGAACTCGACCGGGACCACGGGGAACGGGCGGTCGCCGAAGCGGGCGCTGTCGTAGCTGCCGTTCGGGTCGGCCGGGATCACCTTGGGGCCGTGGCTGCGGGCGGGCGCCGTGGCCGTCAGGCCCGTCGCGGACGCGCTCGCGGTGCTGGCGATGTTCTTCCAGACGACCTGGGGGTCCTTCGCCGTGGTGTCGGCGGCGGACTCGACGACCAGCGTGCGGGTGGCGCCGGCGGCGAGCGCGCCCACCGACCAGGTCAGCCGGTCCGGGGTGACGGTGGCCCCCGGCGGCGGACACGAAGTCGACGCCGGCCGGGTTGGTCGCCGTGACCTGCACGCCCGCCAGGGGCGCGGTGCCGGTGTTGGTGACGAGCAGGCGCGAGGGGAACGTCTCGCCGGGCTTCACCCAGCCGACGGAGCTGACGAAGGAGTTCTGCAGGCGCAGGGCGCCGCGCGCGACGACGTCGGCGGGCTCGGCCAGGGCGCTGGGCGGCGCGCCGGCGACGGCGGGGGCCGCGGGCGAGCACGGCGGCCACGGGCGGGGCCACCAGGGCGAGGCCGGCGAGCAGGACCAGCCCGCGACGGGCGGGGCGGGGCAGGGGCACAGGGGGCTCCGGGGGCAGGCGCGCTCCGCCTCCGGTCAGGGACGGAGCCGCCAGTCATGCACATGCGGACGCCCGCCGGGGCCGGATCCGGACAGACGTGACGCAGACGACAGGTGTGCCGGCCGGCCCGCAGGGCACACGTCGAACAGGTGTTCGACGAGCAGCAGGAGGACGACATGGTCGACAAGGACGCGGTGCAGAGCAGGGCCGAGAAGGACCCGCACGACTGGGTGACGGGCGAGGAGCCGGCCACCGGCCCGCAGGAGAGCTACCTGTCCACGCTCGCCCAGCAGGCGGGCGAGGAGGTCGACACCGAGGGCCTCAGCAAGGCCGAGGCCTCGCTGAAGATCGAGGAGCTCAAGGAGCAGACGGGCCGCTGAGCCCGGCCCTCAGGGGCCGAGCCGGCTGGCGGCGAAGGCCACCAGGGCGAGGAACGTGAGCACCGACAGCAGGCCGAGCAGCCAGGTGTAGGTGTCGCGCTGCTCCTCCTGCGAGCCGTCGCCGAGCAGCTCGGTCAGCGTCGGGTCGGACGGGAAGCGGTCCGGGTCGGCGGTCGGGTCCAGCCGGGGCGGGGGCCCAGCGCTCGCGCCGGCGTCGGCGCCGTCGGGCACGAAGCGGTCCGGGTCCGCCGCCGGGTCGAGCCGACCCGGCGGGAGCCGCGGCTCGTCGCCGTCGGGCCGGTTCACGGGCGTGCCTCGCCGTCGTCCGTCGGTCGCACGCTCAGCCCATGTGCGGGTAGCGGTGGTCGCGCGGCGGCGCGAAGGTCTCCTTGAGCGTGCGCGGCGACGTCCAGCGCAGCAGGTTGAGCACCGAGCCGGCCTTGTCGTTGGTGCCGCTGGCCCGGGCCCCGCCGAAGGGCTGCTGCCCGACGACGGCGCCCGTCGGCTTGTCGTTGACGTAGAAGTTGCCGGCCGTGAAGCGCAGCCGCTCCGCTGCCTGGGCGACGGCGTAGGCGTCCTCGGCGAAGACCGCCCCGGTGAGGGCGAACGGCGCGGTCGTGTCGACCAGGTCCAGCGTGCTGTCCCAGGCGGCGTCGTCGTACACGTGGACGCTGAGCACCGGGCCGAAGTACTCGTCGACGAAGAACTCCGACCTCGGGTCCTGCCCCACCAGCACGGTCGGCTGCACGAAGAAGCCCTCGCTCGTCGTCCGCGGTGCCGCCGGCCAGCACCTCGACGCCGGGCGCCGCCGCCGCGCGCTGCTGCACGGCGGCGAGCCGGTCGAAGGCGCGCCGGTCGATGACGGCCCCGCCGAAGACGCTGAGGTCGGTGACGTCGCCGTAGACCAGCGAGCGCGTGCGGTCGGCCAGCCCGTCGCGCAGCCCGCCCTCCCACAGCGAGCGCGGCACGTAGGCCCGCGAGGCCGCCGAGCACTTCTGCCCCTGGTACTCGAAGGCGCCGCGGACCAGCGCGACCTCCAGGGCCAGCGGGTCGGCCGAGGGGTGGGCGAGCACGAAGTCCTTGCCGCCCGTCTCGCCGACCAGCCGCGGGTAGGTCCGGTAGCGGGTCAGCCCGTTGCCGACGGCCTGCCACAGCCGCTGGAAGGTGCCGGTCGAGCCGGTGAAGTGGATGCCGGCGAGGTCGGGGTGCGCGACCGCGACCTCCGAGACGGCCGCGCCGCCGCCGGTGACCATGTTGACGACGCCGGGTGGCAGGCCGGCCGCCTCGAGCAGCCGCATCGTGTGGTGCGCGGCGAGCTGCTGGGTCGGGGAGGGCTTCCAGACGACGGTGTTGCCCATGAGCGCCGGGGCGAGCGGCAGGTTGCCCGCGATCGCGGTGAAGTTGAACGGGGTGATCGCGAGGACGAAGCCCTCGAGCGGCCGGTGGTCCATCCGGTTCCACACGCCCGGGCTGCTGACCGGCTGCTCGGCGAGCACCTGCCGGCCGAAGGCGACGTTGAAGCGCAGGAAGTCGACGAGCTCGCAGGCGCTGTCGATCTCGGCCTGCAGCACCGTCTTGCTCTGCCCGAGCATCGTGGCGGCGTTGAGGGTGTCGCGCCAGGAGGTCGCCAGCAGCTCGGCGGCCCGCAGCAGGACGGCCGCCCGGTCGTCGTAGGACAGCGCCCGCCAGGCCGGCGCGGCCGCGAGGGCGGCGTCGACGGCGGCCTGCACGTCGTCGTTCGTCGCCTCGTGCAGCGTGCCGAGGACGGCGGCGTGCCGGTGCGGCTGCACGACCTCGACGGCGGCGCCCCCGGCCGGCCGCCAGCGGCCGCCGACGTGCATCGGCAGGTCGACCTGCTCCGCCGCCATCTCCCCGAGCCGGGCCTGCAGCGACGCCCGCTCGGCCGTGCCCGGGGCGTACTGCCGCACGGGCTCGTTGACGGGCACGGGGACGTCGGTGGCGGCGGTCAGCACGGGGGCTCCAGGGGCGCGCAGGGCAGCGGGCGGACGGGCAGGCGGACGGCGGGCGGACGGGCAGGCACACGGGCGGGCGCACAGGCGGGTGGACGCCTCATGCTGCCACCGGCGGGCGCGGCGCCCGGGCGACCGGCAGGATCGTGCGGTGAGCCCCGCGCGCCGTCGACTGCTGCAGGGCGTCGCACTGCTCGTGTGCCTGCTCGGAGCGGCCGGCGTCGGCGCGTTCCTGCTGCGCGACGGCCGGCCGGTGGCGACGGTGCGGCAGGACCGAGCCGGGCACGGTGCTGCTCGTGCCGGGCTACGGCGGCAACACCGTCGGGCTGCGGGTGCTGGCCGAGCGGCTGCAGCGGGCGGGCCGCCGGACGCAGGTCGTCGAGCTGCCCGGCCGACGGGCTCGGCGACCTGGAGGACGCCGCCCTGCGCCTGCGGGCCGCAGCGGACCGGGCGCTCGAGGACGGCGCCGGCAGCGTCGACGTCGTCGGCTACAGCGCCGGCGGGGTCGACGGCGCGGCTGTGGGCGGCCGCGGGCGGCGCCGCGCAGGCCCGCCGCATCGTCACGCTCGGCAGCCCGCACCACGGCACCGACGTCGCCGCGCTCGGCGCCGTGTTCGCCTCCGGCGCCTGCCCGAGCGCCTGCCAGGAGCTGGTCCCGGGCAGCCGGCTGCTCGACGGGCTGAACGCGGGCGACGAGACGCCCGACGGCCCGGGCTGGATGAGCGTGTGGACCGACCAGGACACGGTCGTCACGCCGCCGGACAGCGCCCGGCTCGCCGGCGCGGTCGAGGTCGTGGTGCAGGAGGTCTGCCCGGGCGCAGCGGCTCGACCACGGCGCAGCTGCCGCACGACCCGACCGTGCAGGCGATCGTGCTGCGAGGCGCTGTCGGCCGCGCCGCTGCGCAGGCCGGGCCCGGAGGTCTGCGAGCAGGGCCCGCCCGTCCCGACCGGCTGACCACTGCCGGCGTGACGTCTAGCTGGTGATGTCCTTGGTGGTGAAGTTGGCCCAGGCCGCCGCCAGGAAGACGACGACGTAGACGCCCTGCAGCAGGACGCCGCGCAGCAGGTCGCGGGTCAGCACGGGGTCGCGGAACAGGTCGACGAACGCCAGCCAGTAGCGGGTCGGCAGGTAGGGCTGCACCGAGGAGGCGGCGTCGAGCCCGACGAGCACGCCGACTAGCACCAGCAGCGCGACGGCGCCGAGCGCGGCCGCGAGCGGGCTGTCGGTGAGCGTCGACAGGAACAGCGCGACGGCGGCGACGCCGAGCATCGACCAGCCGACGTAGAGCACGGCGAGCACCGGTGCGCCAGGTGGCGTCGGTCGGACGACAGGGTCGTGCCCGAGGTGCTGGGCAGCGGCCCGCTGCCGAACAGCTGCGTCCCGACGACGTAGGACACCGCCGCCACCGCGACGACGGCCAGCAGCGTGAAGACGACGACCGAGACGAGCTTGGCGACGAGCAGCCGGGTCCGTCCGACCGGGCGGACCAGCAGGTAGCGCAGCGTCCCCGCCTGCGCCTCCCCCGCCACGGCGTCCCCGGCGACGACGGCGACCGCGACGGGCAGGAACAGCGGCAGCACCAGGGCCAGCGCGGCCGCCGGGTAGAGCGCGCCGTTGCTCGAGCACGGCGGACAGGAACGCCGGGCCGGTGCCGGGCCGCGGGCGCGAGGTCGCTGACCGGCGAGGAACGCGGCGACGACGGTCGGCAGCAGCACCAGCAGCCCGATGCTCACCCAGGTCCGGGGGCGGCGCAGCAGCCGGCGCAGCTCGACGGCGATCACGCCCGGTCCCCGCTGCCGCTGCCGGTCACGTCCAGCACGGCGTCCTCCAGGGTGCGGGTCTGCGGGCCGAGCTCGCGCACCCGCACCCCGGCGGTGACGAGCTCGTGCGTTGAGCCGGGCGGCGTCGTCGGCGCGGACGGCCAGGCGCAGCCCGTCGACCGACGCTCGACCCGCGTCGCCGAGCAGCTCGGCGGCGGCGCAGCGCGTCGGGCGTCTCGACGACGACCAGCCCGCGACGGCGCGGTCAGCTCGGCGAGGGCGCCCTGCAGCACCAGCCGGCCGCGGTCGAGCACGCCGACCCGGGTGCACAGCTGCTCGACCTCGGCCAGCAGGTGGCTGGACAGGAAGACGGTGGTGCCCCGCCCGGTTCAGCGCGAGCAGCAGGTCGCGGACCTCGCGGATGCCCTGCGGGTCCAGGCCGTTGGTCGGCTCGTCGAGCACCAGCAGCCGCGGGGCGCGCAGCAGCGCCGCCGCCAGGCCCGAGCCGCTGGCGCATGCCGAGGCTGTAGGCGCGCACCGGCCGGCGGCCCACCCCGGCCAGCCCGACCTGCTCCAGCACGTCCTCGACCCGGCGCCTGCGGGTGCGCCGGTCGCCGCCCGGGCCCGCGGCGTCGAGCTGGCGCAGGTTCGTCCGCCCCGACGACGCCCCGACGAACGCGGGCCCCTCGACGAGCGCGCCGACCTGCGGCAGCGCCGTCGCGGACGCGGCCCGCCGAGCAGCTCGACCTCCCCCGACGTCGGGAGCACCAGGCCGAGCAGCATGCGCACCGTCGTCGTCTTGCCCGAGCCGTTGGGGCCGAGGAAGCCGTAGCGGTCGCCCTCGCGGACGTCGAGGTCGACGCCGTCGACGGCGGTGACCCGGCCGAAGCGCTTGGTCAGGGCGTGCGTGCGGATCACCGCGGCCTCCGGCGCAGCGAGCGGGTCGGCCTGCAGGCCGGCGACGGCGCTGTCGAGCACCGCGGGCGGGACGGTCCCGGCGAGCGACGAGCACGCCGCCGCGCACCCGCACGACGGCGGCGTTCAGCAGCGGGGTGCGGACGTCGGCGCGGCCGTCGGTGTCGTCCTCGTCGAGCCGGCGCAGCACCGCCGCGCCCGAGGTCGCGCGACAGCGGGACGACGGCGAACGTGCCGAGCCCGCTGCCGTAGGTCGCGACCCCGCCGAGCGGCGACCGCGCCGCGGGTCGCGCGCCTGCCCGGCGAGCGCCTCCGGCAGCACGGTGCGGGCGAAGCGGTCGGCGGCCGCCGCGAGGTCGGCGACCTCGGCCAGCCGGACGTCGGCGTCGGGCGGCGGGGAGAACGCGACCCGGACGAGCGTCGGGCGGCGGACAGGTCGAGGTCGAGCAGCTCGCTCTGCAGCACCGGCCGGTCGCACGCCGCGGGCGCGCACCTCGACCCGCAGCGGCAGCCCGGTCCGCGGCTCGACCCACAGGTCGACGGCGCTCACCGTGGTGGGGGTGCCCGTCCCGGGGACGAGCCGCAGCCCGGCGGTCGCGAACCCGGCGACGCGGCGGTCGCCCAGCGGCTGCGGGCGCAGGCCCGGGGTGCGGGCGAGCCGGCGGCCGAGCAGCGGGGCGACCAGGTCGGCCGCCCGCGGCAGCCGGACCGCCGGGGCGCCGTCGAGCCGCACCGCCCGGCGCCGCTCGCTGTCCCACGTCCAGGAGCCCGCGGCGTCGACGACCAGCCCGCGTCTCGCCGAGCGCCGTGACGACGTCGACGCGGTGCGCCGTCGGGCCGCGCCACCAGGTGCGGGCGCGGGTGGTCCCGCCGAGCAGCGCGGGCAGCTCGCCGAGCTCGCGCACGTCGGGCAGGGCCAGCAGGCCGGTGCTCTCGCCGAGCCCGGACCAGCCGACGTCGGCGCTGGCGCTGCACCCGGGCCGAGCAGGTCGGCCGGCGCGGGCGGCGTCGACGGGCAGGGCGCGCGACCACGCGACGGCAGGGCGACCAGCACGGCGACGAGGGCCGCGACCGGGCGCCCAGCGCCAGGCCGACGTCGCATCGCCGCCGACGCTACGTCGGGCCGGTCGGGCCGCGGCCGCGCTCAGCCCAGCTCGAGCAGCGGGCCGATCTCCTGGGTGGCGTACCACTGCAGCTCGTGGCCCTCGGCCTGCTCCACCCGGAAGGCGGCGTCCTCGCCCGCCGAGGTCGGCCTCGACGACGGCGTCCGCGGCCTCCCGCGACGTCGGCCTCGGCGTCGGCGGAGTCGACGTGCACGGCCTGCACCAGGCGCAGCGGCAGCGCGCTCGGGCACCCGCACGGCCGCGCGGTCGACCTTCGGCACGGGCTCGGCACGGGCGCACGTCCGCGACGACGACCACCCGGCGCCGGGGGGCGTCCTGGTCGGCGTCGAGCAGCCGGACCGACGCCCGCGCGGCGAGGGTCAGCGCGGCGTACTCGAGCTCCTCCTCGTCGCCCTCGGCGTACCACTCGCGCAGCCCGCCGGTGACGGCGTAGCCGGGCAGCGGGGGCGTGCCGAGCGTGCCGGTGTCGAGCAGGTCGCGCAGCTCGCGCAGGGTGGAGGGCAGGTAGACGCGCACGGGGCGAGCCTGTCAGACGGGCGGCTCAGCTCGCCGTCGCGAGGCCGTCGCGCGCCCGCAGCAGCGTGGCGGCCGACGTGCGCAAGGACGTCTCGAGCACCCGCTCGCGCCGCCGCGGGTCCATGAGGTTGGCGCCGATGGCGGCGAGGTCCTCCGGGCCGGGGCACAGCAGGGTGACCCGCGTGCCGGTCGCGGCGACCCGGCCCGCCTCGCGGAGCAGCCGCTTGGTGACCAGGCGGCGGAAGCGCCGCTCGATCCGCCCGGCGACGCTGCCGGGGCTGTCGAGCTCGGTCGAGGTCATCGGCGACAGCACGACGACCTCGTCGAGCAGCTCGCCCTCGGGCAGGCGGGCCAGCAGGTCCAGCGACGTCGGGGAGCAGGCGCCGCCGTCGACGTAGCGGCGACCGCCGATGCGGACCGGGGCGTACCAGCCGGGGATCGAGCAGGAGGCCATGACGGCGTCGCGCAGGGCGGCCTGCGGGGCGCCCTCGCGCCCGAACGGCACCCGCCGGCCGGTGTCGTAGTCCATGGCGACGACCCAGGTGCGCGGGTGCGCGGCCCAGCCGCCGTCGGGGCAGACGCCGTCGACGAGCGCGCCGACCGGCGCCAGGCTGCCCCGGCCCTGCGGCAGGACCGCCGACAGGGCGGCCATCGGCGTGACCCGCCACGGCCGCAGCGCCGTGCTGAGCACCCCGCGGGGCGAGCCGATGCCGGGCCGGGGCAGCGGCGGCAGGGCGCTGCTGCTGTCGTGGTCGTACTCGAGGCCGCCGGCGTCGGCGCCCGTCTGGTGGCCGACCAGCGTCCCGACGGGCACCCCGCAGCCGAGCGCGGCCACCAGGACCGAGCCGGCGGACGTGCCGACCAGCACCTCGGCCTCGCCGGGCGCGCGGCCGTCGAGCTCCTCCAGGGCGGCGAGCGCCCCGATCGTCCACGCCGCGCCCAGCACGCCGCCGGCACCCAGGACCAGACCAGTACGCATCACCCGGCCGTTCCCACCAGCTCGGCCAGCGACTCCTCCAGGCACGAGGCCAGCACGTCGATGTCGGGCATCGCGTCGCGGTCGGCGTTCAGGCCGTAGTAGACGCCGCCGTCGTAGCTGGTCAGCCCGATGCTCACCGCCTGCCCCTTGGCCAGCGGCACCACGGGGTACATCTCGAGCATCCGGGCCCCTGCGGCGTAGAGCGGGAACTGCGGCCCCGGCACGTTGGTGACGACGACGTTGAACAGCCGCCGGGTCATGCTGCTGGCCGCCCGCGCGCCGAGGGCGTGGATGGTCGGCGGGGCGAAGCCGGACAGCTGGACGAGCGCGTCGGCGCCCACCGACTGCCCCGACTCCTTGTGGCCGCGCATCGCGAAGCTGACCTGGTGCAGCCGCACCACCGGGTTGCCCTCGCCGACCGGGAGGTCGACGAAGTACGACGACACCCGGTTGCCGAGCTCGCCCTTGGCGGCGTCGGCGCGCACCGACACCGGGACCATCGCGCGGATCGACGTCGTGGCGGTGACGGGCTCGCCGCGGGTGAGCAGCCAGGTGCGCAGGGCCCCGGCGACGGTGGCGAGGACGACGTCGTTGACGGTGCCGCCGTGGGCCTTGCGGACCCGGCGGTAGTCGTCGAGGTCGGTGACGGCGGTGCCGAAGCGGCGCTGCTCGCCGATCGGGACGTTGAGCGGGGAGTCGGGCGCGGGCCGGGCGATCACGCGGGCGCTGGCCAGCAGCCCGCCGGCCAGCGCCGCGGCCTTGCCCGCGGTGGCGCGCGCGTCGACGACCGCGCCGCGCACGGCGTCGACGGCGGCGGTCGGGCGCTGCACGAGCTCGCTCACGGCGCCCGCGACCAGCGACACGGCACCCGGCTCGCGGTGCGGGCGCCACTCGTCCTCGGGCACGTCGCGCGGCGTCGGGGACACGTCCAGGATCACGGTGCCGATGTCGACGGCCGAGACGCCGTCGACCATCGCGTGGTGGGTCTTGGTGACGATCGCGACCCGGCCGCCCTCGAGCCCCTCGACCAGGTAGATCTCCCACAGCGGCCGGTTGCGGTCGAGCTGGCGGCTCTGCAGCCGGGCCACGAGCTCGCGCAGCTGGCCGGTGTTCCCCGGGCGCGGCAGGGCGCTGCGCCGCACGTGGTAGCTGATGTCGAAGTCCTCGTCGTCCACCCACACCGGGTTCGCGAGGCGGCCCGGGACCAGCCGCACCTTCTGCCGGTAGCGCGGCACGAGCGCGATGCGCTGGCTGATCAGCTCGACGAGGCGGGCGTGGTCGAAGCCCTCCGGCGGCGGGTCGAACACCGCGACGCCACCGGCGTGCATGGCGGTGGTGGAGGTCTCCAGGTACAGGAAGGAGACGTCCAGGCTGCTCAGCCGGTCGACCACGGGGACACCTCTCGTCGCGGCGGCTCCCTCGCCGCGCCGCCATCGAAGCACGCGGTCAGCGCGGGAGCGGGCCGCCGAGCAGGGCCTCGAGCTCGCCGACCGTCTGCTCGCCGGGTGCGGTGCAGGACGCCCACCAGCCCGGCGGCGACCGCGCCCCGCACGTTGGCCGGCAGGTCGTCGACGTGCACGCACTCCCCCGGCGCGACGCCGAGCCGGGCGACGGCGTCGGCGAAGGCCGCCGGGTCGGGCTTGCGCAGCCCGGTGTCGCCGCTGAGCAGCAGGAGGTCGGTCGAGCCCGACGCAGCCCGGGCCGCGGCGGGCCCGTCGGCGTTGGACAGCACGGCCGTGCGCAGGCCGGCGGCGCGCAGCCGGGGGACGACGTCGAGCGAGCGGCTCGGCGGTCTGCGACAGCACCCCGAGGTCGTCGAGCAGCACCGCCCTCAGCAGGGCGACGGCCCGGGAGACGCGGGCGAGGGCGGGGCGAGGGCGAGGGGGCCGCGGCCGGGCTGGCGAGCGCGGCCGCCTCCTGCGGGGTGGCGCAGCCGCACGAAGGCGCCGCCGAGGACGAGCTGCAGCGACGCCGGCCGCGGCCCGCGGGGCGGGCACCAGCCTGCTCCCGAGGACCTGCCGCGGCGAGAGCGGTCGCCGCGGGGCGGCCGCCGGGGCCGAAGACCGACCTGCGCGCGGGCCGGCGACGGGCGCGGGGGCGTTCCCGGTCGACAGGACGCCGAAGCCGCGGGCGAGCAGGGCCTGCGCCGACGGTGGTGCCGAGCCCGGCCCGGGCCGTGCCGTTGAGCACCACCAGCCGCACCTCGGCGGGCGCCGGCAGGGGCACCGCCGGCACGGGCGCTGCGGCCGGCGTCGTCGTCGGGCTCGCGCCCGGGGTCGCGCAGCCGACGGCCAGGACCTCGCCGTCGTCCCCGCCGTCGCGCAGCAGGGCCACCGCACCCGCGGCCAGCGCCAGGACGACGACGACCGCGACGACGACCGGCAGGGCCCGGCGGCGGGGCCGGGCGTGCGCCGCCCGACGGCGTCCGCGCGCGGGCGCGGGCTCGCCGGAGGGGGTCGTCACGGGCGTCGAGCCTAGGTCGCCGGGACGGGTCGCGCCCCCCGCGCGGCCCCCCGGAGCAGGTCGCTGTGGCAGGGGGCACACTCGGTCGCAGCCCCCCTCCCCCTCTCAGAGAGGCACTCCGTGGACTTCGAGCCGTCCGCCAAGGCCAAGGACTACATGGCCCGCCTGCAGGACTTCATGGACGCCCGCGTGTTCCCGGCCGAGCAGGCCTACGAGGAGTACCGGCGCGAGAAGGGCCCCCAGGACCACACGCTCCCGCCCGTCGTCGAGGAGCTCAAGGCGGAGGCGCGCGAGCGCGGGCTGTGGAACCTGTTCCTGCCGGAGGTCAGCGGCCTGAACAACGTCGAGTACGCCCACCTCGCCGAGATCATGGGCTGGTCCGGCGCGCTCGCGCCCGAGGCGACCAACACCGCCGCGCCCGACACCGGCAACATGGAGGTGCTCCACATGTTCGGCACCGCCGAGCAGAAGTCGCAGTGGCTCGAGCCGCTGCTGGAGGGCCAGATCCGCTCGGCGTTCGCCATGACCGAGCCCGACGTCGCCTCCTCCGACGCCACCAACATCCAGACCCGCATCAGTGCGCGACGGCGACGACTACGTCATCAACGGCCGCAAGTGGTGGATCACCGGTGCCGCCGACCCGCGCTGCAAGATCATGATCCTCATGGGCAAGACCGCCCCGGACAACCCGACCTACAGCCAGCAGTCGATGGTGCTCGTGCCGATCGACACCCCCGGCGTCGAGGTCGTCCGCGCCCTGCCGGTCTTCGGCTACCAGGACCAGCACGGCCACTGCGAGATCCGCTTCACCGACGTGCGCGTGCCCAGGAGCAACCTGCTCGGCGGCGAGGGCCAGGGCTTCATGCTCGCCCAGGCCCGGCTCGGCCCCGGCCGCATCCACCACTGCATGCGCTCCATCGGCGTGGCCGAGCGCGCGCTGAAGCTGATGTGCGAGCGCGCCGCCTCGCGCGTCGCCTTCGGCAAGCCGCTCGCCGCAGCAGGGCGTCGTGCAGCAGCAGATCGCCGAGTCGCGGATGGAGATCGAGCAGGCCCGCCTGCTCACCCTCAAGACCGCCTGGCTGATCGACAAGGTACGGCGCCAAGGGCGCCCGCACCGAGATCGCCGCCATCAAGGTCGATCGCCCCGCGCGTCGCCCTCGGGTCATCGACCGCGCCATCCAGGTGCACGGCGGCGGCGGCGTCAGCGACGACTTCCCGCTCGCCCGCATGTACGCCGGGATGCGCACCCTGCGCCTGGCCGACGGCCCCGACGAGGTGCACGTGCGCACCGTCGCCCGCCAGGAGCTCGGCCCGTACCTCGGGCAAGCCGTCGACCGACGAGAAGGTCGCGGCGGTGCTCAAGGAGGCCGAGGCCGCGCCGGCCGCCGGTGGCGGCGCCCACGGCGGCGGCGCCTGACAGCGTCCGCGCAGGCCGACCCGGGGAGCGGCTGCTCAGCGCCTGCTGAGCAGCCGCTGCTTCGGTGCCGGGGGCGCCACGCCGACCAGCGCGCCGGCCAGCTCGCGCAGGGCGGTCGCGGGCCGGGCGACGGTGGGCGCGGCCTCGGCCAGCGTGCGGCCGGCGGCCACGGCGGCGTCGAGCGCGGGCACGTCGGCGGGCACGAACGCGACGTCCTCGACCCCCGCGTAGCGCGCCAGCGCCTGCTGCACCTCGCGCCGCGCGTCGCCCGGGCACGGCGCGTGCGCGCGCAGCCGGTTGACGACGACCCGCGGCTGCGACGTCGGGCAGCGCCTCGCGCAGCTCGGCCAGCCCGCGCACGAGCCGCTGCAGCCCGACGGGGTCGCCGCTGCCGACCGCCAGGACGACGTCGGCCTCCTCCGAGCACGGTCAGCGTCGCGCCGTTGCGCCGCGGGGCGGCCGTGTCGTAGGCGAGCTCCTCGTCCTGCTCGAGGGCGAAGCCGCAGTCGACGACGGTGACCGTCGGCCAGCGAGCGGGCACAGCGCGAGCACCGCCTCGACGCCGGCCGGCCGCAGCTCCGGCCAGCGGTCGGCGCGGGCGATGCCCGACAGCACCCGCAGGGTGGGGCGTGACCGTGCGGGCGAGGTCGGCGAGGGCCGGCAGGTCGAGCGTGCCGCCGTTGGCGAGCCGGCAGGCGGCGGCGAGCCCGGGCGCCTCGTCGAGCAGGCCGAGCACCTGCGCCACCACCCCGCCGTAGACGTCGGCGTCGACGAGCAGCGTCGGCCGCGCGCAGCGCGGCCAGCTCGCTGGCGAGCCCGACGGCGACGGTGGTGCGGCCCGGCGCGCCCGGTCGGCCCCCACACCGCGACGACGCTGCCCGCTGCCCGACGGCGACGTCGGGCAGGCCGGCGAGCTGCGGCGGCGGGCGGCAGGTCGGGCAGGTCGGACTGGTCCGACCACGAGCCCGCCTGCCCGGCGGTGGGCCCGGCGAGCGCGGTCGACCGCCTCGACGACGGCGGCGGAGATGGCCGCCGGCGTGGCGTCGGACGGCAGCACGGTCGTCGACGCCGAGCTGGCGCAGCCGCCGCTCGGCCTCCTCGTCCCCCGGCGGGACCAGCCCGACGACGGCGACGCTCGGCGAGCGGCGAGCCGGGCCAGCGCGTCGCGGTCGAGCCGGCGCAGGTCGGCCGACAGCAGCGCCGCGCGGGCCTGGCCGGTGGCGGCGGTGGCGAGCAGGTCGGCGAGGTCGACGCAGCGCCGCACGACGGACACCCCGAGCTCGCCGCGCTCCAGGGCGTGGACGAGCTCGGCCTCCCAGACGGCGTCCGAGACGGCGGTGAGGACGGGGACGCGCACTAGCTGGCCGCCGGCGCGGGGGTGCGCTGCGCGGGCGCGCTCGACGGCGCTGCGTCGTCGGAGGGCTGCACCGTCGGGACGGGGGCGGCCGCCGTGCGCCCGAGCTGGCGGACCAGGTCGACCTGGCCCTCCGCGACGGCGCGCACCATGGTGATGACCTGGCCGGGCGAGAGGTTCAGCACGACGGGCACGGCCTCGGCGCCGCCGAAGTCCTCGGTGCCCGGCGACGCTCGCCACGACGACGCCGGGGAGCACGAGCCGGGCCAGCCCGGACGCCGCGCCCGGTGCCGCGCCCGCCGCCTGCGGGGCCGCGGAGGCCTGGGGCTGCGCGCCGACGCTGTCGCGCCCGGGGGTGACGTAGACGTCGACGAGCTGGTTGTCGGCAGCCCGGGCGGCATGTGCCCGGTCTCGACGTTCAGGGTGAACTGCCGCAGCTCGGTGCCGCGCTCGTCGACCAGGGCGCTGCGCAGGACGAGGTCGCCGGCCAGGATCGGCCGCAGCGCGACCTGCTCCGCCGGCGGCGCGCCGGTGGCGTCGGGGCCGACGAGCCGGGCGATCTCCCCGGCCTCCAGGCGCACCTCGACCGGCGAGAAGTCGCTCGGGCTGCAGGGTCGCGCCCGGCTCGAGGTCGCGGGCCGCGACGTAGACGGTGGAGGTGTTGTCGGCCGAGCTGAGGATGCTCGCCCCGACGACGACGCTGACGAGCACCAGCAGCACGCCCAGCAGCAGCCGGGTGTCGAGCCAGCTGGGTGAGGCCAGCCGCTTGGCGGTCGGCGACACGGGCGCGTCGGACACTGCTCCCCCTGCACACGAGCGCCGCGGGCCCGCGGCGGACGCACCATCCTCGCGCACGCAGCCCTCCGGCCGGCGCCTGGCGTCCACAGCGGGCCCGTGCGGGAGCCTGTGGACAGCGGACGCGGGCCGCGCGCGCCGGTGCCAGACTCGACCCCGTCCTCGCCGACACCGCGGGGACCGCAGGACGGACGGCGCCGCAGGAGTGCGGCAGCACCGGAGGGAGACCGGACGTGGCAGCAGGTGGGAGGTTCCTGCAGCTCTCCGACGTGGCCGAGGTGCTGAACATCTCGGCCAGCCAGACGTACGCGCTGGTCCGCAGCGGCGAGCTGCCGGCCATCAAGATCGGCGGCCGCGGGCAGTGGCGGGTCGAGCGCCAGCAGCTCGAGGACTACATCCAGCGCTGCTACACCGAGACCCGGGCCTTCGTGACCGCCGCACCCGCTGGCGCGGGAGACCGAGGAGCCCCTCCGCCAGGGCTGAGCGGCGCCCGCTCACACCCGGCGCAGCAGCCCGAGCGCCTCCAGCGGCACCAGCCGCAGCCCCAGCACGGCGCTGCCCCGGCGGGCCTCGCCGGTGCCGTGCTCGGCCAGCTCGACGAAGTCGGCGCCGACCCGGTCCAGGGTGCCGCCGAGCGCGGTGCCGTCGCGCAGCACGACCGCGAGCCCGGCCCGGTCGCGGGCCAGCCCGCGCAGCGCCCAGCGCAGGTCGAGCCGCTTGCCGACCTCGCCGTCCGCCCCCGGCGCCTGCGCCCGCCGCCCGACGCCGGTGACGCGACAGCAGCGACAGCAGGGGCACCAGCACCTCGCGGCCGGGCCCCTCCTCGAGCAGCAGCCAGTCCACCCCGGTGTCGAGCAGCGCCCCGTGCACGACGCCGGCCCCGGCCACGTGCAGCCTGCACCGGCGCGCCGACGGACGGCGCCAGCCGGTCGGCGAGCCGGACCAGCGACGGCCTCGCGCCGGATCCGGTCGCGCACCTCGGCGTCCAGCTCGCCCCGGGCCAGCGCCTCCGCCTGCGCCTCGAGGTCGTCGAAGAGCCCCTTCCACCGCTGCACGGCCCCACCTCCCCGCTCATCCTGGCCCACCGCGGGCCAGGTCCCTGCGTGGTCCGGCTTGACCGCAGGTGTCCGGCACCGTAGAACAGCAAACGAAGGCAAACGCACGTACTCACACGCGACGGAGGGCTCGTTGAGCACGCAACAGGTTCGCCTCGTGGTCTACGCGTCGCTCGCCGCCGCCGTCGCGCTGCTGCTCGCCGCCCCCTCGCCCGCCGCCTCGCTGCGCGTCCTGGGCGACGCCGGCAGCGCCGACGTCGTCAGCGCCCCGCTCGTCGCCGTGCTCGCGCTCGGAGCGTGGTGCCTGGCCGCCTACCTGCTCGCCGTCACCGCGCTGACCGCGGGCGCGTCCCTGCCCGGCGCCGCGGGGCAGGCCCTGGCGGCCGTCGCCCGGCGGGCCGCCCCCGCCGGGCTGCGGCGCGCGCTGGAGGTGGCCCTCGGCGTCGGGCTGGTCGTCGGCACCCTCGGGGGCGGCACGGCGTCGGCCGCGGGCCCCGTGCCCCTGCCCGGCCTGGCCGCCCACACCGCCGTGCAGTCGCTCGACCACCCCGTCGTCCCGGCCCCGGTCATCGCGCCCGACCCCACCGCCACGCCCTCGCTGGACCACCCGGTCAGCGCGCCCCACCCCCTCGCTCGACCACCCGGTCGGCGCTCCGACCCCCTCGCTCGACCACCCGGTCAGCCCGGCCGCGGCCCCGCCCCGGCCTCCGACGCCGGCCCCGGCCCCCAGCCCGGACCTCGACTGGCCCGGCTCCCCCGCGCCGGTCGCCGTCCCGGTCAGCGCCCCGCCGGCGAGCGCCCGCCGCCGCCGAGGAGGTCGTCGTGCAGCCCGGCGACAGCCTCTGGGCGATCGCCGAGGCCCGGCTCGAGGAGCAGGCCGGCGGCGAGGTCAGCGACGCGGAGGTCGCGCAGGCGTGGCCGTCCTGGTGGCAGGCCAACCGCGAGGCCGTCGGCGACGACCCCGACCTGCTGCACCCCGGCACCCCGCTGGTGCCGCCCACCGACTCCTGACGCACCGCGCCAGGCGCACCACCCCGTCCCGTCCACCCGGCACTCCGAGGAGCAGCCTGACCATGAGCGTCGTCCAGACCGAACGACCCGCCGCCCTGTACGACGCGAGACGGACGGAGCTGCCCGCGCTGCGGCTGCTGCCGGCCCCGAGCGTCGAGCCGCCCTACGACGACGAGCTGCCGTCCGCGCTGCGCGCCCTGCAGCCCGTACCGCTGCGGCTCGCGCCGCCCCCGCTGCGCCTGGTCCCCCCGCTGCCCGGCGAGGACGACGAGTGGAGCCGCCCGCGCACCCCGCTGGAGGCGCTGACCCCCGTGCGGCCCTTCGCCCACGCCCTGGTGCAGCGGCTGGTCGAGGTGCTGGCCGGCGTCCGCCCGCTCGCGCAGCTGCAGCGCGACACCACGCCCGAGCTGTACGGCCGGCTCGAGCGCTACGTCGCCGCCCTGCCCCGCAGCCGCGGGGCGCGCCCGG
Source organism: uncultured Actinomycetota bacterium (assembly GCA_963815615.1). Taxonomy (GTDB): domain Bacteria; phylum Actinomycetota; class Actinomycetes; order Mycobacteriales; family SCTD01; genus RYN-122. The sequence goes on along the minus strand of CAWFHF010000009.1, from coordinate 773 downwards.
ACGCCCGCGCCGTGCGCAGCGTCCACGTGCAGGCCCACCCCGAGGGCGTCGCCGAGGCCTGCGCGACCGTGAAGCGGCAGACCCCGCAGGGTCCGCGGGCCGTCGCCCTGGCGTTCCGGCTCGAGGGCCTCGACGGCCGCTGGTGCTGCACGGAGCTGCTCGGCCTGTAGGCCCGGCACGGCGACGGCGCCGGTCCCCTCGCGGGGGCCGGCGCCGTCGTCGTGCGGTCAGGCGTTGCGGGGGTCGCCGTGGCAGCGCTTGTACTTCTTGCCCGAGCCGCACGGGCAGGGCGCGTTGCGGCTCGTCTCGCCGCCGACGCCCTCGACCTCGCCGGTCCCGGACGACGTCACGACGCCGGCCTCGCCGTCGACCGACGGGGCGGAGTACTGCAGCTGGGCCGGGCGCTCCGGACGGCCGAAGCCCTCGGGCAGCACGCTCGCGGCGGGCTCGGGAGCGGCCGCGGGGACCGGGCCGTCGGCGGAGGAGGACGCCTCGTCGACGAAGGCCGCGGGCGCCTCGGAGGGCACCGGCTCGCCGGCCACGCCCGAGGCCACGACCTCGGGCTGCGGCGGGGACTGCACGGCCGGCTCGAACGCGGCGGGCACGAACGCGGGCGGGACGTCGTCCTCGTCGGCGGGCGTGGCGGCGGCCAGCACCGGGCTGTCGGCCTGCAGGTGCTCGCTCATCACCTCGCCGGGCTGCTCTCCCGGGCCGGTCGCGACGACCTTCTCGAGGTCCAGGACCGGCGCCTGCGGGGCCTGCTCGACCTGCAC
>CAWFHF010000008.1:0-202650 GCA_963815615.1 uncultured Actinomycetota bacterium | reverse complement strand
CGCGCTGCTCGTGCAGGAGTGGGACCTGCTCGTGCTCGACGAGCCGACCAACCACCTCGACGTCGAGGGCGTCGCGTGGCTGGCCGCCCACCTCAAGGCCCGCACCCCCCAGCAGGCGCACCTCGTGGTGACCCACGACCGGTGGTTCCTCGACGAGGTCAACACCCGCACGTGGGAGGTGCACGACGGCGTCGTCGACGCCTACGAGGGCGGCTACTCGGCCTACGTGCTGGCCCGCGCCGAGCGCGACCGGATGGCCTCGACCGCCGAGCAGAAGCGCCTGCAGCTGGTGAAGAAGGAGCTCGCCTGGCTGCGCCGCGGGCCGCCCGCGCGCACCTCCAAGCCCCAGTTCCGCATCGACGCCGCGAACGCGCTCATCGCCGACGAGCCGCCCGCGCGCGACGACATCGCGCTGCAGCGCTTCGCCACCGCGCGCCTCGGCAAGCAGGTCTACGACGTCGAGGACGTCAGCCTGGCCTTCGACGACCGGGTGCTCTACCGCGACGTCACCTGGCGCGTCGGCCCGGGCGACCGCGTCGGCATCGTCGGCGTCAACGGCGCGGGCAAGTCGACGCTGCTCAAGCTGCTCGTCGGGCAGCTGCAGCCCGACGCCGGCACCGTGAAGGTGGGGCAGACCGTCAAGGCCGCCTACCTGTCGCAGGAGGTCGCCGAGCTCGACCCGTCGCTGCGCGTGCTCGAGGCCGTCGAGCAGGTCGCGAACTCGGTCGACCTGGGCGGCAAGCCCGTGGGCGCCTCGAGCCTGTGCGACCGCTTCGGGTTCACCGGCAACGCCCAGTGGACCCGGGTCGGCGACCTGTCGGGCGGGGAGCGCCGCCGCCTGCAGGTGCTGCGGCTGCTCATGGGCGAGCCCAACGTGCTGCTGCTCGACGAGCCCACCAACGACCTCGACATCGACACCCTCAACGCCCTCGAGGACGTCCTCGACGGCTGGCCCGGCACCCTGCTGGTGGTCAGCCACGACCGCTACTTCCTCGAGCGCGTCACCACCGTCACCAGCTCGCTCATGGGCGACGGCAGCGTCAAGGCCCTGCCGGGCGGCGTGGAGCAGTACCTGCAGGAGCGGGTGCGCCGGTCGAACCCGTCGGTCGCCTCCACCGCGAAGAGCACGGCGCCGAGGTCGGACCCGCGCGCGGCGAAGAAGGAGCTGTCGAGGGTCGAGCGCGAGATCGGCCGGCTGGACAAGGCCGAGGCGGCGCTGCACGCGAAGATGGCCGACTCCGCCGCCGACCACGCCGCGGTGCTGGCGCTCGACACCGAGCTGCGCGCGCTGCAGGAGCAGAAGGCGGCCCTCGAGGACGCCTGGCTCGAGCTGAGCGAGCAGGTCTCCTAGCGGCCGTCCGGGAGGTCGCGCAGCCAGCGCTCGGCCTCCCGCGGGTGCGTCAGCCGCAGCACCCTCGGCCCGTCCGGGTCGGCCGACCAGGCGGCGATCCGGGCGCGCTTGCCCGCGAACGAGCGGACGTGCCAGAGGACGATCGACTCCCGCGAGAACGCCTGCCGCAGCGTCTCGGTGTTGCCGCCGCACACCTGCCGCCGGTCGACGACGCGGACCGCGGTGCGGCGCAGCAGCCGGCCCAGCGACACCCACCGCGGGTAGTCCAGCCCGACGACGAGGTCGGCGCGGGCGAGCACGACGTCGGTCCAGGTGCCGTAGGCGCTGTCGAGCACCCACCGCTCGCCGGCGCAGACCTCGGTGAGCATCCGGCGCTGCTCGTCGACGGGCCGCTGCACCCAGCCGGGCAGCCAGGTGAGGTCGTCGACCTCGACCAGGGGCAGGCCGGTGCGCTCCGCCACCTGCCGGGCGAGGGTGCTCTTGCCCGAGCCGGTCACGCCGTAGACGAGGACCCGCTGCACCCGGTGACCTCCTCGTGCGTGGGCAGCCGACCGACCGTGCGGCCCCGCTCGCGCAGCAGCCGGCCGAGGGTCACAGCATCGCGCAGCGCCGCGCCCCCGGGGTCGTTGTCGGTGTAGACGAACACGTCCTCGTCGTCGTCCCAGGTCTCGCACAGCAGGTCGGCCCAGCGGGCGAGCACCGCCTCCTCGTACGGCCACACGTCCGGCTGCCCGGGCGAGCCGCCACCGAGGTGCAGCCGCAGGTAGCCCCACGCCGCCGTCCGCCACAGCGGCGCGACCGGCACCGAGGCGCGGTCCGCCCAGCACAGCGCGGCGCCGTGGCGCACCAGCACCTCGCGCACCTCCGGCACCCACCAGCTCTCGTGGCGCGGCTCGACGGCGACCCGCGTGCCCGGCGGGAAGCACGACAGCGTCTCGTCCAGCCGGTCGAGCTCGACCCGCAGCTGCGGCGGCAGCTGCAGCAGCAGCGCCCCGACCTTCGGCCCGAGCCCGGCCACCCGGTCCAGCAGCCGGGCCACCGGCTCCTGCGGCTCGCGCAGGCGCTTCACGTGGCTGAGGAAGCGGCTCACCTTCACCGTCACCACGTGGTCGTCCGGGGTGCGCGCCGCCCACTGCTCGAAGACCTCGCGGGCGGGCAGCCGGTAGAAGGCGTTGTTCACCTCCACCGTGCCGAACAGCCCGCTGTACCGCTCCAGCCAGAGCCGCTTCGGCAGGTCCGGCGGGTACACGCGCCCGCGCCAGGAGTCGTACTGCCAGCCGGACGTCCCGACGAGGAAGGGCACCGGACCTCCTGGGCTGCCGTCTGCGTGATCCGTCTGCGGACGGGTACCCGCGCCGGCACAGACCCTTCCCCCCGGGAGAACGACATGGCCACCACCCGCAGCAACGCCTCCGACGGCCGCACCGACCGCAGCGCCAACCAGACGCTCGCCCTGGTCTTCGGCGCCGTCTACGCCCTCGTCGGCCTGGCCGGCTTCTTCGTCAGCGACACCTTCGCGGCCACCGACGACGACACCCTGCTCGGCTTCGAGGTGAACAACCTGCACAACATCGTCCACCTGGCGATCGGCGTCGCCCTGGTCGCGGCCAGCAAGCGGCTGTCCTCGGCCCGCTCGGCGAACCTGGTCATCGGCGTGACCTACCTGGCGCTCGGCGTCGTCGGGTGGTTCATCGACGACACCGCGGCGAACATCGTGGCCCTCAACGAGCCCGACCACCTGCTCCACCTGGCCAGCGGCGTGCTGCTGACCGCCGTCGCCCTCGGCGCCGACAAGACGGTCGCCACGCGCTCGCGCGTCTGAGACCTCCCGACGGCCGACGGCCCCTCCCGCACGGCGTGACGGGAGGGGGCCGTCGTCGTCAGGTGCGCAGGGCCGGGTCGGTCTCGAGCCGCGACAGCCCGTTCCACGCCAGGTTGACCAGGTGGGCGGCGACGTCGTCGCGGGAGGTCTCGCGGTGGTCCAGCCACCACTGGCCGACCAGCGCCACCTGCCCCACGAGCGCCTGGGAGTAGAGCGGCGCCAGCTGCGTCTCGTGGCCGCGGGCCGCGAACGTGGCGGCGAGGACGTGCTCGACCCGCCGGGCGACGTCGCTGATGATCGTCCCGAAGCCGCCGCCGGCCTCCTGGCCGACGGGCGACTCGCGCACCAGGATCCGGAAGCCGTCGCTGCAGTCCTCGACGTAGGCCAGCAGCGCCAGCACCGCCTGCTCGAGCAGCTCGCGCGGGCGCTCGGCGAGCAGGGCGCCGGTGAAGCTGGTGAGCAGCGCCTGCACCTCGCGGTCGACGACCTCGGCGTAGAGCCGCTCCTTGCCGCCGAAGTGCTCGTAGACGACCGGCTTGGACACCCCCGCCCGGGCGGCGACCTCCTCGACCGCCGTGCCGTCGTAGCCCCGCTCGGCGAACAGCGTCCGCCCGACGTCGAGCAGCTGCGCGCGCCGCTCCGGGCCGGTCATCCGGCGCCGGCGCGGGACCTCCGGCGCGAGCGTCAGCCCGTCACCCCGGAGCCGGCGGGCGCCACCCGGCGGGCGTCGAGGCGCTCGCGGCTGGGCCAGCGGACGTCGGTGGCCAGCCCGAGCTTCTCCAGGCCGCGGATGAGCTCGGCGCTGCTGTCGAACTGCCAGCGGTCGACGCCGTGGCGGGCCGCCGTCGGGTCGGCGTGGTGCAGGTTGTGCCAGCTCTCGCCCATCGACAGGAACGCCAGCGGCCAGACGTTGGCGCTCCTGTCGCGGGTCTTGAACGGGCGCTCGCCGAAGGCGTGGCAGATCGAGTTGATCGACCAGGTGGCGTGGTGCAGCACGGCCATGCGCACCAGGCTGGCCCAGAAGAAGGCGGTCAGCGCGCCCTGCCAGGACTGCGCCCACAGGCCGCCGACCAGGGGCGGGAGCCCGAGGCTGAGCAGCACCCACAGCGGGAACAGCCGGTTCACGCGGGCGACGTCGCGGTCGGCGAGCAGGTCCGGGGCGAAGCGCTCCTGGTCGGTCTGCTCGATGTCGAACAGCCAGCCGATGTGGGCGTGCCACAGGCCCTTGGACAGCGCGCCGAACGTCTCGCCGTAGCGCCAGGGGCTGTGCGGGTCGCCGTCCTTGTCGCTGTAGGCGTGGTGGCGGCGGTGGTCGGCGACCCAGCGGGTGACCGGCCCCTCGACCGCCATGCGACCCGGCGACGGCGAGCGCGACCCGGGTGCCGCGGCCGGCCTTGAACGAGCCGTGGGTGAAGTAGCGGTGGAAGCCGACCGTGATGCCGTGACCGGTGATCGCGTACATGACCGTGGAGATCACGACGTCGCGCCAGGTGAGGAAGCCGCCCCAGGCGACGAAGGCCCCGGCCAGCACGCACAGCAGCGGCACGGCGATGAACGCGGCGAGCGCCACCTGCTCGGCGCGGGCCCGCAGCAGGGTCTTGGGCACGGCCTGCATCGGGCGGGCGACGTCCTCGGCGACGTCGATCGTCGTCGTGGGGGCGTCGGGGTCGCCGGCGTTGCCCTGCAGGCGGCGCGGGGACAGCGGGGTGGTCGTCACAGGCAGAGGTCCTCGGGTCCGGTCGGACGGTCTACGCGACCGTAACCTACGCAGCCGTAGCCCAGGTCGGCACGGAGGAGGTCGGGCCTGCCGCCGGCGGCCGACCGCGGTCGTGGGCGGCGACGCGCGGGGCATCATGCTGCGGCGGCGGGCACGTCGCCGCACCGCCGTCCGCTGTGGGGTAATGGCAACCTGCTGGCCTTTGGTGCCATGCGATCCTGGTTCGAGTCCAGGCAGCGGAACCCCCGGCAGGCCCGGCTCCCCGCAGGGCGGGCCCCCGGTAGTCTCGGGCCCGCCGGCGACCGCCCCCCGGCTCCCGCCCTCCACCCGACTGGAGCCCCCGTGACCGTCGCGCGCCCCGCCGCGGTCGTCGTCCTCGCCGCCGGCGAGGGCACCCGGATGCGCAGCGCGACGCCCAAGGTGCTGCACGCGCTCGGCGGCCGGTCGATGCTCGGCCACGTCGTCGGTGCGGCCCGGGCGCTGGAGCCGCAGCACCTGGTCGTCGTCGTCGGGCACGCCCGCGAGCAGGTCACCGCCCACCTGGGCGAGCTGGACCCGCAGGCGCTCGCCGTCGTGCAGGAGCGCCAGGACGGCACCGGCTCGGCCGTGCGGGTCGCCCTCGACGCGCTGCAGGGGCTGACCGGCACCGTCGTCGTCACGCCCGGCGACGCCCCGCTGCTGACCGCCGACACCCTCGGCGCCCTGGTCGCGGCGCACGAGACCGCCGGCGCGGCGACCACCCTGCTGACCGCGGTCCTGCCCGACCCCACCGGCTACGGCCGGGTCGTCCGCGAGCGGCGGCGGCGTCGACCGCGTCGTCGAGCACAAGGACGCCTCCCCGGTCGAGCGGCGAGATCGACGAGATCGCCACCGGCGTCTACGCCTTCGACGCCGCGCACCTGCGCGACGCGCTCGGCCGGCTGTCCACCGACAACGCGCAGGGCGAGCACTACCTCACCGACGTCGTCGGGCTGCACGTCGCCGCCGGCCTGACGGTGGCCGCGCAGGTCGCCGCCGACGCCGCCGAGACCGCCGGCGTCAACGACCGGGCGCAGCTCGCCGACGCCGCCCGCGTGCTGCGCGACCGCGTCGTGCGGCGGCACCTGCTGGCCGGCGTCGCCGTGCTCGACCCCGCCGACCGTCTGGATCGACGACGACGTCGTGCTCGAGCCCGACTGCACGGTCGAGCCGGGCGTGCAGCTGCGCGCGCGGGACGGTCGTGCGCCGCGGCGCCGTCGTCGGGCCGGACACCACGCTGACCGCCTGCGAGGTCGGCGAGGACGCCACCGTCGTGCGCACCCACGCCGAGCGCGCCGTGATCGGGCCGCGCGCCACCGTCGGGCCGTTCACCTACCTGCGCCCGGGCACCGTGCTCGGCGAGGGCAGCAAGGCCGGCGCCTACGTCGAGATCAAGGCCAGCGAGGTCGGGGCCGGCAGCAAGGTGCCGCACCTGTCCTACGTCGGCGACGCCACCATCGGCGACGGGCAGCAACATCGGCTGCGGCACGGTCTTCGTCAACTACGACGGCGTGCGACAAGCACCGCAGCGTCGTCGGCGACGACGTCCGCATCGGCAGCGACACGATGCTCGTCGCCCCGGTCGAGGTGGGCGACGGCGCCTACACCGCGGCCGGGTCGGTCATCACCCAGGACGTCCCGGCGGGCGCCCTCGGCGTCGGGCGGGCGCGGCAGCGCAACATCGAGGGCTGGGTCGAGCGCAAGCGCGGCACCACGACGAAGGAGCAGCAGTGACCGGCCTGAACATCGAGAGCCGCAAGAACCTGATGCTCTTCACCGGGCGGGCCTACCCGGAGCTCGCCGAGCAGGTGGCCAGCGAGCTCGGCGTGCAGCCGGTGCCGACCAGCGCCTACGAGTTCGCCAACGGCGAGATCTTCGTGCGCTTCGAGGAGTCGGTCCGCGGCTGCGACGCCTTCGTCCTGCAGAGCCACGCCAACGCCGATCAACACGTGGGTCATGGAGCAGCTGCTCATGGTCGACGCGCTCAAGCGGGCCTCCGCCAAGCGGATCACCGTCGTCATGCCCTTCTACCCCTACGCGCGGCAGGACAAGAAGCACCGCGGGCGCGAGCCGATCAGCGCCCGGCTCATCGCCGACCTGTTCAAGACCGCCGGCGCCGACCGCCTCATGACCGTCGACCTGCACACCGCGCAGATCCAGGGCTTCTTCGACGGCCCGGTCGACCACCTGTTCGCGCTGCCGCTGCTCGCCGACCACGTGCAGGAGCGCTGGGGCGACCGCGACCTCGTCGTCGTCAGCCCCGACGCCGGCCGGGTGCGCGTCGCCGAGCGCTGGACCGACCGGCTCGGCTGCGGCCTGGCGATCATCCACAAGCGCCGCGACCCCAACGTGCCGAACGAGGTCAAGGTCGGCGAGGTCGTCGGCGAGGTGCGCGGCAAGACCTGCATCCTCGTCGACGACATGATCGACACCGGCGGCACCATCACCAAGGCCGCCGACCTGCTGTTCGAGAACGGCGCCGAGGACGTCATCGTCACCGCGACGCACGGCGTGCTGTCGGGCCCGGCCATCGGACCGGCTCAAGAACAGCCGCATCAGCGAGGTCGTGACGACCAACACGCTGCCCATCGCCGACGAGCGGCGCTTCGACAAGCTCACCGTGCTGTCGATCGCCCCGCTGCTCGGCCGGGCCATCAGCGAGGTCTTCGAGGACGGCTCGGTCACCAGCCTGTTCGACGGCGCCGCCTGACCCGACCGTCCCGCGCGGGCCGGGGCGCCGCCCGGACGACCCGCTAGAGTCGTCGGCTGCGCCCCGTGCCGTCGTCGCGACACGCCGGCCCCGCCAGCACCTGCTCAGCCCCCGCCCGACCTGAGCGCAGCGCCCTCGCTGCGCGCCCCCGCTCGAGGAGAGTCCCACCGTGTCCGGAGTCCGCATCACCGCCGAGCCCCGCACCGAGTTCGGCAAGGGCCCGTCGCGGCGGATCCGCAAGGCCAACAAGGTGCCCGCGGTCCTCTACGGCCACGGCGACGCCCCCCGCCACTTCACGCTGCCGGGCCACGACCTCATGCTCGCGCTGCGCCACGACCCCAACGCGCTGATCGCGCTGCAGACCGAGCAGGGCGAGCAGCTCGCGCTGCCCAAGGCGATCGTCCGCGACCCGATCAAGGGCTTCCTGTCGCACGTCGACCTCGTCGCCGTCCGCCAGGGCGAGAAGGTCACCGTCGACGTCCAGGTCACCCTGGTCGGCGAGGCCTCCGACAGCACGCTGATCGTCGAGCTGCAGACCACGGCGCTGACGGTCGAGGCGGACGCGACCGCGCTGCCCGAGACCATCGAGGTCGACATCTCCGGGCTCAAGGTCGGCTCCCCGATCACCGCCGCCGACATCGCGCTGCCCGCGGGCACCTCGCTCATCGGCGCCGGCGAGACCGTCGTCGTGCAGGGCACCGCCGCCCCCACCGCCGAGGCGCTCGAGGCCGACCTCGCCGCCTCCGACGAGGAGACCGGCGCCGGCGCGTCCGACTCCGGCGAGACCCAGGCCTCCGACGTCGACGCGGGTGCGGGCACCGGCGACGTCGTCGAGGAGACCGAGGGCTCGCAGGGCGCCAGCTAGCCCTCCCCGACCGACCAGGACCCCGCCGTGGCCGACGACGACCTCTGGCTCGTCGTCGGCCTCGGCAACCCGGGACCCTCGTACGCCGGCAACCGGCACAACGCGGGGTTCCTCGTGCTGGACCTGCTCGCGGAGCGCGTCGGCGGCCGCTTCAAGGCGCACAAGGGCCGGGCGGACGTCGTCGAGGGCCGGCTCGCCGGCCGGCGGGTCGTGCTGGCCAAGCCCAAGTCCTACATGAACGAGTCCGGCGGCCCGGTCGCCTCCGTGTCGGGCTTCTTCAAGGTGCCGGTCGAGCGGCTGGTCGTCGTCCACGACGAGCTCGACGTCGACGTCGGCGCCCTGCGGCTCAAGCGCGGCGGCGGCGACGGCGGGCACAACGGCCTCAAGAGCATCACCCGCTCCACCGGCAGCAAGGAGTACCTGCGGGTGCGGTTCGGCATCGGCCGCCCGCCCGGCCGGCAGGACCCCGCCGACTTCGTGCTCAAGGACTTCTCGAGCGTGGAGCGCAAGGAGCTCCCCTTCCACGTCGACCGCGCCGCCGACGCCGTCGAGGCGCTGCTGACGGGCACCCTGGAAGCGGCGCAGAACACCTTCCACGCCGCCCTCCCGTAGCCGCTGCCGGACGTAGCCTGGGAGCACCACCCCGGGGCGCCCACGCTCCGGGGCTCTTCGCCGTTCCCCTGGAGCCCGCGCCCGTGCCCGAGATGAGCTCCCTCGCCGGACTGCTCGACGTCGTCGCCTCCGACCCCTCGCTGGCCCGCGCCCTCGAGGCGCCGACCACCCCCGCGCTCGACCTCACCGGCCCGGCCGGGCTGCGCCCGTTCGTGGTGGCCAGCCTGGTGCGCCAGGGCCGCACCGTGCTCGCCGTCACCGCCACCGGCCGGGAGGCCGAGGACCTCGTCGACGCGCTCGGCTGCCTGGTCGACCCCGACGTGGTCGCCCTGTACCCGAGCTGGGAGACGCTGCCGCACGAGCGGCTGAGCCCGCGTGCCGACACCGTCGGGCGCCGCCTGGCGGTGCTGCGCCGGCTGGCCCACCCCCGCGAGGACGACCCCGCCACCGGGCCGGTGCGCGTCGTGGTCTGCCCGGTCCGCAGCGTGCTGCAGCCGCAGGTCCCCGGGCTCGGCGACCTCGAGCCGGTGCAGCTGCTGCAGGGCCAGGACGTCGACGGCGGGCTGGACGCCGTCGTCGAGCGGCTCGTGTCGATCGCCTACGCGCGCGTCGACCTGGTCGAGAAGCGCGGCGAGTTCGCGGTGCGCGGCGGCATCCTCGACGTGTTCCCGCCGACCGAGGAGCACCCCGTCCGGGTCGAGCTGTGGGGCGACACGGTCGAGGAGGTGCGCGCCTTCAAGGTCGCCGACCAGCGGTCGCTGCCCGGGCAGGTCGAGCACGGCCTGTGGGCGCCGCCCTGCCGCGAGCTGCTGCTGACCCCCGAGGTGCGCGAGCGGGCCCGGGTCCTGAAGGACGCGCAGCCGCAGCTGGCCGAGATGCTCGACAAGATCGCCGACGGGACGCCGGTCGAGGGCATGGAGGCGCTCGCGCCGGTGCTCGTCGACGACCTGCGCCTGCTGGTCGACGAGATGCCCCCCGACACCTCCGTCGTCGTCTGCGACCCGGAGAAGGTGCGCACCCGCGCGCACGACCTGGTGCGCACCAGCCAGGAGTTCCTGGAGGCGTCGTGGGCGACCGCCGCCACCGGCGGCAGCGCGCCGCTGGACCTCGGCGCGGCCGCCTACCGCAGCCTGGTCGAGGTGCGCGAGCACGCCGCGACCCTGCGCGTGCCGTGGTGGTCGCTGTCGCCGTTCACCGCCGACGAGGACCTCGAGGACGACGCCGTCGTGCTCGCCGCCCGGCAGCCGACGGCCTACCGCGGCGAGACCGAGCGGGCCGTGCAGGACATCGCGCGGCTGGCCGGCGAGGGCTGGCGGGTCGTGCTGTCGGCCGAGGGCCACGGGACCGCCGAGCGCATGCTCGAGGTGCTGCGCACCGCCGAGGTCCCCGCGGTGCTCGACGCGCCGGCCTCGCCGGGTTCGTCGTCGTCACGCAGGGCTGCCTGGGCACGGGCTTCTCCAGCGAGCTGCTCAAGACGCTGGTGCTCACCGAGTCAGATCTCACCGGCAGCCGCGGCACCGGCACCAAGGACCCGAGCAAGCGGATGCCGAGCCGGCGCAAGAACGTCGTCGACCCGCTGCAGCTCAGGCCGGGCGACCCGGTGGTGCACGAGCAGCACGGCGTCGGCCGGTACGTCGAGATGGTGCAGCGGACCGTGCAGGGTGCGACCCGCGAGTACATGGTCATCGAGTACGCGCCCAGCAAGAAGGGCCACCCGGGCGACCGGCTGTACGTGCCGACCGACCAGCTCGAGCTCGTCACCCGCTACGTCGGGGGCGAGGCGCCGACGCTCGACAAGATGGGCGGCGGCGACTGGGCCAGGCGCAAGGGCCGGGCCAAGAAGGCGGTCCGCGAGATCGCCGCCGGCCTCATCCAGCTCTACGCCGCGCGCACCTCCGCGCCCGGGCACGCCTTCGGGCCGGACACGCCCTGGCAGCGCGAGCTCGAGGACGCCTTCCCCTACGTCGAGACGCCCGACCAGCTCGAGGCCATCAACGAGGTCAAGGCCGACATGGAGCGCAGCGTCCCGATGGACCGCGTGGTCATGGGCGACGTCGGCTACGGCAAGACCGAGATCGCCGTCCGGGCCGCGTTCAAGGCCGTGCAGGACGGCAAGCAGGTCGCCGTGCTCGTGCCGACGACGCTGCTCGTGCAGCAGCACTACGGCACCTTCCGCGACCGCTTCGCGCAGTTCCCCGTGACCGTGCGCGCGACCAGCCGCTTCAACACGGCCAAGGAGCAGGCCGAGGTGCTCGCGGGCATGAAGGACGGCACGGTCGACGTCGTCATCGGCACGCACCGGCTGCTCGGCAAGGGCATCGAGTTCAAGGACCTCGGCCTGGTCGTCGTCGACGAGGAGCAGCGCTTCGGCGTGGAGCACAAGGAGCACCTGAAGCAGCTGCGCACGAACGTCGACGTGCTGACCATGTCGGCGACGCCGATCCCGCGCACCCTGGAGATGAGCCTCACCGGCATCCGCGAGATGAGCACGATCCTCACGCCGCCGGAGGAGCGCCACCCGGTGCTGACGTTCGTCGGGCCGTACGACGAGAAGCAGGTGGCCGCCGCGATCCGGCGCGAGCTGCTGCGCGAGGGCCAGGTCTTCTACCTGCACAACCGCGTCGAGAGCATCGACCGGACGGCCAAGCGGCTGGCCGAGCTGGTGCCCGAGGCGCGCATCGCCACCGGCCACGGGCAGATGACCGAGGACGCCCTGGAGCAGGTGATGGTCGGCTTCTGGGAGAAGGAGTACGACGTCCTGGTCAGCACGACGATCGTCGAGAGCGGCCTGGACATCCCCAACGCCAACACGCTCATCGTCGAGCGGGCCGACGCCTTCGGGCTGTCGCAGCTGCACCAGATCCGCGGGCGCGTCGGCCGCGGCCGCGAGCGCGCGTACGCCTACTTCACCTACCCGCCCGAGCGGCCCCTGACGGAGACCGCGTACGACCGCCTGGCGACCATCGCGCAGAACACCGAGATCGGCGCCGGCATGGCGGTCGCCATGAAGGACCTCGAGATCCGCGGCGCCGGCAACCTGCTCGGCGGCGAGCAGGCCGGGCACATCGCGAGCGTCGGCTTCGACCTCTACATGCGCCTCGTCGGCGAGGCCGTGGGGGACTTCAAGAAGAGCGGGGCGCTGCCCGGCGAGCAGGCCGAGCAGGAGGTCGTCGAGACCAAGGTCGACCTGCCGGTCGACGCCCACCTGCCGCACGCCTACGTGCCGGGGGAGCGGCTGCGGCTGGAGGCCTACCGCAAGCTCGCCGCCGCCGACACCGACGAGGCGATCGAGCAGGTGCGGGCCGAGCTGGTCGACCGGTACGGCCCGCCCCCGGCACCGGTCGAGAACCTGTTCGCCGTCGCCGGCTTCCGGGCCGTGGCCAAGCGCCACGGCCTGACCGAGGTCGCCCTGCAGGGCAGCCAGGGCGTGCGGTTCGCGCCGCTGCAGCTGCGCGAGAGCCAGGAGATGCGGCTCAAGCGGCTCTACCCCGGCACGGTCGTCAAGCCGGCGGTCGGCACGGTCCTGGTGCCGACGCCGAAGACGGCGCGCGTCGGTGGCCAGCCGCTGCGCGACGTCGCCCTGCTCGACTGGGCGAAGGACCTGCTCGACGCGGTGCTCGGCGACAGCATCGCGACGGCCGGGGCCGTCGCCGCCGGAGCCACCCGCTGAGCGGCTGCTCGGTAGGCTCCCCGGCGTGAAGCGCACCGTCCGCCTGCTCGCGGTCCCCGTCCTGTCCGTCCTGCTCCTCACCGCGTGCGGCGAGGGGCCGGTGCGCACGGGCGCGGCGGCCACGGTGGGCGACGTGCGCATCGACACCGACCGGCTGCAGGCCGTCGTCGACCGCGGGCTGTCCGACCCGCAGGCCGCACAGCAGCTCGGCGCCGACCGGCAGGCCTTCCAGCGCCAGGTGCTGTCGCGCCTGATCACCGGCGCGCTGCTCGGCGACGCCGCCGTGGAGCGCGGCATCACCGTCTCCGAGGGCGAGGTCGACGCCCGCATCGCCGAGTTCTCGGCGCAGCTCGGCGGGCGCGAGCAGCTCGAGACGCAGGCCGCGCAGAGCGGCATCGCCGCCCCCGACCTGCGCCCGTTCCTGCGCGACCTCACCCTCAACGACAAGCTCGCCGACGACCTCGTCAAGGGCGAGGTCATCCCGCAGGACGAGCTCGCCGCGCTGTACCGCCAGGGCATCGCGCAGTTCGACCAGGTGGTGGCGCGCCACATCCTGCTGGGCACGCGCGCCGAGGCCGACCGGGTGCTCGCGCAGGTGAAGGCGGACCCGTCGCGCTTCGCGCAGATCGCGGCCGCCTCCTCGCTCGACGAGGGCAGCAAGGCCCGCGGCGGGGAGCTGGACCCCGCCGGTCGCGGCGCCTACGTGGCCGAGTTCGAGCAGGCGCTGTTCTCGGCGAAGCCCGGCGACTACGGCGTCGTGCAGACGCAGTTCGGCTTCCACGTGTTCAACCTGCTCGAGCGGCGCACCACCTCGCTGGCCCAGGCGACGCCGGTCCTGCGCCGGCAGGCGCTGCAGGCCGAGCGCGAGCAGGCCATCGGCGAGCTGCTGCGCACCACCGCCGCCGAGCAGGAGGTGCGGGTCAGCCCGCGCTTCGGCCGCTGGGACGGCGAGTCGGTGCAGGTCGTCGAGCGCAGCTCCTCGGTCAGCTCGCCCGCCCCGGACGGCGAGGTGCAGGTGCCCTCGGGCGACGCGATCCTGCCGCCGGCCGAGCAGGGCGCGCCCGGCCCGGACGGCAGCGTCCCCCAGGAGCAGGCGCCCGCAGCAGGCCCGCCGCCCAGCAGGCGCCGCAGCAGGCCCCTCAGCAGGCCCCGCAGCAGGCGCCGCAGCAGGCGCCCGCCACGCCGACGCAGTGACCCCGGGGACGCCGGGCCGGGTGCGCCTCGTCGTCCCCTCGGCCCGCACCGCCCCCGGCCTGCTGTCCTGGCCCGCGTGGCAGGCGCTGCGCGAGGGCCCCGTCGACGTCGGCGACGCCGCGGGCCCGCAGGTCCCGTTCCTGCGCGACGCCGGGGTCGAGGTGCGCGAGGTCCCGCGCCCCGACGCTCCCGCGGACCTGCGGGTCGGCTACGGCGGGGAGGCCGCCCCGGGCGACGTCGCCCTGGCCCGGCAGCTGGCCGACCGCGCGCTGGCCGGGGAGCAGGTCGTGTGGCTGGCCGACCCCGCCGACGACGCCGGCCTCGTCCGCGCGCTCGGCGACCTCGCCACCCGCGAGCCGGCCCTCGGGGTCGAGGTGGTCTACGCCTCCTACGACCTGCCGGGCAGCCACCTGCTCGACGTCGTCGCCCTGATGGACCGGCTGCGCAGCCCGGGCGGCTGCCCCTGGGACGCCGAGCAGACCCACTCCTCGCTGCGCCGCTACCTGCTCGAGGAGGCCTACGAGGCCTACCAGGCGCTGGAGGACGGCGACCCCGACGCCCTGCGCGAGGAGCTGGGCGACGTGCTGCTGCAGGTGGTGTTCCACGCGCGCCTCGCCCAGGAGGCGCAGGCCGACCCGTGGAGCGTCGACGACGTCGCGGACGAGCTGGTCGCGAAGCTCGTCCGCCGGCACCCGCACGTGTTCGCGGGCGCCAGCGCGGACGACCTCGAGGGCAGCTGGGACCGGCTCAAGGCGGCGGAGGGGCGGACGTCGCTGTCCGGCGTCCCGCTCGGGCAGCCGTCCCTGGCGCTGGCGGCAGCCCTGCAGAAGCGCGCAGCGCGCGCGGGGACCGAGGTGCCGGACGCCGCGGCGCTCGGGGAGGCCGGTCCCGGGGGCGAGCTGTGGGACCTGGTGCGGCGCTGCCGCGAGGCCGGCGTCGACCCGGAGGAGGAGCTGCGGCGGGTCTCGCGCGCGTTCCGCGACCGCGTGCAGGGAGACTCGACGTCGTGACCCGCACCGCTGCCCTCGTCCTGGCCCTGCTGCTCCCGCTGTCCGCCTGCAGCGACCCCGCCCCCGACGTCGACGGGGCGCCCGCCCCCGGCGCCACCCCGTCGGTCGTCGTCGTGCCGACGGCGCCCCCGACGGCGCTGGCGACCACCGCGGCCGGCGCGACCCTCGTGCTGCGCGGCGACGGCATCGCCCTGGAGAACGGCGGCAACGCCGTCCCCATCCCCTTCGGCACCGGGACCTCCGTGGTCGTCCCCGCGCTGGCCGCGGCGCTCGGGACCGAGCCCGAGCAGCGCCCGGTCCCGTGCTCGCAGGGGCAGCGCACCGCCGTCGGCGCGAACGGCTTCGACCTGCTGTTCGACGGCGACCGCTTCGTCGGCTGGGACGACTCGACCGGCTCCTTCGTCACCGACGCCGGGCTCAAGGTCGGGGCGGCCCGCTCGGACGTGCGCCGGACGGTGCCGCAGGCGCAGTTCTCGCAGTCCGACAACGGCACCGTCTTCACCAGCCCGAGCGGCCTCGGCGGGTTCCTCGACAGCGACAGCGAGAGCGCCACGGTCGTCGGGCTGACCGGCGGCGAGACCTGTGTCGCCTGACGGCGGCCTGCTCGGGACCGTCGTCCGCCTGCAGCTGCAGCGCTCGCCGCTCAAGCCCGGGCCGGCCGGGCAGCGGGTCTACGACCCCGCGCCCCTGGTCGAGGTGCACGAGCTCGCCGTCGGGCCGCGGGGCGTCGTCGGGCCGGACGGCGCGCTCGACGCCCACCACGCCGACCACCCGCAGACCCGCAACGGCGCGGCGCGAACGGCCTGTCGGTGCTGCCGCGGGCGCACTACGCGCAGCTGCGCGAGCGCTTCGGCGAGCGCGCCGCCGACGGGTGCGCGGGCGAGAGCCTGCTGCTCGACACGGACGGCCCGCTGTCCGAGGCCGACCTCGCCGGCACGCTGCTGCTCGGGACCGAGGACGGGGACGACCTGGTGCTCGAGGGCGCCGTCGCCGCGCCGCCCTGCGTCGAGTTCACCCGCTGGCTGCTCGGCCGCGACGCCGGCTCCCCGGTCGACGACGAGGTGCGCGCCGCGATGGCCTTCCTCGAGGACGGCCGGCGCGGCTTCTACCTGACGGCCCGCGGCACCGGCCGGGTCGCCCGGGGCGCGCGGCTGCGCCGGGCGTGACCCGCGAGCGGGCGGCCGCGGTCCTGGACCCCGCGGTCCTCGCCTACTACGACGGCGCCGCGGGGGAGGGGCAGTCGGCGGCGGAGGCGACGGCCGCCTGGCGCGCGCACCGGCTGCGGCCGCGGGTGCTGCGCGACGTCTCCGCGGTCTCGACGGCGGCCGTCGTCGGCGGGGTCGACCTCGCCCTGCCGGTGCTGCTCGGACCGTGCGCGCTGCACGGCCTGGCCCACCCCGACGGCGAGGCGGCGACGGTCGCGGGAGCCGTCGCGGGCGGCTCCCTGCCGGTGGTGTCGGCCCGGGCCTCGGTCGCCCTGGAGGACATGGGCCTGCCGCCCGGGCGGTGGTGGCAGCAGCTGTACGTGCTGCGCGACCGCGGGCTGACCCGCGAGGTCGCCGCGCGGGCCCGCGACCTCGGCGCCGCGGCGCTCGTGGTCACGGGCGACGCCCCGGTCCTCGGCCGGCGCCGGGCGGGCAAGGAGACGCTGCCGCCGGGCGCGCGCCGCTCGGCCCCCGGGCTCGCCGAGCGCCCCGGCGCCGAGCTCGCCGACGACGTCACCCTGGACGACGCCGTCGCCCTCGCCGCCGAGGCGGGGCTGCCGTTCTGGGTCAAGGGCGTGCTGCGCGACGACGACGCCGTCGCCGCGGTGGAGGCGGGGGCGGCGGGCGTCGTGGTGTCCAACCACGGCGGGCGGCAGCTCGACGGCGCGGTCGCCAGCGCCGACGCGCTCCCGGAGGTGGCGGCGGCCGTCGGGGGCCGGGCCGGCGTGCTCGTCGACGGCGGGGTGCGCAGCGGCCGCGACGTCGTCACCGCGCTGGCCCTCGGCGCCGACGCCGTGCTGCTCGGGCGGCCCCAGCTGTGGGCGCTGGCGGTCGGCGGCGCCGACGGGGTGCGCGACCTGCTCGACGGCCTGCGCGAGGAGGTGCTGGAGGTGCTGCGGCTGTGCGGCGCGACCTCGCCCGCCGCGGTCGGGCCGGACCTGGTGGCACGCTCCCGGGGATGAAGCTCTTCGAGGACGTCGTCGACGACCTGCTCCGGCTCTCGCCCGAGACGGCGACCGAGCTCGGCGACCACCGGTACGACGACCTGCTGGACGACCTGTCGGCCCCGGGCCGGGCCGAGGCGGTGCGGGTGCTGCGGGCCCGCCGCGACGAGCTCGACAGCCTCGACGAGGACGCCCTGACGCTCGACGAGGCGCGTCGACCTGGAGACGCTGCGGCAGGGCCTGGACCGGCGGCTGTTCTCCGCCGAGGTGCTGCGCGAGCACACCTGGGACCCGCTGCTGTGGCTGCCGGGCGACGCGCTGCACCCGCTGCTGGCCCGCGACGTGCTGCCCGCCGGGGAGCGGCTGCGTTCGCTGGCCGCCCGGCTGCGGGCGGTCCCCGAGCGGCTGGCCCAGGCCGAGCGGACGCTGGAGGACGTCCCGGCCGTCCACCGCGACACCGCCGTGCAGCAGGCGGCCGGCGTCGTCGCGCTGGTCCGCGACGAGGTCGGCGCGCTGCTCGCGCAGGAGCCGGGGCTGGCGGGCGAGGTGGAGCCGGCGCAGGCCGGGGCCGTCGCGGCGCTGGAGCGGTACGCCGCCTTCCTGCAGGGGCTGCCGGCCGAGCGCGACCCCCGCCTGGGCGCCGACGTCTTCGCCGCGAAGCTCCACCTCGTGCTCGACGCCGAGCTGTCGAGCACGCGAGGTCGTGCAGGCCGCCCGCGAGAACCTCGAGCGGGTCACCGAGGAGCTGAGCCGGGTCGCCCGCGACTGGGTCGGCGACGTCCCCGACCCGGTCCGCACCGCCCTCGACCGGGTGGCCGCGGAGGCGCCCGACGACGCCGGCATCGTCGCGCTGGCCCGCCGGTCGCTCGGTCGAGACCGCCGACGTCGTGCGGCGCACGGGGCTCGCCACCGTCCCGGACGACCCCTGCGAGGTGCAGGTCATGCCGGAGTTCCGCCGCGGGGTCGCGGTCGCCTACTGCGACGCCCCCGGCGCGCTCGAGCAGGGCGGCACCACCTACTACGCGATCAGCCCGACGCCGCCCGGCTGGTCGGCCGCGCGCGTCGCGCAGCTTCTACCGCGAGTACAACGCCGCGATGGTCACGAACCTCACCGTCCACGAGGCCATGCCGGGGCACGTCCTGCAGCTCGCGCACGCCCGCCGGCACCCGTCGCGGGTGCGGGCCGTGCTGGGCAGCGGCAGCTTCGTCGAGGGCTGGGCCGTCCACGCCGAGCGGCTGATGGTCGAGCACGGCCACGGCGGCGTCCCCGTCCACCTGCAGCAGCTCAAGATGCAGCTGCGGATGACGCTCAACGCCCTGCTCGACGCCGGCGTCCACGCGGGCGGGCTCTCCGAGACCGAGGCGGTCGGGCTCATGACCTCGGCCGGGTACCAGGAGGAGGGCGAGGCGGTCGGGAAGTGGACGCGGGCCCTGCTGACCAGCGCCCAGCTGTCGACGTACTTCGTCGGCTACGCCGAGCTGGCCCCGCTGCTGGCCGGCCGCACGTCCTTCGACGACGTCCTGGCGCACGGCAGCCCGGCGCCCCGACACCTGCGAGCCCTGCTCGGAGGCTGACGCGCCCGGCCGTTACGCTCGCCGCGCGACCCACCCCTGAGCGTCTGGAGCACCGTGCCCACCATCGAGGCCGTCGGCGCCCGCGAGATCCTGGACTCGCGCGGCAACCCCACCGTCGAGGTCGAGGTCGCCCTCGACGACGGCACCCTGGCCCGGGCGGCGGTCCCCAGCGGCGCGAGCACCGGCCAGTACGAGGCGGTCGAGCTGCGCGACGGCGACAGCAGCCGCTACGGCGGCAAGGGCGTCACCAAGGCCGTCGACGCCGTCCTCGACGAGATCGGCGACGCCCTGCTGGGCTTCGAGGCGACCGAGCAGCGGCTGGTCGACCAGGCCCTGCTCGACCTCGACGGCACCCCCGACAAGAGCCGGCTCGGCGCGAACGCCCTGCTCGGCGTCAGCCTGGCCGTGGCCCGCGCGGCGGCCGACTCGACCGGCCTGCCGCTGTTCCGCTACGTCGGCGGGCCGAACGCCCACGTGCTGCCGGTGCCGATGCTCAACATCCTCAACGGCGGGGCGCACGCCGACACCAACGTCGACGTCCAGGAGTTCATGGTCGCCCCGATCGGCGCCGCGACCTTCGCCGAGGCGCTGCGCATGGGCGCCGAGACCTACCAGGCGCTCAAGAGCGTGCTGAAGAAGCAGGGCCTCGCCACCTCGGTCGGCGACGAGGGCGGCTTCGCGCCGGACCTGCCCAGCAACCGCGCGGCGCTCGACCTCATCCTGGAGGCGATCAGCAGCGTCGGGCTCACGGCCGGCACCGACATGGTGCTCGCGCTCGACGTCGCCGCCAGCGAGTTCCACACCGACGCCGGGTACACCTTCGAGGGCTCGGCCAAGAGCGCCGACGAGATGATCGCGTACTACGCGCAGCTCGTCGCCGACTACCCGCTGGTGTCCATCGAGGACCCGCTCGACGAGAGCGACTGGGACGGCTGGGCCGCCATGACCGCCCAGCTCGGCGCGCAGGTGCAGCTGGTCGGCGACGACCTGTTCGTCACCAACCCGGCCCGGCTGGCCGACGGCATCGCCCGCGGCTGCGCCAACGCGCTGCTGGTCAAGGTCAACCAGATCGGCACGCTCACCGAGACCCTCGACGCCGTGCAGCTGGCGCACCGCAGCGGCTACCGCTGCATGATGAGCCACCGCTCCGGCGAGACCGAGGACACCACGATCGCCGACCTCGCGGTCGCCACCGACTGCGGCCAGATCAAGACCGGCGCCCCGGCCCGGTCCGAGCGCGTCGCGAAGTACAACCAGCTGCTCCGCATCGAGGAGGAGCTCGACGAGGCCGCCCGCTACGCGGGTGCCGGGGCGTTCCCCCGCTTCGTCCGGGCCTAGCCCCGTGGCCTCCCTGCGACCCGGCTCGCCGGGCCGGCGTCCGGTGGGAGCGCGCCCGGACACCGCCGGCCGCCCGGCGGCGCGGGCCGCCGCCCGCCGCGCCGCGGCCGCGAAGGCGCCCGCCGCCGCGCCCGCACCGGCGCGCAGCGGCCTGACCACCCGCGCCGCCCTGCTCGGGCTGCTGGTGTGCGCGCTCGTGCTGTCGGCCGCCGTGCCGCTGCGCGAGTACCTGGCCCAGCGGCGCGAGATCCACGCGGCCGAGCAGGCCCAGGCCGACCAGCGCGCCCGGGTCGCGGCGCTCGAGCAGCGGCGCGCGCAGCTGCAGGACCCCGCCTACGTCGCCCAGGTCGCCCGCGAGCGCCTGCACTACGTCTCGCCCGGCGAGACGGCCTACGTCGTCCTGCGGCCCGACGCCCCCGCCGCGGCGGCGGCCGAGGAGCAGCAGCGCACCTCCACCTCGCCCTGGTACGGCCAGCTGTGGGGCAGCCTGCGCGAGGCGGACAGGGGCGAGTGACGGGCACGCCGCAGGACGCGCGACCGGCGGGCGGTCGGCCTGCAGCTCGGCCGCACCCCGCGGGCCATGACCGGGGTCGCGCACCGCTGCCCCTGCTCGCTGCCCGACGTCGTCGAGACGGCGCCGCGGCTGCCGGACGGCTCGCCCTTCCCGACGCTCTACTACCTGACCTGCCCGAAGCTGGCCTCGCGCATCGGGACGCTGGAGTCCGACGGGCTCATGCGCGAGATGACCGAGCGGCTGGAGGCCGACGCCGGAGCTGCGCGCCCGCTACGAGGCTGCCGCCGCCGACTACGTCGCCCGGCGCGACGCCCACGAGGTGCTCGAGGGCGTCCCCGCGCAGGGCGGCATGCCGGTGCGGGTGAAGTGCCTGCACGTGCTGGTCGCCCACAGCCTCGCCGTCGGTCCGGGGGTCAACCCGTTCGGCGACGAGGCCCTCGAGGCGCTGCCCGACTGGTGGGCGTCCGGCCCCTGCGTCGACCCCGACGACCCCGACGCGGTGCCGGGGAAGAAGCTGCACCGGTGACCCGGGTCGCCGCCGTCGACTGCGGGACCAACAGCATCCGGCTGCTGGTCGCCGACGTGCACGGGCCCTCCATGACCGACCTGCACCGCGAGATGCGCATCGTGCGGCTCGGGGAGGGCGTCGACCGGACCGGCCGGCTGTCCGACGCCGCGCTCGGGCGCACCCGCGCCGCCCTCGAGCACTACGCCGCGCTCGTCCGGTCGCTGGAGTGCGCGCGCGTCCGCATGGTCGCGACCTCGGCCACCCGCGACGCCGAGAACCGCGCCGACTTCGTCGCGATGGTGACCGACGTGCTCGGCGTCGCGCCCGAGGTCGTGACCGGCGACGAGGAGGCCGCGCTGTCCTTCGACGGCGCCACCCGCGGCCTCGACCCGGACGAGGGGCCCTTCCTGGTCGCCGACATCGGCGGCGGCTCGACCGAGCTCGTCCTGGGCAGCGGGTCGGTCACGGCCGCCCGCTCCGTCGACGTCGGCTGCGTCCGGCTCACCGAGCGCCACCTGCACGACGACCCCCCGACCGCAGAGCAGGTGCGCGCCGCCGAGGCCGACGTCGACGCCGCCCTCGCCCTCGTGCGCGAGGTCGTGCCCGTCGAGCAGGCCCGCACGTTCGTCGGCCTGGCCGGGTCGGTCACCACCGTCGCCGCGCACGTCCTGGGGCTCGACCGCTACGACAGCGCCGCGATCCACCTGGCCCGGCTGCCGGGCCCCGACGTCGTGGCCGCCTGCACCGGGCTGCTGCAGATGTCCCGGGCCGACCGGGCCGCGCTGCCGTACGTGCACGAGGGCCGGGTCGACGTGATCGGCGCGGGGGCACTGGTGCTGCGCACCCTGGTCGACCGGCTCGGCCTGTCCGAGGTCGTCGTCAGCGAGGCCGACATCCTCGACGGCATCGCCTGGAGCGCGGCGACGTGATCCCGCCGGGCTCGGGCTTCCCCACCGACCGGGCCACCCGCTCCACGCCCGTCGCGCACACCCCCGACGACGTCGCCCGGCTGGCCGGCAGCGCCCCCGCCCTGGAGGAGCTCGACGGCCGGTCGTCGGTGTGCCGGGCCTGCCCCCGGCTGGTCGCCTGGCGCGAGCAGGTCGCGCAGGACAAGCGCGCCTCCTACGCCGACCAGACCTACTGGGGCCGTCCGGTCACCGGCCTCGGCCCGGCGGGCGCGGGGGTCGTCGTCGTCGGGCTGGCCCCGGCCGCGCACGGCGGCAACCGGACGGGGCGGATCTTCACCGGCGACCGCTCCGGCGACTGGCTGTTCGCCGCCCTGCACCGCGCGGGCCTGGCCAGCCGGCCGACGTCGGTCAGCGCCGACGACGGGCTGGAGCTGCTGCACACGCGCATCACCCTGCCGGTGCGCTGCGCCCCGCCCGCGAACCGGCCGACGACCGTCGAGCGCGACACCTGCAGCGCGTGGCTGGCCGCCGAGTGGCGCTTCCTGCTGCCCACGGCCCGGGTGGTGGTCGTGCTCGGGGGGTTCGGGTGGCAGGCGCTGTGGCCGACCCTGCGGGCCGCCGGCGTCGAGGTCCCGCGCCCGGTCCCGGCCTTCGGGCACGGCGTCGAGGTGGCGCTCCCGGGCGGCCTCACCGTGCTCGGCTGCTACCACGTCAGCCAGCAGAACACCTTCACCGGACGGCTCACCGAGGACATGCTCGACGCCGTCCTGGCCCGCGCCCGGGAGCTCGCCGGGCTCCTCTAGCCGCCTGCCCCGGGTCCCGCCGGGAAGAGCCGCCAGGTGCCGTCCGAGACGACCTCCACCGCCCCGTCGACGACGGCGAGCGCGCTCCGGTCGTCGATCGCGTAGGTCGGGACCGGGCAGTGCGCGGCCCACAGCTCGGCGTTCGGCAGCGTCGCGTCCGGGTGGCCCTCGGCCTCCAGGTGCGGCAGCACCGCGAACGGGACCAGCCCGGCGCCGGCCGCGGTGACGACGGTGCGCGCCACCTCGCCGTCCGGCGTCGGGAAGGCGACCTCGGTGGAGGTCAGCGGCGTCCCGCTGCAGCGGCGCGGCTCCACGTAGGTCTCCGCGAACGTGCCGCAGGCCGCCATCGCGCCGGCGCTGACGCCGACCCAGACCGCGTCCAGCGACGGCAGCAGGTCGGCGAGCCCGGATGCGCGGACCCAGTGGGCGAGGAACAGCGGGTCGCCGCCCCAGAACAGCAGCGCGTCCGCCGCCCGGACGCCGGGCTCCCACACCTCGCGGTCGATGCTCGGCAGCGCGGTCAGGTCGAGCACGCCGAGGGTCGCCCAGCCCAGGTCGGCCAGCGGGGTCTGCACCTCGCCCCGCACCAGCCGCGCCGCCATCTCGGGCCCGCCCGGGAACGGCAGGATCGCGGTGGGCACCAGCAGGGCGCGGCACTGCTCGACCGGCCGGCCGAGCAGGCGCACCAGCGCGTCCCGGACGAGCGGGGTGCTGATGCCGGCGGACGTCAGGAGCAGCCTCACCGGCCGAGTGTGCCGCAGGCGCCTACGCTCCAGCCCGGGCCCGGGTGGTGGAGCGGCATACACGGGAGGCTTAAACCCTCCTGCCCGAGAGGGATCGCGGGTTCGAATCCCGCCCCGGGTACCCCGAGGACTGCCGACTCCCGGCAACGCGGGCCTGCCCACTCGTCCGGGCCCGGCGGGCACACCCGGCGCCCCTCCTGCGTTCTACTGGTCGTGAGGTCCCGTCCGAGGACCCCGCAGAGGAGCAGCACCTGATGGCACGCCAGTCCAGCAACCCCGTGTTCCAGCGCAGCACGGCGCTCCACGAGAGCCTCCGCGGCACTGGGCAGTACGCGCCGAGCGCGTCCGACGTCGCCGGCATCTACAACACCCCCGCCCGGCTGACCTACGACGACATCGTCCTCAAGACCGGCCTGCTGCTGGGCATCATCGTGGTGACCGGCACGTTCGCCTGGGTCGCCGACGTCGGCTTCGGCGTCGCCGCGATCGCCGGCATCGCCGGCTTCGTGCTCGCGCTGGTCAACATGTTCAAGAAGCAGGTCAGCCCGCCGCTGGTGCTGGCCTACGCCGCGCTCGAGGGCGTCTTCCTCGGCGCCATCAGCCACGTCTACAACGACGCCTTCGGCGGCGGCATCGTCACGCAGGCCGTCATCGGCACGGCCGCCGTCTTCGGCGCCGTCCTGTACGCGTTCAAGAGCGGCCGGCTGCGCAACACCCCGAAGTTCCGCAAGGTCGTCACCACCGCCTTCCTCGGCCTGTTCGGCCTGCTCATGGTCAACCTGCTCGTCGGCCTGTTCGGCGACGGCGACGCCCTGGGCATCCGCGGCGACAACCTGCCGCTGTCGATCCTGTTCAGCCTCGCCTTCATCACCTTCGGCGCGCTGACCTTCGTGCTCGACTTCGACCAGGCCCAGCGCATGGTGGAGGGCGGCGTCGACACCCGCGAGTCCTGGCGCATCGCGTTCGGCCTCGTCGTCGGCCTGGTGTGGCTCTACCTCGAGGTGCTGCGCCTGCTGAGCTACCTGCAGGGCCGCGACTAGCACGACAGCACGACCCCGACGGGCCGTCGCTCCCCACGGAGCGGCGGCCCGCCGCCGTGTGCGGGGAGGGGTCAGTCGCGCAGGGCGGGGGCGTTCAGCGGGCGTGTTCTCGTCCTCGACCTCGCCGACGAACTGCTCGACGACGTCCTCCAGCGCGATGACCCCGACGGCGTGGCCCGCGGCGTCGACGACCTGACCCAGGTGGCTCTTGGTGGTCTGCAGCAGGGCCAGCACCTCGGCGAGCGGCAGGTGGGCGGGGACCGGCGGCATGCGGCGCAGCCGGCGGCGCACCAGCGGCTCCCGGCGCTCGCGCTCGGACAGCCCCAGCACGTCCTTGACGTGGACGAAGCCCAGCAGCCCGCCCTCGGCGACGGCGGGCGTGGACGGGTCGTCGCGCTCGGTGCGGACCGGGAAGCGGGAGAAGCCGGTGATGACCACGAGCTCCTCGAGCTCGTCGGCGGTGACCGTCTCGGGCACGGTGACCAGCCGGTCGAGCGGGAGCATGACGGTGGACGCCGGCTGCTGCCCGAGCTCGAGCGCGCCGGACAGCCGCTCGTGCTCCTCCTCGTCGAGCAGCCCCTCCTCGCGGGAGTGCTGGATGATCCCGGCGAGCTCGTCGGGCGAGAACGACGACGCCAGCTCGTCCTTGGGCTCGACGCCGAGGGCGCGCAGCAGCCGGTTGCCGAAGGCGTTGAGCCCGCGCAGCACCGGACCGGTGAGCGAGGCGAAGCGGTAGAGCGGCGGCACGAGCAGCAGCGCCGCGCGCTCCGGGGAGGCGATGGAGATGTTCTTGGGGACCATCTCGCCGAGCACCATGTGCAGGAAGACCACGAGCGACAGGGCGACCGCGAAGGCGATCGGGTGCAGCAGCGACTCCGGCACCCGGGCGGCCTCCAGCACGTCCTCGAGCAGGTGCGCGACGGCGGGCTCGGCGACCGCGCCGAGACCGAGCGAGCACAGCGTGATGCCGAGCTGCGCGCCTGCCAGCATCAGCGACAGGTGGCGCAGCGCGTCCAGCACGACCTGGGCGCGCCGGCTGCCGTCGGCCAGCGGCTCGACCTGGCTGCGCCGCACGCTGATGACGGCGAACTCGGCCCCGACGAAGAAGGCGTTGCCGGCCAGGAGCAGCACGGCGGCGAGCAGCGAGGCGACGGTCATGCGGCCCCCTGCCCGGCCAGGTCCTCGGCCTCGGGCGGGGGCACGAGCTGCACGCGGTCGACGCGGCGCCCGTCGAGCTCCAGCACGGTGAGCTGCCAGCCGTCGACGTCGACCACGTCGCCCTTCCTGGGCAGCCGGCCGAGGCGGGCCATGACCAGGCCGCCGAGGGTGTCGTAGGGGCCCTCGGGGAGCTCGAAGTCGCAGGCGTCGGCGACCTGGTCGTCGCGCAGCAGTCCGGACAGCACGAGCGTGCGGTCCGGCCCCTGCTCGACGTCGGGCCGGCTGGGGGCGTCGTGCTCGTCGTCGACCTCCCCGACCAGCTCCTCGACGAGGTCCTCCAGCGTGACGACCCCGGCCGTGCCGCCGTACTCGTCGATGACGACGGCCATCTGCAGGCCGGGCTCGCGCAGGGTGCGCAGCAGGTCGTCGCAGTGGACGGTCTCGGGCACCCGGGCCACCGGGCCCATGACGGTGCTGACCCGGGTGCGCCGCCGCTCGTCGCGGGCGACCGCGAAGGCCTTCTTGACGTGGACGACGCCGATGACGTCGTCGACGCCGTCGTTGCCCTCGACGGGGAAGCGGGAGTGGCCGGTCTCGTGGGCGAGCTCGAGCAGGCGGGTCACGGAGTCGCCCTGCTCGAGGGTGACCATCTGCATGCGCGGGGTCATGACGTCGCCGGCGTTGCGGTCGCCGAAGGCCAGCGACCGGGTGAGCATCTCGGCGGTCTGCACGTCCAGGGCGCCCTCCTCGGCGGAGGAGCGGACCAGGCTGCCGAGCTCGGCTGGCCGAGCGGGCCGAGCGCAGCTCCTCCTGCGGCTCGATGCCGAAGCTGCGCACGACGGCGTTGGCGCTGGAGTTGCAGGCGGCGATGAGCGGTCGCAGCAGGGCGCTGAACCCGCGCAGCGGCCCGGCGACGGCACGGGCGGTCGGGTAGGGCTGGGCGATGGCGAGGTTCTTGGGGACCAGCTCGCCGAACACGATCTGCAGCACGGTGGCGATGAGCAGCGCGACGGCCAGGGCGAGGGCGGCGGACAGCCCCTCGGGCAGCCCGACGGCGGCCAGCCCGGGCTCGACGAAGGCCGCGAACGAGGGCTCGGCGATGAAGCCGACGACCAGGGTGGTCATGGTGATGCCGAGCTGCGCGCCGGAGAGCTGGAAGGACAGGGTGCGCACGGACTGCAGCACCCGGCGCGCCCCCACGTCGCCCTCGCGCTCGGCGGCCTCCAGGCCCGGCCGCTCGACGGCGACGAGCGAGAACTCGGCCGCCACGAACAGGGCCGTCCCGGCGGTGAGCAGCAGGACGGCGAGGACCCCGAGCAGCGCGGTCAGCACGGGCTCGGGCGTCTGGCAGGCGTCACGGCGTCCAGTCTGCCCGTTCGCCGGGGCGGCTACCGCGGGGCGGGGAGCGCTCCGGCGCGCTGCAGCTCGGCCAGGGCGGCGGGCAGGTGGCGCAGCGAGGCCTGCAGGCCGGCGGGGGTGCTGATCCGCTGGGCGCTGCGCCGGACGTGGCAGCCCAGCGCCCGGTCGAACGCGGCGGCCCCCGCGGCCCGGCGGGCGCGCAGCAGGGCGGCCGCCCCCTGCACGTAGACCGAGCGGTAGTAGGAGGATCGGCCCTCCCAGTAGGTCATGGGGGCGCCGACGCGGCGCAGCCCGTCGGCCGGGACCGCCGTGCGCTCGTAGCCGGGCCCGGTGCCGCGGTCGAGCGCCTCGGCGTAGGTGGCGAACGCCTCGTCGAGCCACGGGTCGCGCGCCTGGTCGTCGCCGACGAGCCCGTAGAACCACAGGTGGGCGACCTCGTGGCTGCCGGTCGGGTCGGACGGCGACCCCTGGCCGCTGCCGAGCAGCAGGGCGCCCGGCTGCTCGATCCCGCCGCGCAGGTCGGGGACGACGGCGGCGACGAGCCGCTCGTAGGGGTAGGGCCCGAAGCGGGAGGCGTGGGCGCGGACCGCGCGGGCCAGCTCGGCGGCGACGGCGGCCGGGTCGTCCTGCAGCCCGGGGGAGACGCCGACCTGCACCGGGACGCCCTCGCTGGTGCGCGTGGAGGCGGTGCGGAACACCCCGCTGGTGACCAGCACGTCGCGGACGGCGCGGGCCCGGAAGACCGCGGTGCGGCCGTCGTCGGAGACCTGCTCGCCAGTGGCCAGCACCGTCTGCCCGACCGGCCGGGTGACGGCGAGCCGCTCCACCCGGTAGGCCTCGCTGGTGGCGGCCTCGGCGAAGGCGGCGGTCTCGGGCTCGGTCGCCCAGCCGCGGCCCCGCTCCCAGGCCAGCAGCGGCAGGCCGCTGCCGAACCACGAGACGCCGCTGCGGAAGCCCAGCCGGTCGTCGGCGCCGACGGGCAGGCGCAGGGTGAACGCGACGTCGATGCTGATCTGCCGGCCCGCGGGGGTGCGCCCGGCCAGCGGGACGCGCAGCAGCGTGGGGGAGGGTCGCTGCACGGTGCGCTGCACCCCGGCGACGGCGACCCGGCCCACCGTGACCGCACCGCCCTTCGCCCGTGGCCGCGGCGCGGCGCCCCACAGCCGCAGCACCACCTCGCCGGTCGGCAGGTCGGGGGTGAACAGGTAGCGGACGGTCCCCGCGACCGTGCCGCGCCCGTCGACGGTGACGTCGGCGGTGAGCACCGGGCGGGCGGGGTCGGGGGCGGCGTACGCCGCCGGGCAGGGCAGGGCCGCCGGGGCTGCCGCCGCCGCCGGTGCGCCCGGGGCGAGGCCGGCCGCGGCGAGCGCCAGCACGAGCAGGGCGGCGGCGGCGCGCGTCATGGGCCGACCGTACGGCTCCTAGGGTGGCGCGGTGACGTCCTACGCGCTGTGGACGCCGGTCCTGCGGTCGTCGCACCTCGAGCGGCTCGCCCCGCTGCCCGGCTTCCGGCTGCTGGCGTCCGACCGCCACCCCGACTGCGACGACGCCCTGCTGGCCGACCCGCCGTTCCCGGTGCTGCTGGCCGACGAGGCGGTCCTGGCCGACGACCTGCGGGCCGACCCGCCGGACGTCCTGGAGGTCACCGAGCCGCTCTGGCTCGCGCAGTGGCCCGCCGCCCTGCGCCTGGCCGACGCCGCCCCCGGTGCCGCTGCTGGCGTCCTACGCCATCGAGGTGCTGCCCCACCCCGCGCCGGCCGGCTGGGAGCGGCTGCAGGCCGTCGCGTTCGGCAGCGCCGCCGCCGCCCGCGCCTACGGGCAGAGCTGCCCGGACGCCCCCTGGCGCAGCACGGTCGTCGAGGAGCGGCGGGCCCGCTGCGGGCTCTGCTTCGGCGACGAGCGGTCCGCCCCGGCCGCGCCCGAGCTGGTCTTCGCCGCCGAGCTGTCCGAGCGCAAGGGCATCGACCTGCTGATGGCCGCCTGGGACGAGGTGGGCCCCGACGGCTGGCGGCTGCGGGTGCTGGGCTGGGGCCCGCGCACCGGGCAGGTGCGGGCGTGGGCGCAGGGCCGCACCGACGTCGACCTCGTGGTGCAGGCCGACCGCGCCGCAGGTCCACGAGGCCCTGCGGCGGGCGGCCGCGGTGGTGCTGCCGAGCCGGCGGGTCGAGGGCTGGCGCGAGCAGGTCGGCCTGTCCCTGGTCGAGGGGCTCGCCCACGGCTGCCGCCTGCTGACCACCGACGAGACGGGCCTCGCGGAGGGGCTCGGCGCCGAGCACGTCGTGGTGGCAGCGGGCAGTGCGGAGGCCCTGGCCGGGGGCCTGCGGGCGCTCGGCCCTGCTGCTGCGACCAAGGCGCTGCCCGGCCCGGGCGGCGACAGCCGGCAGGAGGTGCAGCGGTGGCTGCAGGGGCCGCAGTAGAGCTGCTCGACCGCGAGGCCCGCAGCCTGGTGCAGCGGCTGCGCGTGTGGACGCCCGCCCGCTGGGCCGCGGCCGTCCGGCCCGGCGTCAGCCGGGCCGACCTCGTGCACCACCTCGCCGCGGCGCTGGCCGCGCTCGGCGGTGAGGCCCCGGTGCCGCTGCCGCGGCTGGACGCCGACCTCGCGCTGCCCGACCAGCTCGCCGTCGTCGCGGCCGACCTCGTCCGGCTCGGCCCGCCCGACGACGTCGCCCGCGCGGCCGCCGCGCACCTGCTGGTCCACCGCACGGAGCTGCTCGGCGACGACGTGCCCGCCGGGCTCGTCGAGCAGCTCGGCGACCTGCTCGCCGAGGGCTGCCCGGCGCCACCCGGCTGAGGGACTACAGGTCCTGATCATCGCGACCGATGCGACGGCATGACCTCCGTGACCACCCGGCCGGACGCCTCCGCGGTCGACAGCCCGTTCGACGTCGTCGCCCACCGCGTCGCACCGCAGCGCCGGACCAAGCGCGAGCTGCTCGCCGCCAGCCGACTGCTCGAGCGGCGTGCCCTCGCCGCCCGGCCCGACGCCGTCCTCGTGACCTTCCAGGACCGGCGGCACCTCACCGGCCCGTCCCGGCAGTCCTACGCGGCGCTGGCCAGGGCCGGCGCGCGGGTGCACGCCTTCGCCCGCGGGCTGACGAGCGACTACCTGCCGGGCAGCGACGGGCTGGTCCACGTCGCCCTGCTGCCGCACGACCCGCTC
Source organism: uncultured Actinomycetota bacterium (assembly GCA_963815615.1). Lineage (GTDB taxonomy): Bacteria > Actinomycetota > Actinomycetes > Mycobacteriales > SCTD01 > RYN-122. The sequence continues at coordinate 172,426 of CAWFHF010000008.1, read as the reverse complement.
GTCGCCGAGTGGGACATCGTGGTGCTCGGCGACGGCATCAGCGCGGCCTTCGTCGCGCGCGACCTCGCCCCCGACGTGCCCGTGCAGGGCGCCGACCTCGACCGGCCGTTCGCCTGGACGCAGACCGAGGACCCCGACCTGGTGCAGCGCTGCGCCGAGCGGCTGTGGGCGCGCCTGCCCTGACCCGCCCGGCCCCGGGCACGGCGACGGCCGGTCACCCCGCGGGGTGACCGGCCGTCGGCGCGAGGTGCGGGAGGACTAGCCGAGGCGCTCGATGACCATGGCCATGCCCATGCCGCCGCCGACGCACATGCTCTCGACGCCCCACTTCTTGTCGAGGGTCTGCAGGCCGTTGATCAGCGTGCCGGTGATGCGCGCGCCGGTCATGCCGAACGGGTGGCCGACGGCGATGGCGCCGCCGTGGACGTTGAGCTTGTCCAGGGGGATGTCGAGGTCCTTGTAGGACGGGATGACCTGGGCCGCGAAGGCCTCGTTGATCTCGAACAGGTCGATGTCGGCGACCGTCTTGCCGGCGCGCGACAGGGCGAGCCTGATCGCCTCGGCCGGGCCGTAGCCCATGATCTCGGGCGAGAGGCCGGTGACCGCGGTCGAGACGATGCGGGCCAGCGGGGTGATGCCCAGCTCCTTGGCCCGGGTGTCGCTCATGACGACGACGGCGGCCGCGCCGTCGTTCAGCGGGCAGGCGTTGCCGGCGGTGACCAGGCCGTTCGGCAGGATCGGCTTGAGGCCGCTGATGCCCTCGACGGTGGTGCCGGCGCGGGGGCCGTCGTCCTTGCTGACGGTGTTCCCGCCGGGGGTGGTGACCGGCGTGATCTCGCGCTCCCAGAAGCCGTTGGCGATGGCCTTCTCGGCGAGCTGCTGCGAGCGGGCGCCGAACTCGTCCATCTCCTGGCGGCTGACGCCCTTGAGGCGGGCCAGGTTCTCGGCGGTCTGCAGCATCGGGATGTAGACGTCGGGCAGCGTGTCGGACTCGCGCGGGTCGGTCCAGGACTCGATGCCCTCGGCGCCGCGCTGGGCGCTGCGGGCCTGGGCGTCGGCGAACACGGGGTTGGTCGTGTCGGGCAGCGAGTCGCTGTTGCCCTTGATGAAGCGGCTGACCATCTCGACGCCGGCCGACAGGTAGGCGTCGCCCTCGCCGGCCTTGATGGCGTGGAAGGCCATGCGGGTGGTCTGCAGCGAGGAGGAGCAGTAGCGGGTGATCGTGGTGCCGGGCAGGAAGTCCATGCCCATGCGCACGGCGACGACGCGGCCCATGTTGTAGCCCTGCTCGCCGCCGGGCAGGCCGCAGCCGAGCATGAGGTCGTCGATCTCGCGGGGGTCGAGGCCGGGGACCTTGTCGAGCGCGGCCTGCGCGATGGTCGCGGCCAGGTCGTCGGGACGCAGCTCGGTGAGCGAGCCCTTGAAGGCGCGCCCGATGGGCGAGCGCGCGGTGGAGACGATCACTGCCTCGGGCACGGGGACTCCTGGGGGTAGAACGGCGTTCGGTCGCCTCGGAGGTTACGGCGCGGTGCCGGCGGGGGCTCCGACCGGGTCCGCGGCAGCGGCCGGCGCGGCGTCGTCGGCGTCGGGCGTGCGGGCCTCCGGCGCCCCGCGGCCGACGAGCGGCAGGCGGCGGGTGAGCCGGGCCAGGCGCCCCGGCCCGTCGGCGGCGGCGCCGTCGGCGCCGGCGAGGGTCTCGACCGCGAGGCCGGGCTCGCGGGCCGCGACGCTGGCGGCCAGCCCGACGTCCTGGACGCTGTCGCTGACCGGGACGCTGACGGGGATCGCGACGCCGAGGGCCTCGAGCAGGCTGGGCAGGACGGCGTCGGCGATCGCGGCGGTAGCCCTCGGCGGAGGGGTGGAAGCGGTCGGCGCTCCACAGCGCGTCCTCGACGAGGAAGGCGCCGCCGAGCAGGTCGCCGAGCGAGACGGCCAGGCCGCCCTCCTCGACGACGGCGACGGTCTGGGCGGCCGCGAGCCGGCGGCTGACGTAGCGGGCGTAGGTGCGCAGCGGCTGCAGGACCGGCTTGACCGACCCGAGGTCGGGACAGGTGCCGACGACGACCTGGGCGCCCGCCGCCCGCAGCGTGCGGACCGCGCGGGCGAGGTCGCGGGCGGCCTCGGCGACCGGGACCTTGTGGGTGACGTCGTTGGCCCCGACGAGCACGAAGGCGATGTCGACCGGGCCGGCCAGGGCGCGCCCGACCTGGGTGTCGAGCGCGGCCGACCGGGCGCCGGTCTTGGCGACGACGCGCAGCGCGACCTGCCGCCGCAGGTCGCGGGCGACGCCGCCGGCCAGCAGGGCGCCCGGCGTCTGGTCGGGCCGCTCGACGCCGAGCCCGGCGGCGGCGCTGTCGCCGAGGACGACCAGGTGCAGGGGCGCGCGCCCGCGGCGGGCCCGGCCGTAGCTGCCGGACGGGTCGGGCGCGGCCTCGGTGGGCCTGCCGATCGTCTTGCGGGCGAGCTTGCGCCTCGACCTGGAAGACGACGCCGGTGGCCGCGGCCAGCGCCGTGAGGGCGCCGGTGGCGTAGCCGGCCGACAGGGCGGCGGCCTTGGCCCGGCGTCCGGGGCGCGGGACCTCGTAGCCCTGCAGGGTGACCAGGGGGGTGCCGCTCATGCCCGCGCCCCGGCGCTCCGGTGCCCCTGCTGTGCCGCCACGCGCCCCTCCTCGCCCCCTGTCGCCCACTCGTCGGTAGCACCAGCGTAGTCGAGGGGCCCGCGTCCGGCGGCGGTCGTACCCTGGCCCGCCTCGACCCCCAGGAGGGACCCCCGTGCAGGTCCACGACAGCGTCATCGAGCTCGTCGGCAACACCCCGCTGGTGCGGCTCGGCACCGTCGGCGCGGGGCTGCCCGCCCAGGTCGTCGCGAAGGTCGAGTACCTCAACCCGGGCGGCTCGGTGAAGGACCGCATCGCGCTGGCGATGATCGAGGCCGCGGAGGAGTCCGGCGCGCTGCAGCCGGGCGGCACGATCGTCGAGCCGACGTCGGGCAACACCGGCGTCGGGCTGGCCATCGCCGCGCAGCGCCGCGGCTACTCCTGCGTCTTCGTCTGCCCCGACAAGGTGGCCCGCGACAAGATCGACGTGCTCCGCGCGTACGGCGCCCGCGTCGAGGTCTGCCCGACGGCGGTCGACCCCGAGGACCCGCGCTCCTACTACTCGGTCAGCGACCGGCTGGCCGAGGAGATCCCGGGCGCCTGGAAGCCCGACCAGTACTCCAACCCCGCCAACCCGCTGGCGCACTACACGACCACCGGCCCCGAGGTGTGGGCGCAGACCGAGGGCCGGGTCACGCACTTCGTCGCCGGCATGGGCACCGGCGGCACGATCGGCGGGGCCGGGCGCTACCTCAAGGAGGTCAGCGGGGGGAAGGTCCAGGTCGATCGGCGCCGACCCGGTCGGGTCGGTCTACTCGGGCGGCGACGGCCGGCCCTACCTCGTCGAGGGCGTCGGCGAGGACTTCTGGCCGAGCACCTACGACGCGAGCGTCCCGGACCGGGTCATCGCCGTCAGCGACCGCGACTCGTTCGCCATGACCCGCCGGCTCGCCCGCACCGAGGGGCTGCTGGTCGGCGGGTCCTGCGGCATGGCCGTCGTCGCCGCGCTGCAGGTCGCCGCGGAGGCCGGCCCCGACGACGTCGTCGTCGTGCTGCTCCCCGACAGCGGCAAGGGCTACCTGAGCAAGATCTTCAACGACGAGTGGATGGCCGACTACGGCTTCCTGCAGGCCGAGGGCGGCCAGACGGTCGGCGACGTCCTGGCCCGCAAGGGGAGCGGCGGCCCGCTGCCGAGCTTCGTGCACACCCACCCCACCGAGACGGTCCGCGAGGCGATCGACATCCTGCGCGAGTACGGCGTCTCGCAGATGCCGGTGGTGCGGGCCGAGCCGCCGGTGATGACCGCCGAGATCGTCGGGGCCGTGCACGACCGCGACCTGCTCGACGCCCTGTTCAACGGCCGGGCGCAGCTGCACGACCGGCTCGCCGACCACATGGGCAGCCCGCTGCCGATGGTCGGTGCCGGCGAGCAGGTGCAGGCCGCGATGGCGGCGCTGGAGAAGGCCGACGCCGCGGTCGTCGTCGACGAGGGCCGGCCGGTCGGCGTGCTCACCCGGCAGGACGTGCTCGCCTTCCTCACCGTGTAGCGAGCCCGTCTCGAGCCACCGAACCGCTTCACGGGTGCTTCGAGTTGCGCCGCCGGCGCGTGAGGGCGACAGTCGGCACGCCCCGTCGGGGACCGCGTCCGGGACGAGCGTCCGGGGGTGGCCACGCCGCTCCGGGACCGGACGCGCCCGCCCCGGGCCGCCCGTCAGCCCCGTGCCGGCGCACGCCGGCGCACCACCCCGGAGACGTCGACGTGGACGGACAGCAGGTCCTCGAGCTCAGCTCGACGCAGTACGAGACGGTCTACAACCTGCTCTCGCTGGCCATCGCCAGCCTGGGCTTCACCGGCCTGTACCTGGTGCTCTCGCAGCGCCGCGTGCTGCCCCGCTACCGCAACGCCGTGGTCGTGTCGGCGATGGTCGTGTTCATCGCCACCTACCACTACGTACGCATCTTCAACAACTTCCGCGACTCCTACGAGACCGAGGCGCAGGGCGGCCAGGGCGTCTACACGCTCACCGAGGTCGTCTTCAACGAGGGCTACCGGTACGTCGACTGGCTGCTGACCGTGCCGCTGCTCCTGGTCGAGACGGTCGCCGTGCTCGCCCTCGCCGCTGCGGTGCAGAAGAGCCTGCTGATGAAGCTGGTCCCGGCCTCGGCGCTCATGATCATCCTCGGCTACCCCGGCGAGATCTCCCTGGACACCAGCACCCGGCTGGTCTGGGGGACGCTGTCGACCCTGCCGTTCCTCTACATCCTGTACGTGCTGTTCGTCGAGCTGACCAAGTCGATCGACCGCCAGCCGGCCGAGGTCAAGAGCACCATCAGCAAGCTGCGCCTGATGCTCATCGGGCTCTGGGGCGTGTACCCGATCGCCTACCTGTTCCCGGTCCTGGGCTTCGACGGCAGCGACGCCTTCGTGCTCAAGCAGTTCGGCTACACGATGGCCGACATCCTGGCCAAGGCCGCGTTCGGGCTCGTCATCTTCAAGGTCGCCCGGCTGAAGAGCCAGGACGACGACCCGACCTTCGCCGTCGACGACCACGCCGACGTCGCCGCCGAGCCCGGCTCGGGACGCAAGGTCGCCGCGTAGGTCCGGCAGGACACCGCTCACCCGCACCGCCCGGGGGCGGGACCTCCCCGCCCCCGGACCGCGGCCGCACGCCGCACCCCGCACGGCCGACCCCGGAGCCTCCCGTGGACTACTGGCTGTTCGACCTGCTCCTGCTGGCCGTGCCGACGGCCCTGCTGCTGCGCGGACGGCGGCCCCGACCCGCCGCCGTCCGCGCCTCCGCGCTGCTGGCCGCCGTCGCCCTGGCGTGGACCGCCCCGTGGGACGAGCACCTCGTCCGCACCGGCGTCTGGGCGTACGGGACCGACCGCGTGCTCGCCACCGCCGGGGCGGTGCCGGTCGAGGAGTACGCGTTCGTCGTCCTGCTCGTCGCCCTCGTCACCGCCTGGGGCACGCGCACCGGGCTGCTGGACGCGGCCCGCGCCCGCGCCCTGCGGCTCGCGCCGAGCCGGCGCGCTCGCCTGGGCGGCGGTGGCCCTGGCCGGCGCGCTGCTGCTGGCGGCCGGCGGGAGCCTGCGCTACCTGGGCCTGCTGCTGGTCTGGGCCGCCCCGCCGCTCGCCCTGCAGCACGCCGTGGCGGGCGACCTGCTCGCCGGCCGACGCGCGGTGCGCGCCCTGCTCGCGCGTGCCCGTGCTGCTGTGGCTGGCCGCCGCGGACCGGATCGCGCTCGCCGACGGCGTCTGGGCGATCAGCCCGGCCTCCAGCACGGGCGTGCTGCTGCTCGGCCTGCCGCTCGAGGAGGCGCTGTTCTTCGCCCTCACCTGCCTGCTCGTCGCCGACGGCCTGCTGCTCGCGCTCGACCCCCGCGCCCGGGCCCGCGTCCGGCCGCAGCGGGTCGCCCCCGCCCGGTCGCGGGCACAGCAGCGCGCCTGACGCCGGACCCGCGGGTCGCCCTCAGCCCGCCGGGACCCCGGCCCGGGCCTGCCGGCCGCTCCACCAGCCCATCGTCTGCTCCCACGTGGTGGCCAGCGGCGTCGCGGTCAGCCCCAGCTCGGCCGTGGTGACCGCGGCGTCGACCTCGTAGCGGCCGGTGAAGGAGTGCCGCATCTCCTCCAGCTCGCGCAGGAACGGCACGGCCAGCCCGGCGGCCCGCAGCACGGCGTGGGGGACGCTGCTCACGCGGACCGTCGGGACGCCGGCCGCGGCGGCGAGCCCGTCCACGGCCTCCCGGGCGGTGACCGGCGGCGCGGTCGGGACCAGCCAGGCCCGGCCCCACGCGGCCGGCTCGGTGCCCAGCACGGCGAGGGTCGCGGCCATGTCGAGGACGTTGGTCCACGCGTGCGGGACGTCGACGGGCACGACCAGCCGCACCGGTCGGCCGGCGAGCACGCGGGGGACGACCCGGCCGCCGAGGTGCCCGGCCTCGTCGACCCCCGGGCCCACGAAGTCCGAGCCGCGGGCCTCGGCCACCCGCACCCGCCCCGCCCGGTGCGCGGCGAGGGCGTCCTGCCACATGCGCGCCCGGACCTCGCCCTTGGTGCCTCCGGGGCGCAGCGGCGTGTCCGCCGTGATCGGGCCGTCGACCGGGCCGTGGCCGTAGAGGTTGCCGGTGGTGACCAGGACCGCGCCCGTGCGCTCGGCGGCGGCGAGCAGGGCGGCGGCGACGGGCGGCCAGTCCGTGGCCCAGCGGTGGTAGGCGGGGTTGACGCAGTTGTAGAGGGCCTCGGCTCCGCCGGCGGCCGCGGTCAGGGCGGCAGGGTCGGCGGCGTCGACCGCCACGGTCCCGCCGCCGCCGCGCCGCGACAGCACCCGGACCTCGTGACCCTGCCCGCGCAGGTGCGCCGCCAGCGCACCGCCCACGGCTCCCCGACCGACCACCACGTGCACGCCCATGTCGTCCCCCTCGTCGTGAGAGCGGTGCTCTCGTCCGCGAGCAGTGGACGCGCTCGGAGCGGCTCTGTCAAGAGCGGTGCTCTCGGACGCGAGCACGTGCCACACTCGCGTCGTGCCCACCGCCGGCGACCTGCGCGAGCGCGCCCGGGCCGCGCTGCTCGACGAGATCCGGGCCGTGGCCACCCGGCAGCTCGCCGAGGTGGGACCCGCCGCCCTGTCGCTGCGCGCCGTCGCCCGCGACCTCGGCCTGGCCTCCAGCGCCGTCTACCGCTACGTCCCGAGCCGCGACGCCCTGCTCACGCTGCTCATCACGGCGGCCTACGACGACCTGGGCGCGGTCGCCGAGCGCGCCTCCGCGACCGCCGGCACCGCGGGGGAGCGCTGGCTCGCCGTCTGCCGCGCCGTGCGCGCGTGGGCCCGGGTCGACCCGCACCGCTGGGCGCTCGTCTACGGCTCCCCGGTGCCCGGCTACGTCGCCCCCGCCGACACCGTCGGGCCGGCCGTGCGGCTGACCCGGGTGCTGGTCGACGTCGTCCGCGACGCGCTCGACGCCGGAGACCTGCGCGTCCCGGACCGCCCGCTGCCCGGGCCCCGCCTGCTGACCGCCGCCGCCCTCGAGCTGGCCGGCGGCCCGCCGCCCGCGCCGCACGAGGACCTGCTGGAGCGCGCGCTGACGCTGGTGACCGGCCTGGTCGGCGTCGTCTCCTACGAGCTGTTCGGGCACCTGGTCGGCGCGGTCACCGACGTCGACGCCTGGTGCGACCGGCACGCGGCCGTGCTGGCGGAGGCGGTCGGGCTGCACGTGCCGCTCGCCCCTGACGACGGGGCCTGACGCCCGCCGTACCGTGCGCGGATGAGCGACTCCGCGGCAGACCCGGGCACCCACGCCGACCACGTCCACGAGGCCGGGAGCCGCGACTTCGGCTCCGAGGTGCACGGCGACGTCGCGCACGACCGCTGGGCCGGCGGCTACGGCCTGGAGACGCTCGCCATCCACGCCGGGCCAGGACCCCGACCCGACCACGGGCGCCGTCGTCGTCCCGATCTACCAGACGTCCACCTACGTGCAGTCCGAGGTCGGGCAGCACCGCGGCTACGAGTACAGCCGCTCCGGCAACCCGACCCGCACGGCGCTCGAGACCTGCCTGGCCGCGCTCGAGGGCGGCCGCACCGGCCTCGCCTTCGCCTCCGGCCTGGCCGCCGAGGACTGCCTGCTGCGCACCGTGGCCCGGCCCGGCGCGCACGTCGTCATCCCCGACGACGCCTACGGCGGCACCTACCGGCTGTTCGCCAAGGTGCTCGAGCGCTGGGGCGTCAGCCACACGCCGGTGCCGCTGGGCGACCTCGCCGCCGTCAGCGCCGCGATGCGCCCCGAGACGGTGCTGGTCTGGTGCGAGACGCCGACCAACCCGCTGCTGTCGGTGTCCGACATCGCCGGGCTCGCCGAGGTCGCCCACGCCGGCGGCGCCCGGCTCGTCGTCGACAACACCTTCGCCAGCCCCTACCTGCAGCAGCCGCTCGCCCTCGGGGCCGACGTCGTCGTGCACTCGACGACGAAGTACCTCGGCGGCCACAGCGACGTCGTCGGCGGCGCCCTGGTCGCGGCCGACGTCGCGCTGGGGGAGGAGCTGGCCTACCACCAGAACGCCCTCGGCGGCGTCGGCCGGGGCCTTCGACTCCTGGCTGGTGCTGCGCGGCGTGAAGACGCTCGGCGTCCGGATGGACCGGCACTGCGCGAACGCCGCCAAGGTCGTCGACCTGCTGCAGGCGCACCCGGCGGTCGCGTCCGTGCTCTACCCCGGGCCTGCCCGAGCACCCCGGGCACGAGGTCGCGGCGCAAGCAGATGCGGCAGTTCGGCGGGATGGTCAGCTTCCGGCTGGCCGGCGGCGAGCAGGCCGCGCTGCGACGTCTGCCAGGCGCACGCAGGTGTTCACGCTGGCGGAGTCGCTCGGCGGCGTCGAGTCGCTCATCGAGCACCCGGGCCGGATGACCCACGCGTCGGTCGCCGGCTCGCAGCTCGAGGTCCCGGCCGACCTGGTCCGCCTGTCGGTCGGCATCGAGACGGCCGAGGACCTGCTCGCCGACCTGTCCCGGGCGCTCGACAGCGCTCGTCTGAGCGCGCGCCGGCCGTCCGGGCTGCCCGGCTTGACCCGGGGCGCCGCCGCTGCCGACCCTTCCTGCATGCCCCGCCCCCACCTGCGCGCCGAGCTGACCGCCTGGGCGGCCGCGCTCGTGCTCGTGGGCGGGCTGGTCGCCGCCGGCTCCGTGCAGGAGCCGCGCCCGGCGGTGCGCCGAGACGCCGGTCGTGGCCGCCCCCGTGCCACCGGCCGCGCCGCCGTCCCCGTCGCCCTCGCCCGCGGCCCCGCCGGCCCCGTCGCCGCGACCGAGCCCGGCCCGGCCGGCGCCCGCACCGCCGCCCGAGCCCCGGGTCGAGGCCGCCTCCGACCCGCTCGGCCCGCCGCCCGGCCCGCAGGCGCGACGCGCGCCCGGCCCGCACCGCCGCGCCCGCCGACCGCTACGCCTTCCTCGTCGGCGTGCAGGACTACCGCCGGCCGACCCACGACACCATCGGCAGCCGCAAGGACGTCGCAGTTCATCCGGCACCTCGCTGCTCGCCGCCGGGTGGCTGCCGCAGAACGTCCGGGTGCGTCACCGACGAGCAGGCCACCGGCGCGGCGGTCCGCGAGGGCATGGCGCTGGCTGGCCGAGCGCAGCGTCCCCGGGACCTTCGCGCTGTTCCACTACAGCGGCCACGTGAAGCAGCTCGGCGGCGGGACCGAGGCGCTCTGGCCGGTCGACCGCGACTTCGTCCGCGACACCGAGGTCACGCAGCTGCTGGGCGCCGCGCAGGGCCGGCTGTGGGTCGACGTCGCCGGCTGCGAGGCCGGCAGCTTCCTGCCCGGGCTGCCGAGCGACCGCGTCCTGGTGACGGCGAGCAGCAAGGCCACCGAGAAGTCCTACGAGTACCCGGCCTGGGGGATGTCGGTCTGGACCGGGCTGCTGTTCGACCTCGGCACCGCGCAGGGCCAGGCCGACGCCGACGCCGACGGGCGGACCACCGTGGGCGAGGCCGTCCGCTACGCGACCTACTACGCGCAGCGCATCACGCTGGAGCAGCGGCCCGCACGGCCGGCAGACCCCGCAGAGCGCGGGCGACCCGGTGCGCGGCTGGACGCTGGCCGACCCCCCGGCCTGACCCCGCCGGTCAGGCGCCGGGCTTGTAGACCATCAGCACGACGATGGTCGCCCAGCACAGGGCGGCGAGGCCGGCCGCCGGCCGCGACCCGGGCGGTCGACGCCGCCTCGCCCCGGTCGAGCGCGTCGGCGGCCGCCTGCTGGCCGGGCACGACGAGCAGCAGCGTGAGCACCACGGCGACGAGCCACAGCGCCCACGACGCCGACACCCACAGCGAGCCCATCGACCACTGGGGCGAGCCGTCGCCGGACGCCCCGACGAGGGCGGACGCCCAGCGCGACGACGACGACGGTGGCCAGCGTGTACAGCCGGGTGCTGCGGGCGGCGTCGCGCAGGGCGTCGGCCCGGCCGGCCCGCACCAGGCGCGGGCTGGTCATCGCGGCGAACGCCGCGGGGCCGACGAGGAACACGACGGTGAGCAGGTGCAGGGCCAGCAGGAGGGCGTACGTGCCGCGGTAGACCATGGCCGGACGTTACCGATCGGTACACCCCCGTGGACGCGCGCCGCGCGCTGCGTCACACTGCGGTGTCACAGCCGTTGCGCCGATCCGCGGGAAGTGCCACGCGGACCGGGTGCGACGGCGCACACTCGTGCCCACCGCCGCTCGCCGGCCCGCCCAGGAGGACCCCGTGACCCGCAGGACGACGACGCTGGTGTGCGCTGCCGTGCTGGCGGGCGCCGCCGGTCCGCTGCTCGGCGCCGCCCCCGCCTTCGCCGCCACCAGCGAGACCGCGTCGTCGGGCGGCTACTTCTCCGTCGTCGGCCCGCAGGACACCGGCACCCCCGCCGGCACCCCGCCGAACGTCGGCACGATGGCCGACGGCGTCGCCGCGGGCAACCTCGCCGTCGCGGGCGGCAGCGGCCAGGAGCAGAAGGTCTCGTTCCTGCTCTTCCCGGGCGAGGACCTCGTGCCCGGCGCGCAGGTCACCCGCGCGGAGCTGACCGTGCCGCTGGCCGACGGCGACGGCAACGTCACCGCCTCCGCCGCGCCCGAGAAGGTCCGCGCCTGCGCGATCGGCGACGAGGGCTTCGGCGGCGAGGACGGGGCCGCGCTCGCCGTCGCGCCCACGCGCAAGTGCGACGTCTTCAGCGCGCCCGGCAAGGCCTCGGCGGACGGCAAGGCGTACGTCTTCGACGTCACCGGCCTGGCCGCCCGCTGGGCCGAGGCGAACGACGGCCTGGCGCTCGACGGTCGCCGAGGGCGCCGACACCACCGCCTTCCAGGTCGTGTTCGGCCCGGCCGACACCGCCGTGCTCGCCTACGACGTCGACGCCCCGGCGCGAGGAGGCCGCCACGAGCGACGCCCCCGCCGCCGGGAGCGGCACGCCCGCCTCCACCTCGTCCGGCGCAGGCGGCGGCACGGCCGACCTGTCCGGCGGCTTCGCCGCGGCCCCGGCCGCGGAGGCCGCCCCCGCGTTCGACTTCGGCGCCAGCGGCGACCTGCCGCTCGCCGTCGCCCCGGCCGAGCCCGCCGCCCCCGCCGAGCCGGAGACGGTGCTGGCCGAGGCCGCCCCGCAGGCCGCCCCCGCCGCCGTCGGCCCGGTCGGCGGCGCCCCGCGCGAGCAGAGCCTCACCCCCGGCCTCGGCTTCTGGCTGGGCTCGGCCGCCGTCGCGCGCCCTGCTCGCCCTGGTCAGCCTGGTGCTCGGCGACCCCGAGGTCCGCACCCGCACCGGCACCACCTCGCGGCTCGGCCGGGCCCTCGAGCAGCGCCGCACCGTCGGCGCACGCCGCCCCGCGGACGCTCTCGCTCGGCCGCGCCTGAGCCGTCTGCCCTCGTCTTCCCGCCTGCCCGGCCCCGCCGCGGCAGCCCCCGCACGGCACCACCGCCGGTCCCCGGCGCCGCCCCGCACGCCCCGTCCCGTCCCAGCCCGGAGCGCACCCATGACGTCCACCCCGAAGATCGGCGCCGGCCAGAAGCTGGCCCTCGTCCTGCTGTCGGGCGCCCTGCTCACCAGCGCCTGCGGCCTCAAGCCCGAGGTCAAGGAGCAGCTGGCGCAGGGCGGCGGCCCCCGTCGCGGCCGGCGGCACCACGGGCGGGCAGGCCGTCGACAGCGGCCTCGGCGGCGCGCCCGTCGACGCCGGCACGACCGACGGCACGGCCCCGCTCGACGCCGGCACCCCCGCGGACGCCGCGGCCGGCGGCAGCGACACCACCGGCGGCAGCACCGGCGGGTCGACGTCGTCCGGCGGGTCGACGTCCTCCGGCACGACGTCCGGCGGGTCCACCTCGGGCGGGTCGACGTCGGGCGGCAGCACCTCCGGCGGCTCGACCGGCGGCACGACCACCGGCGGCACGACCGGCGGCACCGGCACCGCGGCGCCCGCCGCCCCGGTCGCCGGACCCGGCGACGACGGCACGACGACGGGCATCGACTTCGGCAAGAAGGTCGTCAAGATCGCCCTGCACGGCCCGCTCACCGGCGCCGGCGTCCCGCAGGAGTCCTTCCGCACCGGCACGCCGAAGTACTGGAAGGACCGCAAGCTGGCCAACGGCTTCACGCGTCGAGGCCGAGGCGATCGACGACAAGTACAAGCCGCCCGACGCGCTGCGCGCCTGCAACGCCGCCGCCAAGGAGTACTTCCTCATCGTCGGCGGCGCCGGCACCGACCAGATCCAGGCCTGCGCGCAGAGCCAGGTGCTGCGCCGCGGCAACGTCCCCTACCTGTCGGCCGGCGTCACCGAGGCCGGCCTCGGCGCCCTGCCGAACTACTTCGCCACGTCGCTGACCTACAAGCAGCAGGGCCCGCTGGTCATCAAGATGGCCAAGGACAACGGCTTCTTCGCCGGCAAGTGGGCCGTCGTCATCACCGAGGGCCCGAACTTCAAGGACGCCGCGAGTCGATCGTCGCGGCGCTCAAGGGCGCGGGCGCCGCCTTCGACAGCGGCAAGGACGTGTACCTGACCGACAAGGCCGCCGCGCGACTGCGCCGCCCTGTCCACGCAGCTGCGCGGCGGCCAGTACAGACGCATCTACTTCCTGGCCAGCCGTCGTTCTTCGCCCAGTGCGTCGGCGCCGTCGGCCCCGGCCCGCCGTACACCGGCGTCGGCCCGTCGTTCGGCATCAACACGGTGGCCAACCTCGCCTGCGGCGGCACGCGCCGGCCAGTACAAGGGCGTACTTCCTGCACCCGTCCGCCGGGCTCGACAGGGCCGCCAAGCGCGCCCCCGGCGTGCAGTTCCAGGACGACATCGAGTTCCAGATCTACGGCGCGATGCAGGGCCTGGAGAAGGCGTTCAACCTGGTGCAGGGCAAGCTCACCCGCGAGAAGCTTCATCGCCGCGCTGGCGAAGGCCGAGATCCCGGACGGCATCGCCCCCGGCGCCGCGTCAAGGGCGGCAGCCGCTTCGGCGGCACGAGCGCCTTCGCCCTCAAGGCCAACTGCGCGACCCGCCAGTACGAGACGGTCAAGCAGTACCTCAAGTGACCCCGGCGCGCGACCCCGTCCCGCTGCGCCTTCGACCTCGTCGCGCCCGGCGATCTCGCGGCGCCATCCAGGGCTCGGTCTACGGCCTGCTCGGCCTCGGCCTCGTGCTGCTCTACAAGAGCAACCGGATCTTCAACTTCGCGCAGGCGGAGTTCGGCACGTCGGCGCCTTCACCACGCTGTTCGCCGACAACGGCACCGGCTCCCTGCCGAACCTGCCCTACGGCGTGGCCGTCGCTGATCGGGCTGCTGTCCGGCGTCGGGCTCGGGCTGCTCACCGAGCGGCTGGTCGTGCGGCCGCTGTTCAACGCCCCGAAGGTGACCCTGGTCGTCGCGACGGCCGGCGTCACCGCTGCTGCTCATCGCGGTGGAGGGCTTCGTGGTCGGGCGCCGAGCCCGGCACGTTCCCGCCGCTGTTCGCCGGCGACGTCGTCAACAGCGGCGGCCTCCGCATCACCAAGCAGGGCGTGCTCATCGTCGTCGTGCTCGCGCTGCTGGCCGTCGGCGTCGGCGCTGTTCTTCAGCCGCACCCGCACCGGCACGGCGATCCTCGCGGTGTCGCAGGAGCCGACGGCGACCAGCCTGGTCGGCATCAGCGTCAACCGGATCTGCGCCCTCACCTGGGGCCTGGCCGGCCTGCTCGGCGGCGTCGCCGGCATCCTGCTCGCCGGCAACGGCGGCATCCTCGGCCCGGGCGTCGCTCACCGGCCTTCGCGCTCATCCCGGCCTTCACCGCCGCGGTCTTCGGCGGCATCACCAGCCTGCCCGGCGCCTTCCTCGGCGGCGTCGTCATCGGCGTCATCGAGGCGCTCGCGCCAGCGCAACATCCCCAAGGACGACCTGCCCGGCAGCGAACCATGGTCGTCTGTTCGTCGTCGCTGCTGTCCGTGCTGCTCGTGCGACCCGCCGGCCTGCTCGGCAAGGAGACCTGATGACGCTCGCCCCGAGCCGCCCGGTCACCCCGGCGCCCGAGCCGCCGGCAGCCCCGGCCGGCCGCGACTTCGGCCCGGTCCGCTGGGTGCCGCGCGCGCTCGTGCTCGCGCTGCTCGCCTACTGGCTGCTGGTCGTCATCCCGGACACCGAGCAGCTACGCCGCCGATCGCCGCCGACGCCGTCATCTACGCGATCGTCGGGCTGTCAGCCTCAACATCGTCATCGGCTACACCGGCCAGCTCTCGCTCGGCCACCAGGGCTTCGTCGGCGTCGGCGCGTTCGCCGCCGCCTACGCGCTCACCGTGCAGGGCGTGCCCGTTCGCCGCGACCTTCGTGCTCGCCGCCGTCGTCGCGCGCGCTGTTCGCCGCTGCTGCTCGGCCTGGTCGCCCTGCGCATCACCGGCCTCTACCTCGCGCTCATCACGCTGGTCTTCGGGCTCACCCTGGAGCGCTCGCTGTTCGAGGTGCCGGAGTTCACCAACGGCGGCGCCGGCCAGCCCGCCGACCGGCCCGAGTTCCTGTTCGACGACGGCCGCTTCTACCTGTTCTGCCTGGCCTTCCTGGTCGGTCGTCGTCTACCTCGACTACCGGCTGCTCACGCAGCAAGGCCGGCCGGGCGCTGCTGGCGCTCAAGGAGAACGAGCGGGTCGCGGAGGCGTTCGGCGTCAACGTCACCGCCTTCAAGCTGCTCGCGTTCGCGCTGTCCGGCGCGCTCGCCGGCGTCGCCGGGGCGCTGTTCGCCTACCGGATCGGCATCGTCGTCGGGCACCGACTTCGGCTTCTTCCTGGCCCTGACCTTCGTGCTCATGGTCGTCGTCGGCGGGCTCGGCAGCCGGCTCGGCGTCATCCTCGGCGCCACCCTGTTCGCCGTCGCTCGACCTTACCTGCTCGAGGAGACGCTCCTGCAGGGTCGTCGACGAGTTCGTCTTCCGCACGCCGACGCCTCGCGCAGTTCGCGCCGCAGTTCATCGGCGCGCTTCGGCCTGCTGCTGACGCATCGTGCTAGTACCCCGGCGGCATCGCCCAGCAGATCCGGCCGATCACCGACTGGCTCGCCGGCAAGCCGTTCTCGCTGCACGGCGACGACGACAGCGGCCCGGCCGCAGTGGAGGGCTCCAGTGTCCGCGCCTAGCAGCACCGGCCGGCGGCTCCGCCGTCCTGGAGGTCCGCGACCTGTCGATCCGCTTCGGCGGGCTGCAGGCCCTGCAGGACGTCGAACCTCGAGGTCAACGAGTTCGAGATCGTCGGGCTGATCGGGCCGAACGGCGCCGGCAAGACGACGGCGTTCAACTGCATCACCGGCTTCTACACGCCGAACACCGGCACGGTGACCTACCGCGGGCGCGACGTCACCGAGGCGCCGCCGCACGTCAAGGCGGCGATGGGCTTCGGCCGCACCTTCCAGAACGTCGGCATGGTCAAGAGCGCCACCGCGCTCGAGAACCTCAAGACCGCGCAGCACGCCAAGGCCGGGTACGACGCCGGCAGCGGCCTGCTCGGCCTGCCGCACAGCAGCCGGCAGCGAGCGCGAGCTCACCGCCAAGGCCGACGCGATCCTGGACCTGCTCGGCCTGCAGGACATCCGCGACAAGCGGGTCGGCGGCCAGTCCTACGGCACGCTCAAGCTGCTCGAGCTCGGCTGCGCGCTGGCCACCGACCCCGACGTCCTGCTGCTCGACGAGCCGACGTCGGGCATGGGGCCGGACGAGTCCGACGAGCTCGGCGAGCGGCTGCTGGTGCTGCGCCGCGAGTTCGGGCTGACGATGCTCGTCATCGAGCACCACGTGCCGCTGGTGCTGCGGGTCTGCGACCACGTCTACGTCCTCAACTTCGGCCGGCTGCTCGCCGAGGGCAGGCCGAGCGTCATCCAGACCCACCCCGAGGTCGTCGCCGCCTACCTCGGCGGCGAGGCCCCCGAGGCGCTCGCCGCCACCGAGCGAGACCGAGGAGGACGCCGCGCTCGACGCCCAGCTCGAGCAGGCCGTCGAGCACCACGACGACGCCGCGACCGCCGCGCCGCGCCGGTCGCGGCGACGCCGCGGCGGCGCGCCCGCCGCGACGAAGGCCGCAGTCGCGCGCACGCGCACCACGACGACGCGCCCGCACGCGCCTCGCGCGACCACCACGCGCCGCTCGACGCCGACGCAAGAAGGACGAGCGAGGCCTGATGGCGCTGCTCGAGGTCGAGGAGCTGCGCACCGGCTACGGCGCGCTGCCCGGTGCTGCAGGGCATCTCGTTCAGCGTCGAGGAGGGCGAGACCGCCGTCATCTTCGGGCTCAACGGCGCCGGCAAGACCACCACGGTCAACTGCCTCGCCGGCGTGCTGCCGACCTGGAGCGGCGAGGTCCGCTTCGACGGCAAGAAGGTCAGCGGCAAGGACGCCCCGCGGCATCGTCAAGGCCGGCATCGCGCTGTCGCCCGAGGGCCGCCGGGTCTGGCCGGGCCTCACGGTGCTGAAGAACCTCGAGCTCGGCGCCTGGGTGCGCGGCAAGGACAAGGGCGTCGGCGCAGACCATCGAGCAGGTGTTCGGCTACTTCCCGCGGCTCGAGGAGCGCAAGGACCAGCTCGCCGGGACGATGTCCGGCGGCGAGCAGCAGATGCTCGCGATCGGCCGCGCGATCATGAGCAAGCCCCGGCTGCTGATGATCGACGAGGCGTCGCTCGGCCTGTCGCCGAAGCTCGCCCAGACGGTGTTCCAGGTCGTCAGCCAGATCAACGACGACGGCACCACCGTGATCATCGTCGAGCAGAACGTCGGCGTGCTGCCCTACGCCGACCAGGCGCTGATCATGGAGAAGGGCACGCTCACCTTCGACGGCCGCGGGCGCGAGCTCGAGGAGTCCGGCGAGCTCCGCAAGACCTACCTCGGCGAGACCGAGCATGACCGCCCGCACCGCCCCCGCCCTCCCGACAGGAGCCCTCTCGATGACCCATGCCCGGCCGCCCGGACGGCCCCCGCTTCGGCCGCTTCGGCGCCCCCGTCGGCGTCGTGCTCGCCGCGCCTCGGCCTGCTCGCCGTCGCCTTCGGCTGGAACGGCGCGGCCGGGCAGCTGTCGGTCGCTCGCGCAGGTGCCCTACCTGCTGTCCGGCGGCTTCCTCGGCCTCAGCCTGGTCGTCCTCGGCGCCGCGATGATCGTCGTGCAGGCGCCCGCGAGGACCGCGCGCAGCTCGAGGCCAAGCTCGACGCAGCTCGTCGACGCGCTCGCCGCCAGCGACGCCGGCGCCCGGCCGGCGGACGGCACGGCGGCCCGGCCCCGCAGGACCTGTCGGGCCTCGTCGTCGCCGGCACCGCGAGCTACCACGCGCCGGGCTGCCGGCTCGTCGACGGCCGCGAGGAGACCGGCTACCTGACGCCGGCCGAGGCGCGCGCGCGAGCGCTCAAGGCCTGCCGCGTCTGCCAGCCCGACACCGCCGTCCCGGACGCTGCGCGTCCGCTAGCGCACCGGGCCGGCCGCAGGCGGCTCAGCCCTTGCGGCCGCCGCCGCGGCGCGCAGGTAGTCGCCGACGACGTACTCGCCGAGCCGGGTCGGGTCGGGCTGGAACACCCGGCCGCCGTTGCGCGCGGCGATGCGCGTGCACGAAGTCGACCAGCGCCGGGGTGTCGTCGAGCAGGAAGACGTTGATGGTGGCGCCGCGGCGGGTGATCCGCTCGACCTCCGCCATCGTCAGCTCGAGCGTCTCGGGCAGCGGCGGCCAGCAGAAGTCGGCGTAGCCGTCGCGGGTGAGGTGCGCGGTCGGCTCGCCGTCGGTGACGACGAGCACGACCGGCTCGCTGTCGGGGTGCTTGGCGAGGAAGCGCCCGGCGAGCATGAGCGCGTGCTGCAGGTTGGTGCCCTGCACCCGCTGCGCGTCGAGGCCGGCGAGCTGCTCGGGCCGCAGCACCTGCGCGTAGTCGCTGAAGCCGATGACCTCGATGGCGTCCTGCGGGAACTGCGTCGTCACCAGGCTGTGCAGCGCGAGCGAGGTCTGCTTGGCCGCGCCCCAGGTGCCGCGCAGCTCCATCGAGAACGACAGGTCGACCAGCAGCGCGACGGCGGCGGTGGTGCGCCGCTCGGTCTCGACGACCTCGAAGTCCTCGACCTTGAGCCGCACCTCGCCCGCCCCGGCGCGCAGCACGGCGTTGCGGACGGTGCGGACGACGTCGAGCGGCTGCTCGTCGCCGAACTCCCACTGCCGCGACGGCCCCGGTGCGCTCGCCCGCGGCGCCGGCGTCCTGGACGTCGTGGCCGCCGCGGCCCTTGCTCGACAGCTGCGCGAACACCTTGCGCAGCGCGGTCGCCCCCAGCCGGCGGACGGCGCGCGGCGAGAGCTCGAGCCGGCCCTGCGCGTCGCGGACCAGGTAGCCCTGCTCGGTGAGCTCGCGCTCGATCCGGCGCAGCGCGGCGACGTCGTCGACCGCGCCGCGGCCGAGCGCGCGCTGCACGGCGGCCTCGTCGACGTCGTCGAGCGAGGCGCCGGGGTAGTCCTGGCCGAGCGCGGCCTCGAGGTCCTCGAGGTCGGCGAGCTCCTCCAGCGCGGTCGTCGCCTCGCCCATCCCCATGCCCTGCTCGCCGTGCATCCGCTCCTTGCCGCCCGCCCCACGGCAGGTCGGGCCGGGCGCCGCGCAGGTTGTCGCCGAGCTGGCCCATCAGCGCCTGCAGGTCCAGGTCCATGGCGCCCTGCATCAGCTCGCCGAGCTCCTGGCGCTGCTGCGGGGTGAGGCGAGTCCATCAGCCGCTGCTGCGGCGGCGGCCCGGCGGGCGAGCTCGTCGACGAGCTCCTCCAGCGTCTCGCGGCTGCGACGGGAAGAACTCCCCGTGCTGCTCCATGAACTGCTCGAACTGCTCCTGCGTGTGCTCGCCCGCGGGCGTCGGCCTCGAGCATGCGGTTGAGGTCGGCCATCATGTCCTTGACCGCGCTGCATGTCCTCGGGCGAGGCGCTCTCCAGCGCCTCCTTCATCCCCTTGAACTGGCTGTCGAGGACCTCCCGGCGCAGCAGGTCGTCGATCTGGTCGTAGGTCGCCTTGGCCTCGGGCGAGCGCCAGGCGTACTCCTGCAGCGCCTGCACGGCGCGGGCGGTGTCGCGGGGGAGCGTGTCGAGCTCCATCTCGGCCATGCGGGCGGCGTCGGACGGGTCGGGGAACAGCGCCGCCTTCTCCTGCTCGAGCGCCTGCTCGAGCAGCTCGCGGACCTCCTGCAGCGTGCCGTCGAGCTGCCCCTTCTGGCGGGCCTCGCGCTGCGCGCTTGGCCACCTTGCGGCGCAGGTCGTCCAGGCCGCGCAGGCCGTCGGTGCCGCGGCGCAGCAGGTCGCGCAGGGCCTGCCGCGGGCTGTCGCCGGCGAGCACCCGCTCGCCGACCTCGTCGAGGGCGGAGGCGACGTCGAAGGGCGGCTCGAGCGGGTCGCGCCCGCCGTCCCAGGCGCCGTAGCGGTAGGCGGCGGTCACCGGTCCGACTCCTGCTCCTGCTCGGCGCGCATCGCCAGGAACGCCTGGTAGGCCAGCGCCGCGGCGCAGCGCCACGGCCTCGCGCACCGGCGCCATCATCGGCCGCACGACGCCGGCGTACAGCAGCACCAGCGACCGGGACGCAGCCACCAGTCGCTGACGCCCAGCACGGTGTGCGACCCACGTGGCGGTGACGAACAGCACGAGCGTCAGGACGCCGGTGAGCAGGACGCGCCGCTTGAGGGCGGCGACGTCGAGCACCGACGGCGAGGGCGTCATCGGCCCCCGTACACGGCCCGGCCGCCGACGGTCTCCTTGGCCAGCCGGCGGTTGAGGTACAGCCCCTCCAGCGCCAGCTCGAGCGCGGCGGCGGCGAGCCCGGGCGACTCCTGCTCGTCGCCGAGCCGGCGCCAGCAGCGCGGCCAGGCCGGGCACCGGGCCGACCCGCTCGAGCAGCGTCTGCGGCGGGCACGAGGTCGCCGGTCTCGACCGACGCGCCCTCGGCGAAGCGCTCCTGCAGCGCCGACAGGTCCAGCCCGGCCAGCCGTGCGCGGAAGGTGTCGGCGGTGGCCTTGCGCAGCAGGTGGGCGAGGACCTCGGTCTCGCGCCCCTCCTCGGCGGCCTCGAACTCGACCTTGCCGCGGGAGGCGGTGATGACGGCGGGCAGGTCGCAGACGCGGGCGACGGCCTGCGCCTCGTGCGTGATGGCCGCGCGCCGGGCGGCGGAGGCCGCGACGGTCTCGGCGGAGGCGACGGCGAAGCGGGCCGAGACGCCGGAGCGCTGGTCGACCTGCGGGGCGTCGCGCACGAGGCGGGTGTACCGGGCGACGACCTCGACGAGGTGGGCCGGGACGACCGCGCCCGACAGGTCGGCCTCCTGCAGCACCACGCGCACCTCGTCCTCGAGGGCGAGCGGGTAGTGGGTGCGGACCTCGGTGCCGAAGCGGTCCTTGAGCGGCGTGATGATGCGGCCGCGGTTGGTGTAGTCCTCGGGGTTGGCGCTGGCGACCAGCAGCAGGTCCAGCGGCAGGCGCAGCGTGTAGCCGCGGACCTGCACGTCGCGCTCCTCGAGCACGTTGAGCAGGGCCACCTGGATGCGCTCGGCGAGGTCGGGCAGCTCGTTGACCGTGAAGACGCCGCGGTTGGTGCGCGGGACCAGGCCGTAGTGGACGGTCTCGGGGTCGCCCAGGGTGCGGCCCTCGGCGACCTTGATCGGGTCGACGTCGCCGATGAGGTCGCCGACGGAGGTGTCCGGGGTGGCGAGCTTCTCGCCGTAGCGGTCGCTGCGGTGCAGCCAGGCGACCGGCAGGTCGTCGCCGAGCTCGGCGAGCAGCCGGGTGCAGCGCGAGCAGACCGGCGCGTAGGGGTGGTCGTGGATCTCGCAGCCCTCGACCTCGGGCGTCCACTCGTCGAGCAGCCCGGCGACGGTGCGGGCCAGCCGGGTCTTGCCCTGGCCGCGCTCGCCGAGCAGCACGAGGTCGTGGCCGGCGAGCAGCGCCCGCTCGACCTCGGGCAGGACGGTGTCGTCGAAGCCGAGCAGCCCGGGGAAGGTCGGCTCGCCGGCGGCCAGGCGGGCGAGCAGGTTCGCGCGCACCTCGGCCTTCACGGTGCGGTGCTCGTGGCCGGAGGCGCGGAGCCCGCCGAGGGTGGTGGGCTGCGGGGCTGCTGCGGAGGGTGCCGTCACTTCTCGACAGTACGTCCGGGCCGGGCAGGCAGCCAGGGGAGCGGGTCGCCCTTCGGCCGGGGCGGGACACTGGGCGGATGACGCGCTACGGGGACGGGCTCGCGGTCGACGCCGACCTGCTGCGGGCGGCCGGCCAGGCGGCCGCGCAGGCGCTGGCGCCGCTCGGCGGGCAGGTGCCCGACCTGCTGGCGGTGTTCGTCAGCGGCGGCTCGCCCGAGGAGGTCGCCGCGGTCGGCGAGCGGGTGCGCGCCCTGGTGTCGCCCCGCGCCCTGCTCGGCTGCGGCGCCGGCGGGGTCCTCGCGGGGGCGTCGCGGGGTGGAGGAGCGGCGGGCGGTCAGCGTCTGGGCGGCCGCGCTGCCGGACGCGCAGGTCTGCGCCCGTTCCACCTCGAGGTGCTGCAGACCGACGGCGGGCAGCGCCGTCGTCGGGCATGCCCGAGCGCCGCGACGACGACGAGGTCGTGGTGCTGCTGGCCGACCCGTGGAGCTTCCCCGTCGACGGCTTCGTGGCCCGCTCGCACGACGCGCTCGGCGGGCTGCCGGTCGTCGGCGGGCTGGCCTCGGGGCCGGGCGGCGCGGGCTCGACCCGGCTGCTGCTGGACGGCCGGGCGGTCGACCGCGGCGCCGTCGGCGTGGTGCTGGGCGGCGTCGGGGCGCGGCGCCGTCGTCAGCCAGGGGTGCCGCCCGGTGGGCCCGGCGATGACGGTGACCCGGGCGGCCGGCAACGTCCTGCTCGAGCTGGCCGGCACCCCCGCGCTCGCCCGCGTCGAGCAGGTGCTCGCCGAGCTCCCCCCGGCCGACCAGGCGCTCGCCAGCGCCGGGCTCCACCTCGGGGTCGCCGCCGACGAGCACCCCGAGGAGCCCGAGTACCTGGTGCGCAGCATCCTCGGCGCCGAGCGCGAGACGGGCGGCCTCGTGGTGGGCGACCTCGTCGGCGTCGGGAGGACGGTGCGCCTGCAGGTCCGCGACGCCGACGCCGCCGACGTCGAGCTGCGGGCCCTGCTGCACCGCGCCCGGGCGGGCGGTCCGCCGTCGGGCGGGGCGCTGCTGTTCAGCTGCAACGGCCGCGGCGCGCACCTGTTCGGCCCGTCGCACGGCGGGGCCGACCACGACCCGCGGGTGGTCCGGGAGACGCTCGCCCCGCAGGGCGTCGGCAGGCTTCTTCGCCGGCGGCGAGATCGGGCCGGTCGCGGGGCGCAACCACCTGCACGGGTTCACGGCCGCGCTCCTGCTGCTGCCCTGAGGCGCCCGGGGCGCCGGCGCAGGTGTAGGCCTCGCGGGTCGGGGGAGCCCCGGGAGCACGGGCGGCCCGAGGGCCGCCCGTGCGCTCCTGGCCCTGCCCCGCCGCTGCCTCTGCTGGAGGACCCCCGTGACACCCCACCCGACCCCCGTCCCGTCCCGCCGTGTCGGCCTCGCGATCGTCGGGCTGGGGGGTGCGGTCGCGACGACCGCGGTCGCCGGCCTCGAGCTCCTGCGCCTGGGCCTGGTGGGCCCCGAGGGCCTGCCGCTGGCCGAGCTCGACGGCGCGGTGCCCGACCTCGTCCCCTACGACGCGCTCGTCGTCGGCGGGTGGGACCTCGACGGCGCCGACCTCGGCAAGGCCGCGGAGGTCCACGGCGTCCTGGACGTCCGGCAGCTCGACGCCGCCCGCCCGGGCCTGTCGCAGGTGGTCCCGTGGGCCGCGGCCGGCGACGCCGAGTTCTGCCGCAACGTGGTCGGCGGCAACACCGTGCTCGCCGAGGGCCGGCGCGCCCAGGCCGACGCGATCCGGGCCGACCTGCAGCGCTTCCGCGCCGAGGAGCAGCTCGACGGCCTGGTCGTGGTCAACCTCGCCTCCACCGAGCGCTGGCCGGCGGCGGACGCCCCCGCCCTGCAGACGCCGGAGGCCTTCGAGGCCGGGCTCGACGCCGACGACGCCGCCATCAGCCCCGGGATGCTCTACGCCTACGCCGCGATCGTCGAGGGCTGCGGCTACGCGAACTTCACGCCGTCGTTCGGCGCCGACGCCCCGGCCCTGGTCACCCTCGCGGCGCAGCGCGGCGTGCCCGTCGCGGGCAAGGACGGCAAGACCGGCCAGACGATGATGAAGACCGTCCTGGCGCCGGCCTTCCGCAGCCGGGCGCTCAAGGTCGAGGGCTGGTACTCCACCAACATCCTCGGCAACCGCGACGGCCTGGCCCTCGACGACCCGGCGTCGCTGGAGAGCAAGCTCAAGACCAAGGGCCAGGTGCTGGACTCGATCCTCGGCTACCCGGTCGAGGACCACGTCGTGCGGATCGACTACTACCGCCCGCGCGGCGACCAGAAGGAGGCCTGGGACGCGATCGACCTGGTCGGCTTCCTCGGCCAGCGGATGCAGGTCAAGGTCGACTTCCAGTGCCGCGACTCGATCCTCGCCGCCCCGCTCGCGCTGGAGCTGGCGCGCCTGCTCGACGTCGCCCAGCAGCGCGGCGAGGGCGGTGTGCAGGAGCAGCTGGGGTGGTTCTTCAAGGCCCCCATGACGGCGGACGGCGGCGTGCCCGAGCACGCGCTGCACCGGCAGGAGCGGGCGCTGCTCGACTGGCTGCTGGCCGGCGACGAGCCCTACCCGAGCGAGTCGTCCCCCGCCGGCGATGACGCTCGCGTCTGAGCTGGGGGTCCTCTCCGCGGTCCGTCCGCTGCTCGTCGAGGTCGGTGACGCCAAGCGCGTGCGCGTGGCCTCGGCGCCCGGCTCGCTCGCCGAGCAGGCGTTCGCGCGGGCCTGGTCGCGGCTGCTCGACGGCGAGGACCCCGAGCAGGTCGCCCTGACCGAGACGGCGGCCGCGGTCGTGCGCGCCCGGCTGGCCGGCATCGACGGGCCGGTGCTGCGCGGCGCCGGGCCTGTCCGAGGACGAGGCGCTGGCCGTGCTGCGGCGCTCCTTCGACGAGGTGGCGGGCGCGCTGCCGGGCGCGGAGCGGCTGCGCGAGGCGGTGGTCCTGCTGGGCCCCGCCGGCCCGGTGCCGCCGTTCGTCGACGCGCTCTGCCGGCAGCCGCGCGCGGGAGCGACCTGCCCCGGCCGGCCCCGGCTCGTCGTCGAGCCGCCCGAGTCGCACGGCGACCACTGCCTCACCACCGCCGTCTACGGCGCCCTGCTGGCCCCCGTGTTCGGCGCCGACCCCGTGCCGCCGTTCCTCGTCGGGCTCGCGCACCACCTGCACAACGTCGCCCTGCCCGACGCCGGGTTCGCGGGCGAGGTGCTGCTCGGGGCGCACCTGGAGCCGGTGATCGCGACCCTGGAGCGGCGCGAGCTCGACGCGCTCCCGTCCGCGCTGGCGCTGCGCCTGCAGGACGTGCTGCTGCTGCGTGCCGACGCGTCCGTGCCGGAGGCGCAGGCCTTCCACGCCGCCGACGTGCTCGACCGCGTCCTGCAGGTGCACCACCACGCGCGGGCCGCGGCCTTCACGGCGTCGCAGGCGCTGGTCGACCTGGAGCTGGTGCACGAGGGCCCGGTGCAGGGGTTCCACGACGAGGTGCTGGCCGCCGCGGGGCTCGACGGGTGAGCACCTGGACCGACGACGACGGCACCGCCTGGCCCGTCGTCGACGGCATGCTGTGGCGGCGCGCCGGCCGCGAGGAGCTGCGCACCCGGGTGCTCGACCTGCTCGACGCCGGGGACGTCGACGCCGCCCGGGTGGCCCTGTTCGCCGACGCCGACGACTGGTGGGGCGAGCCGCCGCCGCCGCCGTCGCAGCTCGCCCAGGTGGTGCACGCGACGACCCTGCGCGAGGCGATGGACCTGCTCGGCTACGGCCGGGTCGGCGACTACTTCGCGCACCGCTGGAGCGACCCGACCTACCTCGCCGGCCTCGCCCTGCTCGAGCAGCACTGGCCGGGAGAGCGCCCGGTCGTCGAGGTGGCCTGCGGCATCGGGCACTTCCTGCGCGAGCTCGACGGGCGCGGCGTCGGCCCGCTCGTCGGCGTCGACGTCGTGTTCTCCAAGCTCTGGCTGGCGCAGCGCTTCGTCTGCCCGGCCGCCCGCTACGTCTGCGCCGACGTCACCGCCGGGCTCCCGCCGCTGGGCCTCCCCGCACCCGCCTACGTGCTGTGCGTCGACGCCCTCTACTTCCTGCGCGACAAGGCCGCGGCCGTCGCCGCCCTGCGCGAGCTCGGCGACACCCTGGTGGTCGGGCACGCGCACACGCCGCTCGAGGAGCACAGCAGCGGGCTGCCGCTGGCGCCGCAGCAGTACGCCGCGCTGCTCGGCACCGACTGCGTCTACGACGACGACGAGCTGACGTCGGCCTTCCTGCAGCGGCGTCCTCCCGTCCCGGGGAGCACGGGTGCCGCGCGCGCCGTCGCCCTCGTCGCCGGACCCACCACGCGCGGCCCCGACCTGTCCGTGCCCGTCGGCCCGGTGCGCCCGAACCCCCTCTACGTCGACGGGGTGCGCACCTGGCCGTCGGCCCGCTGGGCGCAGGAGTACGCGCGGGCCGCCGAGTACCTGCCCGAGGCGTTCGCCCCCGGCCCGCGCTCGCACCTCGACCTGCCGGAGGCCTGGTGACGGGCACGACCGGCTGGGGGGTCGCCGGCTGCGGCTGGGTCGCCCGCGACCACGCGCTGCCCGCCCTGGCCGAGGCCGGCCAGCGGGTGGTCGCCCTGCACGACCTCAGCGTCGACGCGCTCGCCCGCGTGCCCGAGGGGCCCGCCGTCCGCACCACCGACCTCGCCGCGTTCCTGTCCACGCCCGGGCTCGACGCCGTCTACGTCGCGTCGCCGAACAGCGCGCACCGCCCGCTCGCCGAGGCGGCGGCCGCAGCCGGGAAGGCGGTGCTCTGCGAGAAGCCGCTGGCCGCCTCCGTCGAGGACGCCCAGGCGATGGTGCAGGCCTGCCGCGGCGTGCTGCTCGGCACCGCGTACGACCAGCGGTGGCACCCGGCGCACCTCGCCCTGCGCGACCTCGTGCCGACGCTCGGGACGGTCACCGCGGTCCGCGTCGTCTACTGCTGCTGGCTGCCGGGCGACTGGACGCCGGACGGCCGGCCCCACGACAACTGGCGCGTCGACCCGGCCCGCGCCGGAGGCGGCGCCGCGATCGACCTCGCACCGCACGGGCTCGACCTCGTCGGCACGCTGCTCGGCGAGGACGTCGTCGCGCTGTCGGCCCGGCTGCAGCGACGGGTGCACGGCTACGCCGTCGACGACGGCGCGCTGCTGTCCGGGCAGACCGCCAGCGGCGTGCTCGTCGACCTGCACGTCGCCTACAACACGCCCGACGCGCTGCCCCGCCGCCGCCTCGAGGTCGTCGGCACGCGGGGCATGGCCGTCGCGGTCGACACGATGGGCCAGACCGCGGGAGGCTCGCTGACCGTGCTCGACCCCCGGCCGCGCGACGTCCCCTTCGGCGACGCCTCGCCCTTCGCCGCGCAGTTCGCCGCCTTCGGCGCCGCCGTCGCCGGAACCGGTCCGTGGCCCTACGACGCCGACCGCGACCTGCGGCTGCACCGACTGCTCCTGGAGGCCCTCGCGTGAGAGGCAGCGCATGACGAACCCCCGCCGCGGGCTCCTGCCGCAGCACCCGGCCTTCGCCTGCACGAACTGCGGGCACTGGCAGCGCTGGCCGGGTGTGCCCCCGCTGTGCCCGGTGTGCGCCGACGTCCGCAACGCCCTGCCCGACGACGGCTTCGCGTTCGCCACGACCGACGAGGTCGACGCGGCCGTCACCTGCTCGTGGGGGCCGACGGTCTGCGCGGGCATCACCGAGTTCTCCTGCAGCCCCCGCTTCGGGCTCGACAGCCGGGGCTGGGTCATCGAGACCGACGTCGGCCTGGTGGGCTTCGAGTGCGCGCCCTGGTACTCGACGGAGGCCCTGGACGAGCTGCGCCGGCGCGGCGGGCTGGCGGTGCTGGCGTCCTCGCACGTGCACGGCTACGGCGCGCTGTGGCAGCTGCAGCAGGAGCTCGACCCGCCGGTGGTGGCGGTCGGGGTGCGCGACCTGCCGTGGACCAAGGCGTTCCGGGTGACCTGGCCCGCCGACGACGTCCTGCAGCTCGCCCCCGACCTGGTGCTGCACCGCACGGGCGGGCACTTCGACGGCCACAGCGTCCTGCACGACTCCCGCCGCGGCGTGCTGTTCTGCGGTGACAGCCTGAAGGTCGACCTCGACGACGCCGGCCGGCCGGTGGCGCTGTCGGCGCACAAGGCCTTCCACGCGCAGATCCCCCTGTCGCACGGCGAGCTGCGGCACTACCGGGAGGTCGTCGAGCCGCTCGAGTTCGACACCGTCTTCACGCCGTTCGAGGGCGCGACGGGCATCACCACGAAGCACGTGCTGGCTCTCGTCGACCGGCTGCTGAGCCGTCGCCCCGACGCCGGGCCCGTCCCGCTCGAGGAGCTGCTGTGACCCCGTCCGCGCGGTACCTCGCCTCCTTCCCGGGAGGTGTCGTCGAGTTCCCGGTGCAGGGGCTGGACCCGCTCGACGTCCCGCTGCACAGCGCCGCCCTGCCGGCCACGCCGGAGCACCCGGGGGGCAGCGGGCTCGGGTACGGCGCGACGGGCGAGCAGGCGCGCACCGGTGCGCTCGGCGAGATGGCCGAGATGGCGCTGTCGACCCGCCGGCTCGCCGGGCTGCCGCGGGTGGAGGCGTCCTACGCGGACCTGGTCGCGAAGGAGGGCGCCGACCGGGTGCAGGACCCGCGCACCCTGTGCCTGGAGGCGGGCGCGCCCTACGACGACGACCGCCCGCTGCAGTGGCTGCCGATGACGCGGCTGCGCGACGGCGAGCAGGTGCTCGTGCCGGCCGAGCTGGTGGCCAGCGCCCCCGGCGACCTGCCCGGCAGCCCCCCGCCCGCCGGCTGGCTCACCACGGTCATCACCAACGGCCAGGGCGCGGCGTTCGACGCGGACGCCGCGGTCAGCCACGCCCTGCTGGAGGTGCTGCAGCGCGACGGCAACGCGGTGGCCTTCCGGGCGATGGACCGCGGCGTCGTGGTCGACCTGGACGGGGTCACCGACCCCGACTCGCTCGCCCTGCTCGACCGGCTGCGCGGGCACGGCGTCGACGTCATGGTCAAGCTCGCCTCGACCGAGCACGGCGTGGTCGACGTGTACGCCGTCGGGTGCCGGGGCGACGAGGACGTGCCCGTGATGGCGACGGCGTGCGGGGAGGCCGCGCACCCCGACCGCGAGGTGGCCGTCCGCAAGGCGCTGCACGAGTTCGCCGCCGCCCGCAGCCGCAAGGCGTTCATGCACGGGCCGCTCGACCGCGTGCGCGCCGCGACGCCGCCCGGCTACCTCGACGACTGGCTGCAGGGGCACCCGCCCGAGCGGCTCGTCGAGGAGGACCGCGCGCTGCAGGCGATGCTCGCGTGGACGCGCCTCGGCACCCCGGCGCTGGTCGAGCTGCTGTCCGGCACCGTCCTGTCCCGGCGCTCCACCGTCGCCTTCCGCGACCTGCCGACGACGTCGCCGCAGGACGTGCACGGACACCTGCTCGACGCGCTGGCCGACTACGACGTGCTGGTCGACCTGCAGCCCTCGCAGGGCGACGCGGTGGCCGCGAAGGTGCTCGTGCCGGGGCTCGAGGTCGAGACGATGAGCTACGGCCGGGTCGGCGAGCGGGGCGTGCGCCGCCTGCTCGACGACGGGCTGTCGGCGGTCGGTGACGACCCGGGCGGCTGGGCGCGCGTGCACCTGACGGCCGGGGCCGAGGAGCGGCTCGGGGGGCCCGCGTGGCTGGACCGGGCGGGCGTCGAGGCCCGCGTCGGGGCCCTGTACCCGCTGTACCGCGAGCCGGGCCGGCACGTGGCCGCGCAGGTGCTGTCGCGGTGACGCTCCGGTACGCCTACAACACCAACGGGCTCGCCCACCACCGCCTCGACGACGCGCTGGCCCTGCTCGCCGACACCGGCTACGACGGCGTCGCCCTGACCCTGGACGTGCAGCACCTCGACCCCTTCGCGGACGACTGCCTGGCCCGGGCCGAGCAGGTGCGGGAGCGGTGCGACGCGCTCGGGCTCGGCGTCGTCGTCGAGACGGGCGCGCGCTACCTCATGGACCCGCGCGACAAGCACGAGCCGACCCTGGTCACCGCCGACGAGCAGGGCCGCGCGCGACGGCTGGACTTCCTGCGGCGATGCGCCGACGTCGCGGACGTGCTGGGCGCCGAGGCGCTGAGCCTCTGGACGGGCGTGCCCCGTGCCGGCGTCGACCGGGCGCAGGCCTGGCGCTGGGTGCGCGAGGGCGTGATGGCGCTGGTCGACAGCCACGGCGGGCGCCCCGCCGTGCTGGCCGTCGAGCCCGAGCCGGGGATGCTGGTGCAGGACTGCGACGACTGGCAGCGGCTGCAGGCGTCCGTGCCGCAGGTGCGCCTCGCCCTCGACACCGGGCACTGCGTCGTCGCCGGCGCGTACGCCCCCGACCAGGCGGTGCGGGTGTTCGCGCCGCACCTCGGGACGGTGGCCGTCGAGGGCATGCGGCGCGGCGTGCACGAGCACCTGCCGCTCGACGAGGGCGACGTCGACCTGCCCGCCGTGCTGGCCGCCCTGGCCGACGTCGGGTACGACCGGCTGGTCACCCTGGAGCTCTCGCGCGACAGCCACCGCGCGCACGAGCTGGTGCCGCGGTCGCTCGCGCTGCTGCGGGAGCTGGAGCCGTGAGGGTCTGCCTGGTCAGCCGCCGCTACTGGCCCGCGGTCTCCGGGATGAGCGTCTACGCGGAGAACCTGCTGCGCGAGCTGGTCGCCCTCGGCGTCGAGGTGGTGCTGGTCGGCCAGTACCGCGACGACGCGGCCGGCACCCGCGTCTACGGCGGCGGCCCGCCGGTGCGCGTGCCCGACGGCGTGCGCGCGGTCGGGGTGCCCAGCCGGGGGGAGGCGGTGGACCCGGCGGACTTCGAGGGCGACACCGCAGCCCTGGTGCAGACCGTGCGCGACCTGCACGCCGAGCAGCCCTTCGACGTGCTGCACGCCCAGTACGGCTACCCGCCGGGGCTCGCCGTGCTGCAGGCCGGCGCCGAGCTGGGGCTGCCGAGCGTGGTCAGCATCCAGGGCGGCGACGGGCACTGGGTCGGCACCTGCTGCAGCACGCACAAGGCCGCCATCACCACCGTGCTCGACCGCAGCAGCGCCGTGCTCATCGGGTCGGCGAGCTTCCGCGACGAGGTCGTCGGGCACCACGGCACCGACCCGGCGCGCTTCCGCATCGTCCCCGGGGCGACGGACACGCAGCGCTTCACGCCGGGCCCGGCGGGCGCCCTGCAGGACCCGCCCGTCCTGCTGTTCCACGGCCGGGTCGACCGGCGCAAGGGCGTGCTCGACCTGCTCGACGCCCTGGACCTGCTCGACCGGCCGGTGCGCCTCGTCGTCAGCGGGATCGGGCCCGACCTCGACGCCGTGCGGGAGCGCGCCGACGAGCGGGTGGTCCTCACCGGCTACACCGACCCCGACGGGGCGCCGGCGGTCTACGCGGCCGCCGACGTCTTCGTCAGCCCCACCTACAGCGAGGGGTTCAGCAACACGATCCTGGAGGCGATGGCCAGCGGGCTGCCGGTCGTGAGCACCGACAGCGTCGGCGTCGTCGACTGCGTGCGCGACGGCGAGAACGGCCTGCTGCACGCGCCGGGCGACGTCGCGGGGCTGGCGCGGTGCCTGACCCGCCTGCTCGACGACGCGACGCTGCGCCGCCGGCTGGCCGCGACCGCGCTGGAGGAGGTGCGGCGGCTCTACTCCTGGCCGGTGCTCGCCCGGGCGGTCGCCGACGTCTACGACGAGGTGCGCGGCACCCGTTCACCGGCCGTGCCGCCGCTGCCGCCGCCGGACCTGTCGTGCCGCTTCCGCGCGGCCCCGCACCTGCTGTGAGGGTGCTCGCGGTCAGCCCGCACCTCGACGACGCCGCCTTCTCCGTGGGCGGCGTGCTGGCCCGCCTCGTCGACGCGGGGCACGAGGTCACCGTCGCGACCGTCTTCACCGCCTCGGTGCCCGACCCGCAGGGCTTCGCCCTGGCCTGCCAGACCGACAAGGGCCTGGGCCCGGAGGTCGACTACCTGGCGCTGCGCCGGGCCGAGGACGCCGCCGCGATGGCGGCGCTCGGAGTCGCGCCCGCTGCACCTGGGGCTGCGCGAGGCGCCCCACCGCGGCTACGACAGCCCCGCCGCCCTGTTCGCCGGGGTGCGCGAGGACGACGCCGTCGCCCTGCCGGACCTGCCCGACGCCGACGTGCTGCTCGCCCCGCAGGGCCTCGGCGGCCACGTCGACCACCTGCACGTGGTCCGCGCCGTCGCCGCCCTCGGCCGGCCGACCGGGTGGTGGCGTGACGCCCCCTACGTGCTGCGCGCGCCCGACGCCCCGCCCAGCCCGGACCTGCCGGCCGGGCTCGCGCAGCTGCGGCTGCCGGCCGACCCGGCGCGCCGGCTGGCCGCGTGCGCCTGCTACGCGACGCAGCTGCCCTACCAGTTCGGCCGCGACAGCGACCTGCCGCCGGAGGCCGCCATGCGGGCCGCGCTGGCCGACCTCGACGAGGTGCTGCTGGTCGACCCGCCGCCCGGGCGCTGCTCGGTGCGGGCGACCCGCCGGTCCGACCGCAGCCCTGACACACTCCGCCGCGTGGACGCCCCGCTGGTCACCCTCGACGACGTCCGGTCGGCGCGCGAGCTGCTGCAGGGCGTCGTCCGGACCACGCCGCTCGAGGGGTCGCGGCCGCTGTCGGACGCCGTCGGCGGGCCGGTGCTCCTCAAGTGCGAGAACCTGCAGCGCACCGGCTCGTTCAAGCTGCGCGGCGCGTACGTGCGGATGGCCCGGCTCGGCGCGCAGGAGCGCGACCGCGGGGTGGTGGCGGCCAGCGCGGGCAACCACGCGCAGGGCGTCGCCCTCGCCGCCCAGCTGCTCGGCCTGCGGTCCACGGTCTTCATGCCGGAGGCCGCCCCGCTGCCCAAGGTGTCGGCGACGGCGGCCTACGGGGCGACCGTGCAGCTGACCGGCGCGTCCCTGGCCGACGCGCTCGAGGCGGCGCACGCCTTCGCCGAGCGCACCGGGGCGGTCCTCATCCACCCGTTCGACCACCCCGACGTCATCGCCGGGCAGGGCACGGTCGGGCTCGAGCTGCTCGAGCAGTGCCCCGAGGTCCGCACCGTCGTCGTGTGCACCGGCGGGGGCGGGCTGGTCGCCGGGATCGCCGCGGCGGTCAAGGGCGCTGCGCCCCGACGTCGAGGTGGTGGCGGCGCAGGCGGCGGGCGCGGCCGCCTTCCCGGACAGCCTCGCCGCCGGCCGGCCGGTGCCGCTGCGGACGCTCGCGACGATGGCCGACGGCATCGCGGTGAGCGCCCCGAGCGACGCGACGCTGGCGCACGTGCGGGCCCTGGTCGACCGGGTCGCGCTGGTCGACGAGGACGCGCTGTCGCGGGCGCTGCTGCTGTGCCTGGAGCGGGCCAAGCTGGTCGTCGAGCCCGCGGGTGCCGCCGCCGTCGCCGCCGTGCTCGACGACCCCGCGGCGTTCCGGCCGCCCGTGGTCGCCGTCGTGTCCGGAGGCAACGTCGACCCGCTGCTGCTGAGCAAGGTGATCCGGCACGGCCTGGTGGCCGCGGGCCGCTTCCTGTCGCTGCGCGTCGCGGTGCCCGACCGGCCCGGGTCGCTGGCCGGGCTGCTGGCCGTGCTGGCCCGCACCGGCGGGAACGTGCTCGACGTCGAGCACTCGCGCACCGGCGCCGGGCTGCACGTCGACGAGGTCGAGGTCGCGGTGCAGCTCGAGACGCGCGGGCCCGAGCACAGCGACCACGTGCGCGCGCTGCTGCGCGGCGAGGGCTACGCCGTCGGCTGAGCCGCCCCGCGCAGCACGCAGAACTCGTTGCCCTCGGGGTCGGCGAGCACCACCCACGTCACGTCGTCGCCCTGCCCGACGTCGGCCCGCGTCGCCCCGAGCGCGAGCAGCCGCGCGACCTCGGCGTCCTGCCCGCCCTCCTGCGTCGGCCGCAGGTCCAGGTGCAGCCGGTCCTTGACCGCCTTGGGCTCGGGCACCCGCAGCAGGTCCAGCGTCAGCCCGCCGGGCAGGCCGAGGGCGACGCCGGTGTCGTCCTCGTCGACCGGCGCGACCTCGAGGGCGGCCGACCAGAAGGCCACCATCCGGGGCAGGTCGTTGACGTCGAGGGCGAGGTGCCGGACGCGCAGGCCCACTACAGGTTCCCGCGCCGCTCCTGCTCGCGCTCGATCGCCTCGAACAGCGCCTTGAAGTTGCCCTTGCCGAAGCCCAGCGAGCCGTGCCGCTCGATGAGCTCGAAGAACACCGTCGGGCGGTCCTGCACCGGCTTGGTGAAGATCTGCAGCAGGTAGCCGTCCTCGTCGCGGTCGACCAGGATGCGGCGGCTCTGCAGCTCCTCCAGCGGCGCCCGCACCTCGCCGACGCGGTCCAGCAGCTCCTGGTCGTAGTAGCTGTCCGGCGTCTCGAGGAACTCCACGCCGCGGGCGCTCATCTCGTCGACGGTGCGCAGGATGTCGTTGGTGGCCAGGGCGACGTGCTGCACGCCGGGGCCGCCGTAGAACTCCAGGTACTCGTCGATCTGGCTCTTGCGCTTGCCGGCCGCCGGCTCGTTGAGCGGGAACTTGACCTTCTTGTGGCCGTCGCTGACCACCTTGCTCATGAGGGCGGAGTACTCGGTGGCGATGTCGGCGCCCGACGAACTCCTTCATGTTCTCGAAGCCCATCACCCGGTTGTAGAAGGCGACCCAGGTGTCCATCTGCCCGAGCTCGACGTTCCCGACGACGTGGTCGACCGCCTGGAACAGCCGCTTCGCGGGCGGCGCGACGAGGGGCTCGCGGGCGACGTAGCCCGGCAGGAAGGGGCCGGAGTAGGCCGACCGCTCGACCAGGGTGTGGCGGGTCTCGCCGTAGGTGGCGATGGCGGCGGTGACGACCTTGCCGGTCTCGTCCTCGGCCAGCGCGGGCTCGGCCAGCGGGGAGGCGCCGCGCTCGACGGCGGTGCGGAAGGCGCGCTCGGCGTCGGGCACGCGCAGCGCGATGTCGACGACGCCGTCGCCGTGCCGGGCGACGTGCTCGCCGAGCGCGGTGCCCGCGACGACGGGGCCCTCGACGACGAAGCGGGCGCCGCCGGACTCCAGCACGTACGCGGCCGTCTCGCGGTGCCCGGTCTCGGGGCCGCGGTAGGCGGTGACCCGCATGCCGAAGGCGGTCGAGTACCAGTGCGCGGCCTGCCGGGCGTTGCCGACGGCGAGGTGCAGGTGGTCGACGGCCTCGACCGGGAAGGCATCAGGGGTCATGCCCCCAGTGTCGGGGTCGCCCGCGGCGGCGGGCAAGGCGTGCCGCTCAGCCGGTGTAGGGCTCCGCCGACAGCACCTCGACCGACGACGACGAGCCGTTGGGCAGCGCGTAGGTCACGGAGTCGCCGACCCGCGCGCCGATGAGCGCGGCGCCCAGCGGCGAGTCGACCGAGGTCGCGCGCAGGTCGGCCGTCCCGGACTCGCGCGAGCCGAGCAGCAGCCGGTCGGTGTCCGTGCGGTCGCCGTCGAACGCGATCTCCACGACCATGCCGGGCGCGACCGTGCCGTCGCTCGCCGGAGCCTCGCCGACGACGGCGCTGTCGAGCATCTGGGTCAGCTGCCGGATGCGGGCCTCGTTCTTGCCCTGCTCGTCCTTGGCGGCGTGGTACCCGCCGTTCTCCTTGAGGTCGCCCTCGTCGCGGGCGGCCTCGATCTTGGCCACGATGTCGGCGCGCCGCGGGCCCTTGGCGTCCTCCAGCTCGGCGGACAGCCGGTCGTAGGCCTCCTGGGTGAGCCAGGTGGTCTGCTGGCCGGGCGTCGTGCTCACGGGAGTCTCCTGCCGGTCGCGGGGGTGGGCCCGCCCGATGCTAGGGCGGGGTGCTCCCGACCGGGTCGGCGCTGCGCCCCTCGCGGCAGCCGACCAGCTCGCCGGTCACCGCCCGGGCCGTCGTCGGGACGTCGACCTGCTCGACGGTCGAACGGCGCGTCGCCGGAGGGAGGTCGACCTGGCGCCGCCCGACCTCCAGGCCGTCCCGGCCGCGGGCCCGCAGCACGCAGGTGACCGCGGTGCCCGGCTCGCGGGCGAGCTCGAACACGACCTGCACGCTGCCCGGCGAGCTCACGGTGTAGCCGCGCAGCTGGGACGACACGCCGGACGACGGCCCGAGCACCTGGAACAGCGCGACGGCGAAGACCAGGCCGACGAGCGCGCCGGCGAGGGACAGCACCACCTGGGCGCGGGACACGGGACTCCTGGGGGTGCGACCGGTGTTGGGCAGGACGAGCGTGCGGGAGGATCGTCCCGCACCGACGCCAGGAGGACACCCTGTGGCCGGACCACACGAGCAGGACCAGCTGCGCCTGATGTGCGTGCACGCCCACCCCGACGACGAGAGCAGCAAGGGTGCGGCCACGATGGCCCGCTACGCCAGCGAGGGCGTCGACGTGCTCGTCGTGACGCTCACCGACGGCTCCCGCGGCTCGGTGCTCAACCCCGCCATGGACCGCCCCGAGGTGCAGGAGAACATCACCGAGATCCGCGCCCAGGAGATGGAGCGGGCCCGCGAGATCCTCGGCGTCCGGCAGGTCTTCCTCGGCTTCGTCGACTCCGGCCTGCCCGAGGGCGACCCGCTGCCGCCGCTGCCCGAGGGCTGCTTCGCCGTCGGCGACCTCGAGGAGCAGACCGAGGCCCTGGTGCGGGTCGTGCGCGAGCAGCGGCCGCACGTCATGACGACCTACGACGAGACCGGCGGGTACCCGCACCCCGACCACATCCGCTGCCACCAGGTGTCGGTCGCGGCGTTCGAGGCGGCCGGCGACCCCGACCGCTTCCCCGACGCCGGCGAGCCCTGGCAGCCGCTCAAGCTGTACTACAACCTCACCTTCCACAAGGGCCGGCTGCAGGCGCTGCACGACGGCATGACCGGCGCCGGGCTCGAGTCGCCCTACGGCGAGTGGCTGGAGAAGTGGGAGGACAAGCCCGAGGACGCCGAGCGGCTGACCACCCGCGTGCCCTGCGCCCCGTTCTTCGGCGTCCGCGACGCCGCGCTCATCGCGCACGCCACGCAGGTCGACCCGACCGGCCGCTGGTTCGCCTGCCCGCTGGAGCTGCAGGAGACCTGCTGGCCGAGCGAGGACTTCCAGCTCGCCCGCTCGCTCGTCGACACCGCGACGCCCGAGGACGACCTGTTCGCCGGCGTGCAGGACCGGGTGTCGCGGTGAGCCCGCTCGCCTCGACGCTCGAGCGCGGCGGCTCGGCCGGCTACCTCGCGCTGCTGCTCGTCGTCGTGCTGTTCGTGGCGACCGCGCTGCTCATCCGCAACATGAGCGGCCGGCTCAAGCGGCTGCCCAAGGAGTTCCCGGAGCAGCCGGCTGCCCGGACGGACGAGGCGCCCTAGGCGGCCGGGGCGGCGGCACGAGCGGCCGTCGCCCCCACCGCGAGCGCGACCAGCACGACGAGCAGCGCCTGCAGGACCCCGAGGCGCTCGGGCTCGGCGAGCAGCCCGATCAGGGGCGGCCCGGCCAGGAACGCCGTGTAGCCGATCGAGCTGACCGCCGAGACCCGCACCGCCGCGCCGTGCGGGTCGTCGGCCGCTGCGCTCATGCCGACCGGGAAGCCGAGCGAGGCCCCGACGCCCCACAGCAGGGCGCCGACCAGCACGACGGGCACCCCCGGCGCGAGCACCACGAGCAGCACGCCGGTCGCGGCGACAGCGGCCTGCGCGCGCAGCACCGGGGTGCGCCCGTAGCGGGCGAGCAGGCCGACCCCGGTGGTGCGCGCCACCGTCATCGCGACGACGAAGCAGGCGTACCCCAGCGCCCCGACGGCCTCGCTGGACCCGTGCCCGTCGACGAGCGCGAGGGCCAGCCACTCGTTCGCCGTCCCCTCGGTGAAGGCGAAGCACAGCACCATCGCGCCGAGCGCCAGGGTCCGCGGCTCGCGCCAGGCCTGCCGCGCGCGGACCGGCGCGGGCGCGTCCTCGTCGTGCGGCACCGCCGGCAGGTAGCGCCGCGTGCACGCGCGACGCCGGCGACCGCGACCGCTGCCGTCACCGGCGAGCTGCAGGCGCGACCCCGACCCCCGCTCGCGCGGCCCCCGCGCCGACGACGGCCCCCGCGACCGTGCCGAGGCTGAACCCGGCGTGCAGCCGCGGCATGAGGTCGCGGCCCAGCCGGCGCTCGACGTCGGCGCCCTCGACGTTCATCGCCACGTCCCACGCCCCGACGGCCAGGCCCACGAGCACCAGCCCGACGGCGGTCAGCGGGACGGTCCGCCGCCCGACGCCGGCCGCCACCAGCAGCAGCCCGCCGCCGACGGCGGACGCCGCCGCGAGGACCGTCGCGGGACGGGCCGAACCGGCGACGAGCGGCCCGCTGGTCGGCAGGCCGAGCAGGCTCCCGACCGAGACGCACAGCAGCAGCAGGCCGAGGCGCGTCGTCGACAGGTCGAGCGCCTCGCGGACCGCCGGCAGGCGCGAGACCCACGAGGCGAACACCAGGCCGTTCAGGCCGAAGGTGACCGACGACGGCCACCCGGGCGCGCTCCACGGCGGGGGCGGGGGAGGTCGCTCGTCGACGGTGGGTGCGCCACCGGTCCTTAGCCGCCCGGCGGGTCGTCCCCCGCGGCCCGCGCTTGACCTCCGACCGCGAGCTTCTTGCCGGCCAGCCGCCGCTCCTTGCTGCCGCGGGTGGGCCTGGTCGGACGGCGCGGCGGCGGGGGCGGCGCGAGCGCCTCGCGGAGCACCTGCGCGAGGCGCGACGCGGCCAGCTCCCGGTTCTGCAGCTGGCTGCGCTCGTCCTGCGCGACGACGGACAGGACGCCGTCGACCAGCCGTCCGGCCAGCCGCCGAGCGCCCGCTCCCGCTGGTGCTCGTCCAGCGACGGGGACCGCGCGACGTCGAACGACACCTCGGCCCGGCTGTCGGTCGTGTTCACCGACTGCCCGCCCGGGCCGGACGAGCGCGAGAACCGCCACGACAGCTCGGCCTCGGGCAGCACCAGCCGCGAGGTGATCTGCAGCGGTCCGGGCACCTGTCCATCATGGACCGGTGATCCGCTCCCGCCCTGCAGGCCGACGTCGACGCCCTGCTGCCGGACCTGGACGTCGACGAGGTGCGCCGACGTCGTGACGTGGGGACCGGCGCGCACGGTCACCGGCCTGCACGACTACGCCGCGCTCTACGCCGTGCCCGGCCTCTACGAGGCCGTCTACCTCGGCCGGCTGCGCGCGGCCTCGCCGCAGCTGCTCGCCGACCTGCTCGCCGACGCCGTCCCGGACCTCGCCGCGGCGACGCGTCCTCGACGTCGGCTGCGGCACCGGCGCCGTCGGGACGGCCCTGCGGGCGCACGGCGTCGGGCGCCTGGCCGGGGTCGACCTCGAGCCCGCCGGTCGCCGTCGCCGTCCCCCGCGACCGCCCCGGCACCTACGACGACGTCCGCGCGCTCGACCTGCTCGCGACCTCCCCCGACGACGACGCCTGGCTCGCCGACCTCGCCCCCGACGTCGTCACGGTCGTCGCGGCGGTCGGCTTCGGCCACCTGCCGCTGGAGGCGTTCGCGGTCCTGACCGGCCTGCTCCGGCCCGGTGGCACGCTCGCGCTCACCGTCGCCCGCGACTGGCGGACCGAGCCGTCCCTGTCCGGCTACGTGCGGCCTGCTCGACGGGCCCGACTACGCGCCGGCGGCCTCGCGCGACGGTGTGCACCGCGTCACAGCCGACGGCCGGGAGCTGCTGGTGACCGCCCTGGTGCTGCGACGCGCGTAGCGTCCGGGGAACACGCCGGCGCCGCCCGGCTTGCTGCGCCTGCGACACCCCTGTCCTGCGACTACCCCGTGCAGCAGCAGCGGAGCGCACCCGCGCCCGCCGCGCACGTCGGCCCGGTCGCAACCCCGCGCAGGTGCCCGGGGCAGTGACGACCAGCAGCAGAGGACCTCCCCCGTGACCACCCCGAACCGCCCGCGTCGCCGTGCCAGCCGCCCGGCCGCCAGTCCCGACACCACCCCGTGAGCCCACCGAGCACCAGTCCGGCGCGCGCCGCCCCGGTGAGCACGCCGCCCCGGTCCCCGCCGCGGCCGTGCCCGCCGCTCTGTCCAACCGCACGCGCCTCGGCGACGACCACGGCGCGGAGCAGGCCGGCCGCGCCCCCGGCGGCCGGCCGCCGCAGGGCCGCCGCGACAGCCGTCCCCAGCAGCCGCGCGGCAGAGCAGGCAGCCGCGGCCAGCAGGCCCGGGGCGACCAGTCCCGGCCCGCGCAGGACCGCCCCGCCGCGCCCCGCCCGGCCGCTGCCGTCGCGGCGACGCCCGCGCCCGCAGCCGCTGCGACGCCCGCGCCCGCAGCCCGCCCCGTGCCGGCACCCGCGCGCCCCGCCCCCGACGCCGCCACCCCGCCGCCGGCGACGCCCCAGCTGGGCCGCCCTCGGCGTCCCCGCGCTGCTCGTCGACGTGCTCGTCCGCGAGGGCCGCACCGACGCCGTTCCCCATCCAGGTCGCGACCCTGCCCGACACCCTCGCCGGCAAGGACGTCCTCGGCCGCGGCCGCACCGGCAGCGGCAAGACGCTCGCCTTCGCCCTGCCCGCTGGTGGCGCGGCTGCTCGGCGGGCGCCGGCGGCGCGCGCAGGCCCGCTCGCTCGTCCTCGTCCCGACCCGCGAGCTGGCCAACCAGGTGCACGCCGTCGTGCAGCCGCTCGCGCAGGCCGCCGGGCTCACCAGCGCCGTCGTGTTCGGCGGCGTCGGGCAGAACCCGCAGGTGAAGGCGCTCGCGCCCGGCGTCGACGTCCTCATCGCCTGCCCCGGCCGGCTCGAGGACCTCATCGGCCAGGGCTTCTGCGACCTGTCGCGCGTCGAGGTCACGATCCTCGACGAGGCCGACCACATGGCCGACCTCGGCTTCCTGCCCGCCGTCAAGCGGCTGCTCGACCGCACCCCCGAGGTCGGCCAGCGGATGCTGTTCTCGGCCACGCTGGACAACGGCGTCGACGTGCTGGTCAAGCGCTACCTGCACACCCCGACGACGCACTCGGTCGACCCCGCGGTCGCGCCCGTCTCGACGATGACCCACCACGTGTTCGCCGTCAGCGCCGCCGACAAGGCCGCCGTCGTGCACGAGCTGGCGTCCGGGCTAGGACCGCAGCCTGCTGTTCATGCGGACCAAGCACACCGCCAAGAAGCTGGCCAAGCAGCTGACGGCGGCCGGCATCCCGGCGGTCGAGCTGCACGGCAACCTGTCGCAGAACGCCCGCGAGCGGAACCTCGAGGCCTTCACCCAGGGCAGCACCCGCGTGCTCGTCGCCACCGACATCGCGGCCCGCGGCATCCACGTCGACGACGTCGCCCTGGTCGTCCACGTCGACCCGCCCACCGAGCACAAGGCCTACCTGCACCGCAGCGGCCGCACCGCGCGCGCCGGGGCCGGCGGCACCGTCGTCACCCTCGCGACGCCGGACCAGGCGGGCGAGGTCCGCACGCTGGCCAAGCAGGCCGGGCATCCGGCCGCTGAACGTGTCGGTCCGCCCCGGCGACGCCGCCATCACGGCGCTGACCGGTCCGGCGGCCCCGAAGGTCGAGCCGCCGCCCGTCGTCGAGGAGCAGCCGCGCGGCGCCTCGCGGCGGCGGCGGAGCGGTGGCGGCGGACGGGGCCGCGGTCGCGGAGCCGCCCAGCCCGCGGCGGCGGCCGGGTCGTCGACGCGGACGCCCCGCGCCCCGCGCAGCGCCCCCGCCGGGCCGGCCCGCACCCGCGCCGAGCTCGCCGCCCGCGCGGGGCAGCCCGCTCCCGCGCGCCGCGCGACCCCGCAGCCGCTAGGCGCCCTCGAAGGGCGGCGCGTACCGGAAGGTGCCGCGCAGCCCGTCGCCGGCGAGCCGGTGGGCCGTCAGGGTGCGCACCTGGAAGTGCGCGCCCCACGACGGCTCCGGCGGCCGCACGCCCACGGCGGCGCCGGCCACGAAGCCGAAGCGCCCGTAGAAGGCGGGGTCGCCGAGGACGCCGACCAGCGGGGCGCCGAGGACGTCGGCGGCGCCCAGCAGGGCGTGCACCAGGGCGCTGCCGATCCCGCGGCGCTGCAGCCGCGGCCGGACCGCGACCGGGCCGAGCGCGAGCACCGGGGCGGCGTCGACGCGGGCCCGGGTGCAGACGGCGTGCCCGACCACGCGCCCGGCGTCGTCGACGGCGACCCAGGACAGCCGCGGCAGCCAGTCCGGCCCGCCGCGCAGCGCGTCGAGCAGGACCACCTCGGCGGGCTCGTCGCCGTCGTCGCGCGCGAACGCCCGCGCGACGACGCTGACGACGGCGGGGACGTCGTCGGGGAGCTCACGCCGGACCAGCACCAGCCCGACCCTAGGCGGGCGGTCCCGCGGGGCCCGGGCCAGGATGCGCCGCATGACCCTCGCGCGCACCGCCCGCCTCGACGTGCTGTTCACCGGCTACGCCCGGATGCCGAACGTCGCCGGCACCTGCAGCCTCGTCCGCGACGCCGACCGCGTCGTCGTCGTCGACCCCGGCATGGTGCCGACCCGCGACGCGCTGCTCGACCCGCTGCGCGCGCTGGGGGTGCGCCCCGAGGACGTCACCGACGTCGTGCTCAGCCACCACCACCCCGACCACACGCTGAACGTCGCGCTGTTCCCGGTGGTCCCCGTGCACGACGTGCAGGCCGTCTACGAGGGCGACGTCTGGACCGGGCGCCCGGCCGACGGCGTGCAGCTGACCCCGAGCGTGCGGCTGCTCGCCACCCCCGGCCACACCGCGCAGGACGTCACGACGCTGGTCGGCACCCCCGACGACGTCGTCGCCCTGACCCACCTGTGGTGGACCGGCGCGGGCCCCGAGGACGACCCCTACGCCCCCGACCGCGAGCATGCTGCGCGCCCAGCGCGAGCGGGTGCTCGAGCTGGTCACCCTCGTGGTCCCGGGCCACGGGGAGCCGTTCCGGCCGGGGCCGTCGACGCCCCGCTGAGCGACCGCCGCCTCGCTCCGCCGCAGCAGGACGGCCAGCCGGATCCGGAGCAGCGCCCGCCGTCGCGGCCCGCGCGCCGGGGGGCGCTCACGCGCGCAGCCGCCGCCCGACGCCGGGCAGCCGGCTGCGCGCCGACAGCCCCGCCGACCAGCGGCGGTGAGCAGCGGCAGCACGACCAGCAGGCCGAGCAGCAGCAGCCAGGGGACGTCGACGTCGGCCAGCTCCGGCCGCCCCCGTGACCAGCGGCATGCCGCTGCCGGAGCGCGGCGTAGCCGCTGCGCTCTCGGCGTGACGGCGACCGCCCCCGCGACCCCGGGCACGAGCCGGCGGCGCACCCAGCACGGCGCCGGCGAGCGCGAGCACCGCAGGCGTAGGAGGCCGCCACCAGCCGCCGGGTGCGCGGGGCGGCGCCGACCTGCCCGAGGGTCGCGAGGTCGGGCCGCGCCTCGGTGAGGGCCAGCGACGTGGCGGCGAGCGTGCCGGCGAGCACGAGCAGCCCGGCGCCGAGCCCGAGCAGCAGGACGACGAGGCCGACGCGTCGGCCTCGGCGCCGCGCTCGACGTACGCCGACGCCGCCGTGTCCACCCGCGGCACGGCGCGCGCAGCGGCCCTCCTGCGCGCCGCGTGAGGTCGTCGCCGACGAGCAGCGCCGACGGGCGCCGCCCCGCCGAGCCGCGGCGGCCACCTGCTCCGGCAGCACGGCCTGGCGGCGAGCGCCGCTCGGGTCG
The DNA here is from genome assembly GCA_963815615.1 of uncultured Actinomycetota bacterium. Lineage (GTDB taxonomy): Bacteria > Actinomycetota > Actinomycetes > Mycobacteriales > SCTD01 > RYN-122. Next base: position 129,135 of record CAWFHF010000008.1, on the reverse strand, counting down.
AGCGGCAGCGGCGACGCCGTCGCGGTCGCCTGCGCGACGAGCTCGGCGCGCGGGACGCCGTCGGTGTAGCGGGCGTCCTGCAGGCGCAGCTGGACCCGGCGCCCCCTCCGTCGCCCCGGCGGCCAGCACCCGTCCGGCGGCCAGCGCCTGCTCGGCCGCGGGCCCGCTCGGCCGGGTCAGCAGCGGCGGCGAGCACGTCGAGCGCCGCCGCCGCCGACGAGCGCCGTGGCTGCCGAAGGCCCGCCGTACCCGACGCCGAAGCCGGCGCACGACGGCGCGCCGGGCTCGCCGGGCCGGCAGACGCAGCAGCCGCGCTCGGCGTCGCCGGGCCGGGGAGGCGAGGCCGAGCCCGCGCACCACCGTGACCGGCTCGCCGGGCAGGGCCGCGCGGGCCGCCGCGGCGAGCGCCGCGACGTCGGCGTCCGGGGCGTAGACCGACACGACGGCCGACCCGGCGGGCCGGACGGGGCCTGCGAGGTCGTCCCGGCGCCGCTGCGTCGCTGCCGGCGGCGGTCCCGAGCGCGACGACGCCGGCGACGACGGCGGTGACGGCGGCGACGGCCGGGGCGGTGCGGCCGCGCTGCCGGTCGGCGTCGCGGACGGCGAAGCGCAGGGCCAGCGGCAGCCGCGCCGGCGAGCCGTCCGGCGGCCGACAGCAGCAGCGGGGGCGAGCGCCGCGGCGCCGAGCACGGTCGGCACGGCGGAGGCCGCGAGCCACAGCTCCGGGAAGCCCTGGTCGAGCGAGCGCACGCAGGCCAGCACGCCGACCACCAGCAGCACGGCGCCGACGGCGGTCAGCCGCCGGGAGCGGCCGGGCACCGTCCGCCGGCCCTGCAGGGCGGCGACGACGGGCTGCCGGGCGGCGAGCACCGCGGGGACGAGCGCGGCCAGCAGGGCGGTGCCGGCGCCGAGCAGGCAGACAGCAGCACGACGTCGCGCACGCTCACCTCGAACGGTCCCCAGGAGGCGCCGGCGCAGCGCGGTGAGCGGCCGGCGGGCGACGCGCCGCGCCGCCGACGCCGAGCACGACCGCGAGGCCGGCCGCGGCGACGCCGACAGCAGCCCCTGCGCGAGCACGACCCGGCGCACGTGCCGCGGCTCGGCGCCGCCGGCGGCCATGCAGCGCGAGCGCCCGGCGCTGGCGGCGCGCGCCGACGGCGAAGGCCGGGCCGGCGAGCAGCACCACCTCGAGCACGCCGATGACGACGACGAGCCCGAGGACGCGCCGCTCTCGGCGCTGTCGCCGTCCCCGGTAGGCCTCGGGGCACCGGTCGTCGGGCGGCGGGTCGAGCACGACCGAGCGGGACAGCACGACGGCGCCGCAGGGCGTTGAGCGCGTGCACCTGCTCCCAGGTGACCGCGGGGCCGCCGGCGTACCAGCGGGCGGGCTGCGCGCCGGCCAGGCCGAGCGCGGCCGGCGGCCGACGACGGCGAGCCCGGCGGCTCGTACGCAGCGTCGACGACGCCGGTCGACCGTGCGGACGGTCGCCGTCCGGCAGCGCGCAGCGGGCTGCCGAGCGGGAAGCCGAAGCGCACGAGCTCGCGGGGTGACCGCGACCTCGCCGGCGGCGGCCGGGGCGCGGCCGCGGAGCACCCGGTAGGGCCGCGCAGGGCGGGGTCGGCAGGTCGGCGCCGACGAGCACCGCCCGGGCGGTGCGCCCGTCGGGGGTGCGCACGGGGCGCTCCCCGCCGGTCCTCGCGGACCGGGAGCAGGCGCGCGCCCGGCAGCAGGGCCCGCAGGTCGTCCTCGCCCAGCCGCGCCGGTCCGCGGCCCGACGCTGCGCGACGGTCGGCCGCCTCCGGGTCCTGCAGGACGGCGCCGCCGTCAGGCTGCGGCGTCGACGCGCGCCTGCGCGTCGCCGAGCTCGCGCGGGAGCCGCTCGCGCGACGCTGACCTCGCCGGTGCGCAGCAGGGTGTCGAGCCCGACGACGGCGGTCAGCGGCAGCAGCACCATGAGCAGCACCAGCAGCGTCGCGCCCCTTGGCGCGCAGCAGCTCGCGGCGGGCGATGCGCAGCGCGCCGGCCCCCAGCCGGACCCGAGCGACCGGTGCCCGGTCACGCGCGTCGACCTCAGCCTCTCGGGCGCGCGCGCCTCGTCGACGAGCAGGCCGTCGCGCAGGAACACCACGCGGTCGGCCCAGCCGGCGTGCCGCGCCTCGTGGGTGACCAGCACCCCGCCGGCGCCGGCGTCGACGCGGGCGCGCAGCAGCTCCAGCACGGCCTCGCCGGTCACGGAGTCGAGCGCGCCGGTGGGCTCGTCGGCGAGCACCAGGCGGCGGTCGCCGACCAGCGCCCGGGCGATCGCGACGCGCTGCTGCTGCCCGCCGGAGAGCTGGTCGGGGAAGCGCCGCGCCTCGCTGCCGAGGCCGACGTCGTCGAGGGCGCGCAGGGCGAGCACCCGGGCGTCGCGGGCCCGCACGCCGTCGAGCTCGAGCGGCAGCGCGACGTTCTCGGCGGCGGTGAGCGCGGGCAGCAGGTTGAGGTCCTGGAAGACGTAGCCGACCGACCGGCGGCGCAGGCCGGCGAGCCCGGCGGCGTCGAGGCCCGACAGCGGCGACGCCCTCGACGAGCACCTCGCCGGAGGTCGCGGTGTCCAGGCCGCCGGCCAGCGTCAGCAGGGTGGACTTGCCGGAGCCGGACGGCCCCATGACGGCGACCAGCTCGCCGGGCTGCACGACGAGGTCGACGCCGCGCAGGGCGTGCACCGCGGTCTCGCCGGTGCCGTGGACGCGGCCGGCACCGCGCAGCTCGAGGACGGGGGTCATGCGGCGGGCTCCGTTCGATGAGGGGCGGGCGAGCGCACCAGGCGGGCCTCGCAGTGGTCGAGCCAGCGGACCTCGGCCTCGGCGGCGAAGACGAGGGAGTCCAGGACGAGCGCGGCCGCGGTGGCGTCGTCGCCGAGGGCGCGGCGCCGGCGGTTCTGGGCCTGCAGGGCGCGGACGGTCGCGGTGCGCTGCCGCTGCAGCACGCCGAGCGCGTCGACGCCGGGGACGCTCAGCGCGAGCGCCACCTTGATGGCGAGCTCGTCACGGGGCGGCGCCTCGCGCTCGACCTCGCCGTCCCACCAGGCGGCGACCTCGCGGCGCCCGGCGTCGGTCAGCCGGTAGTGGACGTGGCCCTCGGCGTCCTCGCTGTCGCGCTCGACGTGCCCGTCGCGCTCGAGCCGCTGCAGCGTCGTGTAGACCTGCCCGACGTTGAGCGGCCAGGCCTCGCCGGTGCGCGCCTCGAACCCCGCCTTGAGCTCGTAGCCGTAGCGGGGTCCCTCGCAGAGCAGGGCCAGCAGCCCGTGCTTGACCGACATGGTCACCTCCTTACCCGGTATGCATACCGAGTAAGGAGGGCCGGGTCAAGGGGACGTCAGACGGGCGGGGCCTCGCCGGCCTCCGGGCGCACGACCAGCAGCACGGCGAGGGCCGCAGCCGTCGTCCCCGTCATCACGGTGGCCATCGCCAGGGCGTCGTTGCCCAGCACGCCCACCAGCGGGGCGACCAGGGCCGCGACGCCGAACTGCACGAAGCCCAGCAGGGCGGCGGCGGTGCCGGCGGTGGCCGCGTGGCGCGACAGCGCGAGGGCCGGGGTGTTCGGGAAGGCGGTCCCGACGGCGGCCAGCACCACCCACAGCGGCACCAGCACGCCGAACAGGCCGAGGGCGCCGGTGGCGGCGGCCGCGAGCTGCACCAGCCCGGCGACCAGGGCGACGGTCAGCGCCGTCCTCAGCACCCTGGCGCGGGGTGGTGCGGCGCAGCAGCCGGACGTTGAGCTGGGTGCCCGCGATGAGGCCGACCGCGCCGCCGGCGAAGGCGAGCCCGAACTGCTGGGCGTCCAGCCCGTACTGCTCCTGCAGCACGAACGAGCTGCCGGACACGTAGGCGAACAGCGCGGCCATGGACAGGCCCGCGACCAGCACCAGGCCGACGTACACGCGGTCGCCGCAGCAGGGTGCGGTAGGCGCGCAGGGTGCTCCCGACCCGGGCGCTGCGGCGGCGCTCGGCCGGCAGGGTCTCGGTCAGCGCGACGGCGCCGAGCACGCCGAGCGCGACGCCCGCGACCGCGAGCACCACGAACACCCCGCGCCAGTCGGTCAGCCGCAGCACCTCGCCGCCGAGCGTGGGCGCCAGCACCGGGGCGACCCCGAGCACGAGCATCAGCCGGGAGAGCACGCGCGACGCGGTCCGGCCGCGGTACAGGTCGCCGACGACGGCCATCGCCGTGACGGAGGCGGCGGCAGCGCCGAAGCCCTGCAGCACCCTGAGCCCGCCGAGCACGCCGACCGTCGGCGCGAACACGCACAGCAGCGACGCGAGGACGTGCACGGCGATGCCGGCCAGCAGCGGCAGGCGCCGGCCCAGCGCGTCCGACAGCGGCCCCACCACGAGCTGGCCCGCGGCGAGGCCGAGCAGCGTGCCGGTCAGCGTCAGCTGCACCGCCGCCGGCGTCGTGATCAGGTCGTCGGCGATGCTCGGCAGCGCCGGCAGGTACAGGTCGATGGTCAGGGGGCCCAGGGCGACGAGCGCGCCGAGCACCAGGACCAGCCGGACAGGGACGCGCTCCTCGGCCGCCCGGGTCGTGCTGCGGGTCGCTCCGCGGGTCGTCGTGGCCGTCATCGGGGCTCCTCCGGCAGGCGTGGGTCGCGCGTCTCGTCCCCGGGTGCAAGGCCCGTCGGTGCAGGGCCCTTCCGGGAGTGACGCGCGTCGCACCCCCGCCGGCGTCGGGGAGGGGGGCTCAGCAGGCCGAGCGGCGCAGGGCGTCCAGCCGGCCCTGCAGGGCGGCGTCGACCGACGGCTCGACCTCCCCGGTGGCGGCCGCGTCGAGCACGAACGGCGGCTCGCCCGGTGCCAGCGCGCAGCGGCCGGGGCGCAGGTCGACGACCAGCCGTCCGCGCATGCCGGGCTGCACGCGCAGCGGCAGCGGGGTCACGACGTCGACCCCGACGCCCGGCCCCGGGCTCACCCGGCGGACGACGAGCACCTCCGGCCCGGGCGCGCCCAGCTCGACGACCGTCCGCAGCGCGCCGGCCGGCCCGCCCGCCTGCGCGCGGACCAGGGGGCCGCGCCGGCGGGGCGCGTCGCCGCCGCCCCCGCAGCGGGCGCGCACGCCGCCGGCCAGCGGGCCGTCGGTGTCGAAGGGGACCCGCACCGCCGGCTCGCCCTCGAGGCGGACCTGCAGGGCGGCGTCGCCGAGCCCCTGCACCGCCTGCGGGCAGCGCGGGTCGACGTCGACGCGCACCACGGCGTCGCCGCGCTCCGAGAACGCCTCCGGCACGACGCCGGCCGTCGCGCCGCTGCCCGGCACCACGGCCCGCACGCCCGCGATCCGCGCCGACGCCGGCCCCTCCAGCAGCAGCCACACCCGCAGCCGGCCGCCGGAGGCCCCGCCCGACGTCGTCGCCGTGATGACCGGCGGCGCCGACGCGGCGCGCACCGAGGGGACCGACACGGCGCCCGCGCCGGCCACCACGAGCGCGGCCAGCAGCAGCGCCCGGGTGCGCCCGGGCACGGGCCGCCGGGACGGCCCGGAGGCGAGCTGGTCGGGGGCGAGCCGGTCGGAGGCGAGCTGGTCGGGGGCGGGCGCCGTCGCCGGGCCGGACCCGACGAGCCGGGGGACCGGTGCCTCGCGCGGTGGCCCCGAGGCCCCCACCGGCGTCAGGCCGCCCGGTAGGTGGCGAACGAGACGGCGACGTAGTGCGCCGCGAAGGCCGCGATGGTCAGCGCGTGGAAGAGCTCGTGGAACCCGAACCACCGCTCCGACAGCCGCGGCCGCCGGGTGGCGTAGACGACGGCGCCCGACGCTGTAGAGCAGCCCGCCGAGCAGGATCAGCCCGATGACCAGGGCGCCGCCCGGCGCGGGCCAGCTGGGGCAGGAACAGCAGCGCCACCCAGCCGAGGCCCGAGGTAGAGCCCGGTGAACAGCCAGCGCAGGTCGGCCCGAGCAGCAGGCGCAGCAGCACGCCGAGCACGGCGCCGCCCCACACCAGCGACAGCGCGACCACCCGGGTCGTGCCGTCGCAGCAGCAGCAGCGCGAACGGCGTGTAGGTGCCGGCGATGAGCACGAAGATCATCGAGTGGTCGAGCCCGGTCATCAGCCGCTCGGCGCGCGGCGACCAGCGTGCCGCGGTGCAGCGCCGCCGACGTCCCGAACAGCAGGGCCACCGACACCGCGTAGACGGCCGCGGCGGTGCGGGCCAGGCCGCCCGGCGCCAGGCAGACCAGCGCCGTCCCGGTGATCAGCGAGACGGCGAACGCGACCTCGTGCAGCACGCCGCGCAGCCGCGGCTTGACGGCCTCGCTGACCCGCTCGGCCAGCGCGTGCGCCCGCTCGACGGCGTCGGCCGACCGCCGTCTCGACGCTGTCCCTCGCGCTCTCGTGCACCTGCTCCTCCTCCCCTCGACCGGACCGTCCGACGCGCGGCCGCGAGGGTGCTCCGGGGCGTCCCGGGTGCGGTACCTCACACGGCTGGCAGAGGCCCTCGCGGGTACTCTCCGTCAGACCCCCGGGCGGTCGCGCGCGCGTCCGTCCCGCCTCGATGGAGAGGATCCCATGACCACCACCGCCCCGCAGATCCCGGGCCTGGACCAGGCCCCCACGAAGAACGCGAAGCTGGTCGCCTGGGTCAGCGAGATCGCCGCGCTGACCAAGCCCGACCGCGTGGAGTGGTGCGACGGGTCCGAGGAGGAGTGGCAGCGCCTGACGCAGCTGCTCGTCGACGCCGGCACGTTCACCCGGCTGAGCCGAGGACAAGCGCCCCAACAGCTTCTACGCCGCCTCCGACCCGACCGACGTCGCCCGGGTCGAGGACCGCACCTACATCTGCTCCGAGAAGGAGGAGGACGCCGGCCCGACCAACAACTGGATGGCGCCCGCAGGAGATGCGCGACACCCTGCAGCCGCCTGTTCGACGGCTGCATGAAGCGGCCGCACGATGTACGTCGTCCCGTTCTGCATGGGCCCGCTCGGCGGCCGCATCAGCCAGCTCGGCGTCGAGATCACCGACTCGCCCTACGTCGTCGTCAGCATGAAGATCATGACGCGCATGGGCGCGCGCCGCGCTCGACGCAGATCGGCGAGGACGGCTTCTTCGTCCCCGCCGTCCACACCGTCGGCAAGCCGCTCGCCGAGGGCGAGCAGGACGTCGCGTGGCCCTGCAGCGACACCAAGTACATCGTCCACTACCCCGAGACCCGCGAGATCTGGTCCTACGGCTCGGGCTACGGCGGCAACGCGCTGCTCGGCAAGAAGTGCTTCGCGCTGCGCATCGCGTCGGTCATGGCGCGCGACGAGGGCTGGATGGCCGAGCACATGCTCATCCTCAAGCTCACCCCGCCGAACGGCGAGGCCAAGTTCGTCACCGCCGCCTTCCCGAGCGCCTGCGGCAAGACCAACCTGGCGATGCTCACCCCGACCCTCCCGGGCTGGAAGGTCGAGACCGTCGGCGACGACATCGCCTGGATGCGCTTCGGCGAGGACGGCCGGCTCTACGCCATCAACCCCGAGGCCGGCTTCTTCGGCGTCGCGCCCGGCACCGGCGTCGAGACCAACGCCAACGCCGTCGACACCTTCTACGGCAACTCCATCTTCACCAACGTCGCGCTCACCGCCGACGGCGACGTCTGGTGGGAGGGCCTCACCGAGGAGCCGCCGGCGCAGCTGACCGACTGGAAGGGCAACGCCTGGACGCCCGAGTCCGGCACCCCGGCCGCCCACCCGAACGCCCGCTTCACCACCCCCGCCTCCCAGTGCCCGACCATGGCGCCGGAGTGGGAGGACCCGGACGGCGTCCCGATCAGCGCGATCCTGTTCGGCGGCCGCCGCGCCACCGCCGTCCCGCTGGTCACCGAGGCCTTCGACTGGACCCACGGCACGTTCCTCGGCAGCACCGTCTCCTCCGAGACCACCGCCGCCGCCGCCGGCGCCATCGGCCAGCTGCGCCGCGACCCCTTCGCCATGCTGCCGTTCTGCGGCTACAACATGGGCGACTACGCCGGCCACTGGCTCGAGATCGGCGAGCAGACCGAGGCCTCCAAGCTGCCCCGCATCTACTACGTCAACTGGTTCCGCAAGAACGACCAGGGCAAGTGGCTGTGGCCCGGCTTCGGCGAGAACAGCCGCGTCCTCAAGTGGATCGTCGACCGGCTCGAGGGCACGGCGCAGGGCACGGAGACCCCGATCGGCGTCCTGCCGGCCGACGGCGAGCTCGACCTCGACGGCCTCGACGTGCCGCAGGAGGACCTCGACCTGCTGCTGTCGGTCGACACCGAGGTGTGGAAGAAGGAGGCGGCGCTCATCCCCGAGTTCTTCGCCCAGTTCGGCGACCACCTGCCGGAGGCCCTCGCCGCCGAGCAGCGCAAGCTCGTGGAGCGCCTCGACAAGGCGTAGCCCGCAGCGATCGTCCCGGAGCCCGGTCCCCGCGAGGGGCCGGGCTCCTGGCGTGTCCGAGGGGGTCCCGCCCGAGCGCCGTCCGGCGTGTCGACCGCCCGCAGCGGGAGAGGATCCCCGGCGTGGCAGCGGTGCGCACGACCGGCGGCGGGCGGCTCGACGTCGTCCCCGTGGCGGTCCGCGACCGTGCCGGGCACGCCTACGAGGTCACCCTCGCGCTCGCTGCGCGACGGCGCCCCCTGGGGCGAGGTCGGCGAGCGGGTCGGCGGGGCGCTGCGGGCGCTCGCGGACCGGCTCGCGGGCCCGGCGGTCCCGACGGGCGCGGCCGAGCAGGCCGTCCGGGCCCGGCACGGCGACGCCGCCTGGGACGCCCTGCGCCCCCTGCTGCCGCGCGACGCCGAGCTGTTCTGCTGGCGCGCCCGCGACCCCGACGACGTCACCTCCGCGGGGGAGCTGCGGGCCACCGTCGCAGCACGTCCGGCGCTGGGGCGACGACGGCTGGTCCGGCAGCGTCGAGGTCGTGCTGCAGGCGTGGGGCGACGACGGCGCCGGCGTGCGGGCCGTGCTCGACGTCGAGGGGCTGCGCACGCTCGTGGCCGACCTGCTCGCCGAGGTGCAGGCCGTGCAGGCGGGCGCGGAGGACGGGACGGCGGCCGCGGTCCCGTCCGGTCCGGGGCCCGCCCGACCGGTCCCGGCCGGTTAGGCTCGTGGCTCCGGCAGGACCAGCAGGAGGCCGCATGGGGCTGCGCGACGTCGCCTACGACGTGTACGAGCGGCGGCTGGCGCGCGGGCTGGCCCGGCAGGCCGCCCCGGTGCCGCGCCACGTCGGCCTGATGCTCGACGGCAACCGCCGGTGGGCCCGCATGGTCGGGGCCGCCAGCGTCAACGACGGCCACCAGCGCGGCGCCGACAAGATCATCGACCTGCTCCGCTGGTGCGACGACGCCGGCGTCGAGGTCGTCACCCTGTGGCTGCTGTCCACCGACAACCTGGCCCGCCCGGCCGCCGAGCTCGACCCGCTGCTGCGCATCATCGAGGGCGTCGTCACCGACCTCGCCCGGCCGGAGAACCGCTGGACGCTCAACGTCGTCGGCGCGCTCGACCTGCTGCCCGGCGACACCGCGCGGGTGCTCAAGGAGGCCGCCTCCGGCACGGCCGGCCGCCCCGGCGTCCACGTCAACATCGCCGTCGCCTACGGCGGGCGCCGCGAGATCGCCGACGCCGTCCGCTCGCTGCTGCAGGCGCACGCCGCCTCCGGGCGCACCCTGGAGGAGGTCGCGGAGGTGCTCGACGTCGAGCACATCGCCGACCACCTCTACACCAAGGGCCAGCCCGACCCCGACCTGCTCATCCGCACCAGCGGCGAGCAGCGGCTGTCGGGCTTCCTGCTCTGGCAGAGCGCGCACAGCGAGTTCTACTTCTGCGACGCCTACTGGCCCGAGTTCCGCCGGGTCGACTTCCTGCGCGCGCTGCGGGCCTACGCCGCGCGCACCCGGCGCTACGGCAGCTGACCGACGCCCTCGCGCAGGCCTACCTGCGCCTCGTCCTGCGCCTGGCGCCTGCGCGATCCCGGCCTGGTCGAGACCCCGCTGCCGCTGCCCGCCGGGCCGGCGCCCGGCTGGCCGGACCTCGCCGCCGAGGCCGACCGGCTGCTGCGCGACCTCGGCAGCGCCCGCGACCCGCGCGAGCGCTGGGTCGCGGCGCAGGCGGCGTCGGTCGCGGTGCTCTGCCGGGTGCGCAGCGGGGAGCGGCTGCCCTGGGCCGAGCAGGTCGAGCGCTGCCTGCGGGTGCGCGCCCGAGCCCGGCGACGTCGACCGCTACGCCGCCGCCCACGCCGCGCTCGACGCCCTGCTGCCCGGCGCCGGCCCGCTGGCCGCGCGCTACGCGGCGCACCGCGCGGCGCACCGCCGTCCCGGCGGTGCGGGTGCTCGACGCGCTGGCCGGCGTCGTCGCCCTGCTGCGGTCGCGCACGCCCGACCTCCCCGACGGCGAGCAGGTCGACCTGCGCGCGGCCGCGGCGGCCCGTGGTGCGGCGCTGTGCCGCGGCCACCGGCGCGCTCACCAGCGACGTCGTCGTCGACCCGTCCCGGCCGCTGCCCGCGGCCTCGCTGGTCGCCCTCGCCGCGCACGAGACCTACCCCGGCCACCACCTCGAGCGGCTGCGCGCCGCGCGACCGGCCCGAGCGGCAGGCCGTCGTCGCTCGGCACCCCGGAGGCCGTCGTCACCGAGGGGCTCGGCGAGACGGCGCTGCGGGCCAGCGGCGTGGCCTGCCGGACGCGCCGACGTCGCTGCCCGTGCCCCGCGGCGGCCGACCTCGCGCTCGCCGACGCCGTCGCGCGGGCCGCCGCCCGCTGCTGCGCACCAAGACCGACGCCGCCCTGCTGCTGCACACCCGCGGGCCCGGCCGCGCCACCGGGCACCTGCAGCGCTGGGGCCTGCACGACGCCGCCCGCGCCGCGCCCAGCTGCGCTTCCTGTCCGACCCGCGCTGGGCGGTGCACGCCGTGGCCTACGGCACCGGGGCCGAGCTGTCGGCGGCTGGCTCGACGCCGGGCGGCCCTACGCCGACCTGCTGGCCGGCCGCGCGCCGGCCGACCTCGGCGCCCGACCCGGACCTCGGCCGCCGGGCGCCGCGGGGGGTGACGTCCCGTGCGGCCACCGTGCGTCGGCCGAGTCGCCGGACGCCCTAGCGTCGGCAGCGGCGGCGGGGCACCGGTCGCGCCGCCCGGGAGGCCCACGTGCAGCAGCGCAGTCCGCTCTGCGGGAGGGGGCCCGGACCGGCCCCCGCGGGGGCCCGGTCCCGGACCCGACCTGACACGACGGGGCCCGCCCATGACCACCTTCGTGCTCGACACCTCCGTCCTGCTGTCCGACCCGCAGGCGGTGGGACGCTTCGACGAGCACGAGGTGGTCCTGCCCCTCGTCGTCGTCGGCGAGCTCGAGGGCAAGCGCGACCACCCCGAGCTCGGCTGGTTCGCCCGGCAGGCGCTGCGGCTGCTCGACGACCTGCGCGTCGAGCACGGCCGGCTCGACCGCCGCTCCCGGTCGGGGAGGCCGGCGGGACGCTGCGCGTCGAGCTCAACCACGTCTCGGAGTCGGCCCTGCCGCCGGCGCTGCGCGACGGCTCGCGGCGACGCCCGGATCCTGGCCGTCGCGGCGAACCTCGCGGCCGAGGGCGCCGACGTCGTGCTGGTCAGCAAGGACCTCCCGCTGCGGGTCAAGGCCGCCGCGATCGGGCTGACGGCGCAGGAGTACCGCGCCGAGCTCGCCGTCAGCAGCGGCTGGACCGGCATGGCCGAGCTGACGTCGCCGGCTGCGACCTCGACGCGCTCTACGAGGACGGCACGCTCGACCTGCCCGAGGCCTACGACCTGCCGACCCACACCGGGCTGGTGCTGCTGTCCGAGCGCGGCTCCGCGCTCGGGCGGGTGCAGGCCGACAAGTCCGTCCGGCTGGTCCGCGGCGACCGCGACGCGCTTCGGGGTCCACGGCCGCAGCGCCGAGCAGCGGGTCGCGCTCGACCTGCTGCTCGACCCGCCGTCGGCATCGTCTCGCTCGGCGGCCGCGCCGGCACCGGCAAGAGCGCGCTGGCGCTGTGCGCCGGCCTCGAGTCGGTGCTGGAGCGCGGGAGCACAAGAAGGTCGTCGTGTTCCGGCCGCTGTACGCCGTCGGCGGGCAGGAGCTCGGCTACCTGCCGGGCGACGCCGGCGACAAGATGGGCCCCTGGGCGCAGGCCGTCTACGACACCCTCGGCGCGCTCGTCGCCCCCGAGGTGGTCGAGGAGGTGCTGGCCCGCGGGATGCTCGAGGTGCTGCCGCTGACCCACATCCGCGGCCGCTCCCTGCACGACGCGTTCGTCATCGTCGACGAGGCGCAGTCGCTCGAGCGCGGCGTGCTGCTCACCGTGCTGTCCCGGCTGGGCCAGGGCTCGCGGGTCGTGCTCACCCACGACGTCGCCCAGCGCGACAACCTGCGGGTCGGCCGCCACGACGGCGTCGTCTCGGTCATCGAGGCGCTCAAGGGCCACCCGCTGTTCGCCCACGTCACCCTGACCCGGTCCGAGCGCTCGGCCATCGCCGCCCTCGTGACCGAGATGCTCGAGCCCGCTCCCTGACACTGGAGGGTGCTCTCCCTCCTGCTCTGCCGCGGCTGCTGCTGCGGCACCTCCCGCGGCTTCGACCACGAGCGCAGGAGGACGCCCTGCTGGCGGTCGAGCGGCGTCGACGTCCGGGTCGTCGACTGCCTCGACGAGTGCGACCGGGAGAACGTCGCGGTCGTGCGCCGGCCGGACCTGCCGAGGAAGGAGCGCGACCTCTGGCTCGGCGGGCTCACGACCGAGCGGGCGACCGAGGCGCTGGTCGCGTGGCTCGAGGACGGCGCGGCCGGCGCCCCGCCGGCGAGCTGGCCGGGCGGGTGTTCCGGCACGTCGCGCCCCGGGCGAAGAGGTAGCGCGAGGATCCGGGGGCTGCCCCGTTGTGCTGGGTGACGGGGCCCGCTCCACCCTGCTGGGTGGGTGGCGCGGGTCCCCGCCGCAGGCTCCAGGGCCCGTCTCCTGCTGGGTGGAGGCGGGCCCTCGGACTGCCCGCTACGGGTGCGTCATCGACAGCACGTCGAGGGCGGCGTCGAGCTGCTCCTCGGTCAGGGAGCCCCTCTCCACGTGCCCGCGCTCGACGACGACCTCGCGGATCGTCCGCCGCTCCGTGAGCGCCTGCTTGGCGACCTGCGCCGCCTCCTCGTAGCCGAGGTAGCGGTTCAGCGGCGTGACGATCGCACGGCGAGGACTCCGCCAGCTCGCGGCAGCGCTCCTCGTCGGCCACGGCGCCGTCGACGCGTCCGGTCGGCGAGCAGTCGGCTGACGTTGGCGAGCAGCCGGACCGACTCCAGCAGGTTGCGGGCCATCACCGGCAGCATCACGTTGAGCTCGAAGTTGCCGGACGGCGCCGGCGAAGGCGATGGCGGCGTCGTTGCCGACGACCTGCGCCACCACCATGCAGACGGCCTCCGGCACGACCGGGTTGACCTTGCCGGGCATGATGCTCGACCCCGGCTGCAGGTCGGGCAGGCGCAGCTCGCCGAGTCCGGCGCGGGGGCCCGAGCCCATCCAGCGCAGGTCGTTCGCGATCTTGTACAGCCCGACGGCGATCGTCCGCAGCTGCCCGCTGGTCTCGACGAGGGCGTCGCGGGCGCCCTGCGCCTCGAAGTGGTCGCGCGCCTCGGTCAGCGGCAGCCCGGTGGCCGCGGCCACCTCGGCGATGACGGCGGCGCTGAAGCCGGGCGGGGTGTTGATGCCGGTGCCGACGGCGGTCCCGCCCAGCGGCAGCTCGGCCAGCCGGGGCAGCGTCGCCTGCAGCCGCTCGACCCCGTAGCGGACCTGCGCCGCGTAGCCGCCGAACTCCTGGCCCGAGCGTCACCGGCGTCGCGTCCATGAGGTGCGTGCGCCCGGCCTTCACGACGTCGGCCCACTGCGTCGCGCTTGCGCTCCAGGCTCTGCGGCCAGGTGCTCCAGCGCCGGCACCAGGTCGTGCACCACGGCGCTGGTGGCGGCGACGTGGATGCTGCTCGGGAAGACGTCGTTGCTGCTCTGGCTGGCGTTGACGTGGTCGTTCGGGTGCACCGGCCGGCCCAGCCGCTCGGTGGCCAGCGTCGCCAGCACCTCGTTGGTGTTCATGTTGCGTGCGCGTGCCGCTGCCGGTCTGGAAGACGTCGACCGGGAACTGCGCCGTCCCAGCGCCCGTCGGCCACCTCGGCGGCGGCGTCCTGCACCGCCTGCGCGAGGTCGGGCTCCAGCACGCCGAGCTCGCGCGTTGACCTTGGCGGCGGCGGCCTTGATGCGGGCGAGCGCCTCGATGTGGGCCCGCTCGATCCGCTGGCCGCTGACCGGGAAGTTCTCCACGGCCCGCTGCGTCTGGCTGCGGTACTTCGCGTCGGCGGGGACCTGGACCTCGCCCATCGTGTCGTGCTCGGTGCGGTACGCCTGCTCGCTCATGACGACCGCCTTCCCCGCTCCGCCGGGCTGTACCGGCGGCAGCCCGCTCAGGCGCCGGGCCGGCGCCGATCGTCACGGGGGTCGGGCCGGCGTCGGCCTCGGCGGGGCCGGTGAAGAAGTCGTTGCCCTTGTCGTCGACGACGACGAACGCCGGGAAGTCCTCGACCTCGATCCGCCAGACCGCCTCCATGCCGAGCTCGGGGTACTCGAGCACCTCGACCTTGCGGATGCAGTCCTGCGCGAGCCGGGCCGCCGGGCCGCCGATCGAGCCGAGGTAGAAGCCGCCGTGCTCCTTGCAGGCGTCGGTGACCTGCGAGCTGCGGTTGCCCTTGGCGAGCATGACCAGCGAGCCGCCGGCGGCCTGGAAGCGGTCGACGTAGGAGTCCATGCGGCCGGCCGTCGTCGGGCCGAACGAGCCGGAGGCGTAGCCCTCGGGCGTCTTGGCCGGGCCGGCGTAGTAGACGGGCATGTCGCGCAGGTACTGCGGCATCTCGCCGCCCTCGTCGAGGATCGAGGCGATCTTGGCGTGGGCGATGTCGCGGGCGACGACGAGCGGGCCGGTCAGCGACACCCGGGTCTTCACCGGCAGCTGCGACAGCGTCGCGCGGATCTCGCTCATCGGCCGGTTCAGGTCGATGCGGACGACGTCGCCGCCGAGCGTCCTCGTCGTCACCTCGGGCAGGTACTGCGCGGGGTCGGTCTCGAGCGCCTCGAGGAACACGCCCTCGGCGGTGATCTTGCGCGCGGGCCTGCCGGTCGGCCGAGCAGGAGACGGCGATCGCGACCGGGCAGGACGCGCCGTGGCGGGGCAGGCGGACCACGCGGACGTCGTGGCAGAAGTACTTGCCGCCGAACTGCGCGCCGATGCCGAGCCGCCGGGTGAGCTCGTGGACCTGCAGCTCGAGGTCGAGGTCGCGGAACCCGTGGCCGGACGCCGACCCCGACGTCGGCAGCGCGTCGAGGTACTTGGCGCTGGCGTACTTCGCGGTCTTGAGCGCGAACTCCGCGCTGGTGCCGCCGACGACGATCGCCAGGTGGTACGGCGGGCAGGCGGCCGTCCCGAGCGAGCGGATCTTCTCCTCGAGGAAGCGCATCATCGCCGTCGCGTTGAGGACCGCCTTGGTCTCCTGGAACAGGAAGCTCTTGTTCGCCGAGCCGCCGCCCTTGGCCATGAACAGGAAGTCGTAGGAGTCGTAGGCCGAGGCGTACAGCTCGATCTGCGCCGGCAGGTTCGTGCCGGTGTTCTTCTCCTCCCACATGGTCAGCGGGGCGAGCTGGGAGTACCGCAGGTTCAGCTCGGTGTACGCCGCGCGGATGCCGGCCGACAGGTGGGCCTCGTCGTGCCCGTCGGTGAGCACCGTCTGGCCGCGCTTGCCCATGACGATCGCCGTGCCGGTGTCCTGGCACATCGGCAGCACGCCGCCGGCCGCGATGGCGGCGTTCTTGAGCAGGTCGAGCGCGACGAAGCGGTCGTTGGCGGAGGCCTCGGGGTCGTCGAGGATCCGGCGCAGCTGGGCGAGGTGGCCGGGCCGCAGCAGGTGGCGATGTCGCGCATGGCCGTCGCGGGCCAGCAGCGTCAGCGCCTCGGGCGCCACGGACAGGAAGTCGCGGCCGAGGGCCCGCTCGACGCTGACGCCCTCGCTGGTGAGCAGCCGGTAGGGCGTCTCGTCCGGGCCGAGCGGCAGCAGGTCGGTGTGGGCGGACTCGTCGTAGGCGGGCACGCAGGGGCTCCAGGTCTCGAGGCGGCCCGGTCGAGGGTAGACGCCGGCGCAGGGGCGGGCGTACGTTGCTCGGCTCGCCCGCAGCGGACCCCGGCACCCCGGGGGACGTGGGACTGCCGCTGCGGAAGGACCGGTGCGTGGACGACGTGCTGCAGGCCGAGCGCGCCCACCTGGCGCAGGCCCGGGAGGGTCTGGCCCGGATGCGCGCCCACACCCGCGAGCTGCTCGACACGCAGGCCGCGTGGGGCAACGACGAGCTGACCAGCAGGGCGCTGGCGGCATCGCTGGCCCGCCGCCACGACGCCCTGCTCGACGACGGCACGACCCCGCTGTTCTTCGGCCGGCTCGACCACGAGGACACGGGCGAGGTGTTCCACGTCGGGCGCCGCCACGTCACGGGGGAGGCCGGCGAGCACGTCGTCGTCGACTGGCGCGCCCCGGTCAGCGAGGCCTTCTACACGGCGACGCCGGACGACCGGCTCGGCGTCGCGCTGCGCCGCCGCTTCGGGTTCTCCGGCGGCGCGCTCACCGCGTACGAGGACGACCGGCTGCAGACGACGGTGCAGAGCGCCCTGCTCGTCGAGGAGGTCGAGCGTCCGCGGTCGGGGCCGATGCGCGACATCGTCGCCACCGTCCAGCCCGACCAGGACGTGCTGGTGCGGGCGCCGCTGGAGGAGACGCTCTGCGTCCAGGGCGCCCCGGGGACGGGCAAGACGGCGGTCGGGCTGCACCGCGCGGCGTACCTGCTGTACGCGCACCGGCAGCGGCTGGCGTCGACCGGGGTGCTCGTCGTCGGGCCGAACCGCGCGTTCCTCGCCTACGTGCAGGAGGTGCTGCCCGCGCTCGGCGAGGTGCAGGTGACGCAGGTGACCGCCGACGACCTCGCTCCGCCGGTGAGGGTCACCGGCACCGACGACGACGACGTGGCGGTGCGCAAGGGCGACGCCGGGATGGCACAGGTGCTGGAGCGGGCGCTGTGGGCGACGACCGTGCGCGCGACCGAGCCGCTGGTCCACGCCACCGGCACGCGGCGCTGGCGGGTCTGGCCGGAGGAGGTCCGCGAGCTCGAGCGGGCGGTCCGGGGGCGCGGCCTCGGCTGGGAGGACGGCCGGCGGGCGCTGGCCGGGGCGCTGGCGCACCACCTGGTCCGCCAGCGCGAGGACGCCGGCGGCAGCTCGCACGAGCGCAGCGTCGACGTGCTCGCGCGGTCGGCACGTGCGCGCCTACGTCGACGCGCTCTGGCCGCCGACCACCGCCAAGGCCCTGGTGTCGTCGGTGCTCGCCGCTCCGCCCGAGGGCCTCGAGGCGCTGACCCGCGCCCGGCCGCGCTGGACCCGCGCCGACCTGCCGCTGCTCGACGAGGCGCAGGCGCTGCTGGCGCGGCAGCCCGGCTACGCGCACGTCGTCGTCGACGAGGCGCAGGACCTGTCGGCCGATGCAGCTGCGGGCGGTCGGGCGCCGGTGCGCGACCGGCAGCGCGACCGTCCTCGGCGACCAGGCGCAGGCGACGACCCCGTGGGCCCCCGGCGACTGGGACAGCGTCCTGCGCCACCTCGGCAAGCCGGGCGGCCGCGTCGCGCCGCTGACCGTCGGCTACCGGGTGCCGCGCGAGGTGCTCGACCTCGCCAACCGGCTGCTGCCGCTCATCGCCCCCGGCCTGCCGCCGGCCAGCAGCCTGCGCGTCCGTCCCCGGCTCCCTCGCCGTCCGGCACAGCGCCGACCTGGTGGCCGACGCCGTCGCGGCCGTCCACGCGCGGGTCGACGCCGGCACCGTCGCCGTCGTCTCCACCGACCGGCGCCTGCTGCTGCGACGTCGGCGCGCGGCTGGCCGTGCCGGCCGAGCTGGTCGAGGGCTCGGGCCCGACGGGGGCGGTCTCCCTGGTGCCGGCCGAGCTGGTCAAGGGCCTGGAGTTCGACGCGGTCGTCCTGCTCGAGCCGGCCGACCTCGCCGACGCCGGCCCCACGGGCCTGCGGCTGCTCTACGTCGCCCTCACCCGCGCCGTCACGCACCTCGACGTGCTGCACGTGCGCGACCTCCCGGCGCCGCTCCTAGGCTGACCGGATGGGGGCGAGGGGATGAGGGCCGCGCTGGCCGCCGCCCGCCAGCGGCTGGTGTCGTCCGGCTGGTCGGTCGCGCAGTGCGCCGTCGCCGCCTCCCTGGCCTGGCAGCTGGCCAGCGTCCTGCTCGGCCACCCCCGGCCGTTCTTCGCCTGCGTCGCCGCCGTCGTCTGCCTCGGCGTGCGGGCCGCCCAGCGGCTGCGCCGGGTCGCCGAGCTCGCCGTCGGCGTGACCGTCGGGGTGGCCGTCGGCGACGCCTTCGTGTCGGCCGTGGGCACCGGTGCCTGGCAGATCGGCCTCGTCGTCGGCGTCGCCCTGCTGCTCGCGGTGGCCCTCGACGGCGGTCCCCTGCTGGTCGCGCAGGCCGGGCTGCAGGCGGTGTTCGTCGTCGCCCTGCCGCGCACGCCCGGCGGGGAGCTCGCCCGCTGGGAGGACGCGCTCGTCGGCGGGGCGACGGCCCTGCTCGTCGCCGCCCTGCTGCCCGCCGACCCCTGGCGCCGCGCCCGCCGGGCCGCCGACGGCGTGCTGCTCGACCTCGCCCGCGTGCTCTCGCTGGACGCCGACGCCGTGCGCCGTGCCGACGCCGCCCTGGCCGCCGACGCCCTCGGCGAGGCGCGCGCCACCGGCCCCGGGCTCGACGCCTGGCGCGAGGCGCTGCGACACCGGCCGCGACATCAGCCGGCTGTCGCCGCTGCGCCGCGACCCGGGCGGCGGGACGCACCGCCGGGCGCTGCGCCTGCACGCCGGCGTCGACCGGGCGACCCGCAACCTGCGGGTGCTGGTGCGGCGCGTGCTGTTCGCCCTGGAGACCGGCGACGCCCTGCCGCCGGCGCTGCCGGACCTGCTCGACCGGCTGGCCGACGTGCTGGTGCTGCTCGCCGAGGACGACCCGACCGCCGACCCGGCGCTGCACCTGCTCGCCCGCGACCTCGACCCGCGCGCCCTGCAGGCCGACGACGCTGTCCGGACAGGTGGTGGTCGCCCAGCTGCGCTCGGCCGTCGTCGACCTGCTGGTCGCGGCCGGCGACGACGTCGGTGAGGCGCGGGCGGCGCTGCCCGGCCTCTAGCCGCGGACGCGCGCCAGGACGCCGCGGCGCTGCCGACGGTCGGACGCCAGGTGGGCGGCGAGCCCGGTGACGGCGGCGACGCCGAGCACCGACGGCCACGCGCCGACCTGCTTGGCCAGCGGGTGCGACGCGCCGAACGCGCCGACGTAGGTGGCCAGCAGCGCGGCCGCCGTGCCGCGTGCCGGACTGCCGCGACCACTCGCGGGCGCACAGCGCACCGCCGGCCGCCAGGACGACGCCGCCGAGCGGGCCGCGTGGTGGAGGAGGCGACGGCGTAGCCGGCCACGAGCGAGCCGGCGGACAGCAGCGAGGTGCGCACGCGCGAACCCTACGGCCGTCCCCCCTGTCGCGCCCCTGCCGCCCTACTCTCCGCGCAGGACCTGCCCCTGGGAGAAGCATGCTGTCGTCCTGGACGTCGACCTGGCGCTACCGCACGCGGCTGCTGGCCGGGCTGCTGGCCGTGACGCTGCCGGTCACGGCGGTGCTGGTGCTGCTGCTGCGGTGCAGGCCGGCGGGCAGCTGGAGGACCAGACGCGGGGCCGGCTGGAGCGCCGGGCCAGCGCCATCGCGCAGGTGCTCGACGCGTGGGTGACCGAGCGCCGCTCCGACGCCGTGGTGCTCGCCGCCGCCCTGCCCGTCCCTGCCGGTCGCGCAGCGCGACGTCCTGCTGCGCCGGGTCGTCGAGCAGGAGGGCGACTACCAGCGGGTCGCCGTCGTCGGCACCGACGGGCAGCAGGTGGCCACGGCCGGGACCGGCGAGCAGGTGCGGGCCAGCGGGACGCCGTGGTTCCGGCAGGCCGTCGGCGGCCAGGCGAGCGACAGCGAGGTGTACCGGCAGGGCGACGAGCTGCACTGGGTGCTGGCCGAGCCGGTCCGCGCCGGCGGGACGGTGACCGTCCGTGCTGCTGCTCGACCTCGACCTGACCCGGCTCGACGACGTCGTCGGCGACATCCGGCTCGGCCGCACCGGCGAGGTGATCGTCGCCGACCCGCAGCTGCGGCCTCGTCTTCTCCTCCGACCTCGGCGCCGCCTCGACCGAGGCCGACCTGCTCGCCGGCGGCATCTTCACGACCACCGTGGCGACGGCCGGACCGCAGCGCGGGCTGCGCGGCGAGACGGGCAGCCGCCGCTACCCCGACTACCGGGGGCGCGACGTCTACGGCGGCTACGCGCCGCTGAGCGCGGAGCCGCTGGGCCGTCGTCGCCAAGGAGCAGCGCGACGTCGCGCTCGAGCCGGTGCGCGACCTGTTCCGGCGCGGGCTGCTGCTGGTGCTGCTCGGCGGGGCGCTGTTCACGGCGTTCGCCGCTGCTGTTCGCCCGCCGCGAGTCGGCGCACCTGCGCACGCGTCGTCGACGAGAACCGCGAGGCGAGCGCCGGGCTGACGGCCAACGCCACCCAGCTGTCGTCGGCGGCCAGCGCAGCTCGCCAGCAGCGCCGCCCAGCAGTCGGCCGCGGTGGCGCAGACCTCCGCCACGATGGAGGAGCTGTCCCGCACCTCGTCGATGATCGCCGAGACGGTCTCGCTGGTCGCCGTGCAGGCGGGCGACACCCGCAGCAACCTCGTGCAGGCCGAGGCCGACGTGCAGGCCAGCAGCGAGCGCACCCTCGCCCTCGCCGCCCGGGTCACCGACATCGGCGTGCTGCTGGGCCTCATCAACGAGATCGCCGACCAGACCAACCTGCTCGCCCTCAACGCCGCGATCGAGGCGGCCCGGGCGGGCGAGGCGGGGCGCGGCTTCACCGTCGTCGCCGAGGAGGTCCGCCGGCTGGCCGAGCGGTCCAAGGCGTCGGCCTCACGACATCGCGCGAGATCATCGCGGCCGCGCAGGCCGAGACGAACGCGACGGTCATGGCGATGGAGAAGGGCGCCAAGCAGATGTCGGTCGGGCTGGACCTGCTCGACCGCGTGGCCGAGGCGACCGACCAGGTGCGCCTGACCACGCAGCAGCAGCGCGCCGCCACCGAGCAGGTCGTGCAGGCGATGGGGCAGGCGAACGAGGCGAGCCGGCAGGTGTCGCTCACGACGCAGGAGGTGGCGTCCGGGTCGCGAGGCGCTGACGCGGCTCGCCGCCGCCCTGGAGGCCGTCGGCCGTCGACCACCGCGGCCCGGCTCTAGCCGCGTCGTGCGCGTCCTGCTGCTCCCCGTGGGGGAGGGCACCTGGTGCGTCCCGCTGGGCGCGGTGCGCGAGGTGCTCGTCGCCCCGCGGACCACCCCGCTGCCGACGGCGCGCCCGCGTCGGTCGTCGGGCTGTTCAACCTGCGCGGGAGCGTGCTGCCGCTGTTCGACACCGCCGGGCTGCTCGGCCTGCCGGCGGCGCCCGCCGGCCACGCCGCCGTGCGTCGAGGTGCCCGCCGGGCTGGCCGGCCTCGGCGCGCACCGGACAGCCGCGGGCCGCCGAGCCTCGGCCGGCTGGTCGGCGCGCCGGAGCACCCGGCGGCGCTCGGCACCTACGACCGTCGACGGGCGTCGAGGGACCGCGCCGACGACGTCGCCGTCCTGCTCGACGTCGAGCGGCTGCTCGCGTGAGCCGCGCCGACCGTCGCGAGGCGCTGCTCGGGCTGTTCGCGCAGGAGAGCGTGCGCCGGCTCGGGCCGGATGGCCGCCGAGGCGCTGGACCTCGACGCCGGCGCCGACCCCGAGCGGCTGGCCGCGCTGTTCCGCGACGCGCACACGGTCAAGGGCTCGGCGGCCGTCATGGGCTTCGAGGACCTCGCCGAGCTGGCCCACGTCGTCGAGGACCTGCTCGACGCGCTGCGCCAGGGCCGGCTGACCGCGCGCCCCGCCCTGGTCGACGCGCTGCTGACCGCGTCGACGACCTGCGCACCCTCACCCAGGCCGGCCTCGAGGGCGGCCCGACGGCGGAGCTGTCCGCGCAGGCGCAGGGCCGGCTGCGCGCCGCCCTGGGCGAGCCGACCCCCACACCGCAGACGCCGGAGCCCGCACCGGACGCCGTCCCGGAGGCTGCGGTCCCGGCCGCCGTCCCGGAGGCACGTCGGACCCGGCCGCCCGTCCCGGAGGCCGCGGACCCGGCCGACCTCGCGCTGCCCGCCCCCCGCCCCGTGCAGGAGCCGGTCGCGGCGGTCCGGCCGCGCGAGGGGCTCGTCGTCCCCGTCGAGCGGCTCGACGAGATGGTCCGCCTGGTCGGCGAGGCGGCCTCCGCGCAGCTGCGCCTGGCCACCGTGCTCTCCGCAGCACGGCCTGGACCCGAGCGGGCCTGACCGAGCACCGCGACGTCACCCGCTGGCTCGGCGAGCTGCAGCAGCAGACGATGCGCGCCCGCATGGTCCCGGTGTCGACCGTCGTCGAGCGGCTGCGCCGGGGCGTGCGCGACCTCGCGCGCGCCTGCGGCAAGCAGGTCGTGTGGGAGGTGCGCGGCGAGGACACCGAGCTCGACCGCAGCCTGCTCGACCGGCTCGGGCGAGGCCCTGCTGCACCTGGTCCGCAACGCCGTCGACCACGGCCTCGAGACGCCCGAGGAGCGGCGGGCCGCGGGCAAGCCGCCGGCCGGCACGGTCCGGCTGCACGCCATGCAGCTCGGCAGCGAGGTCGTGCTGACGGTCACCGACGACGGCCGCGGCCTCGACCTGGACGCCCTGCGCCGCGAGGCCGGGGCCTCGGACGCCGGCGCCGCGCGGCTGAGCGACGACGAGAGCGCCTACCTGGTCTTCCGCAGCGGCCTGTCGACGGCGCGCGGCCGTCAGCGAGGTCTCCGGCCGCGGGGTCGGGCTGGACGCCGTCCGGCACAGCCTCGACGCCGTCCGCGGCCGGATCGAGGTGCACAGCACGCCGGGCGAGGGCTGCGAGTTCCGGCTGGTCGTCCCGCTGACGCTCGCCGTCCTGCCGAGCCTGCTGGTCCGCAGCGGCGGGCAGCGGTACGCCCTGCCCATGCACTCCATCGTCACCGTCCTGTCGGCCGAGGAGCCGACGCGGACCACCGAGGGCGTGCCGACGGTGCGGCTCGGCGAGGCGGTCGTGCCGGTCGCGGCGCTGGCCGAGGCGCTCGGGACGGGGCCGGCCGAGCAGGGGCCCGTCGTCGTGCTCACCGGGACGACCCGGCGGCTGGGCCTGCGGGTCGAGGCGGTCGAGGGCCAGCGCGAGGTCGTCGTGAAGAGCCTGTCGCCGCTGGTCGGCGCGCTCGAGTGCTTCACCGGGGCCTCGGTCGAGCCCGACGGCTCGTCCTGCTCGTCCTGGACGCCGCCGGGCACCATCGACCGGGCACGCGCGCGCCGGTGCTGCCGTCCCGGTCGCGCCGCCCGCCGCCGCCGGCCCGGGCCGGCGGGCGACCGTGCTCGTCGTCGACGACGCCCTGACGGTCCGCGAGCTGCAGCGCTCCATCCTCGAGCGCGCCGGCTACGACGTCCGCACCGCCGCCGACGGCGAGCAGGCGCTCGCCCTGCTGGCGTCGAGCACCGGCCGACCTCGTGCTCACCGACGTGGAGATGCCGGTCATGGACGGCTTCGCGCTGACCGCGGCCATCCGTGCGTCGGCCCGGCTGGCCGGCACCGCCGTCGTGGTGCTGACCTCGCGGGCGAGCGACGAGGACCGGCGGCGCGGGCTGCAGGCCGGGGCCGACGGGTACCTGGTGAAGAGCGCGTTCGACGAGGCGGCCGCTGCTGAACGCGGTCACCCGCCTGCTCGGGCGAGGCCGGGTGACCCCCGCCGACCCGGTCGTGCGGGTCGTCCTCGCCTGCCCGCGACGACCGGCGACCGGCGCTGCTCGCCGCGCTGCGCGACACCCCCGGCCTGCGGGTCGTGCACGCCACGGCCAGCCCCGGGCGCGTGCCGGCGGCCCTGTCCGAGGCCGCGCCCGCCCTGCTGCTCGTCGACGACGGCGTCGACGGCGGGGCGGTCGCCGTGGTGCGGGCCGTCATGCACGCCGCGCCCGCTCCCATCCTGGTGCTGCAGGCCGCCGGCGGCGACGGCGCGGCGCGCTGCTGGACGCCGGTGCGGTCGAGGTGCGCGACCGCGACGGCGCTCGACGGGCTCGCCGAGCGGTGCCGGGTGCTCGCCCGCGTGGCCGTCGTGCGCCGCCGGGCCCGCACCCCGGCCGTGCGCGACGGCGGCGTCCCGGCGCGAGCAGCCGGCGTCCTGGCGGTCGGCGGCGTCGACCGGTGGTCCGCCTGCGCTGGCCCGGCTGCTCGCCGGGCTCGGCGGGCTCGCCCTGCCGGTGCTCGTCGTGCAGCACATCGCCGCCGACTTCCTGCCCTCGCTGGCCACCTGGCTGGCCGACACCGGGCCCGCTGCCGGTCAGCGTCGCCGCGCAGGGCGACGTGGTGCGGCCCGGTCACGTGCACCTCGCCCCCGGCGACCAGCACCTGCGGCTGCTGCCCGGCGGCCGGCTCGCCCTCGCCACGACCCCTGCCGGGCTGCACGTCCCGTCGCGCCGACGTGCTGTTCTCCTCCGTCGCCGCCTGCGACGACGTCCGGGGCATCGGGGTGCTGCTCACCGGCATGGGACGCGACGGCGCGCGCGGGGCTGCTGGCGCTGCGCACCGCCGGCGGCCGGACGATCGCGCAGGACGAGGCGACGAGCACCGTGTGCGGCATGCCGCAGGTCGCCGTCGAGCTCGGGCGCCGCCGAGCAGGTGCTGCCGCTCGAGCAGATCGCGACCGCGGTGCGGGCGCTGGTGGCAGGCGCCCGGTGAGCACGCGACCCTGCTCGACGACGTCGCCGAGCTCGTCCGCCGAGCGGGCCGGCCTGCAGCTCGACGCCGTCATGCGCACGCCGCCTCGCCGCCGCCCTGTCCGACCTGCGCTCCCCGGGCGAGGACGACCGCACGCTGCTCGCACCGGCTGCGCGCCGACGCCCTCGCTGCGCCAGGCGCTCTACGACGAGCTGACCGTGCAGGAGACCTCCTTCTTCCGCGACCCCGGCCAGTTCGACGGGGCTCGCCGCGACCGTGCTGCCGCTGCTGCCCGACCCGGTCGTGCTGTGGAGCGCCGGCTGCTCCGTACGGCCAGGAGGCCTAGTCGCTGGCGATGCTGCTGGCCGAGCAGGGCCGGCGGGCCGGGTCGTCGCCACCGACCTGTCCGAGCGCGCCCTGGCCCGCACCCGCGAGCGGCCGGTACGCCGAGCGCGAGCTGCGCGGCCTGTCGCCCGAGCGGCGGCGGCGCTGGTTCGAGCCCGACGGCGACGGCTTCCGCGTCGTCGCCGTCCCTGCGCGCGGCCGGTCGAGGTGCGCCGCCACAACCTGGCCGACGAGCCGCCGCCCGTCGTCGGCTGCAGCGTCGTCTTCTGCCGCAACGTGCTCATCTACTTCAGCCGCGACGACGTCGCCGCCGTCGTGACGCGCTTCCGCCAGGTGCTGCCCCGCGACGGCTGGCTGTTCCTCGGCTTCTCCGAGACCCTCTGGACGCTGACCGAGGAGTTCACCAGCGTCCGGCTGGGCGACGCCTACGCCTACCGCCCGGCCGGGGCACGCGCCGGTGCCCGTCCGTGGAGCCCGTTCCCCGGCCGCCCGCCGCGGGGCTGCCCGCCGTCCCGGTCCTGTCCGACCTCGCCTCCCCCGCGCGCGGGCCCGCCCAGGAGGTCGCCGCGCTGCTGGCCGACGGCGAGCGGGCGCTGCGCGGAGGGCTCGCCGCCGACGCCGTAGCCGCCTTCCGCGGCGCCGCCTACCTGGCCCCCGACCTGCCGCTGGCCCACCTCGAGCTGGGCATGGCGCTCGACGCGCTGGGCGAGCGGACGGCCGCACGGCGGGCCCTGCAGACCGCCAAGCGGGTGCTCCGCGGCGGCGGCGACACCGCCGGGTGGGACCCCGCGGCGCTGGCCCGCTTCGTCGACGAGCGGCTCGCCGCCGTGGAGACCGACCCGTGAGCCTCAAGGTCGCGCGCAGGACGTCGATGCTCCACAGGTGCACCCCGCCCTGGCCGTGAGCCTGCCGCAGCAGCGCGGCAGCGCGGTGCGCCCTGCCCGGGTGCTCGTCGTCGACGACTCCGCGCTCATCCGGGCGATCCTGGTCGACAGCCTGTACGAGCAGGGCTACGACGTCGTGGAGGCCGAGGACGGCACCGAGGCGCTCGAGGTCTGCGCGGTCGACCCGCCCGACGTCCTGCTGCTCGACGTCGTCATGCCGGGGCTGTCCGGCCTGGAGGTGCTCGACCGGCTGCAGGCGCACCCGGACCTGCTGCACGTCCCCGTCGTCTGCCTGACCGGCCGCTCCGACGTGCACGACATCGTCGAGGCCATGCAGCGCGGCGCCCACGACTACCTGCGCAAGCCCTTCGAGACCTCCGAGCTGCTGGCGCGGCTGTCGTCCGCGCTGCGGGTGAAGCGGCTGTCGGACGAGCTGCGCGCGCGCAACGCCGAGCTCGAGCGGGTCAGCCGCACGGACGGCCTCACCGGGCTGCTCAACCGCCGCGCGGTCGAGGAGGTGCTGCACGCGCAGCTCGCCCACGCGGCGCGCCACCGCCTGCCGCTGTCGGTGCTCATGATCGACCTCGACGAGTTCAAGCGGGTCAACGACACCCACGGCCACGCCGCGGGCGACCAGGTGATCGTGGAGGTGTCGGCCCGGCTGCGGGCGGGGCTGCGTGAGGCCGACGTCGTCGGGCGGTGGGGCGGGGAGGAGTTCCTCGCGGTCCTGCCGCTCACCGACCCCGACGCCGCGCTCGCGCTGGCCTCGCGGCTGTGCGCCGAGGTCGCCGCGACGCCGGTGGTCCTGCAGGGCGGCGTCGCCCTGCCGGTCGGGGTGAGCATCGGCTCCTGCGGCGACCTGCGCGACGAGGACCTGCTGCTGCGCCGCGCCGACGAGGCGCTCTACCGGGCCAAGGCCACCGGCCGCGGCCGGGCCGTCGCGGCCGAGGGCTGCTGAGCCGTGCCGCTCAGAGGTCGAGGTCGACGACCACGGGCGCGTGGTCGCTCGCCCCGGTGCCCTTGCGGGCCTCGCGGTCGACGAACGCGTCGCGCACCCGGACGGCCGGGGTGCGCAGGACGTGGTCGATCTTCATGCCCAGGTCCTTGTGCATCATCCCGGCGCGGTAGTCCCAGAACGTGAAGGCGACGTCGCCCTTGCCGGGCCGCGCCTCGGTGACCTCGAGCCCGGCGTCGAGCAGGGCCTGCACGGCGTCGCGCTCGGGCTGCGAGACGTGGGTGCTGCCCTCGAACCGGGTGATGTCCCAGACGTCCTCGTCGGTGAGCGCGACGTTGAGGTCGCCCATGACGACGAGCGGCGCCGTCAGGTCGTAGCCGTCCAGGCGGCGGCGCAGCGCGGCCAGCCAGTCGAGCTTGTAGGCGTAGTGCGGGTCGTCGAGGCTGCGCCCGTTCGGGACGTAGACGCTGGTCACGTGCAGCGGGCCGCACTGCGCGGAGACCAGCCGCGGCTCGGGGTGCCCCTCGAGCACGAGGCTGACGTCGTCGAGCCCGACCCGCGACAGGACGGCCACGCCGTTCCACCGGCCGTCACCCGCGTGCGCGGCCTCGTAGCCGGCGGCCCGCAGGTCGGCGTGCGGGAAGGCGGCGTCGGCGCACTTGGTCTCCTGCAGCGCGACGACGTCGGGCTGCTGCTGCTCCAGCCACGGCAGCAGCCGGGGGAGCCGCGCGCCGATGCTGTTGACGTTCCAGGTCGCGATGCGCACCGCGTCTACCGGCTGTGGTGCTCGAAGTCGACCGAGGAGTAGGCGCGCAGCTTGGTCAGCCGGTGCTGGCTGGTGACCCGGCGGATCGTGCCCGACTTGCTGCGCATGACCAGCGACTCGGTGGTGGCGCCGCCGCCGCGGTAGCGGACGCCGCGGACCAGCTCGCCGTCGGTGATGCCGGTGGCCACGAAGAAGACGTTGTCGCTGCGGACGAGGTCGTCGGTCGACAGGACGGCGTCGAGGTCGAGCCCGGCCGCCGCGGCGTTGGCGAACTCGCTCTTCTTCTGCGGCCAGAGCTTGGCCTGGATGGTGCCGCCGAGGCACTTGACCGCGCAGGCGGTGATGATCCCCTCGGGGGTGCCGCCGATGCCGAGCAGCAGGTCGACGCCGGTGCCCTCGTGAGCAGGCCATCACCGCGCCGGCGACGTCGCCGTCGGAGATGAACGTGATGCGCGCGCCGGCCTCGCGGACCTCGCGGACGAGGTCCTCGTGCCGGGGCCGGTCCAGGATGCAGACGGTGACGTCCTCGGGCGAGCCGCCCTTGGCCTTGGCCACGGCCTGCACGTTGTGCGCGACCGGCGCGGTGATGTCGACGACGTCGGCGGCCTCGGGGCCGGTGACCAGCTTCTCCATGTAGAAGACCGAGCTGGGGTCGTACATGGTGCCGCGCTCGGCGACCGCCATGACGGCGATGGCGTTCGGCATCCCCTTGGCCATCAGCGTGGTGCCGTCGATGGGGTCGACGGCGACGTCGCACTCGGGGCCCTCCCCGCAGCCGACCTCCTCGCCGTTGAACAGCATCGGCGCCTCGTCCTTCTCGCCCTCGCCGATGACGACGACGCCGCGCATCGAGACGGTGCCGATGAGCTGGCGCATCGCGTCGACGGCCGCGCCGTCGCCGCCGTTCTTGTCGCCGCGGCCGACCCACCGGCCGGCGGCCATGGCGGCCGCCTCGGTGACGCGCACCAGCTCGAGGGCGAGGTTGCGGTCGGGGGCCTCGGGGGCGAGCGCGGGCAGGCTGTCCATGCGGGGACCCTAGTGGGCGGGCCGGGGCCGTGCCGCGGGTGGGATGCTCGCCGGGTGACCCGCCGCGACTACGACCCCGCCGCCCTCGGCGCCGGCATCTACCCGCTGCTCAACAGCGTCGTCGTGCCGCGGCCCATCGCGTGGGTGTCGACCCGCAGCGCCGACGGCGTCGACAACCTCGCGCCGCACTCGTTCTTCACGATCTCCTGCGTGCAGCCGCCGGTCGTGCAGTTCACGTCGGTGGGGGAGAAGGACAGCCTGCGCAACGCCCGGGCCACCGGCGAGTTCGTCGTGTCGGTGTGCACCGAGGAGCTCGTCGAGCAGGTCAACCTCACCGGCACCGACTACCCGAGCGACGTCAGCGAGTTCGACGCCGTGCGGGCTGACCCGCGAGCCGAGCCGCCTGGTGGCGCCGCCGCGGGTCGCCGAGTCGCCGGTGGCGCTCGAGTGCCGGCTGCTCGACACGACGAGCTTCGGCGACTCGACCGTCGTGTTCGGCGAGGTCGTCTGGGCGGTCGTCGTCGAGGACGTCCTGCTGCACGACCGGCCCGAGATCACGCTGCTGCGGCCGGTCTCCCGCCTGGGCGCCGACGAGTGGGGCACCGCCGGGCGCGATCAGCGCGCGCAAGCGCATCCCCTTCTCCCAGGTCGGGACGGTGACGACCACCGCCCGAGCCGCCACCACGCGGGGCGCGCTGCTCGCCGCGGCCCGGTCGGTCTTCGCCGCCTCCGGCTTCGCCGAGGCCTCGGTGGCCGACGTCGTCGACCGGGCGGGCGCCAGCGTCGGCAGCCTCTACCACCACTTCGGCGGCAAGGCCGACCTCTACCTCGCCCTGTTCGAGGAGTACTCGGCCCGGCAGGAGGAGCGCGCCGGCGCCGCCGTCCGGGCCGCCCGCGCCGAGGGCGAGCGCGACCCGGTGGCGCTGTTCGTCGCCGGCGCCCGCGGCTACCTGCAGGGCTCCTGGGCCGAGCGCGACCTCGCCCGGCTGTTCCTCGCCGGCGGCGGGCCCGCCCGGGTTCGAGCTGACCGCGCGGCGCCGCAACCGCGAGTGGACGGTCCTGAACGCCCACCTGCTGCGCACCGGCGACCAGCCGTCGTCGACCGGGGTCGGCAGCGAGGCCCTCGTGCTGGTGCTGACGACCGTGGTGCGCGAGGCCGGCCACGAGGTCGCCGTCTGCGACGACGAGGACGTCGGCCCTCCGGCTGGCCGACGAGTTCCTCGGCCTCATCGCGACGATCGGCCGCCGGTGAAGGTCTTCGACGACGAGCCGCGCCGGCAGGGCCGCAGCGGCGCGGACTGGCAGCAGCACCGGCTGCACCGGCAGGCCCACGCCGGCCCGCCCCGCGACGAGATCGGCGTGCTCGCCCTGAGCGCGTTCATGCTCGCCCGCAGCAGCGACGTCGTCGTCGCCGTGCGCGGCACGACCGCCTACTCCGACGGGCTGCTGCTGTCGGTCGTGGTGCTGTTCGCCGACGAGCAGAAGTCCGAGGACCTCGACTGGCAGCTGCAGGAGTACAGCCGCAGCCCCGGCCGCTTCCGGCTCGGCGTCGTGCTCGCCGACGGCAGCCGGGCGACCACGGGCAACCGCGACGCCCCCGAGCTGGTCCGGCCGAGCGCCGGGGCGGTCCTGACCCTGCAGCACTCCCGCGGCGGGCTGCTGCAGTGGGAGGGCGAGTACTGGCTGTGGCCGCTGCCGCCGCCCGGCCCGCTGCTGGTCGCCTGCCGGTGGCCCGACCGCGGGATCGAGGAGAGCAGCGTGCCGTCGACCCCGGGCCGATCCTGGCCGCCGCCGCCTCCAGCAGCCCGGTGTGGACGGCATGAGCAGCCGGGACCGCGCGCTCGCCCTCGACGCCGCCGACCCGCTGGCGGGCTTCCGCGACCGGGTCGTCGTCGCCGACCAGGAGCTGCTCTACCTCGACGGCAACAGCCTGGGCCGGCTGCCGCACGCCACCCGCGACCGGCTGCGCACCCACGTCGAGGACGAGTGGGGCGGCGGCGCTGGTCCGCGGCTGGCACGACTGGGTCGACCTGCCCGTGCTGGTCGGCGACGAGCTCGGGGCCGCCCTGCTCGGGCGCGGCGCCCGGCGAGACGCTGGTCTGCGACAACACCACGCACCAACCTGTTCAAGCTGGCGGTCGCGGCGCTGCGCGCCACCGGCCGCACCGTCGTCGTCACCGACGACGACAACTTCCCGACCGACCGCCACGTGCTGCACGGCGTCGCCGACCTGCTCGGCGGCGAGCGTGCGGGTCGTGCACACCGACCGCGACGCCGGCCTCGACCTCGACGCCGTGCGCGAGGCGGTGCGCGACGACGTCGGGCTGGTCTCGTTCTCGCACACCGCCTACCGCTCGGGCGCGCTCGCCCCGGTCGCCGAGGTCGACGCGCTGGCCCACGCCGTCGGGGCGCTCACGCTGTGGGACCTGTCGCACAGCGTCGGCGCCGTGCCGGTCGACCTGTCGACCGCCGACCTCGCCGTCGGCTGCTCCTACAAGTACGTCAACGGCGGGCCGGGCGCGCCCGCCTGGCTGTGGGTGCGCAGCGGCCTCGAGCTCGGCAACCCGGTCGCGGGCTGGTTCGGGGCGGCCGACCCGTTCGCGATGGACGACCCCTACGCGCCCGCCCCCGGCGTGCGGCGCTTCCTCACCGGCACACCGCCGGTCGGCGGGCGTGCTCGCCGTGCGGGAGGGCGTGCGGCTGCTGGCCGAGGCCGGGCTGCCGCGGCTGCGCGCCAAGGGCCAGGCCCTGACCTCCTACCTCGTCGAGCTCGCCGACGAGTGGCTCGCCCCGCACGGCGTCCGCCTGGCCTCGCCGCGCGACCCCGCCGCCCGCGGCTCGCACGTCGTGCTCGAGCACCCGCAGGCCTGGCAGCTGGTGCAGGAGCTGGTCGCCCGCGGCGTCGTCCCGGACTACCGCGTGCCCGACCGCGTGCGCTTCGGGCCCGCCCCGCTGTACACCCGGTTCGTCGACGTGCACGACGCGATGGTCGTCGTCCGCGCAGGTGCTCGAGAGCGGCGCGCACCTCGCCCGTCCGGCCGAGCCGAGCCGCGTCACCTGAGCGCGCGACACTGGGAGCGTGACGACGACGACCGGCCTCCCGCCCGCGGCGCCCAAGCGCAAGCGCGGCCGCGAGAACGTGCGCGACATGCTGCTGTCGCTCGCGGCCTGCCTGGTCGTGGTCGTCCCCGTCTGGTTCTTCGGCCGCCCGACCGAGGAGCAGACCCGCGGCGATCCGCGTCGTCGACCCCGCCCCCGACGTCGCCGCGTTCGCAGGACGCCGCGCCCGGCCTGCCCGTCCCGGGGCGTGCTGCCCGAGGGCTGGCGCGCGACGTCGTCCACCCTCGAGGGCGACCGCTACCGGATCGGCTACGTCACGCCCGACGACGGCTACGTCGAGTACGCCGCCCAGGCCGGGGACGCCACCGAGTACGTCGACGACGCAGACCGGGCAGGGCCGGCCGGGCAGCCCGCTGCAGGTCGGCGACCGGGCGTTCCGGGTGTGGACCGACGACGAGGGCCACACCTCGCTGGTGCTCACCTCGCCCGCCGGCAGCGTCGTGCTCGGCGGCCTGCGCGAGTCGGCCGAGGACGAGGAGATCTCCGAGCTGGCGGCGGCCCTGCAGGGCTAGTCGCCCGCGCCGCGCTCCTCCAGGGCGGCGTCCAGCCGGGCCTGCGCCCCGTCGAGCCAGTCCTGGCAGGTCTGCGCCAGCGCCTCCCCGCGCTCCCACAGCGCCAGCGACTCCTCGAGCGTCGCGCCGCCGGCCTCGAGCCGCCGGACGACGTCGGCGAGCTCCTCGCGGGCCGCCTCGTAGGAGGGCGCCGCTCCCGGCGGGCGGGCTGGCAGGATCGGGCACGTGGCGACCCTACGACGGGCGGTCCCGGCCGACGCCCCCGCGCTCGTCCGGCTGCGCGCGCTCATGCACGAGGCGATGGGCACCGACGCCGGCGACCCGGCCTACCGGCGGGCCGCCGAGGACGCGTTCGCCCGCCGGCTCGCGGGCGACCCGGGCTTCGCGGCGTTCGTCGTCGAGCAGGACGGCGAGGTCGTGGCCTGCGGGGTCGGGTTCGTCGAGGAGCACCTGCCCTCGCCGACGCCAGCTCGACGGCCGGCGCGGCCACATCGCGTCCATGAGCACCGACCCGGCGGCCCGGCGCCGCGGGCACGCCCGCGCGGTCGTGCAGGCGCTGATGGGGTGGATGCAGGAGCAGGGCCTGTCCGCGCGTCGACCTGCGGGCGACCCCCGACGGCCAGCCGCTCTACGGGGACCTCGGCTTCCGGGTGCTCGGCGGCGCGACCATGTCGTGGACGGCCCCGGGCGTGCGGCCGGGGATGCCCGGGTCAGCCGAGCAGCCGGGCCCGTAGCCCGTCGGGGTCGACGTCCACGCCCGCCGCCGCCGGTCCGGACCAGTCCAGGCCCACCCGCAGGCCGTCGGCCGCCAGCCCCGGCAGCCACCGGTCGCGCCACAGCTCCAGCGGCAGCGCCACCACGGCCAGCGCCCGGTAGGCCGGCACGGTCGAGCGCACCCGCTCGGCCCGCGACCGGCGCGACCAGAACGGCATCGCGCGCACGCCGCCGGCCACCTCCGGTGCCGGGAAGCCGGCGTCGTCGGCCAGCCCGAGCACCTGCCCGCCCGCGCGCACCGCCTCCACGAACGCCTCGACGACGTCGTCGTCGGTCATCTGCCCGTTCCGGTGTCGGGGGTCAGGGCCGGACCTCGAGCTCGCCGCCGGCCACCCGCACCCGCAGGCGCTCCCCGACGACGACCTGCCCCGGGTCGCGCACCACCGTCCCGTCGGCCTGCTGGACGACGGCGTAGCCGCGCGCCAGCGTCGCCTGCGGGGACAGCGCGGCCACCCGGGCGCGCTGCGCGGCCAGCTCCCCGCCCGCCCGCTCCAGCCGCGCCCCGGTGCAGCGGCGGGCCCGGGCGAGCAGCCCCTCGACGTCGGCGGACCGGCCGGCGACCAGCGACGACGGGTCGGCCAGGCACGGGCGGGAGCGCACCTGGGCGAGCCGCTGCCGCTCGCGCTCGACGGTCCCGACGGCCACCCGGCGGGCCCGGTCGCGCAGCTGGCGCACCCGGGCGGCCTCCTCGGCGACGTCGGGCACGATGCGCTTGGCGGCATCGGTCGGGGTGGCGCAGCGCAGGTCGGCGACGTGGTCGAGCAGCGGCGAGTCGGGCTCGTGGCCGATGGCGCTGACCACCGGCGTCCGGCAGGCGGCGACCGCCCGGCAGAGCGCCTCGTCGCTGAACGGCAGCAGGTCCTCGACGCTGCCGCCGCCGCGGGCGACGACGATGACGTCGCAGGCGCCGTCGAGCGAGCGGACCGCCTCGACGCACTGCTGCACCGCCAGGTGCCCCTGCACGGCGACGTGGCGGACGTCGAACCGGACCGCGGGCCACCGCCGCCGCGCGACCTCGAGGACGTCGCGCTCGGCGGCCGACGCCCGCCCCGTCACCAGCCCGACGACGCCGGGCAGGAACGGCAGCGGCCGCTTGCGCTCGGCGGCGAACAGCCCCTCGGCGGCCATCAGCTGCTTGAGCCGCTCGATCCGGGCGAGCAGCTCCCCGACGCCGACGGGCCGGATCTCGGTGGCGGCCAGCGACAGGCTGCCGCGGCCGAGGTAGAAGTCGGGCTTGGCGAACACGACGACGCGGTCGCCCTCGGACAGCGGCGGCTGCACCGACTCGCACACCGCCCGGGCGCAGGTCACCGACAGGCTGACGTCGGCGACCGGGTCGCGCAGGGTGAGGAAGACCGTGCCGGGCCGGCGGCTGACCTGGGTGACCTGCCCCTCGACCCAGACGCGGCCGAGCCGGGCCACCCACTCGCCGATCGACCGCGACACGGTGCGCACCGGCAGCGGCGACTCCGGCGTGCTGGCGAGACCCACGCGGACACGCTAGAGGCCGCCCCCGACGTGCGGGGACGGCCTCGGCGTCGTGCGGGGGCCAGCAGGAGGGCTAGCGGGGCTGGGCCGGGTTGGTCGGCACGCCCTGCGACGGCGGGTTCTGCGCGGGGCCGCGCGTGGCGGGCCCGACCTTGAGCCGCCCGCGGCGGCAGGCGGCGGCCGCGGCGTCGACGGCGTCCACGTTGCCGGTGGGCTGCGCGGTGATGTCGCTGGTCAGCTTGGCGATGCGGTTGTCGAGCATCGTGACGACGGGCAGCCGGTCGGCGTGGGCCTTCTCGTAGGCCCGCACCTGGCCGAGCTGCTGCAGCGACAGGCTGCGCAGGCGGCCGCGCAGCGAGCCCAGCGTCATGTGGTCGTAGTCGGCCAGCGGCAGGTCGTCGTGGGCCAGCACCTCGCCGGTGGCGGCGGTGATGGTGTCGGCCGCGCGCTGCGCCTCGGCCGGGGCGGCGCTGTCGACCCGGGTGTCGTCCGGCTCGCTCGCCTTCGGCGTCGGGCGGCCCTTGGGGGCCTCGGCGGCGGGGGTGACGTCGGCGACCTCGCCGGCGGTCTTCGCGGCGTCCTCGACGGCCTCGGCGGCGTTCGCGGTGGCCTTCTCGACGCCCCCGGTGACGGCCTCGCGGGCCTCGCGGGCGGTGGAGGTGACCGAGCGCAGCGCGCGGCCGGCCCCGCCGGCGACGTCCTCGACGGCGTCCTCGACCGCGTCGTACGCCCCGGCGACGGGGGTGCCCTGCAGCGCGTCCTCGACGCGGTCCTCGACCTCGTCGAAGGAGGTGCCGCGCAGGCGCGCGACCAGGCGCTCGCCGCGCTCGGCGAGGTCGTCGTAGCCGCGGCGGCTGGCGTCGAGGGTGGTGAGGACGTTGCTCACGGCCAGGACGGGGAGCTGCACGACCTTGCCGGGCAGGCGGCGGACACCGCTGAGCGTCGCGGGCAGCAGGCCGAGCGCGGCGGCGACGGGGGTGGGCACGGACTTGGGCATGCGGGGTCCTCCGGAGGCGGGTCGGGGCGTCGCCGTCCCCCTGCCCGCCGCCGCGAGCGCGAACCGCGCGGTGAGCGTGACGGACGTAGCATGGACGCATGACAGCGCCGGCCCCGACCCCTGCCGCGAGCACGACGAAGCGCGTCCTCGTCGCCGCTCCGCGCGGGTACTGCGCCGGCGTCGACCGGGCCGTGCAGACGGTCGAGCGGTCGCTCGAGCTGTACGGCGCGCCGGTCTACGTGCGCAAGCAGATCGTCCACAACGCCCACGTCGTGCGCACCCTCGAGGAGCGCGGCGCGGTCTTCGTCGACGAGACCGACGAGGTGCCCGAGGGCGCGACCGTCGTGTTCTCCGCGCACGGCGTGGCCCCGACCGTGCACGAGGAGGCCCGCGCGCGGTCGCTCAAGACGATCGACGCCACCTGCCCGCTGGTCACCAAGGTCCACCTCGAGGCGCGCCGCTTCGCCGCCGACGACGTCGACATCGTGCTGATCGGCCACGAGGGGCACGAGGAGGTCGTCGGCACCACCGGCCAGGCGCCGGCCAACATCCACCTCGTCGACGGCGTCGAGGAGGCCGCGGCCGTGCAGGTCCGCGACCCGGCCAGGGTCGCCTACCTGTCGCAGACCACGCTGTCGGTCGACGAGACCAACACGACCGTGGCCGCCCTGCGCGAGCGCTTCCCGCTGCTGCAGGGGCCGCCGTCGGCGGACATCTGCTACGCCACGCAGAACCGCCAGGTGGCGGTCAAGCAGATCGCGGCCGAGTCCGACCTGGTGATCGTCGTCGGCTCGCGCAACTCCTCGAACTCCGTGCGCCTCGTCGAGGTCGCCCTCGACGCGGGGGCCGGCGCCGCGCACCTGGTCGACCACGCGGGCGAGATCGACCCGGCCTGGCTGCAGGGCGTCTCGACGGTCGGGCTGACCAGCGGCGCGTCGGTGCCCGAGATCCTCGTCCGCGACGTCAAGGACTGGCTGGCGCACCGCGGCTACACCGACGTGCACGGAGGTCACCGCGGCCGAGGAGCACCTGCTGTTCGCGCTGCCGCCCGAGCTGCGCCGCGACCTGCGCGGCCGCCGGGCTGCCCGACGCTACCGTCGAGGCCTGCTGCGGGCGTCGCGCCGGCGCCGGCCGAGCCCGCGCGCGAGCGCGATGACCAGGGCGACGCCGGTGGCGACCAGCAGCGCCGGCGCCTCGAGCACCAGCGCGGTGAACAGCCCCATCACCTGGCGGACCAGCCACGAGCCCGCTGGCACCCGTGCCGCGCACCGCGCCGGCGACCAGCGCGATCACGACGTAGACCAGCGGCGGCGCGACGACGGCGGCCGCGAGGTCGCGGCGGCGGACGGCCAGCGCGGCCAGCGCGCAGCCGACGACGAACGACAGCGCGAACGACGAGCCGCAGCCCCGGACCGGTCAGGACGTCGATCAGCCCGCCGGCGAGGCCGCAGCCGAGCGCGACGGCGACCGCGCCGGACGCGCGCAGGCCGGGGCTCGGCAGGCTGCTCACGGCGCCGACCGTACCGCCGGGCACCGCTCCGCCCTAGCCTGGGGCGCGTGTCGGACCTCCCCCCGTACGACCCCGCCGCCGTCGTGGCCGCTGCCCGCGCGGCCGACCCCGGCCTGACGCCGGAGACGGCGGAGCTGCTGGCGGGCGACGCGGCCGCGGCACCTGCAGGAGGGCGCCGCCGACGCCCCGGACCTCGCCCGGCGGCTGCTCGCCGAGCACCCCGAGTACGGGGCGAGCGCGGCCGCCGTCGTCGCGCGGGCCGTCTTCGGCGGGGCGACGGCGTGAGCGGCGTCCGCATCGCCCACGCGCCCGACGGCGTCGTCAGCCTGGTACGCCGTCTACCGCGCCGGCCCGCCCGGAGTGGTCGACCACGCCGCGCGCGGCCGAGCGGCGCGGCCCGGCACGGGCACGACCAGCTTCCTCGACTACCTCACCTCGCAGCGGCGTCTGCGTCGCTGTCGGGCCGCTCCTCGACGAGGGGGTCGAGTTCGCCGTCCTCGACGGGCTCGAGCGGCGGGAGGCGCGGGCGCTGTGCGAGCAGGACCCGCTGGTCGCCGAGGGCCACTGCACCGTCGAGCTGGTGCCCGTGCGGGTGGGCTACGCAGCGGGCGTGCCGGCCCCGCCTGACGTCCCGGGCTCGGACCGGGCCCGTTCGCTAGCCTGAGCGCGGTGAGCCTCAGCATCGGGATCGTCGGCCTGCCCAACGTCGGCAAGAGCACGCTGTTCAACGCCCTGACGAAGAACGACGTGCTGGCGGCCAACTACCCGTTCGCGACCATCGAGCCGAACGTCGGCGTCGTCGGCGTGCCGGACGCGCGGCTCGGCAAGCTCGCCGAGGTGTTCTCCAGCGCAGAAGACCATCCCCGCCACGGTCGACTTCGTCGACATCGCCGGCATCGTCAAGGGCGCCAGCGAGGGCGAGGGCCTCGGCAACAAGTTCCTCGCCAACATCCGCGACAGCGACGCGATCTGCCAGGTCATCCGCGCCTTCCAGGACGACGACGTCGTGCACGTCGACGGCCGCGTCTCGCCGAAGGACGACATCGAGACGATCAACACCGAGCTGATCCTCGCCGACCTGCAGACCGTCGAGAAGGCGCTGCCGCGGCTCGAGAAGGAGGCTGCGGCTCAAGAAGGACGTCGCGCCGCGTCATCGAGGCCGTCCGGGAGGCCCAGGAGGTGCTCGACAGCGGGCAGACCGTCTTCGCCGCCGGCCTGGACCGCGAGCCGCTGCGCGAGCTGCACCTGCTGACCGCCAAGCCCTTCCTCTACGTGTTCAACCTCGACGAGGACTCCCTGGCCGACGACGCCTTCAAGGCCTCGCTGTCCGAGCTCGTCGCCCCCGCCGAGGCGGTGTTCCTGTCCGCCAAGGTCGAGTCCGAGCTCATCGAGATGAGCCGACGACGAGGCGCTCGAGCTGCTGCAGTCCATGGGCCAGCAGGAGTCCGGGCCTGCACCAGCTCGCCCGCATCGGCTTCGACACCCTCGGGCCTGCAGACCTACCTGACCGCCGGCCCCAAGGAGTCGCGCGCCTGGACGATCCGGAAGGGCGCGACCGCCCCGCAGGCCGCCGGCGTCATCCACACCGACTTCGAGCGCGGCTTCATCAAGGCCGAGGTCATCGGCTTCGACGACCTCGTGGAGGCCGGGCTCGGTCGCGGCGGCCCGCTCGGCCGGCAAGGCGCGCATGGAGGGCAAGGACTACGTCATGCAGGACGGCGACGTCGTGGAGTTCCGCTTCAACGTGTATCTACGAGCAAGGGCTGGGGAGGTCGAGACCGTGGAGGACGAGCCCGAGGTCGTGTTCCCCGAGCAGGACTACCCGAGCGACGTCGAGATCTGGCTCGAGGACGGCATGGTGGTGCTGATGCGCGTCGGCACCTTCGGCCCGACCGTCGAGTTGAGTCCGGACGAGGCGCGCCGGCTCGGACTGGCCTTCCAGGAGCTGGCCGACCGCGCAGGTGGAGGTGGCGCTGAGGACGGCGACGAGTCGGAGGCGTAGCAGTCGGTGCGGTCGGGGACAGCCGACCGTCCTGCCCGTGCCCTCGCGTACCTCGTCGACCGCGCGGCCCTCGCGCCGTCGTAGGGTCCGCACGACGACGACGAGACGGAGGGCGGGCCGGTGACCCAGGCCGAGCAGGCGGTGCGCAGCGAACTGGTCGACGGCGTCCTGACCGTGGTCCTCGACCGGCCGGAGCGGCGCAACGCCCTCGACCTCGCCGCCTTCCGCGCGCTGCACGCCGCGCTCGAGGCCGCCCGAGACGACGCCGCCGTGCGGTGCGTCGTGCTGACCGGCGCGGGCGACGCCTTCTGCGCGGGCGCCGACCTGTCCGGCAGGAGCACGGGCGACGCCGTGCAGCGGGGCGCCGAGGTGCTGTCCGCCGCGAACGCCTGCGTGCGCTCGGTCGTGTCGCTGCCGCAGCCGGTGGTCGCCGCCGTCCGCGGGCCGGCGGCCGGGGTGGGGATGTCGCTGGCGCTCGCCTGCGACCTGGTGCTGGCCCGTGACGACGCCTACCTGCTCATGGCGTTCGTCAAGGTCGGGCTGATGCCCGACGGCGGGGCGACCCACCTGGTCCCCGCGGCCATCGGCAGGGCGCGGGCCGGGGCGCTGGCCATGCTCGGCGAGCGCCTGCCGGCGCGGGAGGCGCTGGCCGCCGGCCTGCTCAGCGAGGTCCACCCCGCGGACGCCTTCGAGCAGCGGCTCGCCGAGGTGGTGCGCCGCCTGGCCGACGGCCCGCCGCGAGCGCTGGCGCTGACCAAGGCCGCCCTGCACGCCAGCGACGCCGCCCTGCTGGAGGCCGCGCTCGAGCGCGAGCACGAGGGCCAGCAGAGCCTGCTCGGCGGGCCCGAGAACGCCGAGGGCGTCGCGGCGTTCCTGGAGCGGCGACCGCCCCGGTTCTGATCCTGCTCAGCCCCGCGGGGGCAGCGCGGCGACGTCGGGGTGGTCGGTCCCGAGGGGTCCGTGGGTGCGGGCGCCGCCCAGCTTGCCGAGCGGCACCAGCAGCTGCGCGCCACGGGCGGCCTGCGCCTCGAGCTCGGGCGTGACGTCCTCGTCGTAGACGATCGCCTCGACCGGGCACACGGCCTCGCAGGCGCCGCAGTCGATGCACTCGTCGGGGTGGATGTACATCTGCCGGTCGCCCTCGTAGATGCAGTCGACCGGGCACTCGCGCACGCACGAGTTGTCCTTGACGTCGACGCACGCCTCGAGCACGGAGTAGGGCACGGGTCCTCCTGGAGCAGGGTCAGACGCGGACGCTGCGGGCGGCCGCCCGCAGGTCCTCGGTCGAGGTGAGCTTGACGGTGCCACGTCCCCGCGCCGCACCGTGGTCCAGCTCGGCGCGCCGCACCGCCTCCCACCCGTCGAGCCGGACGACCTCGACGCCGCGCTCCCCGAGCAGGTCGGCGACCCCGCCCGGGTCGTCGGGCCGGCGGGCCAGC
The DNA here is from genome assembly GCA_963815615.1 of uncultured Actinomycetota bacterium. Classification (GTDB taxonomy): domain Bacteria; phylum Actinomycetota; class Actinomycetes; order Mycobacteriales; family SCTD01; genus RYN-122. Next base: position 88,482 of record CAWFHF010000008.1, on the reverse strand, counting down.
AGCGCGGGTGCGTCGGCGAGCACGGCGTCGGCGACGTCGAGCCCGTCCGAGCGCGCTGCGCCGAGCACACCGGTCGCTCCCCGCCGGGCCCAGCCGGCGGCGTGCTCGTCGAGCGAGGGGACGCCGTCGCGGAGCACCCGCGTGCCGGAGCAGGCGACCGCTCCCGTGTCCGGGTCGTGCGGGAGCCCGTCGACGGGCTCGACCGCGTAGCCGACGGCCGACAGCACGGCCTGCACGCCGAGCACGCGTCTCGACGCCGTCGGCCAGGACCCGCAGCCCCTCGACGCGCGTGCTGCCGAGCACCTCGACCGGGCGGGTGCGGGCGTGGACGTGCAGCCGCCGCGGAGCGCCGGTGGGGGCGCGCCCGGCCCACTCGCGGAACACGGCCAGCAGACGGCGGACCGCCGGCGTGCCGTCGTCGGCGTCGGGCAGCAGCGCCGGGTCGAGCACGACGTCGACGCCGGGGAGCCGCCCGAGCTCGCGGAGCTCCTTGAGGGTGAAGCGCACGTCGGCGAGGTCGCGCCGCACGAGGACGTGCACGTCCGTGACGGGGCTGGCGCGCAGGGCGTCGACGACGTCGTGCGGCACGTCGGTCGCGACCAGCGACTCCGCGTCGGTGAGCAGCAGCCGGGCGACGTCGAGCGCGACGTTGCCCGCCCCGACGACGGCGACCGCCGCGGCCCGGCGGCGGGCAGGCAGGGGCGTCGGGCGCGCCGTTGTACCAGCGGACCAGGTCGGCGGCCGACCAGCTCCCGGGCAGGTCCTCGCCGGGGATGCCGAGCCGCCTGACCCCCGGGGCGCCGCCGGCGTGCACGACGACGTCGTACGCCTCCCGCAGCTCCGCCAGCGTCACGTCGGCGCCGACCTCGACGCCGCAGAGCAGCTGCACACCGGGACGCTCGAGCACGGCGTGCAGCACGGACTCCGCGGACTTGACGCTGGTGTGGTCGGGCGCGACGCCGTAGCGCAGCAGCCCGAACGGCACCGGCAGCCGTTCCAGCAGGTCGACCCGCACGTCGGCGTCGAAGGTCAGCGCGTCGGCGACGTAGACCCCGGCGGGACCGGCGCCGACGACGGCGACGCGCAGCGGCCGGGTCACCGTCGTCCGGTCACGCCAGCGCCTCCTGCTCGTCGGCGACGGCGACGGATCGGGGACGGCGACCGCCAAGGGCGGCAGCGCCAGGGCCAGGCGCGCGACCGTGTCGTAGGCGGCGACGTCGTCGCCGAGCAGCAGCCGGTCGACCTTCGCGCGCCGCCAGTACAGGTGGGCGTCGTGCTCCCAGGTGAAGCCGATGCCGCCGTGCACCTGGATGAGCGTCTCGGTCGGCCTGCTCGAGCACGGTCGCGGCCAGCGCCTTGCACGCCGCCGCGGCCATCGGCAGCTCCTCGGGGGCCTCGTCGGCGGCCCAGGCGGCCCACCACACCAGCGAGCGCAGCTGCTCGACCCCGACGTAGGCGTCGACGAGGGCGTGCTTGACCGCCTGGTAGGAGCCGATCGGCCGGCCGAACGCCTCGCGGGTCTTGGCGTAGTCGATGCCGACCTCGACGGCGCGCGCGGCGGTGCCGAGGTCCTCGGCGGCCAGGACGACCTGGGCGACGCGCTCGGCGCGCTCCCACCGCAGCCGGGCGTCGGCCGCGATCTCGACGGTCTCGCCGAGCTCGACGGTGGCGAGCCCGCGGGTCGGGTCGATCGGGTCGCCGACCGTCGCGGTGCCGACGGCCTCGACGAGGGTGTCCCCGACCAGGGCCAGGAAGCGGTCGGCGGTGGCGCCGTCGATCGCGGGGGAGGAGCCGTCGACGACGGCGTAGGACACCGAGCCGTCGGCGAGCGCGGCGAGCCGGGCGTCGTCGCCGGCGAGCAGCACGGCGGCGCGGGCGGACGTGACCAGCGACGGGCCGGCGAGCACCCGGCCGGCCTGCTCGGCCACCACGGCCAGGTCCAGGACGGTGCCCCCGCCGCCGCCCGCACCCTCGGGCACGGTGATGCGCGGCGAACCCGGTCCCGGCCAGCGGCCGCGCGGCCGGGGGCCAGCGGGCCGTCCTCGTCGAGGGCCTTGCGCACGGCCGGAGGGGGAGGCGGCCGAGGTGAAGAAGTCGCGCGCGGCCGAAGCGAGGGCGCGCTGCTCGTCGTCGAGGTCGAAGTTCATGCCGGGCTCCTGCCAGCTCGTTGAAGGACTTGCCCTTGTCGGCGCGCGGCTCCGGCGGGCAGACCGAGCACCCGCTCGCCGATGATGTTGCGTGAGGATCTCGTCGGTGCCGCCGGCGATGGCCATGCCGGGCAGCGACGCCTGCGTGTCCTGCCACTGGCTGGTGCCGTCGGCGCTGCGCGGCGAAGACGGCGTCGTCGCCGAGCAGGCGCACCGCGAGGTCGGCGGTGGCGCGCGAGGTCTTGGTCCCGGCGAGCTTGCCGGCGCTGGCCTCCGGGCCGGGCAGCTCGCCCTTGCTGATCTTCGACAGCTGGCGGTAGCCGGTGTAGCGGATGCCGAGCGACTGCGACGTACGCCCGGCCGAAGTCCTGGCGGACCAGGGCCTGACGGTCGCTGTCGAGCTCCCCGATGCGCGCAGCGATGTGCTCGAGGACGGCCCCGATGCCGACGCCGACCTCGGTGCCGCCGCCGCCGAGCGACATGCGCTCGCTCATCAGCGTCGTGAGGGCGACCCGCCAGCCGTCGTTGACGTCGCCGAGGCGCTCGCTGTCGGGGATCGACGACGTCGTCGAAGAACACCTCGTTGAACTCCGCGCCGCCGCTCATCTGGCGCAGCGGCCGGACGGTGACGCCCGGGGCCTTCATGTCGACGACGAACATCGTCAGGCCGCGGTGCTTGGCGACGTCGGGCTCGGTGCGGGTGAGCAGGATCCCGTAGTCGGCGATGTGCGCGAGCGTCGTCCAGACCTTCTGGCCGTTGACGCGCCAGCTGCCGTCCTCCTGCTGCACGGCGCTGGGTGCGCAGCGCGGCGAGGTCGGAGCCGGACGCCGGCTCGCTGAACAGCTGGCACCAGATGTCGTCGGCGCGCAGCAGCCGGTGCAGGTAGCGCGCCTTCTGGTCCTCGCTGCCGTGCGCGCATGACGGTCGGGCCGCACATGCCGACGCCGATGAGGTTGATGAGCATCGGGATGCCGGCGCGGGAGAGCTCCTGGTCGACGATCGCCTGCTGCATCGGCGTCCCACCCCGGCCGCCGGCCGCCTCGGGCCAGGTCACGCCGACGTAGCCGCCCTCGTACAGGCAGGCCTCGGCGCGCGCGGGCCGCACTGGGGTCGCCGTTGCGCCGCCGGCGGTCGCCGTGCCGCCGAGCTCCTCGCGGTGCTCGGCGATGTAGTCGCGCACCTGCTCGCGGCACGCCGCCTCGTCGGGGGTGTCGTCGAAGTCCAGGTGCGCCCGCGGGACCGTCGGAGCCGGAGCGTGCCTCACACTTGTCGGCAGTCAAGCAGGTAAGTTGGCCGCTCTGCAGACCCCGGGCGGCGCCCCTCCGGTCCGGACGCGGGAGGGCGAGCCCCTGACCACCTCATCGACGACGACGGCGGGCCCTGCCCTGGATCCCGGCCGCCGCCGCCGCACCCAGGCGGAGCGGCGCGCCGTCACCCGCGGCGCCCTGCTCGACGCCACCCTCGAGGTGCTCGTCGAGGTCGGCTACGCCCGCCTGACGACGACGCAGGTCGTGGCGCGCGCGGGCGTCACCCGCGGCGCCCAGGCGCACTACTTCGCCACCAAGGCCGACCTCGTCGTGCAGGCGCTCAGCCACCTCACCGACCGCCTGGTCGCCGAGATGGTGCGCCAGCCGCTGCGCAACGTCGACGGCCACGTCGAGCAGTACGAGGCGCTGCTCAACCGGCTGTGGGAGATCTACGCCGGGCCGGCGTCCGTGGCGCTGCTGGAGCTCTTCGTCGCCTCGCGCACCGACGCCGAGCTGCGCGAGCACCTGATCCAGTTCGAGTCAGCGGTGGCGCGCACCCTGCAGCGCACCGCGCCGCCGTCGCCCCCGTCGCTCGTCGGGCGTCCGGACTTCAAGCCCCTCATGGTCACCGCGTCGCCACGGTGCGCGGCCTGTGGCTGCTGCGCGCGGTGGCCAGCGAGCGGCAGATCCGGCGGCAGTGGCCGCAGGCGCGCGCCCAGCTGGTCGCCGGGTTCGCGGCCCGCGCCGAGGCGGACGTCTGACCGCGGACGAGCTGCACTTGCCTGCACCCCTGCACGTGAGCGTGGTGACAAGCCGCCACGCCCCGGTCTACGTTCCGGTCGTTGTCCGACCGGGCCGCACCGCGCCGACGGAGCGCCCCGACCCGACCGGACCAGCCCGGACGCCCCGGCAGACCAGCCCCGGCAGACCAGCCCCGACAGACCAGCCCCCGACAGACCAGCCACGACCGACCAGTCCGCCCGGAAGGACCAGCACGTGACGGCCACCGCCCCCGAGGTCGACGCCTCCTCGATCGACCTGTCCGACCCGGAGTTCTGGGCCAAGCCGATGGAGGAGCGCCTGGCCGCGTTCGCCGCGCTGCGGGCCGCGCGCCCGCTGGGCTTCTTCGCCGAGCCCGAGGCCCCGTTCATCCAGGCCGGCCCCGGCTACACCGCGCTGGTCCGGCACGCCGACCTCGTCCACGTGAGCAGCCACCCGGACCTGTTCTGCTCCGGCGAGGGCGCCGTGTCGATCGCCGACCTGCCCGAGGAGCTGCGCGAGTTCTACGGCTCGCTCATCAGCATGGACGACCCCCGGCACGCCAAGATCCGCCGCATCGTGTCGAAGGCCTTCACGCCCAAGATGCTCGACGCGCTCCTCGACGACGTCGCCGTCATCACCGACGAGGTGCTGGCGGCGGCCCGCGCGGCCGCCGAGGCCGGCGACGGCACCTTCGACCTCGTCGAGCACATCAGCGCCCCGCTGCCGCTGCAGGTCATCTGCCGGATGATGGGCATCTCCGAGGAGGACCGCGGCGTCGTCCTGGAGAAGACGAACATCATCCTGTCGGGCGGCGACCCGGAGCTGATCACCGACGCGAACGAGGCGCTCGGCATGTTCCTGGAGGCCGGCGGCACCCTGGCGGCCCTCATGGAGAAGCTGGCCGCCGAGCGGCAGGAGCGGCCGACCGGCGACCTCACCAGCGCGCTGGTGCGGACCGAGGTCGACGGCGAGACGCTGACCTTCCAGGAGATCGCCTCCTTCTTCATCCTGCTGTGCGTGGCGGGCAACGAGACGACGCGCACCGCCATCACCCACGGCGTCCACCTGCTGTCGCAGTTCCCGGACCAGAAGGAGCGGTGGCTGGCCGACCCGTCGCTGACCCGCACCGCCGTCGAGGAGATCGTGCGGATGGCGTCGCCGGTGATGTGGATGCGCCGCACCGCGACCCAGCAGGTCGAGGTCGGCGGCCAGCACCTACGACAAGGGCGCCAAGTTCCTGCTGTTCTACGCCGCGGCGAACCGGGACGAGACCGTGTTCGAGGACCCGGACCGCTTCGACGTCGGCCGCGACCCCAACCCGCACGTCGGCTTCGGCGCCGCCGGCCCGCACTTCTGCCTCGGCGCCCACCTGGCCCGTCGCGAGATCACGGTCGCGTTCCAGAAGCTCTTCGAGCAGATGCCCGACCTCGAGGTGGTCGGCGAGCCCGACCGGCTGCGCTCGTCGTTCGTCAACGGCATCAAGCGGCTGCCCGTGCGGCTCACCGGCGCGTCGCGCCCGGGGCAGCGGTGAGCCCGGTCGTCGACCGCAGCCTGTGCGCCAGCACGGGAATGTGCGAGATGGTCGCGCCGGACCTGTTCGAGATCGACGACGACGGCGAGCTGGTCGTGCTCGTGCAGGAGCTGCCGGACGACCGGGTCGAGCAGGCGCGCGCGGCGGCCCGCGCCTGCCCCACGCGCGCGCTGTCGGTCGCCTGACCGCACGCGCGGGGTCAGCGACGCGGCCTGGTCAGCCGCGCAGGACCTTCTCCATCGGCCGGCCCTTGGCCAGCTCGTCGACGAGCTTGTCGAGGTAGCGGATGCGCCGCATGAGCGGGTCCTCGACGTCCTGGACGCGCACCCCGCAGACGCTGCCGGTGATCAGCTCGGCGCACGGGTGCAGCCGGGCCGCGGCGAAGAAGTCGGCGAACGTCGTCCCGCCGTCGAGGTGCTGCGCGAGCGCGGCGTCGTCGAAGCCGGTCAGCCAGGTGATGACCTCCCGCAGCTCGGCCTCGGTGCGGCCCTTGCGCTCGACCTTGGCGACGTAGGCCGGGTACACCGAGGCGACGCTGACGGTGAAGATCCTGCTCACGGCCCGAGGGTAGGACGGCCGCGCCGGTGCGGGAAGCAGCGGCACGGTCCACGATGGGCCCGTGCAGATCGCTGTCGCAGGTGCGTCCGGCTTCGTCGGCAGCCGGCTGTGCACGGCGCTGGTCGACGCCGGGCACGCCGTCGTCGCGCTCACCCGCCGGCCGGACGCCTACCGCGGAGCGGGCACGCCGGTCGCGGCCGACGTCGCCGACCGCGCCTCCCTGGACCGCGCGCTGACCGGGTGCGACGCCGCCTACTACCTCGTGCACAGCCTCGACGACCCCGACTTCCGACGTCGGGACGCCAGCGCCGCGCGCGGCTTCGGGCAGGCGGCGGCCGGGGCCGGGGTGCAGCGCACCGTCTACCTCGGCGGCCTGGGCGACGACGGCGACTCCCTGTCGGAGCACCTGCGCAGCCGGCGCGAGGTCGAGCGGCTGCTCGGCGAGGCGGGCGTGCCGGTGACGACGCTGCGCGCCGGGATCGTCGTCGGGCACGGCGGCATCTCCTGGGAGCTGACCCGGCAGCTGGTCGAGCACCTGCCGCTGATGGTGACGCCGCGCTGGGTGCGCACCCGCACGCAGCCGATCGCGGTGGCCGACGTCGTGCGGTACCTCGTCGAGGTGCTGACCGCGCCGGTCGAGGGGTCGCGGGCCTTCGACGTCGGGGGGCCGGACGTCCTGGAGTACGTGGAGATGCTGCGCCGGGTGGCGGCGATCGAGGGGCGGCGCGTGCGCGTGCTGCCCGTGCCGCTGCTGACCCCGCGGCTCTCGAGCCGCTGGCTGTCGCTGGTGACCGACGTCGACGTGCAGACCGGCCGCTCGCTCATCGACTCGATGAGCAACGAGGTGGTCGTCCGGGACGACAGCATCCGGGCCCTCGTGCCGTTCCGGCCGATGGACTACGACAGCGCGGTCCTCGCGGCGCTGGGCGAGCGGGCGAAGGCGGGACGGGCGTGAGGCTCCGCCGGCGCACCACCGATCGGCCCTGGGCGGCCGCGGCGGCCGACGTCGTGCGGGCGTCGCTGGTCGAGAAGGTGCCGCGCGACCACCGCGAGCCCGACAGCGCCTTCACCCGGCGGCGGCAGGTGGTGGCGGGGACGTCGCTGGCCGGCGCGGGCCTGCTGGGCGTCTCGCTGTCGACGCGCCCCGGGTCCTGGCAGTTCTACGCGTCGAGCGTCGGCGTGGCCGCGTCGTGGGCCGCCGGCAGCGCCGCGTCCGGGCCGCTGCACCTGGGCCGGGCGCGCGGTCTCGACGACGACCTGCACCGCCCGGTGGTCCTGCCCGTGCTGACCGGCGCGGCGGCCTTCGGCGCGTTCTACGCGGCGGCCCTGGTCGCCCGCCGGGTGCCGGTCCTCGACGAGGCGCTCACCCGCGTGCTCGCCTACGCGCACCAGGGCGACGGCCGGCTGGTGCTGGCCACGACGCTGGCCAACGGGGCGGCCGAGGAGCTGTTCTTCCGCGGCGCGCTCTACGCGGCGATCGGCGAGCGGCACCCGGTGGCCGTGTCGACGGCGACGTACGCGGTGGCCACCCTGCCCACGCGCAACCCCGCCCTGGTGCTCGCCGCGACCGCCATGGGCACCCTGTTCGGCCTGCAGCGCCGGGCCTCCGGCGGGGTCCAGGCCTCCCTGCTCACCCACGTCACCTGGTCGGCGCTGATGCTGCGCTACCTGCCGCCGCTGTTCCCGCGCGGCTCCCGGCCGCTCTGAGGGTGCGCCTGCCCCGGACGACCCTGCCCCGGACCACCCTGTCGCTGGCCGCCTCCGGCCCGGCCGACCCCGACGTCGCCTGGCGGCGCTACGCCGAGCTGGACCGGTGGCCGGACTGGTCGCCGCAGGTGCGCGGCGTCGAGGCCAGCGGGCGCACCCTGGTGCCGGGGCTGTCGGGACACGTCCTCGGTCCCGCCGGCCTGCGGGTCGCCTTCACGGTGGAGTCCGTCGGGGACCGGGTGTGGACGTGGGTCGTCCACCCGCTGCCCGGTGCGTCCGTGCGGCTGCACCACGCGGTGCTCGCCCGCGGTACCGGCTGCACGACCACGCTGGTCCTGAGCGGCCCGGCACCGCTGGTGCTGCCCTACGCCCCGGTCGCCCGCCTTGCCCTCGGCCGCCTCGTGCGGACCTGACGACGGCCCCCCGGTCGCCCGCCGGCCGGACGGCTGGCAGCCTCGCACCGTGACCGTGCGGATGGGGGAGCCGGCCGGCCGGTGGGTGCTGGCGGCCGCCGTCCTGGGCAGCGGCATCGCCCTGCTGGACTCCACGGTCGTGAACGTGGCGCTGCCCGCCGTCGGGGCCGACCTCGACGCCGGGTTCGACGGGCTGCAGTGGACCGTCAACGGCTACGTGCTGACCCTCGCCGCCTTCCTGCTGCTCGGCGGCGTGCTCGGCGACCGCTACGGCCGCCGCCGGGTGTTCGTCGTCGGGGTGGTCTGGTTCGGGGTGGCGTCGCTGCTGTGCGGGCTGGCGCCGAGCACCGGCGTGCTGGTCGCCGCGCGGCTGCTGCAGGGCGTCGGCGGGGCGCTGCTCACGCCGGGGTCGCTGGCCCTGATCTCGGCGTCGTTCGTCAAGGAGGACCGCGGGCGGGCGATCGGGGCGTGGTCGGGGCTCGGCGGCATCGCCGCGGCGGTCGGGCCGCTGGCCGGGGGACTGCTGGTCGAGGTGAGCTGGCGGCTGGTGTTCCTGGTCAACGTGCCGCTGTGCGTGGCCGTCGTCGTGATCGCCCTGCGGCACGTGCCCGAGTCGCGCGCGGCGGGCGCCGACCCCTCCGTCGACGTGCTGGGCGCCGTGCTCGGGGCGGTCGGGCTGGCCGGGGTGACGTACGCGCTCATCGCGAGCGGGGAGCAGGGCGGCAGCGTCGCGGTGCTGCTGTCGGGCGGGGCGGGGGTCGCGGCCCTGGGGGCGTTCCTGCTCGCCGAGTCGCGGGTGCGGTCCCCGATGCTGCCGCTGTCGGTGTTCCGGGTGCGCGCCTTCGCGGCCGGCAACGCGGTGACCTTCGCGGCCTACGCCGGGATCGGGGCGGTGTTCCTGCTGCTCGTCGTGCAGCTGCAGACGGTGTCGGGCTACAGCCCCCTGGCGGCGGGGTCGGCGCTGCTGCCCGTGACGCTGCTGCTGCTCGCGCTGTCGTCCTCCGCCGGCGCGGTGGCTGCCCGGATCGGGCCACGGCTGCCGATGACGGTCGGCCCGGCGCTGGCCGCTGCCGGGGTGCTGCTGCTGCGCCGGGTCGGCCCGGACGCGCCGTACCCGACCGCCGTGCTGCCGGGCGTCCTGGTGTTCGGCCTCGGGCTGGCCTGCCTGGTCGCGCCGCTCACCGTCGCCGTGCTGGGCGCGCTCGACGACGACCGCTCCGGGCTCGCCTCCGGGGTGAACAACGCGGTCGCCCGCACGGCCTCGCTGCTGGCCGTCGCCGTGCTGCCCGTGGCAGCCGGCCTCGGCGGCGAGGACTACAGCGACCCGGTGGCCTACGCCGCCGGCTACCGGACGGCCATGCTGCTCGTCGCCGCGCTGCTCGGGGTCGGGTCGCTGCTCGCGGTGCTGCTGGTGCGCAGCCCGCAGGCCTCGCCCTCGCGCTGAGCCGGGCCCCGGGGCGGGTTGCCTCGGCGACGTCCGGGCAGGGGCGGCGTGACCCCGACGCTGCACGCCCCCGAGGAGAGCCCGTGGCCCGGTTCGGCTACACGATGATGACCGAGCAGTCCCGCCCCGACCAGCTCGTCCGCGACGTGCAGGTGGCCGAGGACGCCGGCTTCGACTTCTCGGTCATCAGCGACCACTACTTCCCGTGGCTGGAGTCGCAGGGGCAGGCCGGCTACGCCTGGGCGATCCTCGGCGCGGCCGCCCAGGCGACGTCCACGATCCCGCTGATGACCTACGTGACCTGCCCGACGCTGCGCTACCACCCGGCCGTCGTCGCGCAGAAGGCGATGACGGTGCAGATCCTGTCCGGGGGGCGCTTCCGGCTCGGGCTGGGCGCCGGGGAGAACCTCAACGAGCACGTCGTCGGCAAGCGCTGGCCGGCGGCCGGGGTGCGCCACGAGATGCTGACCGAGGCGGTGCAGATCATCCGCCGGCTGCTCGACGGCGAGCACGTCAACTGGCGCGGCACGCACTTCGACGTCGAGTCGGCGCACCTGTACTCCGTGCACGACCAGCGGCCGGAGATCGGCGTCGCGGTGTCGGGGCCGAGCAGCATCGCGGTCGCCGCGGAGCACGCGGACTTCCTCATCGCGACCGAGCCGAAGGCCGAGCTGGTCGAGGGCTACGAGCAGGCGGCCGGGACCGGGCGCGCGAAGGTCGGGCAGATCGCCGGCTGCTACCACCCGGACCGGGACACCGCCGTGCAGCGGGCGCACGACCAGTTCCGCTGGTTCGGGCTCGGCTGGAAGGTCAACGCCGACCTGCCGGGACCGTCGTCGTTCGAGGCGGCGACGCAGTTCGTGACGCCCGAGCAGGTCGGCGAGCAGCTGCCGTGCGGGCCCGACGTCGGGGAGTGGGTCGACAAGATCGCGCCGTTCCTGGACGCCGGCTTCACCGAGGTGGCGCTGGTGCAGATCGGCGCGGACAGCCAGGAGGAGTTCTGCCGCTGGGCCGAGCGCGAGCTGCTGCCCGCCCTGCGGTCGCGGTAGGTCGTCCCGTGCCCACCACTGTTCACCTGCTCTTCACGTGACCGGGGCGCAGGTCGGCTCCTAGGATGCGGCGTGCCTGACCCGAGCACGGACGACCTCGCGCTCAGCGCCGACGCCCTGCTCGACGCCATGCACGACGCCGTCCTGGTCACGGACGCGCGGCTCGACGAGCCCGGCCCGGCGATCCTCTACTGCAACCGGGCCTTCACCGACCAGACCGGCTGGCTCCCCGAGGACGTCCTCGGTCACAGCCCGCGCATGCTGCAGGCGCCGGGGATCGACCGCTCGGAGCTCGCCCGCGTGCGCGTCGCCCTGGAGGCGGGCCGCCCGGTCCGCTTCGAGGTGCTGAACCTGCACAAGGACGGCAGCTCCTACTGGGTCGAGATCGACGTGACGCCCCTGCACGACGCCGCGGGCAGGCTGGTGCGCTTCCTGTCCGTCCAGCGCGAGGTGTCGGCCCGGCGTGCCCGGCAGGACGCCGTCCGCGAGCGCCTCCTGCACGACGAGCGCACCGGCCTGCTCAACCGCCGCGGCGTGCAGCGCGTGCTCGACGCCGTGCTCGCCCGCCGGCAGCCGGCCGAGCCGGCGGTGGTGCTGGCCGACGTCGTCGGGCTGCGCCGGGTCAACACCCTGTTCGGCCGGGAGGCGGGGGACGCCGTCGTCGAGGCGACCGCCCAGCGGCTGCGCGCCGTGGTGGGGAGCGACGGCGAGGTCGGCCGGGTCGAGAGCGGCGAGTTCGTGCTGGTCCTGCCGGACGGCAGCCTGCCCTCGGTGGTCTCGGTGTGCGAGCGGGTCCGGGCTGCGTCGCGGCCGCCGGTGCGGGTGGCCGACCGTCCTGTCCCCGCGGCGCTGACCCTGGGCGTCACGGTCGCCCGGCCGACCAGCACGGCCGACAGCCTGCTGCGCGAGGCGGACGTCGCCCTGCGCACCGGCAAGGAGCGCGGCCCCGGCTACTACCAGCTCTACGACGAGGCGCTGGGGACGGCCGTGCTGCGCCGGCTGCGGCTGGAGTCCGAGCTGCGCGCCGCCCTGTCGCGCGAGGAGCTGGCCCTGCACCTGCAGCCCGTCGTCCACCTCGACGGCGGGGCGCTGCACCATGCCGAGGCCCTCATGCGGTGGACCCGCGGCGGGGCCCCCGTGGCCGGCCCGGCCGAGTTCGTGCCGGTGGCCGAGGAGGCCGGGCTCATCGGCCCGCTCGGGGTGTGGGCGCTGCACACGGCCTGCCACGCCGCCGCCGGCTGGCAGCAGGCCCTCCCCCGGGTCGGGGTCGCGGTGAACCTCAGCCCCCGGCAGCTCGCCGACCCCGAGCTGCTCGGCCACGTCGACGAGGCGCTCGACTGCGGGCTGCCGGTCGACCTGGTGACCCTCGAGATCACCGAGACCGCCGTCATGGACGACCCGCAGGGGTCGCTGGCCACCCTGCAGCGGCTCCGGCGGCGCGGCCTGCACCTGGCGCTCGACGACTTCGGCACCGGGCACTCCTCGCTCGCCCTGCTCAGCCGGCTGCCGGTCGACTCGGTCAAGGTCGACCGCGCCTTCGTGCAGTCGCTGGACGCCGACCGCGGCAGCCGGGCGGTCGTCCGCGCCGTCGTCGCGCTCGCGGGCGACCTCGGGCTGCAGGTGGTCGCCGAGGGGGTCGAGACGCCGGAGCAGTGCGCGGCGGTGCTCGACCTGGGCTGCGACCTCGGCCAGGGCTGGCTGTTCGGCCGACCCGTCGCCGGCCGAGCAGCTGACCGCGGGCGCGGCGTCGGGCTGAGCAGCGCTACTCCTGGCCCGCCCGCGAGCGCACCCGGTGCCAGGCCACCACGGCGGCGACGACGAGCAGCGCGGTCAGCACGGCGCTGACCCGCCCGAGCCCGCGCTCCAGCCGCTCGTAGCTGGTCCCCGCCAGGTAGCCCAGCAGGGTGAAGCCCCCGCCCCAGACCACGCCGCCGGCGGCGTTCCAGACCAGGAAGCGCCGGTAGGGCATGCGGCTCAGCCCGGCCAGCCCGGGGACGACGGCGCGCAGGAAGGCGGTGAAGCGACCGAGCAGCACCGCGACGCCGCCCCGCTCGCGCAGGAACGTCTGCGCGCCCTCCAGCCGCTCGGCGTGCCGCTGCAGCGGGCCGAGGGCCAGCAGCCGGGGGCCGACCCGCCGGCCCACCTCGTAGCCGACCGAGTCGCCCACCACCGCCGAGACCACCACCAGGACCAGCAGCACCGGCAGGGACAGCCGCCCCTGGCTGGCGAGGACGCCGCCGAGCACCACGGCGGTCTCCCCGGGCAGCACGAACCCGACGAACACCGCCGCCTCCCCGAAGACCAGCAGGGCGACGAGCGTGTAGGCGAGCGGGGCCGGGACGGACAGCAGCCCGTCGACGACGCCGGTCACGACGGCAGCTGCAGGGGCACGGCGGGTCCTCTCGGGGAGGGAGCGGCGGGGCCGACCCTGCCAGGTCGCGGACGTCCGTGGGCGGCCGAGTGCGCTGGCGGCTAGTCGGCGGGCCGGTCCGTGGCCAGCTCGAACAGCGACGGCGGAGGGCAGGGGCACGGCACCCCGACGGGCTGCCCGGGCACCGTGACGACGGCGCTGCGCGGCGGCAGCGCGCGGACCGCCTCGACGGCGTCGGCCTCGAACATCCGGTAGCGCTGGTCGAAGCGCTCGACCACCTCGACGACGACGGTGTCCGCGTTCACGAGCTGCGCCAGCACCGGGCCCAGGTCGTCGCGCCCGTAGCCCGGGTGGAAGTACACGCCCTCCTCGAACAGCGGCCGCAGCGACGCGTAGGCCGTGCCGGTGAAGCTGTCGCCGAGGACCACGGTCCGTCCGGGCACGACCCGGCCGCCCGGCTGCACGACCGTGCGGCTGACCAGGGCCGCCTGCGGCATGCCGACCAGCCAGTAGCCCTCGTCGACCCCGGTGACGTACGGGTTCACGAGCTGGGCACCGCGGACCGTCTCGCCCGACGGCAGGCCGAGGTCGCGGGCGAGGTCGCCGTCGCGCGAGTACGTGCCGGGACGCAGGGCCACCCGTCGGCCGAGCGCGGGGTCGAGCCGCTCCGCGAGCGCCCGGGCGAAGACGGCCCCGCCCGTGGGCGTCCAGTGCGTGTCCTTGCGCCAGTACGTCGGCAGCGTGCCGCGGGAGGCGGAGGCCAGCGCGGGACGCAGGTCGAGGAAGCCGCGGGAGCGGGAGAGCGCGGACCAGGCCCGCGCGCGGGCGGCGTCGCCGCAGGCCCGGTCCGGGACGCCCGTGGCCGGCAGGGGCGAGCGCACGACCGTCGACTTGTCCGGCCCGACGACGACGACGGCCCGGCGCCCCCCGCGCTCGAGAGCGGACACCAGCGCGGACGCGGCCTCGGCGACCCGACGGTCGTTGCCGGCGTCCTGGCAGGCGACCCGCCAGTCCTGCGAGATGTACAGCCAGCCGCCCGAGCCGACGACGACCTTCGGCGGGGGGGTCGGGGCGTCGGCCGCCCTCGCCGGGACGACCGCGAGCAGCGCCAGCAGGGCGGCGGGAACGACGCTCCGAAGCCTGCGGCCTGCCACGGTCCTCCTCGCCCTGCCCCTGTGCCCGTGCAGTGTGCCCGACCCGCGGCCCCCCCGGCTCGGGAGGACCCCGCCCTGCGGGCACACTGCACGCATGGCGCTGACCGGGGAGTACGAGCCGAGCACCCAGCAGTGGGTCCGGGACCAGGTGGAGCTCATCGAGTCCTCCGGCGGGACGCAGGGCACGTCGCTGCGCGGCATGCCCGTGGTCCTGCTGACGATGGTGGGCGCGTCGAGCGGCAAGCTGCGCAAGGTCCCGCTCATGCGGGTCGAGCACGAGGGCAGCTACGCCGCCGTCGCCTCGCAGGGCGGCGCGCCGACGCACCCCGCCTGGTACCGCAACCTGCTCGCCGACCCCGTCCTGGACCTGCAGGACGGGCCGAGCAAGGGCACCTACCGGGCGCGGGAGGTCACCGGCGAGGAGAAGGCGGCCTGGTGGGAGCGGGCCGTCGCGGCGTTCCCCGACTACGCCGACTACCAGCGCAAGACCGAGCGCGAGATCCCCGTGCTCGTGCTCGAGCCCGCCGAGGACTGACCCGCCGCAGCGCACGCGGGGTGCGCTCAGGGCGCGACGGCGGCCCGCAGCCGGCGCACCTCCTGCTCGAGCCGGTCAGCCCGCTGGGCGTCCTCGCCGGTCGCCGTCGTCGCGTCCAGCAGCACCACCGACACCCGCTCGTGGTGCTCGCGCAGCTCCTGCTCGAGCCGGGTCGAGAAGGCCTCCACCTCGGTGGAGCCCAGGCTCGTGCCGAGGTCGGCGCGGACGGCCACCAGCAGGCTCTCCGGGCCGAGCAGCATCGTCAGCAGGTCGACGACGCGGTCGACCTCGGGCCGGGCCACCAGGTCGTCGTAGAGGGCGACCCGGGTGCGGGGGTCGGCGGCCTCGCCGATCAGCAGCTCCTTGGTGTCACGGCCGAGCAGGAAGGCGACGACCACGAGCACCAGGCCGATCGCGATCGCCGCCGCCGAGTCCCAGACCGCCGACCCGGTCAGCTGGTGCAGCCCCAGGCCGCCCGCGGCGAGCAGGAGCCCGACCACGGCCGCGGTGTCCTCGGACACGACGGTCTTGATGGTCGGGTCCGGGGTCAGGCGGACCTGCTGCCACGTGCTCCGCCCCAGCTCCCGCGCCTCACCCCGCACCTGCCGCAGCGCCTTGACCAGCGACGCCCCTTCGAGCAGCAGGCCGACGGCGAGCACGACGTAGCTGACCAGGTAGGTGGTCTCCTCGGCCGGGACCAGCAGGCCGTGCACCCCCTCGTAGACCGAGAAGGCTCCGCCCGCGACGAAGATGCCGACGGCGGCGAGCAGGGACCAGAAGAAGCGCTCCTTGCCGTACCCGAACGGGTGGGTCGCGTCGGCCGGCTTGGCCCCCCGCCGCAGGGCGGCCAGCAGGAACAGCTGGTTGACGGTGTCGGCCGTCGAGTGCGCCGCCTCCGCGAGCATCGCCGAGCTGCCGCTGAGCAGTCCCGCGACACCCTTGGCGACGGCGATGCCCAGGTTGGCGCCGAGCGCCACGAGGACGGTGCTCCTGCTCTCGGCCACGGCTGCTCCTGTCCCTGGGACGCCGGGCGCGCCCCGGGTCCTGCTGCCCCGCACCGCCGCCGTCGGAACGCCACGAGGGGGAGGGTGAGGGCAGGGGCGAGCGTCCCTACGCGGTCAGTGCTCGCCCTTGAGCACGAAGTACGAGCCGCGGATGGTCCCGGCGAGCGCGGACCGCTGACGGGCGAACCTGAAGTGGGGCTCGAGCTCGGCGGGCACGTCCATGCCCTCGGAGAGCTTGAACCCGACGGCCCGCTTGCCGCCCTCGGCGAGGGTCCAGAGCACGTTGACGGCGAGGCCGGACTCGTAGAAGACGTAGGACCAGCGCACGCCGTCGACCTCGAACTCGGTCGCCTCCAGCGGCGCGGAGGCGATCTCGAGGTCGCGCTCGCGCAGGGCGCCGGTGACCCGGGCGACCACCTCCGGCGCGTCCTGCGCCGCCTCGGTGGTGAACGCGTGCTGGAACTTGCTCGTGAAGTAGCGGGCCTCGTGCGCGCGCAGCCCGCCGAGGGCCTCGGCGACCGGGGAGGAGGTCAGGCCGTCGGTGGAGGCCTGCGTGGGGTCGACGGTGCGGGGCACGGGTCCTCCTGGAGCTCGAGCGGCAGTCGGCGCGACGGTAGCCCTGCGCGGCCGCAACCTCCTCGACACCGCGTCGACACTCGGGACCATGAGCAGCCAGGTCGTCACCGTCGTCCGTGCCCGCGTCGCCGAGGACAGGGAGGCCGAGCTCGTGCAGGGGTTCCGCGACCTGGTCGCCGGTGAGGCCCTCCCGGGGCTGCTGCGCACCGAGCTCCTGCGGGGGCAGGACGGCACCTGGTGCGTCCAGACGCTGTGGGAGAGCCGGGAGGCCGTCGTCGCGCTGCGTCAGCAGGGCCGGCCGCCGGCCGCGCTGGAGCTGCTGCGCCGGCTCGGCGCGACGCCGGAGCACGACGTGCTGACCGTCGAGCACGCCTTCCAGCCCTGAGCCCGTCCCGGGCGTGGACCTCGAGCCGGAGGGGGCAGGACGTCGCCCGGCGCGGCGCTCCGGCCCGCCGCACGGGCGAGGCGAGGGACGGCGATGGCGACGACCGAGGCCGCGATCGACACCGGCGGGCTGCAGGCCGGCCTGAAGCAGCGGCACATGACCCTGATCGCGCTCGGCGGCGTGATCGGTGCGGGACTGTTCGTCGGCAGCGGGGTGGTCATCCACGAGACGGGGCCGGCAGCCGTCGTGTCGTTCGCGCTCGCCGGCGTGCTGGCGATCCTGGTCATGCGGATGCTCGGCGAGATGGCGGCCAGCCGGCCCGCCGTCGGCTCGTTCTACGAGTACGCCCGGCTCGGGCTCGGCGACCGCGCGGGCTTCGTCATCGGCTGGCTGTACTGGTACTTCTGGGTCATCGTCGTCGCGGTCGAGGCGGTCGCGGGGGCGGGCCTGCTGGAGGCCTGGCTGCCGTCGGTGCCGCTGTGGGCGCTCAGCCTCGCGCTGATGGTCGTCCTGACGCTGAGCAACGCCGTGTCGGCCCGCTCGTTCGGCGAGTTCGAGTACTGGCTGTCCTCGATCAAGATCGCTGCGATCTGCGCCTTCATCCTGCTCGGCGCCTGCTTCCTGCTCGGCCTGTGGCTGGGGGACACACCGAGCCCCGGGCTGGCCAACCTGACCGTCGACGGCGGCTTCGCCCCCCACGGCCTCGGCGCCGTGCTGACCGGCGTCGTCCCGGCGGTGGCCTTCTTCACCGGCGCCGAGATCGCGACCATCGCCGCCGCCGAGTCGCAGGAGCCGCGCCGGGCGGTCGCGCGGGCCACCAACTCCGTCGTCCTGCGCGTGCTCGTCTTCTACGTCGGGTCGGTCTTCCTCGTCGTGGCGATCCGGCCCTGGTCCAGCCAGGAGACGCTCGACAGCCCGTACATCAGCGCCCTGTCGGCGATGGGCCTGCCGGGGGCCGACGTCGTCATGCGGGCCGTGGTGCTGACCGCCGTCCTGTCGGCGCTCAACAGCGGCCTGTACACGTCGTCGCGGATCCTGTTCGCCCTCACCCGCCGCGGGGAGGCGCCGCGCGCGCTTCGCCCGCGTCTCGCCGAGCGGCGTGCCGCTGCGGGCGATCCTGGCCGGCACGGTGCTGGGCTACGTGTCGGTGGTCGTCAGCTACGTCGCGCCCGGGAAGGTCTTCGCCTTCCTCATCCACTCCTACGGCGCGGTCGCGCTGTTCGTCTACCTGCTCATCGCGCTGTCGCAGGTGCGGCTGCGCCGCCGGCTCGAGGCCGAGCAGCCGGACGGCCTGCCGGTGCGGATGTGGCTGTTCCCCTACCTGAGCTGGGCCACGGTCGCCGCGATGGTCGTGGTCATCGCCTCGATGGCGCTGCTGCCGGCGACGCGGGCCGACCTGCTCGTCAGCCTGCTCACCCTCGGCGTCGTCCTGGTGGCCGGCGAGCTCCGCCGGCGCCGGGTGCGGCAGGCGACCGGAGCGGCCGTCCCCGCTCCCTAGCCCGGCGTGCCCAGCAGCCGCTGCAGCGCCGCCAGCGTGACCGGGATGCCCTCCCGGGCCTGCTGCGTGCGGTCGGCGACCTGCGCGGGGGCGTCGTCGCCGTAGCGCTCGGCGAACAGGGCCAGGCCGTCCGGCAGGAACTCCCACGACTCGGTCAGCAGGGTGCCGTCCCCCGCGGGCTCGGTGCGGAACGACCAGTGCACGAGCGAGCCCCCGACCCGCCAGGCGAACTCCCGGCCGCGCTCGGCGACGACGACCTGCGACCGCGTCGTCCAGGTGCGACCCGGCACCTCGTTGGTGCCGGTGAACCACGCACCGACCTGCGGTCCCGCCCCCTCGTCCCACGTGCAGCCGGTGCAGACCGGGCTCCACTCGCCGGTCCGGGAGACGTCGCTGACGACGTCGTAGACCTGCTCGGGCGTGCCGGCGACGACCACGGAGGCGGAGAAGACGGTGTCCACGCCTCTTCGTAGCACCGGGGGTCTGCCGGCCGCCGCGGGGGAAGGGGTGCGCCGAGCAGCACCGACGACGACGGAGGCACGGCCATGTGGTGGACCACCCTGACAGGCCGGATCGAGCAGGCCGCGCCCCTCGACCCGGCGGCGAAGGTGCTGGAGTCGGCGACCCGGGCGGTGCTGCCGCAGGGGCCGGTCAAGGACGCCCTGCACGGGACCTGGCTCGGCCACCCGGTGCACCCGCTGCTGGTCGCCGTGCCGATCGGCATGTGGACCGGTGCGAGCCTGCTGGACCTGACCGCCGGCGAGGGCGGCAGGCGGGCCGCCCAGCGGCTGGTCGGCGCGGGCGTGCTGGCCGTGCTGCCCACCGCCGCCACCGGCCTGGCCGACTGGTCCGAGCTCGGCGCGTTCGACCGCCCCAAGCGGGTCGGTCTCGTGCACAGCCTGGCCAACACCGTCACGGCCGCCGTCTACGCCGCCAGCTGGCTCGCGCGGCGGCGCGGCGACGACCGCCGCGGGCGCGACCTGGCGCTGCTCGGTGCCGTCACGCTGGGCGTCGGCGGCTACCTCGGCGGTCACCTGGCCTACAGCGAGGGCGTCGGCGTGAACCGCAACGCCGACCGCCCGAAGGAGCCGACGGCCTGGACCGACGCGTGCGCCGAGGACGAGCTCGGCGACGCCCCGCTGCGGGTCGACGTCGACGGGCAGCCGGTCGTGCTCGTGCGGACGCCGTCGGGGGTGTCGGCGATGGGCGCCGTCTGCAGCCACTACGGGGCGCCGCTGGAGGAGGGCACCGTCGAGGACGGCTGCCTGGTCTGCCCCTGGCACGCCAGCCGCTTCCGGCTCGAGGACGGGTCCGTCGCCCGCGGGCCGGCGACGTCGCCGCAGCGCTCGTTCGAGGTGCGGGCGCGGGCCGGGCGGCTGCAGCTGCGGGTGCGTGGCTAGCCCGGGCAGCGCGGGCGACGCCCCCGCGGACCCGCCCCCCGACGCCGGCCAGCGCTACCTGCCGCTGCGGCCGGACGAGGCGCTGGAGCTCTGCCTGTCCGACCTGCCCGCCGACGACCGTCCGGGCCTGCGCCAGGTGTCGGACCTGCTCGGCGCCCTGGTGCACGCCTCCTACCGGGAGCGCTGGCAGCGGGCCAAGGACGCGTACGCCCCGTTCTCCCCGGACGTCGAGGCACGGGCGCAGCGCGCGGACGCCGGCAGCCCGGACGGGCCCGAGGCCGAGGAGCACCTGGTCGCCGAGCTGCGCTCCGTGCTCGACGCCGCCAACTACGACGAGGTGCCGCGCAGCGTCCTGGACGACGCGCTGGGCGAGTCGTCGGTCTTCCAGGTGCGGCTCGACGCCGACCTCGACGACTTCGCCGACCTGCTGCTGTTCCGCCGCGGCCTGACCCACCGGCACGAGCGGCAGGAGCGCTGGTGGGGGCTGCGGTCGCAGGAGCTCGACTACCTCGAGTACCGGCGGGTCGTGCTCTACGCGCGCTACCGCGACCGGCAGTGGTTCGCCGACCGGGGGCGCGACGTCGACGCGCTGCCCTTCCTGCCGGGCAAGGCCGTGCTCAAGCTGTTCCAGGAGGTCCCGGAGAAGGACCTGGAGATGCTGCTGCCCAACACCGAGGTCCGGATGCGGACCATCGACAAGGTCGTCATCGGGGTGCCCGCCCTCGCGAGCGGCATCGTGGTCGCGGTGACCAAGCTGGCCACGGCGCTCGGGCTGCTGCTGCTGTTCCTGGGGGCGGCGGTGGGGCTGCGCAGCCGCTCTCCCGAGCTCGACACCGGCACGCTGGTGACCCTGCTGGGCGGGTTCGTCGCCGTCGGCGCGTACCTGTGGCGCCAGTACGGCAAGTTCACCAGCCGGCGGACGTCGTTCATGAAGACGCTGTCGGAGAACCTCTACTACAAGACGGTGGGCGCCGGCCCGGGCGTGCTGTTCACCGTGCTCGACGCCGCCGAGGAGGAGGACGTCAAGGAGGCGCTGCTGGCCTACCGCTGCCTGCTCGACGGCCCCCTCGCCCAGGAGGTGCTGGACGAGCGGGTCGAGGAGCGGCTGCGCACCAGCGGGCGCCTCGACGGGCAGCGCGTCGACTTCGAGGTGGCGGACGCCGTCGGCAAGCTCGAGCGCCTGGGCGTCGTCCGGCAGCAGGACGGGCGGTGCGTCGCCCTCGGCCTGGACGACGCCGTCACCGCCCTGCGCACCCGCTGGCGCGAGCTCGGCGACGCCCTGGCGCCGGCGGCCGCGCCCGACTGACGGCTCCCTCAGCCGGTCAGAGCGCGCCCTGCTGCTGCACGTCCTGCACGGCCTCGGCGATGAGCGCGCCCTCGGACGGGCCGCCGTCGGTCAGGGTCGGCTCACCGTCGGCGCCGACGACGTCCGGGTCGGTGGTGCCGACGTCCTGCGTGCTGTCCTGCGTGCTGCTGTCCTGCGGGGTCTGCTCGGTCACGGGGGCCTCCTGCTCGGGCCGCGGCTGCGGCGGTGCCCGCGTCCTGCCCCGGCACGGGTGCCCGGACGCCGGCCGGCCCCGTCGGAGTGCCGACCGGGCAGCACGGGCACGGTCCCGGAGCAGGCCAGGCCGAACACCCCGAGGAGCAGCATGCGCGTCGTCGTCACCGGTTCACGCGGCAAGGTCGGGCGGGCGGTGGTGCGCGACCTCGTCGCCGCCGGGCACGACGTCACGGGCGCCGACCGGCTGCCGCCGGTGTTCGAGCGGGCCGACGGCGAGCCGGGCTACGTGCAGGTCGACCTGCGCGACGCGGGCGACTGCTTCGCGCTGCTGAGCTCCCGGCCCGACGCCGTCGTGCACTGCGCGGCCCTGCCGGAGCCGACCCACAACCCGGCGCACGAGGTCTTCGCGAACAACCTGCTGGCGGTCTTCCACCTGTCGGAGGCGGCGGTCCGCTTCGGCGTGCGCCGCTTCGTGCAGATGTCGTCGGAGACGGTGCCCGGCTTCTTCTTCCCGGAGCGGCCGTTCCTGCCCGAGTACGCACCGGTCGACGAGCAGCACCCGGTCGCCCCGCAGGACCCGTACGCGCTGGCCAAGCACCTGGCCGAGCAGGTGCTCGACGCCTGCGTGCGCCGCAGCGACCTGCGCTGCACCAGCATCCGTCCCTCGTGGGTGCAGCACGAGGGCACCTACGAGCGCAACCTCGGGCCGCAGGTGCGCGACGCCTCGGTGCTGTCGCCGAACCTGTGGTCCTACATCGACGTGTACGACCTGGCCGAGGCGACCCGGCTCGCCGTCGAGACCGACCTGCCCGGGCACGAGGTGTTCTACGTGGCGTCGCCGGACAACGCCGGCGGCCACGACTTCGCCGCCGTCCTGCGCGAGCACTACGGCGACCGGATCGCGCTGCGCGCGCTGGACCGGGTCGACGCGTCCGGCATCAGCTGCGCGAAGGCGGTGCGGATGCTCGGGTGGCAGCCCACGCGCAGCTGGCGCGACTACCTCGACGAGGACGGCCGGCTGCTGCCCGTCTGGCGCGACGGCGGGCCGGTCGGCGGCGACCCGCGCGACGCCAGCACGGTTCCGGTCAGCAGCGGCGGGACCTCCTGACCGACGCTCAGCCGGCCAGCGGGGGCCGGCGGTCGGCCCACGGGTGCGCCGCCTCCAGCTGGCTCGCCAGGCGCAGCAGGACGTGCTCCTCCCACGGCCCGCCGACGAGCTGGACGCCGATCGGCAGCCCCTCGGTGCTGGTGGCCAGCGGCAGGGACACCGCCGGCTGGCCGCTGACGTTGAAGAACGCGTTGAACAGGGCCATGGCGAAGACGGTGAGGTGCGGCGCGTCGGGGGCGGCGTGCACCTCCTCGAGCAGGCCCACCGGCGGCGGCAGGATGCTCATCGTCGGCGTCAGCAGGACGTCGAACTCGCTGCCCCACCGCGCCACGGAGGTGCGGCTGTAGCGCTGCAGGTCGTGGACGGCGCCGACGTAGGTGAGGCTGTCGATGCTCTGCGCGTGCGCCCGGGCGGCCTGGATGTGCGGCTCGGTGCGCGACCAGTCGACGTCGGCGTAGTCGGCCAGGCCTGAGTCGACCATCGCGAGGAAGGCACCGAGGGCGGCGTCCGGGCACCTCCAGGGCGACCAGCTCGACGGCGTGCCCGAGGTCGGCCAGCCGGGCGGCGGTGTCGCGGACGGCCTGCAGGCACTGCGGGTCCAGCGGCATGCCCAGCGGCGGGACCTCGACGACGCCGATGCGCAGGGTGCCGGGCTCGGCCCCGACCTCCTGCGCGAAGGGCCGCTCGGGGGCCGGGGCGTTGTACCAGCTGAGCCGGTCCGGGCCGCTGAGCGCGTCGAGCAGGGCCGCGGTGTCCGCGACGGTGCGGGTGACGACGCCCTCGACGGCGGCGCCCTCCCAGGCGGTGACGGTGGTCGGGACCCGGCCGCGGCTGGGCTTGAGGCCGACCAGCCCGCAGCACGAGGCGGGGATGCGGATGGACCCGCCGCCGTCGTTGGCGTGCGCGACGGGGAACATGCCGGCCGCGACCGCCGCGGCCGCACCGCCGCTGCTCCCGCCCGGGCTGCGGTCGAGGTCCCACGGGTTGCGGGTGGCGCCGTAGCGCAGGTTCTCGGCGACCGTGATGGGGCCGAACTCGGGGGTGTTGGTGCGCCCGGCGAGCACGAAGCCCGCGCGGCGCAGCGCCGCGACCACCAGCTCGTCCTCCGGCGACGTGCCCTCGGGCGCGCCGTGGGAGCCGAACGTCGTCGGCCAGCCGGCGACCGGGGTGAGGTCCTTGACCGGCACCGGCACGCCGTGGAACGGCCCGAGCTCGTCGCCCCGCACGACCGCCTCGCCCGCGGCACGTGCCGCGGCCCGGTGCTGCTCGTCGTCGCGCCACACGACGGCGTTGACCGCGGGGTCGGTGCGGTCGACCTCGGCCAGGCAGGCGTCGAGCAGCTCCAGCGGGCTCACCTCCCGACGGCGCACCGCCGCGGCGGCCGACAGCGCGGTGGACAGCTCAGGGGGGAGGCTCATGGGCGGACGGTAGCGCCGGCATGAGCGCCGGCGTCCGCCCTTCCCGTTCCTGCTCCTGCTGCCGCCGCCCGAAGGCCTTGGCGATCGGGACGTCGGTCGAGGAGTGCGCCAGGATCGACGCGGTGATCACCAGCGCGATGAGGTGGAACAGCTCGTCCGAGCGGGGCAGGTCGGCCTCCAGGACGAGCAGGCCGTAGACGACCGACGCGAAGCCCTTGGGGCCGAACCACGCCGCGACGCCCCGCTCCGGCCACGACAGCGTGCTGCCCAGCAGCGCCAGCACGATCGCGACGGGGCGGGCGACGACCAGCGCCAGCAGGCCGAAGACGTACCCGCTGACGGGGATCTCGCCGAGGAAGGCGGGGCTGATCAGGGCCCCGAACACCAGGATCGCCGCCAGCTTCAGCAGCTCGGTGACCAGCTCGCCGAACTCGGTGAACGCCTCCTCGACCTGCGGGGTCAGGGCCGCCACCGTGATGCCGCCGGTGAAGGCCGCGAGGAAGAGGTTGGCGTGCAGCACGCCGGCCAGGCCGAGCAGCACCAGCCCGATCGACAGGCCTCCGAGCGCCGCGTAGAGCGGGGTGGCCGCCGTGTAGCGGCTGCGCACGAACGGCGCCGCGACGGCCGGCACGGCCACCCCCAGCGCCACGCCGAGCAGCAGCTCCGTGAGCAGCTCGCCCCCGGAGAGCTCCTGCTGCCCGAGCACGGCGATGAGGACCAGCACCACGGGCAGCGCCAGCCCGTCGTTCAGCCCGCTCTCCACGTTCAGCAGCGAGCGCAGCCGGGCCGGCACCTCCTGCCGCCCGACGATGGCGCTGGCGAACACCGGGTCGGTCGGGGCCAGCACCGCGCCGACGAGCATCGACTCCGTCCACGGCAGGCCGGCGACCGTCCGGGCCAGCAGCGCCGTCACCGCGAAGGTCAGCGGCATGCCCAGCACCAGGGCCCGGCCGGGCAGCCGCCAGGCGCGCCGCAGGTCGGCGGGCGCGACCCGCATGCCGTCGGTGAACAGGACGCTGAACAGGGCCAGCTCGGCCAGGGCGGTGACGATCTCGTCGTCGGGGCGCAGGTCGACGAGCCCGGTCACGCCGTCGCCGAGGACGAACCCGGCAACGAGGAACAGCACCGCCGTGGACAGCACGGTGCGGTTCGCCAGCTCCGACAGCAGGGTCCCGGCGAACAGCACGAGGGCGAAGGCGAGCAGCAGGGTCACGTGCGGTCTCCGTCGGCGGCAGGGCGGCAGGACACCGCCCAGGACGGTCTGGCCCCGGACGCGGTCGGCGAACCGCCTCCGGGCCCAGCTGGCTGCCTAGACGGCGCGCAGGGCCACGGCGGCGACGTCGTCGCGGGCGGGCCGCAGGCGGTCGACCGCCGCGGCGACCGCCTCCAGGGCCTCGTCGACGGGCGCCTCGCCCTGCGCGACGAGCAGGTCGACGAGGACGTCGTCGTCGAGCACCTCGCCCTCGCGCTCGAGCAGGCCGTCGGTGTGCAGCAGCAGCGTCTCCCCGGTGCGGACCAGGAAGCGGACCGGCTCGAGGTCGGGGTCGGGGAACAGGCCGACGGGCATGCCGCTGCCGGAGACCAGCTCGACGGCGCCGTCGCGCAGCAGCAGTGCGGGCGGGTGCCCGGCCCACACGGCCTCGACCGAGAAGCCGCCGGCGAGCGGCGTCAGCACGGCCAGGACGAGCGTGGCGAAGCGGTCGCTGTGCTGGCGCAGCAGGGCGTCGTTGACCGAGCGGGCCACGGCCAGCGGGTCGGGGGCGTACTGCGCCGCGCCCCACAGCGTCTGGCGGACCAGGCCGGTGACGGCGGCCGCCCCGGGGCCCTTGCCGGCGACGTCGCCGAGGGCGAGCACCCAGCGGCCGCCCGGGATCGGGAAGACGTCGTAGAAGTCGCCGCCGAGCCGGCCGGTGCCGCCGAGCGGCTGGAAGACCGCGGCCAGGTGCAGCCCCGGGATGACGGGGAGCTCCGGCGGCTGCAGCGGGCCCTCGAGCGCCGCGGCGACCTCCTCCTTCTCGCGCGCGACCTGCCGGGCGGCGTCGTAGAGGCGGCCGTTCTCGAGCGCGATCGAGGCGTAGCCGGCGATGCCGACGGCCAGCCGCTCGGCGTCCTCGTCGAAGACGCCCTCGTCGGCGTGGCCGAAGAACAGCCCGCCGATGACCTCGCCGTCCTTGAGGCTGACCGGCACGGCCAGGTAGGAGCGCACGGGCAGGTGGCCCTCGGGCATGCCGTGGTGGGGCGCCATGTGCCCGTAGCGGGGGTCGGCCGTGACGTCGTCCAGCCGGACGACGCCCTCGCCGCCGAACGTCGGCGCGAAGACGTCGGTGTTGCGCGGCATCGGGAAGCGGCTGAAGGCCTCGCGCGGCACGCCGGAGATCGTGTAGAGCGAGTAGGTCTCGCCGCGCTCGTCGAGCACGTTGTAGAAGAACGCGCCGAACTGGGCGCCCGTCATCGACGTCGCGGCGTCGGTGACGACCTGCACGACCTCGGCGTGCTCCAGGCGCGACGTCACGGCCCGGCCGACGTCGTGCAGCGCGCTGACGACGTCCTGCTCGGCGCGCAGCCGGTCGAGCGCCTGCTCGAGCTCGGCGGCGGTCTCCACGTGCTCCAGGGCGGCCGAGACCATGAGGGCGAGCTGCACGGCGACGGCCTCGTCGGCGTCGTCGAAGTCGGTGCCGTCCTGCTTGTGCGACAGCTGGATCAGGCCGATGTTGTGGCCGTCGCGGCTGATGAGCGGGGCGGCGAGGTAGTCGGGCATCGGGGGGTGCCCCGGGGCGTCGCGCAGCCCGCGGTACTCCGGGTGCTCGAGCAGCTGGTCCGCGGTGAGCCGCAGCGGGCGGTTCTCCCGGGTGACGGCGTTCAGGACGCCGAGGCCCTGCGGGACGACGTCGTAGCTGCGCCACTGGGCGTAGTCGTCGCTGAGCGAGACGTGGGTGGAGGCGTGCTGCCAGGTGCCGCCGTAGAGGCGGGTCGCGACCGACTGGTGCGTCCCCACGACCGAGCGCGCGGCCTCGGCCACCACCTCGAGCAGCCGCTCGACGCTGCGCGCCCCCGCGATCGCCTCGGCGGCGCCCGCGAGGTCGACGAGCCGGCGCTCGCCCTCACCGCCGACGGAGACCTGCGCGGAGCCCGGCGGGGCCGGCTCACCGACGGGCGGAGCGCCCAGCCTGGCCAGGCGGTCGGCCACCTCGATGCGCTCCAGCCCCTGCGCGAGGGCGTCGGCGAGGGCACGCACGTAGGCGGTCTGGGCGGCCTCGTCGTAGCGGCTGCTGGGGGCGAAGCCGAGGGCCAGCACGCCGAGCCGGTGGCGTCCGACCTCGAGCGGGACGACGTGCAGCGAGCGCTCGCTGTCGTACACGCCGGCCAGGACGGGGAAGCGCTCGACCAGCTGGGCGACGGTCCGCAGCACCAGCGGCTGCCCGCTGCGCAGCACGACGGGGCCGGGCAGGTCGGCGTCGAGGTCCAGGGAGTCGTAACCGGCCGTCCCGGCCTTGAGCGCCACCGACTGCCCGATCGCGTGCAGCCGCCCCTCCTGCACGACGTAGACGCGGGCGGTCGAGGCGTCGAGCTCGCGCACCGCGGCCGACAGCACGATGCGGGCCATGCCCTCGGCGGTGTGCGCGTCGGTGAGCGCGGCGTTCACGCGCTGCAGCAGGTCGAGCCGGTGGGCGGTCTCGCGGAGCCCGGAGAGCTCGTCGACCTCGCCCACCAGCACCTCGACGAACGGCTTCGGCTCGTCGGGCTCCTCGCCGGCGGCGTGCGCGCGCAGCTGCTCGACCAGGGCGCAGACGTACCAGCGGCGGAACAGCCGGTGCAGCAGCGGCGTCTCCAGGGTCAGCAGGCGGGCCTGCCGGGCGTACCGGTCGACCTCGTCGAGGGCCTCGAGGTAGCGCTCGCCGGCCTCGACCGAGGACACCGGCAGGTGCAGCACCAGCTCGGTCTGCCGGTCGCCGCGGGCGGCCGCCGCGACGGCCTGCTCCTTCACACCGGTCCGGGCACGCACGAACGTGCGGGTGACCGTGTCGATCAGCGCCTCGACCTCGGGGGGCAGCGGGGCGTCGGCCCCGGCCCGCTCCAGGGTGAGCTCGCGCACGACGCCGTCGACGTGCCGCTTGGCCTCCAGCAGCAGCCCGGTGGGCACGGCGCCCAGCCGGACGGTGTGCAGCTGCTCGTCGGGCTGGTCGCGCCACGGGTCGGGGAGAGCAGCGCCGCCGAGCTGCGGGGAGCCGGCGTCGTGCCCGGCCTGCGGGACGAGCTCGGCCCAGACCACCTTGCCCGCGCCGTCCGGGACCGGGTCGACGCCCCACGCGGCGGCCAGGGCGGCGACCAGGCGCAGCCCCCGGCCCGTCATGGCGCCGTCGTCCTGCACGGGCAGCACCACCGAGCGGGTGCTCGCGTCGCGCACCTCGACCCTCGCCCCGGCCCCGCGCCGCTCCACCCGCAGCTCGATCGGCGCCAGGCCGTGCAGCTGCGCGTTGGTGACCAGCTCGGTCAGGACCAGCTTGGCGTCGTCGACGACCTCCGGGTCGACCCCGGCCAGCTGCGCGTCGGCGTAGGCCCTCCCCGCCGACGTGCTCCCGGGGCCGGGGGACAGGTGCAACGGCGTCGCCGTCGTCATCGGTGCCTCGCTGTCGTCGCGCGTCGACCGCCCGGGGCGCCGGGGAGCAGTCCGGCGCGACCCGGTTGTGGCCGGGCGCGGCAGGACGAGCGTAGTCGCGCAGTGCGACGCCGTGGCACACGGACCGTGACGGCTCGCCGCGACGGCGTGGCGTGCCGCCGGCGCGGGAAGCACGGGGGCATGGACGAGGGCACCCAGCAGGTCCTGGTGGTCGGGCACGACGGGCTGGCCGGTGGCCGGGCCGCCCTGCAGGAGGCGGCCCGGCTGGCGGGCAGCCTCGGCGCACGGCTGGTCGTGGTGCGGGCGGTCGAACCGGTCCCGGTGGCCACCGCCGGCAGCGCTCTCCCGCTCACCGGGGCGACGCCCGCCGTCCCGGACCTGCAGGCCTCGCAGGCCGTCACGCGGGCGGTCGAGCAGGAGGGCCGGGCCCGGGCCGAGGCCGACCTCGCCGGCCTGGACGTCCCCTGGGAGTTCGAGGCGCTGCCGGGCGAGCCGGCGTCGGTGCTCGAGGAGCGGGCCTCGGCGCTCGGGGCGCGGCTGGTCGTCATCGGGATGCCGGCGTCCGGCGTCGGGCACGCCGTGCAGGCCCTGCTGCTCGGCTCCACGAGCCGCCGGCTCAGCCACAGCACCGCCTGCCCGGTCGTGCTCGTGCCCGTCGACTCCGGCAGCGACCAGGTCTAGAGGGACGCCGCCGCGGGGAGGGGTGCCGCACGCCCCCGACCCGTTGGAGAGCCCGTGCTCGACGTCACCGCCCTGGTCCTGGAGGACCACGCCGCCCTGCGCCGGGGCTTCGCCCTGCTCGACGACGCGCACACCGAGGAGGCCAAGACGGCCGTCTGGGACGGGCTGTCGCGGCTGCTCGAGGTGCACGCGGCCTGCGAGGAGGCGGTGTTCTACCCGGCGCTGCTCCAGGAGGGCGAGAACGCCGACGAGGAGACCGACGACGCCCTCGAGGACCACAACGCCATCCGCGACGCGATCCGCGAGGCGGCGCGGCACGCCGTCGGCTCGCCGGAGTGGGAGGAGGCCGTGGGCAAGGCCCGCGAGGAGAACTCCGACCACCTCGCCGAGGAGGAGCGCGAGGCGCTGCCCGACCTGCGCGCCAACGTCACCGACCAGCAGCGCGCCGACCTCGCCGTGCAGTGGCTGAGCTGGCGCAACGCGCACGAGCGCGCCGTCGACGTGTCCGCCGACGACGTCGACAAGGACGCCTACCTCGAGGAGAACGCCCCCTCGTAGCCGGCGTCTGCGAGGGTGGGCCGGTGCTGCTGAGCCTGCCCGGACGGGTCCCCGACGTCGCCGACACCGCCTGGGTCGCCGACACCGCCCGCGTCGTCGGGGCGGTGGTCCTCGGCGCGCAGGTCAGCGTCTGGTACTCCGCGGTCCTGCGCGGCGACGGCGACAGCATCCGGGTCGGCGCCCGCACCAACCTGCAGGACGGCGCGGTGCTGCACGCCGACCCCGGCTTCCCCCTCGTCGTCGGGGAGGGCGTGAGCGTGGGGCACGCCGCGGTGCTGCACGGCTGCACCGTCGAGGACGACGTGCTGGTCGGCATGGGCGCCGTCGTCATGAACGGCGCCGTGATCGGCAGCGGCACGATGATCGGCGCGGGGGCGCTGGTCTCCCCGGGCACCGTCGTGCCGCCCGGCTCGCTGGTCGTCGGGACGCCGGGCAAGGTGCGCCGCGAGACGACGCCGCAGGAGCGCGAGCTCATCGGCCTGAACGCCGCGGTCTACCTCGACCTCGCCGCGCAGCACCGGCAGGCGCAGCCGCTCTGAGCAGCCGTCAGGGCCGGCCGGTCCAGTAGCCGAGGACCCGCCAGCCGGTGTCGGGGAAGCCGCTCGCGCGGGCCACCCGGGCGGACGCCTCGTTGTCGGGCGCGTGCAGGTAGAGCACCGACCGGCCCTGCGCCTGCACCGCCCGGGCGGCCTGCGCGACCAGCCGCCGGGCCAGCCCGCGTCCGCGCGCCCGCTCGTCGGTGACGACGGCGACCTCCTCCAGCAGCGCGTCGTGCCGCTTCAGCCCGACGCCGGCCACGTACCGCCCGCCCTCCAGCGCCACCAGCACGTCGCCGCCGAAGGGGCGCAGCCAGGCCGGCACCCGCGGGTCGCCGTCGTCGGCCAGCGCCGCCGGCAGCCAGGTCCCGGCGTCGGGCAGGACGTCCGCGCCGGGGACCTCCTGCGCCCAGCGCAGCGCGCCGGTCCCCGCCGTGCCGGGCACCCCGACGGCGTCGGGCAGCGCGGCCAGCAGGGCGTCGACGTCGGGAGGCGTCCCGAGCCGGGCGGCGACGTCGGGCGGGACCCGCACCACGCAGCGGCCCTGCGGGTCGACGGCGCCCGTGACCCCGCGGGGGCTGCCGTCCCAGGCCGGCTCGCCCGCCCGCGGGTCGGCGACCACGCGCACCGGCAGCGACGGCGGCCAGCCGCCGAGCCAGGCCGACAGGGCTGCGTCCGGAGGCGTCACGACAGCAGTGTCCCGGGTGCCTGCTCCGGCAGCGGGGAAGGGCCCTGGCGTGCCCACCGTCCTCGCGCCCGACGGCGCCCCGCTCTGCTGGCACGAGGCCGGCAGCGGGCGCCCGCTGCTGCTCCTGCCCGGCCTCACCCTCGGCCTGGTCAGCTGGACGCCGCTGCTGCCGTCGCGCCTGGGCCGGCGGCTCGCCGTCGACCCGCGGGGGGTCGCCGGGTCGCGGCCCTGGTCCGGCGCGTGGACGGTCGACGGCTACGCCGACGACGCCGTGCGGGTGCTCGACGCGGCCGGCGTCGAGCAGGCCGACGTGCTGGGCGTGTCGTTCGGCGCCGTCGTCACCCAGCGGCTGCTCGTGCTGCACCCCGACCGCGTGCGCCGGGCCGTGCTGCTCAGCGCGCCCGCCGGGCACCGCCCCGAGCGACTCGCCCTGCTCGAGCGGCTGGCCGCCCTCGGGGAGGCCGGCGACCTGCGCGGCTTCTGGTCCGAGCTCGCTCCCTGGCTCGTCGGTCCCCGGCTCGCCGGCGCCGTCGAGGCGCCGCTGCGGGCCGCGGGACGGCTGGTGCCCCCGCTGCTGCTGCGCACCGACGCCGCTGCCGCCGCCGCGCAGGTCCGCGCCCTGCTCGCCCTGCCCGACGCCGCCACCGAGGACCTGCGCGCGGTCCGCACCCCCGTGCTGCTCGTCCAGGGCGGGCGCGACCGGCTCGCCCCGCCCGGGGACACCGAGCGGCTCCTGTCGGTGCTGCCGCACGCGCGGGCCGTCGTCGTCCCCCGCTCCGGGCACCTCGCGCCGCTGCGCGTCCCCACCGTCCGCGGCGCGGTCCGCGCCTTCCTCGACGACCCCGCCCCCGTGGGAGCCTCGCGGCCGTGAACGTGCTGTCGATCCAGTCCCACGTCGCCTACGGCCACGTCGGCAACGCCGCCGCCGTCTTCGCCCTGCAGCGGCTCGGCCTGGAGGTCTGGCCGGTCCACACCGTCCAGTTCTCCAACCACACCGGCTACGGCGCCTGGACCGGCCGGGTGTTCGACGGCCCCTCCGTCGAGGAGCTCGTCCAGGGCATCGCCGACCGGGGCGTCCTCGGCACCTGCGACGCCGTGCTGTCCGGCTACCTCGGCGCGGCCGACGTCGGGCACGCCGTCGTCGGCGCCGCCGCCCGGGTGCGCGCCGCCAACCCCGACGCCGTCTGGTGCTGCGACCCCGTGATCGGCGACGTCGGCCGGGGCGTCTTCGTCCGCCCCGGCATCCCGGAGCTGCTGCGCGACGTCGCCGTCCCGGCGGCCGACCTGCTCACGCCCAACCACTTCGAGCTCGACCTGCTCACCGGCGAGCCCACCGGCACGCTGACCGCCGTGAAGGACGCCGTGGCCGCCCTGCAGGCCCGCGGTCCGCGCACCGTCCTGACGACGTCGCTGGTCACCGAGGACACGCCCGACGACGCCGTCGACCTGCTCGCCTCCGAGGGCGGCCGGCACTGGCGGGTGCGCACCCCGAAGCTCGGCGTCTCGGTGAACGGCGCGGGCGACGCGGTCGCCGCCCTGTTCCTCGCCCACTGGCTGCGCACCCGCGACGCCGGCGCCGCGCTGGGGGCGGCGGCGTCGTCGGTGTGGGGGCTGCTGGCGCGCACCGAGCAGGCCGGGTCGCGCGAGGTCCTGCTCGTCGCCGCGCAGGAGGAGCTGGTCGCCCCGGGCCGGGTGTTCGCGCCCGAGGAGGTCTGAGGCCCGGCGCGCCGGGCCCGCGTGCCCCCGCTCGTCAGGCGGGGACGACCACCGGGTCGGGACCGCGCTCGAGGTCGCCGAGGTCGCTCGTGCAGAACCCGCAGCGGGTCGCCACCGCCGGGATGTCGAACGCGCAGAAGGGGCAGAGCTTGGTGTCGGTCTGCGTGTAGGGCAGGCCGCGGGCGTCGGCGGGGCCCGCCGCGGCCGCGGCCGCCGTCGTGCCGGCTGCGGGCGACGCCGGTGGCGGAACCGGTGGCGGCACCGCCTGCCGCGCCGCGGCCGCACCGGCCGCGGGGGTGAGCTGCGACAGCGGTGCGGTGAGCGGGTCGGGGCGGCCGCGCGGCGCTCGCGCCGCCCCCGGCCCCGCTGCCCCCGGCGCCGTGCCGGTCGGGGCGGGGACCGCCGAGCCCTCGTCGGTGGCCAGCGCGGCGTCGTCGAGGCCGGAGCCGCTCGCCGTCCCGCCTGCAGCCTCACCGTCCGCGGACCCCGGCACGCCGAGGCCGCTCAGCAGGCTGTCCGCACCGCTCACGCCGTCGCCGGCCACCAGCGCGTCGCCGCCGACCTCCGCGGACGAGCCGGTACTGCTGCTCGGACCGCTGCCGTCACCGCCGTCGGGACCGCCGTCGGCGGCAGCTGACGCGAAGGAGCCGCTGCTGCCGTCCGCCGCGCGCAGCTCCTGCTCGGGCAGCGGGACCGCCGCGGCACCGGAGACGCTCGCGACGGCCTCGGCCGTGCCCTCGGCGGTCAGCTCGCCCGACGTGCCGCTGCTGTCGGCTGCCCCGCTGCTGTCGGCGTCGCCGCCGTCCGCACCGCTCCCGCTGGGGTCGCCGCCGCCGCGCGCGGCCAGGCCCTCGCGCGCGGTGCCGAGCGCGCCCTGCAGGTCACCGCCGCGCACCTGCTGCGCCGCCTCCGCGACCTTGGCGGCCTGGACCCGGCCCATCTTGCTCCTTGAGCGCCATCAGCGGCTTGACCACGCCGAACAGCGACAGCAGCGCCACCGACAGCAGGGCGATGACGGCGCCGCACGAGCCCGGAGTACTCGAGGTCGCCGTGCAGCAGCGCCTGCCCGGTCTCGGTGGCCGCGCTGACGACGGCCGCGAAGGCCGCGCCGATGGTCACGCCGACCCCGACCTCGGCGACGCTGCTGTTGGTGAAGAAGGACTTGAGGTCGTCGAGCACGCCGCCTCCAGCGCGTCGGCGGCCCGGGGACTCCGGGGCCGGTCGGGACGATCATGCCCTCCGCGTGCGGCGGGGACCCGTCGGACGGCCCGGACGGCCGATCCGCACGGCGGCCAGCGGGGCGGGGGCGGCGTCGGCCGCCGCCCCCGCCGCCGGCGTCAGCCGGAGTAGACGAGCCGGGTGATCCAGTCGGCGACCAGGGCGGGCTTGGTCTCGCCCTCGATCTCGACCGTGTACGTGCGGGTGACCTGCAGGGTGTTCGGGTCCTTCTGCTCGACGGCGGCCAGCACGCTGTGACGCGCGGACCTTCGAGCCGACCTTCACGGGGTTGACGAAGCGGACCTTGTCGAAGCCGTAGTTGACGCCCATGACGATGCCGTCGAGGCGGCGCATGTCCTGCGGCACCGAGCCCGCGAGGTGGGTCAGCAGCGACAGGGTGAGGAAGCCGTGCGCGATCGGCACGCCCCACGGCGACAGCTGCTTGCACATCTCCGGGTCGACGTGGATGAACTGGTGGTCGAGCGTCACGTCGGCGAAGCCGTCGATGCGCTCCTGGTCGACCTCGAACCACTCGCCGGTGCCCTCGGCCTGACCGACGGCCTGCTGGAACTTCTCGTACGCGCTCTCGCCCTTGCTCGCCACGGTGGCTGCTCCTCTCGTGAGGCCGCGCAGCGTGTCAGAGGGCGTGCCGCGGCCCCGCCGGGGTCGCAGCAGCGCGAGCAGGACGAGCCCGGCGGCCAGCCCGAGCGGCGCGCTGCCCAGCCCCGCGGCCGTCACGCCCGACGCCGCGACCAGCAGGGTGACGGCGGCCGGCAGCCGGGTGCGCTCGGCGGTCAGGGCGCCGGTCGGCCGCCCCCGCGAAGGAGGCGATCAGCGCGAGCCCGGCGGCGGTGCGGACGAGCCGCGGGTCGACCTGGGTGACCAGCGCGGCGGTCAGCGGGGCGACGAGGGCGAGCAGCAGGTAGGTGCCGCCCGCGGCGACGGCGGCGACCCAGCGGCGGGCCGGGTCGGGGTGGGCGCCCGGCCCGGCGGTGAGCGCGCCCGTGATGGCGGCGAGGTTGACCGTCGGCGCGCCGAGCGGCGCCCCGACGACGGACGCCGCACCCGTGCCGACCAGCAGCCGGCGCACCGACGGCGCGTAGCCGTTGGCCTGCAGCACCGCGAGGCCGACGAGGTTCTGCCCGGCCATCGTCACGAGGTAGACCGGCAGGGCGACCGCCGTCACCGCCTGCGCGCGTCAGGGTCGGGGCCACCGGGGCGACCTGCGGCAGCGTCGGGCCGGGCAGGACCAGCGACCCGTCGACCAGCGCGACGACGAGCACGGTCAGCAGCGCGGCCGGTGCGGACCAGGCGGGTGCCAGCCGGGCCGTCAGCGCCCACACCACGACGACGGCGCCCGCCCGCAGCGGCAGGTCCCCGACGGCCTGCGCGGGGGCCAGGCAGAACGGCAGCAGCACCCCGGCCAGCACGGCGGCGGTCAGCGGCCCGGGCAGGCTGCCGAGCAGCCGGGCGAGCGCCGGCACCAGGCCGGTCAGCACGACGAGGGCGCCGCACAGCGCGAAGGCGCCGACGACCGCGGGGAAGCCGCCGTCGACGCCGCCGCTGCTGCCGAGCGGCACCAGCAGGGCGAGCCCGGGCGTGCTCCACACCACCGAGACCGGGATCCGGCCCGGGACCGACAGCGCGACCGACGCCAGCGCCATGAGGACGCCGAGCGCGACCAGCGCCGAGCCGACCTGCCGCGGCGACGCCCCCACCGCCTCCAGCCCGGCGACCACGACCGCCACCGAGCTGGCGTAGCCGACGACGGCCGCCGACACCCCGGCGGCGACGGCCTGGCCGGAGGCGTCGCGGCGCAGCGCGGTCAGCAGGGCGGCCTGCCCGGTCCTGCGCCGTGCCCGCTGCTGCCGCTCATCGCGCCGACCCTAGGGTCTGCCCGTGGACGCCGACGGGACCGCCGACGTGACCGTGCGCCGGGCGCGCACCGACGACGTCCCCGCCGTCCGCGACCTGGTCGACCGCTTCGCCCCCGAGCGCCGGCTGCTCAGCAAGGCCACCGTCACGCTCTACGAGGACGTGCAGGAGTTCGTCGTCGCGGAGGTCGGCGGCGCCGTCGTCGGGTGCGCGGCGCTGCACGTGCTGTGGGCCGACCTCGCCGAGGTGCGCACCGTCGCCGTCGACCCCGCCGCTGCAGGGCCGCGGCGTCGGCTCGCTGCTGCTCGAGCGGCTGCTGCGCCGGGCGGTCGACCTCGGGGTGCGCCGGGTGTTCTGCCTGACCTTCGAGACGGGCTTCTTCGCCCGGCACGGCTTCGTCGAGGCGCGCGAGGTGCTGGTCGACAGCCGGGTGCAGGAGGAGCTGCTGCAGTCGCACGACGAGGGCGTCGCGGAGTTCCTCGACCTCGCCCGGGTGCGGCCCGAACACGCTCGGCAACACCCGCATGCTCCGGGTGCTCGCCGCCCTAGGCGGAGCGCCCGGCGCTGCACCGGCAGCCGGAGGGCCGCGGTCTCGCTTGGCGTGCTGGCGGCGCCCGACAGCCCGGAACGCCAGCGCGCACGGGCAGCGGGAGGTGGGCCAGGAAGGCGCGCTGCTCGTCGTCGTCGGCGTCCTCGAGGATCTGCCCGAGCGTGGCCAGCCGGCGCGACGGCTTCACGGCGGCCATGCCGCGCTGCCCGAGCTCGCCCCACTCCTGCTCGCTGAAGGTGCCGGCCACGAGCGGCAGGATGCTGCGCTCCTCCTCGTCGAGGTGCTCGACCAGGGCGCCCGCAGCTGCTCGAGCCGGCCCGGCCAGCGCCTCGCCGCGGGCGGGGTCGCCGTCCCACGCGGCGAGCGCCGCGTCGACCTGCGCGGAGACCGCCGCGACGGCCTCGTGCTGGCGCCTCCATCCGGTCGACCAGGCTCCTGCTCCAGGGCGACCCGCTCGCGCAGGCGCGGCCAGACCAGCTCGTCCTCGCCGCTGTGGTGGTGGTGCAGGAAGCCCAGCAGCTCCTCGGTGTGGGCGCGCACGCGGGCGGTCCGGGCGGCGTCGCCGGACGCGGACCGGACCAGGGCGGGCAGCAGGCCGCAGCTCGCGCCGGAAGACCCGGTGCACCAGGACCATGTCGTGCGTGTCGAGGACCGTGGGGGCTGTCATGCCGCGAAGGGTGCACCCGTCCGGTCCCGTCGGGAAGGTCCGGCCGGGTGGTCCGCTCCTGGCCCGCCCGGGCCCGCCGGCTGGCCCGGGCGGGCGAGCCCTCCTACGCCGGGGCGAGCCGCTGCAGCAGCAGGGCCTCGGCCAGGCAGGCCCGCTCCCACATGCCCAGGTGCAGGCTCTCGTCGATGCCGTGCCAGCGCGACGCCGGGTCGCCGACGCCGGTGACCAGCACGGTCGCGCCGGGGTAGGCGCGGGCGAACTCGGCGATGAACGGCATCGACCCGCCGATGCCGGCCTCCACCGGGGCGTTGCCGAACGCCTCCTCGAAGGCCCCGCGGGCGACGTCGTACACCGTCGCCGACCGTCTCGAGCGCGAACGGCGCGCCGACCGCGCCCGGCGCGACCTCGACCTGGCAGCCCCACGGGCACGTGCGTGCTGCAGGTGCTGCGTCGAGGGCAGCGCCAGGCGCCTGCCCGGGGTCCTGCCCGGGCGCGAGCCGCAGGCTCAGCTTCGCGCGGGCCCGCGGCAGCAGGACGTTGGAGGCGGTCGCCGTCGACGGGACGTCCATGCCGAGCACGGCGAGCGCCGGGCCGTGCCACATCCGCTCCGGGAAGGTGCCGGTGCCGAGCAGCTCGACGCCGGGCAGCACGCCGGCGTCGGCGCGGACGACGTCCTCGGGCAGGTCGGGCGCCGACGACGGGGTGCGCACCAGGTCGGCCACGGCGACGTCCCCGGCGTCGTCGTGCAGGGTCGCGAGCAGGCGGCACAGGGCGGTGAGGGCGTCGGGCACGGCGCCGCCGTAGAGGCCGGAGTGCACGGGGCGCTCCAGCGCGCGCACCTCGACGAGGCAGTCGACCAGGCCGCGCAGGCTGGTGGTGAAGGCGGGGACGTCGACGGAGGCGTTGGCGGAGTCGGCGATGACGATGACGTCGCTGCGCAGGGCGTCGCGCGTGCGCGGCGAGCAGGGCCGGCAGGGTCGGGCTGCCGACCTCCTCCTCGCCCTCGACGAACAGCACGACGCCCACCGGCGGGCGCCCCTCGAAGGCGCGCAGCACCGCGAGGTGCATGAGCACGCCGGCCTTGTCGTCGGCGGCGCCGCGCGCGTACAGCCGGCCGTCGCGCTCGGTCGGGGTGAAGGGGTCGCTGGTCCACTCCTGCACCGGCCCGGTCGGCTGGACGTCGGCGTGCGCGTAGAGCAGCACGGTCGGTGCGCCCTCCGGTGCCGGCCAGGTGGCGATCACGGCGGGGCGCCCGCCGTCGGCCGCGACGACCTCGACGGTCGCGGCACCGGCGTCGCGGGCGTGGCCGGCGACGAGCGTCGACGGCGCGGTCGACGTCGCCGTGGTGGGCCGGCTCGCTGCTGATGCTCGGCACGGCGACCAGGGCGCGCAGGTCGCTCGAGCGCGCGGGCGGACTGGGCGGCGAGGGCGGCGCGGAGGTCGGTCACCCGGGCGACCCTAGGCCGCCCGGCGCCGGACCGGTCAGGCGGGCTGCAGCGCCCGGGTGCGCACCGGCAGCGACTCCCAGCCGCGCAGCACGCGGGTGGTGCGGCGGCGGCCGGGGCCGTCGAGCTGCGAGGTCGGGGTAGCGGTCGAACAGCGACCGCAGCCCGACCTCGCCCTCCTGGCGCGCGAGCGCCGCGCCGAGGCAGAAGTGGCGGCCGGCCGAGAAGGTGAGGTGGTCGCGCGCGTTCGGGCGGCGGACGTCGAACTCGGCCGGGCGGTCGAACACCTGCGGGTCGCGGTTGGCGCCGCCGAGGTAGGTGATGACGAGGCTGCCCTTGCGCGAGCCGCCGCCCGGCGAGCTCGGTGTCGCGCTGGCGCGAAGCGGCCGGTCATCTGCACCGGGCCCTCCAGGCGGAGCACCTCGTCGACGGCGTGCGTCCACAGCGACGGGTCGTCGCGCAGGGCGTCGAGCTGGTCGGGGTTCTGCAGCAGCAGGACGGTGCCGCTGCCGAGCAGGTTGACGGTCGTCTCGAAGCCGGCGGCCAGCACCAGCCCGGCGGTGGCGCGCAGCTCGGTGTCGGTCAGCCGCTTGCCCTCGTCCTCGGTGCGGACGAGCTGGCTGAGCAGGTCGTCGCCGGGCTCGCGGGCGAGCCGCTCGAGGTGCGCGCCGAGCCAGGACTGGAAGCCGCGGATGGCGTCGTCGACGACCCGGAAGTCGCGGTAGGCCAGGCCGACGTCGAGGCTGGGGGCGCCCTTGTGGCCGAAGTCGAGGACGGTCGCGTAGTCCTGCTCGCGCACGCCGAGGATCGAGGAGATGACGGCGACGGGCAGCAGGGTGCAGTAGCGCTCGACGAGGTCGACCTCGGGCAGGCCCTCCATCCGGTCGAGCAGGTCGTCGGCGATGGACTGGGTGCGCGAGCGCAGCTGCTCGACGGCGCGGGCGGTGAACACCTTGCTGACCATCTTGCGGTAGCGGGTGTGGTCGGGCGGCTCGACGGCGAGCATCGAGGGCGGGTCGACGGGGCCGAGCGACAGCGGGTCGCGCGACCAGGCGACGGCGCGCCGGATCGGGCTGGGCAGCGTGTCCTCGTCCGGGCCGGCGCGGAAGTCGTCGCTGACGAGCACCTGCTGGCAGACGGCGTGGTCGGCCGTGACGTTGGCGAACTTGCCGCGCACCAGGGTGCCGCGGGAGCGGACGGTCTCGTAGAACGCGAACGGGTCGGTGCGGTAGCGCGGGTCGGTCATGAAGGAGGCCTGCAGGTCACCCGCCTTCGTCGCGCGCTTCATGGCGAGCCGGACGGTGCCGTGGAGCAGGGCCCAGCGGGTCAGGCTGCGCGCGTGCGAGGTCGGGGTCATGCGTGCAGGGTTGACACGACGGCCTCTCGTGTCAAGGGAGGTCGGGCCGGGCTGAGCGTGACGCCCGCGTCGTTCACCCGGAAGGTCACCCGGGCAGGCGGCCCCGCGCGCGCACCCGGGGCTGCCCGAGGTCGGCCTGCTCGGCGTCGCGGCGCCCCGCGGCCTGCGCCCGGCCGCTGACCTGGGTGCGCCCCGACCACGGCCCCCGCCAGGCACCGCGGGCCTGGGACGCCGAGGCGTAGAAGTCCTGCACCCGCTCGGCCTTGGCCCGCAGCACCAGCTCCGCGGACGGCTCGCCGGCCCGGTCCGGCGCGCCCGGCCGGTCCGGCGCCGCCGGGGAGCGGCCGCACCGCCCGCTCCCGCGCCTGCGCCAGCCGGTTGCCGAGCTCCTCGACGTAGCCGTCGTAGAACGACAGCCGCCAGGTCTGCGCCGCCACGCCCGCCCGCCGGTGCTCCCCGGCGTCGAGCCGGCGCTGCGCGGCGGCCGTCATCTGCACGGCGAGGGAGGCCCAGAGCCGCTCGACCACCTCGAGGTCGGCTGCGGTGGCCGAAGCCGAGGACGTAGCTGCTGTCGTGGGCGACGTTGACCTTCACGTCGTTCACCCGCGCCACCACGCTGTAGAGCAGCACCCGGTGGCGGTTGCCCCGGCGGCCCTTGGGGCCCGACCTCGACCTGCTCCTGCGCCAGCGGCTCCGGCGGTGCCCCGCTGCTGCCGGTCGCGCTGGCGCTGCCGGGCCCGCTCGAGGTCGACCGCGTAGGCCGTGGCCAGCTGCTGGGCCCGCTCGACGAAGGCGGCGGCCTCGTGCTCGTTGTCGGTGCCCTCGGCCTGGGCCAGCAGCTTGCCGACCCGGTCGACCAGCCGGTCGTCCTGCTCCCGCGCCGCCCCGGCGCTCACAGCGACCCGACCTCGACGCGCTCGCGGCCGTACTCGACCCGCAGGGCCAGCGCCGCCTCGGGCCCGAGCACCGCGCCGGCCAGCAGCAGGACCAGGGCGGGGAAGGGCGCGGCGTGCCCGGGAGCAGCGGCCCGTGGTCTCGCCGACGTGGTGGGCCAGCTCGTGCAGCAGCACGCTCTCGCGCAGCGCCCAGGGCTCCCCGTGCGCCGGCACCGGCAGGGCGATCACGCCGGGCGGCTCCCAGTGCGCCCGGGCCGCCCCGCGCCGCTCGCGCAGGGCCGGCGGCGCGACGGTGCCCACGGCCGCCGACCACCTCCGGCAGGGCCAGCACCCGGGCGGCGTACTGCCCGGCGGTCTCCAGCGTGCCGAAGCGGCGCTCGGCCGGGCAGCACCAGGCTGCTGCCGCCCACGCTGGCCAGGGCGGCCCCCTGCCGGGCGGCGTCGAGCCGGGCGGCCCAGGCGTCCTCCGCGCGGTAGGTGCGGGCCCGCTGGGCGTCGCGGGCGGCGGTCGGGGTCACGGCGTCGACGCTAGGCGAGCCCTCCGACACCCGGCCGCCCCTGCACGCGGGCCTGTGGACGGGTCGGACCCGGGTGCTACCGGAACGGCAGCAGCCTGCGCACCCCGGCGCCGACGCCCTTGACGTAGTCGCTGACCGCGGTGGGCGCGAGCGCGTTGCCGGCAGCCATCGCCACGGCGTCGACGCCGACCAGGTAGCGCGGCAGCGGCACCGGGTTGGCCAGCGCCAGGCGGACGGCCCGGCCCACCCACACGGGGTCGGGGAAGTGAGTTGCCCTTGAGCGTGAGGCTGCGGGCCCGGGCGTAGACCTCGCCGTACGCCGAGCCGTCCGGCGTCGGGAAGCTCTCGGCGCCGGCGTCCCAGATGCCGGTGCCGAAGCCGCCCGGCTCGATGAGCACGACCCGCACGCCGAACTGGGCGACCTCGATGCGCAGGGCGTCCGACAGCGCCTCCAGCCCGTGCTTGCTCGCGGCGTACCAGCCGGTCAGCGGCGCCGACACGCGTCCGGCGATGGAGGACACGTTGACGATCCGGCCGTCGCCGCGCGCCCGCATGCCCGGCAGCACCAGCTGGGCGATGCGCGCGGGCGCCACCAGGTTCACCTCGAGCTGGTAGCGCGCGTCCTCCGGCGACACGTCCTCGACGGCGCCCGCCTGCGCGAAGCCGGCGTTGTTCACGACCGCCCAGGGCCCGCCGTCGGTGAGCCGGTCGACCTCGGCGAAGCCCTCCCGGGTGGAGGCGTCGTCGGCGACGTCGAGCAGCACGGTGCGCACCCGCTCGAGCAGGCCGCGCTGCTGCGCCGCCTCGAGCAGGACGTCGGCCTTGGCCTGGGTGCGGGCCGTCCCGACGACGTCGTAGCCGACCCGCGCGAGCTCCAGGGCGGTGGCCAGCCCGATCCCGCTGTTGGCTCCGGTGACGACGACGCTCGTGCCCACTGCTGCTCCTGGTGTCCGACGGCTCCGCACCGCCTACCCCGCGGTCGGCCCCGGGAAGCGGTCGAGCGCCTCCTGCAGCGTGCCGACCAGGGCCCGGGCGAAGTGCTCGCGCACGTCGGGCGGCAGCAGGTCGAGCGACAGGTACGGGTTGAGGTCCTCGAGCTCGACCAGCAGCAGGCCGCCGTCCCGCGTGCGGCACGCGTCCACGCGCTGCACCCCGACGTCCAGGCCGTTCCAGTCGACGAAGCGCTGGGCGAAGGCGAGGTCGGCGTCGGTGGGGGCGTACGGCTCGAGCACCCAGCGCCGGTCGCGGTCGGGGGCGTACAGCGCGTAGCAGAACGCGCGGCCCACGAACACGAACGAGACCTCGTGCACCAGGTCGACGTGCGGCTGCACGAGCATCCCGGCGAGGTCGACGCCGGCGGGCGAGGCGACCACCTGCAGCCCGATCGAGTCGGCGCCGAGGACGGGCTTGACGACGTAGCGGTCGGCGTCGGGGAGCAGGGGCAGGTCCGCGGCGGCGTCGACGGTCGGGATCACCGGCTCGCCGGCGCGGGTGAGCTCGACGAGGTAGCCCTTGCCCTGCATGTCGCCGCGCCCGGTCAGCGGGTTCACCAGCCGCGTGCCGCGCTCGCGGACGGCCGCGCACAGGGCGTCGTAGGCCGCCCGGTGGTGGAGCACCGGGCCGCTGTTGCGCAGCAGCACGACGTCGAAGGGGTCCAGGAGCGCGGCGGCGTCGAGCGGGGACGTCAGGGCGACGTCGAAGTCCTCGCGCAGCCGGCCGGACAGCCAGACGTCCTCGTCGCCGTAGCGCCGGCCCTGGGCCGGGTAGGCCAGGTCGGTCACGAGCAGCAGCGACGGCCGCGTCACGTGGGGGACGGGGCGGGGCAGGCCGGCGGCGCGCCGGGGTCGGGCAGCGGGCTCGTCAGCGGGGCCGGCGACGGGCGCGGCCCGAAGCGCTCCGCCAGCTCGGGCACCGCGGCGCTGCGGCCCGTGCCGTCGCCGACCAGCGACCCCAGGGCGGAGGCCCCGCCGGGCGGCGCGCCCTGGTCGACCACGAGGACGCCGACGCTGCCGACCACAGTGGCCGGCGAGGTCCAGAGCCGGCGCCCGGCGTCGAGGGCGAGCGCGTCGCGCTGCGCCGGCGTCAGGCCGGTGGTGACCAGGGTGAGGAACAGGTCGGTGGCGGGCCGGGTGGGGACGCTGTCGTCCGACGTCGTCGTGTCGGCGCAGACGACGTCGGGGCGGGCCACCAGGTCGGCGGCCACCTGGTGCAGGACGGCGGTGGCGGCCTGCTCGACGTCGGCCGTGGGGACCCGCTCGCCCCGCACGACGGTGTCCTGGCAGCCCGCGGCGAGCGGCAGCGCGACCAGCAGGCCGGCGACGAGCAGGCGGTTCACGGGTGGTCCGGGTCCTTCCGGGTGAGCACGTAGTCGACGGTGGCCCCGCCGCCGGTCAGGAAGGGTCGCAGCCCGTCGAGCACGGGGGCGGCACCGGGGGCCCGGCCGGCGTCGAGCATCGCCGCGGTGTTGGTGTAGTGGACGCCGCCGTGCGAGCCGATCGGGTTGAACGGGCTCTCGCCCTCGGGGGTCGCCGCCCGGACGTCGGCGAAGGCGTCGCGGGTGACGGTGGTCCAGTTCGGCGTCGCGGGGTTGTCGACGCCGTCGAGGCGCGGCACCGGGTCGCGGGTGTGCTCCAGCGACAGCACGGTGACCTCGTCGGGCACGTCGAACAGGCCGACCGGGCTGCCCGCCGTGACGACGTGGTCCATCCCGGGGAAGCGCTCCCGCGCCAGGGGGTCGCTGGCCAGGGCGACGGCCGCGATGCCGCCCTGGCTGTGGCCGGTCAGCAGGACCTGGTCGCCGGCGCCGATCCCCGCCTGGGTCATGGCGTCCAGCACCGCGTCGCACAGGGCGGCCTGCCCGTCGTCCATGAGCTCGAGGTTCGTGGTGACGTCGCTGGGGTCCAGGCCCGACACGGGGTCCCACTCCTGCGTCCCCGGGATCTGCACGATCCACCGGGACGTGCCGTCGACGACGACCTCCCGGATGCGGATCGTGCGTGCTGTCGTGGTCGTCGCGGGAGCCGTCGAACAGCTGCTGCTGGCTGGCGAACAGGTCGGCCAGCGACGCGAAGCGCAGCTCGGCCACCTCGGGGGACGGGTGCTCGACGCGGGTGGCCTGCAGCGCGGGGTCGTCGAACAGGCCCTGCCCGCGGCCCAGGCCGAGCAGGGCGGTGACGGTCTGCTGCAGGTCCTGCGGCAGCAGCGGGGCGGCCGGGCCGGCGAGCCCCTGCAGGAAGTCCGGGAGCCCTCCGGTGACGGCGTCGGTGATCTGCGGGTGCTCCACCAGCAGCCGGCTCGCGCCCTCGGCCAGGTCGGGGTCGGTGAGCAGGCCGGTGGCGGCGGCCTGCAGGTCGTCGACGGCCTCGCCGGGGGCGGCCAGCTCGCGGGCCGGCAGCTCCCACACCGGCACCCGCCCGGTCGCGACGTCGCGGAGCAGCAGGAAGCGGCGGCGCTGCCAGGCGGCCGTGTACGTGACCACCCCGAGGCCGAGCGCCGCCAGCCCGACCGGCACCACCAGGGGGATCGCCATCGCGCCGGCGCCCCGC
This sequence comes from uncultured Actinomycetota bacterium, assembly GCA_963815615.1. GTDB lineage: Bacteria > Actinomycetota > Actinomycetes > Mycobacteriales > SCTD01 > RYN-122. Next base: position 43,805 of record CAWFHF010000008.1, on the reverse strand, counting down.
TCGGCGAGGTCGCGGCCCTCGACCTGCACCCAGCGCACGCCCTGGTCCGCGGTCTCGAGCAGCTCGGCCCGGACGCGCAGCACCCGTGCGGCCCCCTCGAGCCGCACCACCAGCAGGGTCAGCGACCCGGCGGCCTGCAGCAGCTGCCCCTCGGCCTTGGCGGCGGTGAGCGGCGAGTACGGCGCGGTGCTGAGCAGGCAGCCGCTGGCGGCGAAGCCGCGGGCCCGCCCGGCCATCCCGCCGACGTCGTCGCCGTAGCCGTCGAGCAGGCCGGCGGTGCGCCGGACGTCGGCGATCCGGGCCATCACGCCGGTGGCGCCGCCGGAGACCTCGAGGTCACCGCTGCTCATGCGGCCGCCCCCGCGAGGGCGCCGGCCAGCGCGGCGGCGAGGTCGGTGGTGAGCCCGGCCCGGGTGACGGGCCGCAGGACCAGCTCCCCGCGGGCCAGGCGGGCGGTGCGCCAGCCGTCGGGGGTGCGCACGCACAGCAGCGCCCGGCTGGCACCGGGCGTGCGCACGACCAGCAGCGCGCTGCCGGTGAGCGGGCCGAGCGCGGGCGGGACCGGGCCCGACAGCACCTCGCGCGCCAGCTCGGGACGGCCCTCCCCGAGCGCCTGCGCGACGGCCACGCGCGACGGCGGCGTCCAGGCGCAGGACCGTCCCGGCCGGCGGGGTCGTCGCCGAGGCCGGGCAGCAGCCCCGCCAGGTGCCCGGCGAGCTCGCCCGCGGGCAGCGTGGTCAGGGTGACCGGGCCGCCGCCGGTGCGCTCCAGGCTGCCGGCGAGCGGCCCGGCGACGGCGGCGCGGGCGCTGCGCACGGCGTCGCCGCTGCCGACGAGCACGTCGACGGCCACGCCCGCCGCGACGTGCAGCAGCAGCGACGCGCGCACCGACGGGTGCAGGTCCTCCAGCAGGTCGCCGCTGCTGCCCGGGACGACGTCGCTCGCGCGCAGCGCCTGCTCGGCCGAGGCGGCCTGCTCGGGGGTCAGCACCGGGCCGGCCGCGAGGGCCGGGGGCAGCTGCAGGGCGGGCGCGGCGGCCCGCAGCACCGCCCAGGCGTCGGCGCCGAGGACGACGCTGCGGGCCGCGCTCACAGCCAGCCCTTCGCGAAGTCCGGCCAGTCGACCGACGTCGGGGACGGGATGCGGCTCGCCACCGACAGCAGGGCGCGGGCCGCGGACGTGCCGGCGTCCTCGACGTCGTCGACGGCCTCCGAGAGCGTGTGCCGCGCGCGGTCGACCAGGGCGGAGAAGGCGCGGCGCACGGCCTCGATCTCCGCGAGCCGGCGCTCGACGGCGTCGGCGTGCTCGTACAGGGCCCGCACGGCGTCGTCGAGCTCCTCGGCGGCCGCGCCGACGCGGGCGGCGTCGCGGCGCAGCGACTCCCGCCAGTCCTGCGCGGCCAGCGACTGCCACGCGACGCCCTCGGTCGCGGCGACCCGGGCCGCCGTGGCGCGCGCCTCGCCGGCCAGCCCGTTCACCTGCCGGGCCAGCCCGCGCACCCCGTCGACGTCGACCACGCGGCGACCGTAGGCCGGACCGCGCTGGTGCGTCCCGCGCCGTCCACAGGCTCAGCCCTTGGCCTGCGACCACCGCGCGACGACGGCCACGTCGGCCACGAAGCGCACCCCGCTGCCGGTGGCCCAGCGTCCGGCCGACTCCCGCAGGCCCTCGTGCACCAGCGCGACGGCGTCGTCGGCGCGGCCGGCCGGGACGTGCAGGAGCAGCTCGTCGTGCAGGCACAGCACCACCGACGCACCCGTGCCCGCCAGGCCCGCCCGCACGGTGGCGGCCCACACCTTGAACAGCTCGGCGGCCGCGCCCTGCACGACGGCGTTGCGCGCGAACCGCCCCCGCCCGCCGGTGCCGAGCGGCAGCAGCCGGCCGCCCCACGTGCGCAGCTCCCCGCCGGTGCGCCCCGCCTCCTCGGCGTCGTGCAGGAAGGCCAGCGCCCGGGGGTAGGCGGCGCGCATGCGCTCCAGCGCCCGGCCGGCCGTCCCGCTCGTCTGGCCGTACATGGCGGCCAGCACCGCGACCTTCGCCGTCGGCCGGTCGACGCCGAGCTGCGCGGCGACCGGCGTGTACATGTCGACCTCGCGGGCGGCGGCGGCGAGCGCAGGGTCGCCGGACACCACGGCCAGCACCCGGGGCTCGACCTGCCCGAGGTCGGCGCGCACCAGCACGTGCCCGGGCTCCGCGGCGACCGCCGTGCGGAAGCGACGCCGGCAGGCTGTGCAGCCCGGCGCTCGCCGTCATCCGGCCGGCGCCCTCGGCGGCGGTCCAGGTGCCGCGCAGCCGGCCGTCGTCGCCGAGGTGCTCGTCGAGCCAGCGGTAGCCGTACGTCGTCGCGACCCGCTCGGCCCGGCGCCAGTCGAGCAGCGCGGCGACGCCGGGGGACGTCGCGCGGTGCGGCTCGAGCCGCCACGAGCGGGTGTCGGGGACGTCGAAGCCGCGGGCGTGCAGCAGCGCCAGCACCGCCTCGTTGCTGCGCAGGTCGACCTCTGCGCCGAGCGCGGCGTGGACGACGGCGTCGCGGGCCGTCGCGGACCTCCCGCTCGTGCGCCTCGTCGCGCGGGCGCGGCCCCGCCGACGCCGCCACCCAGGCGTGCGCCGCCTCCCGGTCGACCGGCAGCCCGTCGGCCTCGAGCTCCACGGCGAGCAGCGCGGCGGCCGACTCGGCGTAGGCGGTGAGCAGCGGGAGCGGCAGCCCGGAGGGGTCGGGCCGCGGGTCCGGCAGCCCGGCGAGGGCGCGGGCCTGGGACTGCTGCACCTGCAGGGCGAGGGCGGCCATCCGGCCCGGGTCGGGGGCGTCCTCGTCCCACAGCAGGACGCCGTCGACGACCGGCTCGGCGGACGGACGGCGGGTCGAGCAGCGTGCCGGTGGACGGCGGGCGGGGCGGGGGAGCGGGGCGGCCGGAGGCGGCGGCCCAGACGGCCGCGGGGTCGTCGCGGCCGCCGCCCGGCGAGCACCCGGTGCACGGCGGCCAGGTCCCAGCAGGTGCGCGGGCGCACGCCGCGGCTCACCAGCCGCGCGCGCCGTCCGCCGGCCCCACCACACGAGCCGGCCCTCGAGGGGGCCGCCGTCGTGCGTCGTCGCCGCGCCCGCGGGACCGGCGGCGACGCCGGTCAGCAGGGGCGGTGTCGGCACGGCCACATCCTCGTGGAGCGGCAGGACCCGGCGCGGCGGCGTCGAAGCCAGCAGCAGACCGGCCGCCCCCTCGCCCTCTGGAGCACCTGTGTCACGTCGTCTCGTCGGCCTGCTGGCCGCCACCGCCCTCGTCGGCTCGGGCGCGGCCGCGCTCGCCGCCCCGTCCGCCGGCGTCCGCGCCCCGGCCCCGGTCGAGCGGACCCTGCTCGGCGCCGGCAGCTTCCACGCCTTCGTGCAGTACGGCCGCCCGGTCACCCCGGCCGACGTCGCCGGCCTGCGCGCCCTCGGCATCACGCAGCTGCGGCCGTTCTCGCACGTCGACGCCGTCGCCGTCGTCGCGCCGTCCGCCGTCCTGCAGGCCGCCGCGTCCCTGTCCGGTGTGACGGGGGTGCAGCGCGACAACGGCCTGCGGCTGACGCTGGACCAGAGCAAGAAGGCGATCAAGGCCGACCAGGTCCGCCTGCCGAAGCCCAAGGGCCTCGGGCTCACCGGCAAGGGCGTCACCGTCGCCGTCCTCGACTCCGGCCTCGACAGCCGCCACCCGGACTTCGCCGACCGGGTGAAGGCCACCTACGGCTTCGAGGGCGCCTGGCTCTACGACGCCTACAACGACGGTGTCATCAGCGACTTCGCCGCCGAGACGACCGCCCCCTACGCCACCGTCGACGAGATCGGGCACGGCACGCACGTCGCCTCCACCGTCGGCGGCAGCGGCGCGGGCAGCATCAGCGGGGCCGACTACAGCGGCGTCGCCCCCGGCGTCGACTTCGTCGGCTTCAAGATCGCCAGCGCGGTCCAGGGCGTCGTCTACGACTTCGGCTGGGAGGCCAACGCCATGGCCGCCATCGAGTACCTCATGGAGCACCCCGAGCTCGGCGTCGACGTCGTGCAGAACTCCTGGGGCATCCAGGAGGTCACCGACCCCGACAGCGAGCCGGTCATCCAGATGATCCGCGCGGCGATCGGCAAGGGCTACACGTTCGTGTTCTCCGCGGGCAACAGCGGCCCCGGCAAGAACACCGTCGGGTGGCCCGGCGCGATGGGCAACGTCATCACGGTCGGCTCGACCGAGAAGACGGCCGCGGAGCCCGGGCAGTACGCGATGAGCGACTTCTCCAGCCGCGGGCCGCAGGTCGACGTCACCGCGCCCGGCAGCCTGATCATCGCGGCGCGCAGCACCGGCGCCGTCATCGACACCGCCGACCCGACCACGCCCGCCGAGGACCTGCCCCGCTACATGGCCATCTCCGGCACCTCGATGAGCAGCCCGCACGTCGCCGGCGTCGTCGCGCTCATGAAGCAGGCCTTCCCGCGCCTGACCGGCGAGGTCGCCGAGGAGGTGCTCGCCCGCACCGCCAGCGACCTCGGCAGGCCCGGCAAGGACGACGACTACGGCTGGGGCTTCGTCGACGCCCTGGCCGCCACCCGCGTGGCCGACTGCCTGGCCGACGCGAAGGCCGCCGCGCGGGAGCAGTGCTTCGCCGCCGTCGACGCGCTGCCCGCGAAGTCCTACGTGAGCGACTGGGGGACCAAGGGCGACGAGTCGCCGACCGAGAACGGCGGCGAGGTCATCCCGCTGGTGGGCGACCCGCTGGGCATCGGCCCGAAGTAGCCCCGCACGCGCGCAGCCCTCACCCGCGCAGCCACGCCCCGCTGACCTCGAGCCACAGGCCGGTCCCGGCCCACCGGCCCAGCGGGGCGTAGCGCTGCTCGGGGTCGGGCGGCCCGACCCGGCGCAGCCACCCGTCCAGCACCAGCGGGCGCGGCCTGCCCGAGCAGCGGCAGCAGCGACGCCGCGCTGAACGGCCCGAGCCCCGGCAGGGCCCGCACCCGCGCCTGCACCTCGGCGTCGTCCAGCGCGTGCCAGCGACTCCGGGTCGACGCCGCCGTCCGCGACCTGCCGGGCCAGGGCCCGCAGGTGCTCCGCCCGGTAGCCGCCGGGCAGGACGGGCCGGCCGGCGACGTCGTCCGGCGTCGGGAAGGGGCCGTCGCCGACGAGCGCCGCGACCGAGGCGCGGGCGCCGCGGAACGACGTCCGGGTGCTGAGCAGCAGCGCCACCAGGTCCTGCCAGACGGTCGGGGCGCGCAGCACCCGGCCCGCCCCGGCCTCGGGCACCCACGCGAGCGAGGGCACCTGCCGGCAGCCGTCGTGCAGGTCGGTGAGGTCGTCGTCGAGGCCGAGCACCCGGCGGACCACGCCCTCCGGGTCGGCCGGGGCGCCCTCGACCGTGACCCGCAGCGCGTCGTCGACCCGGACGACCCCGCCCGGCAGCACCCGGGTCAGCAGGGCGCCGTCCCAGGACGACGTCGGGAGGGCCACGTGGGCCGTCGAGCGTGCCGTCGCGTCGAGCCCGAACGACGCCGGCCGCTGCAGCTGCAGCGTCGCCGTGACCGCCCCGGGCGGGGGGACGTCGCCCCACGGCGGCGGGCCGGCCAGCAGGCGGGCGGCCTGCTCACCCATCGACCTGCTCACCCATCGAGCAGGGCGTCCAGCCGGACGGCGAGGGTGACGTCGAGGTCGGTGACGGCGCCGCGCCACGTGGGTCCACAGCACCAGCCGGGTGCGGCCACCCTCCAGCTCCTCGAGCACGGGATGGTGGTCGAGGGCGTCGGCGAGCTCGGCGACGGCGCGGCGGGCGGCGTCGTCGAGGCGGACCGTCCGGGACAGCCGGGAGGCGTCGCCGGTCCAGCGGGGGAGCGTGTCGAGGGCCTCGGCGAGCTGGGCGGCGGTGAGGGGCGTGCGCACCGGCCGAGTGTGCGGCAGTCTGCGGCGCGTGGAGCGCCGGGGCGTGGTGGGGGCGGCGCTGCTGCGCGACGGCCGGGTGCTGGCCAGCCGCCGCACCGGCCCGCCCGCGCTCGCGGGCCTGTGGGAGTTCCCCGGCGGCAAGGTCGAGCCGGGCGAGAGCGACGTGCAGGCGCTGGTCCGCGAGCTGCGCGAGGAGCTCGGCGTCGACGGGGTCGTCGTCGGGGAGCGGCTCGGCGACGACGTCGAGGTCGGGGACGCGCTGCTGCTGCGGGTCTACCTGTGCACCGCGACCGGCGAGCCGGCGCTCGTCGACCACGACGCGCACCGCTGGCTGGCCGGCGCGGAGCTCGACGACGTGCCGTGGATCCCGGTGGACGCGCCGCTGGTCGAGGCCCTGCGGCCGCTGCTGTGACCCGGTCGTGCCGGTGAGCTGGCCCCTGTCGGCCGTGCAGACCGACCTGCTGCTGCGCCGCCCCGTGCCGCGCGGACGGGCGGTGTCGCTCAGCCTCAAGGAGCTGGTGGTCTGCGGGACCTGGTCGCTGTCGGCGCACCAGGTGCCGGGGCGGCTGTGGGGCTCGCGGCGCACGGCCCTGCTGACCCGCGCCGACGCCGCCGTCCCGCAGCGCGCGCCGCTGCCGGCCCTGCAGGTCCGGCTGCACCGGCTCGGAGCGCGGACCCCTCGAGCTGGAGGCCGTGGCCCGCGCGCTGCAGGCCGAGACCGGGCTGCCGGCCGTGCTGCTGGGGCAGGCGCGCGAGGACCTCGTGGACCGGCGGCTGCTGCGGCCCGAGAAGCGCTTCCTGCGCACCGTGCTCGTGCGCACCCCCGAGGGTGACGCCTGGTGCACCGGGCTGGCCGCGCAGCGCGAGCGGTGGCGGCAGGCGCTGGCGGCCGGAGGGGCCCGGGCCGACGCCGCCCTCGACGAGCTGGCCCTGGCCCCCGGGCTGGTGCCGCTGCTGGACGCCGCGGTGCTGCGCGACGTCGACCGGGCGGTCCGCCGCCGGCCCGACGGCGGGGGCGACGCCGGCGACGGCGGGATCAGCTGGTCGGCGCTCGGCGGCGACGACGGCCTCGACGGGCTGGGCGGCCTCGACGGCGCCTTCGACGCGGTCGACAGCTCGGGCGCCGACAGCGGCGGGGACTCCGGCGGTGGCGACGGCGGGGGCGGCGGGGACTAGCGGACCGTCACGCCCGCACGACGTCGTACGCCGTGACCGGGGCCTCCACCCCGCGCAGCGCGACCGGCGGCTGGGCCGTCGTCGCGAACGCCGCCGACAGCCGCGACGCCGGGTCGGGCGCGGCCAGCACCTGGCCCGGCCGGGCCACCGACACCAGCCGGGCGGCGAGGTTCACCGGCGGGCCGTACCAGTCGCCCTCCTGCGCCACGAGCTCGCCGGCGGCGACGGCGGCGCGCACCTGCAGGCCCGCGTCGGCGGCCTTCGGGTGGTGCACCAGGTCGAGCGCGATGCCCACGAGGGCGTCCGGGGCGGTGGCGACGAACATGACGGCGTCGCCGAGGAACTTCACCACCCGCCCGCCGCCGGCGTGCACGACCTCGCTGGCCGTGGCGTCGAAGGCCGTGAGCAGCGTGGCCAGCTCGGGCAGGCTCGCCCGCTCCGACAGCGCGGTGAAGCCCGACAGGTCGGCGAAGCCCACCCCGCTGCGGACCGTCCCGTCGACCAGCACCTGCTCCCAGTGCCGGCGGGCCGCCTCGACGTGGTGGCGGTGGGCGGCGTCGAGCAGTGCCCCCACCCGGGGGACGACGCCGGCGACGGCCTGCCAGGCCTGCGCCGTCCGCAGCTCGCTGCCGGTCGCGCCCAGGTCGATGCCGTCGGCCTGGCGCATGGCCGAGCTCTCGGCGTCGGCCAGCCGGGCCAGGCCGGCACCCAGCACGCGCGCGAGCGTCAGGGCCGCCTCCTCGCCGACCAGGGCGGCGACGTCGGTGATCGTGCGCAGCCCGACGAGGTCGGCGTCGCCGAGCACCGGCTCGACCGGGTCGGGCAGGCCGAGGGCCAGCCAGGCCCGGCGCAGCAGCCCCGGGTCCATCCCGAGCTCCTCCGCCGCCTCCCGGGCCGTGCGGCGGGGACCGGGCGGGGTGATCTGGCGGTCACCCGCGAGCGCGAACAGCCGGCCGACGGCGTGCGCCCGCTGCATCTCCTGCAGCGACACCCCCTGGCCGTCGAGCCAGACCAGCAGCTCCCGGCGGGCGTCGTCGCCGGGGGTGAGCAGGCCGGCCCGCACCCACGCGTCGTCGGTCACGCGGGCAGCCTGGCACGGCTACCCCTGCCCGGGCGGCTCCTCGGGCAGCGCCTGCAGCACGCCCTTGCGGTCCTTGGTCGCGCTCTCGTGGGCGCGCACCGCCTCCACCGCCCGCGGGTGCGCCCGCAGGCCGTCGAGCACCTGCGGGACGGTCTGCTCGTCGTAGCCGGTCCAGGGCTCGCGGACGGCCTGCCCGGCCGCGCGGGCGGCGTCGGGGTTGGCGACGAACTGCGCGTCGGAGCCGGTCTTGGCCTGCTCGGTCGCGGCCTTCTCCTCGTCGCTGAGCCGGTCCCACGCCTCCTTGGGCAGGTAGCGGTGGGTGGTGTCGCCGTCGCGGGCCCGGGCGGAGCCGTCGGCGGTCTGCCACTCCTCCTGCGTCCAGCGGTCGAGGTGCTGCGCGGCCTCGCCCTCGTGCTCCTTGTCGCCCGTGTAGCCGCCGCCGCGCTCCTTGTAGAGGCGCGCGACGAGCTGGGCCTTGCGGGCGCTCCACTGCCCGGGGCGGCCGCCCTTGTCACCGGCCGTCACCTCGGCCTTGACCTGCTCGCGGAGCTCCGGGTCGGTGTAGTCGCTCATGGGGCGGGTGTTCCCGCGGGGCGGGGTCGGTGCACGCGTGGAGGTGGAGGCGGGGTCTCGCTCGCCGTTCGACCCCTTCCCGCCGGCCCCGCCCTGCCGGCTCGGCGTGTTCGCCCCGGGCGGAACCGCACCCGCCCTGACCTGCTTTTCCGCGCCGAGAACTGTCAGACCCGGGTCCTAGGTTCGAGGCATGTCAGGGACGTTGTTCGGGTCGACGCGGGAGCAGGCCGCCGCGGTCCGCGCTGCCGCCCGGGCGGCGGCGGTGGCGTTCGTGGCGGAGCAGCGGGCGCTCGTGGCGCTGTGGCAGGTGTCGGCGCCCGAGCACCGGGAGTTCCTGGGCGGTGAGGTCGCGTGCCTGCTGCACGTGTCGCCGCAGACCGGCACGGACCGGCTCGGGCAGGCCCTCCGGCTCGCCTCGTTCCCACGGCTGCTCGCCGCGCTCGAGCACGGGCTGGTCGGCGTCCCGCACGCCCTGGCGCTGCTGGCGGAGGTCGAGCCCCTGGCGGCACCGCACGCCGCCGCGGTCCTGTCCGCCGTCCTCGACGGTCCGGCCGACCCGGACGGTGCGGTCGACGGCACCCCCTCGCAGCTGCGGGCCGCGGCCCGGCGGGCGGCGATCGATGTCGACCCGGACGCCGCTCGACGCCGGCACGAGGCCGCCGCCCGGACGGCAGGAGCACGGCTTCGGCCCCAGCCGGACGGGATGGCCGACCTGGTGCTGGGGTGCACCGCCACCCAGGGCGCGACGGTGCTGGCGGCGCTGCGGGGCCGGGCCGCGGCGATGACCTTCGACCAGGAGCTGACGGAGGGCCAGAAGCAGGTCGCCGCACTGCTGCACGCGCTCGGGTGCGACCGGGTGCGAGTGCAAGCCGTCATCGAGTGCCCGGTCGAACGGGCCGTCGACCTGCACGCCCTGTCGGGCGCGGCGGTCTGGACGGTCGACGTCCGGGTGCCCGCCGCCGTCGCCCTCGGGCTGTCCGACCACGCGGCCGTGCTCGCCGGGTACGGGCCGATCGGTGCGGACGAGGCGAAGGCGCTGCTGCCGCAGGCCGACCTCGTCCGGGCCTGCGTCGACGGCCGTACCGGCGAGGTCCTCACGGCCGAGGCCCCCGTGCGCCGCGCGACGTGGCGCAAGGGCGACCCCGATCGGGCCCGCGCTCTGCGTACCGCCCTCACGACGATGGCCACCGGCGCGAGCACGCAGGCCGACCTGACCTGCGACGGGTACGTCCCGAGCGCAGCGCTCGGCCGGCTCGTCGACCTGCGCGACGTCACCAGCGTCTTCCCCGGCGACAGCACGCCGGCTCGGCGGACCGACCGCGACCACCGGCTGCCCTGGCCGCTCGGCCAGACCGACGCCGACAACCTGCAGAGCCTCAGCCGGCATGCCCACCGGGCCAAGCACACCGGGTGGACCACCCGGGCCCTCGCCGACGGCTCGATCCGGTGGACCAGTCCGGGAGGCGGCGTCTACGACCGACGACCCCGGCGCACCGCCCCGCCGCCGGTGCCGTCCGGCGCGACCCTGCCGCCGCTGCCGTCACCGGCAGCCAGACCCTGACCCCAGGGCGGTCGAGCGAGAGCGCCGCGCGCGCGGGCACGGGCACCAGCAGCGCCCGCCGGTAGGCTCGGGGCGCCGGCAGTCTGCTCGGCCGTTCCCCAGCCGATCATCGGAGTACTGCTGTGCCCACGCGCGACGACATCCGCAACGTGGCGATCATCGCCCACGTCGACCACGGCAAGACCACCCTCGTCGACGGGATGCTCCTGCAGTCGGGCGCCTACTCCGAGCACCAGCAGGAGGAGGGCGCGGTCCAGGACCGGGTCATGGACTCGATGGACCTCGAGCGCGAGAAGGGCATCACCATCCTCGCGAAGAACACGGCGGTCCGCCGCAAGGACATCCTGATCAACATCATCGACACGCCGGGCCACGCGGACTTCGGCGGCGAGGTCGAGCGCGGCCTGTCCATGGTCGACGGCGTGGCGCTGCTGGTCGACGCCTCCGAGGGCCCGCTGCCGCAGACCCGCTTCGTGCTGCGCAAGGCCCTCTCGCAGAACAAGCCGGTCATCCTGATCATCAACAAGGTCGACCGCCCGGACGCCCGCATCGCCGAGGTCGTCGACGAGACCTACGAGCTGTTCATGGACCTCGACGCGACCGAGGAGCAGATCGACTTCCCGATCGTGTACTGCCAGGCCAAGACCGGCCAGGCCTCGCTGACCCGCCCGGCCGACGGCACGAGCCCCGACAGCCCCGACCTCGAGCCGCTGTTCCAGGTCATCAAGGACACGATCCCCGCGCCGTCGTACACCGAGGGCGCACCCCTGCAGGCGCACGTCACCAACCTCGACGCCTCGCCCTACCTCGGCCGCCTGGCGCTGCTGCGCATCTTCAACGGCGAGCTCAAGAAGGGTCAGACCGTCGCCTGGTGCAAGAAGGACGGCAGCATCGAGAACGTGCGCCTCACCGAGCTGCTCGGCACCGAGGCGCTCGAGCGGGTGACCATCGAGTCGGCCGGCCCGGGCGAGATCGTCGCCGTCGCCGGGATCCCGGACATCTTCATCGGCGAGACGCTGGCCGACCCGAACGACCCCCGGCCGCTGCCGCTCATGACGATCGACGAGCCGAACATCAGCATGACGATCGGCATCAACACCTCCCCGCTCGCCGGCAAGAGCGGCAAGAAGCTCACCGCGCGCATGGTCAAGGACCGGCTCGACAAGGAGCTGGTCGGCAACGTCTCCATCCGCGTGCAGAACACCGAGCGCCCCGACACGTGGGAGGTCCAGGGCCGCGGCGAGCTGCAGCTGGCGATCCTCGTGGAGGTCATGCGCCGCGAGGGCTTCGAGCTCACCGTCGGCAAGCCGCAGGTCGTCACCCGGCTCGTCGACGGCAAGATCCACGAGCCGATGGAGCGCCTCACCATCGACACGCCGTCGGACTACCAGGGCGTGATCATCCAGCTGATGGCGCTGCGCAAGGGCCGCCTGGAGCAGATGGTCGACCACGGCACCGGCTGGACCCGGATGGAGTACATCGTCCCGGCCCGCGGCCTCATCGGCTTCCGCACCGAGTTCCTCACCGAGACCCGCGGCACCGGCCTGCTCCACCACGTCCACGAGCGCTACGAGCCGTGGCACGGCGAGATCCGCACCCGCCCGTCCGGCTCCCTCGTCGCCGACCGCAGCGGCCCGACCACCGGCTTCGCCCTGGCCAACCTGCAGGAGCGCGGCACGATGTTCGTCCCGCCGGGCACCGACGTCTACGAGGGCATGATCGTCGGCGAGAACTCCCGCAGCGACGACATGGACGTCAACGCCACCAAGGAGAAGAAGCTCACCAACATGCGGCAGAGCTCCTCCGACGTCCTCGTCCCGCTCATCCCGCACAAGCAGCTCAGCCTCGAGCAGGCGCTCGAGTTCTGCCGCGAGGACGAGTGCGTCGAGGTCACCCCGGCCGAGGTGCGCATCCGCAAGGTCATCCTCGACCAGGGCGAGCGCGCCCGCGCCGGCCGCAACAAGGCCAAGGCCGCCCTGAGCTAGGCACCCCAGCGACGAGGCGCCACCGTGGACTGGTCGGGGCGGCTGCTGGTCGCGACGCCCGCGCTGGAGGAGCCGACCTTCCGGCGCACCGTCGTCCTGCTCCTGCAGCACGCCCCGGGCGACGGCGCGCTCGGCGTCGTCGTGAACCGCCCCAGCGGCACCGACGTCGTGCAGGTGCTGCCGTCGTGGGGCGAGCTGGTGGACGAGCCCGGCCTGGTCCACGTCGGCGGGCCGGTCCAGCCCGAGGCGGCGATCTGCCTGGGCCGGTTGCGGCCCGGGGCGGGCGGGCCGGCGCTCGCCGTGCTGCCGGCCCAGCCCGTGCTCGCCACCGTCGACCTCGACGCCCCGCCCGACGACGTCGCCCCGCTCGTGCGCGGCCTGCGGGTCTTCGCGGGCTACGCCGGGTGGTCGGCCGGGCAGCTCGAGGCCGAGGTCGACGAGGGCTCGTGGTGGGTCCTCGACGCGCTGCCGGGCGACCCGTTCACGCCGACGCCCGGGCTGCTGTGGCGGCAGGTGCTGCGCCGCCAGGGCGGCACCCTCGCGCTCGTGTCGACCTACCCGGACGACCCGACCGAGAACTGAGCCCGCAGCCAGCGCACCAGCTCGTCGCGCACACCGGCGAGCCCCTTGTAGGCCACCGCCTCCTCCGACATGGACGCCAGGGCGTCGGCCAGCACGCCCTGCTGCCCGCCGGACAGCGACGGCAGCGGCACCAGGTACGGCCGGATCGTGAACAGGGCCCGGTCGCCGAGCGGCAGGGTGGTCTGCCGCTCCACCCGCAGCCACCAGCGCTCCGGCGCAGGGCACGACGGCGGCTCGGCGTCGGGGGCGCTCGGGTCGCGGTCGAGCCGGCCCGACGGGTCCAGGCCCCACACGTGCTGCACGTACGGCCCCTTGGTCAGCAGCGCCTCCGACAGCGCGGGGGTGGCGCGCCGCAGCCGGGCGCCGTCGGCCACCGGGGCGTGCAGCTGCTCCAGGGTCGCGCCGCGGCGCTCACGGGGCGCCCAGCCGCTGGGGAAGGCCACCAGCAGCAGCTCGGCCCGCAGCACGCCCGGGCCCTGCCGGCGCAGCACCACGAGGTCGTCCGCGCAGCCCAGCATCCACGCCCGGGCCAGCTCCTCCCAGCCGCCGTCGTCGTCCGGCAGCGGCACCAGGGCGAGCGCCCGGCGCAGCGCCGCGGCCAGCCCGTCGGGGTCGTCGGTGCACGGGACGACGACGCCGTCCGGGTCCGTCGCCAGCCGCTCGCGCCGGCGCTGCAGGGCGGCCGGCAGGGCGTCGTCGAGCACGACGTGCGGGGCGTCCCCCAGCGGGCGGGGGGCGGGCGCCGTGCTGTACGGGGCGCGGACGGGGAAGGGGACCGCGACCGGGGGCAGCACCGTCAGCCCGGGGGGAACGCGGCGTCGGCGGCCGCGACCTCCGCCCGCACCTGCGCGGCGGCCCCGGCGAGGTCGACCGGCTCGTCGCCGCGCAGCCGCGCCTCCAGCTGCTCGCAGGTGCGCGCGAGGCGGAGCGCCCCCAGGGCTGCGCTGCCGGACTTGACCGCGTGGCAGCAGCGGGCCGCGCGCTCCCGGTCGCCCTCGGCGGCGGCCCGGTCGAGGTCGTCGAGCCGGGCGGCCGACTCGGTGCGCCACGTCCCGACCAGCGTGGCGGCGAAGGCGGCGGCACGGTCGCCGAGCCGGCCGGTCAGCTCGGCCAGGACCGACGGGTCGACGGCGGGGACGTCTGCGGGCAGGTCGGGCGCCACGGGGGCCTCCGGGGAGTCGCGGGGTGCGGTCGGGTGCCGGGCGCGGGCCAGGGCGGCCGCGAGGTCCTCGGGGCGCACCGGCTTGGTGAGGTGGTCGTCCATGCCGGCGGCGAAGCAGCGCTCGCGGTCCTCGACCAGGGCGCCGGCGGTCATGGCGACGATGCGCGGCTGGGCGGGCTCGGGCAGCTCGGCGCGGATCCGCCGGGTCGCCTCCAGCCCGTCCATCCCCGGCATCTGCACGTCCATGAGCACCAGGTCGTAGGGCCGGGCCCGGACGGCCTCCAGCGCCTCCTGCCCGTCCCCGACGACGTCCGGGCGCTGGCCGAGCCGCTCGAGCATGAGCGTGGCGACCTTCTGGTTGACGACGTTGTCCTCGGCCAGCAGCAGCCGCAGCCGCCCCCCGGCCGGCGTCGGGGGGAGCTCCTCGACGGCGGGCGCGGCGCCGAGCACGACGGCCACCACCTCGCGCAGGGCAGCCGCCTTGATCGGCTTGGTGAGGTGGAGCAGGTCGAGCTCCTCGGCGCCGGCCGGCCGCCGGCCCAGGCTGCTGAGCAGGACGAGCCGTGCGGTCGCGCCGGCGGGGGTGGCGCGGACCCGCCGGGCGACCTCCAGGCCGTCCATGCCGGGCATCTGCATGTCGAGCACCAGCACGTCCGCGACGGCGCCGGCCTCGACGGCCGCGACCGCCGCGAACGGGTCGGCGTAGGAGGTCACCCGCATGCCCCAGCCGCCGAGCTGCGCCTCCAGCAGGCGGCGGTTCGTGGCGTTGTCGTCGAGGACCAGGGCGGTGCGGCCGGCGAGCTCGGCCTGCGGGCGCTGCAGGCTGTCCTCGCTCTCGGGCCGCACCGGCAGGGGGACCCGCAGGGTGAAGGCCGATCCGACGCCAGGCTCGCTGGTGACCGTGAGCTCCCCGCCCATCGCCTCGGCGAGCCGGCGGCTGATGGCCAGGCCCAGGCCGGTCCCGCCGTGCGTGCGCGTGGTCGACGCGTCGAGCTGGGTGAAGGAGCGGAACAGGCGGTCCAGGCGCGCGGCCGGGATGCCCACGCCGGTGTCGCGGACCTCGACGACCAGGTCGGCCACCGCGTCCGGCGACACCCCGTCCGACGACGCGCGCAGCACCACCTCGCCCTGCTCGGTGAACTTCACCGCGTTGCTCAGCAGGTTCACCAGCACCTGGCGCACCCGCGTCACGTCGCCCTCGACGACGGCGGGCACGCCGGGCTCGAGCACCCCGACGAGGTCGAGCCCCTTGCTGCCGGCGGCGGCGGCCACGAGGTCCAGCGAGGTCTCGACGCAGTCGCGCAGGCTGAAGGGCTGCCGCTCCAGCTCCAGCTCGCCGGCCTCGATCTTCGAGAAGTCCAGGATGTCGTTGAGGATGACGAGCAGGGCGTCGCCGCTGCTGCGCACGGTCTCGACGTACTCGCGCTGCTCCGGGCCGAGCCGGGTGTCGAGCAGCAGCCCGGTCATCCCGATGACGGCGTTCATCGGCGTGCGGATCTCGTGCGACATGGTGGCCAGGAAGGCCGACTTGGCCTCGGTCGCGGCCTCGGCCTCGCGCCGGGCCTGCAGCATCTCGGCCTCGCGCGCCGCGGCCGTCTCCCGCTCGGCGGCGAGGGCGGCCGCCAGCTCGTCGAGCCCCGCGCCGATCTCCCGCAGCTCGCGCGGCCCCGTCCCCGGCGCGCGCGCCTCGAGCCGTCCGCGGCGCAGCTCCTCCAGGGTGCCCAGCAGCCCGTCGACCGGCGTGACGACGTCGGCCCGCAGGGCGCGGAACTGCCGGTGCAGGACGAGGGCGACGCCGAGCAGCAGGCTGAGCTCCAGCAGCAGCCCGGCGCCGAGCAGCCGGGTGGCGCGGGCCTGCGAGCGCAGCCGCAGGGCGTCGCCCGCCCGCTCGGCCGCCTCCTCGGCCCTCCGGTAGGCGTCGAACAGGGTCCGCCCGCGCTCGACGAACGCCGCGGTCGACTCCCCGTCCGGCACGCCGCCGAGCGCGTCGAGCGCCCACCCGTCCACCCACGCGCGCTGCAGCCGGTGCGAGGCCCGCAGCCGCTCGACCTGCGCGGGCCGGTCGGCGAAGGCGCGCAGCGCCGCGGCGTCGTGCCGGGCGAGGGCCTCGCGCCCGCGCCGGTAGGGGTCCAGGGCGCGGTCCTGCGCGGTGAGCAGGTAGGCGCGCAGGCCGGTCTCCTGGTCGAGCATCGCCAGGTGCGACAGCCGGACGGCGCGCACGCCGGTGGCGTAGCGGTCGGTCTGCGGGACCTGCACGCGTGACCAGCACGAGCAGCACCAGCCCGCTGACGGCGGTGGTCAGCGCGAGCGCGCAGAGCACCACCCGGTCCAGCCGCAGCACCCGCCCGGTCAGGCTGCCCGCAGCCCTGCCCGCAGCCCTGCCGGCGGCCCTCCCGGCAGCCCGGCCCGCAGCGCTGCCGCGCTCGCGCCGGGTGCTCGTCGTCACGCGCGCGAGCCTGTCACGGGAGCGCCGTAGGGTCGCCGCATGGACACCGACGCCACGCTCCCCGTCCCCGAGCCGGGCGAGCGGCTGCCCGCCGACGCGGCGGAGGCGGTGCTCGCCGAGGCCGCCACCGCCGTCGACGGCGCGGCCGCGGAGATCGCGGTGACCCCGCTCGACGTCCCCCGCCGGCTGCTGCTGGTCCACGCCCACCCCGACGACGAGACGATCGGCACGGGCGCCGTCATGGCGCGCTACGCCGCCGAGGGCGCCGCCGTCACGCTGGTCACCTGCACGCTCGGCGAGGAGGGGGAGGTGCTCGTCCCCGAGCTCGCGCACCTCGCGGCCGACCAGCAGGACGGGCTGGGGCAGCACCGCATCGGCGAGCTCGCCGCCGCGATGGAGGCCCTGCGCGTCACCGACCACCGCTTCCTCGGCGGGCCGGGGCGCTGGCGCGACAGCGGCATGATGGGCACCCCGCCGAACGAGCGGCCCGACGTCTTCTGGCAGGCCGACCTCGACGAGGCCGTCCGCGAGCTCGTCGCCGTCGTGCGCGAGACCCGGCCGCAGGTCGTCGTCACCTACGACAGCAACGGCGGCTACGGCCACCCCGACCACATCCAGGCGCACCGCGTCGCCGTCGCGGCCTTCGACGCCGCGGGCGACCCCGGCTACGCGCCGGGCCTCGGCGAGCCCTGGCAGGCGAGCAAGCTGTACTTCACCGCCTTCCCCAAGAGCGTGCTGCAGCAGGGCATCGACCGGATGAAGGCGGCCGGCGAGACCGGCTTCTTCGGCGTCGACTCGGCCGAGGACCTGCCCTTCGGCAACCCCGACGACGAGGTCACGACCGAGGTCGACGGCACCGCCCACGTCGACGCGAAGATGGCCGCGATGCGTGCCCACAAGACCCAGATCTCGGTCGACGGGCCCTTCTTCGCGCTCGCCGACGGCGTCGGGCTGGAGGCGTTCGGCACCGAGTACTTCGTGCTGGCGCGGGGCGAGCGGGGCCCGGCGGCTGGGCCGTCCGGGCGCGAGGACGACCTGTTCGCGGGGCTACTCAGCGTCACTTGATCGGCCGAACGGGTGATGTTCGCGGCCAGGGCTGGTGACACTGCGTGATCCTGGGGAGACTCGGCGTGTCACCCAGCAACCCGAGGAGCCCCCCGTGCCGGACGCCGTCGCCCCGCAGGACCCCACCGCCGGCCTGCCGCCGCGGCCCCGCTCCGAGGAGCCGGCCACGGCCGCCCTCGACGGTCTGACCGGGGCCGGGGTGAACGTCCTCGCCCTGCGCGACGCCGACGTCGGCACGACCCGCGAGGCCCGCCGCACCGGCCGCTTCGTCAAGCTCACCCTGGCGGTCTGGGCGCTGCTGGGCGTCGCCTGGTGGCGCGCGCTCACCGTCGACGCCGGGCAGCCGTTCGTCCCGCTCCCGCACGTCGACCCGTTCCTGCTGACCATCATCGTCTTCTTCGGCCTGCTCATCGCCATGGCCGTGGGCCAGCAGGTGCTGTCCGGCCGCTCGCCGCACGTCGTCTACCGGCCCGAGCAGATCGACGTCTCGCTCGCCGACGTCGTCGGGATCGACGGGGTCAAGGACGACGTCGTCCGCTCGCTCAACCTGTTCCTCGCGCACCGCACGTTCAGCCAGGAGATGGGCGGCACCCCGCGCCGCGGCCTGCTGTTCGAGGGCGCGCCCGGCACCGGCAAGACCCACCTGGCCCGCGCCATGGCCAAGGAGGCCGGCGTCCCGTTCCTGTTCGTCAGCGGCACCAGCTTCCAGTCCATGTGGTACGGCGCGACCGCCAAGAAGATCCGCTCCTACTTCAAGGCGCTCCGCAAGGCCGCCCGCAAGGAGGGCGGCGCGATCGGCTTCATGGAGGAGATCGACGCGATCGCCATGAGCCGCGGCGGCGTCTCGACCGCGATGACGCCGCTGCAGGTCGCCGGCTGCATGGGGCCCGTGACCGTCCACGGCGCCGGCACGATCACCACCCCCTTCATGAGCGAGGGCACCGGCGGCGTCGTCAACGAGCTGCTCGTGCAGATGCAGTCCTTCGACGCGCTCACCGGCTGGCAGCGCCTCGGCGGCTGGTTCGTCGACCGCATCAACCTGTTCCTGCCGCTGCACCGCCAGCTGCAGCGCCCCGCGGTGCTGCCGGCGAACGTGCTGCTCATCGCCGCCACCAACCGCGCCGACAGCCTGGACCCGGCGCTGCTGCGCCCCGGCCGCTTCGACCGCCGCATGACCTTCGAGCTGCCGAGCAAGGCCGGCCGCCGCGCCCTCATCGACCACTTCCTGGCGAAGAAGTCGCACGAGGCCGAGCTCGACGACGCCGAGCGCCGTGACGCCCTCGCCGCCATCACCCAGGGCTACAGCCCGGTCAAGATCGAGCACCTGCTCGACGAGGCCCTCGTGTCCGCGGTCCGCCGCGGCCAGCGCGCCATGACGTGGAAGGACGTCGAGCACGCCCGCCTCGTCGAGGAGGTCGGCACCGGCGCCCCCGTCGAGTACACCGACCACGAGCGCCGGCTCATCGCCACCCACGAGGCCGGCCACGCCACGCTCGCCTGGCTGACCGCCCCGCAGCGCCGCCTCGAGGTCCTCACGATCATCAAGCGGCGCGGTGCCCTCGGCCTGCTCGCCCACGGCGACCGCGAGGACGTCTTCACCCGCAGCCGCACCGAGCTGCAGTCGCTCGTGCAGATCGCCATGGGCGGCCAGTGCGCCGAGGAGCTGTTCTTCGGCGACGTCTCCACCGGCCCCGGCGGCGACCTGCTCTACGCCACCAACTGCGCGGCCGAGATGGTCGGCGCCCACGGCATGGACGGCACCCTCACCAGCTACCTGGCCGTGCAGAACAGCAGCTTCTCCGACACCAACATCGTGGGGCGGGTGCTCGGCGACGGGCAGGGCCGCGCGCAGGTCGAGGCGCTGCTGCAGGCGCAGAAGGCCACCGCGCTGCGGCTGCTCGGGGAGAACCGGCACCTCGTCGAGGCGCTGCGCGACGCCCTGCTCGACCGCGAGGAGCTCGTCGGGCACGAGATCACCGACGTCCTCGAGCAGGCCAGCGCCGCCCGCACGATCGACCTGCGCGAGCCGGCCCTCGTCGAGCGGCGCGGGACGGTCGCTCCCTAGTCTGGAGCCGGTGGACGGGGCGCTGGTCGAGCTGCGGCGCAGCGGCACCCTCGCCCTGGTCCTCGTGCTCGCGCTGCTGACGGCCCTGTGGGGCGCCTTCCTGGTGCCCCTCAGGGCCTTCGGCGTCCCCGTCCCGGTGGCGGTCGTCGTCGCGGTGGCCGCCAACCTCGTCCTGGGCAGCGCGGGCGGGCGGCTGTACGGGCGCCTCGGGGCGGCCCTTCCGGGCGTGCTGTGGTTCGCCATCGTGGCGACGCTGCAGTCGCGCCGGCCCGAGGGCGACCTCGTCGTCGTGGGCAGCGCGACCGGGCTGGCCTTCCTGCTGCTCGGCTCGGTCGCCGCCGCCGTGCCCGTGGGGCTCGCCGGCCGCGCCGCCCGCCCCTGACGTCCCGCCCCTTCACCTGCCGTCCTGCCCCTTCACCTGCCGGGCCCGCGCGCCGATGGCACCTGCGTGGAGACCGACGTCGCGCTGCCGCCCTACGAGGTCGTCCTGGTCCGGCTCGGGTCCGGGGGCACCGCCGCCCGGCTCGCCCTGCCGATGGACGTCGTGTCCGAGGTCGGCCGCCCGCCCGGGCTGACCCGCGTGCCCGGCCTGCCCGGCTGGGTCGCCGGCGTCGCGAACTGGCGCGGCCGGGTGCTCGCCGTCGTCGACCTGCGCCCCCTGCTCGGCACCCCGTGCGAGCCCTCCGGCGACCGGCGCGCGCGGCTCGTCGTCCTGCGGGCCGACGACGTCGCCGTCGGCCTGCTCGTCCAGGGCGTGGACGGGACCGTCGAGGTCGACCCCGCGACCGTCGAGCCGGTGCTGGCGCACCTGCCGGCCACCGCCGCGCCGCTGCTGCACGGCCAGGTCACCGACGCCGAGGGCCCGTACGGCCTGGTCGACGTCGCCGCGCTGCTCGCGCTCGCCGACACGCTGCCCCGCCCGCGCCGCGGCTGACCGCTACAGGAAGGGCCGCGGCACGCCGACAGCCACCGGGACACACCCCCGAGGAGGGACTCCCGTGGACTTCTCCATCCGGCTCGCCCGCGCTGCCGCCGTCATGACCTGGCTCAGCCTGGTCGTCGGCGTCGTGGCGCTCGGGCTCATGCTGCAGCTCGGCCCGCCCGACGGCGTCGTGCTGCACCTGTGGGCCTTCGCGGCGTGGACCGGCTTCGGGGTGCTCGCCACGACCTTCCTCACCGTGCTGCCCGGGCTCGCCGCCCGCTCGCACCTCGTGCTGAAGAACATCACCGTCTTCCGGGCGGCCCTGCTCGTCGCCGACACCGTCTGGGCGACCGCGACCTGCTCGGTCACCGGCGGCGTGCGCGGCCCGTTCTGGCTGCTGTTCATCGGCGTCGTGCTGTTCGCCGCCGTCTCGATGCCCGCGTGGCAGGCCGCGCTGTTCGGCGTCGCGGCGTCCGGGGGCGTCGTGCTCGCGACGGCGCTGGCCCACACCCTCGACGCCGACGCCGTGGGCAGCCTGGTGCTGATCGGCCTGATGTTCCCGGTCATCGCCTGGTTCAACTCGACCCTGTCCTCGGCCGTGTGGGACCTGCGCCGCCGCGCGCGGGCCGACCGCAAGGCCCTCGAGGCCCGCGTCGCCGAGATGTCGGCGGTGCTGGAGAAGGCCGCCGAGGGCGACCTCGGCGTCAGCGTGGGCGTCGCCGAGGGGCAGCTGCACGGGCTGGCCACCGCCTTCGAGAACACGATCGGCAACCTGCGCGGCCTGGTCGGGCAGATCCGCGGCGGCGGCGAGCAGATCGCGGCGTCCGCCGGGGAGCTGCTGGCGACCGCCGAGGAGCACGCGGCGTCGGCCACCCAGCAGTCCAGCGCCGTCTCCGAGACCACCTCCACCATCGAGGAGCTGGCCGCCACGGCCGCCCAGATCGCCGAGACGTCCGAGGCCGTCGCCCGCTACGCCGCCGAGACGCTGCGCTACGCCGAGCAGGGCCGCTCCGCCGTGAGCGCGTCGGTCGACTCGATGGACACCATCGCCGAGCGCGTCGACGGCATCGCCAGCCGGGCGCTGTCGCTCGGCGAGAAGAGCCACGAGATCGGCCGGATCCTCGACGTCATCGACGACCTCGCCGACCAGACCAACCTGCTCGCCCTCAACGCCGCCATCGAGGCCGCCCGGGCCGGCGAGCACGGCCGCGGGTTCGCCGTCGTCGCGTCGGAGGTCCGCAAGCTGGCCGAGCGGTCGCAGGAGTCGGCCCAGCAGATCCAGGCGATCGTCGGGGAGATCCAGGCCGAGACCAACTCCACGATCATCGCGTCGGAGGAGGGGGCCAAGGAGGTCCGCGCCGGCACGCAGCTCGCCCGCGGCGTCGTGGACGCCCTCGAGCGGATCAGCGGCATGGTCGACGAGACGACGACGGCCGCCAAGGAGATCTCGATCGCCACCCAGCAGCAGCGGTCGGCGTCCGACCAGGTCGTCGCGGCCATGACGCAGGTGTCGGACGTGTCGCGGCAGTACGCGGTCGGCTCGCGCCAGGCCGCCGCCGCGGCCGCCCAGCTGAACGTGCTGGCGGCCGAGCTGCGCGGCTCGATCTCGCAGTTCAAGGTCGGCGCCCCGGCAGGCGTCTAGGTGACCGCCTGGGGCGACGACCCCGAGCTGCTGGCGACCTTCCGGGCCGAGGTCGAGGAGCGGCTCGCCAGCCTGCAGAGCGGACTGCTCGCGCTGGAGTCGCACGCCAGCCCCCGGCAGGTCGTGGCCGGGCTGTTCCGCGACGCCCACACCGTCAAGGGCTCGGCGCGGATGCTCGGGCTGCACGGCGTCCTGCGGGTCGCGCACGCCCTCGAGGACCTGCTCGGCGCGCTGCGCGACGGCCGGACCACGGTCCGCCGCGACCTCGTCGACCTGCTGCTCGCCTCCTGCGACGGCATCGGCCGCGCGGTCGCCGGCGAGCTGACCGACGACGACCTCGGGCCGCTGGTCGACGCCCTGGCCGGCGCCGTCGGGGGAGCGGACCCGGTGACGGTGCCGGTCCTGGCCCCGGCCGCCGGCGTCGGCAGTGCCGCGCCCAGCCGGTAGCGGCGGTCCCGCGCAGCCGGCGGCCGGCATGAGCTTCGGCGCCCCCGCCCCGCCGTCGTCCCCGCTCCGGTCGTCCCCGCCGCCCCTGCGCCCGCCGTCGTGCCCGCCGCGCCTGCGCCGCGCCCTCCGTCGGACAGCGTCCGGGTCGCGGCGCGCAAGGTCTACGAGCTGCTCGACGTCGTCGGGGAGGCCGACCTCGGCGCCCGGCGGGTCGAGCAGACGACCGTCCACCTGCTGTCGCAGACCGCGGAGCAGGCGCGCTGGGCCTCCACCCTGCGCGCCGCCGCCGCCCGCAGCGACGTCGTCCTGCCGCCCGAGGTCACCCTCGCCCTGCACCGGCTGCTCGCGTGCTCCGAGGAGGTCGGCGAGCAGGCCCGCGGGCTGCGCGAGCTCGTCGAGGGGGCCCGCGGCGCCGTCGGCCTGGTCCGCGACGGCGCGATGGGGCTGGCCATGGTCCCGGTCCGCCGGGCCTTCGCCGCGCTGCCGCGGATCGCCCGCGACGTCGCCGCCGCCACCGGCAAGGACCTGCGGATCGAGACCTCGGGCGAGGACGTCGAGCTCGACAAGCAGGTGCTCGACGGCGTCGCCGACGCGCTCAAGCACCTGGTCATCAACGCGGTCGACCACGGCTGCGAGACCCCCGGGGAGCGCCGCGCCGCCGGCAAGCCCGCGCAGGCGCTCGTCACGGTCAGCGCGCGCAGCGTCGGCGGGACCGTCGTGCTCGAGGTCGCCGACGACGGTGCCGGTGTCGACGAGGACCGCGTGCGCGCCAAGGCGGTCGCCGCCGGGCTGCTCCCCGCCGACAGCGTCCTGTCCGGCCCTCCGCTGCTCGTCGCTGCTGTTCACCGCCGCGTTCTCCACGTCCGACGCCGTCACCGCCACGTCGGGCCGCGGCGTCGGGCTCGACGTCGTCCGCGACGCCGTCGAGGAGCTGGGCGGCTCCGTCGAGGTCAGCAGCGAGCGCGGCTCGCGGGACCTCGTTCGTCCTCACCCTGCCCGTCACCCTCGGCGTGCTGCGCTGCCTGGTGGCCCGGGTCGGCGACGAGCGGTACGCCGTGCCGGTCCCCGGCGTCGTCGAGTCGGTGTCCCTGCGCGACGCCGAGGTGCGCACCTTCGCCGGCGCGGCCGTCGTCGTCCGGCACGGCGTGTCCGTCCCGCTGCTCGACCTCGCCGCCGCCCTCGGGGTGCCGCGCGCGCCCGGCGAGCAGCCGCGCGCCGCGCTCGTCGTCCGGCAGGCCGGCGGGCAGGTCGCCTGGGCCGTCGACCGGCTCGAGGGCGAGTCGGAGCTGGTGGTGAAGGACCTCGGCAGCTTCCTCGGCCGCGTGCCCGCACATCGCCGGCGCCACCATCGACGGCGACGGCAGCGTCGTCTGCCTGCTCGACCTGCGCGAGCTCGCCGGCACCGCACCGCGGGTGCCTGCCCCTCGTCGCCCGCCTGCCCGCGCGGGCCGCCGGCCGCCCGGTGCGGGGTGCCCGCCGCCCGCGGGTGCTCGTCGTCGAGGACTCCGTCGGGGTGCGCGAGCTCGAGCGGGTCATCCTCGAGGGCGCCGGCTACCAGGTCGAGACCGCCGTCGACGGTCTCGACGGCGCCTCCCGGCTGCGCGACGACCCCGCCGACCTCGTGCTGTCCGACGTCGAGATGCCCGGCATGGACGGCTTCGACCTCACCCGCACCATCCGGCGGACCGCCGGCTGGGAGAACGTCCCCGTCGTCATCATGACCTCGCGCGGCGAGGACCACGCCCGGCAGGCGGGCCTGGAGGCGGGCTGCTCGGCGTACCTGCTCAAGCACGAGTTCGACCAGGAGCGAGCTCGTCTCGACCGTCCGGCGGCTGGTGGGCCGGTAGTGCGGAGTCGCGTGGGTGCACCGGCGCCGCAGGTGGGAGGGTCAGCAGATGGCACGCATCGTGATCGCCGACGACAGCCCGACCCTGCGCCGGATCGTCTCCAGTCCGTGCTGGACAAGGCCGGGCACGAGGTCGTCCAGGCCGAGGACGGCATCGGCGCGGTGCAGCAGGTCTTCGCCGTGCCAGCCCGACGCCGTCGTCCTCGACGTCCAGATGCCCCGCGTCTCGGGCTTCATCGCCGCGCGCGTGCTCAAGGACGACTGGTCGACGGCGGACATCCCCGTCGTCATGCTCACCTCGCTGGACGCCGCCTCGGACCGCTACTGGGCCGGGCAGGCCGGCGTCGACCGGTACCTCACCAAGGACTTCGAGGCGCCCGAGCTCGCCGGCACCATCGACGAGGTCCTGCTGGCGGCGTCGGCGCTCGCGCGGCGGACGGCCGCGGCTGGCGAACGACCCCGTCGGGCTGACCGAGGAGGACGTCCTGTCGCGCGTCTGCGACCTGCTCGACCGCAAGCTCTTCGAGTCCTCCGTCGCCTCCTCGGTCACCGGCGATCGCCGCCACGGCGTCACGGCCTGGAGGCCACGGTCGCCGCCCTGCTCGGCGTCGCGCAGCGCTTCGTCGGCTACGACCTGGCCGCTGTCGTGCTCGCCGAGGAGGCCGCCGCCTACGTCGCGGTCGGCCGCCCGACGGCGCAGAGCCACTACGCCGACTTCGTCGTCGGCGGCGACCGAGTCGCTGCGGTCCTACGGGGTCGCGCTCGAGCCCCCGAGGCGCTGTCGGCGCGGGTGGCGCAGGCCGGCGGCACCCTCGTCGAGGACCCCGACGACCTGCCCGGCGGCGCCGAGTCCGCGCCCATGTCGACCTTCCTGTCGATGCCGCTGCGCGGGCACGGCGGGGCCGTCGTCGGCGTGCTGGCGCTGTCGAGCGCGGCCAAGAACGCCTTCGGCGAGACGGCGCTGTCGCACGCTCAAGATCGTGGAGGGCCCGGCGGCGATCGTCATCGACAACGCCCGCCTGGCCGGGCGGGCCGGCGCCGGGACCTGAGGGCCGGAACGTAGAGTCGCGAGCGTGCAGACCGCCGTCGACCCGCTGGAGCACCGGCGCGTCGTCGGCCGCTTCGCCACCGGCGTCACCGTCGTCACGACCGTGCTGCCGAGCGGCGAGAAGCACGCCATGACCTGCAACTCCTTCACCTCGGTCTCGCTGGAGCCGGTGCTGGTGCTGTTCTGCGCCGACCAGACCGCGCGCTTCCACGACGCCGTCCTCGAGACCGGCACCTGGGCGGTGTCGGTCCTGGCCGCCGAGCACGAGGAGGCCTCGCGCACCTTCGCCCTGCGCGGCCGCGACCTCGACACCCAGTTCGACGCCGTCGACCACCTGCCGGGCGCGGCCACCGGGGCACCGGTGCTGGTCGGCGCGCTGGCCGCCCTGGAGTGCCGCACCGTGAGCACCACCGACGCCGGCGACCACACCGTCGTCGTCGGGGAGGTGCTCGCGCTGTCCGAGCCCGACCCCGACGCCGCGCCGCTGCTCTACTTCGGCGGGCGCTACCGCTCGCTCGCGGAGGCCTGACGGTGCCCTCCCTCGGGCGGACCCTGCTCGTCGTGCTGGGCGGGACGGTGGTCGCGGGCGGCGCGCTCGTCGGCGTCGCGGCGGCGTCGACCGGCGACACCGTGCCCCGCGGGGTGCACGTCGAGGGGACCGACCTCGGCGGCCTGACCCGCGCGCAGGCCCGTGCCGCCGCCGAGCGCGCCCTGTCCGACCGCGCCGCCACCCCGCTGGTCCTGCTGGCCGACGGCGAGCCCCACCCGCTGTCACCGGCGCGCTCCGGCCTCACCGTCGACCTCGACGCCCTGGCCGACGACGCCCTGGCCGGCGGGCCGCTCGACCGCGTGCAGGGCCTGCTCGGCGCGCGCCGCGACCTCGAGGCCGTGCCCGCCGTCGACGACGACCTGCTGCTGGCCGCCGTCGAGGCGGTGGCCGAGGAGGTCGACCGGGAGCCGCGCGAGGGGGCGGTCCGCTTCGACGGCACCACGCCGGTCGCCGTCGCCCCGCTGACCGGCCGCACCCTGGACGTCGCCGCCACCGTCGACCGTCGCCCGCGAGGCCTGGCTGGCGCACCTCGGAGCCGGTCGACGCCGTCGTCGAGGTCGAGGACGTGCAGAGCACCGCCGAGGGGGTGCAGCAGGCGCTGACCGGTGTCGCCCGGCCGGCCGTCGCCGCCCCGGTCGCCGTCGCCGTCGGGGCAGCGCACCCTCACCGTCCGCCCCGCCGACGTCGCCGCCGTCGCTCGTGCTGCAGGCGGGCGACGACGGGGCGATCACCCCGCGCCTCGACGCCGCGAAGCTCATGGCCTCCCTCGGCGAGCGGGTCGACGCCGTCGAGCAGGACGCCCGTCGACGCCCGGATCCGGCTGCGCGGCGGTGCCCCCGTCGTCACGCCGTCGAGGACCGGCCGCACCCTCGACCCCGCCGCCCTCACCCGCGCCCTGCTGCCGGTGCTCGCAGCGCCCGCGCCGCGGACGGCCACCGTCGCCGCTCGTGGAGGCCGAGCCCGAGCTGACCACCGCCGAGGCCGAGGCCCTCGGCGTCGACGAGGTCATCGGCACCTTCACCACGCGCTTCCCGTGCTGCGCGCCCGCGGGTCACCAACATCCGGCGGATCGCCGCGCTCGTCGACGACACCCTGGTGCTGCCGGGCGAGATCTTCAGCCTCAACGGCTCGGTCGGGCGCCGGACGGCGGCCAAGGGCTTCGTGTCGGCGCCGCAGATCCTGGACGGCGAGTTCGTCAAGGACGTCGGGGGAGGCGTCAGCCAGTTCGCCACCACGATGTTCAACGCCGTGTTCTTCAGCGGCCTCGAGGACGTCGAGCACAAGGCGCACAGCTACTACATCACCCGCTACCCGGAGGGGCGCGAGGCGACGGTCTTCTACCCCGAGGTCGACCTCAAGTGGCGCAACGACTCCGGCAAGGGCGTCCTGGTCACCACCTCCAGCACCGGCACCTCGGTGACGGTGACCTTCTGGGGCACCAAGCGCTACGAGATCGAGGCGCAGAAGGGACCGCGCACCCGCGTCCGGCCGTTCGAGAAGCAGTACGTCACCCGCGAGGACTGCACGCCCGCCTCCGGCCACGAGGGCTTCGACGTCGTCGTCACGCGCGTGTTCCGCCAGGGCGGGCGCGAGGTCAAGCGGGAGCGGTTCTCCACCCGCTACCTGCCCGAGCCGAACTTCGTCTGCGGCCCGCCGCCGAGCTCGGGCTAGCAGGAGTCGGCCGCCCGACGGCGAAGGTTGCACGGACGTTGCAACATCGCTGATCGGAGCCTGCCGGTGCCTCCCCTGTCCCTCCGCGTGCGCGCGGCGCTGCTGACGCTGCCGCTGCTCGCCGGTGCCGCCGTCGTGGCGCTGCCGTCGGCCGCCGCCGCGGCCCCCGCCGGGCCGCTGGCCGTGCCCGCCTACTCCTCCTTCGACCGCTCGACTCCGGCGCGCCGGTGCAGGTGCGGGCGCTGTCGACCCGGCCCGAGCTGGTCAGCGGCGGGGACGCGCTCGTCGAGGTCGTCGTGCCGCGCGGCACCGACACCCGCAGGGTGCGCGTCACCGCCGGCACCCGCGACGTGACGAAGGCCTTCCGGCGGCGGGCCCCGGCCTGCGCGGCCTGGTCAC
This sequence comes from uncultured Actinomycetota bacterium, assembly GCA_963815615.1. Lineage (GTDB taxonomy): Bacteria > Actinomycetota > Actinomycetes > Mycobacteriales > SCTD01 > RYN-122. Next base: position 15,693 of record CAWFHF010000008.1, on the reverse strand, counting down.
CGGCCTCCCGCTCGGGGCGACGACGCTCACGGCCGTCGTGCCGGGCGCCGGCCGCGCCACGCTCGCCGTGCGCAACGCCCCGCAGGGCGGCCCGGTCTTCTCCGGCCCGCTGATCGAGCCCTGGACCTGCGGCAACGGCTCCAAGGCCAAGGACTGCAGCCAGGCCCCGGCCGTCGCCTACCTCTACAAGCCCGCCTCCGGCGGCGCCCTGGCGGCCTACGACCCCGCCAGCCCGCCGAGCGACGTCGCGACGACGACGACCGACGAGGGCAGCACCGTGCCGTTCATCGTGCGCGAGGAGACCGGGTACTCGCCTGCGCGACCAGTACCGGATCGCGGCGCTCTGGGACCCCGCCCAGGGCCCGCGGCCCGACCCGACCGCGAAGAACCCGGGGTTCGCCGACAAGCTCGTGCTCACCCACGGCGCCAGCTGCGACACCGCCTACGAGAGCGGCAGCGCCCCCGACGTCCTGCTCGAGGACGCCCTCGCGCAGGGCTTCGCCGTCGCGTCCCACGCGCTCGACAACGCCGGCCACAACTGCAACCTGGTCACCCAGGCCGAGTCGCTGATCATGACCAAGGAGATGGTGGTCGAGCGGTTCGGCCCGCTGCGCTACACGATCGGCAGCGGCTGCTCCGGCGGCTCGCTCGTGCAGCAGCAGGTCGCGAACGCCTACCCCGGCGTGTACCAGGGGATCACGCCGCAGTGCTCCTTCACCGACGCCTGGAGCTCGGCGCAGCAGTACGTCGACTACGTCGGCCTGCGCGAGTACCTCGAGGGCCCCGGCTCGGCCCAGAGCCGGCATCCTGCCGGCGCAGTGGCCGTCGATCTTCGGCCACGCCAACCCCGGCAACCAGATCACCTTCACCACGGCGATCCCGAACAGCGGTGACCCCAGCCGGACTGCCCCGGCGTGCGCCCGAGGACGTCTTCAGCGCGAGAACCCGAAGGGCGTGCGCTGCTCGTTCCAGGACTACATGCGCAACGTCTTCGGGCTCGACGCCGACGGGCAAGGCGCACCGCCCGATCAGCAACGTCGGCGTCCAGTACGGCCTGTCCGGGCTGCTCGTCCTTCCTCGGCGAGAACGCCGGCGACCCGACCCGGCCGCCGCTCACGCCGGACCAGTTCGTCGCCCTCAACGTCAACGCCGGCGGCTACGACATCGACTTCGAGCGGACCGCCGAGCGCACCCAGGGCGACCCGGTCGCGCAGGAGCGGGTCTACCGCAGCGGCGCCGTCAACACCGGCGCCCACCTCGACGAGGTCGCGATCATCGACCTCGGCGGGCCCGAGCCCGGCGCCTTCCACGACGTCTACCGCAAGTACGCCATGCGCGCCCGGCTGCTCCGCGAGCACGGCACCGCCGCCAACCAGGTCTTCTGGGAGGGCCAGACCCCGCTGCTCGGCGACCCCTCGTTCGTCGACGACAGCATCCGGGCGATGGACCACTGGCTCGGCGCCGTCGGCCGGGAGCCGCAGTCCCACCCGCTGGCCCGCCGCATCCTCGACGCCCGCACCAAGGTCGGCCCGTCCGAGCGCTGCGTCGGCCCCGGCGGCACCGACGTCCCCCTGTCGGTCTGCGACACCACCGTCGACGCGACGCTGTTCTCCTCGCCGCGCATCGAGGCCGGCGGCGGCGACGCGGCACCCGTCAACGGCGTCGGCCCGGCGGCCGTCGGGTTCAGCGACGACCGCCTCGACTGCCAGACCATGCCGATCGAGGAGCACGTCTACGCCGGCAAGCCGTTCAGCGAGGTGTTCGACGCCGCCCAGCAGGCGGCGCTGAAGAAGGCGTTCCCGACCGGCGTCTGCGACTACAGCAAGCCCGGCAAGGGCTTCCAGGCCGCGGTGACCTGGCTGACCTACCAGGACGCGGCCGGCACGGTCGTCTACGGCGGGAAGCCGCTGGGCGCCGCGCCCCGCTCCACGTTCAGCGCGCGGTAGCCCTCAGGCCGGCGACCACTCCTGGCCGGCCTTGGTGTCCTTCACGACGACGCCGAGGCCGGCCAGCGCGTCGCGCAGCCGGTCGCTCTCGCCGAAGTCCTTGCCGGCGCGCGCCTGCGCCCGGGCGTCCAGCAGCTCCTGGGCGCCGTCCGGCAGCTCGGCCACCGGCTTCGCCCGCCCGACGTCGCGGGCCAGGTCCAGCCCCAGCAGCCGGTCGGCCCACGCGAAGGTCTCGAACTTCGCCCCGGGGGCGACGTCGTCGTCCTTCTCCAGCCGGCGCAGCACCTGCAGGGCGCGGGGGGTGTCGAGGTCGTCGTCGAAGGCCGCCAGCACCTCGTCGCGGTAGGCCGGCGCCATCGCCTGCGACGGCTCCTCGGCCCACGCCGCCACCGACGCCCGCCAGCGGTCCAGCGTCTTCTGGCCGGCCGCGATCGCGTCCCAGGACAGGTTGGCCTGCTGGCGGTAGCGGCTGGTGAGGAAGGCCAGGCGCAGCGCGAGCGGGTCGTGGCCGCGCTCGACGACGTCGCGACACCAGCACGACGTTGCCGGTCGACTTGGCCATCTTGCGGCCCTCGAACAGCAGGTGCTCGCCGTGCACCCAGTGCCGCACGACCTCGTGCCCGACGGCGCTGTCGCTCTGGGCCCGCTCGTCCTCGTGGTGCGGGAAGCGCAGGTCGATCCCGCCGGTGTGGACGTCGATCGTCTCGCCGACGAGGTCCAGCGACATCGCCGAGCACTCCAGGTGCCACCCCGGGAAGCCGCGGCCCCAGGGGCTGTCCCAGGTCATCTCGCGGGCCTCGCCGGCCCGCTTCCACAGCGCCCAGTCGGCGTGGAAGCGCTTGCCCGACGCCGTCGACTCCCCGCCCGCCGCCGTGGCCGGCGCGCAGGTCCTCCAGCCGGTTGCCGCTGATCGCGCCGTAGCCCGCGAAGCTCTGCGCCGTCGAAGTAGACGGTCCCGTCGTCGCCGACGTAGGCGTTCCCGGCGTCGACGAGCTTCTGCGTCAGCGCCAGCATGCTGTCGATCCACTCGCTGGCCCGCGGGTAGGCGTCGGCCGGGTGGACGTTCAGCGCCCGCAGGTCCGCGTGGAAGGCGTCCTCGTAGAACCGGGCGACGGCGAACGGGCTCCTGTCCTCCAGCCGGGCCTGGGCCAGCAGCTTGTCCTCGCCGCCGTCGTCGATGCCGCTGTCGTCCTGCATGTGGCCGACGTCGGTGATGTTCTGCACCAGGCGCACCCGCAGCCCGTGCTGCTCGGCCGTCCGCCGCACCAGGTCGGTGAGCAGGAAGGTGCGCAGGTTCCCGACGTGGGCGTACCGGTACACGGTGGGGCCGCAGGCGTAGACGGTGAGCAGGCCGGGCGTCGAGGGGACGATCTCCTCGACCCGTCGGGTCCGGGTGTCGGTGAGGCGCAGCACCGGGCCACGCTAGCCGGAAGAGTCAGGCCGACCTGCCTGGCGTCACCGTACGGACTAGGGGCAGGATGACGACCAGGGACCACCCCGTTCGTCCTCTCAGTCGTACGGGTCCGTCTACTCCGCGCAGGTTCGAGACCCTCGAGCCCTGTGTCCTGCTCGACCTCCTAGGAGCTCCTTTGCCTACCCCCTTGAACAAGAGCCTGGCGGCCCTCGCGGCCACCGCGCTCGCTGCCGGAGGCCTGTTCGGCCTCACCGGCAGCGCGTCTGCCGACGTGGCGGGCGCTCCCGGCGTCCTGGTCTACGGCCTGACGACGACCAACCAGCTCACGACCTTCCGCTCCACGGCCCCCGCGGCCGTGTCGGCGCCCACCGCGATCCTCGGCCTCAACGGCGGCGAGAACCTGCTGGGCATCGACGTCCGCCCCGCCACGGGCGAGCTCTACGCGCCTCGGCGGCTCGGGCAACGTCTACGTCCTGACCCCCGGCACCGGGGTCGACCATGGCGACCTTCGCCCGCACGGTCGGGACGCCGCTGTCCGGCACCGCCTTCGGGTTCGACTTCAACCCCGCCGCCGACCGCATCCGCATCGTCAGCGACACCGGGCAGAACCTGAACATCACGCCGACCGGGACGACCAGCGCGACCACGTCGCCGCTGACGTACTCCGCCACCGACCCGTCGTTCCCGGGCTCTGCGGCGAACGTCGCTGCTGCGGCGTACACCAACAACGTCTTCGGCGCTGCTGCCACCCGGCTCATCGACTACGACGTCCTCTTCCAGGACGCCTTCGCCGAGCAGACCCCCGGCCCGGACCTGGGCATGCTGCGCACCGTCGCCACGCCCACCGTCACCGTCGGCGGCGCGACCGCGACCGTCGACGTCTCGCCTGCTGACTCGGCCACGGTCGGGCTCGACATCGAGGCCGTCACCGACCAGGGCCTCGCCCTGCTCCGTGACTCCAACAACCCCGCCGACCTCGCCGCTGCGCTGTACGCGGTGAGCGCCTTCCCGGCTGCCGCCGTCGCCGGCGGCGCGCCTGCCGGCAACCTGAACCTGACGCGCCTCGGCCTGCCGGGCGTCCCGCTCGAAGGACATCGCCATCGCCAGCCCGCGCGTCTCCGCGCCGGCGACCGCGACGGTGAACGAGGGCTCGACCGTCGACGTCGTGCTCACCCGCACCGGTGACAGCGCCACGGCGGCGACCGTGAACTTCACGACCGCGGGCGCCACGACCACGGCCACCACGGCCGCCACGCCCGGGACCGACGCCACGCCGGCCACCGGCACGGTGACGATCCCGGCCGGGGCCACCAGCACCGTGCTCACCCTCACCGCGGTGGCGGACAGCACCACCGAGGGCGACGAGACGCTCCGCGTCACGTTCACGCCGTCGGGCAACACGGCGCCCACCAGCGCCAACTCCACGCTCGTCACCATCAAGGACACCTCGCTCACTCCCGCCGGCAACGGCACGGGTGCCGGCGGTGGCGGTGGCGGCGGCGGCTGGCGGCGGTGGCGGCGGCGTGACGCCGACCGGCAGCGCCAGCCCGTCCGCGTCGGCCAGCGCCAGCGCGTCGGCCAGTGCCTCGGCCAGCGCCGCGCGTCCAGCAGCGCCAGCGCGTCGCCCTCGGCGACGACGCCCCCCGGCCGCCTCGGCATCAGCGTGAGCCCGGCCGTCATCACCCCGGGTGTCGCTGCGACCGTGCGCGTCACCGGTCGGGCCGGCTCGGTCATCGAGCTGCAGGCCTACAGCCGCCCGAGCACCGACTACCGGGTCGCCCGTCGCGGCACCATCCCGGCCTCCGGCGTCATCGAGTTCAACGTGGTGCCGGGCACCAACACCCGCCTGTTCGCGGCCGTCACCGGTGTCGCCAACACGGGCAGCCCGTCCGATCGTGATCAACGTCAAGACGGCGCTCAGCCTGACGGTCGTCCGCAACGGCAGCCGCGACTACACCTTCCAGGGCCGCATCCTGCCCCGTCGCGCCGGCCAGCTCATCACCCTCTACCGCGAGACCAACAGCGGCCAGGAGGTCCTGACGAGCCAGCTCAAGACCGACAGCACCGGTACCTACCGGATCCGTCGCGTCTTCACCGGCAGCGGCGTGTTCGGCTTCCTGACCCGCACGGGCCAGACGCTGACCAACGCCACGGGTGAGAGCAACGGCGGCCGGGCTCGCCCGACCGCGATCTACGCCGGGCCGCAGCGCTAAGCAGCAGCCCGCAGCACTCCCAGCACGACCAGCACCGACCCGCAGGGGCGGTCCCGCAAGGGGCCGCCCCTGCGGCGTGTCCTGGGTCACACGCGGAACAGCGGCGGGGCCCCGTACGTCGCTCCTAGGACAAGACGGGCAGTCCGCCCGTCGGCTCGACCGATGGAGGTACGCCGGTGACCACCCGGAGCAGGCGCACGAAGACCCTGGCCGCACTGACCACCCTGGCCCTCGCGGGGGCGGGCACGGTCGTGCTGTCGTCCAGCGCGTCCGCGGCCCCCGGAGGGGCGCTGCTGTACGGCCTCACCACCGACGACCGCCTCGTCACCGTCCGGGCCGAGAGCCTGACGGCCACGAGCGGCGTCGCCCTCAGCGGCCTGCGGCTCGACGAGGACGTCGTCGGCATCGACGTCCGCCCGGCGACCGGCCAGCTGCTCGGCGTGACGCAGGGCGCGACGTCGGACCGGATCATCAGCATCGACCCGGTCACCGGCGCCGTCACGGCGGTCGACACGCTCGACGTCCGCCTCAGCGGCTCGGTCTTCGGCGTCGACGTGAACCCCCAGGCCGACGCCCTGCGCATCGTCAGCAACAACGGCCAGAACCTGCGCCACCCGTTCGCCAGCGGCACCACGGTCACCGACGGCGCCCTCAGCTACGGCGCGGGCCAGAGCGCCCCGCAGGTCACGGGCGCGGCCTACACCGACAACCTCGCCGGCACGACCTCGACGCGCCTGTTCGACCTCGACAGCGACCGCAACGCCCTGGTCCGGCAGGACCCGCCGAACGCGGGCACCCTGACGCCGGTCGGCACCGGCCTCGGCGTCGACATCCTCAACAACAACGGCTTCGACGTCGACGGTGCCACCGGCACGGCGTACGCGAGCCTGCAGACCCTGACCGGCGTCAGCCTGTACCGGGTCGACCTGAGCGCGGGCACCGCTGCGCGCGTCGGCGCCCTGGCGAACACGGTCGAGGACATCACCGTCGCCACCCCGGCCTTCCGCGTCGCGGACGCGACCGTCGACCGAGGGCGGCAGCGCCACCGTGACCGTGCGCCGCACCGGCGACCTCGCCGACGCGCAGTCCGTCGACGTCGCCACCGCCAGCGGCTCGGCCACCGAGGGCAGCGACTACACGCGCACGACCGCGACACTGACCTTCGCCGCGGGCGAGTCCTCCAAGACCTTCAGCGTCGTCACCAGCGGCGACGGCGGCCTCGAGGGCGCCGAGACCTTCGACGTCGTCCTGTCGCGCCCGACGGGCGGCGCGGTCGTCTCCCCGGCCCGCGGCACCGTGACGATCACCGACCGCGAGGACGGGCACGCTCTACGCGCTGCTCAGCAACAACGCGCTGCGCACCGTGTCGGTCAACGACCCGTCGGCGCCAGGGCACCACGCTGCCGGTCCTCGGGCTCGCCCCCGACGAGGACCTCGTCGGCCTCGACGTCCGTCCCGCCAACGGCGAGCTGCTCGCGGTGGGCACGACGGGCCGCGTCTACGTCGTCGACCCGCGCACCGGCGTCGCCACCGCCCGCGGCAACGCCATCACCCCGGCGCCGTCCGGCACGGCGTTCGGCGTCGACGTGAACCCCGTCGTCGACCGGCTGCGCGTGGTCAGCAACAACGGCCAGAACCTGCGCATCAACGCCGAGACGGGCGACACCACCACCGACGGCCGCCTGGCCTACGCGGCCGGCGACCCGAACGCGTCGGTCACCCCGGCCGTCGCCGGCGCGGCCTACGCGAGCAACGTCGCGGGCGCGACGTCGCACGACCCTGTTCGACGTCGACACCGCGACCGACGCCCTGGTCCGCCAGGACCCGGCCAACGACGGCACGCTGCGCACCGTCGGCGCCCTGGGCGTCCCGCTCGCCGCGACCTCGACCGTGGGCATCGACATCGCCGGCCTCGGCGGCAACGCCTTCGCCGCGCTGCAGCCCGCCGGCGCGGCCGGCCCGTCGCTGTACCGCGTCGACCTGACCACCGGCGCGGCCCGCCTGCTCGGCGCCCTGAGCACCACCGGCGGCACCGTCGAGGACATCACCGTGGTGCCCGCGGCGGCCTCGGCCAGCCCCGAGCCCCAGCGCGAGCGCGAGCCCGTCGGCCAGCGCCAGCGCGACGCCGACCAGCTCGACGAGCCCCAGCCCGAGCGCGGCGCCCGTGCGGACGCTCGGCATCACGGTCGACCCGGCCGTCGTCGTGCCCACCCGCGTCGTCGCGCGTGACCGTCACCGGCACCCCCGGCTCGGTCATCGAGCTGCAGGCCTACAGCCGCCCGTCGACGGACTACACGGTCGTGCGCCGCGGCACCATCCCGGCCGGCGGGTCGATCACCTTCGACGTCACCCCCGGCACCAACACCCGGCTCTTCGCCCAGGTGACCGGGCTGCCGGCGACCGCCAGCCCGTCGGTCGTCGTCGGCGTGCGGACCGCGCTCAGCCTGACGGTCGTGCGCAACGGCACCCGCGACTACACCTTCCAGGGCCGGCTGCTGCCGCGCCGTGCGGACCAGCTGATCACGCTCTACCGCGTGCTCGACGACGGCTCGCGCATCATCACCAACCAGATCAAGACCGACGCCACCGGCACCTACCGCATCCGCCGCGTGTTCACCGGCTCGGGCACCTTCGGTTTCCTCACCCGCACCGGCCAGAACCTGACGAACCTGTCGGGCGAGAGCAACACGCCGGAGACGGCAGCCGGGATCGCGGCGGGCAACGGCCGCTCGCGCCCCACGGCGATCTTCTAGCCGACCTCCGCAGGGGCGGTCCCGGACTCCGGGGCCGCCCCTGCGGCGTGCGCGGGGTCGGGCTCAGTTCAGCCGGCTGCGGGCCAGCCCCGCCTCGCGCCGGGCGGTCGCGGCCTCCTGCGGGTCGACGTCGTCGACGGCGGCGGCGTACCGCTCCAGCTCGTCGGCGCCGCGCAGGTGCTCGCCGAGGCGCACCAGCAGCTCCCCGCGCTCGCGGCGCAGGGCGAGCGGGTGGCGGGGCAGCAGCAGGGACAGCTCGACCGCCCACAGCCGCGTCCGCGCGTTCTCCAGCAGCCGGTCCTGACGGGCGGTGAGGGCCCGCACGTTGGTCAGCAGGCGCAGCAGCACGGCGTCGGGCGGGGCGGGGCGCAGGTCGGGCGGGGCGGGCAGGGCGCCGTAGCGGGCCAGCAGGTCGGCCTCCCGGAGCACCCGCCCTCCGGCGAAGGGGTCGACGAGCACGTGCTCGTCGTCCGGGTCGCCCAGCCCGACGACGACGTGGCCGGGCAGGGCGAGCAGGTAGGCGGGGACGTCGATCCGGGCCGCGACCTCGGTCCACAGGACCGACAGGGTCAGCGGGAGGCCGCGCTGGCGCAGCAGCACCTGGTGCAGCAGCGAGCTGCGCAGGTCGGCGTAGTCCTGCGCCGACCCCGCGAAGCCGGCCTGCTCGCCCAGCGCCCGGCGCAGCCCCTCGGCGACCTGCTCGGGGCGGGGGTGGGCGGGCAGCTGCGCGCGGGTCGCCGCGGCGTGCGCGTCGAGCAGGGCGAGGGGCAGGTCGAGGTCGAGGTCGGGCTCGACCTCGCACGCCGACGAGCAGGCAGGCCAGCCCGAGGTCGACCGGCTCGCTGCGCACGACCTCGGCGAACCGCGCCCGGGAGGCGGCGGTCACCGCCGGCGCTCGGGGGGAGGGGGGATGCGCTTGAGGGCGACGACGTCGGCCTGCGGCACGGTCACGACGGAGGCGTCGCGGCGGCGCACGCGTCAGCACGCCGTCGGCCCAGCCCTCGAGCACGCCGAGGACGTCGCCCAGGCCCCCGCCGGGCAGCCGCCGGCGCAGCGACACGCGGACGCCGAGGTCCGCCGGGTGTGACGTCGACGACGTACCGCACCCCCGCTGGTCCGCTGGCGTCCACATCAGCGACACTAGGTGTCGAGCACCCGTTCCCGAGAGGACCCTCCACGTGACCTACGTGATCGCCGAGCCCTGCGTCGACGTCAAGGACAAGGCCTGCATCGAGGAGTGCCCTGTCGACTGCATCTACGAGGGCAAGCGCTCGCTCTACATCCACCCCGACGAGTGCGTCGACTGCGGCGCCTGCGAGCCGGTCTGCCCCGTCGAGGCGATCTTCTACGAGGACGACACCCCGTCCCAGTGGAAGGACTACTACAAGGCCAACGTCGACTTCTTCACCGAGACGACGAGCATCGGCAGCCCGGGCGGGGCGAGCAAGGTCGGCCCGGTCGACCTCGACCACCCGGTCGTCATGGCCGTCCCGGTCGGCAAGAACACCGAGGGCCACTGAACCGCCCGGGCTGGGCCGCCCGGGCCCAGCTCCCCGCGTTCCCGTGGGACCGGCTCGCCCCCTACGGGGAGCGGGCCGCGGCCCACCCCGGCGGCGTCGTCGACCTGTCCATCGGCACGCCCGTCGACCCCACGCCCGACGTCGTCCAGCAGGCCCTCGCGCGCCGCCGCCGACGCCCCCGGCTACCCGCTCACGATCGGGACGCCGGCGCTGCGCGCGTCGCTCGTCGACTGGTCGCGCCGGCGGCTGGGCGCCGACGTCGGCGTGGAGCACGTGGTCCCGAGCATCGGCAGCAAGGAGCTCGTCGCCCTGCTGCCCGTGCTCCTGGGGCTCGCCCCCGGCAGCACCGTGCTGATCCCCTCGCTCGCCTACCCGACCTACGACGCCGGGGCGCGGCTGGCGGGCTGCGTGCCCGTGCCGACCGACGACCCGACGGCGCACGACCCGTCCGACGTCGCGCTGGTCTGGCTCAACTCGCCGAGCAACCCGACCGGCCGGGTCCTGCCGCCCGAGGAGCTCGCCCGCACGGTCGCCTGGGCGCGCGAGCACGACGTCCTGGTCGCCAGCGACGAGTGCTACCTCGAGCTCGGCTGGGAGGCCGAGCCGGTGTCCGTGCTGCACCCGAGCGTGTCGGACGGCTCGACCGACGGCGTGCTGGCCCTGCACTCGCTGTCCAAGCGCAGCAACCTCGCCGGCTACCGCGCCGGCTTCGCCGTCGGTGATGCGCACGCGGTCGCCGCGCTGGTCGAGGCCCGCAAGCACATCGGCCTGCTGGTGCCCGCCCCCGTCCAGGCCGCCCTGGTCGACGCCCTCGCCGACGACGACCACGTCGCCGAGCAGAAGGCCCGCTACGCGGCACGTCGGGCCGTGCTGCGCCCCGCCGTGGAGGCGGCCGGCTTCCGGGTCGAGCACTCCGAGGCGGGGCTCTACCTGTGGTGCACCCGCGACGAGCCCTGCTGGGACACCGTGGCCGCCCTGGCGGACGTCGGCGTGCTGGCCGCGCCGGGCGAGTTCTACGGCGCCGCGGGGGCCCGGCACGTGCGGATGGCGCTCACCGCCACCGACGAGCGCATCGCCGCGGCAGGGGAGCGGCTGGCGGCGCTGCCGTCCTGAGGGGGTCAGTTGGCGTGCAGCGCGGCGTTCAGCTCGACCGTCTTGCCGGCCCGCGGACGGGCACACACCGCGCCGCTGACCGAGTCGCGGAAGTACAGCAGGCCCGACGAGCCCGACAGGTCGCGGCCCTTGACCACCCGGCCGTCCTGCAGGGTGACCTTCGTGCCGCCGGTGACGTAGCAGCCGGCCTCGACCACGCAGTCGTCGCCCAGGCTGATCCCGGTGCCGGCGTTGGCGCCCAGCAGGCAGCGCTTGCCGATCCGCACCACCTCGCTGCCGCCGCCCGACAGGGTGCCCATGATCGACGCGCCGCCGCCGATGTCGCTCCCGTCGTCGACGACGACGCCGGCGCTGATCCGCCCCTCCACCATGCTCGCCCCGAGGGTGCCGGCGTTGAAGTTGACGAACCCCTCGTGCATCACGGTCGTCCCGGGCGCGAGGTGCGCGCCCAGGCGGACACGGTCGGCGTCGGCGATGCGCACGCCGCCGGGGAGCACGTAGTCGACCATCCGCGGGAACTTGTCGACGCTGTGGACGAGCACCGGCCCGCGGGCCAGCAGCCGCAGCCGCACCCCCTCGAAGCCCTCGACGGCGCACGGCCCGTGGTTGGTCCACACGACGTTCGCCAGCAGCCCGAACTGGCCGTCCAGGCTGACGCCGTGCGGCGGCACGAGGCGGTGCGAGAGCAGGTGCAGGCGCAGGTAGGCGTCGGCGGCGTCCTGCGGGGCGGCGTCGAGGTCGACCGTCCGCGTCACGACCTCGCGGCGCACCCCGCGCGCCTCGTCGTCGCCCGCGAGCGCCTCCAGGCCCTCGGGAGCCGGGGCGCCCTCGCCCAGCTGCGGCGCCGGGTACCAGGTGTCGAGCACCTGGCCGTCCGTCGTCGTCGTGGCCAGGCCGGTGCCGGAGGCGGTGCGGGTGCTCATGGGGGAGCAGCCTAGGGAAGACTGTCCGGGTGCACCTCGACGCTCCGCCGCCCCTGGACCTGGGCGCCGACCCGGTCGACCTGTGCGCGCGGCTGGTCGACGTCCCGTCGGTGTCCGGGTCCGAGGGGCTGCTGGCCGACCTCGTCGAGGAGGCGCTGCGGGCCCTGCCCCACCTGACGGTCGACCGCGACGGCGACGCCGTCGTCGCGCGGACGCAGCTCGGGCGGGACCGGCGCGTGCTGCTCGCCGGCCACCTCGACACGGTGCCGATCGCCGACAACGTCCCCTCGCGGCGCGAGGGCGACCTGCTCTACGGCTGCGGCACCACCGACATGAAGGCCGGTGACGCCGTCCTGCTGCACCTCGCCGCCACGCTGGCCGAGCCCGCCTCCGACGTCACCTACGTGCTCTACGACAACGAGGAGGTCGAGGCGTCGAAGAACGGCCTCAAGCGCCTCGTCGAGACCCACCGCGACTGGCTCGACGCCGACCTCGCCGTCCTCATGGAGCCGACCGCCGGGCGCCTGGAGGCCGGCTGCCAGGGGACGCTGCGGGTGCAGGTCGACCTGCCCGGTGTCCGGGCGCACACCGCGCGCGCCTGGCTGGGCGAGAACGCGATCCACGCGGCCGCCCCGCTGCTGGTGGCCCTGGTGCGGTACGAGGCGCGCGAGGTCGACATCGACGGCTGCGTCTACCGCGAGGGGCTGTCGGCGGTCGCGATCGAGGGCGGGGTGGCCGGCAACGTCGTGCCCGACGCCTGCCGGGTCACCGTCAACTTCCGCTTCGCGCCCGACCGGACCGAGGAGCAGGCGCTCGAGCACGTCCGGGAGGTCCTGGCGCCGCACGCGTGCGTCCTCACCGACTCCTCGCCGGGTGCGCTGCCCGGGCTGTCCGCGCCGGCCGCGCAGCACTTCGTGCAGGCGGTCGGCGTCACCCCGGTCGCGAAGTACGGGTGGACGGACGTCGCCCGCTTCGCCTCGCTCGGCATCCCCGCCGTCAACTACGGACCCGGCGACCCGAACCTCGCGCACACCCGCGACGAGCACGTCGACGTCCGCCGGATCACCGAGGCCACCGGCCTGCTGCGCGGCTACCTGTCGTGACGGCGGGAGCGGTCGTCGACGTCCGGGCGGACCTCGCCGACGCCGCCCCGACGACGGCTCCGGCCGCCCGGCTGGCCGCCGGACGGCGGGTCGACGCGCTCGACGGCGTCCGCGCCATCGCGGTCACGACCGTGCTGGTCGTCCACGCGCTCCCGGCGTCGCCGTTCCCCGGCGCCGTCGGCGTCGACGTCTTCTTCGTCGTCTCCGGGTACCTGATCACCGCCCTGCTGCTCGCCGAGCAGGACCGGTACGGGGGCATCAGCGTGCCGCGGTTCTGGGCGCGGCGCTTCCTGCGGATCGCCCCGCCGCTGCTGTTCATGCTCGCCGCGCTGTACCCGCTGGGGGAGTCGCTGGTCGGCGAGGACTACGTGCCCCGGGCGCTGCTGGCCGCCGAGTTCCGGTCGAACCTCGCGCTGACCGTCCAGCACCTGTCGATCAGCCCGCTCGACCACACCTGGTCGCTCGGGCAGGAGGCCCAGTTCTACCTCGTCTGGCCGCTCCTGCTGCTCGGCCTGCTGGCGCTCCGCGTCCCGCGCGGGGTCCTCGCCGGGCTCTGCCTGGCCGGCGCGGCGTACTGCTTCCACGCCCTGTGGGTGGTGCAGGCCGCCGACGCGCGGCCCACCGACGACTTCCGGCTGGACGGGCGCGGGGGAGGGCTGCTGCTCGGCTGCGGCGTCGCCCTCGCTCATGTCGTGGCGGCCCTCCACGACTGCGGTCCCCGGGCTGCCCGAGACCGGGCTGCTGCTGCTGCTGGGTCTCTACGCGTACGCCTGCCTGGTCGAGCGGGTCGACCTGCAGGTGGCCGTGCCGGTGGCGGTCGTGGCGACGGGCTGCCTGGTCGGGGGGCTGCTCGGCGGCGGCCCCGGTCCGGCGTCGGCGCTGCTGTCCTCGCCGCCGCTGGCCTTCCTGGGGCGCATCTCCTACTCGCTGTACCTGTGGCACTACGTGTTCTTCAAGGCCTTCGAGCGGCGCGACGACCTGCCGCTGGCCCTGGTCCTGCTGCTCGAGGTGGTCTTCGCGGTCGCCGCCGCGGCGATGTCGTACACGGTGATCGAGCAGCCGGTCGCCCGGTGGAGCGCCCGGCGGCTGCACCGCTAGAGCAGCCACCTCAGCAGGGCGGTCAGCGACAGGCCGTCGCGGACCTGCGCCGGTGGTGACCAGCTCGCGCACCCGCGTCGACCGGCACCCACTCCACCCGCTCGGACTCGCTCGGGTCGCTGGGGTCGCCGACGTGCTCGGCGCCGTCGGCGACGAAGGCGGTGAAGACCTGGTCGGACTGACGCCGTTGCATCGGGTGCCAGGTCTGCAGGTGGCGCAGCGGCCCCGGGTCGCCACCCGGTCTCCTCCAGCACCTCGCGGGCCGCCGGCCTGCGCGAGCGTCCTCGCCGTCGTCGACGCGCACCCGCCGGCACCTCCCAGCCCCAGCTGTCGGTGATGAAGCGGTGCCGCCACAGCAGCAGCACCCCGCGGGCCGGGTCGTGCACGACGGTGCCCGCGGCCTGGCGCGGGTGCCGGACGACGTGGTGCTCGAAGCGCGCGCCGCCGGGCACCTCGACGTCGACCAGGGCCAGCCCGACCCAGGGGCTGTCGTAGACCGACCGCTCGCCGTGGACGGTCCAGCGCACTAGCCGGCCTGCTGCTCGGGCTCCGGCTCGTGGTCGCGCACCACGCGGAGCATGACCTGCCGCTGCCGGCTGTTCTCGTAGACCGGGACCGCGCTGACCAGCCCGAGCAGGAACGTGCCGACCGTCAGGACGAAGGCCACCAGCAGCAGGCCGCTGACCGTGTCGAGGCGGGCGAGCAGGACGGCCAGCCAGCCGAGCGCCACCGCCGTCGCGTACAGCAGGCAGACCGCCACGGGCACCGGGATGCCGACCCAGACGAGCCGGTGGCTGGTGTGGTCGCGGCCGCCCTGGGCGGGGCTGCGGCCGTGCAGCAGCCGCTGCACCGTGACCAGCGTCGTGTCGAACAGGGGGACGCCGAGCACGAGCAGGGGCACGAACAGGGCGACGAGCTGCGGGGTGCCGTCCAGCTGCAGCTCGAGGCCCAGCACGGCCAGCAGGTAGCCGAGGAACAGCGACCCGGCGTCGCCCATGTAGATCTTGGCCGGGTGGAAGTTGTGCCGCAGGAAGCCCGTCGCGCAGCCGGCCACCCCCGCGGCGAGCGCGGCCACCAGGAACTGGCCGTTGAGCGCGGCGATGAGGCTGAAGGACAGCCCGGCGATGCTCGCGACCCCGGCGCTGAGGCCGTCCATGTTGTCGAGCAGGTTGAAGGCGTTGGTGATCCCGACGACCCAGACCACCGTCACCAGCAGGTTGAGCGCCGCCGGGCCCTGCAGGTCGGCTCCCGAGCCGTTCGCGTACACCGCGATGCCCGCTCCCACCTCGACCAGCAGGCGCAGCTTCGCGCTGATCCCGCCCTTCAGGTCGTCGAGCAGGCCCATCAGCGCCAGCACCAGGCCGGTGCCGAGCAGCACGCCCAGCTGGACGACCACGCTCGGCGCCCGGTCGACCGCGGCCGCGCCGAGCACCAGGGCGCTGAAGCCCCCGACGATCGCCACCCCGCCGAGGTAGGGGATGGCGGCCTGCTGGGCCTTGCGCGCCTCCTCCGTCGGGCCGTCGAGGATGCGGCGCTTGAGGGCGAGCTTGAGCATGACGGGCGTCAGCAGCCAGGCCAGCGCCAGCGGCGCCAGGAAGGCGGCGGCGTAC
>CAWFHF010000007.1:0-406131 GCA_963815615.1 uncultured Actinomycetota bacterium | reverse complement strand
ACCGTGACGACGGCGGTGAGGCCCTCGAGGACGTCGTCCTTGACGACGTCGTCGTCCTTGACCTTGAGCACCTTCGCTTCTCGCGCATCGCGGCGTTGAGGGTCTTGAGGACGGCCGACCTCGAAGCCGTTCTGGTGGCTGCCGCCGTGGCCGGTGGCGACGACGTTGCAGAAGCTCTGGACGACGGTGTCGTAGCCGATGCCCCAGCGCAGGGCGACGTCGACCTCGCAGGTGCGCTCGACGACGGTGGTGACCATGTGGCCCTGCTCGTCGAGGACCGGGACGGTCTCCTTGTAGGTGCCCTCGCCGGTGATGTGGACCGGGTCGCAGACCGCCGCCGTCGGCCGCGAGGTGCTCGACGAAGTCGGCCGTGCCGCCGTCGAACCGGAAGCACTCCTCGACCAGGCTCGCCGCGTCGCGGCGGTCGAGCAGCGCCAGCGTCAGCCCGGGCACGAGGAAGGCCGTCTGGCGCAGCCGGGCGACGACCTGGTCACGTCGACCGCGCTGCCCTTGCTGAACAGCGGCAGGTCGGGCCACCAGCGGATGGTCGTGCCGGTCTGCCCCTTGGCGGCCTTGCCCGCGACCGACAGGCCCGGCGCGGCGGCGTGAACGGCGCCGCGGGACCGTCGCCCGCGAAGACGCCCGGGCACGCCGCGCTGGAAGCGACATGGTGTGGACCCGGCCGCCGCGCCGGACGACGACGTCGAGCCGGCCGGACAGCGCGTTGACGACGCGAGGCGCCGACGCCGTGCAGGCCGCCGGAGGTCTTGTAGCCCGCGCCGCCGAACTTGCCGCCCGCGTGCAGCTTGGTCAGCACCAGCTCGACGCCGGTCAGCCCGGTCTTGGTGCTCGACGTCGACCGGGATGCCGCGGCCGTCGTCGGCGACCTCGACCGAGCCGTCGGCGTGCAGCGTGAGCTCGATCCGCGCGCAGTGGCCCGCCAGCGCCTCGTCGACGCAGTTGTCGACGACCTCGTAGACGAGGTGCGTGAGGCCCTTGCTGTCGGTGGACCCGATGTACATGCCCGGGCGCTTGCGGACGGCCTCGAGCCCCTCGAGCACGGACAGGCTGCTCGCCGTCGTAGGACGTCGGCGGCAGGGGCGCGTCGGTGCTGGCCGGGCGGGTCACGGGGCTCCGTCCTCGTCGAGGGGCGGGGCTGGACGCTCCAGTCTCCCACCGCCGCGAGCGTGGCACCGGGGTCCGACACACGGCCCGGCGGCAGATGCGCGCGTGCGCGACCTCTCTCTGCTCCCCAAGGCGCACCTGCACCTGCACCTGACCGGCGGGATGCGGCCCGCGACGCTGCTCGAGCTGCGCGGCGGAGCAGGGCCGGCAGCTGCCGCCGGAGCTGCTCGACCCCTTCGGCGCCCGGGTCGACGTCACCGTCCGCCGCGGCTGGCCCCGCTTCCAGCGCCTGTACGACGCCGCCCGCGAGCTCGTCCGCGGCCCCGACGAGGTCCGCCGCCTGGTGCGCGAGATCGCCGAGGACGAGCGGCCGGCCGGCTCCGGCTGGTGCGAGCTGCAGGTCGACCCCAGCTCCTACGCCGGCCCGGCTCGGCGGGCTGCAGGCGGGGCTCGAGCTGGTGCTCGACGCGGCGGCGAGGCGCAGGCCGCCACCGGCGTCGGCATGGCGCTCGTCGTCGCGGCGAACCGCACCCGGCACCCCGGCGACGCCGAGACGCTCGCGCGGCTGGCCCGCCGCGCGCCGGGCGGGGCGTCGTCGGGTTCGGCCTGTCGAACGACGAGACGCGCGGCGACACCGCGGCCTTCGGCAAGGCCTTCCGGCTCGCCCGCGACGCCGGGCTGCTCGCCGCGCCGCACGCCGGCGAGCTGCGCGGGCCGCGCAACGTCCGCGCCGCGGTGCGCGAGCTCGGCGCCGACCGGCTCGGGCACGGTGTCCGGGCGGTCGAGGACCCCGCGCTGCTCGACGAGCTGGCGCGGCGCGGGGTCACCTGCGAGGTCTGCCCGGCGTCGAACGCCGCGCTCGGCGTGCTCGACCTCGACCGCGCCCCGGTGCGGGCGCTGCGGGCGGCCGGGGTCGGCGTCGCGCTGGGCGCCGACGACCCGCTGCTGTTCCGCAGCGGGCTGGTGGCGCAGTACGAGGCGCTGCGGGTGCGGCAGGGGCTTCGGCGACGACGAGCTGGCCGACCTCGCGCGCTGCTCGGTGCGGGCCAGCGCCGCCCCGACGGACGTCCGCGCCCGTCTGCTGGCGGGCGTCGACGACTGGCTCGGACGGGCGACGCGGCGGCGTGAAGGGGTGGTCACGGAGCGTCGAAGGGGGCACACTGCCGGGACGCACGTGACCGCTGGGACGGACGAGGCCGCTGGGGAAGGCGCACCTCGAGCGCCCCAGCAGGAGGCCCCGTGTCCGCCGGCGTGCTCTACGTCCACTCCGCTCCGCCTGCGCTGTGCCCCCACGTCGAGTGGGCGGTCGCGGCAGAGCTCGGCGTGCGCGTCAGCCTGACCTGGACCGACCAGCCGGCCTCCCCGGGGCTGCTGCGCGCCGAGACCGGCTGGCGCGGCCGAGCCGGCACGGCGGGGCGGCTCGCGGCGGCGCTGCGCGGCTGGACGCCGCTGCGCTACGAGGTCACCGAGGAGCCGAGCCCCGGCGTCGACGGCGAGCGCTACTCCGTCACGCCCGAGCCTCGGCGTCTTCCGCGCACCACCAGCGCGAACGGCGACCTGCGTCGTGCCCGGAGGACCGGCTGCGGGCCGCCCTGGCCGGTGCGAGCGGCCCGGCGCTGAGCCACGAGGTCGACCGCCTGCTCGGCAGCGCCTGGGACGAGGAGCTCGAGCCGTACCGCCACGCCGGCGCCGGCGCCAGCGTCACCTGGCTGCACCAGGTCGTGTGACGCGGGCCGGCCGGCGGCGCCAGGGTTGTGATCGCGGAGGACGGGGACGGTCCCGCGGGACAGCCCGACCGACCCACCCGTAGGAGCACCCCATGCAGGTCCTTGCCGCGATCGACTTCGAGCAGGGGTTCCAGGACGCCTTCGACCAGGGCATCCAGCTGCTGCCGAAGGTCGGCTACTTCCTGCTGATCCTGATCGTCGGCATCATCGTCGCCAAGGTCGTGCAGAAGATCCTCACCAAGGTGCTGCAGAAGGTCGGCTTCGACCAGCTCGTCGAGCGCGGCGGCGTCAAGCAGGCGCTGAGCAAGAGCAAGTACGACGCGGCCGCGCATCCTCGGCAAGATCGTCTACTACTTCATCTTCCTGTTCGTGCTGCCGGCCGCGTTCGACGTGTTCGGCAAGGCAACGCCGTCAGCCGCTTCCTGCAGCAGTCATCTCCTTCCTGCCGAAGCTGTTCGTGGCGATCCTCATCCTCGTCATCGCCGCGGCCGTGGCCGCCGCGGTCAAGGACCTGCTGTCCAACCTGCTCGGCGGCCTGTCCTACGGCGGCGCGGTCGCGAACGGCGCCTCGCTGTTCGTCGTCGCGATCGGCGTCTTCGCCGCGCTCGACCAGCTCGAGATCGCCCCGCTCATCGTCGGCGGCATCTACTACGGCCTGCTCGCGCTGATCATCGCGCCGCTCGATCATCGCCTTCGGCGTCGGCGGCATCGAGCCGGCCCGCGACGCCATCCGCGCGCTGCAGAGCCAAGGGCCAGGAGAAGGCCCAGCAGGCCCGGCCGAGCTCGCCGACGCGCCGCAGCGACGACGACGAGGCCGCCCCGCGCCCGCCCGCACGCCGGGCCAAGAAGACGGCGCCGGTCACCGGCGCCGCCAGCGCCGGCTGACCAGCGAGACCCCGGCATGACCGACGTCCCCGGCAGCGCCCCGCGCTCCGGGGACCTCGCTCGTCCGGACGCGCACCCCGACGCCCGACGTGCGGGCCGGCCTGCGGCTCGCGCTGGCCCTGCGCGCGGCGCCGTCGCCCTCGCGCTGGTCGCTCGGGCCCGTGGCCCTGCTCGTGCGCGGCCGCTGGGAGCCGCTGATCGCGCTCGACGACCGCGGCCAGCGCCGCCGCCGAGCGGGCGGTCGAGGCCAGCCCGGAGCTGCTGCCGCCGCGCGCGCTGCTCACCCACCTCGGCGACCCGCTGCTCGTGACGGTCGCCAGCGTGGTCGGCGTCGCCCTGCTCCTGGCGACCGGACGACGCCGGTCGCGCGCTGTTCCTCGCGGTGGCGCGCACCGGGTCCCTGGTGCTGTCGCAGGGGCACCAAGGCCGTCGTCGACCGGGCCCGCCCGGTGTTCGACGAGCCCGTGTCGCCAGCGCGCTCGGCCCCTCGTTCCCGTCCGGCCACGCCCTCGGTGGCACCGTCTTCTGGCTCACGACCGCGGTCGTCGCTGCTGCCGCTGGTCGCCGCCGTCGCGGCGGCTGCTGCTCGCCGGCGCGAGCTGCGTCGTCGGCGTCGTCGTCGGCGCCACCCGGGTGCTGCTCGGCGTCCACTACCTGTCCGACGTCGTCGCCGGCACCGTGGTCGGCCGCGGCCTGGACCGCGGTCTGCGCGGCCGTGTTCGCGCGTCTGGCGGGCCGAGGAGGGTCGCCCGGGCGACTCGGCCGACGGCTCGAGCCACGACGGTGTCGCCCCCGAGACGACGGTGTCCGCGTGACCCGCGACCCGGCCGACGACCTCCGCCGCATCGCCTTCTGCCTCGAGCGGGCGCTCGAGCCGAGCTACCGGGTCAAGGCCTTCCGCACGGCCGCCGCCGTCGTCGACCGCGAGGGCCGCGACGGCGCTCGCGCAGCGCGGCCGCGGCGGGCACCCTCACCGAGCTCACCGGCATCGGCAAGGTGACCGCGCTGGTCATCGCGGAGTCGCTGCGCGGGCGAGGAGCCGGTCTACCTGCGCCGGGTCGAGACGCTCGGCGAGCACGCCGGTGGCCGAGGGCGCGGCCGCGCTGCGGGCGGCGCTGCAGGGCGACCTGCACACCCACTCCGACTGGTCCGACGGCGGCTCGCCCGATCGAGGAGATGGCCCGGACCGCCCGCGCCCTCGGCCACGCGTACGTCGTCCTCACCGACCACTCGCCGCGGCTGACCGTCGCCAACGGGCTGTCCGCCGACCGGCTGCGCCAGCAGCTCGACGTCGTCGCCGGGCTCAACGAGCGTCTTCGCCGCGGACACGCCGAGGGCCGGCCGCGCCGTTCCGCCTGCTCACCGGCATCGAGTGCGACATCAACGAGGACGGCTCGCTCGACCAGGACCCCGCGCTGCTCGCCGGCTCGACCTCGTCGTCGCGTCGGTGCACAGCAAGCTGCGGATGGAGCGCGACGCGATGACGGCGCGCATGGTGGCGGCGATCAGCAACCCGCACACCGACGTGCTCGGCCACTGCACCGGGCGGCAGGTGCTCGGCCACGGCCGCGGCGGCAAGGGCCGGCCGGAGTCGGAGTTCGACGCCGAGGTGGTCTTCGCGGCGTGCGCGCAGTTCGGCGTCGCCGTCGAGGTCAACAGCCGCCCCGAGCGGCTCGACCCGCCGAAGCGGCTGCTGCGGCTCGCCGTCGAGGCGGGCTGCCTGGTCGCGATCGACACCGACGCGCACGCGCCGGGTCAGCTCGACTGGCAGCACCTCGGGCTGCGAGCGGGCGCACCTGTGCGGGGTGCACGCCCGACCGCGTCGTCAACGCCTGGGGCGCCGACGAGCTGCTCAGCTGGACCGGGCCGGGGCGCTGCAGCGGGATGAGGCGCGGCGACCGGGTCGATCAGCCGGGCGGCGACCTCGTCGGTGACGGCGTCGGCGACGAGCAGCGCGCAGGCGGCGTCGAGGCAGAGCGCGAGCACGCGCTGGTCCTCGCGCTCGGAGCCGGCCGCGGTGCGTGCGGCAGGTGCGGGCAGGGGCGCGACAGGCCCTCGGCGCCGCTGCGGCGCACCAGCGCCCAGGTGCGGCGGCGGCTGGTGAGGACGGCGGCGGGAAGGCGGCGTCGCGGGCCTCGGCCGCGGTCGGACTCCTCGACGAACGAGCGGTCGACCAGGGCGTCGTAGAGCGCCTGGCCGGCGGCGTCGTGGCAGCGGGTGGCGAGCGCCGGCAGGGCGCCGAGCAGCGCCTTGACCTGGTCGGCGCGCGGGCCGAGGTCGGGCTCCTCGACGGGCGGTGTCGGCCGGGAACACCGCGCGCCACGGCCGCAGCAGCGCGGCGTGCTCGCCGCGGGCCAGCACCGGGCGGGCGTAGGCGGCGGCGATGGCGTCGCGGACGGCCTTGAGCGCCCGGACCGCGACCTGCGGCGTCGACGCGTCAGGTAGGGGGCCTCGCCGCGGACGTCGTCGGCGAACAGCGCCTGCACGGCCTCGAACGCGGCGAGCACCTCGCAGACGAGCGGGCTGTCGGGCGACAGCGCGTGGTCGCGGGCCTCGGCGACGGCGATGGTGTTGCGTCCAGCCGTCGGCGAGCCGGCGAGGTCGTCGTCGGCCACGTGCGCGAGCTGGGCCAGCACGCCGAGCACCTCGGGCAGGTTCGGGTGCTCCTCGAGCGAGCGGATCTGCGCGGTCCTGCGGGCCATCGGGTCCTCCGTGTCCTGGCTTCCTGCCAGGATCCTTCGGCACCCGACGGCCGCTCCGAGCACGGTTCGGGCGCAAGAGGGCCCGAACGGACCATGCCCGGCGGCCCGGGGACGACCCGGGCGGCCCGGCGGCGGCTAGAAGCGGTGCTGCTCCACGTGCCCGCCGAGCGCCGCCCAGGCGTCCTGCAGGTTCGTGTAGGACACGGTCGGCCGGCAGCTGGCGCAGCCGCGCCAGGACGGCGTCGGGCGCCTCGCGGCCCGAGGCGACGGCGAGCAGCTGCGCGCCGGTCGCCGGCCAGACCTCCTTGCCGAGGTACTGCGCGAGCGTCGACCGCTGCTCGACGTCGCGCTCGGTCATGCCGTCGGGGACGCCGCCGTGCAGGGAGCCGTCGGCCGACAGGTCGACGGCCGGCTGGTCCTCGCCCGGACGGCTCGGCCGACTTCCACTCCTCGGCGTGGGTGTCGCGCCCCGCCGGTCATCATGCCCGCGGACCTCGTGCTCCAGGGCGTCGTCCATGCGGGCGCTGTGCTTGTCGCTGCCTCGTTCCATGGACCGGCAGGTACCCCCTCGGGCGGCGCGCACACGGCACCGGCCCGCCGCGGCTCTGTGCACGCGGCCCCCGACGGCGGACCAGCGGGCGGCAGCGGGCCCCCGATCGGAGCACAGGACGTTCGTGCCCAGCCGGACCCGCGCCGGCGCAGCGGCGGCCTCGCCCGGCTGCTGCCGGCGCTGCTGCCGTGCCTGGCCGCGCTGACCGCGCGAGGCGCCAGCGGGGCACTGTCCGGGCCCGGCGCCGACGCGCCGGCCCTGACGGTCGACCTGCACCGTGACGACGCAGCTGCAGGGGCGCTAGCCGCTGACCTCACTGCTGCCGGCCTGGTGTCCTTGCCGCCGGCACCCGCTCGTGCGCAGGTCGTAGCGCTCGACCGCCTTCGGCGGGCAGCGCCGGCGTCGACCTCGCCGCGGGCCGCGAGCGCCTGCAGCACGGCGACCGCGATCGACTCGGGGTCGGTGTGGAAGTGCCGGCGCAGGGCGGCGCGGGTGTCGGAGCGGCCGTAGCCGTCGGTGCCGAGGCTGCTCCAGTCCTGCGGCACCCAGCGGCTGATCTGGTCGGGCACGGCGCGCATCCAGTCGCTGACGGCGACGACCGGGCCGGGGGCGCCCTCGAGCTGCTGCGTCACGCAGGGGGTGCGCGCGCTCGTCGCGGGTGCGAGCAGGGCGTGCTCCTCGCAGGCGACGGCGTCGCGGCGCAGCTCGTTCCAGCTGGTCACCGACCAGACGTCGGCGCCCACGCCCCAGTCGTCGCGCAGCAGCTGCTGGGCCTCGCAGCGCGTGCCGCACCGTGACGCCGCTGGCCAGCACCTGCGCCCGCGGGCCGTCGCCGGAGCCCGGCGCGGTAGCGGTACATCCCGCGCAGGACGCTCTCGCGCAGGTCGGGCAGGTCGGGCATCGGCCGGCTGCGGGTAGGGCTCGTTGTAGACGGTCAGGTAGTAGAAGACGTCCTCGGCTGCTCGCCGTACATGCGGCGCAGGCCGTCCTCGACGATGAACGCCACCTCGTAGGCCCACGCCGGGTCGTAGGCGACGCAGGCCGGGTTGGTGCTGGCCAGCAGCAGGCTGTGGCCGTCCTGGTGCTGCAGCCCCTCGCCGTTGAGCGTGGTGCGGCCGGCGGTCGCGCCGAGCAGGAAGCCGCGGCCGAGCTGGTCGCCGAAGCTCCACATCTGGTCGCCGGTGCGCTGGAAGCCGAACATCGAGTAGAAGACGTAGACGGGGATCATCGGCTCGCCGTGGGTGGCGTACGACGTGCCCGGCGGCGATCACCGACGCCATCGAGCCGGCCTCGGTGATGCCCTCGTGCAGGATCTGGCCCTGCTCGGACTCCTTGTACGACAGCAGCAGCGCGCGGTCGACCGCCTCGTAGCGCTGGCCGAACGGCGAGTAGATCTTCGCCGTCGGGAACATCGCGTCGATGCCGAAGGTGCGCGCCTCGTCGGGGATGACCGGGACGATGCGCTGCCCGATGCCCTTGTCCTTCATGAGGTCCTTGAGCAGCCGGACGAAGGCCATGGTGGTGGCGACCGCCTGCTTGCCCGAGCCGCGCTTGAGGTCGTCGTAGGCCTCGGGCCCGGGCAGCGCCAGCGGGCCGCTGCGCACGACGCGGCGGGGGAGCGAGCCGCCGAGCTGCTCGCGCCGCTCCTTCATGTACTCGATCTCCGCGCTGTGCGGGCCCGGGTGGAAGTAGGGCGGCAGGTCGCTCTCGAGGGCCTTGTCGCTGATGTCGATGTACAGCCGGTCGCGCAGCTCCTTGAGCTCGTCCTTCGTCAGCTTCTTCATCTGGTGGGTCGCGTTGCGGCCCTCGAAGTCCTTGCCGAGGGTCCAGCCCTTCATGGTGTGGGCGAGGATCACGGTCGGCTGGCCGGCGTGCGCCTGCGCGGCCGCGAAGGCGGCGTAGACCTTGCGGTAGTCGTGGCCGCCGCGCGGCAGGCCCTTGATGTCGTCGTCGGTCAGGTGCTCGACCATCCGGCGCAGCCGCGGGTCGGTGCCGAAGAACTTCTCCCGGGTGTAGGCGCCGTCCTCGACCGAGTAGGTCTGGAACTGGCCGTCCGGCGTGGTGTTCATGGCGTTGACCAGCACGCCGTCGACGTCGCGGGCGAGCAGGTCGTCCCACTGCCGCGCCCACACGACCTTGACGACGTTCCAGCCGGCGCCGCGGAAGTACGCCTCCAGCTCCTGGATGATCTTGCCGTTGCCGCGGACCGGGCCGTCGAGCCGCTGCAGGTTGCAGTTGACGACGAAGGTCAGGTTGTCGAGCTCCTCGCGGGCCGCGACGCCGATGGCGCCGAGCGACTCCGGCTCGTCCATCTCGCCGTCGCCGAGGAAGCACCACACGTGCTGCTCGCTGGTGTCCTTGATGCCGCGGTGGTGCAGGTAGCGGTTGAAGCGCGCCTGGTAGATCGCGTGCAGCGGGCCGAGGCCCATGGAGACGGTCGGGAACTCCCAGAAGTCCGGCATGAGCCGCGGGTGCGGGTAGCTCGGCAGGCCGTGCGGGCTGCTCTCCTGCCGGAACGCGTCGAGCTGGTCCTGGGTGAGCCGGCCCTCGAGGAAGGCGCGGGCGTAGATGCCGGGGGAGGCGTGGCCCTGGAAGAAGACCTGGTCGCCGCCGCCCGGGTGGTCCTTGCCGCGGAAGAAGTGGTTGAAGCCGACCTCGTACAGCGACGCCGCGCTCGCGTACGTGGCGATGTGCCCGCCGACGCCGATCTCCGGGCGGTTGGCGCGGCTGACCTGGATGGCGGCGTTCCAGCGGACGTACGCGCGGATGCGGCGCTCGACGTGCTCGTCGCCGGGGAACCAGGGCTCGCGCTCCGGCGGGATCGTGTTGATGTAGTCGGTGCTGCGCAGCGCCGGGACGCCGACCTGCTTCTCGCGGGCCCGCTCGAGCAGCTTGAGCATCAGGTAGCGGGCGCGGCCGCGGCCGCTGCTCTCGACCAGCGCGTCGAAGCTCTCGAGCCACTCGGCGGTCTCGGCCGGGTCGACGTCGGGCAGCTGGCTCGGCAGCCCGTCGCTGATGACGCTGAAGCGCTCGGCAGTGGGCTGGTCGGTGCTGCTCTCGGTCACCGGCCCATCCTCCCCCCTACCGCGCGGTAAGGCGCGCGGCGCGGCAGGGAACGCCGCGGCATGGACAGCACCCTGCTCGACGTCCGCACCGGCGGCCGCGAGGTCGTCCACGACCTCACCCGCGACTGCGCCGCCTTCGTCCCCGGCCGCGGCGACGGCCTGCTGCACGTGTTCGTGCCGCACGCGACCGCGGGCGTCGCCGTCCTCGAGCTCGGCGCCGGCTCCGACGACGACCTGCTCGCCGCCCTGCGCGACCTGCTGCCCGCCGACGACCGCTGGCGGCACGCGCACGGCAGCCGGGGTCACGGCCGGTCGCACGTGCTGCCGGCCCTGGTCCCGCCGTACGCCACCCTCCCGGTGCTCGGCGGCCGCCTCGCGCTCGGCACCTGGCAGTCGGTGGCGCTGGTCGACCTCAACGTCGACAACCCCGACCGTCAGGTGCGGCTGTCGTTCCTGCCCGGCTGAGCGCCGCCGCGCGCAGGTGGTGCGCGCTGACGGCGTGGGTGTGCTCGCCCTCGGGGTCGGCGTGGACGAGCGCGCTGGTCAGCCGCGGCACGCCGTGCACGAGCCGGTGCATCGCCTCCTCGGCGATCCGGTGCGCCTCGACCAGCGACAGGCCGTCCCCGACGACGACCTCGCACTCGGCCCGCAGGTCGTGGCCGATCCAGCGGGCCCGCACGTCGCCGAGGTCGAGCACGCCCGGGGTCCCGCGCAGGACCTGCTCCACGGCGTCCAGCACGTCCTCGTCGACGGCGTCCATGAGCCGCCGGTAGACCGTGCGGGCGGCGTCCTTGAGGACGAACAGGATCGCCACGCTGATGAGCAGCCCCACCACCGGGTCGGCCTGCTCGAACCCGAGCGCGACCCCGACCGCCCCGACGACGACGGCCAGCGACGTGTAGCCGTCCGTGCGGGCGTGCAGGCCGTCGGCGACCAGCGCCGCCGACCCGATCTCGCGGCCCACGCGGATCCGGTAGCGGGCGACCAGCTCGTTGCCGGCGAAGCCGATGACCCCGGCCGCCGCGACCGCCCCGAGGTACCGGACGGGCTGCGGGTCGACCAGCCGCTGCACCGCCTCGTAGGCGGCGACCACCGAGCTGGCCAGGATGAACACGACGATGACGACGCCGGCGAGGTCCTCGGCCCGCCCGTAGCCGTAGGTGTAGCGGCGGGTCGGCGGCCGGCGCCCGAGGGTGAAGGCGATCGCCAGCGGCACGGCGGTCAGGGCGTCGCTGAGGTTGTGGAGGGTGTCGCCGAGCAGGGCGACCGACCCGGTGAACGCGACGACGACGCCCTGCAGGACGGCCGTGACCCCGAGCACCAGGAGGCTGATCTTCAGCGCGCGGATGCCCTTGGCGGAGGACTCGAGGGCGCTGTCGACGCTGTCCGCGGCGTCGTGGCTGTGCGGGGCGACGAGCTCCCTGAGGCGGGCGAGCAGGCCGGTGGGGTGGTCGTGCCCGCCGTCGTGCCCGGCGTCGTGCCCGGCGTCGTGCCCCTCGTGCGGACCGCCGCCGTGACCGGGGTGCGCGTGCTCGGCGTGCTCGTGCGGGTGGCCGGCAGCGTCGGAGGCGGGCGTCGTCATGCAGGCGCTCTTCCCCGTCCGGCTGCGGCGAGCCACTTGCGCGCAGGGTGGTCGTCCGGTGGACTGTCGCCCACCGCCCGACTCCCCGCTGCCCGGCCCCTACCTGGAGGACCCTTCGTGAGCACGTCCGCGGACCACGCGGCAGAGCGTGGCCTGGCCGAGAAGCTCGGGATCGAGCCCGGCACGGCCGTGCAGGTGCTGGGCGCCGACGGCGACCCCGCCGCCGACCAGGCGCTGCTCGACGACGTCCACGCCCGCACGGAGGCCGACGTCATCGTCGGGGACGACTCCGACGAGGTCGCCGACATGGTGCTGCTGTGGTGGCGCGAGGGCGACGGCGACCTGGTCGACGCGCTCGTCGACGCGCTGACCAACCTCGCCGACAACGGCGTCGTGTGGCTGCTGACGCCCAAGGCGGGGCGCGACGGGCACGTCGAGCCGAGCGACATCGACGAGGCCGCCCCCACGGCGGGGCTGTCCAGCACCCGCAGCACGAGCGCGGCCCCCGAGTGGTCGGGCACCCGCCTGGTCGCGCCCAAGGCGGCCCGCAGCAAGACCAGGCGCTGAGCCGGGGTCCGGGACCGGGCCGCTGACGCCCGACGACGCCCGGCTGCTGCTGTCCCCCGCGGGCCGGGAGGCGGTGGCCCGGGCGCAGGCGCTCGACCTCGCGCCCGGCGCCCGCATCCGGACGGCGGAGCGGCTGCGCGACCTCGGCCGGCTCGGCCCGCTGGCGCTCGAGCAGGCGCTGCTGCGGGAGCGGGCCCGGAGCAAGCACCCCCGCGGCGCGGAGCTGTGGTGGACGGGGGAGGCGCTGGAGCAGGCGTCGTCGCACCTGGTCGCGGCGCACCGGGCCGGCCGCTACGACCGCCCCGTGCTCGACCTCGGCTGCTCGGTCGGCGGTGACCTGCTGGCCCTGCCCGAGGGCAGCACCGGCGTCGACCTCGACGAGGCGCGGCTGCTGCTGGCGCGCGCGAACGCCGACGTGCTCGGCCGCCGCGTGTCGCTGGTGCGGGCCGACGTCCGCACGCTGCCGGTCCCGCCGGGCGCGGACGTCTTCGCCGACCCGGCCCGCCGCGCCGGCGGGCGCCGGACCTTCGACCCGCGCGCCTACAGCCCGCCGCTCGACCTGCTGCTCGGCCTGCGCACGCGCGCGCTCGGCGTGAAGGTCGCCCCGGGCATCGACCACGAGGCGCTGCCGCGCGACCTCGAGGTCGAGGTGGTGTCGCTGCGCGGCGAGGTCAAGGAGGCGGTGCTGTGGGGCGGCGCCGCCCGGCGCGGGGCCCGCCGCACCGCCACCCTGCTGCCGGGCCCGCACGTGCTCGTCGACGACGACGCCCCTGCCCCCGCCGTGGCCGGGCCCGGGGAGTGGCTGCTCGAGCCCGACGGCGCCGTCGTGCGGTCGCACCTGGTCGCGCAGGTCGTCCGCGACGTGGACGGCTGGCTGCTGGACGCGACGATCGCCTACGTCGCCGCCGACGCCCCCGTGCCGGTGCCGTGGGGCCGCTGGTACCGGGTGCTCGAGGTGCTCCCGTTCTCGCTCAAGGGGCTGCGCGAGCGGCTGCGCGCGCACGACGCCGGCCCGCTGGTGGTCAAGAAGCGGGGGACCGCGGTCGAGCCGGAGGTCCTGCGCCGGCAGCTCAAGCTGAGCGGGAGCCGCGAGGTCACCGTCGTCCTGACCCGTTCGGCCGGCCGGCAGGTGGCCCTCATCGTCGACCCAGCCGCCCCAGCAGGCCGCTGACCCGGCCCAGCCCGCTCACCGCGCCGCGCAGCGCCGCCCCGCCCGGCAGGCCCGGCACCTCGGCCACCAGCGGCGCGAGGCGCATCCACTGCGGCAGCTCCTGCACGACCATGGTGCGGCGCAGCAGCAGGCCCGGCACGGACACCCGGCCGGCGGAGGCGTCCAGCAGGTCGAGCGCGCTGCCCCGCACCCCGACGCCGTCGAAGGCGCCGCCCGGCGTCGGCTCGGTCACCCACCCGTCGGCGGTCGAGGTGAAGCGCCAGCCGCCGTCCGGCGTCGCGGCGGTGAGGACGAAGTGCACGCCCGCCTTGCTGGCCAGCGCACCCGTCACGTCGACCAGCGAGGCCAGGCCGCGGTCGAGCAGCACCGGGGACGGCGGGGGAGCGCCGCACGGCTGCAGGTCGGCGCCGTGGACGGCCAGCTCGTAGGAGGCCGCGTGCACCAGGGACAGCACCGGCAGCGGCCCGACGGCCGAGCCGACCGGCGTCCGCCCGTGGACCGCCAGCTCCGGCCCCTCCAGGAACGCCTCGACCGCGTCGCGGGCGCGCACCACGCCCTGCAGCACCTCGTCGTCGGACAGGCCCCGGTGGGCGCGCACCTTGGCCTCGTTGCCGGCGTCGGGCGAGCCGAGGTCGGCGACGTCGCCCCGGCGGGCGGCGAGAAGGATGCCGTCGATCGGCGTGGTGCCGTCGAAGGCGCCGAGGTGCACGCAGACGTCCCTCCCGCTCCACCCGGGCAGCCTGCTGGGGCGGGACAGGTCGGTGCCGGGCGCCGTCGCGAGGTCCAGGAAGGCGTCCCAGCAGGCCAGGACGTGCTCGCCCAGGGCCTCGGGATCGGTGTCGGCGAGGCCGCGGGGACCGGTGGCTAGCATGCCCCGCACCCTCCCCTGATCCCGCAAGGAGCAACACCGTGGTGGACGTCGGCGACCAGGCCCCTGACTTCGAGCTCCCCGACGCCGACCGGCAGCCCGTGCGGCTCTCGAGCTTCCGCGGCAGCAAGAACGTCGTGGTCGTGTTCTACCCGCTGGCCTTCACCGGCGTCTGCCAGGGCGAGCTGTGCGCCATCCGCGACAGCATCGAGGACTTCAGCGGCGACGACGTCGTCACGCTGGCCATCAGCTGCGACAGCACGGCCGTGCACAAGAAGTGGGCCGAGGAGCAGGGCTACACGTTCCCGCTGCTCGCGGACTTCTGGCCGCACGGCGAGGTCGCCCGCACCTACGGGGTGTTCCAGGAGGAGATCGGGCTCGCGCTGCGCGGGACGTTCATCGTCGACAAGCAGGGCAGGGTCGCCTACAAGACGGTGAACGCGATCCCGGACGCGCGCGACCAGGACGAGTACCGCCGCGTGCTCGCCGACCTGGCCTAGACGCGGCGAGGGCCGGTCCCCGTGGGGGACCGGCCCTGCCCGGGCTGCCGGGCGTCAGACCGTCTCGGGCACCTTCGGCGCGGTCTGCGGCCGGTCGTCGACGTAGTCGTGGTCGGTCGTCGGGCTGTGGTCGTCGCTGACCATCGACTCGTCGAACGGGTCGTCGCCGGACAGCACGCGGTCGGCCTGCCCGCGGTCGAACTGGCCGGTCCAGTGGCCGACCAGCACCGTGGCGACGGCGTTGCCCGCGAAGTTGGTCAGCGCGCGCGCCTCGGACATGAAGCGGTCGATGCCGACGATGAGGCCGACGCCGTCGACGAGCTCCGGGCGGTGGCTGGCCAGGCCGCCGGCGAGGGTCGCGAGGCCGGCGCCGGTGACGCCGGCGGCGCCCTTCGAGGCGATGATCATGAAGACCAGCAGGCTGATCTGCTCGCTGACGGCCAGCGGGTTGCCGGTGGCCTCGGCGATGAACAGCGACGCCATCGTCAGGTAGATCGCGGTGCCGTCGAGGTTGAACGAGTAGCCCGTCGGGACGGTGATGCCGACGACCGGCCGGGCGACGCCGACGTGCTCCATCTTCGCGATGAGGCGGGGGAGCGCGGTCTCGGAGGACGACGTCGACAGGATCAGCAGGAACTCGCGGCCGAGGTACGTCAGCAGGGACAGGATGTTCACGCCGGTGACGACCTTGAGGATCGTCCCGAGCACGACGAAGACGAACAGGAAGCA
The DNA here is from genome assembly GCA_963815615.1 of uncultured Actinomycetota bacterium. GTDB lineage: Bacteria > Actinomycetota > Actinomycetes > Mycobacteriales > SCTD01 > RYN-122. The sequence continues at coordinate 390,660 of CAWFHF010000007.1, read as the reverse complement.
GGTGGCGTAGAAGCCGAGCATGATCACGGCGAGGCTCTTGATCGCGTCGAGGCCGGCCGAGCCGACGACGGCGGCGATGGCGCCGAACGCGCCGATCGGCGCCAGCCACATGATCATCGAGAGCACCTTGAAGACGACCCGCTGCAGGGAGGCGATCGCCCCCATGACGGGCGTGCCGCGCGAGCCCAGCGACTGGATCGCGAAGGCCACGAGGAGCGCCACGAACAGCGTCTGCAGCACCTCGCCCTGGGTGAGCGCGGAGAACAGCGACGTCGGGATGATGCCGAGCAGGAAGTCGATGGTGCCCTCGGCCTCGTCGCCGACCTGCGCCGCGCCGGCGGCCCGGGTGTCGTCGTCGAGCTGCAGGCCCGAGCCGGGGTGCAGCAGGTTGCCGACGACCAGGCCGATGGCGAGGGCGACGGTCGACATCGTCAGGAAGTAGCCGAGCGCGAGGCCGCCGACCTTGCCGACGCTGGCCGCGCTGCGCACCGAGCCGACGCCCAGCACGATCGTCGTGAAGATGATCGGACTGATCATCATCTTGATGAGCGCCACGAACGCGGTGCCCAGCGGGCGGAGCTCCTGCGCGGTCCCGGGGGCGACGAAGCCGACGAGGATGCCGGCCGCCACCGCGACGATCACGGCGACGTACAGCAGGTGCGTCCGGTCCGAGCGGCGCGACGGGCTCGCCGCGGTGTCGACGGGTGTGCCGGGCGAGAGGGTCACGGCGGGCTCCAGGGTCAGGGCGGCGGGCGCCGCGTGCCCAGGGTCACACGGACCGGACACAGCGGGACGTCCAGGACGACCCGGGCACGGGGGCCGCGCCGGGACGGCCACCCCCTACCCTCGGGGACAGGGACTCATGGCTCAGTTGGTAGAGCAGCGCCCTTACAAGGCGAAGGTCGGCGGTTCGAGTCCGTCTGGGTCCACCCCCTGCTGCGGGGCCCGCCCGGTGGCCGCACGGGCCGGTGACCGCCGCCCCCCCGGAACACGCGCAGGGGGCGTGCGGCTTGTGCGACACATGTTGGCCATCACCTACTCCTCTGCCGGCGACTCCTCCGTCCTGCAGCTCGTCGACCGTCCTGCCGCGGACCCCGGCCCGGACGAGGTCCGCGTCCGCGTCGTCGTCTCCGGGGTGAACCCGACCGACTGGAAGGCCCGCCGGGGCGGGTACGGGCCGCTGCCGTTCCCCGAGAACGTGCCGGACCAGGACGGCGCCGGCGTCGTCGACGCGGTCGGGCCGTCGGTGACCGGGCTGGCCGTGGGCGACCGCGTCTGGGTGCACCTCGCCGCCCACGCGCGCCCCACCGGCACCGCCCAGGAGCTCACGGTCCTGCCGGCCGACCGGGTCGTGCCGCTGCCCGACGGCGTCCCCTTCGAGGTGGGCGCCAGCCTCGGGGTGCCGGCCATGACCGCCCACCGCGCGCTGACCGTCCACGAGCACGGACCGACCAGCCTGTCGCCGGGCGCGCTCGCCGGCCGGACCGTCCTCGTGCAGGGCGGCGCCGGCGCCGTCGGCCACGCCGCGGTCCAGCTCGCCGCCTGGGCGGGCGCCACCGTGATCGCCTCGGTCAGCAGCGAGGCCAAGGAGGCGCTGGCGCGCGCCGCCGGCGCCCACCACGTCGTGCGCTACCCCTCCGACACGCTGGCCGCCGACGTCCTCGCCGTCGCCCCCGACGGCGTCGACCACGTCGTCGAGGTGTCGCCGGCCGCGAACGCCGCCCTCGACGTCGAGGTGCTCGCGAACCACGGCTGCGTCGCCTACTACGCGAACGACGGCGGCCCCGACTTCACCGCCCCGATCGTCGCGAGCTTCGCGAAGAACGTCCGCTGGCAGGGCCTGCTGCTCTACACGGTCGGCGCCGAGGCCCTGCGCCAGGCAGCGGAGGACATCACCGCCGCCCTGCGCGACGGCGCGCTCCCGGTCGGCGAGGACGCCGGGCTGCCGCTGACCTGGTTCCCGCTCGAGCAGACCGCCGCCGCGCACGACGCCGTCGAGCAGGGCACGGTGGGCAAGGTCCTCGTGCGCGTCAGCGAGGGCTGATGCCGGGCGTGCCCCAGGACCCCGAGGCACCACGGCCGGCGTCGCTCGCCGACCACGCGCACGTCCAGGGGCCGTTCCTGCACGGCACCCGGGCCGAGCTCGCCGTCGGCGACCTCCTGGAGCCCGGACGGCCCTCGCACTTCCGGCCGGACCGGCCGCTGGCGCACGTCTACTTCACGACGCGCGCGGAGACGGCCGCCTGGGGCGCGGAGCTCGCCGCAGCGCTCGCTCCGGAGGCGGCGGGGTCGCCGGCCGCGCGCGTCTACGAGGTGAGCCCCCAGGGCCCCTTCGAGGACGACCCCAACGTCACCGACAAGCGGTTCCCGGGCAACCCCACCCGGTCCTACCGGACCAGCGAGCCGCTGCGCGTCGTCGCCGAGGTGCCGGACTGGCCGCGGCACACCGCCGAGGAGGTCGAGGCCATGCTGGCCTCCCTGGCCCGGCTGCGTGCCGAGGGCCGCGACGTCGTCCTGGACTGAGGGCCTCGAGACGGGCGGCCCGCGGCCGTCGGTGCCGCGGTGCAGGATGGCGCCCCCGCGGGCCCTGCCCGCCCGAGCAGCCGGAGCGTGCTGGTGTCCCGGACCCGCGTCCACAACTTCTCGGTGTCGCTCGACGGCTTCGCCACCGGCGAGGGCCTGTCGCTGGAGGCGCCGTTCGGCCACGCCGGGCACCGGCTGCACACGTGGATGACGGCGACCCGCCTGGGCCGCCGATCGTCGGGCGAGAGGGTGGCGGCCGCCGGCATCGGACGACGCGTTCGCCGAGCAGCACGAGCCCGGCATCGGCGCGGAGGTCATGGGCCCGGGCAAGTTCGGGCGGCGACCGGCCGTGGCAGGACGACCCCGACTGGACGGGGCTGGTGGGGGCCGACCCCGCCGTTCCACACGCCGGTCTTCGTGCTCACGCACCACCCCGTCCGCCGCTGGAGATGGACGGCGACGACGTTCCGCTTCCTCGACGCCCCGCCGCAGCAGGCGCTGGAGGTGGCCGGAGGCGGCGGGCGGGCGGGACGTGCGGATCGGCGGCGGCCCGACCGTGGTCCGCGACTTCCTCGCCGCCGAGCTCGTCGATCACCTGCACCTGGTGGTCGTGCCGATCGTGCTCGGCCGCGGGGTGCGCGTGTGGGACGGCCTCGAGGGGCTGGAGGCGGGCTACGACGTCGAGGCCGTGTCGACACCGAGCGGCGTCACGCACCTCACCCTCACGCGCGGCTGACCCGCCCGGTCAGCGGCGCACGCGCTCCCGGTGTGCGTCCCGCCTCCCCTGTGGCAGGGTCCGCGGCATGACTGAGGTGTCGCCGGAGGAGTTCGCCCAGGTGCTGTCGGCGGTCCGCGACTTCGTCCGCAAGGACGTCGTCCCGGCCGAGCAGACCATCGCCGACACCGACGCCGTGCCGGACGACCTGCGGGCCAAGGCCAAGGAGATGGGCCTGTTCGGCTACGCGATCCCGCAGGAGCACGGCGGCCTCGGGCTGGACCTGCAGCAGGACGTCGAGCTGGCCTTCGAGCTCGGCTACACGTCGCTCGCCCTGCGCAACATGTTCGGCACGAACAACGGGATCGCCGGGCAGGTGCTCGTCGGCTTCGGCACCGACGCGCAGAAGGCCGAGTGGCTCGGTCGCCTGGCCAGCGGCGAGGTGGTCGCGTCCTTCGCCCTGACCGAGCCCGGCGCCGGCTCGAACCCGGCGGGCCTGCGCACCCGCGCCGAGCGCGACGGCGACGACTGGGTCATCACCGGCGAGAAGCGCTGGATCACCAACGCCCCCCTGGCCGACCTGTTCGTCGTGTTCGCCCGCACCCGGCCCGCCGACGCCTCCGGCCCCGGCATCGCGGTCTTCCTCGTCCCGGCGGCGACGCCCGGCGTCACCGTGGGCCCCAAGGACCGCAAGATGGGCCAGGAGGGCGCATGGACCTCCGACGTCCACTTCGACGCCGTCCGGGTCGGCCCGGACGCCCTCGTCGGCGGCAGCGAGGACGGCGGCTACAAGGCGGCGCTGACCTCGCTCGCCCGCGGGCGCGTGCACATCGCCGCGCTCGCCACGGGCGCGGCGCAGCGGGCGCTCGACGAGTCGGTCGCGTTCGCCGCGGTCAACACCCAGGGCGGGACGCCGGTCGGGCGAGTTCCAGCTGGTGCAGGCGATGCTCGCCGACATGCACGTCGGCGTGATGGCGTGCAGCGCCACGGTCCGCGAGGCCGCCCGGCTGTGGGTCACCGGCGAGGACCGGCGGGTGGCGCCGTCGGCGGCGAAGCTGTTCTGCACCGAGACGGCCGGCAAGGTCGCCGACCTCGCGCGTGCAGGTCCACGGCGGCACCGGCTACATGCGCGACGTCCCCGTCGAGCGGATCTACCGCGACCTGCGCCTGCTGCGGCTGTACGAGGGCACCAGCGAGATCCAGCGGCTCATCGTCGGCGGCGCGCTCGTGAAGGCCGCGCAGAAGGGGCGCTGACCCGGTGCCGACGCTGGGCGACGTCGTCGGGGTGCTCGACGCGCTGTACCCGCCGCGGCTGGCGGAGTCGTGGGACGCCGTGGGGCTGGTCTGCGGCGACCCGGGGCGCCGCGGTGGAGAAGGTGCTGTTCGCGGTCGACCCGGTGCAGGCCGTCGTCGACGAGGCGCTCGCCTGGGGCGCCGACCTGCTCGTCACCCACCACCCGCTCTACCTGCGGGGCACGACCAGCGTCGCCGCGACCACGCCCAAGGGCCGGGTCGTCCACCGCCTGCTCGACCGGCGGCTGCGGGCTGCTGGTCGCGCACACGAACGCCGACAACGCGCGCCCCGGGGTGTCCGACGCGCTCGCCGACCTGTTCGGCCTGTCCGGCACGGCCCCGCTGCGGCCGTCCGACGCGCCGCCGCTGGACAAGCTGGTCTGCTTCGTCCCCGCCGACGACGCCGAGCCGCTGCTCGACGCGCTGGCGGCTGCGGGCGCCGGGGCGCTGGGCGACTACGAGCGGTGCGCCTGGACGACGACGGGCACCGGCACCTTCCGCCCGCTGCCCGGGGCGGACCCGCACGTCGGCACCGTCGGCGAGGTCGCGCCGGGTGCAGGAGGCGCGCCTCGAGGTCGTCCTGCCGCGTGCCCGGCGCGCCGCCGTGCTGCGCGCGATGCTCGCCGCGCACCCCTACGAGGAGCCGGCCTTCGACCTGCTCGAGCTCGCCGCGACGCCCGGCGACGTCGGGACCGGCCGGGTCGGCGAGCTGCCCGCGCCGATGCCGCTGCGCGACCTGGTCGAGCAGGCCGCCCGCGTGCTGCCGGCGACGTCGTGGGGCGTGCGCGCCGTCCGGCGACCCCGACCTGCTGGTCACCCGGCTCGCCGTGTCCGGCGGCGCGGGCGACTCCCTGCTGCAGGACGCCGCCCGCTCGGGCGCGCAGGCGTTCCTCACCTCCGACCTGCGCCACCACCCGGCGAGCGAGGCGCCCGAGGGGCTGGCCCTGCTGGACGCCGCGCACTGGGCGACCGAGTCGCCGTGGTGCGCCGCGGCCGCCCGGGCCCTGCAGGAGCGCACTACGGTGACGACCCGGGTCAGCACGCTCGTGACCGACCCGTTCTGCCTGAGCTCGAGGAGCCCCGCGACCCATGAAGGCTGATCCCTTCGCCCAGCTCCGGCTGCTCGACCTGCAGGCCCTCGACAGCGCGCTCGACCGGCTCGCGCACCGGCGGCGCACCCTGCCGGAGCACGCCGAGATGGCCCGGCTCGACGGGCTGGTCGCCGCCCGCCGCGACGACCTCGTGCGCGCCGAGACCGAGGCCAGCGACCTCGCCCGCGAGCAGAAGCGGTTCGAGGACGAGATCGAGCAGGTCCGCAGCCGGCACACGCCGCAACAGCGAGCGGATGGCGTCCGGGCAGATCACCGTCGCCAAGCAGCTCAGCGACCTCGAGCACGAGAACGCGACGCTGCTGCGCCGGCAGGGCGAGCTGGAGGACCGCGAGCTCGAGGTCATGGAGAAGGCCGAGGCCGTGCAGGCCGTGCTCGACGAGCTCGTCGCCGACCGCGACCGGTCACCTCGACGCCCGGGCGCAGGCCGAGCAGGCCGCCGAGGCGGCGCTGGCCGAGATCGACGCGGAGGTGGAGCGCACCACCGCCGAGCGGGCCGAGGTCGCCGCCGAGCTCCCCGCGGACCTGCTGGCCCTGTACGAGAAGGTGCGCGCGTCCGAGGGCGGCGTCGGCGCGGGCGCCATCGCGCGCGGCGCCTGCGGCGGCTGCCGGCTCGACCTCATGGGCAACGAGAAGGCGGAGGTCCGGGCGGCCGCGCCCGACGCCGTCCTGCGCCACGAGGAGTGCGGACGGATCATGGTCCGCACCGCCGAGAGCGGCATCTGAGGGTGCGGCAGCCGAGGGTCTGCGTCGCTCAGCGGGCGGCGGCGGCCGTGAGGGTCGTCGTCGAGGCGGACGGCGGGTCGCGCGGCAACCCCGGACCGGCCGGCTACGGCGCCGTCGTCAAGGACGCCGCCACCGGTGCGGTGCTGGCCGAGCGGGCCGCCGGGATCGGGCGGGCCACCAACAACGTCGCCGAGTACGGCGGGCTCATCGCCGGGCTGCAGGCCGCGCTGGAGCTCGGCGCCGACGCCGTCGACGTCCGCATGGACTCCAAGCTGGTCGTCGAGCAGATGAGCGGGCGCTGGCAGGTCAAGCACCCCTCGATGAAGCCCCTCGCCCGCGAGGCCGCCGACCTCGTGCAGCGGCTCGGGCAGGTCCGCTTCTCCTGGATCCCGCGCGCGCAGAACAGCCACGCCGACCGGCTGGCCAACGAGGCGATGGACGCCGCGGGCCGCGGGCAGAGCTGGTCGCAGGACCCGGCGGAGCAGTTCCTGCAGCAGGCGGACGCGCGGACGGCGCGCACCGCCCAGGAGCTGCCCGAGGTCCCGCGCCGGCTCGAGGGCTGGTCCGACCCCGCACCCGCCCCGCCGACGACGACGCTGCTGCTGCGGCACGGGCAGACGCCGCTGAGCGTCGAGAAGCGCTTCTCCGGCACCGGCGACCCCGAGCTGACCGACGTCGGCAGGGCGCAGGCCGCCGCCGCGGCGGCCCGGCTGGCGACCAGCGGCGCGACCGCCGTCGTCTGCTCACCGCTGCGCCGCGCCCGCCAGACCGCCCAGGCCGTCGCCGACGCGCTCGGCCTCGAGGTCGAGGTGGAGGACGGCCTGCGCGAGACCGACTTCGGCGACTGGGAGGGCTACACCTTCGCCGAGGTCCGCGCGAGGTGGCCGACCGAGATGGACGCGTGGCTGGCCAGCACCGCCGTCGCCCCGCCGTACGGCGAGAGCTTCGACGCGACGCACGTCCGGGTGCGCGCCGCCCGCGACCGGGTGCTCGCCCGGCACGGTGGCGAGACCGTCGTCGTCGTCAGCCACGTGACGCCGATCAAGACGCTGCTGCGGATCGCCCTCGACGCCCCGCCGTCGGCGCTGTACCGGATGCACCTGGACCTGGCGTGCCTGTCGGAGGTCAGCTGGTACGCCGACGGGCCGGCCACGGTGCGCTCGCTCAACGACACGCACCACCTGGACGGCCTGCCGGCGGTCCCCGGCGCCTAGTCCTGCTGCAGCGCCTCCGGCAGGGCGAACGTCGACCGTGTTCGCGGCCAGGAACTCCGGCGTCAGCGTCGTGGCCGGCGCACCGAGGTAGGCCTCGAGCCGCGGCGTCGACCCGCCGTCGAGGAACGCCGTGCGGTCCTTCGTGAGGAACGGCAGCTCGACCTTCGCGCTGGTGACCGTGACCGGCTGGCGGGTCGCGACGTGGGTGAACTCGTCGGTGTCGGCACTGCTCAGCAGGACGCCGACGCGGTGGCCCGGCGGCGAGCGGCCAGTCCTGCCCGTAGAGCTTGTAGCTGGCGGTCTTGGTGCCGACGCCGCGCAGCAGCGAGACGCCACGGCTGATCATCCGCGCCTGGCCGTCGGGGGCGATGTCGTAGACGTTCGCGGCCAGGTTCGCGCCCGGCACCGACGTCGCCCCGACCGTGATGCACCGGCTCGCCCGACAGCCACGCGTCGTGGGCGAGCGGGCGCGCTGATGCTCCACAGGCCCTGCGCGGCGGTCGGCCGCAGACCGCTGCCCGTGCCGCTGTCGGTGTACGTGCCGGTCCTGCAGCGTGCGTCTGCAGCAGGCGGCTGTCGGCGGGCGGCCACTGCTGCTCCGCCCGGTAGCGGCCCTGCGCGTCCTGCACGGCGATCGTCGGGTCCTGCACCGCCGGCGCGATGCCCTTGAGGTGCTCGTCGAGGAAGCGGACGAGCTCGTCGAAGAAGACGTCGCGGCCGGTCTGGTAGCGGCCGGCGGCGTCCTGCTCCCAGCCGCGGACGTGGTCGAACTGGCCGAACCAGGCCCGGTTCTGCGTGCCGTCGAGGTCGTTCCAGTACTCGAAGGCGCCGTCCTGCTTGGTGTTGGTCTCCAGGAACCCCTGGGTGAGGAAGACCGGCGTGGTCTTGCCGTCCGCCGTCGGACCGAGGTCGCGCTCGGCCCAGTAGGGGCCGGTGGGGGAGTCGTCGAGCAGGGCGCCGGCGGCGTTGACGCCGTAGCACCAGGCCTGCGGTGCGCCGTTGGCGACGTACTCCGGCTCGCCCGGCCGGCCCGGCTTGGCGTCGATGACCTGGAACTGCCCGACGGTGCCGAGGTTGCTGCTGCGCCGGACACCGTTCATCCAGATGTAGCGGTAGCCGCTGAAGACCGGCTCCATGCTGACGACCGCCTCCAGGCCCTTCGGCTGCTGGGCGACGCCCATCAGGCCGGTCCAGGCGTCGTAGCTCTTGCCGAACAGGCCCACCTTCCCGGTGCTCCACGGCTGGCTCGCCGCCCACTCGACCGCGGCGCGGACGGCGCCCTGCTCGCGCAGGCCGCCCCAGTCGTTGCAGCCGCCGGACCCGCCGAAGCCCGGCAGGTCGACCATCACGTACGTGTAGCCCTTCTGCAGCAGCTGCGCGCCGTCGAGCAGGTCGTAGAAGCGGGGGCTCGGACCGGTGCCCGTCGGGTCGACGTCGGTGGTCTGGCCGTTGTGGCTCGTGTAGGGGCTGACCGTCAGGACGACCGGCGTCTTCTCGTCGGGCGCGAGGCCGGCGGGGCGCAGGACGTCGGCGTGCAGCCGGGTGAGCCCGTCGGAGCTCATGAAGTACTGCTCGCTGGCGGCGGCGTCGTCGCGCGTCTGCAACGCCGACGACGACGGCGCGAGCACCGACCCGGTCAGGCCGCCCGCCGCGGCCGGGACCGCCGCGGCGGTGAGCAGGGACAGGCACAGCAGGGTGGTCCGGATCCGGCGCATGCCGGACAGTTCGCCGCCGGGCGGCAGGTTCCTGCCCTGCGGTCCTCGACCCGTCCTCAGCCTGACGACTAGCCTCTGCGGCGGGACGAGTCGGCCGGACGGTCGCGGGCCGGCACCACCGGTCCGAGGAAAGTCGGGGCTCCACAGGGCAGGGTGGTCGCCAACAGCGACCCGGGGTGACCCGCGGGAAAGTGCCACAGAGAACAGACCGCCCAGGTCCTCGGACCTGAGCAAGGGTGAAACGGTGCGGCAAGAGCGCACCAGCGCCCGGGGTGACCCGGGCGGCTCGGCAAACCCCACCCGGAGCAAGGTCGAGAGGAGCCCTTCCGGGGGCTCTGCGCAGACGCTCGAGGGCGGCCCGCCCGATGTCTGCGGGTAGACCGCACGAGGCCGTTGGCAACAGCGGTCCCAGATGGATGACCGTCACCTGCTGCTCCGGCGGCAGGGACAGAACCCCGCTTACAGGCCGGCTCGTCCCCCACACGCCGCCGACAGCGAGAGCCCATCAGCCCTGCGGCCAGGCCCAGGTGTCGGCGGCGACCAGCTCGGCGACCTTGTAGCGCCGCTCCTCGTGCGCCTGCTGCGCGGCCTCCCACGCGTGCAGGTCGACGACGGGGACGCCCGCCTCGCGCAGCACCTCCAGCGGGGGCGGGGGAGGCGGCGGGACGGGCCCCCGGCCGGTGGCCGTCACCGTCGACGCGTAGTGCTCGAGCGCAGCCCGCAGCGCCTGCAGGGCTGCTCGGGACGGCCGGGCGGACGGGGCGACCCCCGCCGACAGCAGCAGCAGCGCGTCGTCGAGGACGGCCAGGGCGCGGGGAGCGGCGGCGTCGGGGTCGCTGGCGTGGAAGGTGTGCAGGACCGGGTACGCGAGGTGCTGCTCGGTCGTCTGCAGCACCTGCTGCGAGAGCACCTGCAGGCGGTCGTCGAGCCCGGGGTCGAGCGCGCTGCCGTCCCAGTGCAGCAGCACGAGCTGCGCACCGCTCCGGCCGAGCGCCGTCACCTGGCGGGCCAGGACGCGCCGGCTCACGGCGGCACTGACCAGGCTGACCAGGTAGGTGATGGCGAGCGTCACGAGCGCCAGCCCCAGCAGGCTGGCGACCGCGGTCAGCACCTGCCACGACCCGTCACCCGGGACGAGGTCGCCGACGCCGAGGGTGAAGACGACGTAGCCCGCGAAGTACACCCGTCCGACGATGCTGGCCGGGGCCGACGTCCGGGCGTCGAGGACCGCGCCGTCGCTGGCGCAGAACACCAGCGTCCACCCGCCCCACAGCAGCGCGGTCCACACGACGAAGGTCGTGACGAGGACCGCTGGTCCGCACGCAGCGAGCAGGCGTGAGGTGCCGTCGCCGCCGCTGAGGCGGGCCAGTACGCGGGGCACACGGCGCGCGATCGAGCGGGTGAGCGGCCCTCCGCCCGCCCCGGCGGTGACGGCGGTGACGACGGCGTCGGCGACGACCAGCGCGAGCAGCAGCACGCCGGGGACGGCGAGCAGCCCCTGCCAGGTCACGACGGCCGGTCCGCGGCGGCACGCCGGTACAGCAGCCGACCGGGCCCCGCCGTGACGCCGTGCACCAGCGTGCTGGTCGCCACCGCGAGCGTCCCCGCGGCGAACAGGACCGGGTCGGTCGCGCCCTCGTCGGCGCTGAGCACCAGGTAGAAGACGGCGCTGACGCCGATCGGTCCGAACCACCCGAGCAGGGCGGCGTCGCGCAGCCGCAGCCCGAGCAGTCGCGTCAGCGCGAGCACCACGGGCGGCCGCCGCAGCACGAGGACGCCGACCGCGAAGGCGAGCCCGCCCCAGCCCAGCCGTCCCCAGCCGGCGAAGGGCAGGACCGCGCCGAGGACGAGGAAGAACGGGACGACGGCGTACCGGTTGGCGGCCTCGTCGAGGGTGTCCTGCCGTTCGCGCTGCCGGTCCCCGACGACGCCGTTGTAGGCCAGGCCGGCGACGAAGACGGCGAGCACGCCGTCGGTCTCCAGCAGCCGGGCCGCGCCGAGCACGAGGACCGCCATGACCAGGGTGAGGGCGAGCTCGGGCGCGGCCTCGAGGTCGTCGCGCGCCTCGGCGCTCCGCAGCGCCCGCCCGGCCAGCGCCCCGACTGCCGCACCCACGGCGACGCCGACGACCACCTGGTACAGCGAGGTGAGCGCGGCGCGGCCGACGGGCTCGCCGAGCACGGGCGCGAGGGCCACCAGCACCAGGGGCAGGGCCAGCCCGTCGTTGGCCCCCGACTCCTCGCTGAGCACCACGCGGGTGGGCTCGGGCAGGTCGTGCTCGGCCGGGCCGCCGGAGACGACGTCGGAGGCGAGCACCGGGTCGGTCGGCGACAGGCACGCCCCGAGCAGGACGGCGAGGCCGACGGGCAGCCCGAGCAGGGCGACGCCGAGCAGCCCGGTGACGGCGGCCGTCAGCGGCATCACGACGGCGACCAGCAGCACCACGGGCCGCAGCAACGGGCGCACCGCGCGCAGCGGGAAGCGCAGCGCGACGCCGATCAGCGACAGCGCCAGCAGCAGCCGCGACGCCTCGAGCAGCAGCGGGTCGCGGAGGTCGGGCGGGACGACGAGCACGCCGAGGGCCGACGGCCCCAGCAGGGCGCCCGTGAGCAGGGCGAGCAGCGGGCCGGTCACCGGCAGCCGGCGCACCCGGGAGCTGCCGAGCACGAGCAGCGCGGCCAGCAGCCCGGACACGAGGTAGCCGAGGTGAGAGGGTCCTGCACGGGTGGCAGGCCTGCCCCGCCGCGGCTGCTCCTACCGGCGCCGATGAGTGCGGACCGTCCGCGTCGTCAGCCAGGGCGCGGGCGGAGGTCGCCCGCGGGGAGAGGCGGGTGGAGGACGTGGTGGAGACCGTGCAGAAGGTCGTGCCCAACCTGTGGTTCGACACGGAGGCCGAGCAGGCCGCCACGTTCTACGTGTCGGTGTTCGAGGACGCCCGGGTGCTGCAGGTGACCCGCTACCCGGAGGGGGCGCGGGGCCCGGCGGGCGGCGTCATGTCGGTGGTGTGGGAGCTCGCCGGCCAGCGCTTCGTGGGCATCAACGGCGGGCCGCACTTCCCGCAGACCGAGGCGGTCTCCTTCGCGGTCTCGTGCCGCGACCAGGAGGAGGCCGACCGCTACTGGCACGCGCTGCTCGCCGACGGCGGTCAGGAGAGCCAGTGCGGCTGGCTCAAGGACCGGTTCGGGGTCTCCTGGCAGGTCGCCCCGGACGAGCTGCACGCCCTGCTGGCCGACCCCGACCCGGGGCGGGCCCGCCGGGCCATGGAGGCGATGCTGACCATGCGCCGCATCGACGTGGCGGCGGTGCGGGCGGCGGCCGACGGCTGAGGAGGGCCCGAGGTGGACCTCGAGCGCTTCGTCGCGGCGCAGGACGAGGGCGGCACGTACGAGCGCGCGCTGGAGGAGCTGCGCGCCGGCCGCAAGCGCACGCACTGGGTGTGGTTCGTCTTCCCGCAGGTCGCCGGGCTGGGGCGCAGCGCGACGGCGCAGCACTACGCGCTGGCCGGGCTCGACGAGGCGCGGGACTACCTCGCCCACCCGGTGCTCGGGCCGCGGCTGCGGGCGGCCGCGGAGGTCCTCGCGGGCCTGCCGACGACGCAGCCGGCGGAGGTGCTCGGGGACGTCGACGCCGTCAAGGTGCGTTCGAGCATGACCCTGTTCGCCGCGGCGGCCCCCGACGAGCCGGTCTTCCGCACGGTGCTGGACCGCTGGTACGGCGGCCGCGAGGACCCGGCGACGCTCAGCCGGCTGTGACCTCGACCCCGTAGAGCGCGCAGAACTCGACGGCGGCCCGCGCCACGACCCCGGCCGCCACGACCCCGGCGGCCTCACCCCCGGCCGCCTCGTCCCCGCCGAGCGCGGAGGCCAGCGCGCCGGCGCCGACGCCCGCGCGCAGCAGCTGCCAGGCGACGACGGCGAGCCGGTGCGCGTCGTCGGGCGGCACGCCCTCGGCGACCGCGGCGGACGCCACCCAGTCGGCGTCGTAGGTGCCGCCGGGCGGGCCGAACACGCGCTCGCCCTCGACCCACCCCGACGGCCGGCGGGGGACGGCGGGCTGCTCCACGGGCGGACGGTAGGCGCCGGACGGAGGACGCGCCGGACGGACGCGTGGAGGAGCCCGGAGAGCTCGTCGTCACAGCCAGCAGGAGATCCCGCCCCCGGTGTCGAATCCCCCCGCACTCGACCACGTGAGGGAGACCATGACCGCCGAGCACACCACCACCGGCCTGTCGCGCCGCAGCCTGTTCCGCGCCGCGGGCGTCGCTGCCGCCGCCGCAGGAGTGGCCACCGCCGGGGGCGCCAGCGCCGCCGGTCTGACCGGCCTGAGCGGTGCCGCGGCCAAGGCCAAGGGCACCACCGAGTCGCTGAAGCTGGCCCGCGTGTGGGCCGGCAAGAAGCTGCTCAGCGGCTTCGACGACACCCACGTCGTCTACGGCGACGGGTCCGCGCAGTACCTGCTGTGGCCCGGCGACCTCGCCAAGCTCGACGCCCTCGGGCACCGCTACGTGATCGAGGTCGACGACCTCGTCGCCCACGACGCCGCCCTGGCCGCGGCCGCCCCCGCGCGCTCCGCGGCGCTGCAGCCGGGCGAGAGCCCGAACGGTGACTACCGGCAGTACGAGGACTTCAAGCGCGACATGGACGCGCTGGTCGCGGCCTACCCGAGCTTCGCCCGCGTCTTCGAGCTGCCCTACAAGACCCTGCAGGGCCGCACCGTCTACGGCATGGAGATCGCCAAGGACGTCGAGAAGAAGGACGGCCGCCCGGTCTTCTACCAGGACGGCTGCCACCACGCCCGCGAGTGGCCGGCCGCGGAGGTCCCGCTCATGTGGGCCTACGACCTGCTCGAGAACTACAAGACGGACCCGGCGATCGCGAACATCGTCGACAACGTCCGCAACATCATCGTCCCCGTCGTGAACGCGGACGGCTTCGCCTTCACCCGCAGCTTCCCGGCCGTGGAGACCGGTGAGGTCGGCGGTCAGACCAACCCGCTGCCGCCCGAGGCGATCCTGCTGGGCGGCCAGGCGCGGTACACCCGCAAGAACCGCCGCAGCGTCCTCGGCCAGTCGGTCGGCCCGGGCCTGGTCACCGAGGTCGACAACCCCGCGTACGACTTCACGACCCTCGGCGGCATCGACCCCAACCGCAACTACTCCTACTTCTGGGGCGACGACGAGGCCGGCTCGTCCTCCGACGTCTTCTCCCAGACGTTCCGCGGCAGCGACCCGCTGTCGGAGCAGGAGAGCAAGAACGTCGCGCACGTGCTGAAGAGCCACCAGGTGCTCGCCATGAACACCAACCACACCTCGGGCGACCTGCTGCTCTGGGCGTGGGGCGACACCCGCGACGACGCGCCGGACAACGACCTGCTCGAGGGCCTCGGCCGGGCGATGGCGACCTACAACGGCTACACGCCGCAGAAGTCCATCGACCTGTACGTCACCACCGGCACCTGCTCGGACTACGCGTACGGCGTCCTCGGCTCGATCGGCTACACCTTCGAGCACGCCGGCTCGAGCTTCCACCCGCCGTACGAGACGACCGTGCCGGCGATGTACGCCAAGAACCGCGAGGCGTTCATCCTGCTCGCCAGCTACGTCTGCATGACGCCGGCCCAGCGCAACAGCGTCGACCTCGGCCTCAGCCCCGAGGCCCAGGACCAGCTGACCGCGTTCGGTCTCGACGACGGCCGGCTGGCCCACGGCATCATCACCGGCAAGGCCGTGCTGGCCGACGGCGTGACGCCGGTCCCCGGCGCGCAGCTCACCCTCACCAAGGTCACCGAGACCCCGCTGTGGCAGAAGGGCAAGGGCAACCCGCTCGGCCAGAAGGCGCTGCCGGAGATCCTGACCAGCACGATGGAGGCCGACGAGAAGGGCGAGTTCGTCTGGCACGTCAACCCCTCCACCCGCCCGGCGCTGGCCTTCGCGGGCCAGAAGGAGTACTGGACCCTCACGGTCACCGGTCCCGACGGGGTCGGCGTCAGCCGCCGCCTGCACGTCGAGCGCGGCGAGACCTACCCGCTCGGCGACGTCGTCGTCGGCTAGTCCTCCCTGCGCGACAGGCCCGTCCCGGCACCGCCGGGGCGGGCCTGCGCGCGTCCTGGCCTGCGCGCGTCGAGCCGTCGCTCAGCGGCACCAGCGGGCGTCGAAGCCGTCCGGCCGGGCGCAGCCGGTGCAGCGCACCGCCGCGGGCGCGGCCTCGAGCCGGGCCAGCGGCAGCAGCGCGTCGCAGACCTCGCACCGCGTGAGCGTCCCGGCGTCGAGCCGGGCGAGCGCGTGGGCGGCGTCGTCGGCGAGGATCCCGGCGTGCGTGCGCGCACCGCTGGCCGCGCAGCCGCTGCTGACGGCGATCCCGGCGTCGGCGCTGCCGTCGACGCGCGCCTGCAGCAGCGACCGCCGGGCGGCGACCCAGGCCTCGGCGTCGAGCTGCGGGTGGTCGCGCCGCAGCATCGCGACGGCGGCGCGGACCGGCGTGCTCACAGCGAGGCGCGCGCCGGCTTCACCATCGCCTTGACCGTCTTGCCGTCGGCGAACTGCCCGAGCGCGGTCATCTCCCACGTGCCGGCCGCGGTCAGCACGAGCTTGCACATGAGCACGCCGGTGGCCGCGGGGGACTCGGCCAGGTCGAAGCGGACCAGCTCGGTCCCGCCGTCGTCCAGCAGCCGGCAGTACGACGACGCGACGTCGGAGAACTTCTGCCCGCTGAAGCTGTTGACGGTGAAGACGAGCGCCCGGACGGTGGCCGGCAGCGCGCCGAGGTCGACGGTGATGACCTCGTCGTCGCCGTCGCCCGCCCCGGTGAGGTTGTCGCCGGAGTGCCGGACGGCGCCGCCGCAGCCCTGCTTGCTCATGAACCAGACCTTGTCGACGTCGCGGCCGTCGCCGTCGAAGGCGATGACGGAGGCGTCGAGGTCGATGGCGCGCTTGCCGGGCGCGGGGTCCCAGCCCAGGCCCATGGCGACGCGGCGCAGCGCGGGGGCGCCGGTCTTGACCAGCGAGACCCGCTCGCCCTTCCTGAGCGACACCCGCCCCTTGTCGAGGTTGACCGGGCCGCCCGCCGCGGCAGGTGCGGCAGCGGGGGGCGGCGGTGCCGCGGCGGGCGCGGGCGCGGGTCGTCGTCGACGTCGACCCCGAACTCGGTCGCGATGCCGGCCAGCCCGTCGTCGTAGCCCTGCCCGACGGCGCGCAGCTTCCACTGGTCACCGCGGCGGTAGACCTCGGCGCAGACCAGGGCCGCCTCGGTGGTGAGCCCGGTGAGCGGGAAGCGGACGGCGTCCGCGCCGGAGGCGTCGAGCAGGGTGACGACCATCGAGCCGGCCTGGCTGAAGGTGGCCGGGCCCGAGCCGTCGAGCGAGGCCGTGACGACGACGCGGGCGACGTCGGCCGGCACCGCCGCGGTGTCGACCCGGACGGCGTCCACCCCGCGCGGCCCCTGCGCCGCCGGCAGGTAGGTGACGCCGGGCCCGGTCGGGGCGTTGTAGAAGACGAGGTCGGCGTCGGAGCGGACCTTGCCGTCCTCGGCGACCAGCAGCGCGGAGACGTCGACGGGGCTCGCGCACGCCACCGACAGCGTCACCACGGGCGACGGCAGCGGGCAGTTCGCGCCCTTCGACAGGTCCTGCACCACGGGCGCTCCTCGGGGTCGGGGTCTGCGGGGGAGTCTGCCCGAGTCGCGGGGGCCGGGCACGGGAGCCACCATCGGGAGGTGCCCCTGCTGCCCCCGCCCCCGGCCGGCCACGCCGCCGTCGACTGGGTGCGCACCCACCTCGGCTCCCTGTCCGGCGACGACGTCCGCGCGTCCTCGATCCCCGGGGGGCAGGCCGCCGCCGACGCCGCCCTCGCCGCGCTCGACCTCACCGGGTACGCCCGCCGGCGCAGCCAGGTCTACCCGGAGCGGGCGCGGGGGGCGACGCGGCTGTCGCCGTACGTCCGGCACGGCCTGCTGACCCTGCCGGCGGTGTGGGAGGCGGCCGCCGACGCGCCCACCGAGGACCGGGCCAAGTTCCGCGACGAGCTGCTGTGGCAGGAGTTCGCCCGCCACCTGTACGCCCGGCTCGGCAGCGAGCTGCGCCGGTCGCTGCGCACCGAGCCGCGGGTGACCTCCCTCGGCGGCGAGCCGTGGGACCGCGACATGGCCTGCATGGACGCCGTCGTGACCGAGCTCGAGGACGACGGCTGGGTGGTCAACCAGACCCGCATGTGGCTGGCGTCGCAGTGGACGGTCCGCGGCGGGCGGGACTGGCGCGAGGGCGAGGACCGGCTCTACCGCGAGCTGCTCGACGGCTCGCGCGCGGGCAACCGCCTGGGCTGGCAGTGGACCACCGGGGCGGGCTCGGGCAAGCCCTACGGCTTCTCCCGCTGGCAGGTCGAGAAGCGGGCGCCGGGGCTGTGCCGCGACTGCCCGCTGCAGCGGGCCTGCCCGGTGCAGGACTGGCCCGACAGCACCCCCGCCCCCCGGGTCTCCCCGCCGTCCGGCCTGGCCGGCGGACCGACCGACGGCGGGCCGCAGTCGGCGGTCGTCGCCGACGACCCCGAGGCCGTGTGGCTGACCGCCGAGTCGCTCGGCAGCGACGACCCCGCCCTGCGATCGCACCCCGACCTGCCGCGCGTGTTCGTCTTCGACGCCCCGCTGCTGTCGCGGCTGCGGCTGTCGGGCAAGCGGCTGGTGTTCCTGGCGCAGGCCCTCGCCGAGCTCGACGCCGAGGTGCGGCTCGGCGACCCCGTGCAGGAGCTGGCCGGCCGGCGCCTGGCCGTGACCTTCGCGCCCGTCCCGGGCTTCCGGCGGCGCAGCGCGTCGCTGGACGTCGTCGCCCTGCACCCGTGGCCCTGGCTGCGCCGTCCGGGGTCGGGCTCGCTGCGCTCGTACTCGGCCTGGGTGCGCGCCGACGGGAACGCGCGACGCGCGCCGCGCACCGAGGGTGCGACGCTGCGGGGATGACGGCCCCGATCTCCCGCTTCCCCGTGCCCGACGTCCTGGAGCTCCCCGAGGACCTGCGCGAGCGGATCCTGCTGGTGCAGGAGAAGACCGGCTTCGTGCCCAACGTCTTCCTGGCACTGGCCCACCGGCCCGACGAGCTGCGGGCCTTCCTGGCCTACCACGACGCCGTGATGGAGCGGGAGGGGCCGCTGACCAAGGCCGAGCGCGAGATGGTCGTCGTCGCGACCAGCGCCGCGTCGCGCTGCACCTACTGCGTCGTCGCCCACGGCGCGATCCTGCGCATCCGCGCCAAGGACCCGCTGCTGGCCGACCTCGTCGCGATCGACCACCGCCAGGCCGTGCAGCTGACGGACAAGCAGCACGCGATGCTCGACTACGCGGTCAAGCTCTCGCGCACGCCCGAGCTCGTCGAGGACGCCGACCGCGAGCGCCTGGCCGCCGCCGGCTGGGACGACGAGGCGCTGTGGGACATCAGCGCCGTCACCGCCTTCTTCGCCCTGTCCAACCGCATGGCGCACGCCGCGACCATGCGGGCCAACCCCGAGTTCCACACGATGGGCAGGTAGATGACCGACCGCGAGCACGACCTCGTCCTCTACGGCGCCACCGGCTTCGTCGGCCGGCTCACCGCCGAGCACCTCGCCCGCTCCGCCCCCGACGGCGCGCGCATCGCCCTCGGCGGCCGCTCCCGGTCGCGGCTGGAGGCGACCCGCGCCGCCCTGCCGGCCCGCGCCGCCGACTGGCCGCTGGTGGTCGCCGACGCCGCCGACCCCGCTGCCGTGCAGGCGCTCGCCGCGTCGACGACGGCGGTGGCCACGACGGTCGGGCCGTACGTGAAGTTCGGCGTCCCGCTGGTGCAGGCCTGCGCCCGCGCCGGGACGCACTACGCCGACCTCACCGGCGAGGTGCTGTTCGTGCGCACCAGCATCGACACCGCCCACGACGACGCCGTCGCCAGCGGTGCGCGCATCGTGCACGCCTGCGGCTTCGACTCCGTCCCCTCGGACCTGTCGGTGCTGCTGGCCGCCGAGCAGGCCCGCGCCGACGACGCCGGCGAGCTCACCGACACGGTGCTCTGCGTGACCTCCATGCGCGGAGGGGTGAGCGGCGGGACGCTCGACTCGCTGCGCACCCAGGTCGACGAGGTGAAGGCCGACGCCGCCAAGCGCCGGGTCGCCGCCGACCCGCACAGCCTGAGCCCCGACCGGTCCGCCGAGGCCGACGACGAGGCCTCCGACCTGTTCCTCGCCCGCCGCGAGCCGCTGCTCGACGGCCGCTGGGTGGCGCCCTTCGTCATGGCCCCGTTCAACACCCGCATCGTGCGGCGCAGCAACGCGCTCGCCGACCACGGCTACGGCAAGGGCTTCCGCTACCGCGAGGTGATGGGCGTGGGCAGCAGCCCGTTCGCGCCGGCGCTCGCGGCCGGCGATCGCCGTCGGGGCGGGCGGGGTCGCTGCCGGCCTGGCCGTGCCGCCCACCCGCTGGCTGCTCGACCGCGTGCTGCCTGCCCCGGGCGAGGGCCCGAGCGAGCACGCCCGCGAGACCGGGCACTTCCGGGTCGAGACGACGGCGCGGACCACCAGCGGCGCCGTCTACCGCAGCACCGTCGCGGCCAAGGGCGACCCCGGGTACGCGGCCACCGCCGTCATGCTCGGCCAGGCGGCCCTGTCGCTCGCGCTCGACGACCTGCCGCCGGCCGCCGGCGTCCTCACCCCCGCCACGGGCCTCGGCACCCGGCTGGCCGACCGGCTGCGGGCCGAGGGCTTCACCCTCGTTGTGGAGCGGGTCGACGTCCGCTAGGTTTCATCTTGTGGCAGACCTCGAGCGACACAAGCGACTGACTCCCGCCGACCGCGACGCGCTGGGCGCGAAGCTGGAGAAGGCCTACGCCTCCGGGCGCAGCCTGGCCGAGCTGGGCGAGGAGCACGGCACCAGCGCCGGCCGCGTCCGGCTCATCCTGCTCGAGCGCGGCGTCACGCTGCGCTCGCGCGGGGGCGCCGTCCGCAAGCCCGACCCGGCCCGCGGCGAGCGCGCCAAGGTCGTCGCCAAGGAGTACGCCGGCGGCGCCTCGCTGCAGGAGCTGGCCGCCACGCACGGCATCAGCGCCACCACCGCGCGCTCGCTCGTGCAGGCGGGCGGCGGCACGCTGCGCGCCCGCGGCGGCCGTCGCGCCGCTGCCGCCAAGGAGTAGCGGCCCGCCGGTCGGCCACACTGGACCCGTGCCCGACGACTCGCCCGACCTGCAGCCCGACGCCGACCAGCCCGTCGCGGACGAGCCGACCGGCGACGGGCCCACCCCGACGACGTTCGCCGACCTCGACCTGCGCACCGAGCTGGTCGAGGCCCTCGCCGCGCTGGGCTACGAGGAGCCGACGCCGATCCAGCGCGAGGCCGTCCCGGCGATGCTGTCCGGCCGCGACGTCCTCGGGCAGGCCGCGACCGGCACCGGCAAGACGGCGGCCTTCGCGCTGCCGATCCTGCAGCGCCTCCAGCCCGGCGGCACGTCGCCGCGCGCCCTGGTGCTGGCCCCGACCCGCGAGCTGGCCATGCAGGTGTCCGAGGCGGTGCACACCTACGGCCGCCGGCATGGGCGCCCGGGTCCTGCCGGTCTACGGCGGCGCGCCGATCGGCCGGCAGATCGGCGCCCTGCAGCGCGGCGTCGACGTCGTCGTCGCCACCCCGGGGCGCGCCCGTGACCTGGTCGAGCGCGGCAGCCTGTCGCTGGACGACGTCGCGACGGTGGTGCTCGACGAGGCCGACGAGATGCTCGACATGGGCTTCGCCGAGGACCTCGAGGCGATCCTGGACGCCGCACCCTCGCAGCGGCAGACGGTGCTGTTCAGCGCCACCATGCCGTCCAAGGTCGACCGGATGGTGCGCAAGCACCTGCACGACCCGGTCAAGGTGCAGATCCAGCGCGAGACCCGCCCGGCCGGGGAGGCCCCCAAGGTCCGGCAGACGGCGTACGTCGTCGGGCGGCAGCACAAGGCCGCGGCGCTCGGGCGGGTGCTCGACATCGAGGCCCCCGTCGCGACGATCGTCTTCTGCCGCACCCGCGAGGAGGTCGACACCCTCACCGAGACCCTCAACGGCCGCGGGTACCGGGCCGAGGCGCTGCACGGCGGGCTCAGCCAGGAGCAGCGCGACCGCGTGATGGGCCGGCTGCGCAGCGGCACCGCCGACCTGCTCGTGGCCACCGACGTCGCGGCCCGCGGGCTCGACCTCGACCAGCTCACCCACGTCGTGAACTTCAACCTGCCGGCCGCCGCCGAGTCCTACGTGCACCGCATCGGCCGCGTCGGCCGGGCCGGGCGCGAGGGCGTGGCGCTGACGCTGCTGGAGCCGCGGGAGCGCCGCATGCTCAGCGTGGTCGAGCGGACCACCGGGCAGAAGATCAGCGTCGAGCCGGTGCCGAGCGTGGAGGACCTGCAGGCGCGGCGCCTCGACCAGACGGCGGCGTCGCTGCGGGAGGCGCTGGAGGACGGCGGCCTGGACGCGGTCGCCGGCGTCGTCGACGCGCTGGCCGCCGACCACGACCTGCGCGACATCGCCCTGGCGGCCGTGCGCCTGCTGCACGAGGGCAGCGGCAGCGCCGACCTCGAGGTGATCCCCGACGCGCCGTCGCGCCCGGCCGAACCGCGCCCCGACCGGGGACGGCCCGAGCCGCGCAGCCGGACGGCGTCGGGGCGTCCGCTCGGCGTCCACCGCACCACCGGGGCGGCGATGGTGCGCCTGTTCGTCGGCGCCGGGCGCAACGCGGGCATGCGGCCGCAGGACCTGGTCGGCGCCATCGCGGGGGAGACCCGGCTGTCGGGCAAGGACGTCGGGGCGATCGAGATCCTCGAGCGCTTCTCGCTGGTCGAGGTGCCCGAGCAGGCCGCCGACGAGGTGGTCACCGCGCTGCGCGGCACCCAGATCCGCGGTGGCACGCCGACGGTGCGGCGCGACGGGCGCTGAGCCCGGCGCGCCTCAGGAGACCCAGCGGGCCCACACGACCTTGCCGCTCGGCGACTGCGGGCGCACGCCGGTCTCGTCGGCGACGGCGTCGACCAGCAGCATCCCGCGGCCGCCCTCGGCGTCCGGGTCGGGCACTGCCGCGGGGCGGGGCTGCTCGTCGGCCGCGTCGTGCACGCCGATGGCGATGCCGCGGGGGCAGCGGCGCACCGACAGCCGCACGGGCGCCCGGCCGTGGCGGACCGCGTTGGTGACCAGCTCGCTCACGGCGAGCAGCACCGGGTCGAGCAGGTGGGTGAGCCGCCAGCCGGCGAGCAGCTCGCGCACGGCCGAGCGGGCGGAGCCTGCCGCGGAGCGGTCGCCCGGCAGGGCGACCTCGACCCGCTGCTCCGTCTGCACGAACGACCCCTACCCGGTGGCGGCTGGTGTAGGCTCACCGCGGTTGCTGTGCACCTCTTCGCTCGTTCGTGGTCAGTCTTCGTGGTTGACGCAGGCGCTCGTCGCGCCGGCAGCCCGGGGGCAAGCACTCGCTGATCCCGAACGACTGCAAGGAGAACAGCATGGCTCAGGGCACCGTCAAGTGGTTCAACGCCGAGAAGGGCTTCGGCTTCATCGCCCAGGACGGCGGCGGCGCCGACGTCTTCTGCCACTACTCGGCGATCGCGACCGACGGCTACAAGTCGCTCGACGAGAACCAGCGGGTCGAGTTCGACATCACCCAGGGCCAGAAGGGCCCGCAGGCGGAGAACGTCCGCCCGGTCTAGTCGTCCAGCACGTCCCGAAGGCCCCGGCGCTCGTCGCCGGGGCCTTCGGCGTGTCCGGGTCAGACGCCGGCGTCGGCGTCCCCGCCGTCCGGCACGTCGTTGTCGTTGTCCGTGATGTCCGGGGTGCGGCCGCTGGCGGCCTGTTCGCTCTCGCCGCCGTGCGTGGCGTCGTCGGCGGTGTCGTTGTCGGGGTTCGCGGGAGTGCTCACAGGACCTCCTGGGGTCGGGGCGTCGTGCTGCGCTCCTGCCCGGCGCGGGTGCGGCTCACCCCGGCCGCTCCGTAGGCTCGCCCGGTGCCTGCCGCCCTGCCCGTTCCCGCCCGGAGCCTGCCCGTCACGGCCCTGGGCCTGGCCGCTGGCCTGCTCGCCGACGCCGTCGTCGGCGACCCCCGCCGGGGCCACCCGGTCGCGGCCTTCGGGTCGCTCGCCGGCGGGCTCGAGCAGGCCGCGCACCGTGACTCCCGCCTCGTCGGTGCCGGCTACGCCGCGCTGCTGGTGGCCGGCGCGGGCCTGCTCGGCGCCCCCGTCCGGCGCACGCCCCCGCCGGCGGCGCTCGTCCTGACGGCGCTCGCGACCTGGTCCGTCGTCGGCGGGACGACGCTGCGCCGCGAGGCCGCCGCCCTCGACGCCCTGCTGCGCGCCGGCGACCTGCCGGGCGGGCGCCGCCGGATCAGCCACCTGTGCGGGCGCGACCCCGAGCAGCTCGACCTCGACGGGCTGGCCCGCGCGACCGTCGAGTCGGTCGCCGAGAACACCTCCGACGCCGTCGTCGCCCCGCTGTTCTGGGGCGCCGTCCTCGGGGTGCCGGGCCTGCTGGGCTACCGCGCCGTCAACACCCTGGACGCCATGGTCGGGCACCGCTCGCCGCGCCACCTGCGGTTCGGCTGGGCCGCCGCCCGCGCCGA
This sequence comes from uncultured Actinomycetota bacterium, assembly GCA_963815615.1. Taxonomy (GTDB): domain Bacteria; phylum Actinomycetota; class Actinomycetes; order Mycobacteriales; family SCTD01; genus RYN-122. The sequence continues at coordinate 366,801 of CAWFHF010000007.1, read as the reverse complement.
CGACGTCGCCAACCTGCTGCCCGCGCGGCTGACCGCGGGGCTCACGGTGCTGCTCGCCCCCGTCGTCGGGGGGCGGCCGCGGACGGCGCTGCGCGCGTGGCGCCGCGACGGCGGCAAGCACCCCTCGCCCAACGCCGGCCCCGTCGAGGCCGCCTTCGCCGGCGCGCTCGGCCGCACCCTGGGCGGCACGGTCGCCTACGCCGGCCGGGTCGAGGAGCGCCCCCTGCTGGGCGACGGGCCCGCCCCCACCGTCGACGACGTCGCCCGCGCCGCCCGGCTGTCGCTGGCCGTGCAGCTCGCCGCCGGGGTGCTCGCCGTGGCCGTCCGCGCGGCCCGCCGGTGAGGGGGGCGCTGCTCGTCGCGGGCACCACCAGCGACGCCGGCAAGAGCGTGCTCACCGCGGGGCTGTGCCGGTGGCTGGCCCGGCAGGGCGTGTCCGTCGCCCCGTTCAAGGCGCAGAACATGAGCCTGAACAGCGCGGTCACCGCCGACGGCGCCGAGATCGGCCGGGCGCAGGCGGTGCAGGCCGCGGCGGCGGGCGTCGCCCCCGAGGCCGCGATGAACCCGGTGCTGCTCAAGCCGGGCAGCGACCGCACCTCGCAGGTCGTGCTGCTGGGCAAGCCCTACGCCGACGTCTCCGCCGTCTCCTACCGCGAGCACAAGGCCGCCCTGCTCGAGGTCGCGCTGGACTGCCTGGCCGACCTGCGCCGCCGCTACGACGTCGTGGTGTGCGAGGGCGCCGGCAGCCCCGCGGAGATCAACCTGCGGGCCACCGACATCGCCAACATGGGGCTCGCGCGGGCCGCGCAGCTGCCGGTGCTGGTCGTCGGCGACATCAACCCGGGAGGGGTGTTCGCGGCGCTGTTCGGCACCGTCGCCCTGCTGTCGCGCGAGGACCAGGCGCTCGTCGCGGGGTTCGTCGTCAACAAGTTCCGCGGCGATGTCGCGCTGCTCGAGCCCGGGCTGGACATGCTGCGCGAGCTCACCGGCCGCCCCACCCTCGGGGTGCTGCCGTGGACCGAGGGCCTGGAGCTCGACGTCGAGGACTCGCTCGGGCTGTCGGCGCCGGTCGCCCCCGTCCCCGCCGTCGGGCGCGACGTGCTGCGCGTGTCCGTGGTGCGGCTGCCCCGGCTGAGCAACTGGACCGACGTCGACGCGCTGCGCACCGAGCCCGGCGTCCTCGTCCGCTTCGCCACGACCCCGGAGGAGCTCGCCGACGCCGACCTCGTCGTGCTCCCCGGCACCCGGGCGACCGTGCAGGACCTGGCCTGGCTGCGCCGCCGCGGGCCTGGCCGACGTGCTGGCCGCCCGGGCCGCCGAGGGCCGCCCCGTGCTCGGGGTGTGCGGCGGCTACCAGATGCTGGGGCGGAGCATCCAGGACGACGTCGAGTCGCGGGCGGGCGCCGTCGACGGGCTGGGCCTGCTGCCGGTGCGCACCGTGTTCGGCCCCGAGAAGGTGCTCGGGCGGCCGGTCGGGAGCTACGGGGAGCACCCGGTCGGCACGGCCTACGAGATCCACCACGGGGTGATCGCCCGCGAGGGCGGCGAGCCGCTGTTCGCCCCGGACGAGGGCTGCCGGTCGGGCAGCGTGCTGGGGACCGTGTGGCACGGCGCGCTGGAGAGCGACGGGGTGCGCCGGGCGCTGCTCGCCGAGGTCGCCGCCGCCTGCGGCCGCGACTGGACGCCCGGCACCCGCGGCTTCGAGGAGGTCCGGCAGGCCCGCCTCGACGCGCTCGGCGACCTGGTGGCCGACCACCTCGACACCGACGCCGTCGTCCGGCTGATCGAGCAGGGCGCGCCCACCGGGCTGCCGTTCGTGCCCCCGGGCGCGCCGCAGCCCCGCCCCTGAGACAGGGACGGGGCTGCGGCAGGGCGGGGCTACGCCGGGACGGCCTCCTTGAGGGCCGCGACGGCGTCCTCCTTGCTGACCTTGATGAGCGCCAGGCTCAGCAGCGAGGCGGCGACCAGGAAGCACGCCGCGACGACGAAGCCGGCCGACCAGCCCGAGACCAGGGCGTCGTAGAAGCGCGGCACGTCCTGCGGGCCCTGCGGGGTGCCCGGGAACAGCGACTCGGTGCGCGCGGTGCTGACCGCCGTGAGGATGGCCAGGCCGATGGCGCCGCCGACCTGCTGCCCGGCGTTGAGCAGCGCGCTGGCGATGCCGGCGTCCGACTTGCCGACCCCGGCGACCGCCGCGCTGGTCAGCGAGACGAACGACAGGCCCATGCCGATCGCGACGAGCACGAGCGACGGGAGCACGACGCCGACGTAGCTGCTGTCGGGCTCCAGCCGCAGGCCCAGCAGCAGCAGCCCGGCGGCGGCGAGCGCGGTGCCGGTGGACAGCAGCGGGCGCGGGCCGGTCTTGGCCAGCAGGTTGGAGGCGATCGCCGCGCCGGCGCCGATGAGCAGCGTCATCGGCAGGAACGACAGGCCGGCCTTGACCGGGCTGTAGCCGTTGATGACCTGCATCCACAGCGTGACGAAGAAGAACATCGCGAAGACGCCGGCACCGACGAGCAGGGCCGACAGGTCCGCGCCCAGCAGGGAGCGGGAGCGGAACAGCCGGAAGGGCAGCAGCGGCGTGCGGCTGCGCAGCTGGACGGCGACGAAGGCGCCCAGCAGCACCGCGGCGAGCACGAACGTGCCGGCCTTGGTGGTGCCGGACAGGGTGTCGTCGTTGAGCTTGACCAGGCCGAACACCAGTGAGGTCAGTCCGCCGGTGACCAGCACGGCACCGGGGACGTCGAAGCCGCGGGCGTCCTCGTCGCGGCTCTCGGGCACGAAGCGCAGCGCGCCGACGACGGCGAGGACCGCGACCGGGACGTTCACGAACAGCACCCAGCGCCAGTTGAGGTACTCGGTGAGCACCCCGCCGAGGATCAGGCCGAGCGCGGCGCCACCGGCGGTGATGGCCGAGAAGATGCCGAGCGCCTTGTTGCGCTCGGGGCCCTCCTCGAACACGACCGTCAGCAGCGACAGGGCGGACGGCGACATCAGCGCGCCACCCAGGCCCTGCACCAGGCGGGCCACGATGAGCAGCTCCTGCGACTGCGCGAGGCCGCCCGCGAGGGAGGCGACGGCGAACAGGACGGCGCCCGCGATGAAGACCGTGCGGCGGCCGATCCGGTCGGCGAGCTTGCCGCCGAGCAGCAGGAAGCCGCCGAAGGTCAGCGTGTAGCCGGTGACGACCCACGACAGGTCGGAGTCGGAGGTGAAGCCCAGGTCGTCGCGGATGTCCTTGAGGGCGACGTTCACGATGGTGGCGTCCAGGACGACCATGAGCTGGGACAGGGCGATGACGACGAGCGCGAGGCCCTTGCGGACCTCACCGCCCGACCGGGTGCGGTGGACGACGGGCTCGGACACAGGTTCTCCCCCTGCTGGAAACGATGCTCAACGAGCGTAGAGGTTTGCGGGCGCAAGGGTCAACCGCTGTAGAGTGAACTGCGTGACAGCCACCGACGAGCACCTCAGCCGCGAGGACCGCCGTCGGCGCAGCGAGGCGGCGATCCTGGCGGCCGCCCGGCACGCCTTCGCGTCGGCGGGCTACGAGCGCACGACCATCCGCGGCGTCGCGGGCGACGCCGGCGTCGACCCGGCGCTGGTCATGCAGCACTACGGCAGCAAGGAGGCCCTGTTCGCGGCCGCGGCCGCCTGGGGCGAGCAGCACGAGTCGATGCTCGGCGCGGCCCCCGCGGACCTGCCCCGGGCCGCGCTGGAGGACATGGTCAGCCGCTTCTCGGACCCCGAGGGCGGGGAGGCCGCCATCGCCCTGATGCGCAGCTGCCTGACGCACCCGGTCGCGGCCAAGGTCGTGCGCGACGACGTCATGTGCGACCGCAAGGCCGCCGTCGAGGCCGCCCTGGAGGGACCGGACGCCGCGCTGCGCGCCGGCGTCTTCGCCGCCGTGATGATGGGCCTGAGCATGGCCCGCTACCTCATCGAGCTGCCGCCGGTGTGCAGCGCGACCCCGGAGGAGCTCCACCGCGTGGTGGAGCCCCTCCTGCGGGTGCTCGTCGAGGGCCCGCCCGCCGACGCCGGCCGCCGACCCCGACCGGGGCCAGGGCTAGGGCTTCAGCACGACCTTCACGACGCCGTCCTGCTTCTTCTGGAACTTCTCGTAGTACTCCGGCGCCTCCTCCAGCGAGACGGTGTGGCTCGCGAAGGTGTCCACGCCCAGCGGGTCGTCGTCGGTCAGCAGCGGCAGGATCTCCGGCGCCCAGCGCTTGACGTTGCCCTGCCCCATGGTCAGCCGGATCTGCTTGTCGAACAGGGTGAGCATCGGCAGCGGGTCGGCCATGCCGCCGTAGACGCCGGACAGGCTGATGGTGCCGCCGCGGCGGACCATGTCGATGGCGGTGTAGAGCGCCCCGAGCCGGTCGACGCCGCCGTGCTCGAAGAACGGCTTCGCCAGCACGTCGGGCAGCAGCCCGGCGGCCTTCTGCGCCGCCTTGGTGAGCCCCGAGCTGTGCGCCTCCAGGCCGACGGCGTCGATGACGGAGTCCGGGCCGCGGCCGTCGGTCATGTCGCGGACGACCTCGCCGAGGTCGCCGTGCTCCGACAGGTCGAGCACCTCGTTGCCGCGGATGCGCTGCCTCTGCAGCCGCTCGGCCACCAGGTCGACGCCGATGACCCGGTAGCCCTTGTGCGCGGCGATGCGCGCGGCCATGTCGCCGATCGGCCCGAGGCCCAGCACGACCACGGTCCCGCCGTCGGGGACGTGCGCGTACTCCACCGCCTGCCAGGCCGTCGGCAGGACGTCGGAGAGGTAGACGAAGCGCTCGTCCGGCGGCCCGTCCGGCACGCGGATGTGCGTGAACTGCGCCTGCGGCACGCGCAGGTACTCGGCCTGCCCGCCGGGGACCTGCCCGTACAGCTCGCTGTAGCCGAAGATCGCCGCGCCGCTGCCCTGGTCGCGGACCTGGGTGGTCTCGCACTGGGTCGGCAGGCCCCGGGTGCACATCCAGCAGTGCCCGCAGGCGATCTGGAACGGGACGACGACCCGGTCCCCGACCTTGAGGTCCCCGACCTCGCTGCCGGTCTCGACGACGACGCCCATCGGCTCGTGCCCGAGCACGTCTCCGGCGTGCATGAACGGGCTCAGCGGCTCGTACAGGTGCAGGTCCGACCCGCAGATGTTCGTCGTCGTGATGCGCACGATCGCGTCGGTCGGCTCCTGGATCGTCGGGTCCGGGACGTCCTCGACGCTGACCTTCTTCTTCCCCTGCCAGGTGAGAGCTCTCATGGTTCCGCGGTGCCCACTCCTCCGTCACCGACACTGGAGGGGTGCTGCTGCTGCTCTCCACCGCCGACACCGACCTGCTCGCCGCCCGTGCGGTCGCCGAGCCCGTCCTGCCCCTGCGGCTGGGCAACCCGGCCCGGCTGACCGGCCCCGTCGACCTGTCCGGCGTCACGCTCGTCGTCGTCCGGCTGCTGGGCGGCCGGCGCGCCTGGGACGGCCTCGACGACCTCGTCGCCGCCTGCGCCGCGTCCCGGGTCCCGCTCGTCGCCCTCGGCGGGGAGGGCAGCGTCGACGCCGAGCTGACCACGCTGTCGACGGTCGCGCCGGGGGTCGTCGCCGACGCCGCCTCCTACCTGCGCGAGGGCGGCACCGACAACCTGCGCGAGCTCGTCGCGTTCCTGTCCGACACCGTGCTGCTGACCGGCCACGGCTTCGCGCCCCCGTCCCCGCTGCCCTCCCACGGCGTCCACGGCGACCGTGCCGCCGACCCCTCCCGCCCCACCGTCGGGGTCGTCTTCTACCGGGCGCACGCGCTGTCGGGGAACACCGCCTTCGTCGACGTGCTCTGCGACGCCGTCGAGGCCGCCGGTGCCAACGCCCTGCCGGTCTACGTCGCCTCGCTGCGCCCCGACGCCGACGGCCGCGTGTCCGCCGTCGAGGAGCTGCTGGCCGGCCGCGTGGACAGCCTCGTCGTCACCGTCCTGGCCGGTGGCGGCAGCAACGCCGCCGACACCGAGGGGTGGGACGCCCGCGCGCTGGCCGCCCTCGACGTCCCCGTCCTGCAGGGCCTGTGCGTCACCAGCAGCCGGGCCGCCTGGGAGGCGTCCGACGCCGGGCTCGCCCCGATCGACGCCGCCATGCAGGTGGCCATCCCCGAGTTCGACGGCCGGCTCATCGGCCCGCCGTTCTCGTTCAAGGAGGAGGGCCCCGACGGCGTCCCCACCTACGTCGCCGACGCCGAGCGGGCTGCGCGCGTCGCCGGCGTCGCGGTGTCGCACGCCCGCCTGCGCCGCACGCCGAACTCCGAGAAGAAGGTCGCGCTCGTCCTGTCGAGCTACCCGACCAAGCACAGCCGCGTGGGCAACGCCGTCGGCCTGGACACCCCGGCGTCGGCGGTGAGGCTGCTGCAGGCCATGCGCGCGGCCGGCTACACGGTCGGGGAGTTCCCCGAGGACGGCGACGAGCTCGTCCACACCCTCATCGCCGCCGGCGGCCACGACGTCGAGTGGCTGACCGAGGAGCAGCTGGGCAGGGCGGTCGCCCGGGTGCCGCTCGCGACCTACGCGCAGTGGTTCTCCGCCGTCCCGCAGGAGCTGCAGGACGGGATGCTCGAGCACTGGGGGCCCCCGCCCGGGAACCTCTACGTCGACGGCGACGCCATCGCCCTGGCGGCGCTGCAGTTCGGCAACGTCGTGCTGATGATCCAGCCGCCGCGCGGCTTCGGCGAGAACCCGATCGCGATCTACCACGACCCCGACCTGCCGCCGAGCCACCACTACCTCGCGGCCTACCGGTGGCTCGAGCAGGAGTTCGGCGCGCACGCGGTCGTGCACGTCGGCAAGCACGGGACCCTGGAGTGGCTGCCCGGCAAGGGCCTGGGCCTGTCGGCGGGCTGCGCCCCGGACGCGGTCCTCGGCGACCTGCCGCTGTTCTACCCGTTCATCGTCAACGACCCGGGCGAGGGCACGCAGGCCAAGCGGCGCGCGCACGCGACCGTCGTCGACCACCTCGTGCCGCCGATGGCGCGCGCCGAGTCCTACGACGAGATGGCGCAGCTCGAGCACCTGCTCGACGAGTACGCGCAGGTGCAGGCGATGGACCCGGCCAAGCTGCCGACCATCCGCGCGCAGGTCTGGGAGCTCATCACCGCCGCGCAGCTGCACCACGACCTGCACGTGCAGGAGCAGCCGGGCGAGGAGGAGTTCGACGACTTCCTGCTGCACGTCGACGGCTACCTGTGCGAGGTCAAGGACGTCCTGATCCGCGACGGCCTGCACGTGCTCGGCCAGGCGCCCGAGGGCGAGCCGCTGGTCGACCTCGTGCTCGGCGTGCTGCGGGCCCAGCAGACGTGGGGCGGGTCGGCCGACGCCCTGCCCGGGCTGCGCCGTGCCCTGGGGCTGGTCGAGGGCGCTCCCACCGAGGACGTGGACCGCGTGGAGGCCGAGGCCCGGGCGCTCGTCCAGTCGCTGGCCGACGCCGGCTGGGACCCCGCGTCCGTGCAGCACCCGTCGTCGCAGGTGCGCGACGTCCTGCGCTTCGCCTGCACCGAGGTCGTGCCGCGGCTGGCCCGCACCACCGACGAGCTCGACCACCTGCTGCACGGGCTGGCCGGCGGGTTCGTGCCGCCGGGCCCGTCCGGGTCGCCGACCCGCGGGCTCGTGGGCGTCCTGCCGACGGGGCGCAACTTCTACTCCGTCGACCCCAAGGCCATCCCGTCGCGCAACGCGTGGACCGTCGGGCAGGCGCTCGCGGACTCGCTCGTCGCCCGCTACGTCGCCGACCACGGCGAGCACCCGGTGTCGGTCGGGCTCGTCGTGTGGGGGACCAGCGCCATGCGCACCGCCGGCGACGACATCGCCGAGGCGCTCTGGCTGCTCGGCGTCCGCCCCGTCTGGGACCAGGCGTCGCGCCGGGTCACCGGCCTGGAGCTGGTCGACCGCGAGGAGCTCGGGCGCCCGCGCGTCGACGTCACCCTGCGCATCTCCGGGTTCTTCCGCGACGCCTTCCCCCACGTCGTCACCCTGCTCGACGACGCCGTGCAGCTGGCGGCGTCGGCGCAGGAGGCGGACAACCCGCTGCGCGCCCACGTCGAGGCCGACGTCGCGGCGGGGGCCACCCGCCGGCAGGCCACCAGCCGCATCTTCGGCTCCAAGCCGGGTGCGTACGGGGCGGGCCTGCTGCCGCTCATCGACAGCCGCGACTGGAAGACCGACGCCGACCTCGCCGAGGTGTGGGCCGTCTGGGGCGGCTACGCCTACGGCAAGGGCCTCGACGGGGTCAGCGCCCGCGGCGACATGGAGCGGGTCTACACGCGCGTGCAGGTCGCGGCGAAGAACCAGGACACCCGCGAGCACGACATCATGGACTCCGACGACTACTTCCAGTACCACGGCGGGATGGTCGCGGCGGTCCGCCACCTGACCGGCACCTCGCCCGACGCCTACGTCGGCGACAGCGCGACGCCGGACACCGTGAAGACGCGGACCCTGCAGGAGGAGACGCACCGGGTGTTCCGCGCCCGCGTCGTCAACCCCAAGTGGATGGCCGCCATGCGCCGCCACGGCTACAAGGGCGCCTTCGAGATGGCCGCGACCGTCGACTACCTGTTCGGCTACGACGCCACGGCCGGCGTCGTCGAGGACTGGATGTACGAGAAGCTCACCAGCGCCTACGTCTTCGACCAGACCAACCGCGAGTTCCTGCAGAAGAGCAACCCGTGGGCGCTGCGGGGCATGGCCGAGCGGCTGCTCGAGGCGGCCGAGCGCGGGCTGTGGGAGAACCCGTCGCAGGAGGCGATCCAGGGGCTGACCGACACCTACCTGCAGCTCGAGGGCGACCTCGAGGACCGGTAGGGAGGAGGTCAGCGCCCGTCGGCGCTGCTGGGTCACTCAGCGCCCGTCGGCGCTGCTGACCTCAGCGCCCGTCGGCGCTGAAGTGCATCCAGTCCTTGCTGCTGGTCCACGTGCCGCCCCAGGTCCAGCCGATCGCCGCGAACGCCTCGACGGCCGGGCCGCCCGGGCGGGTCATGCCGGCGCGCAGGTCCGCCCGGTCGGCGTAGGCGCCGGCGAGCTCCGGGCAGCACCAGGCCCCGGCGCACCTGCGGGTTCTGGAACGGGTTCAGGTCGATCGCCGTGCCGTAGGCGTGCGAGGAGAAGCGGGTCTGCCCGCGCGCCGCCCGGCAGACGTAGCCGGCCGTGTCGTTGCCGTCGCCGGTGGGCGGTGCCTCCAGGTCGGCGGTGCCGGGCAGGCGCAGCTCCTCGATCGGGAAGCCCGCGGCGAACAGCCGCCGGAAGACCCCGACCACGTCGTCCGCCTCCCGACGCCGCGACCACGAGCTCGCCCGTGTGCGGCGGCGCCGTCGAAGCCGCGGAAGACGACGGTGAGCAGCCGCAGGTCGGCGAGCGCGACCGGGCAGGCGGGCGACCAGGTGCTGCCCATCCGGTCCCGCACCGCCGGCGTGACCGGCGTGACCGACGACGCCCAGCGGCCGTCCGGCGGGGGCGACAGCCGGTCGGGCTGCTGCAGCCGGCGGTCCCGCAGCACGGCCGGCGTGCCGGAGGCGACCCCGAAGCCGTCCGGCCCGACCGGCAGCGGCGACGCCCCGACGACCCACCCCGGCGAGGGAGAGGGGGACGGCGACGGGACGGGGCCGAGGACGGGGACGGCGCAGCGGCGCTCGCGACCGGGGCCGGCGTCGTCGGGAGGGTGACCGGGGCGGCCGCGCCCGCGCACCCGGCCACGGCCGCGGCGACCACGACGCCGAGCAGGAGGGGGAGCGGGCGGCGCACCCCGCCACGCTGCCACGGTCGCGCGGCGGGCCGGGGCGCTACGCCCGGCGGCGGGCGTGCACGACGACGTCGGCGACCGCGTGCGCGTGCCCGTCGCGCTCCTCGGCCCGCGGGCGCTCCTCGGCGACGAGCACCTCGAACGCGTCGAGGTCGAGGTCGGCGACGACCTGGTCGGGCGTCACGAACAGCTCGAGCAGGGCGGGGTCGCCGAGGCCGGTGTGCAGGTGCGACGGCGCGTGCGCGACGAGCAGCAGGTGCCCGCCGGGGGCCACGGCGTCGGCGAGGCGGCGGTGCAGGGCGCGCCGGTCGTCGGCGGCCGGGTGCACGAACGACGCCGTGACGAGGTCGTAGGCGCCCTGCTCGGGGGCCGCGGTGCGGGCGTCGGCGTGGTGCCACGTCACCGACAGCCCGCGCGCCGCGGCCGCCTCGGCGGCCTGCTGCAGGGCGACCGAGGACAGGTCGCTGCCGGTCACCTGCCACCCCTGCTCGGCGAGCCACAGCGCGTCGCCGCCCTTGCCGCAGCCGACGTCCAGGGCCCGGCCGGGGGTGAGGCCCGCGACCTCCTGCACGAGCGCGGCGTTCGGGCGGCCGGTCCAGTGGTCGGTGGAGCCGTCGCCGTAGCGGGCGTCCCAGGCCGACTCGGTGAGCAGCCGCGCCCGCCGGACGCCGGCGGCGGTGTCCTCCTCCACCAGGTCGGCGTTGAGGGCCGCGGCCGCCGTCAGCCCCTGCGCGGCGGCGGTCAGCACCTGCGCGCCGAGGTCGGCGGCGTTGCCGGCCACCCACACGCCCGGCACGGGGGTGCGCCCGCGCTCGTCGGCCTCGGCGTGCGTCCCGACGACGACACCGGAGACCTCCATCTCGCGCACCGGCACCCCGAGGGACTCCAGCAGCGCGGTCCTGCCCGAGAAGACGGGGCCGACGACGAGGGTCGTGCGCTCGACCAGCTCGCCGCTCTCCAGCCGCGCACCACCGGCCTCCCACGCCACGACCCGGCCCTCCACGACCCGCACGCCCCGGGCAGCGAGCTGCTCGGCCTGCTCCTCGGTCAGCGGCGGCGCCGTGTGCTGCAGCAGCACGAGGTCGTCGGTCCACTGCCGGAACAGCAGCGCCTGGTGCACGGCGAGCGGGCCGCCGGCCAGCACGGCCAGTGCGCCGTCGCGCACCTCCCAGCCGTGGCAGTAGGGGCAGTGCAGCACGTCGCGCCCCCAGCCCTCGGCCACCCCGGGCACCTCGGGCAGGACGTCGACCAGCCCGGTCGCCAGCAGCAGCCGGCGGGCTCCGACGGTCCGCGCCGCCCACCTGCACCTCGAAGCCCCGCTCGGTCCGGCTCGCCGTCGTGACCGTCCCCTGCTCCACCTGCACGCCGTAGCGCGCCACCTCCTCGCGCCCGCGGGCGAGCAGGTCGGCGGGCGGGGTCCCGTCGTGCCCGAGGAAGCCGTGCACCTGCCCTGCGGGGGCGTTGCGCGGCTCGCCCGCGTCCACCACCAGCACCGAGCGCCGGGCCCGTCCCAGGACCAGGGCCGCGCTCAGCCCGGCCGCGCCGCCGCCCACCACCACCACGTCGTACGTCTGCTGCGTCATGGGCGGACAGTGGACCGCTCACCTGTCGAACGGCAACTCCCGTTGCCGTTCTGGCAAGATGCTCGGCATGGACGACGACGTGCTGAGCGCGGTGGGCCCCCGGCTGCGCGCGCTGCGGCAGGAGCGCGGGGCGACGCTCGCCGAGCTGGCGGAGGTCACCGGCATCTCGGTCAGCACGCTGTCGCGGCTCGAGTCCGGGCAGCGCAGGCCGACCCTCGAGCTGCTGCTGCCGCTGGCCCGCGCCCACCAGGTGCCGCTCGACGAGCTCGTCGACGCCCCCGAGACCGGCGACCCGCGGGTGCGGCTGCGCCCCGTCCTGCGCGACGGCGCCACCTACCTGCCGCTGTCGCGGCGCCCCGGGGGCGTGCAGTCCTACAAGGTGGTCCTGCCCGTGGGCTGGCACGAGGACGTGGACGAGCTGGCCGTGCACGAGGGCCACGAGTGGCTCTACGTCCTGTCCGGCACCCTGCGGCTGCGGCTCGGCGCGCACGACCTGCTGCTGCAGGCGGGCGAGGTCGCCGAGTTCGACACCCGGACGCCGCACGCCCTGTCCAACCCCGGCCCGGAGGTCGCCGAGCTGCTCGTGCTGTTCGGACCGCAGGGGGAGCGGATGCACGTGACCGCGAGGCCGCGCGGCTGACGGGGCATGCTCGGCCCATGAGCGACGCACCCCACGGCGAGCCCGGCCACGTCCACGACGAGGCCTGCGCGGCCGCGCACGGCGAGGTCGAGCTGCCGACAGGACCCCCGCCGGCTCGTCCTGGTCTTCGACAGCCCGGTGGCGTCCGAGTGCGCCGTGCTCGCCGAGCGGCTCGGCTGGCCGGTGGTGCTCGTCGACCCCGACCCGGCCCGTCCCGGGCAGGACAGCGTGCTCGCCGCCGGTCTCGACGACGGCTGCGACGTCGTCGTCTGCGACCACGAGCGGCCCGAGCTCGGGGACGTGCTCGCCGAGGCCCTCGCGCTGCCCACCCGGTGGGTCGGCGTCATGGGGTCGCTCCGGCACACCGCCCCCCACGTGCAGGCCCTGCGCGACCGCGGGGTCGCCGGAGTCCGACATCGCCCGGGTGCACCGTCCCATCGGGCTCGACGTCGGGTCGCGCACCCCGCCGGAGATCGCCCTGTCCACGGTCTGCGGGCTGCTCGCCGACCGCAACGGCCGCCCCGGCGGGCCCTTCCCGGCAGGGGGCTGACGTGCGCCCGCCCGTCCCGCCGTTCACGGCCGAGACGGCCGCGCAGAAGGTGCAGGCGGCCGAGGACGCCTGGAACCGCGCGACCCCGAGCGGGTCGCCGCGGCCTACACCGAGGACACCGTCTGGCGGAACCGGTCGGAGTTCGTCACCGGCCGCGCCGAGGTGCAGGCCTTCCTCGCCCGCAAGTGGGAGGCCGAGCAGGACTACGCGCTGCGCAAGAGCCTGTGGGCGTTCACCGACGACCGCATCGCCGTGCGCTTCCAGTACGAGTACCGCGACGCGTCCGGCCAGTGGTGGCGCGCCTACGGCAACGAGAACTGGGAGTTCGACGCAGACGGGCTACATGCGCCGGCGCGAGGCGAGCATCAACGACGTGCGCGATCGAGGAGGCGGACCGGCGGATCCGGGGCCCGCGGCCCGAGGGCGAGCGGGGCGCGGACCTGCCGCTGGCCTGACCGCCGTCAGAGCCGGACCGAGACCGCGGCGTCGGCGTCGGGCCGGGCGATCGACAGGTAGGCGCGCAGGGCGTCGGCGGTGGCGGTGTCGCGCGCGGCCCGGTCCTGCACGGTCGGCACGTCCTCGACGACGCCGTCGACGAGCTCGCCGTGCTCGGCCACGAGCACGAGGTCGGTGCGGCGGGGCCAGCGGCGGGTGACGTCCATGCCGTGCCCAACGAGCCGGTGCGAGGAGCGACGTCACCCGGTCGGGTGACAGGGACGCGCGGTCAGTCGAAGACGACGGTGCGGCCGCCGTGCACCAGCACCTTGGCGGCGAGGTGCAGCTTGACGGCGCGGGCCAGCACCAGCGCCTCGAGGTCGCGGCCGCGGGCCACGAGGTCCTCGACGGAGTCGCGGTGGGTCACGCGGGCGACGTCCTGCACGAGGATCGGGCCCTCGTCGAGGTCGGCGGTCGCGTAGTGGGCGGTCGCGCCGATCACCTTGACGCCGCGCTCGTAGGCCCGGTGGTAGGGCTTGGCGCCGACGAAGGCCGGCAGCAGCGAGTGGTGGATGTTGATGACGCGGTGCGGGTAGCGGCCGCACGAGCTCGGCGCTGAGCACCTGCATGTACCGGGCCAGCACGACCAGCTCGACGCCGTGCCCGTCCAGCAGGGCGGTCAGCCGGGCCTCCTGCGCGGGCTTGTCGCCGTCGACCGGCAGGTGCACGAACGGGACGCCGAAGAAGGCGCAGGTCGGCGCGGCGTCGGGGTGGTTGCTGACGACGAGCGCGAGGTCGGCGACGAGCTCGCCGGTGCGGTGCCGGGCCAGCAGGTCGAGCAGGCAGTGCTCCTGCTTGCTGACCAGCAGCGCGACCCGGGTGAGCCGCTCGGGGAAGCGCAGCTCCACCTCCATCGCGAAGGGCTCGCTGACCTCGCGGAAGGCGTCCAGGACGCCGTCGTCGGCGAGGTCGAAGCCGTCGAGCTCGAACTCGACCCGCTGGAAGAACAGCCCCTCGTGGTGGTCGGTGTGCTGGTCGACCTCGACGATGTTGGCGCCGTGGCCGGACAGGAACTGCGCCACGGCCGCGACGATGCCCGCGCGCGTCCGGGCAGGTCAGCAGCAGCACGGCGGTCCGGCGGCCGGCCGTCGGGCGCGGGCACGAAGGCCGACCGCTCGGAGGGCGCGGCATCGGGGGCGGTCACGCGGCCCACCCTAGGTAGAGTCGGCCCGCACGACGACGCCGTGGACGAAGCCGGACGAGCCGGCGCGGTCCCGCCACTGTGAGCCCGCCCCCTGCCGAGGGCGGCGGGTGAGCCAGACAGTCCTGGCGTCGACCACCTCCACCCCGGGGCGCGGACCCCGGAGGAAGGCGCCATGACCCTGCTCGGAGCCGCGCGTGAGCGCGCCGTACCCCTTCTCCGCCGTCGTCGGGCTCGACGACCTGCGGCTCGCCCTCGTCGTCAACGCCGTCTCGCCCGGCGGTCGGCGGCGTGCTCGTGCGCGGCGAGAAGGGCACGGCGAAGTCGACCGTCGTGCGGGCGCTCGCCTCGCTGCTGCCGCCGGTCGAGACGGTCGAGGGCTGCCGCTTCTCCTGCGCGCCCGGTGAGACGCGACTGCCCCGACGCCGCCTCGCACGGCGCGCCCGTCGAGCGCCCGCGCCCGGCTCGTCGAGCTGCCGGTCGGCGCGTCCGAGGACCGGCTCGTCGGCTCGCTCGACCTCGAGAAGGCGCTGACGTCGGGCGTCTCGGCCTACGAGCCGGGCCTGCTGGCGCAGGCGCACCGCGGCGTGCTCTACGTCGACGAGGTCAACCTGCTGCACGACCACCTCGTCGACCTGCTGCTCGACGCCGCCGCGCTCGGCCGCTCCTACGTCGAGCGCGAGGGCGTGTCGGTGCAGCACGCCGCGCGCTTCCTGCTCGTCGGGACGATGAACCCCGAGGAGGGCGAGCTGCGGCCGCAGCTGCTCGACCGCTTCGGGCTGACCGTCGAGGTCGCCGCCACCCGCGACCCGGCCGAGCGGGCCGACGTCGTGCGCCGCCGGCTGGCCTACGAGGCCGACCCGACGGCCTTCGCCGCCGCGCTACGCCGCCGACGACGCCGCCCTCGCCGCGCCGGATCGCCGAGGCCCGCGCGCTGCTGCCGTCAGGTGCGGCTGTCCGACCGCGCGCTGCGCGAGGTCACCACCGTCTGCGCCGCCTTCGACGTCGACGGGCTGCGCGCCGACCTCGTCACCGCCAAGGCCGCCCTCGCGCTGGCCGCCTGGGACGGCCGCACCGACGTCACCACCGACGACGTCCGCACCGCCGCCCGGCTGGCCCTGCCGCACCGCCGCCGGCGCACCCCGTTCGAGGCGCCCGGGCCTCGACGAGCAGCAGCTCGAGGACGCGCTCGACAGCGTCGAGGGCGACGACGACCCGCCGCCGCCGCCGCCGCCGGCGGAGGCGGGCAGCCCCGGCGCCCGGCAGGAGCAGACCGCGCGCCGGCGGCGACGGGCGCGCAGGAGCAGGCCGCCCCCGCGCGGAGCCACGGCCGAGACGCAGGACGGCGGCGCCGACGCCCCCGCGCCCGGCGAGCGCACCGACGACGCCGGCGACCCCTTCCGCGCCGTCCCCCTGCGCGTGCCCGGCGTGAACCGCCGGGCCGGCGCGGCCGGCCGCCGCTCGCGCACCACGGGCGACAGCGGCCGGCTCACCGGCGACCGCCGCCCCGAGGGCCGGCTGACCTCGCTGCACCTCGCCGCCACCCTGCGCGCCGCCGCGCCGCACCAGGTCGCCCGCGGCCGCCGCGGGCCCGGCGTCGTGCTGCGCGCCCGGCGACCTGCGCGCAGGCCGTCCGCGAGGGCCGCGAGGGCAACCTCGTCGTGTTCGCCGTCGACGCCTCGGGCTCCATGGCGGCCCGCTCCCGCACCGCCGCCGTGAAGGGCGCGGTGCTGTCGCTGCTCACCGACGCCTACCAGCGCCGCGACAAGGTCGCCCTGGTGAGCATGCGCGGCACCGACGCCGACCTGCTGCTGCCCCCGACGTCGTCGGTCGAGGCCGCCGTCGCCCGGCTGCGGTCGATGCCGACCGGCGGGCGCACCCCGCTGTCGTCGGGCCTGCTGCGGACCGCCGAGCTGCTGCGCGTCGAGGCGCGTGCGCGACCCCGCCCGCCGCGCCCTCGTCGTCGTCGTCACCGACGGCCGGCACACCAGCGGCCCCTCGCCCGAGCTCGCCGCCGCCCACCTGGCCCGCAGCGGCGCGGCCTGCGTCGTCGTCGACTGCGAGAGCGGGCCCGTCCGGCTCGGCCTGGCGCAGCGGCTCGGCGAGCAGCTCGGCGGCGTCGCGCTGCGGCTCGAGGAGCTGTCGGCCGAGGCGCTCACCGCCCTCGTGAAGGCGGCCTAGGTGCCCCAGGGCCAGCCGGAGTCGGTCCCGGACGACGGCCTGACGACGCGGCAGCGGCGCAACCGCGCGCTCGTCGTCGTCCACACCGGCGAGATGAAGGGCAAGTCGACGGCCGCCTTCGGCCTGGCGCTGCGCGCCTGGAACCAGGGCTGGTCGATCGGGGTCTTCCAGTTCGTCAAGAGCGCGAAGTGGAAGGTCGGCGAGGAGCAGGCGCTCAAGGTCCTCGGCGCCAGCGGCGAGGGCGGCACCGTCGACTGGTTCAAGATGGGCGAGGGCTGGTCCTGGACCCGCAAGCAGGGCACCGACGACGACCACGCCGCCAACGCCCGTGAGGGCTGGGAGCAGGTCAAGCGCGACCTCGCCGCCTCCACCTACCGCTTCTACGTGCTCGACGAGTTCACCTACCCGATGACGTGGGGCTGGGTCGACGTGGACGACGTCGTGCAGACGCTGCGCGACCGGCCCGAGGGGCAGCACGTCGTCATCACCGGGCGCGGCGCGCACCCGGCCCTCGTCGAGGTCGCCGACCTCGTCATGGAGACGACCAAGGTCAAGCACCCGATGGACGCGGGCCAGAAGGGTCAGCGAGGCATCGAGTGGTGAGCGCGCCCCGGCTGGTCGTCGCCGCGCCGTCGTCCGGCGCCGGCAAGACGACGGTCGCGACCGGGCTGATGGCGGCGCTGGCGGCGCGCGGGCTGCAGGTGTCGCCGCACAAGGTCGGGCCCCGACTACATCGACCCCGGCTACCACGCGCTCGCCACCGGCCGCCCCGGCCGCAACCTCGACCCCGTGCTCGTCGGCGACGACCTCGTCGCGCCGCTGTTCCTGCACGGCGCGCAGGGCTGCGACGTCGCCGTCGTCGAGGGCGTGATGGGCCTCTACGACGGGCGCGGCGCGACGACCACCGGGCTCGACCGCGCACGTCGCCGGGCTGCTGCGTGCTCCCGTGGTGCTCGTCGTCGACGCCTCCTCGCAGTCGCGCTCGGTGGCCGCGCTCGTGCACGGCTTCGCCACCTACGGCGACGGCGTCGCGCTCGCCGGCGTGGTGCTCAACCGGGTCGGCAGCGACCGGCACGAGCAGCTGCTGCGCGAGGCGCTCGACGGGCTCGCCCCCGTCCTCGGCGTGCTGCGCCGCGACGCCGGCGTGGAGACGCCCTCGCGCCACCTCGGGCTCGTGCCCGCGGCCGAGCGCAGCCCCGAGGCCCTGGCCACCGTCGCCCGCCTCGGCGCGCTGGTCGAGCGGCACTGCGACGTCGACGCCCTGCTGGCCGTCGCCCGCTCCGCGCCCGCCCTCGACGCGACGCCCTGGGCAGCCCGCGGCGACCGGCACGGCGCGCACCGCCGTGGCCGTGTTCGGCGGACCGGCCTTCACGTTCTCCTACGCCGAGACCGCCGAGCTGCTGACGGCCGCCGGCGCCGACGTCGCCGTCGTCGACCCGCTGCGCGACGAGGCGCTGCCGGACGGGGTGCGCGGGCTCGTCGTCGGGGGCGGGTTCCCCGAGGTCTACGCCGAGCAGCTGTCGGCCAACACCGCGCTGCGCGTCCGACGTCGCCCGGCTGGCCCGCAGCGGGGCGCCCGTCAGCGCCGAGTGCGCCGGCCTGCTCTACCTGTGCGAGCAGCTCGACGGGCTGCCGATGTGCGGCGTCCTGCCGGCGACCGCGCAGATGACCCCGCGGCTCACCCTGGGCTACCGCGAGACCGCCGCGCACACGCCGTCGTGGATGGGCGACCAGGCGGTGGTCGGGCACGAGTTCCACCGCACCGCCGTCGAGGGCCGCGGCGCCCCCGCCTGGAGCAACGGCGAGGGCTTCGTGCAGGGCGGCGTGCACGCCAGCTACCTGCACCTGCACTGGGCCGGCGTGCCGGGTGTGGCCGAGCGGTTCGTGGCGGCGGCGGCGGCGGTCGCGTCGTGAGGCTCGTCGGCGTCGGCGTCGGGCCGGGCGACCCCGAGCTGGTGACGGTCAAGGGCGTGCGCGTGCTCGAGTCGGCGGACGTCGTCGTCGTGCCCGTGATGGACCCGGTGGAGCAGGGCCGGGCCGAGGCGACCGTGCGCGCGAACGTCACGCACGACCGGCTGCGCCGCCTGGTGTTCGCCCTCGACGACCGGGGCGGCGCGACGTCGGAGCGGCTGAGCGCCTGGGAGGCCGCGGCCGACGCCGTGGCGGAGCAGCTGCGCACGCACGGGGGCACGGTGGCCTTCGCGACCATCGGCGACCCCAACGTCTACAGCACGTTCACCTACCTCGCCGACGCCGTGCGCGAGCGCGTGCCCGAGGTCGTCGTCGAGACGGTCCCCGGCATCACCGCCATGCAGGACCTCGCCAGCCGCACCGGCACGGTCCTGTGCGAGGGCACCGAGACGCTGACCCTGCTCCCGCTCACCGGCGGCACCGAGGTGCTGGAGCAGGCGCTCGCCTCGGGCGACACCGTCGTGGCCTACAAGGGCGGCCGGCACACCGCCGCCGTCCGCGAGGTCCTCGCGCGGCACGGCCGCTTGGAGTCCGCCGTCTACGGCGCCGCCCTCGGTCTGCCGGGCGAGCGCACCGGCCCGCTGCCCGAGGGCCCCGGCCCCTACCTGAGCACCGTCGTCGTCCCGGCCACCGGCCGGACCAGCCGTGGGAGCAAGCTGTGACAGCCCCGAAGACCGGCCGCGTGTCCTTCGTCGGGGCGGGCCCGGGCGCCGCCGACCTGCTCACCCTGCGGGCGGCGCAGCGCATCGCCGAGGCCGACATCGTCATCTGGGCGGCGTCGCTGGTGCACGAGGACGTGCTGCAGCACGTGCGCCCCGGACGCCGTCGTCGTCAACAGCGCCGAGCACTCGCTGGAGGGCATCACCGCGCACTACGAGCGGGCGGCCGCCGAGGGCCTGCTCGTCGCGCGCATCCACTCCGGCGACCCGGCGCTCTGGGGCGGGACGCAGGAGCAGTGGACGCTGTGCCGCCGGCTCGGGCTCGAGACCGAGGTGGTCCCGGGGGTCAGCTCCTTCACCGCCGTCGCCGCGATCGTGCAGAACGAGCTGACCATCCCCGAGGTCGCGCAGTCGGTCGTGCTCACCCGGCTCGAGGGCGGCAAGACCCCGATGCCGCCGGGGGAGACGGTGCGGTCGTTCGCGGCCCACGGCACGACGATGGCCCTGTTCCTGTCCGCCGCCCGCACCCGGCAGCTGCAGGACGAGCTGCTGGCCGCCGGCACCTACGACGCGAGCACCCCGTGCGTCGTCGCCTACGCGGCCACCTGGCCGGACGAGCTGGTCTTCCGCTGCACCCTCGGCGAGCTCACCGAGAAGGTGAAGGAGCACAAGCTCTACAAGCACACGATGGTGCTCGTCGGCCCGGCGCTCGCGGAGGACCCGACCACGCGCTCGCACCTGTACCACCCGGGGCACTTCCACGAGCACCGCAAGGTCGAGTCGCAGGAGGCGCGGCGCGAGCTGCGCGAGGCTCGTGCCCGAGCGTGAGCTGAGGGAGCCCGACCTCCCGCGCACCGCGAAGGTCCGCACCGGGCCGCTGCGCAGCGGCTGGACCACCGGCACCTGCAGCGCGGCCGCGGCCAAGGCCGCGGCCACGGCGCTGCTCACCCAGCAGGTGCAGACGCACGTCGACGTCGTGCTGCCCGACGAGCGCCTCGTCGGCTTCGACGTGGCGCGCTGCGACGTGGGACCCGACCGGGCGGAGGCCGTCGTCGTCAAGGACGCCGGCGACGACCCCGACGTCACGCACGGCGCGCACCTCACGGCGACGGTCACGTGGGCGCCGTCCTACGAGCTCGACGGCGGCGTCGGCGTCGGCGTCGTGACCAAGCCGGGCCTCGGGCTCGAGGTCGGCGGTCCCGCCATCAACCCGGTGCCGCGGCAGATGATCCGGCGCGCCGTGACCGAGGCCGTCGGCGAGCGGGGCGTGCGCGTCGTGGTCTCCGTGCCCGACGGCGAGCAGCGGGCGAGGAAGACCACCAACGCGCGGCTCGGCATCCTGGGCGGCATCTCGATCCTCGGCACCACCGGGGTCGTGCGGCCGTTCTCGACGGAGTCGTGGCGGGCCAGCGTCGTGCAGGCGGTGCAGGTGATGGCCGCGCAGGGGCTGCCGACCCTGGTGCTCGCCACCGGCGGCCGCACCGAGAAGGCGGCCATGCGGCTGCTGCCCGACCTGCCCGAGACCTGCTTCGTCGAGGTCGGCGACTTCACCGGCGCCGCGCTGACGCAGGCACGTGGCGACGGGCTCGCCGAGGTCGTCTTCGTCGGCATGGCGGGCAAGCTGACCAAGCTCGCCGGCGGCGTGCTCATGACCCACTACACGCGCTCGAAGGTCGACCTCGACGTGCTCGCCGAGCTGTCGCCGGAGCACCTGCGCGACGAGGTCGCCGCCGCCAACACCGCGCGGCACGCCTACGAGCTGTGGGAGGCGGCCGGGGTGCTGCGGACCTGCGGCGACGCGCTCTGCGCCCGGGTCGCCGACGTGCTCACCCGCTTCAGCGGCCTGCCCGCCCGGGTCGCGATGGTCGACCCGGAGGGGAAGGCGTGCGTCGCCGCCACCGAGCCCGCGTGGGTCGCCGCGTGATCTTCCCCAGCCACGTCGCCCGCTCGCGCCCACGACGCGCCCGGGGCCCGAGATGATCACCGTGGTCGGCTACGACGGCGGCCCGCTCCCCGCCCTCGCCCGAGGAGCGGCTGGCGTCCGCCGCGCTCGTCATGGGCGGCCGCCGCCACCTCGCCGAGGTCCCCCTGCCCGACGGCGTCCGCACCGTCGCCCTGCGCGACGACCCTGCCGCCGCGATCGCCGCCGTGGCCGACGAGCCGGGCGACGTCGTCGTGCTGGCCTCCGGCGACCCCGGCTTCTTCGGCGTGGTGCGGGCGGTCCGCCGGGCGGTGCGCCCCCGCACGGTCGAGGTGCTGCCGGGCCTGACCAGCGTCGCCCTCGCGTTCGGCCGGGCCGGGTACGAGTGGGACGACGCCGTGGTGGTCAGCGCCCACGGGCGCGACCCGCGCGAGGCGCTGGCCGCCGTGCGCTCGCAGCCGAAGGTCGCCGTCCTGACCGACGCCACGACCGGTCCGGCGCAGCTCGGCGCGGCCCTGGCCGGCCGCTCCGACCGGGTGCTGCTCGTGGGGGAGCGGCTCGGCCTGCCGGGCGAGCGGGTCACGCGGTGCTGCCCCGACGAGGCCGCGGCGCGCGACTGGGAGGACCCGAACGTCGTCGTCGTGCTCGACACGTCCGACCCCGAGCCGGGGCCGCGCGTCACGGTCGCCGGCTTCCGCTCCCCGCCCGGGTGGGCGCTGCCGGAGGAGGCCTTCGTGCACCGCGACGGCATGGTGACCAAGGCCGAGGTGCGCGCGCACGTGCTCGCCCGGCTCGGCCCGCGGCTGGGCGAGGTCGTGTGGGACGTGGGTGCCGGCAGCGGGTCGGTCGCCGTCGAGTGCGCCCGCTTCGGCGCCGACGTGCACGCCGTCGAGCAGGACACCGTCGAGCACGTGCGCGCCAACGCCGCCGCCTTCGGCGTGCACGTCCACGCCGTGCACGGCCGCGCTCCGCAGGCGCTCGACGGGCTGCCCGACCCGGACGCCGCCTTCGTCGGCGGGGGCGGGCCGGACGTGGTCGCCGCCGTCGCCGCACGCCGGCCCGCGGCGGCTGCGTCGTCGCGCTCGCCGCCGTCGAGCGCGTCGCGCCCACCCTGGCCGCGCTCGACGGCTACGCCACCGAGACGGTGCTGCTGCAGGCGCAGCGGCTCGTCCCGCTCGCGGGCGCCCACCGGCTCGCCCCCACCAACCCCGTGTTCGTCGTGTCTGGAGCCCTGCGTTGATCGGCCTCGTCCACACCACCGCCGCCGGCCGGCGCGGCGCCGAGCGGCTGGCCGTCCTCGGCGAGACCCGCAGCTACCCGGTGGGGGACCTGGCGACCGCCTTCGCGGAGTGCTCCTCGCTGGTCGTGTTCCTGGCGACGGGGGCGACCGTCCGGCTGCTCGCGCCGCTGCTGCAGGACAAGGCGAGCGACCCCGGCGTCGTGTGCGTGGACGAGGCGCACCGGTTCGCGGTCGCGCTCACCGGCGGGCACGCGGGCGGGGCGAACGCCCTGGCCGAGCAGGTCGCGGACGTGCTCGGCGCGACGGCCGTCGTCACCACCGCCAGCGACAGCGTCGGGCTGCCGGGCCTGGACATGCTCGGCTGGCCGGTCGAGGGCGACGTCGCCCGGGTGGGGCGCGCCCTGCTGGACGGCGAGCCCGTGCGGCTGCAGTCCGAGCACGTGTGGCCGCTGCCTCCGCTGCCCGTCGGCGACGAGGGCGACGTCGTGCTCGCGGTGAGCGACCTGCTCGACGTGCAGGCCGACGCCGTGCTGCGCCCGCCGTCGCTCGTGGTCGGCCTCGGGGCCAGCCGCGGCGTGCCGGCCGACGAGGTGCTGCGGCTGGTCGACGCCGCGCTCGCGCAGGGCGGGCTGTCCGCCGCCAGCGTCCGGGGCGCGGCGACGGTGGAGGCCAAGCGCGACGAGGCCGGGCTGGTCGAGGCGTGCGCGCAGCGGGGGTGGCCGCTGTCGTTCCACGCCGCCCGCGACCTCGCCCAGGTCGACGTGCCCAACCCCAGCGACGAGCCGCTCAAGGTGCTCGGCACGCCGTCGGTGGCCGAGGCCGCGGCCGCCCTGCACGGCGCCCTGGTCGTGACCAAGCAGAAGTCGGCGATGGCGACCGTGGCGGTCAGCCGGGTCCGTCCGCGCGGGCGGCTCGCCCTCGTCGGGCTCGGCCCGGGGGCGCGCGACCTGCTCACCCCGCGCGCGGAGGCCGAGCTGCGCCGGGCGTCGGTCTGGGTCGGGCTCGACCAGTACGTCGACCAGGTGCGCGACCTCGCCCGGCCCGGCACCCGGCTCGTCGAGACCGGTCTCGGCAAGGAGGAGGAGCGCGCGCACAGCGCCGTGCGCTTCGCCGAGCAGGGCCACGCCGTCGCGCTGATCGGGTCCGGCGACGCCGGTGTCTACGCCATGGCCTCCCCGGCCCTGGAGGTCGCCGGGACCGACATCGACGTCGTCGGGGTGCCGGGGGTGACGGCCGCGATAGCGGCGTCCAACCTGCTCGGCGCACCGCTCGGGCACGACCACGCCAGCATCAGCCTGTCCGACCTGCACACGCCGTGGGAGGCCATCGAGGCGCGCATCCGCGCCGTCGCGGAGGCCGACCTGGTCGTCACCTTCTACAACCCGCGCAGCCGCGGGCGCGACTGGCAGCTGCCGAAGGCCGTCGCGCTGCTGCTCGAGCACCGGCCGCCGTCCACGCCGGTCGGCATCGTCACCGACGCCTCGCGGCCGGGCGAGACGGTGCAGCTGACCTCGCTGGGCGAGCTGCGGCCCGAGGACGTCACCATGCTGGCGTGCGTGGTGGTCGGGTCGTCGCAGAGCCGCGTCGTGGGCGGCCGCTTCGTGACACCGAGGGGGTACCGGTGGTCGCCGCGTACCTGATCGACGCCTCCTGCACCGCCTGCGGCGCCTGCCTGCTCACCTGCCCGTCGCACGCGTTCGTCGTCGGCGTGCCGCTGGCCGTCGACCCCGACCGCTGCACCGACTGCGGCGCCTGCGTCGAGGTGTGCCCGGCCGACGCCGTGACCCGGGTGCCGGCGTGAGGCCCGGGACCGTGGCGCTCGTCGGCGCCGGGCCGGGCGACCCGGGGCTGCTCACCCTGCGCGCCGCCGAGCTGCTGGGGGAGGCCGACGTCGTGCTGGTCGACCGGCTGGTCGACCCCGCGAGCCTGCGCCACCTGCGCGACGGCGCCGAGGTGGTCGACGTCGGCAAGACCTCCTGGACGGGCACGGCGCCGCGCCAGGAGGAGATCAACGCGCAGCTGGTGCAGCACGCGCAGGCGGGCCGCCGGGTGGTGCGGCTCAAGGGCGGGGACCCGTTCGTGTTCGGCCGCGGCAGCGAGGAGGCCGAGGCGCTCGTCGACGCCGGCATCCCCTTCGAGGTGGTCCCCGGGGTGACGAGCGCTGTCGCGGCCGCCGCCTACGCGGGCATCCCGGTGACGGCCCGCGGCTACACGCAGGACGTCTGCGTCGTCACCGGCCACCTCGACCCCGACGACCCCGGCAGCCGGGTCCGGTGGCAGTCGCTCGCGCAGGGCCCGGGCACGCTGGTCATCCTCATGGGGCTCGACCGGCTGCGGCTGCTCATGGACGGCCTGGTCCGCCACGGCCGCGCCGCCGGCACACCGGCGGCGTGCGTGCAGCAGGGCACGACGTCGGCGCAGCGGGTCGTCGTCAGCACGGTCGGGCAGCTGGCCGACGACGTCGCGGCCGCCGGTCTCACCGCTCCGGTCGCCACCGTCGTGGGCGACGTCGTCCGGCTCCGGGAGAGGCTCCGATGGTTCGACTGACACCCGGGCAGCAGGGCGGCGACACCCGGCGGGCGGTGCACCCCATCGAGGTCGAGTCCATGCGGATCCTGCGCTCGCGCGTCGACACCTCGCACCTGCCGCCGCTGACCCGCGCCGTCGTCGAGCGGGTCGTGCACAGCAGCGCCGACCTCGACTACGTGACCGACCTGGTCACGGACGAGCAGGTGCTGCAGGAGGCGCAGGCGGCGCTGCGTGGCGGCGCCCCCGTGGTCGCCGACGTGCACATGGTCGCGGCCGGGATCACCACCCGCGACGTCGTCTGCCGGGTCAAGGACGCCGTGGCCTCGCAGGGCGTGACCCGCACGGCGGCCGGCATCCGGCTCGCCTACGAGCAGGTCGGGCCCGGCGCGGTGTGGGTCGTCGGCAACGCACCCACCGCCCTGTTCGAGATCCTCGCCCTCGACGTCCGCCCGGCGCTGGTGGTCGGGCTGCCGGTCGGCTTCGTCGGGGCGGCGGAGAGCAAGCAGGCGCTGCGCGACGCCGGCCTGCCCGCCGTGTCGAACGTGACCGAGAAGGGCGGCTCGGCCGTCGCCGCCGCAGCCCTGAACGCCCTGCTCTACACCTCCGTCCCGGAAGAGGCACCATGACCCGGCCCGCCCTGCTGATCGTCGGCCACGGCACCAAGAGCGCCGACGGCGTCGCCCAGTTCACCGAGCTCGTGGAGGGCGTGGCGAAGGCCGTGCCGTACGCCGACGTCGAGGGCGGCTTCCTCGAGCTCGCGCCGCCGCCCATCCAGGACGCCGTCGCGCGGCTGGTCGGGCAGGGGCACCGCACCGTCGACGTCGTGCCGCTGGTGCTGGTCGGCGCGGGCCACAGCAAGGGCGACATCCCCGCGGCGCTGGCCCGCGAGCAGCTGCGGCACCCGGGGCTGGCGTTCCGCTACGGCCGCCCGCTCGGTCCGCACCCGCTGCTGCTCGACGACCTCGCCGACCGGCTGGCCGCCGTCGTCCCGCAGCAGGAGTGGGCGGACACGGCCGTCGTGCTGGTCGGCCGCGGGGCCACGGACCCGGACGCCAACTCCGAGGTCGCCAAGACCGCGCGGCTGCTGCAGGAGGGCCGGGGCATCGGCACGGTCGAGACCGCGTTCATCAGCCTGGCCCGCCCGTCGGTGCCCGAGGGGCTGGACCGCGCCCGCCGGCTCGGCTACGCCCGGGTCGTCGTGCTGCCGTACTTCCTGTTCGCGGGCGTGCTGCCCGACCGCATCACCGCCCAGACGCAGGAGTGGGTGCAGGCGCACCCGGGCGTCGACGTGCGGGCGGCCGGGCTGATCGGCCCGAGCCCGCGGCTCGCGTCGCTCGTCGCCGAGCGGTGGGGCGAGATCGGTGGCGGCGACCTGCGGATGAACTGCGACACCTGCGCCTACCGCGTCGCGCTGCCCGGGTTCGAGGACAAGCTCGGCGCGCCGCAGACGCCGCACGACCACCCCGACGACCCCGCGCACCCGCACGGCCACGCGCACGACCACGGTCACGCGCACGACCACGCCGCCGGCCACGCGCACTGACGTGGACGTCGACCTGCGCCACCACGGCGACGCCGAGACGGGCCCCGGCCTGCTCGACCTCGCCGTGAACGTGCGGGGGAGCGCACCTCCGGCCTGGCTGCAGCAGGTGCTGGTCGACGCCGTCCCCCGGCTCGCGGCCTACCCGTCGCCGGCGGACGCGACGGCCGCCGTCGCCCGCCGCCACGGACGGCTGACCGACGAGGTGCTCGTGACCGCGGGGGCCGCCGAGGCGTTCGTGCTGCTGGCCCGCGCCCTGCAGCCGCGCCGGGCGGTCTGCGTGCACCCGTCGTTCACCGAGCCGGAGGCGGCCCTGCGGGCGGCCGGCCACGCCGTCGAGCGCGTGGTGCTGCCGCCGCCGTTCGACGGCCCGCCGGAGGTGCCCGACGACGCCGACCTCGTCGTCGTCGGCAACCCGACCAACCCGACCGGCGTGCTGCACGACCTCGCCCACCTGTGCCGGCCCGGACGCACCACCGTGCGTCGACGAGGCGTTCCTCGACGCCGTCCCCGGGGAGCCCCGCTCGCTCGCCGGCCGGGGCGACCTGCCGGGGCTGGTCGTGGTCCGCAGCCTCACCAAGACGTGGGCGCTGGCCGGGCTGCGGGTCGGCTACCTGCTCGCCGCCCCCGACACGGTCGCGCGGCTGCGGGCGGCGCAGCCGCTGTGGTCGGTCAGCACGATGGCGCTCGCCGCGCTCG
This sequence comes from uncultured Actinomycetota bacterium, assembly GCA_963815615.1. Lineage (GTDB taxonomy): Bacteria > Actinomycetota > Actinomycetes > Mycobacteriales > SCTD01 > RYN-122. The sequence continues at coordinate 339,904 of CAWFHF010000007.1, read as the reverse complement.
AGGCCTGCTCCCGCCCGGAGGCCGTCGCCGAGGCCGAGGCGGTCGCCGGGCAGGTCGCGGCCGAGCGGGTGCGGCTGGAGGGCCTGCTGCTCGGGCTCGGCGTCGAGGTCAGCCCCGGCTCGCAGGCGCCCTTCCTGCTCTGCCGGGTGCCGGGGCGCCCTGACGTGCGCGACCGGCTGCGCCGCCTCGGCATCGCCGTGCGACGGGGCGACACGTTCCCCGGGCTCGGGCCGGACTGGTTCCGGGTGGCGGTCCGCGACCCGCGGGCGAGCGACCGGCTGGTCCAGGCGCTCTGGGCCCTGCTCGCCGCCTTCTGACCCGCGCCCGGCAGCCGCGCCCCGGCAGCGCTCCGGGCCTGTCCTACGGTGCCGCCCGTGGAGACGCCGAGGAGCGGACAGGAGCGGCTGCGCGGGTGGGCGCAGGAGCGCGGCGTGCCGCCGGCGGTCGGCCGCTTCGGCGGTCACCTGCTCGACGTCGCCCCCGGCACGACGACCGTGCGCCTGCCCCTGACCCCCGAGCTGCTGCTGCCGGACGGGGCGACGAGCGGCGCGGTGCCGGCCCTGCTGTCCGACGTCGGGCTGACGACCGCGGTGGTGTCGACCCTGCCCGACGCGCGCGCGGTCATGACCATCTCGATGACGGTCGACCTGCTGCGCCCGACGCCGGCCGACGGCGGGCTCACCGCGGTGTGCGTCGCTGAGCCGTTCGCCGACGGCGTCCCGCAGCACGCGGCGGGGACGCTCCGCGCCGACGACGGGACCGTGGTGGCGCAGGTGTCGGGGTTCTTCCTGCCGGTCCCGATGGACCGCGAGGGCGTGCACCGGCAGGGCGTGCCGCAGGAGCCGGCCGCCGCGCACCTGCCCGACCTGCTGCGGCTGGCCGGGGACGCGCTGACCGTCCGCGACGCCCTGAGCAACGTGTCGGGGACCCTGCACGGCGGCGTGGGCGCGCTCGCGGTCTGCCTGGCCGCCGAGCAGGCGCTCGGGCCGGGCGCGCGGCTGCTGTCGGCGGCCTGCTCCTACGAGCGGCCGACCCCGCGCGACACGACGGCCCACCTGTGGGCCTCGGTGCTGCGGCGCGGCCGGCGGACCTCCACCGTGGAGGCGGCCCTGCGGACGCCCGACGGCAGGGACGCGCTGCGCGCCCGGGTCGTCGCCCTCAGCCCGCCCTGACGCCGAGCCGCGGGAGGGGCCTCAGCGGCCGGTGAAGCGGGCCTCGCGGCGCTCGACGAAGGACCGGACGCCCTCGGCGGCGTCCTCGCTCGCGAGGATCCCGGGCAGCACCTGGCCGAGGTGGTCGGCGGCGGCCCGCTCGGCGGCGGCGCGCTGCGACACCCGGGCGTTGGCCAGCGTGGCCTGCACGCCGAGCGGTGCCTGCGCGGCGATGAGCCGGGCGAGCTCGGTGGCCCGCTGCAGCTGCTGCCCGGCCGGCACGACCTCCTGCACGAGGCCGATGCGGTGGGCCTCGGCGGCGCCGAGCTCCTCGCCGGTGAGGATCCAGCGCATCGCGTTGCCCCAGCCCAGCTGCCGCGGGGCCCGCACGGTCGCGCCACCGAACGGCAGGATGCCGCGCCCGACCTCGAGCTGGCGGAAGCGGACGTCGTCGGCGGCCACCACGACGTCGCTGGCGAGGGCGAGCTCGATCGACAGCGTGAAGGCGATGCCCTGCACGGCCAGCACCACGGGCTTGGGCACGGGCGGCCCGTACATCCCGAAGGGGTCGTGCTCGGAGGCCCCCTTCAGCACCGACGGCCCGCCGGACTCGACGGCGGGCAGCACCTCGGCGAGGTCGAGGCCGGCCGAGAAGTGGTCGCCGTGGCCGAACACCACGCCGACGCGGGCGTCGGAGCGGGCGAGCTCGTCGTACGCGGCGCCCACCTCGTCGATCACCTGCAGGTTCCAGGCGTTGCGCTTGGCGGCGCGGTCGACGCCGATCAGCAGGACGTCGCCGTCGCGGTCCACGGTCACGAGGGGGCTGGTCACCCGGGCAGTCTGGCGCACCCGCCCTCGTGGTCCCCCGGTGACCGGTAGCGTCGCCGGCGACCCTCCCCTGACGGGGAAGTCCGGTGCGAGTCCGGTGCAGGTGCGCTACTGACGTCCGACGTCCTGGAGCTGTCCAGGCGGAGGCGAGCCAGATCGCCGTCGGGGGGTGGCCGACTCGCGTACCCACCTCCGCCCACGAGGGAGAGCCGGACCCTTGCTCGACGTGCTGCCCGACCTGTCCACCCTGAACGTCGCCGTCCTCGGCCTGGCGGCGACGAGCTTCGCGCTCGGCGCGCGCCACGGCCTGGACTGGGACCACATCGCCGCCATCACCGACCTCACCAGCCCGCGCGAGGGCGAGCAGCGGCCCGCCCGGCGCGGCCTCGGCCTGTCGTTCTGGTACTGCCTCGGGCACGGCCTGGTGCTCGGCCTGTTCGGCCTGCTCGTCCTGGTCCTGGCGGTGGAGCTCCCCGCCGGGATCGACGCCGTCTTCGAGTACGCCGTCGGCACGACGCTGGTCGTCCTCGGCGGCCTGGTGCTCTACCAGCTCGGGCGCGACCGCGGCGAGTACCGCTACGCGGGCAGGGTCGCGCTCGTCGCGGGCGCCGTCCGGCGCGGCTGGGCGCGGGCCCGGCGGCGCGAGCTGCCGCCGGACGGCCTGGCCGACGTCGACCCGCGCGGCGCCTTCGTCGTCGGGCTGCTGCACGGCACGGGCGCCGAGACGCCGACGCAGGTGGTGCTGTTCGCCAGCGCGGGGGCCTCCGGGTCCAGCGCCTCGGCGGCGGTCATCCTGGGCGCCTTCGTGCTCGGGCTCGTCGTCACCGACCTCGCGGTCGCCGGCGTGTGGGTCAGCGGGCTGCTGGGGGCGCGCCGGGCGCCGCGCGTGCAGATCGGGCTGGGGCTGGTCACCGGCGTGGCCTCGCTGGTCCTGGGGTCGCTCATCCTCACCGGCTACAGCGGCCTGGTGCCCCCGCTCGTCGCCTGACGGCGCAGGCCCTGTCGCGGGATCGACACCCTCACTGAGGTTTGTGTCGTTTCGGACACCTCGCTCAGCGGGCACGGGTCGGTCATCGACGTCCCGCCCCCGAGCCGAAGGATCCCCGTGCTGCTGTCGCAGGAGGTCACGCAGGGGGTCGAGGTCCTGGTGGTCGCCGGTCCGGTCGCAGGCTCCGACGCCGCCGCCCTGCAGGCGGCGGTGCACCGGGCGCTCGGCGCCGGGCCCCGCGGCGTGGTCCTGGACCTGTCCGACACCGGCGACCTGTCGCCCGAGGCCATCGACGTCCTGAACTGGGCCACGGCGCGCGCCGGGGGCTGGCCGCGGCCGTCCCTGACCGTCTGCTGCGCGCCGGAGGCGCTGTCGGCCGTGCTGCTGCCCGAGGTGCAGGTGCACGGCTGCCGCGAGGACGCCCTCGCCTGCGTCGACGACCGCCCGGAGGAGCAGCAGTGCGTGCGCGCCGAGCTGACCTGCGGCCCGGAGGCCGCCGGTCAGGCCCGCCGGCTCGCCCGGGAGTGCGCGCAGGAGCACGGCTTCGACGGCGACGACCTCGCCCTGGTGGTGTCCGAGCTGGTCACGAACGCCGTCCGGCACGGGCAGCCCCCGGTCGAGCTGGAGATCGGCACCTGCGAGCACTGCGTGACCGTGGTCGTGGCGGACGCCGGCACCAGCCGGCCGGCCCCCCGGCCGGCCGAGGACGACGCCGAGGGCGGGCGGGGCCTGCACCTGGTCGACGTCCTGGCGGTCGAGCACGGCGTGCGCTCCCGGCCGCCGGGCAAGGCCGTCTGGGCCGAGCTCCCCAGGGAGTGCTCCGCGGCCGCCCCGGAGGCTCCCCGGGTGATCGACCTGGACGCGGGCCGGTCCGTGGACGGGGTGCGCGCCTAGGGTCGAGCGGTGCCGAGCCCCCGCGTCCTGCTCCCGCCCGACCCGCCCGGCTGGGCCGACCTGCGGCGCGAGGCCGGGGTCGACGGGGGCTTCCCGGCGGAGGTGCTCGCCGAGGCCGAGCGGGCCGCGGCCGCGCCGGAGCTGCCGGACCTCGACCTCACCGGCGTCGCGTTCCTCACGGTCGACCCCGAGGGCAGCCGCGACCTGGACCAGGCGCTCGCCCTCGAGCGCGACGGCGACGGCTGGCTGCTGCGCTACGCGATCGCCGACGTCGCGGCGTTCGTCGTCCCGGGCGGCGCGGTCGACGCCGAGTGCTTCCGCCGCGGCGAGACCCTGTACCTGCCGGACGTGCGTGTGCCCCTGCACCCGCCGGTGCTGTCCGAGGGGGCGGCGAGCCTGCTGGCCGACGTCGTGCGGCCGGCGCTGGTGTGGACGCTGGCCCTCGGCGCCGACGGCGAGCCGCGGGACGTCACGGTGGAGCGGGCCCGGGTGCGGTCGCGCCGGCAGCTCTCCTACCCGCAGGCGCAGGCCGAGCTCGACACCGACCCGACCCTGGGGCTGCTGCGCGAGGTCGGGCTCGTGCGGCAGGAGCGGGCCCGGGAGCGCGGCGCCGTCGAGCTGCCGACGCCGGAGCAGGAGGTCGAGGACGGCCCCGACGGCCGGCCGGTGCTGACCCTGCGGGCCCCCCTGCCCGTGGAGGGGTGGAACGCGCAGATCAGCCTGCTGACGGGGATGGCGGCGGCCCGGCTGATGCTCGACGGCGGGGTGGGCCTGCTGCGCACCCTGCCGCCCGCCGCGCCCGAGGACGTGCAGGCGCTGCGCCGCAGCGCGCTGGCCCTGGGCGTCGCGTGGCCGGAGCAGGCCTCCTACGGCGAGGTGGTGAGCGGCCTGGACCCGGCGCGGGCGGCCCACGCGGCGGTGCTGGTGCTGGCGACGCGGCTGCTGCGGGGCGCCGGCTACACGCCCTTCGACGGCGCCCCGCCGGAGCAGCCCCTGCACAGCGCCCTGGCGTCGGTGTACGCGCACTGCACGGCGCCGCTGCGGCGGCTGGCCGACCGGCACGTGGGCGAGGTCTGCGTCGCCCTGTCCGCCGGCACCCCCGTCCCGGGCTGGGCGCGCGAGGCGCTGCCGCGGCTGCCCGAGGTGATGACCGCCGCCGACCGCCGGAGTGCCGCGCTCGACCGGGCCGTGGTGGACCTGGCGGAGACGCTGCTGCTGGCCCCGCGGGTCGGCGAGGTCTTCGACGGGGCGGTCGTGGAGGCCTCCGCCAAGGGCGGCACCGTCCAGCTGCTCGACCCGCCGGTGCGCGGGCGGCTGGAGGGGGCCGACCTGCCGCTGGGGCAGCGGCTGCGGGTGGAGCTGGTGACCGCGGACCCGGCCGACGCGGACCCTGCTGTTCAGGCCGGCGGCGCCGTAGGGGCGGTGTGGTCGCGGGCGTCGTAGCGGCGGAAGCCGGGCAGCAGGGCGCCCAGCAGCAGGGTGCCGGCGACGCACAGCACCCCGCCCGACACGATGCTGAACCGCGGGCCGGCGAGCGCGGCGACCGCACCGGCCTCGACGTTGCCCAGCGTGGGGCCGGTGGAGTAGCTGATCAGCTCGATGCCGGCGAGCCGGCCGCGCAGCTCGTCGGGGACGGTGGTGTTCCAGACGGCGGAGCGGAACAGCCCGCTGACCATGTCGGCGGCGCCGGCGAGGCCGAGGAACAGCAGCGCGGGGGCGAGGGCGCCGGACAGCCCGAAGCCGACGACCGCCAGGCCCCACAGCCCGGCCGCCCACAGCACCGCCTGGCCGTGGTGGTGCACGCGGACGGTCCACCCGGAGGTCAGGCTGGCCAGCAGGGCCCCGGCGGCCGGGGCCGTGTAGAGCAGCCCGAGCACCTGCGCACCGCCGAGGGACGCCGCCACCGCGGGGTACAGCGCGTTGGGCATGCCGAAGAACATCGCGTTGACGTCGACGAGGTAGGTCCCGAGGAGCTCCGGACGGCTGCGCGCGTACCGCAGCCCCTCCAGGACGCCGCGCAGGCTGGGCCGGGCGGCGTCGGGCGGGGGCGGGACGGCGCGCATGAGCGTGAGCGCCACGAGCGAGGCGCAGAAGGTGAGGACGTCGACGGCGTAGGTCGCCTCGAGCCCGGCGGAGGCGATGAGGACGCCGCCGACGGCGGGGCCGGCCAGCATCCCGACGTTGCTGCGCAGCGACGACAGCGCGGCGGCCGGCAGCAGCTCCTCGCGCGGCACGAGCCGCGGCAGCAGGGCGTCCAGGCTCGGGCGCTGCAGGCTGTCGAGGGCGGTCGCCAGCGCGGCGACGGCGTACACGACCGCGAGGCGGGGGCTGGCGAGCAGGGCGTTGCCCAGCAGGCCGGCCGAGCAGGCGAGCAGCCCCAGCTCGGTGAGCCGCACCATGCGCCGGCGGTCGACGGCGTCGGCGAGCGCACCGCCGAGCAGCGCGGTCGTGATCATCGCGACGAACTCGACGGCTCCCAGGAGGCCGACCTGCAGCGAGCTGCCGGTGAGCGCGTAGACCTGGTACGGGACCGCGACGTACGTGATCATGCTGCCGAGGAACGAGGTGCCCTGGCCGAGGAAGAGCAGGCGGAAGTCGCGGTGCCGCAGCGGGGCGAGGTCGAGGACCACCCTGCGCCGCGCTGCCGTGGCTGCCGCGGCCGGCTCGGGCTGCAGGGCCACGGGGTCGGGGCCGCTGCGGGGCTCGGTCGGGCTCACGGCAGGGGACCGTCCCAGCGCGCGGGCCGGTCGTCCAGCGGGTTCGCTAGAGCGGCTCGATGGCCGGGCGCGGCAGGACGCCGGCGGTGGGCGACTCCTTCGGCGAGGGGTCGGACGGGCGCGGCGGTGCGGAGGGGCTCGTGCGCGGGGACGCCGGTGCCGCCGAGCGGCCCGGCTCGGGCACGACCGCAGGGGCGCCGTCGGGCGCGGGCTCGGGGCTGCGGCGGGCCGCCGGGGGAGCGGTCGGCTCGACCGGGACGGGCAGGGCCGGGACCGACGGCACGGCCGGCGCAGCGGTCGCGGGCAGCCGCGGCGGGCGGGCGGCCACCGGCGGGAGGCTGGCCAGCAGCCGGGCGGCGAGCGCCCGCGACTGCTGCAGGACCTGCTGCAGCTCGGCGGCGTCGTCGTCGGCGGACAGCACGAGCTCGGCCTCGCGCAGCAGGGCCAGGGCGCGCCGGGCGGCGTCGGGCTCGGCGTCGGAGCTCGCGACCATGTCGGCGATCTCGGCGTTGAGGTCGCGGGCGGCGCGCTGCACCTGCTCGGGCGGGGCGTCGCTGGTGGTGAGCCGCTCGAGCTCCTCCCACGAGGACAGGAGGGCGCCCGACACGTCGGAGGTGACCTCGGGCGCCGGGCGCGACGGGCCCGACGGCACGACGCCGAGGAAGCCGACGAGCGCCGCGGCGGCCGCGACCATCGGGGCGGCCGGGAGCAGGCGGGCGAGCCGCGACCGGCGGCGCGGCAGGGCGACGACCCCGGCCGGCAGGGGCGTGACGGCCGCCCGCGCCGCGGCGAGCTCGGCGGCCAGGTCGTCGACGAGGTCGTCCTCGGCGTCGACGTCGGCGAGCGCCTGCAGGCGGACCAGGGCGCGCTGCTCGAAGCGGGCGACGTCGAGCCGGTCACCGTCCAGCAGCGACGCGGCGAGGTCGGGGGCACCGGCGTCGACGGCGCCGGCAGCCAGGCTGAGGTCGGTCTCCAGGGTGCGGCGCAGGTCGTCGATGTCGCGCAGCAGGCCGTCGAGGGCGGCGACCCGCGCGGTGCCCGGCGGCCGGAGCGGGCGGGCGGGGCGGCGCCGGGGCGCGGGCGGCTGTGCCGCGCCGCCGTCCACCTGGTCGCCGTCCACCGTGCGCTCCGTCCGTGTCGTCCTGGCCGCTGCCGGGTCGGGGGACCCGGAGGTGTGCTGTCTGTTTCGCCGTCTGTGCCCCGACTCCTGCTGGTCGAGCTGCTCCAGCGTGCGGGAGGCGGGGCCGGGGTCCTGCCGAGGGCCGGTCCGCCCGGAGGCGGGGGCTCCCTGCACCGTCCAACGGAGCAGGGCTGCAAGACTCGCGCGGTGACCGAGACCAGTCTGCCGGACCCGACTCCCCCGCCCTCGCCGCTGTCGGGACAGGTCGTCGCCGTCCTCGGCGGCACCGGCGAGCAGGGCCGCGGCCTGGCCCGCCGCTTCGCCCTCGGCGGCCTGCGCGTCGTCCTCGGCTCGCGCGACGCCGGGCGGGCCCAGGAGGCCGCGGCCGGGCTGCCGGGCGAGGTGACCGGCGCCGACAACGCGGCGGCCGCCGAGGCCGGCGACGTCGTCGTCGTCGCGGTGCCCTGGGACGGCCACAAGGAGCTGCTGGCGTCGCTGACGGCCCAGCTGGCCGGCAAGGTCGTCGTCGACTGCGTCAACCCGCTCGGCTTCGACAAGCAGGGCGCGTTCGCGCTGCCGGTCGAGGAGGGCAGCGCCGCCCAGCAGGCCCAGGCCGTGCTGCCGGACAGCCGGGTGGTCGGCGCCTTCCACCACGTCAGCGCGGTGCTGCTGCTCGACGAGACGGTGCAGACCCTCGACACCGACGTCCTCGTGCTCGGCGACGACCGCGAGGCCACCGACCTGGTGCAGGCGCTCGTCGGCGTGGTGCCGGGGATGCGCGGGATCTACGGCGGGCGGCTGCGCAACGCCCACCAGGTCGAGGCGCTCACCGCCAACCTCATCTCGGTGAACCGCCGCTACAAGGCGCACGCGGGGCTCCGTGTCACGGACGTCTGAGGACGACACCGGCCGGCCCGTCACCCTGCCCGCGACCGTGTCGCGGGTGGTCAGCCTGGTGCCGTCGCTGACCGAGTCGGTCGCCGTGACGGCTCCCGGGCTGCTGGTCGGCGCCACCGACTGGTGCTCCCACCCGGCCGGCCTGGAGGTCGCGCGGGTGCGCGGGACCAAGAACCCCGACGTCGAGGCGGTGGTCGCCCTGCGGCCCGACGTCGTGCTGGCCAACGCCGAGGAGAACCGCGAGCCCGACCTGCAGGCCCTGCGCGACGCCGGGCTGGCCGTCTGGGTCACCTCCCCGCAGACGGTGCCCGAGGCGCTGGCCAGCCTGCAGCGGGCGCTGGCCGCGTGCGGCCTCGACCGGCCGGGCTGGCTCGACGCGGCCGACGCCGCCTGGGCCGAGCCCTGGACCGGCCGGCGCCGCACCGCCGTCGTGCCCGTGTGGCGACGGCCGTGGATGGCGCTGGGGCGCGACACCTTCGCCGGCGACGTGCTCGCGCGGCTCGGCGTCGACCACGTGCTCGCCGGCTCGCCCGAGCGCTACCCCCGCTTCACCCCGCCCGTCGACGGGGTCGACCTCGTCGTGCTGCCCGACGAGCCCTACCTGTTCACCCCCGACGACGGTCCCGAGGCGTTCCCCGGCGTGCCCGCGCGCTGCGTCAGCGGCCGCCACCTCACCTGGTACGGCCCGTCGCTCGCCGAGGCCCGCGACGTGCTGCAGGCTCAGCTGTCATGACCCCCGTGACGAAGGTCGCCGCCGACGAGCTCGTGCCCGGCCACCCCACCCCCGGCATGCGCCGCGAGGCCGCCGTCGTGCTCGACGACGTCTGGTCCGGGCGCGTGCTCACCGAGCCCGGGGCGACCAGCGGCTGGCACCACCACGGCACCCACGACACCGTCGCCTACGTGGTGCGGGGCGTGTTCGCCGTCGAGACCGAGGACGGCGTCGTCGAGGGCAGGCCGGGCGACTTCGTGCACGTGCCGGCCCACACGGTCCACCGCGAGAGCAACCCGACCGGCGAGACCGCCGAGGTCGTGCTGGTGCGCCGGGGCACCGGCGACGTCGTGGTGAACGTGGACGGCCCCGCCTGAGACACCGGGCGTCGAGCAGGGGGGTCAGGGGCCGCCCAGCAGCCGCAGGCCCTCGTCGGCGACCTCCCTGGCGAGCCGGGCCCGCCGGGCCGACGGACGCCCGGCCAGCAGCGCACCGCAGGTGGTGAGGCGCTCGCGGGCCCGCTCGCGCACGAGGGCGTCGGCCTCGACGGTGGCGACGGCGTGCAGCAGCCGGGCGTGCGCTGAGCGCGCGGCCGCCCGGGGGGCGTCCGTCCGGGCGGGGCGGCGCAGCCAGACCGGGGCGACGGCGCCGGCCGCGAGCAGCGCGGCGACGACGGCCCACGTCACGCCGACACCCCTGCCGACCGGCTGAGCTCGGCGACGGCGCGCTCCGCCTCGTCGAGCTGGGCCGCTGTGGCGGCGTGCTCGACGGCCTGCAGCGCCAGCAGGTAGCGCTCCGCCACGAGGGCCAGGCGCTCGGCGGCGTCCCGGCTGCGGGGCCGCGCGTGCAGCAGCAGCGCGGAGGCCGCGGACAGCTGGGCTCCGAGGGTCGCGCGACGGTCCTCGAGCGCGCGGTCGCCCTCGACCCGGCGCTCGACCAGGACCGCGACGCCGCGCAGCGCGGCGGCCAGGGCGAGCAGGAGGCCGACCAGCCCGGCGAGCCGCACCAGGACGCGGGCGAGGGTCTCCGGCTCGGGGGAGGCGACCCGGCGGGGGATGCCGTCCGGGTAGTCCTGAGCGACCTGGTTGTCGAAGGCCAGCACGAGCGACTCGACCTCGGGCGTGCGGTCGAGGGTCGTGCGCGAGACCCGGTAGACCGTGGCGCGCTGCACCGAGATGCCGAGTCGGAACAGCCACAGGTCGGTCCGGTCGAGGTCGTCCGCGGCCGGCGCCGGCACGTCCGGCTCGGGGAAGGAGCGCCCGTGGCAGAGCGTCGGGTAGCCGCCCGGGTCGCTCGCCCGGTAGGTCAGGACGACGTTGCGGGGCTGCTGGCGGGCGACCGCCTCGCAGCCGTCCAGGGCGTCCCCGCGGTAGCCCGCCGCCAGCACCGCCACCACGAGCGGCCGGTCGCCGACGACCTGGCGGACCCGGTCGGCGTCCAGGACGCCGCGGGCGCCGGGGGGCACGAACACGGCGCTGCTGCGCAGGCCCGCCGCCGCCTGGCGCGCCTCGCCGGGCGTGCGCAGGTAGCGGACCAGCGGCAGGGCGGCCAGCAGCACGAGGACGAGCAGGAGCAGGGACAGGCCCCGGTGGCGGCGGCCCTTCACGTCGCCGCCACCAGCAGCCGGCGCGCCTCCGCGGCCGCGCCGGCGGCCGCCCGCAGCACCTCCGGGTCGCGGGTGCGCGCGGCCTGCTCGAGCAGGGCCAGCGCGGCGGCGTGCCGTTCCGCGGCGGAGCCGGCTGTGCCCGCCGGGGTGTCGACGAGGGCGACGGACAGGGCGGCGACCTCCGCCAGGACGCTCCCCGCCTGCTGCCGGTACGCGCTGTCCCGTGCCCGCCGGCGACGGCGCCGCACCGCGACGGCGTAGAGCAGCGGGCAGGCGCCGACGAGGATCGCGACGGCCAGGGCGACCCGTGGGGCCCAGCGCCCGAACAGGTCCCGGACGGTCACGGGCTGCACCTGCGGCCGCCCGTACGCCACACCGCTGCGCACCACCTGGTAGCGGTCGAGGTACTGCCCGACGAGGTTCGCTGCCGGGACGGCGCTCTCGGACAGCAGCCCCTGGTAGAGCCCGAGCACCTGGTCGCGCACGAGGTCGGCGTCGGCCTGCTGCGGCCCCGTGGCCTCCAGCCACGAGCCCCGCACGACCACCACCAGCTCCCCGGGGAAGCGGGACGCCAGCGGCGTCAGCAGGTCCGGCCAGCCCCGGCCGCCGGGCAGCGGCGCGAGCACCGCCACGCGCACCCCGAGCCCGGGCACGCGGTCGGCGAGCGGACGCGCCCCCGCGAGCTCCTCGTCCACACCGGGCGCCACCCAGGTGCGGTCGGCGGCCAGGCCGTCGCCGACCTGGCGCACCAGGGCGGCGGGAGCCGGGACGGTGGTCAGGGGTCGGCGGACGCCGTCGTCGCCGGCGCGCGGGTCGTCGAGGCTGCGCAGCCCGAACAGCAGCTCCTCGGTCACGTCGTGCCGGCCGAGCTGGTCGCGGGCTCCGGGCAGGTCGGTGGGCACGACGGTCCCGCGGCCCACGACCTGGACCTGCGTCCCGCGCACGAGCAGCAACCGCAGCGACCGCTCGCGGGCCGCCGCAGACAGCAGCGAGTACACGTCGTCGTCCCCGTCCGCGCTCAGCGGGCGCGGCGGCACGAGCACGATGCGGACGTCGTCCGGGGTCACCCGCCGGACGGCCGCCTCGTCGAAGCCGGCGATCGACCCGGGTGCGCGGACCACCGGGGTGCCGGGCAGGGCCTGCACGATCGCGGGCACGTCCGGCGCGGCCGGCGGCTGCTCGGCGGCCCGGACCGGCGCGGCCACGGGCAGCAGCAGGCTCAGCAGCAGCGCCGTTCCCGCCGCGAGGTGTCGCACCGGCGCACCCTAGCCACGGGCCTGCCGACGGGATCGCTCCCGGTGTCTCCGCCAGCGGCCTCGCCCGCAGCCGCTCAGCGGTAGCCGTGCTCCTCGGCCGGGTAGCTGCCGGCCCGGACGTCGTCGGCGTAGGCCTGGGCGGCCGCCGTCAGCACGCCGCGCAGGTCGGCGTAGCGCTTGAGGAACTTCGGGCCGGGCCCGGGGGTCAGGCCCGCCATGTCGGTCCACACGAGCACCTGCGCGTCGGTGCCGGCGCCCGCCCCGATGCCGACGGTGGGGATGCGCAGCTCCTTGGTCACCCGCTCGGCGAGGTCGGCGGGGACGACCTCCAGCACGACGGCGAAGGCCCCGGCCTCCTGCATGGCGAGCGCGTCCTCGAGCAGGCGGTCGCCCGCCTCGCCGCGCCCCTGCACCCGGTAGCCGCCGAGGGTGTTCACCGACTGCGGGGTCAGCCCGAGGTGCGCCATCACGGGCACGCCCGCGCCCACCAGCAGCTCGACCTGGGGCAGCACGGCCCGGCCGCCCTCGAGCTTGACCGCCTGCGCGCCGACCTGCAGGAAGCGCACCGCGCTGGCGAGCGCCTGCTGCGGGCTGCCCTGGTAGCTGCCGAACGGCAGGTCGCCGACGACCAGGGCCCGCTTCGTGCTCCGGGCGACGGCGCGCACCAGCGGCACCATCTCGTCGAGCGTCACCGGGACGGTGGTCTCGTAGCCGAGGACGTTGTTGCCGGCGCTGTCGCCGACGAGCAGCACCGGGATGCCGGCGTCGTCGAACAGGGCGGCGGTGAGCATGTCGTAGCTGGTGAGCATCGCCCAGCGCTCGCCGGCGTCCTTGGCCTTCTGCAGGTCGGCGACGGTGACCCGGCGGCTGGTGACGCCGCCGTACAGGGTGGGCAGCTGCTCGGTCATGCGGGTGCTCCTCGCGTCCTCGAGGCCCTCGGCCGGGTCCCCGGGTCCGTCCAGCGTCGCACCGCTACCGGGCGGTAGGGCTGTCTGCTGTGTCACACGGCCGGCTCACGAGGACTCGGGGTGCGCCTGCTCCGGCTCGGCCGCCGTCGGCGCCGCCTGCTCGCGCCAGCGCGAGGTGATCGGCAGCCTCCGGTCGCGGCCGAACGCGCGTCCGGTGACCTTGGGCCCGGGGGCGCTCTGGCGGCGCTTGTACTCGGCGGCGTCGACCAGCTTCACCACGCGGTCGACGGTCTCGGCCTCGAAGCCGGCGGCCAGCAGCTCGTCGCGGCCGCGGTCCTGCTCGACGTAGGCGTCCAGCAGGGCGTCCAGCACGTCGTAGGGCGGCAGGCGGTCGCTGTCGACCTGCCCGGGCGCGAGCTCGGCGCTGGGGGGCTTGCTGATGCTGTTCGGCGGGATGACCCAGTCGCCCGAGGTGCCCTGCGTGTTGCGCCAGCGGGCGAGCGCCCACACCAGCGACTTCGGCACGTCCTTGATGGGCGCGAACCCGCCGGCGGAGTCGCCGTAGAGGGTGGAGAAGCCGGTGGCCAGCTCGCTCTTGTTGCCGGTGACGAGCACCAGGTGGCCGTGCTCGTTGGACAGCGCCATGAGCAGCGTGCCGCGCACCCGCGCCTGCAGGTTCTCCAGCGCCAGGCCGGTGAGCTCCACGCTGGACGTGTAGGCGTCGACCATGGGCGCGATCGGCACGACCGACCAGTGCAGCCCCTGCCGGCGGGCGAGGTCCTCGGCGTCGCTGATGCTGTGGTCGCTGCTCCAGGTGCTCGGCATCCCGACCACGTGCACGGCGTCGGGGCCGAGGGCGTCGGCGGCGACCGTCGCGACGACGGCGCTGTCGATGCCGCCGGACAGGCCGAGCACGACGCTGCGGAACCCGTTCTTGCGGACGTAGTCGCGGGTGGCGGTGACCAGCGCGCCCCACACCTCGGCCTCGTCGGGCAGCGGGGCCGCGACGCCGGGCACGAGCGGGTCGTAGGCCGGCAGCACCTGCTCGGACAGCACGACGTGCTCCACGGTCATCGTGGAGCCGTCGCCGGCGTCGACCGGACCCGTGGCCGTGAGGGTCTGGGCCGGCAGGTCGAGGTCGACGACGACGAGCCCCTCCTCCCACAGCGGCGCGCGGGCGACGAGCGTGCCGTCGGCGGTGGCGACGTGGCTGTCGCCGTCGAAGACGAGCTCGTCCTGCCCGCCGACGAGGTTGACGTAGGCGAGCGCGCAGCCGGCCTCGCGGGCGCGCCGGGCGGTGAGCGCCCCGCGGACGTCGTCCTTGCCCCGCTCGTAGGGGGAGCCGTTGAGGCAGACCAGCAGCCCGGTGCCGGCGGTGCGGGCGACCGTGACCGGCCCGCCCTCCTGCCACAGGTCCTCGCAGACGGTCAGCCCGACGTCGACCCCGTGCAGCCGGACGACGGGGAAGCGGTCGCCGCGCACGAAGTAGCGGAACTCGTCGAACACGCCGTAGTTCGGCAGGTGGTGCTTGGCGTAGCGGGCGACGACGCGCCCGCCGAACAGCACGCCGACGCTGTTCTGCGGCTCGCCCGCCGGCCGCCCGAGGGCGGGCGCGGGCTGCTCGGTGCGCCCGCAGTACCCGACGACGACGGCGACCTCGCCCGCGCCCTCCTGCTGCAGCCGGACGGCGAGCGCCTCCAGCGCGTCGAGGCTGGCCTGCACGAACGACCGGCGCAGCACGAGGTCCTCGGCGGGGTAGCCGGTGAGGACCATCTCGGGGAAGACGACCAGGTGGCAGCCGGCCTCGACGGCCCGGCGGGTCCAGCTGCTGACGAGGTCGGCGTTGCCGGGCAGGTCGCCCACCACGGCGTCGACCTGGGCGAGTCCGGTGCGCAGCTGGGCCATGCCCCACCGTACTTGTTCTCGTCAGGTCGACGCGAACTAGGGACGGGCGGTGCCGGCGTCGGCGGCGGCCACGGTGCCGGCGACGTCGGTGCAGGTCCGCTCGTGCGGGAGCACCGGCCGGGCCTGCACCGACCAGCGCCGGCCGCCGTCGGTGTGCACGGTCGGGAAGCCGTCCTGCGCGACCGCCTCCAGAGCCCGGGCGGCCTCCGGGCCGGTCAGCACCGCGCAGCGGGCCGCGCCGTCGGCGGGCAGGTCGGCGAGCGCCGGTCCGGTCCAGGCACCGCCGTCGGACGCCGACTCCCCGGCGGGCTCGGCCCGGAGCACCACGCCGTCGGCGTCGTAGGGCTCGCCGGCCGGCAGGGCGCGCAGCGCCTCGGCCAGCTCGCGCAGCAGCCGGCGCTGCTCGGGGTCGCTGCTGGAGCCGTCGAGGGCGGCGTCGTAGGACTGCGGGGACTCGACCGTGGTGGTGCGCCCGTCGAGCCGGCCGGTCAGGACGTCGCCGCCGCCGTCGGCGAAGAAGGGCCCGTCGGGGTAGGTCAGCGTGCTCTCGCCGCCGACGTCGAGCCCCGCGCGGCGGGCGAGGGCGACCAGGTCCCGCACCCGCGCGGGGTCGGCCTGCCCGCGCCGCAGCGTCGCGACGGGGTCGGGCCCCGTGTGCTCGGCGGCGACGACCGTGCCGTCGGCGTAGAGCACCCGGGCGGGCAGCCCGAGCGGGTCGACGAAGGCGCACGCGCCGTAGCACCGGCCCGTCAGCTGCAGGACGGGCGCGCCCCCCGCGGGCGACGCCGACGGGGCCGCCACCCGCAGCGGCTGCTCGCCGCCGCCGCCGCACGCGGGCAGGGCCAGCAGGAGCAGGAGGGGGAACAGGCGCCTCATGCCGGTCGGACGTGCCGGCCGGCGCGCCGGTTCCCCCTCGGGCTCAGGAGCCGGCGGCCGACAGGCGCTCGAACTCCTCGTCGGTGAGGGTCGACCTCGGCGGCCGCGCAGTTCTCCTCGACGTGCGCCACCGAGCCGGTGCCCGGGATCGGCAGCACGACGGGGGAGCGCTTGAGCAGCCAGGCCAGCGCGAGCTGGCCGTGCGAGGCGTCGTGGTCCTTGGCGATCTCGTCCAGCACGCTGCCCTCCTTGGCCAGCTTCCCGGCGTCGAGGGGGAACCAGGGGATGAAGGCGATCCCGTTGGCCTCGCAGTAGGTGAGGACCTCCTCGGACTGCCGGTTCCCGAGGTTGTAGAGGTTCTGCACCGACACGACGTCGATCACCTTGCGGGCGGCCTCGATGTCGGCGACCGAGACCTCCGACAGGCCCAGGTGGCGGACCTTGCCGGCGTCCTGCACCTCCTTCATCACGCCGAACTGCTCCTCGGCGGGGACGGTCGGGTCGATGCGGTGCAGCTGCCACAGGTCGATGCGCTCGACGTCGAGGCGGCGCAGGCTCATCTCGACGCACTGGCGCAGGTAGTCGGGGCGCCCGCACTGCGGCCACACGTCGGGGCCGGTGCGCAGCAGCCCGCCCTTGGTCGCGACGACGACGTCGCCGTACGGCGCGATGGCCTCGCGGATGATGTCCTCGCTGATGAACGGGCCGTAGCTGTCGGCGGTGTCGATGAGGTCGACGCCCAGCTCGACGGCGCGGCGCACGACCTGGCGGGCGGTCTCGCGGTCGGCGGGCTCGCCCCACACGCCCTTGCCGACGATGCGCATGGCGCCGAAGCCGAGCCGGTGGACGGTGAGGCCGTCGGTGGCGCCGAGGGTGAAGGTGCCGCTCTGGGCGACGGGGCTGGTCGAGGTGGTCACGCTGCTCCAAGGGGGGGTGTCTGCCGGTGTCTCCCAGGTGCTTGCCCACGCAACGGCGCCCTGCACGTCAAGATGGGCACGTGGACGACCGGGTGGTGTGGGGAGCGGTGGCGGCGGTGCTCGCCGTGCTGGAGCTGTTCACGCTCGACCTGACGGCCGGGATGCTCGCCGCCGGGGCGCTGGCCGGCCTGCTCGCCGCGGTCGCGGGGGCGCCCGTCCTGCTGCAGCTCGTCGTCGCCACGGCCACCACCGCCGTGATGCTCGGGGTGGTGCGACCCGTGGCCCGCCGGCACCTGGAGGTCCGGGGCCGCCCCAACGACCCCGGGCAGGCGCTCGAGGGGATCACCGCCGTCGTCGTGCAGGAGGTCTCCGACGAGGGCGGCCAGGTCCGCGTCCACGGCGAGCTCTGGACCGCCCGGCCCGCCCTGCCCGGCTCGGTCGTGCCCGTCGGCGCGTCGGTCTGGATCGGCGCCGTCAGCGGTGCCACCGTCTCCGTCCACCCCTACCTCGAGGAGTCCCCGTGACTGCCGGAGCCGTCCTGCTCGTCCTGCTGCTGGGCGTCGTGGTCCTGTTCGTGACCTCGACCGTCAAGGTGGTGCCGCAGGCGTCGGTCTACGTCGTCGAGCGCCTGGGCCGCTACAGCCGCACCCTGCAGCCCGGCCTGAACCTGCTGGTCCCCGTGCTCGACAAGGTGCGGGTGAAGCTGGACGTGCGCGAGCAGGTCGTCGGCTTCCCGCCGCAGGGCGTCATCACCAAGGACAACCTCGGGGTCGGCGTCGACAGCGTCCTGTACTTCTCCATCACCGACCCGTCGGCGGCGACCTACGCGATCGAGAACTACGTCGCCGCCATCGAGCAGCTGGTCGTGACGACGCTGCGCAACGTCATCGGCGGCATGCAGCTCGAGGAGGCGCTCACCGGCCGCGACCGCATCAACAGCCTGCTGGCGGTCGTGCTCGACGAGGCCACCGGCAAGTGGGGCATCAAGGTCAACCGCGTCGAGATCCGCGGCATCGAGCCGCCGGCCACCATCCGCGACGCCATGGAGCAGGCCATGCGCGCCGACCGCGGCAAGCGCGCCGCGATCCTCACCGCCGAGGGCAACCAGCAGAGCGCCGTGCTGTCGGCCGAGGGCGAGAAGCGGGCGGCGGTGCTGCGCGCCGAGGCGGCCAAGGAGGCCCGGATCCTGGACGCCCAGGCCGAGCGCGAGGCCGCCCTGCTGCGCGCCGACGGCGAGGCCCAGGCGATCGCCAAGGTCGTGCAGGCGATCAAGGACGCCGGCGTCGACCAGCAGGTGCTCGACTACCAGCGCCTGCAGCTGCTGCCGCGGCTCGCGGACGGGACGGCGAACAAGGTGTGGTTCGTGCCCAGCGACATCGCCAGCGCGGTCAGCGGCGTGGCCGAGGGCCTGCGCAAGGGCCTGTGACCGGCAGGCCCGTCAGCTGCTGACGGCGTAGCGGACCTGGATCAGGCCCTCGCACAGCGGCGACACCTTGACGGTCCCCTCGTGCACGCCGCCGACCTCGGCCTCGGCCTCGTAGCCGGGCTCCTGGTCCGTCCCGACCGTCTCGTAGCCGACGGCCTTCAGGTCGGCCAGGACGTCGTCGCGGACGTCCACGAGGTCCTCGCGCCCGCCCTCGACGGACACGAACGCCACCGACGTCGAGCCCTGCTCGGTGACCTCCAGGATCGTGCCCCCGGACGGCAGCGGCAGGCCCAGCGGCAGCGACGCCGGAACACCGTCCTCGGGCTCGTCGAGCCCGCCGCAGGCGCGCTCGGACTTCGCCACCAGCCCGCCCCGCTCGTGGCGCTCGAACAGCGCGAAGCCCACCCCGCCGACGGCGAGGACGGCGAGCACGACGACGACGGCGAGGACGCTGCGGCGGGGCACGGGCCGGACGCTAGCGGCGACCGGGCGTGCGTGGGGGACCCCGCGCGTCCGGCGGCAGGGGGAGGCGGCGGCGGATAGCGTGGCGGCTGCCCGCCAGGCCGCTCGACCGGGGAGGAGACGCGTCGTGGACAAGCAGCAGGAGTTCGTGCTCCGGACGCTCGAGGAGCGCGACATCCGGTTCGTCCGGCTGTGGTTCACCGACGTGCTCGGCACGCTGAAGTCGGTGGCCATCGCCCCGGCCGAGCTGGAGGGGGCCTTCGCCGAGGGGCTCGGCTTCGACGGCTCGGCGATCGAGGGCTTCACCCGCGTGCAGGAGTCGGACATGCTCGCGCAGCCCGACCCGACGACGTTCCAGGTGCTGCCGTGGCGCAGCGAGGAGCGGGCGACCGCGCGGATGTTCTGCGACATCACGATGCCCGACGGCACGCCGTCGTGGGCCGACCCGCGGCACGTGCTGCGGCGCGCGCTGAGCAGGGCGGCCGACGCCGGCTTCACCTTCTACACGCACCCCGAGATCGAGTTCTTCCTGCTCAAGTCGCTGCCCGAGCCGGGGGAGCGGCCGGTCCCGGTCGACTCCGGCGGCTACTTCGACCTCACGCCGCACGGCGTCAGCCAGGACTTCCGGCGCGAGGCCATCACCATGCTCGAGCGCATGGGCATCTCGGTGGAGTTCAGCCACCACGAGGTCGCTCCGGGGCAGCAGGAGATCGACCTGCGCTACGCCGACGCCCTGTCGACCGCCGACAACATCCTCACCACCCGGCACGTCATCAAGGAGGTCGCGCTGTCGCAGGGCGTCTACGCCACCTTCATGCCCAAGCCGTTCAGCGACCAGCCGGGCAGCGGGATGCACACCCACCTGTCGCTGTTCGAGGGCGACACCAACGCCTTCTTCGACGGCAGCGACCCGCTGCACCTGAGCAAGGTGGCCCGCCACTTCATCGCCGGGCTGCTGCGCCACGCCGCCGAGATCACCGCCGTCACCAACCAGTGGGTCAACTCCTACAAGCGCCTGGTGTCGGGCGGGGAGGCGCCGCCGTACGTCTGCTGGGGCAGCAACAACCGCAGCGCCCTGGTCCGCGTGCCGATGTACAAGCCGAGCAAGAGCGGCTCGACCCGCATCGAGGTGCGCAGCCCCGACAGCGCCACCAACCCCTACCTGTGCTTCGCCCTGCTGCTCGCCGCCGGGCTCAGGGGCGTCGAGCAGGAGTACCCCCTGCCCCCGGGCGCCGAGGACGACGTGTGGGCGCTGTCGGAGCCGGAGCGGCGCGCCATGGGCATGGACCCGCTGCCGAGCTCGCTGGCGGAGGCGATCGCCGTGATGGAGAAGAGCGAGCTGGTCGCCGAGACGCTCGGCGAGCACGTCTTCGACTTCTTCCTGCGCAACAAGCGCGAGGAGTGGCGGGCCTACCGCAGCGAGGTCACGGCGTTCGAGCTCGGCCGCTACCTCCCGGTGCTGTGACCCCGGTGGCGAACGAGACGGCCCGCGCGTACGTCGTCACCCACAGCCCGACCGAGCACGTCGGGACGTTCGGCACCTGGCTGCCCGCGGCCGGCCTCGAGCTCGACGTCGTGAACCCCTGGGACGGCGAGGACCTGCTCGACCGCGTGACCGACCACGACGCCCTCATCGTGATGGGCGGGCCGCAGCAGGCCTACGACGAGTCCAGCGCCCCGTGGCTCGCGCAGACCAAGGCGCTGCTGGCCGCCGCCGTCGAGGACCGCGTGCCGGTGCTGGGCGTGTGCCTCGGCGGGCAGCTGCTCGCCGAGGCCACCGGCGGCACCGTCGAGCGCGGCGAGGACGGCCCCGAGCTCGGCGCCCGCCTGGTCGCCGTCCGCGACGCCGCCCGCGAGGACCCGCTGTTCTGGGACCTGCCGCTGAGCCCCGTCGTCGTGCAGTGGCACTGGGACGCCATCACCTCGCTGCCGCCCCGCGCCGTGCTGCTGGCCAGCAGCCCGAAGTACCCGCACCAGGCGTTCCGCCTCGGCGACCGGGCGTGGGGCCTGCAGTTCCACCTGGAGACGCCGCCGGAGATGGTGCGCGGCTGGGCGGCCTCGGACGCCGACGGCGTGCGTGCTGCCGGCCAGGACCCGGAGGCGGTGGCCGAGCGCGCGGTGGCCGAGCTGCCCGAGGTCGAGGAGGTGTGGCGCCCGGTCCTGGCGCGCTTCGCCGCGCTGGCGTCCGGCCGGGAGCCGGGCCGCCGGCTGCTGCCGCTGGCATGACCGCGCTCGAGCCCGTCGCCTTCGACGACCCGCGCGCGGTGCGGCTGCTCGCCGAGTACCAGGCCGACATGGACCGGCGCTACCCCGGCGCGGTGCCGAGCGAGGGCGCCGTCGAGGACTTCCTCCCGCCGGTGGGCCGCTTCCTCGTCGCCCTCGACGACGACGGCGAGCCCGTCGCCTGCGGCGGCGTCCGCCCGCACGCCCAGGGCGCCGAGCTCAAGAAGGTCTACGTCGCGCCCGCCGCCCGCGGCAGCGGCCTGGGTCGCGCCCTGGTCCGCGCCCTGCTCGCGCACGCCCGCGAGCAGGGCGTCGACCGCGCGGTGCTGCAGACCGGCCTCGAGCAGCCGGAGGCGATCGCCCTGTACGAGAGCGAGGGGTGGACGCCGATCCCGGTGTACGGGCAGTACGCCGACGACCCGCGCTGCCGCTGCTACGCGCTCGACCTGTCCGCGCCTCCGTGACCGTCCCCGGCCGCCGCCGCTCCGGGGTCGGCGCCGTCGTCCGCCTCGGGTTCGCCGAGCCGTCGTCCGCGGAGCGGGCGCTGCGGGTCCTCGGGCTGTGGGACGACGGCGGGGCCGTCGACGCGGGACTGGTCGCGGCGCTGGCCGACACCGCCGACCCCGACCTCGCCGTGACGGCGCTCGAGCGCCTGGTCGAGGCGGGGGCGGCCGACGTGCTGCCGGCCCTGCGCGACGACGAGGGGCTGCGGTCCCGGCTGCTGCCGGTCCTCGGCGCGAGCGCGGCCCTCGGCGACCACCTGGCCGCGCACCCCGACCACTGGCGCGACCTCGCCGACGACGCCGTGACGGGCTCCCGCCCCACCCTGCTCGGCCTGCAGGCCCGGCTGCTCGGCGCGGTCGGGTCGGACCTGCCGGGACCGGACGGCGTCGGGCGGGCCGAGGGGAGCGGGCCCGAGGTGCTGGCGCGGCTGCGCACGGAGTACCGCCGCTGCGTGCTCGCGCTGGCCGCCCGCGACCTGTCCGGGGCGGTGCGCGTGGACGAGGCCGCGGCCGAGCTGGCCGACCTCGCCTCGGCGACCCTGACCGCGGGCCTGGCCGTGGCCCGCGCCGGCCTGGCCGACGAGCTGCCCGAGCACCGGCTCGCCGTCGTCGCGATGGGCAAGACGGGCGGCCGCGAGCTGAACTACGTCAGCGACGTCGACGTCGTGTTCGTCCACGAGGGCGACCTCGCGACGGCCACGGCGCTGGCCAGCGGGATGGTGCGCGTGTGCGGCGAGGTCGCCTGGCCGGTCGACGCCGGGCTGCGCCCCGAGGGCGGTGCCGGGCCGCTGACCCGCACCCTCGACAGCCACGTCGCCTACTACCGCCGCTGGGCGCGGACGTGGGAGTTCCAGGCGCTGCTCAAGGCGCGCCCCGCGGCCGGCGACGCCGCGCTCGGGCGGGCCTACCGCGAGGCGCTGGCCCCGATGGTGTGGGCCGCGGGCGAGCGGCCCGGCTTCGTCGAGGACGTGCAGGCCATGCGGCGGCGGGTCGAGGGCACCCTCAAGGGCGACGAGGCCGACCGCGAGCTCAAGCTCGGCCGCGGCGGGCTGCGCGACATCGAGTTCGCGGTGCAGCTGCTGCAGCTGGTGCACGGCCGCGCCGACGAGTCCGTGCGCAGCGGCACCACCCTGGTCGCGCTGGAGCAGCTGGCCGCGGGCGGCTACGTCGGCCGCGAGGACTCACGGCACCTGGCCGAGGCCTACCGCTGGCTGCGGACCGTCGAGCACCGGCTGCAGCTGCACCGGCTGCGCCGCACCCACCTGCTGCCGCCGGCCTCCGACGAGGCGGCGCTGCGCCGGCTGGCCCGGGCCTGCGGCTACCGGCCGACGGCGGCCGGCGACGTGCTGCCGCAGTTCGCCCGCGAGCGCGCCGGCTACGGCCACGAGGTGCGCCGCCTGCACGAGAAGCTGTTCTACCGGCCGCTGCTCAACGCGGTCGCCCGGCTGCCCGGCGACGCCGTCCGGCTCACGCCCGGGGCGGCCCGGGCCCGGCTGGAGGCGCTCGGCTTCGAGCAGCCCGCCGTCGCGCTGCGCCACCTGGAGGCGCTGACCGAGGGGGTGTCGCGGCGGGCCGCCATCCAGCAGACGCTGCTGCCGGCGATGCTCGGCTGGTTCGCCGGCGCCGCCGACCCCGACGCCGGGCTGCTGGCCTTCCGGCAGGTGTCCGACGCCCTCGGCTCCACCCCCTGGTACCTGCGGCTGCTGCGCGACGAGGGGCAGGCGGCCGAGCGGCTGGCCCGGCTGCTGGCCTCCTCGCGCTACGTCGCCGACCTGCTGGGCCGGGCCCCCGAGGGCGTGAAGCTGCTCGGGCGACGACGAGGAGCTGGTGCCGCGGTCGCGCGAGGTGCTGGAGGCCGTCTTCGTCGGCGCGGTCCGCCGGCGCGACGACTGGGAGGGCGCGGTCGCGGCGGCCCGCGGCCTGCGCCGCCAGGAGCTGCTCCGGGTCGCCTGCGCGGACCTGCTCGGGCTGGCCGCCCCCGACGTCGTCGGGCGGGCGCTGTCCGACGTCGCCGCCGCCACCGTCGGCGCGGCCCTGGCGACGGCGGTGCACAAGGTCGAGGCCGAGCGGCGGGCCGCCCTGCCGGTGCGGCTGGCCGTCGTCGCCATGGGGCGGCTCGGCGGCGGGGAGCAGGGCTACGGCAGCGACGCCGACGTCCTGTTCGTCCACGAGGCGCTGCCGGGCACGAGCGAGCACGACGCGGCGAGCACCGCGCACGACGTCGCGCACGAGCTCCGGCGGCTGCTCGCCCTGCCCGCGCCCGACCCGCCGCTGGTCGTCGACGCCGACCTGCGGCCCGAGGGCAAGCAGGGCCCGCTGAGCCGGAGCCTGGCGTCGTACGGCGCCTACTACGCGCGCTGGTCGCAGGTCTGGGAGGCGCAGGCGCTGCTGCGGGCCGCGCCGCTCGCGGGCGACGCCGACCTCGCGGACGCCTTCGTCCGGCTGGTCGACCCCGTCCGCTACCCGGCGGGCGGGCTCGCCCCGGAGCAGGTCGCGGAGGTCCGGCGCATCAAGGCGCGCGTCGAGAAGGAGCGCATGCCCCGCGGCGCCGACGCCCGGGCTCGTGCCCAAGCTCGGGCCCGGCGGGATCAGCGACGTCGAGTGGACCGTGCAGCTGCTGCAGCTGCAGCACGCGCACGCCGTGCAGGCCCTGCGGACGACGCGCACGCTGCCCGCGCTCGCCGCCGCCCGCGACGCCGGCCTGCTCGACCCCGACGACGCCGAGGTGCTCGCGCGCGCCTGGTCGCTGGCCTCCCGGGTGCGCGACGTGCAGGTGCTGGTGCGCGGGAAGGCGACGCCGTCGCTGCCCCAGAGCGGCCGCGAGCTGGCCGGCACGGCCCGCGCGCTGGGCTACCCGGCCGGCGCGCACGCCGACCTGCTCGAGGACTACCGTCGCGCCACCCGCCGTTCCCGCGCCGTCGTCGAGAGGGTCTTCTGGTCGTGACCTCCACCGTCCGCACCGTGGTCGCCGCCGACACCCGCTTCCTGCTGCGCGAGGAGGGCCCGGACGACGGCGCCGCCGACGGGGTGCCGGTGCTGCTGCTGCACGGCGTGCCCGAGACCTCGACCGCCTGGCGCCACCAGGCCGCCGCGCTCGCCGACGGCCGGCGCGTGCTGGCGCCCGACCTGCCCGGCCTCGGCGGCTCGGCCTACACCGGCCCCTACGACGCCGCCGCGCTCGTCACCCAGCTCGCCGCCCTGGTGCAGCAGGAGGTCGGCGGGCCGGTCGACGTCGTCGGGCACGACTGGGGCGGCAGCCTCGCCCTCGGCCTGGCGCGGGCCCGGCCCGACCTGGTGCGCCGGCTCGGCGTGGTCAACGCCCCGTACCGCAGCGTGCCGCTGCTGCGCGCCGCGCACGTGCCGTTCTTCGCCCTGCCGCTGCTGCCCGAGCTGCTGTTCCGCGCCGCCGGCCGGCGCGCCGTCGACGCGATGCTGGCCGTGGCGTGGCGGTCCGACCGCCGGCTCGAGCCGGAGGTGCGGGCCGAGTACCGCGCCGCCTACAGCGACCCCGCCCGGGTGCAGGCGATGCTCGGCTACTACCGGGCGGTCGCCCGTCCCCGGGCCGCGGCGCTGGTGTCGCGCACCCCGACGCCGGCCGGCGACCCCGCCGTCGACGCCGAGGCGCTGCTGGTGCTCTGGGGCGCGCAGGACCCGGTCCTCCCGATCCGGACCGGAGAGAGCGTCGTGCGCGACCTCGGCTCCGACGCCGTGATGGTCACCGTGCCGGGAGCCGGCCACTTCGTGCTCGAGGAGGCCCCGGAGGTCGTGCTCGAGGTGCTGCGCGACTTCCTCGCCCCCGTGCTCGCCCCGCCCTACGCGCCGGCCGCCTGACGCCTGGGGCGGCGTCCCGGGGAGCGCCCGGGGGCGTCATCGGCGCCCGCGCCGGGTAGTCGCTGGTCGTGATCACCGCAGACGACCCGTCGTCGCCCGCCGCCGTCGAGCGCACCACCCCGTCGGGCGAGCAGCGGGCCCCGGGGCTCGGGGAGCTGCTGGCCGCGACCGGGAGCGTCGTGCGGCGGGCCCCGGGCATGGCGCTGACGACCCTGCGCTACCTGCGGCACCGGCCGCGGGTGGAGCACGAGCTGCTCGACCGCGAGGGCCGGCCCGACGGCCCGGACCCCGACCGGCCGCTGCCCGGCGACGAGCGCACCCTGCTGCGCCGCAGCTCCGGCCACGGCCGCACCTACCGGCGCACCTACGGCATCCGGGTGCGCGGCTGCGGACCTCACGCCCGCAGCAGGTCGTCGCCCGGCTGCTGCAGGACCCGAACGAGGCCGCGCCCACCGAGGTGTCGGTGTTCGAGCCGGTGCGCCGGGCCGGCGCGCGACCCCGGCGACGAGATGGCCGTGCGGATGCCCGGCCCGTGGGACGCCCCCGTCCGGATCATCGAGCGGGACGCGACGTCCTTCCGCTTCGCCACCCTGCGCGGGCACATGGAGGCCGGCGAGATCGAGTTCCGCGCCGCCGACCGAGGGCGCCCTGCTGCTGTTCACCATCGAGTCGTGGTCGCGCAGCGGCGACCGGCTGTTCGACCTCATCTACGACAAGGTGCCGCTCGCGCGCGAGATGCAGCTGCACATGTGGGTGCAGGTCTGCCAGGGCGTCGCCGCGATGGCCGGCGGGCGAGCAGGACGGCGCCCGTGCGGGTCCGCACCGAGCGGTGGCGGGCCTAGTGGTCGACGTCCGGCTGCTCGGCGACCTCGACGTCCAGGCCGAGCTGCAGCGCATCCACGACTCGCCGGTCAACTACGACCTCGACGGCGAGCCGTCGCCCGACCAGGGCTGGACCTTCGACAGCTACCGGCTGGTCCTGCCGCGCGAGGCGCCGGGCGACCCGGTGCCCGGCGGCAGCTTCGAGGTCGCCTGCGAGCTCGTCCGCGGCTACGAGTTCGCCGACCCCTCGATCATCAAGGCGGTCTTCCTGCCGGGTGAGGACCTCGAGGACCGCACCATGCTGCTGGAGGGGCGCTTCCTGTTCCTGCGCTTCCTCATGGGCGTGCGGGTCGTCAAGGTCGTCGACGAGCAGGGCGAGGAGGACGGCCGCCCCGTGCGGGTGTGGGGCTGGTGCTACCGCACCCTGGCGGGCCACCTCGAGGCCGGCGAGATGTGCTACCGCGTGGTCAAGATGCTCGACGACGGCGACGTGCAGTTCCGGGTCAGCCGGTACGTCCGCGGCGAGTCGATCCCGAACCCCGTGATCCGGCTGGGATGGGCGACCTTCGGCCGCTACATGCAGGTGGTGTTCGTGCGGCGCTCGCTGGCCCGCATGCGCCGCCTGGTGAAGGGCGCCCTGGCCGAGGGCGCGCACACCGCGGGCGTGCCGCTGGCGTCGACGCGCATCGAGGTGCGCGCCCACGAGGACAGGCCGGCGGCCAGCCCCCGGTAGGCCCGGGCGTAGGCCAGCCCGACGGCGAACGACGCGAGCACCGCACCCAGCGGCCACCGGTGCTCCAGGTGCGGGTAGACCTGCCAGTGGCTCACGTAGACGAACAGCGACGTCGACGCCAGCACCCCCGCCGCCTGCGCGACCCGCTCCGGGCAGCGCACGCGCGGGACCCACAGCAGGGCCAGCAGGCCCGCCACGACGCACGCCCGTGCGGACCGGGTCGCCGGGGAAGAAGCCGGGGACGGCGGCCAGGCAGGCCGCGGTCACGGCGGCGCGCTGCACCCGGGTGCGGGCCGCCGCTCCCGCCCACCCCGCGGCGAACAGCCACGCGACGGTGGGCGCGGAGTGCAGCACGTCCGGCCCCAGGTGCGGCCCGACGCCGGCGCGCAGCAGCAGCGCCCCGCCCAGGGCGGTCGCCGCGACCCCGAACGGCGCCCGGCGGCGCAGCCGGTCGACCGCCGGCGACCTGCAGCAGCGCCCCGACCGCGAGCAGCAGCAGCACCAGCACCTCGACGAACCACAGCCGCCAGGTCGGCCCCCAGCCGGTCGGGGCCGAGCAGGCCGTTGGCCAGCAGCAGGTTCAGCGGCCGGTAGCCGAGGCCGCCGAGGGCCAGGCAGCCGCCGACCCACAGCGCCGTCGGCGCCCACACCCGGCCGGCGCTGCGCAGCAGGCGGCGGCCCTGCCCGGCGCGCGGGCCGGACAGCGGGAAGCGGGCGAGGTTCGCCCCGGCCACGGCCAGCAGCACGTGGGCGCCGCCCATGACCATGAACAGGTCGGCGTGGGAGCCGACGATCAGCACGATGGCCAGCGCCCGCAGCAGCACGCTCGTCTCGACCAGCCGCCCGCGGCGGCGGGGAGCAGGGGCGGTGCGCGCGAGCTCGCGCAGCGGCCGCAGGTGCCAGTCGGCCGGGACGTCGCCCAGCAGCCGCTCCAGCCGCAGGCTGGCCTCGACGTAGCTCAGGCTGTCGCCGCCGAGCCCCACGAAGGTGTCGTCGTCGGTGACGCCGTCGCGCTCGAGCACCTCGGCGTACAGCCGGCGCAGGGCGACCGAGGGGTCGGGCATCGGCGTCCCCTCCGAAGGCGGGGCGACCGGCTCGGCGGCCAGCGCGGCGACGGCGGGCAGGTCGACCTTGCCGTTGCTGCGGCGGGGGAGGGCCTCCAGGCAGCGGGCCCGCACGGCGCCCGGCGGCAGCCCGCAGGCTGCCCGCGGCGAGGCGCCGGACGTCGCGCGGGCAGGCCGCCCCCTCGACGACGACGCACAGCCGCCCCTCGACCTCCAGGCAGCAGCCGGTCACCCCCTGCGCGGACAGCGCCGCCTCGACGCGGGCGAGGTCGACGCGCAGGCCGAACACCTTGGCGAACGGGCGGGTGCGCCCGACCACCTCGAGCAGCCCGTCGGGGGCCAGGCGTCCCAGGTCGCCGGTGCGCAGGACGGGCGGGCCGGGCGGGAGCGCGAGGTCGGCCGGGCCGGTCGCGTAGCCCATCATCACGCCTGGGCCCGTGACGAGGACCTCGCCGACGCCGTCGGGCCCGGGCCGGTCGACGGTGACGGTGCTGCCGGGCACGGCGACGCCCACGGCGTCCGGGCGCTCCAGGGCGAGGTCGGGCGGCAGCCAGGCGATCCGGGCGGTGGCCTCGGTCTGGCCGTACATGACGAACAGGTCGAAGCCGGTGCGCCGGCCGTGCTCGGCGAGCGCCCGCACCCGCTCGGGGGCCAGCCGCCCGCCGGCCTGCGTGACCCGGCGCAGCGACGGCAGGTCGCGCCCCGCGAAGCCGACCCGGTCGAGCAGGTCGAACGTGTAGGGCACGCCCGCCAGCGACGTGGCGCCCGTGCGCCGGAAGAGGTCCCAGAAGCAGGGGTCGGACACCGACAGCGACGTCAGCACGACGCTGGCGCCGCGCAGCAGGTGGCTGGTCAGCACCGACAGGCCGTAGCAGTAGGCCAGCGGCAGGGTCGTGGGGGCGCGGTCGTCGGCGCGCAGGCCCAGCAGGCCGGCGATGGCCGCGGCGTTCGACCAGACGTTGCGGTGCGAGAGGCGCACCGCCTTCGGCGAGCCGGTGGAGCCCGAGGTGCTGAGCAGCAGGGCGAGGTCGGGGTGCAGGTCGTGCGCGCTCCCCTCCCGCCGGGCGACGAGGTCCTCGCCCGACAGGACGACGTCGGGGTCGTAGGTGCGCTCGAGCTCGCCGCGCGTCGGCGTCGGCGGGGACGAGCAGCACGGGGTGGCGGCCGTGCAGCGCTCCCAGCAGGGCGACCACGCTGGGCAGGTCGTTGCGCGGCGCGCAGCAGCACCAGGCGCCGGACCGGGCCGAGCCGGCGGGCGGCGTCGCGGACGAGGCCGGCCAGCTCGGCGTGGCTGACGACCCGTGCGCCGTCGACCAGGGCGGGCGCCGCGCCGTGGCCGGCGAGCAGGCCGGCGAGGTCGCCGTCGTCGGGCAGCCGGGGGAGGTCGGGGGCCGGGACCCCGGGAGAGGGGTCGAGCGGGAGGGCCGGGTCGAGCAGCGGCGCGGTCACGCGGCCTCCCAGGAGGACGGGGCGGAGTACTAAGGGCAGCCTAACCTCACTCGGAGGCGCCGGGGCAGGAGGTGGGCTGGCAGGCTGCTGCGGTGACCGTGACCTTCCGCACCACCGTCCTGCTCGGCGGCGCCACCGCCACCGGCCTGCCCGTCCCCGACGACGCCCTCGCCGCGCTCGGTGCGGGTCGCCGCCCCGCCGTCACCGTGACGCTGCCCGGGCACACCTACCGCAGCACCGTCGGGGCGCGCGACGGCGTCGCCCTCGTCCCGCTGTCGGCGGCGCACCGCGAGGCGGCCGGGCTCGCCGCGGGCGACGAGGTCGAGGTGACGCTCGCGCTGGACACCGCGCCGCGGGTCGTGGAGGTCCCTGCGGACCTCGCCGCCGCGCTCGAGGCCGCACCCGGCGCCCGCGCCGCGTTCGACGCCCTGTCGCCCAGCGCCCGGTCGCGGCACGTGCTGTCGGTCGAGGGCGCCCGCACGGACGCCACCCGCGAGCGCCGCGTGGCCAAGGCCGTCGCCGAGCTGGTCGCCGGGCTCGCCGGGTGACGCGGCCGCGAGCGGGGACACTGGCGGGGTGACCGTCGCCCCGCTGCTCGCCGCCCCGCCGCTGCCCGCGCCCCGCGGGCCGCTCAGCGACGCCGTGCTGGCCGCGCTCACCGGGGCGCGCCCGGCGGCGGGCCTGCCGCTGCCCCGCGACGTCGACCCGTGGAGCGAGGACGTCCAGCTGGCCCTGCACGTGCTCTACGAGCTGCACTACCGCCCGCAGGCCGGCGTCGACGACGCCCTGGAGTGGGACCCCGACCTGCTCCGGCTGCGTGCCGCGCTCGAGCGCCCGTTCCTCGCCGCCCTGCGCGAGGCGACGTCCGGCAGCGACGACGTCGACGCCGCCCTCGCCCCCCTGCTGCGGGAGCCGGTCCGCGGGACCGGCCCGTCCTGGCACCTCGCGTCCGACGCGGGCGAGCTGTGGCAGCTGCGCGAGTACGCCGTGCACCGGTCCGTCTACCACCTCAAGGAGGCCGACCCGACGTCGTTCGTCCTGCCCCGGCTCGACGGCCAGGTCAAGGCGGCCGTCGCGGTCGTGCAGGCCGACGAGTACGGCGCCGGCCGCGTCGAGCGCATGCACGCGTCGCTGTTCGCCGCCCTGCTGCGCGAGCTCGGCGTCGACGACGGCTACGGCGCGCACGTCGACGCCGTCCCGGCGAGCACCCTGGCGATGACGAACGGCGCCTCGCTGTTGGCGCTGCACCGGAGCCTGCGCGGCGCCGCGGTCGGGCAGGCCGTGATGGTCGAGGTCACCAGCTCGCCCGGCTCGCGGCGGCTGTCGTCGGCCTTCGCGCGGCTCTCGCCCGGCACCGCCGGGCGCGCCTTCTACGACGAGCACGTCGAGGCCGACGCCGTGCACGAGCAGGTGCTGCGCGCGGGCGTCGCCGACCTCGTGGCGCGCGAACCGGGGGTCGCCGCCGACGTCGTGCTGGGCGTCGAGGCGGGGCTGCTGCTCGAGGACCGCTTCGCCGACGACGTGATGGCCGCGTGGGCGGCCGGGCGGAGCTCGCTGCGCGGCTAGTCCTCGCGGACCCGGTCGCGGTGGCTGGTGTCGCACCAGGGCTGACGGCGGCTGCGCCGGCAGGTGCACAGGGCCACGACCGGGCGGTCGCTGCGCACCACGCTGCCGTCGGGCAGGGCGACCTCGACGGGCCCCTCGACCAGGACGGGCCCGCCCGGGACGACGGTGACGCGACGGGCCTGCACGCCCGCGACGCTAGCCCGGGGTCGGGGGGCCTGCCCGTGGACGCACCGCTGGCACGTCAGCCCCGCTCCGCGGGACCCGCAGGGAGCTGACCCGCTCCTGCGGCCGGACGCCGGTGGACGACGCCGCACCTGCGGCTCTAGGGTCCTGCTCGTGGCGCACCTGCGGATCCCCGAGGCGGCCCAGCTGCTCGGGGTCAGCGACGACACCGTGCGCCGCTGGGCCGACCAGGGGCGGCTGTCGCTCGTGCGCACCGACAGCGGTCGGCTCGCCGTCGACGGTGCGGAGCTGGCCCGGCTCGCCCGCGACCTCGCCGACCCTCCCGTCCCCGGGGTCCGCTCGGCCCGCAACAACCTGCGGGGCATCGTCACCCGTGTCCTGCGCGACACGGTCATGGCGCAGGTCGAGGTGCAGGCCGGGCCGTTCCGCCTGGTGTCGCTGATGAGCCGCGAGGCCGCCGACGAGCTCGCCCTCGAGGTCGGCTCGGTCGTCGTCGCCAGCGTCAAGGCCACCAACGTGGTCGTCGAGCTCGACCCGCCCGCCTGACCTCCCGGAGACCCCGTGCGCGCCCGCTGCCTGCTCGCCCTGCTCCCGCTGCTGCTGCTGCCCGCGTGCGGCGGCGGTGACCAGCCCGGCGCCGACCCGTCGGCCGCAGCCTCCACCGGCGGGCCGACGGGGCGGGTCGTCGTCTTCGCCGCGGCGTCGCTGACCGAGGCCTTCGGGGAGATCGCCACGCAGGTCGAGGCCGCCTCCCCCGGGCTCGACGTCGTGCTGAACCTCGGCGCCAGCTCCGGGCTCGCGCAGCAGGTGGTCGCCGGTGCGCCCGCCGACGTCTTCGCCGCGGCCAGCCCGGCGACCATGGCGACCGTCGTCGACGCCGGCGACGCCACCGGCCCGACGGTCTTCGCCCGCAACCGGCTCGAGCTCGCGGTCCCGCCCGGCAACCCCGGCGGTGTGCTGGGCCTGGCCGACCTGGCCCGCCCCGCGCTGCGGCTGGCCCTGTGCGCCCCGCAGGTCCCGTGCGGGGCCGCCGCCACGAAGGTGCTCGCCGCCGCCGGCGTCCGGGCGCAGCCGGACACGCTGGAGCAGGACGTCAAGGCGGTGCTCGCCAAGGTCCGGCTCGGCGAGGTCGACGCCGGGCTGGTCTACCGGACCGACGTCCGGGCGGCCGGCGACGACGTCGAGGGCGTGACGTTCCCCGAGGCCGACGACGCCGTCGGCGACTACCCGCTCGTCGCGCTGTCGGGGGCGGCGAACCCCGAGGGCGCCGCCGTCTTCGTCGCGGCGGTGCTGGGCCCCGAGGGCCAGGAGGTCCTGCGCCGTGCGGGCTTCGACCCGGCGCCGTAGGCGGTCGGCGACCGCCCGCGGCACCGGGCTGCCGCCCCTGCTGCTGCTGCCGGCCGCGCTCGCCCTGGCCTTCCTCGTCCTGCCGCTGGTCGCCCTGCTGGTCCGCGACCCCCTGGCGGTCCCTGCCGGACCAGCTGCTCACCGCGGAGGTCGGGGCCGCGCTGCGGCTGTCGCTGGTCTGCGCCGGCAGCGCCACCGTGCTGTGCGTGCTGGTCGGCGTGCCGCTCGCGTGGGTGCTGGCGCGCGCCGAGTTCCCGGGCCGCCGGCTGGTCCGCGCCCTGGTGACCGTCCCGCTGGTGCTGCCGCCCGTCGTCGGCGGCGTCGCCCTGCTGCTGCTGCTCGGCCGGCGCGGGCTGCTCGGCCGGCACCTCGACGAGCTCTTCGGCGTCACCCTGCCCTTCACCACCCCCGCGGTCGTGCTGGCCGAGGCCTTCGTCGCCCTGCCGTTCCTGGTCGTCGCCGTCGAGGGGGCGCTGCGCGGGGTCGACCGCCGCTACGAGGACGCCGCCGCCGTGCTGGGCGCGTCGCGGCTGACCGTGCTCACCCGGGTGACCCTGCCGCTGGTCGCCCCCGGCGTCGTCGCGGGGTCGGTGCTCTGCTTCGCCCGGGCGCTCGGCGAGTTCGGGGCCACCATCACCTTCGCCGGCAGCTACCCGGGCGTCACCCGCACGCTGCCGCTGGAGGCCTACCTCGCCCTGGAGACCGACCCCGAGCGGGCGGTCGTCCTGTCGCTGGTGCTGCTGCTGGTGTCGGTCGCCGTGCTGGCCGGGCTGCGCGACCGCTGGCTGACGTCGAGCACCGGGTGAGCGGCCTGCGCGCCCGGCTCGGCGTCGACCGCGACGGCTTCGTCCTCGACGTCGACCTCGAGGTCCGCCCCGGCACGGTCCTGGCCCTGCTCGGGCCCAACGGCGCGGGCAAGTCCACGTCGCTGCGCTGCCTGTCCGGCCTGACCCGCCTCGACCGCGGCCGCGTCGAGCTCGCCGGCCGGGTGCTCGACGACGCCGCCGACGACGTGTTCGTGCCGCCGGCGGCCCGCGGCGTCGGCGTCGTCCACCAGGACTACCTGCTGTTCCCGCACCTGTCGGCCCTGGACAACGTCGCCTTCGGGCTGCGCGCCACCGGGACGGGACGCCGCGAGGCACGGGAACGGGCGCAGACGTGGCTCGAGCGCGTCGGGCTCGCCGCGCAGGCGCGGTCGCGGCCCGGCACGCTGTCGGGCGGACAGGCGCAGCGGGTCGCGCTGGCCCGCGCGCTCGCCCCCGGCCCCCGGCTGCTGCTGCTCGACGAGCCGCTGGCCGCGCTCGACGCCGCGACCCGGACGGCCGTGCGCGCCGACCTGCGCGCGCACCTGGACGACTACGACGGCTGCACCGTCCTGGTCACGCACGACCCGTTCGACGCCATGGTGCTCGCCGACGCGCTCGCCGTCGTCGAGGACGGGCGGGTCGTGCAGCAGGGCGCCCCCGCCGACGTCGCCCGGGCGCCCCGCACCGACTACGTCGCGCGCCTCGTCGGGCTCAACCTCTACCGGGGCACCGCCCGGGCGGGCGAGGTCGCCGTCGACGGCGGCGGGGTGCTCGTCACGGCGTCGGGCGCGTCCGGTCCCGTGTTCGCCACGTTCCCGCCGAGCGCCGTCGTCCTGTCCGCCGGGCAGCCGGCCGGCTCCGCCCGCAACACGTGGGGCGGCCGGGTCGTCGGGCTCGAGCAGCGCGGCGACGCCGTGCGCGTCCAGGTCGACGCCGTCCCCCCGGTGCTCGCCGACCTCACGGCGGCGTCCGTCGCGCAGCTCCGGCTCGAGGTCGGCGCGCCCGTCTGGGCTGCCGTCAAGGCGACGGAGGTGCGCACCTACCCGGCGTGACCTACAGCAGGTCGTCGATGCCGAACAGGCGGGACTGGTCGGCCCAGACCTCGAAGGTCACCAGCTGCAGGTCGCGGTCGTACTCGACGACCCACTCCCCGCGGACGCGCCCGCAGTGCGCTCCGGCCACCTGCAGCCACAGCCGCGAGCCGCCCGGACGCAGGCCCCACTGCTGCAGGACGCCGGCCACCTCGCCGGCGGCGACGTCGGTGTCCGCGCCGTCGTAGGTCCCCGTCGCCCGCACGCGTCCAGTCTGCCAGGCGCCGTCCAGGCTCCGTCACCGCGCCGTCGGCGTCAGCGGGTGAGCGCGGGCTGCGCCGCCTGCTCCGACGCCGGCAGGCAGACCCGCAGCCGGGCCAGGCCGGGCGCGCGCCGGGCCTGTCGCACCGCCCGGCCGACGTCGGCCGCCGGGGCCACCACCGCGATGACGTCGTAGGGGCCGCTGGTGACCGCGGCGAGCACGACGCCGGGCAGCGCGCCGACGTGCGCGGCGACCTCGTCGGCGCGGCCGGGGTCGGCCTGGAGCAGCAGGTGCGCGGTACCGGCGTGCGCGCCGGTGGGCGGGGTGTCGCTCATGGGAGCAGGGTGCAGCGGCCGTGTGTCGGCGGCGGGTCGGCGCGGTGACGGTCGTGTCGACGGCGCTACGGTCCGCCGGTCGGCAGGGGTCGGTCCCCGCCGCGGACGGGTCGGAGGTGAGGGGCGTGCCGAGGAAGGTCACCTACTCGATGGGGATCTCGCTCGACGGGTACGTGGTCGGGCCCGACGGCAGCTTCGACTGGGCGGGCCCCGACGACGAGCTCTTCCGCTTCGCCATCGACCAGGTCCGCGAGGTCGGCGTGCACCTCATGGGCCGGAAGCTCTACGAGACGATGCTGTACTGGGAGGACCCGGAGCAGCAGGCGGGCTTCGACGACGCCGAGCGCGAGTGGGCGGCCCTGTGGAACCCGCTCCCCAAGGTCGTCTTCTCGCGGACCCTGACCAGCGTCCAGGGCGCTGCCCGGCTCGCGACCGGGGACCTGCGCGAGGAGGTCGAGCGGCTGCGCGCCGAGTCCGGGGCCGGGCGACATCGCCGTCGGCGGGGGGACCCTGGGCGCGCAGGTCGCCGCGCTGGGCCTGGTCGACGAGTACCGGCCCAAGCTGTACCCGGTGGTCGTCGGCGGCGGCACCCCGTTCTTCCCGCGCGACGAGCAGCGGCAGGACCTGGAGCTGACGGCCAGCCGCACGTTCGGCTCCGGCGTCGTCTGCGCGACCTACCGGCGCCGCCCGGCCGGCACGGGCGCCGTCGCCCGGTAGTCGCGTCGGTCGAGGGTCGCCCCGCTAGTCCTGCCGGCTCTTGCGCAGGTCCTGCGCGAGCATGACGAGGATGCCGCTCGGGCCGCGCAGGTAGGTGAGCCGGTAGACGTCCTCGTAGGTGGCCACGCCCCGCAGCGGGTGGCAGCCGTGGCGCGCCGCGGTGGCGAGGGCCTCGTCGAGGTCGTCGACGGAGAAGGCGACCCGGTGCATGCCGATCTCGTTCGGCCGGGTCGGCTCGGTCTCGATCGCGGGCGGGGCCAGGTACTCGAACAGCTCCAGGGAGCCGGAACCGTCCGGCGTCCGCAGCACGGCGATCTTCGCGGAGTTGCCGTCGAGGCCGACGGCGGTCTCGGCCCACTCGCCGCTGACGGTGTCCCGCCCCACGACGGTCAGGCCGAGGTCGGTGAAGAAGGCGAGGGCGGCCTCGAGGTCGCGGACCGCGATCCCCACGTTCTCGAGCGTGATCGGCATGCGCCGGACCCTAGTGGCCGCTTGCGCCCGCCCGGGGCCCGTGTCGGCGCCGCAGCAGCAGGACGGCGGCCGCCAGCCCGGTCACGACCGCGGCCACGAGCACCAGCACCGGGGGCACCCGCCGTCCCTGCTCCGCCGGCGCCGCCGTCCGCAGGTCGCGCTCGAGGTCGGCGCTCGGCACCCACCGGACCTCGCCGGTCAGGGCCTGCCGGACGCCGCCGACGACCACCGGGACCTCCCAGCGCGACAGGACCGCGGTGCGGCCGGCGCGGACGACGTCGTCGGGGGGAGCGGCGGGCGCGTAGGCGAGCCGCGGGTCGAGCCAGCTGTGGCTCGGCCCGGGCAGCGGCTGGTAGACGGGTGCGGCGGCCGCGGGCTCGACGTCCTGCCCGCGGGCCTGCTGGTCCTCGACGTGGGTGCGGCTGCGGACGTTGACCCGGCTGGACCGGCCGAGCTCGAGGAACGGCTCACCGTCGCTGCCGAGGACGACGACGTCGGAGCCCTCGGCGGCCGTCATGAGCAGGCCGGGCAGCCGTCCCTGCAGCACCTGCGCCTGCACGCCGTCGGGCGGCGGATCGACCGAGACCTGCAGCGTGCCGCGCAGGGGCACGAACCGGACCTCGCCCGACAGCGTGACCGGCGAGCCGCCGTAGCGCAGCGGCACGGTCCAGGCGGCGAGGCGGGCGGTCCGGGTGCGGTCGCGGGGGGCCGGCAGGTCGGCCGGGTGCAGCCGGTGGTCGAACCAGCCCCAGGAGCTGCCCCGGCTCAGCAGGGCCCAGCGCGGGACGGGGCTGCCGGCGCCACCGGCCCCTGCCGGGTCGTCGCTGGCCAGCAGGTCGGGACTGGCGAGGTCGCCCTGCACCCCGGCCCGGCTGAGCCGCAGGAAGGGACGGCCGCTGTCGCCGAGGACCTCCAGCACCTGGTCGGTCGGGTTGTCGGCGACGAGCTGGGCGGCCACGCCGGCCGCGACCTGGACGACCACGCCGCCCGGCAGCGGCGGCTCGACGCTGCTCAGCAGGGTCTGCTGCTGCGGGTCGGACTCGTGCGCGGACGCCGTGCCGGCGGGCAGCAGCAGGGCCGCCCCGAGCAGGACGGCCAGTGCCGCCGCCCGGAGCGGGCCTCCGCGTCCGGAGCCGCTCAGCTGCGGGTGGCAGCGGTGCGGCCGTGCTGCAGCACCCGTCGCACCACGACCGTGCTGCCCACCAGGCCGAGCGCGACCAGGCCGATGACCGGCAGCGAGGTGCCCGTCCGGACGGGCGAGGAGACGAGCGAGGCCTCGACCGCGGCGACCGGCCGGGCAGCTGCTGCCCGCACGACCGCGGGACGGCCGGCAGGAGCGGCCGCGGCCGGGGCGACGGCCGCGGCCGGGGCCGGCGCGGCGGCGGCGCGGGCGGGACGCACGGCGGCGTCGCGGCCGGCCAGCTCGGCCTTCGTCGCCGCCGCGGTGTTCTCGGCGATGTCGTCGGCGAACCGGGCGGGGACGGCTCCGACGAACACCTGGCGCCCGACCGACGGTGTCTCGCCCTGGGCGTAGTCCTTGTTGACGAAGACGTTGTACGGCCCGTCGGGCAGGACCGCGGCGTTCCCGGTCACCTTCACGGTGACGCTGTCGGCGGTGCGCCCGACGACGGGGAGCAGGACGGTGCGCTGGTCGCCGTCGACGAGGTGGGTCAGGGCGGTGTTGCGGGCGATGGCGACCGAGGAGACGGAGCGGGCGTCCGGGGTCCCGATCGTCAGCGTCGTGCCGCGGCGGACCGACGTCGGGACGGAGGAGATGACCGGGCGCGGGCCGTAGAACAGGTTCGGCGGGCTGAACAGCTCGAAGCTCGGGTCGCGCTTCGGCTCGCTGAAGCCGAGGACGTCGGACGGGACCTCGTTGTTCGCGGCGTAGCCGGTGGAGATGGGGGCGTGCCCGCCCACCAGGACGCGGCCGTCGGGCAGCAGGGTCGCGGTGTTGTGGTAGGTCCGGCCGCGGGCGGCGCCGGTCAGGGCGGTCCAGGTCCTCGTGGCCGGGTCGTACATCTCCGGGGTGGTGACGGGGGTGCCGCTGCCGGGCGCGACGACCTCGTCGCGGTCGGCGCCGCTGAAGGCGATGACCTGCCCGGTGGGGAGGGTGACCGCGGTGGAGTACCAGCGGGGCGTCGTCATCGGCCCGGTGCTCACGCTGGTGAACGTCTCCGCGCCGCCCCGGCCGGTCTTCACGGTGTTGAGCGTGGAGGTGTCGGTGGCGGCGTAGGTCCCGGGGCTGACGCCGTAGACGCCGCCGGCCGACAGGAACTGCGCGGTGTCGTACTCGCCCTTGCTGTTCGGGCGCAGGGGGAGCATCTGGCTGAAGGAGCTGCCGCGGAAGCCGACGAGGGCGGGGCCGAAGGCCGGCAGGCCCAGGTCGCGCCACTGCCTGGTGCGCGGGTCGTAGCTGGCGGTGGTGTTCCAGAGGGCCTCGTCGTAGGCCTGGCCGGAGGGGTTGAACGTCTGGCCGGCGGCGTCGTAGTAGACGTGGCCGTTCGGCAGCAGGTGCATGCGGGGGTAGAGCGGCAGGCTCTTGCTGCCGCCGTCGACCTTCCACGTCCCGGTCGCGGGGTCGTAGACCTCGGACTGGGTGACGTTGCGGCCGGAGTCGCCCGGGCGGTCGGGGTAGACCGGCTTGATCAGCTTGGTGACGCCGGAGAACGCCATGACCTTGCCGTCCGGCATCGTCACCAGCGAGGGGTACCAGCGGCCGTAGGTCATCGACCCGGACGCCTTCCACTGCTGCGACTCGGGGTCGAAGGTGCGGCTGTTCTTGATGCCCTCGAGCTCGACGACGCCGTAGTCGGCGTTCCCCGGGACGCCGGGCTCCTGGTAGTAGTGCGTGCCGCCGGCGTCGAGCAGGCGGCCGTCGGCGAGCCAGACCTGGTCGGAGCAGAACAGGTCGGCGTCGTTGTCGCTCGCGTCGTCGTTGTGCAGG
Source organism: uncultured Actinomycetota bacterium (assembly GCA_963815615.1). Taxonomy (GTDB): domain Bacteria; phylum Actinomycetota; class Actinomycetes; order Mycobacteriales; family SCTD01; genus RYN-122. The sequence continues at coordinate 300,951 of CAWFHF010000007.1, read as the reverse complement.
GGCCCGGGCAGGTACTCGCCGGGCTGGCCCTCCGGCGCTCCGGCCGGGTCGGGGTCGGTGACCTCCCAGACCGGCCCGCTCCCGCGCAGGTCCAGCACGCGCGCCATGTCGTTCTCGGCGTCGTCGCCGAACTCGGCCACGGCGCTGACCTGGGCGTCCTGGATGCCCTGCAGCGCGTCCCAGTAGACGAGCTTGCCGTTGGGGAGCACCGCCACGGTGGCCCCGGCCGGCTTGCACTGCTCCCGGGCGTCGCCCTGCTTGGCGTCCTTGCGGGGCTTGCAGTCGGCGGTCGGCTCCTGGAACGGCGCGGCGAAGCGGCCGACCCGGCTGGGGTCGGTGGGGGCCGCGGCGCCGGCGGGCAGCGCGGCCAGCGGCAGCACGCCCCCTGCCAGCGCGAGGGCCACGAGGGCGGAGCGACGCGACACGGGAGGACCTCCGGGACAGGGGACGGTGCACTCCGTGGTGTGCGTCACATCGGCCGCGGCTCAAACGCCCGTACCCGGACAGACCGGTCAGCCGGGCACCGGCGCGACGTCGTGCGAGCCGCCGGTGAGGGCGTTCGGGCGGCACAGCCCGTCCCTCCCGCAGCTCGCCCTGCTCGACGCCTACCTGCAGCGGCACGCCTGACCTGGTCCGGACGCACCGGAGGCGGGCTCTCGACGAGAGCCCGCCTCCGGGGACGTGCGGGTGCGACTAGATGTCGTAGTACATCGCGAACTCGTACGGGTGCGGGCGCAGCCGGATGTGCGTCGATCTCCTTCTCGCGCTTGTAGCGGATCCAGGTGCTGATGAGGTCCTCGGTGAAGACCCCGCCCTCGAGCAGGTACTCGTGGTCGGCCTCGAGGGCGTCGAGCACGGCGTCGAGCGACGCGGGGACCTGGGCGACGTCGGCGAGCTCCTCGGGCGGCAGCTCGTAGAGGTCCTTGTCGACCGGGACCGGCGGCTCGATCTTGTTCTTGATGCCGTCGAGGCCGGCCATGAGCATCGCCGAGAAGGCCAGGTACGGGTTGCTGCTCGGGTCGGGGCAGCGGAACTCCAGGCGCTTGGCCTTCGGGTTGCTGCCGGTGATCGGGATGCGGATGCAGGCCGAGCGGTTGCGCTGGCTGTAGACCAGGTTGACCGGCGCCTCGAAGCCGGGGACCAGGCGGTGGTAGCTGTTGATCGTCGGGTTGGTGAACGCCAGCAGCGACGGCGCGTGGTGCAGCAGGCCGCCGATGTAGTAGCGCGCGGTGTCCGACAGCCCGGCGTAGCCGACCTCGTCGTAGAACAGCGGCGCGCCGTCCTTCCACAGGCTCATGTGGCAGTGCATGCCGGAGCCGTTGTCGCCGATGATCGGCTTGGGCATGAAGGTCGCCGTCTTGCCGTACTCGTGGGACGTGTTCTTCACGATGTACTTGAAGAGCATCATCATGTCGGCGCTCTCGAGCAGGCTGCCGAACTTGTAGTTGATCTCCTGCTGGCCGGCCGAGCCCACCTCGTGGTGGCCGCGCTCGACGACCATGCCGGCCTCCTCGAGCTTGACCGCGATCTCGTCGCGCAGGTCGGCGTACTTGTCGGTCGGGGAGACCGGGAAGTAGCCGCCCTTGGTGCGCGGCTTGTAGCCGAGGTTGCCGCCGGCCTCCTCGCGCCCGGTGTTCCACGCGGCCGACTCGGCGTCGATCTTGTAGAAGCTGCCCTGCGGCTGCGAGTCGTACTGGATGTTGTCGAAGATGTGGAACTCGGCCTCGGCGCCGAAGAAGGCGGTGTCGGCGATCCCGGTGCCCTTGAGGTAGGCCTCGGCCTTCTTGGCGATGTTGCGCGGGTCGCGCGAGTAGGCCTCGCCCGTCAGCGGGTCGTGGATGAAGAAGTTCAGGATCAGCGTCTTGCGGGTGCGGAACGGGTCGAGCCGCGCCGTCGTCGGGTCCGGCAGCAGCAGCATGTCGGACTCGTGGATCTCCTGGAACCCGCGGATCGAGGAGCCGTCGAAGCCCAGGCCGTCGGTGAAGACGTCCTCGCCGAACGAGCCGGCCGGCACGGTGAAGTGCTGCATGACGCCGGGCAGGTCGCAGAAGCGGACGTCGACCATCTCGACGCCCTCGTCCTGGATGTAGCTCAGGACCTCTGAGGGGCTGGTGAACAAGGACGTCCTCCGGGGGTGCTGTGGGTGCCGGCACGCTTGTGCGCTCGGCGTCGACGCTAGCCAGGGGCTGTGACCCGAGGGTGTCCCTCGTGTTTCGCTCCCGTAACGCGGCGCAGGACGCCGCAGCGCGGGTCGGGACGCCCGAGGCTAGCCTTCGCGCCGTGGCTCCCGCATGACCCCCGACCGCACCCCGACGGCACCCCCGACGACGGCCCGCTGCCGGGCGTGCGGCTCGGCCTGCCCGCCGACCGGGCCCGGGTCGCTGGCCTCGGGGGACGCCGGACGGCGGCCTTCGCGCTGGACGCCGTCGGGAGCGGGCTGGTCGCCCGGCTGCTCGACCCGGTCGACGTCGAGGGGTCGCTGGACCTGTCGGTCGGCCTGCTGCCGGTGGTGGTGCTGGCGGTGGCCTACGTCCTCGGGCTGCTGCTGACCGGTCAGACGCCGGCGATGCGCCTGCTCGGCCTGCGGGTCCGCCGGCTCGACGGGGCGCGCCTGAGCCTCACCCCGGCCGCGCTGCGGACCGCCCTGCTGCTGCTGCTCGTGCCCGCGGTGATCACCGACGGCGACGGCCGCGGCCTGCACGACCGGGCGGCCGGGACCGTCGTCGTGCGGTCCTGAGACCGGTCAGCGCGCGCGGCCGCGCGGCACGCGGGTCGGCATCGGGCCCTTGGGCACCGGCAGGGCCGGCGCCATCGCCTTGAGCTTGCGGTCCAGGACGTTGACGTCCTTGGGCTTGATGTTGCGGGGGAGCCGCAGGAAGTGCTTCTCCAGCCCGCGCAGGCCGAGCTGCCCCTCGCCGTCGCCGACGCTGACGTCGTAGACGGGGGTGCTGCCGACGAAGCGGGCCAGCCGCTTCTTCTCGTTGACGACGAGCGAGCGGGTGCGCGCCGGCGACCCCTCGGCGACCAGCACGATCCCGGGCCGCCCGACGACGCGGTGCAGCAGGTCCTGCTCGCGGGTGAAGCCGACGGCGGGGGTGACCCGCCAGTCGCCGCGCATGCTGCTCAGCACGGCGGCGGCGGCGCCCAGCTGCCCCTCCACCTGGCCGTAGGCGGTGCGCTGCACGCGCTGGCCGAACACGGCGGTGGCGGCGAGCAGGCCGACGGCGATGCCGATCGGCAGCAGGAACACCAGGCCGCCGAGCACCAGGCCGACGACGAGCGCGACCAGGACGGGCCCGAGCAGCGCGGCGGCCACGAGGAACGGCATCCGCGGGTCGGCCCGGCGGGTCGCGCCGAACGCCGCGCGGACCTGCTTGGCGCGGGCCCCGCGCGGCGGCCTGGGCGCCTTGGGGGCGGGCTTGCCCGCGGGGGCGTCCTTGGTGCGGCGCAGCGAGACCATGGGCCCGGAGTCTAGGAGGCGGTCTTCCTGCCGGCCGCCTTGCCGGCCGCCTTGTCGGCCTTGCGGGCGGCCTTCTCGGCGGCCTTGGCCTCGGCGCGGGCGCGGCTGGTCTCGGCGGCCTCCTCGATCGAGGGGGCGGTGCCGCCGAGGGAGCGCGGGAACCACCAGGTGTCCTCGGGGCCGCGCGGGCCGCCCGGGTAGGTCGCCCGGGCCTCGTCGAGCAGCGCCTGCATGCGGGTCTTGAGGTCGGCGGTGGCGGCGGCGGCGTCGAGCGCGGGGTCGGGCGTGTAGGGCTCGCCGACGACGATGCGGATCGGCGTCCCGCGGGTGAAGTCCCGCGGCCGCCCCTTGGTGTAGACCCGCTGGCTGCCCCACAGCACCGTCGGCAGCAGCGGGACGCCCGCCTCGCGGGCCATGCGCACCGCGCCGGTCTTGAACTCCTTGAGGTCGTAGGACTCCGAGATGGTGGCCTCGGGGAAGACGCCCACGATCTCGCCGCGGCGGCAGGCCTGGACGGCGAGCTGGAAGCTGTCGGCGGCCGCCCCGGCGCGGTCGACCGGGATGTGCTTCATGCCCGCGCATGAGCGGCCCGCTGATCCGGTGGTCGAACACCTCCTTCTTGGCCATGAAGCGCACCAGGCGCCCGGCGGGGCGGGCGGCGAGGCCGGCGAAGCTGAAGTCGAGGTAGCCGATGTGGTTGATCGCCATGACGGCGCCGCCGGTGCGCGGGACGTTCTCGCCACCGGTGATCGTGAACTTCAGGCCGAGGGTGGCGAAGACGCTGCGCGCGAAGCCGATGACGGGCCAGTACACGGGGTCTGCCATGGCGGCACGCTAGACCCCGGCCCTGCTCAGCGGGCGAGGGGCCGCCGGGAGGCAGCGGCGGCCTGCACCGCGGCGCGCACGGCGGCGTCGGCCTCGCGGGTGGCGCGGGAGCGCGCGGAGCAGTCGGACATGCCGGCCCAGGCGTTGCGGCGGGCGCGCTGCTGGCCGCCGCCCGGGAGCAGGACGTCGACGGCGCGGGCGAGAGCGGTCTGCAGCACGGTGCACCTCCGGGAGCGGGTGCCGCCCAGGCTGGCCGTGCCGTGTGACGGCTGCGTGTCGCGCGGGGGAACGCTGCGGGTCGGGCCGCGCACGCGTCAGCCGGTGACGGCGGCCCGCCGGTCGAGCGCCTGCTGGTACAGCCGCCCGGCGCGGTAGGACGAGCGCACCAGCGGCCCGCTCATGACGCCGGCGAAGCCGATCTCCTCGGCCTCCTGGGCGAGCTCGACGAACACCTCCGGCCTGATCCACGCCTCGACCGGGTGGTGGCGCTTCGACGGCCGCAGGTACTGCGTGATCGTGACGAGGTCGGTGCCGGCGTCGTGCAGGTCCTGCAGCGCCTCGCTGACCTCCTCGCGCGTCTCGCCCATGCCGAGGATGAGGTTGCTCTTGGTGACCAGCCCGGCCGCGCGGGCGTCGGTGAGGACGCCGAGCGAGCGCTCGTAGCGGAAGCCGGGGCGGATGCGCTTGAAGATGCGCGGCACCGTCTCGACGTTGTGCGCCAGCACCTCGGGGCGGCTGCTGAACACCTCGGCCAGCTGGTCGGGCTCGCGGTTGAAGTCGGGGATCAGCACCTCGACCCCCACCCCGGGCAGGTGCGCGTGCACCTGGCGGACGGTCTCGGCGTACAGCCACGCGCCGCCGTCGGGCAGGTCGTCGCGGGCGACGCCGGTGATGGTCGCGTAGCGCAGGCCCATGGTCGCGACCGACTCGGCGACGCGGCGCGGCTCGTCGACGTCGTAGTCCGCGGGCTTGCCGGTGTCGATGTTGCAGAAGTCGCAGCGCCGGGTGCACTGGTCGCCGCCGATGAGGAAGGTGGCCTCGCGGTCCTCCCAGCACTCGAAGATGTTGGGGCACGCGGCCTGCTCGCAGACGGTGTGCAGGCCCTCGCGCTTCACCAGGCCCTTGAGCTCGGTGTACTCCGGCCCCATGACCGCCCGGGTCTTGATCCAGGAGGGCTTCTTCTCGATCGGCGTCTCGGCGTTGCGCACCTCGAGCCGGAGCATCTTGCGCCCGTCAGGGCTCACCGCGGTCACACCTGCAGACAACACCCCGGGCGGCGGGCTGTTCCAGGCGTGCCCGGCCCGCGGTCGCTGCCCCCGTACGTTCTGCCCATGGACCTCCGCATCTTCACCGAGCCGCAGCAGGGCGCCACCTACGACGACCTCCTGCGCGTGGCCCGCACCGCCGAGGACGCCGGCTACGAGCGCGTTCTTCCGCAGCGACCACTACCTCACGATGGGGGGCGACGGGCTGCCCGGCCCGACCGACGCCTGGCTCACGCTGGCCGCGCTCGCCCGCGAGACCTCGCACCATCCGGCTCGGCACCCTGGTCACCGCGGCGACCTTCCGGCTGCCCGGCGTGCTGGCCATCAGCGTCGCGCAGGTCGACCAGATGAGCGGCGGCCGGGTCGAGCTCGGCCTCGGCACCGGCTGGTACGAGCAGGAGCACACGGCCTACGGCATCGACTTCCCGCCGCTGGGGGAGCGGTTCGACCGCTTCGAGGAGCAGCTGCAGGTCGTCACCGGCCTGTGGGCCAGCGAGGGCCCGTTCAGCTTCGCGGGCGAGCACTACCGGCTGGTCGACAGCCCGGCGCTGCCCAAGCCGGTGCAGTCGCCCGTGCCGGTGATCGTCGGGGGCGGCGGGGCGAAGCGCACCCCGCGGCTGGCCGCCACCTACGCCAGCGAGTTCAACATGCCGTTCGCCTCGCTGGAGCGGACCGCGGAGCAGTTCGGCCGGGTCCGCGAGGCCTGCGCGCAGACCGGCCGCGACGTGCTGCTCAGCGCCGCGCAGGTGCTGTGCTGCGGGCGCGACGACGCCGAGGTCGCCCGCCGGGCGGCGGCGATCGGCCGCGACGTCGACGAGCTGCGCAGGAACGGCCTCGCCGGCACGCCCGCCGAGGTGGTCGACAAGCTCGGCCGCTACCGCGAGGCCGGCGCGGAGCGCGCCTACCTGCAGGTGATGGACCTGTCCGACCTCGAGCACCTCGAGCTGGTGGCGGCCGAGGTCATGGGGCAGCTCGCGACCTGACCCGCCCGGCCGCGTCCTGAGCAGGGTGAGGACCTCCCTGCTGACGCCGCTGGCTGCCGTGTCGCTGTCCCTGCTCGCTCCCGCCGCGGCCTCGGCGGCCGGCTTCGGCCCGTCCACGCCGGCGCCGTGCGTGCAGCGGGTCTCCGCCGTCGTCCACGGGGACCGTCTTCGCCGCGGGCAGCTGCGACGGCCGGGTCCAGGTCTCGCGCCGCGACCCCGGCGGCGCCTTCCGCCCCGTCGGCACCTTCCCTCCCAGCGGTGACCGGGTCGTGGCGGCAGCGGCGGACGGCACCGCCACCTTCGTGCTGCTCGCCCGTCCCACCGCAGGCCAGGGGGAGGAGCTCCGGATCGGCAAGGTGCTGCACAGCGGGCGGGTCAGCGCCCTGACCCCGCTGGGGTCCTCGGAGGCGGGGATCGACGCGGCGGTGACCGCCAGCGGCGGACGCTGGGCGGCGGCCTGGGTGGAGACGGTCCGCGACCTCGACCAGCCCGGCAGCGGCAGCGCCACCCTCAGCACGCGCGGCACCCTGCTCGCGCCCGGCACACAGCGGTTCAACGAGCCCGGGGCGGCGAGCCCCTCGCTCGCGGTCGGACCGGACCGCAGCTGCGACAGCCGCGTCTCCCCGCCGGACCGGCCCGTGCCCACCTGCCTCGTCCTGACGTTCTCGTCCGCCCTCGACGCGCCGCTGCGCCTGACGCACGCCGTCGTGGGCGGCCGCTTCTCCTCCACGGGGGCGGTCCCCGGTGCCGGTGCCGGCCCGGCGCTGCCGCAGGTCACGCTCTCCGGCGGCACCGAGGTCCTGGCGTGGACCCGGGACGGGGCGCCCGTCCTGCGGCTCGGCGACGGGCCGGTCCGTGCCCTGCCGCGCCGGGGGCAGGTCACCGGCCTGCGGCTCGCCGCCTCCGGTGGCTCGGCCTTCGTCGTCACGTCGGAGCTGCTTCGTCTCCGACGGCCGGCAGACGCAGCGGGTCTACGCCCGCGACGTCTCGTCGACGTCGGTCCGCTCGGTCACCGAGCTCCCTCCCGACGCCGGGGACGGCGCCCTGGTCGAGCTGCTCGGCGTCACCGCGGCGCGCGGCCGGGCCACCGTCGTCACCAGCGCCGGCGTCGCGGACTCGCGGTAGCCGGGCGACCGCTGCCGGGGCGCCCGCCGGACGCGCGGCGAGCAGCCGGTCCCGGCCGCCCGCCGCGCGGACCCTGGCTCAGCCCTCGGCGTCGTCCGCGAACGCGCCGTAGACCAGCGACTTGAGCTGGCCGCGGAAGTTGAACGTCCCGGACGGCATCAGCTGGGTCATGAAGACGCAGACGAGGTCCTCGACCGGGTCGACCCAGAAGATCGTCGAGGCGGCGCCGCCCCACATGAACTCCCCGGCCGAGCCGGAGGTCTGGGTGGCCGCCGGGCCCTGGCCGACGGCGACGGTGAGCCCGAAGCCCATGCCGTCGAAGCCGACCTCGCCGTAGCCGCCGGGCAGGGCGAAGTCGCGCAGGTGCCCGCCTCCGGGCAGGTGGTTGCTGCGCATCAGCTCGACGGTCTTGCGGCTGAGCACCCGCTCGCCGTCGAGCGACCCGCCGTTGCAGAGCATCTGCGCGAAGCGGCCGTAGTCGCGGGACGTGCCGACGAGGCCGCCCCCGCCGTTGAGCATCGACGGGCGCTTCTCGTAGGAGTAGCCGCGGCCCTCGAGCCGCACCAGCTCCTTGCTCGCGCTGCGGGCGTAGAGCCCGGCGAGCCGGTCGCGCTTGTCCTCGGGCACCCAGAAGTCGGTGTCGACCATGCCCAGCGGGCCGAAGACGACGCTCTTGAGGTACTCGTCGAAGGGCATCCCGGACAGCACCTCGACGAGCCGGGCGCAGATGTCCATGCCGTAGGAGTAGAGCCACTGCGTGCCGGGCTGGAAGCGCAGCGGCGCCTCGACGATCCCGTCCGCCAGCTCCTCCAGGGTCCGCCACGGCGGGCGGGTGCCGTCCATGACGAGGTCGCCGTTGCCCTGCGCGTAGCCGATGCCGGACATGTGCATCATGACGTCGCGGACCGTCGGCGGGCGGTGCGGCGGGACGACGGTGTCGCCGTCGCGGACGGTCACGTCCTTCCAGGCCGGGATGTAGCGGGCGACCGGGTCGCTGAGCTGGAACGCCCCGCGCTCCAGCAGGGTCAGCAGGGCGACGCCGGTGACCGGCTTGGTCATCGAGTAGAGCCGCCAGATGGTGTCGTCGTCGACCGGGCGCTGCGCCTCGCGGTCGGCCAGGCCGAGCGACGAGGAGTAGGCGAGCTCGCCGTGGCGCAGCACCAGCGTCTGGCAGCCCGAGATCTTGCCCGGGTCGACGTAGCTGCGGCGCAGGTGCTCGTCGATGCGCTCCAGCCGCTGCGGGTCCAACCCGGTGAGCTTGACGTCCCCTGTGAACACGCGGCCTCCTCGGCGAGCCCGGCCGGTCGGCCGCTGCCCGCAGTAGACCAGCGGCGGGGCCGCCCCGTCCCCGACCGTCGGGCAGGTCTAGGGCTCTCCCGGTCGGGCCGGCGCGTGCAGGACGCCGTCGTCGCCCGGCGCGAAGCCGCAGGCCTGCAGCAGCGCCCGGCCCTGCCCGTCGTCGTCGTCCGGCCGGGCGACCGCCGTCGGGAACCGGTCCAGCAGCGCGGCGACGAGGTCCCGCCCGACGCCGCTGCGCTGCACGGCCGGGGCGACGGCCACGAGGCCGACCTCCAGCCGGCCGCCCGCGATCTCGGCCAGCAGCACCCCGACGACGGCGCCGTCCCGCTCGGCCACCAGCGCCAGGGCCTGGGGGGAGCGCAGCCGGGCGCGCAGCCGCTGCGCGCGGGTGCCGCCGCTGCGCCGGCCGTCGGCGGCCAGGGCCGCCTGCCACACGGCGACGACGGCGTCCTCGTCCAGCCCGGTCCCGGGCCGGACCGGTCACACCGCGGCGGCCGCCGACAGCACCGGCAGCCGGGCCTCGAGCAGCGGCAGCACCTCCGCGACGGGAACGGAGCGGCCCAGCTCGGCGGTCAGCGACGTGACGGTGGCGTCGGCGATGCCGCACGGGACGATGGCGTCGTAGGCCGACAGGTCGGGGTCGGCGTTGAGGGCGAAGCCGTGCATGGTCACCCCGCGGGCCACGCGGATGCCGATCGCCGCGACCTTGCGCGCGCCGTCGGGGGTCCACACGCCGCTGCGGCCCTCGACCCGGCCCGTGGCGAGCCCGAGGTCGGCGCAGACCTCGATGAGCACCTGCTCGAGGGAGCGGACGTAGGCGACGACGTCGACGGGGTCGGCCAGCCGCAGCACCGGGTAGCCGGTGACCTGCCCCGGCCCGTGCCAGGTGATCTTGCCGCCGCGGTCGACGTCGACCACCGGGACCTCGCCGCCCTGCGGCCGCTCCCACGGCTCGGTGCGCCTGCCGGCGGTGAACACCGGCTCGTGCTCGAGCAGCAGCACGGTGTCGGGGCTGCGTCCCGCGACGACGTCGGCGTGGAGCGCGCGCTGCAGCCGGAGGCCGTCGTCGTACGGGACGAGGCCGGGCACGCGGCGCAGCTGCATGCGCCGAGCGTAGGCCTCGATCGTGGCCCGGGGATGCGGCGTTACCACCCGTACGGGTCAACGCGCGCCCGTCCCCGGGGTCGAACCCTCCTGCAGTCCCCCGACCTCTGGAGCCCTCCCGTGCGCCGTCCCACCCGTCTCGCCCTCAGCGTCGTCGCCGCCACCGGCCTGCTGATCACCCCGGTCCTCGCCGGCACGAGCGCGGCCGCGCCCGCGCACGGGGCCCCCGCGCACGCTGCCAAGCCGGCCAAGGCCGAGAAGCCGCAGAAGGCCGAGAAGCCGCAGAAGGCCGAGAAGCCGCAGAAGGCCGAGAAGGGCCGAGAAGCAGAAGGACAAGACCAAGGGCTCGCAGGCCAAGGCGAAGGTCGTCGTCGTCGGGGTCGTCGTCGCCACGCCGACCGTCACGACGGTGCCGGGCGCCGCCACGCAGACCGTGACGATCGTCGTGCGCGTCCAGGGCGGCGACAAGGAGTACCGCACCGGCAAGGACGTGCGCATCACCGTCCCGTCGACCGCGGACGTCAAGCGCAACCACGGCCGCAAGACCCGCTACGAGCTGCGCCGGGGCGACAAGGTCACCGTGCACGCGCGTCGCGCCGCCGACGGCGCCCTGACCGCCACCTACGTCGCCGCCAGCGGCCGGTAGCCGGTCCGTCAGCCGGCGGGGAGCGGACGGCCGCCGAGGTCCTGCAGGACGGCGGTGGCCGCCCGCCGCCCGCTGACCAGCGCGCCCTGGATGGAGGCGCTGTCGCGGTGGTCGCCGCAGACGTAGCGCCCCCCGCCGAGGCGCACCGGCCGGCGCAGCCGACCCAGTGGAGGCCGTGAGTCGGGCAGCGCCTCGACGACGTCGTAGCGCGCGACGTGCTGCCACCCCGAGGTGTCGACGCCGTACAGCCGGGCCAGGTGGGCGCGCACCGCGGGCTCGCCGGCGTCGCCCGAGACGACGCTGCTGCTGACCAGGTGCCGCCCCGGGGCGTAGGTCGGGGCGACGTTGGTCAGCACGACCGTGTTGGCCACCGGGCCGTGCCGCTCGCCGTCGAGCACGATCGCGGGCGCGCGCACCGGCGGCTCGGGCGCCAGGTGGTAGTGCGTGGTGACGCTGTTCATGGCCGGGACCGGCAGGCCGGGCAGCAGCCGGCCCGCCGCCGGAGCGGCCGTGGCGACGACGACCGCCCTGGCCTGGGGCAGCGCGTGCACGGGGCTGTCGACCTGCAGCACGCCGGGCCGCAGCCGGGCGGCCAGCTGCGCCGGGATCGCCCCCATGCCGGCGGCCGGGACGCACTGCGACCCGCGCACGAACGACCGCCACACGACGTCGAACAGCCGGCTGGACGTGTCGAGCCGGTCCTCCAGGAACACCCCGGACAGGAACGGGCGCAGGAAGCGGTCGACCAGCTCGTCGGAGACGCCGCGCTGCCGCAGCAGCTCGCGGGTCGAGGTCTCCGGCCGCTCGAGCAGGGCCTGCGGGTCGCCGTAGCCGTCCGACAGGGCGAGCGCCAGCAGGGCGGCCTTGTCGCGCACCGAGCCGATCGGGGCGCGCACGCTGGAGACCGCCCAGGAGGGGACGCTGCGCGGGTCGCCGACGCCGTGCAGCCGGTCGCCGACGCGGACCAGGGCCCCCCGGGTGAAGCGCCGCAGGTCCAGGGCGTCCTGGTCGAGCACCCGCTGCGCCTCGGGGTAGCCGGTGTTGTGCACCTGGAAGCCCCGGTCGAGCAGCATCCCGTCGACGACGTCGGTGCGCACCCGGCCGCCCGCGACCGGCTCGGCCTCGTGCAGCGCGACGTCGACCCCGGCCCGCCCGAGGTGCAGCGCGCAGGCCAGCCCGGCCAGCCCTGCACCGATCACCACGACGTCCGCCACGGCCCGGACGGTAGCTGTGGACGACGGCCCGGGCCCCCCGGCCCCGCCTAGGCTCGCCGCGTGCCCGACCTGTGGGAGCTGCCCGGCTACGACGTGCTCGAGCTCGTCGGCTTCGGGGCCACCGGCGAGGTGTGGCGCGCGCGCGAGACCGCCACGGGCGAGACGGTCGCGGTCAAGCGGCTGCGGCCGGGCGCCGACCCGGAGGCCGTCGCGTCGCTGCGGCGCGAGGCGGCCCTGCTGCGCAGCCTCGACACCCCCTACGTCGTGCGGCTGCGGGCGCTGCTCGGCGAGGGGGAGCGCACCGTCCTGGTGCTCGACCACGCGGGCGGCGGCTCGCTCGCCGCGCTGCTGCTGCACCGCGGCCGGCTCGACCCGGGGGAGGTGGTGACCGTCGCCGTCCCGGTCGCCGAGGCCCTGGCCGTCGCGCACGCCCGCGGCCTGGTGCACGGCGACGTGTCGCCCTCGAACGTGCTGTTCACCTCCCAGGGCATGCCGCTGCTCAGCGACCTCGGCGTGGCCCGCGTCGCGGCCGGCCCGCTGGGGGCGGTCGACGGCACGGCCGAGTACGTCGACCCGGCCGTCGCGGCCGGGGGCGACCCCACACCGGCGTCGGACGTCTGGGCGCTGGCCGCCGTCTGCCACCACCTGCTCGCCGGCAGCCCGCCGCACGAGGGCCAGACCGTGCAGGAGGTGCTCGCCTCGGCCGCCGCCGGCTCGCGCGCCCCGCTCGGCCTGCTCGCCCCGACGACGCCGCGCCCGCTGGTCGCCGCCGTCGAGAGCGCCCTGGTCGCCGACCCCGCCGCCCGCCCCGACGCCGCCGGGTTCGCCGTCGCCCTGCGCCGCGCCCACTCCGCCACCCCCGTCCGGCTGCACGGGGCGCCGGCCGCGGCCGCCCAGGCCGACCCGGTGCGCGAGACCCACCGCGTGCGCGACGCCCCCCTGCAGGTCGGCGGGGCCGAGGGGTCGGGCCGGCGTCGCCCGGCGTGGCTGCTCGGCGTCGCCGCTGCGGTCGCGGTGCTGCTGGCGGCGGCCGTCGTCGGCTGGCGGCTCGGGCAGGACGACGTCGCTCCGCCCGCACCGCTGGCACCGCAGGCGGCAGCCCGGCCGTCGGCGACCGCGGGCACCCCCGACTGGCGGGCCGTGCTCGACCGGCTCGACGCCGCCCGCGCCGCCGCCTTCGCCGCGGGCGACCCGGGCGCGCTCACCGGCACCTACGCCCCCGGCTCGCCCGCGCTGGCGGGCGACACCGCCGTGCTGCGCGAGCTCGCCGCCCAGGGCCGCACCGCGCGCGGGGTGCGCCACCGGCTGCGGTCGGTCCGCCAGACGGCCTTCGACGGCACCACCGCCCGGCTGCGGGTCCGCGACGTCCTGGAGCCCTACGAGGTGCTCGGCCCGGACGGCGCCGTCGTCGAGGAGCGGCCGGCCCGCGCGGAGGCCGACTTCGAGGTCGTCGTCGTGCGGACCGGCGCGGGCTTCCGGCTGCGCGAGGTGCGGGCCCTCTAGGAGGCCAGGCTCGCAGCCAGCGCCGCGTCCACGGTCTGGTGGGCGTGGACGAAGCCGCTGCGCTGCAGCACCGCCGGCGCGAGCCGCTGGCCGGTCAGCACGCCCTCCTGCGCGAACTCCCCGAGCGCGAGCTTGAGCAGCGCGCCGGGGACGGCGACCGGCAGCGTGGGACGGTGCACTGCACGGCCGAGGGCCTTGGTGAACTGCCGGTTGGTGACCGGCTCGGGCCCGACCAGGTTGACCGGGCCGCTGACGTCGGCGGCCAGCAGGTGCACGACCGCCGCGACCTCGTCGGCCAGCGAGATCCACGGGACGTACTGCCGTCCCGAGCCCAGCGGCGCCCCGCCGCCGAGCTTGAACAGGGGCAGCTGCTTCTTCAGCGCCCCGCCCCGGGCGCTCAGCACGATGCCGGTGCGCAGGTGGGCGACGCGCACTCCCGCCTGCTCGGCCGGGGCGGTGGCGGCCTCCCACTGCCGGCACACCTCGGCCAGGAAGCCCTCGCCGCTCGGGGCCGTCTCGTCGACGAGCCGGTCGCCGGTGTCGCCGTAGTACCCGACGGCGCTGGCCGACAGCAGCACGGCGTCGGGGCGGGCGGTGGCGAGCGCCCGGGCGACGGCGCCGGTGCCCTGCACGCGGCTGTCGAGGACCTCGCGCTTCCAGGCGTCGGTCCAGCGGGAGTCGGCGACGCCCGCGCCGGCGAGGTGGACGACGGCGTCGAGGTCCTCCACGGCCGAGGGGGCGAGGGTGGCGGCGTCCCAGGCGCGGGCGTCCGGGGCGGAGGCGTCGCCGCGCACGAAGCGGACGACGTCGTGACCGCCGGCGCGCAGCGCGGGCAGCAGGGCGGTGCCGATGAGGCCGGACGAGCCGGTGACGCCGATCTTCATGCGCCGATGATCACCCAGCGGCGGGCGCGCCGCACCTCAGGCCGGCCAGGCACAGCTCGAGGTGCCGGCGCCAGTCGAGCGCCGCCGTGCTGGTGGGTGTCTCCCGGACCCCGCGCAGCGCCACGAAGATGCCGACCAGGTCGTCGACCGTGACGCCCTCGCGGCAGGCCCCGTGCCGCTGGGCGTCGGCGACCAGGGCCGCCATCGCCGCGTGCAGGCGCTCGCGCTGCTCCTCGACGGCGGGGCTGCTCCAGAGCCGCAGCGCGCACCCGCGGGGCGTCGCCTGGACCTCCCCGACCGTGCGCACGAAGGCGGCGAGCCCGGCGCCGTCCGGCCGGGCCAGCGCCTGCTCGGCCTCCTGCAGGTACACCGCGAGCAGGTCCGACAGCAGCGTCTCGAGCAGCGCCTCGCGGGTGGGGAAGCGGCGGTAGACCGTGCCCACCCCGACGCCGGCCCGCCGGGCGACGTCCTCCAGGCCCGCCGTCAGCCCCTGCTCGTGGAAGACCTCGGCCGCCGCCAGCAGGACGCGCTCGCGGTTGGCGGCGGCGTCGCGGCGCAGCGGGCGGGCTGCGGCGGAGGTCGTGGGGGACGTCGTGGTGCTCGGGGAGCTCACCGCTCGTCGCTGACCAGGGTGCCGCTGGCGACCAGGGCGGCCTCGGGGTGGCGCACCTCGCCCTCGAGCTCCTCGGGCTCCGGGCGGCGCGCCACCGGGACGAGCAGCGCCACCAGGGCGGCGACCAGCGAGCAGGCCGCCAGCACGCCGAACCCGTTGGTGTAGCCGGACTCGACGGGCAGCCCGTCGGCGCGGGCTCCGGCGGTGACGACGCTGCCGAGCACGGCGCCGCCGATGGCCCCGCCGACCGTGCGGATGTTGGCGTTCATGCCGCTGGCCACCCCGGTCTGGCTGGGCGGGACGGCCTCGACCACCAGGTTGCTCATCGCGGCGAACGCCAGCCCGAAGGCGAGCCCGCCGACGAGCGTGGCCAGCAGCACCTGCCACACCTGGTCGTGCAGGGTCGACAGGCCCGAGCTGGCTCAGCGCGGACGCCGCGGCGCCGAGCACCAGCAGCCGCTTGGAGCCGAACCGGGCCGCCAGCCGGCCCGAGAGCAGGCCGGCGGTGAAGGTCGCCAGCGACTGCGGGAGCAGCAGCAGGCCCGACGTCGTCACCGACGCGCCGAAGCCGTAGCCGGCGCGCTCGGGGGTCTGCAGGAACTGCGGCAGGAAGGCGAAGCCGGCGTACATCCCGACGCCGAACAGCAGCGACACCAGGTTCGTGGTCCAGACGGCCGGCAGCCGCATCATGCGCATGTCGATCAGGGGGGCGTCGCTGCGGACCTCGGTGCGCACCCACAGCGCGCACAGCACGACGGCGAGCACGAGCAGGGTGACGCTGCGCGGGGACGCCCAGCCCCACACGCGGCCCTGGCTGATCGGCAGGAGCAGGCAGACGAGCCAGCCCGACAGCAGCAGCGCGGCGCGCAGGTCGATCCGCCCCTCGGTGCGCACCGGCGACGGCGGCACGAACAGCCAGGCCGCGACGGCGGCGGACGAG
This sequence comes from uncultured Actinomycetota bacterium, assembly GCA_963815615.1. Lineage (GTDB taxonomy): Bacteria > Actinomycetota > Actinomycetes > Mycobacteriales > SCTD01 > RYN-122. Next base: position 285,090 of record CAWFHF010000007.1, on the reverse strand, counting down.
GTCAGGACCAGCGGCACCCAGAACAGCCAGTGGTAGCTCGTGGCCGCGACCAGCGGGCCGGCCACCACCAGGCCGAGCGCCCCGCCGACGGCGAGCAGCGCCGCGGCCGTGCCGATCGCGCCGGCGACCTTCTCGCGCGGGAACTCGTCGCGGATGATCCCGAAGGTCAGCGGGAGGACGCCGCCGCCGACGCCCTGCAGGACCCGGGCGAAGATCAGCACGCCGATGGTGGGGGCCAGCGCGGCGACCAGGGAGCCGACCGCCAGCGCCCCGAGGGCGACGACGAGCATCCGCTCCTTGCCGACCTTGTCGCCGACGCGGCCGACGATCGGCGTGAAGACCGACGCCGACAGCAGGTAGGCGGTCAGCAGCCAGGTCACGGTGCGCTGGTCGGTGTGCAGGGCGGCCTGGATGGTCGGCAGCACCGGGTTGACCATCGACTGCAGGAGCGAGAACGCCGAGACGCCGGCCGCGAGGACGGCGAACGTGACGCGGTGGTCGGTGGTGCGGGCGTGGGGCACAGGGGTCTCCGTCGTCGGGCGTGCCGCCGACGGTAGGTCAGCAAGCGGAGGTCCGCCTCCGCTTGTGGTCGACGTCACCCGGCGGGGTGCCCGCGGACGAGCCGGAGCCCGGCCCCGCGGGTGACGGGGCCGGGCTCCGTGCAGCCTGTGCGGGTGCCTACAGGCCGAGCTCCGCGGCGAAGTCGCCCTCCTCGAGCCGGTCCTTGACCGTGACGAGGAAGCGGGCGGCGTCGGCGCCGTCGACGATGCGGTGGTCGTAGGTCAGCGCCAGGTAGACCATCGAGCGGACCGCGATGACCTCGCCCAGCTGCGGGTCCTCGACGACGACGGGGCGCTTGACGACCGCGCCGGTCCCGAGGATGCCGACCTGCGGCTGGTTGATGATCGGGGTGTCGAACAGCGCCCCGCGCGAGCCGGTGTTGGTCAGCGTGAAGGTGCCGCCGCCGAGCTCGTCCGGGGTCACCCGGTTGGTGCGGGTGCGCTCGGCGAGGTCGGCGATCTTGCGGGCCATGCCGCCGAGGTTGAGGTCGCCCGCGTTCTGGATGACCGGCACCAGCAGGCCGCGCTCGGTGTCGACGGCCATGCCCAGGTGCTCGGCGTCGTGGTAGGTGACCGTGCCGGCCTCCTCGTCGATCGAGCAGTTCACGACCGGGTGGGCCTTGAGGGCCTCCACGGTCGCGAGCGCGAAGAACGGCAGGAAGCTGAGCTTGGCGCCCTCGCGCTGCTCGAAGGAGGCCTTGGCCCGGGCCCGCAGCTGGGCGATCGCGGTGACGTCGGCCTCGACCACCGTGGTCAGCTGCGCCGAGGTCTGCAGCGACTCCGTCATGCGCGCGGCGATGACCTTGCGCAGGCGCGACAGCGGCTCGGTGCGGCCGCGCACGGTCGTGCTCGGCGCGGCCGAGACGGCCTGGTCGACGAACGCGGGCGCCGGGGCGCTGGTGCGCGCGGCGGGCTGGGGGATCTGCGGCCGGTCCGCCTGGGCGGTGTCGGCGGCGGCGGGGGCAGCCGGGGCAGCGCTCGGGGCCTGCTGCGGCGACTGCTGCGGGGCCGGGCTGCTGCCGGCGGCGTCGAGGACGTCCTGCTTGCGGATGCGCCCGCCGACGCCGGTGCCCTGCAGCGACGCGAGGTCGACGCCGTGCTCGGCGGCGAGCTTGCGCACCAGCGGGGTGACGTAGGCGCCCTCCGCGGACCCGCCCGAGGCGGCCGGCTGCTGCTGCGGGGCCGGCTGCTGGGGAGCGGCGCTGCTGCGGGGCCGCCTGCTGCGGGGCGGGCTGCGGGGGCGCGGGCGGCGCGGGCGGCGCGGCGCGGGGCCTGCGGCGCGGGCGCCTGCGGCGGCGGGCGCCTGCTGCGCGGCCGGCGCGGGCTCCGGCTCGGGCGCCGGGGCAGGCTCGGGCTCCGGGGCGGGCTCCGGCTCGGGCGCCGGGGCTGCCGCCTCGGGCTCCGGGGCGGCCGCCTCGCCGCCGCCCTCGGCGCCGTCGCCGATGACCGCCAGCTCGACGCCGACCTCGACGGTCTCGTCCTCCTGCACCTTGATGCTCTGGACGATGCCCGCCGCCGGCGACGGGATCTCGGTGTCGACCTTGTCGGTCGAGACCTCGAGCAGCGGCTCGTCGACCTCGACCCGCTCGCCCTCCTGCTTCAGCCAGCGGGTGACCGTGCCCTCGGTGACGCTCTCGCCGAGCGCCGGCATCGTGACGGAGAAGGCCATGTGTGGTGGTGCTCCTAGCGCAGAGGGGGTCGGTCTAGCTGTGGCTGTGGAGGGGCTTGCCGGCGAGCGCCAGGTGCGCCTCGCCGACGGCCTCGGACATCGTCGGGTGCGGGTGGATCAGCTGGGCGACCTCGCCCGGCAGCGCCTCCCAGTTGGTGATGAGCTGGGCCTCGGCGATGAGCTCGCCGACGCGCTCGCCCACCATGTGCACGCCGATGACGGGGCCGTCCTTGCTCGCGACGACCTTGACGGCGCCCGCGGTGCCGAGGATGCGGGCCTTGCCGTTGCCGGCGAGGTCGTAGACGGCCTCGACGACGTCGTAGCCGCGCTCCTTGGCGACCTTGGTCGTCAGCCCGACGGAGGCGACCTCGGGGGAGGAGTAGGTGACGCGGGGGACGCCGTCGTAGTCGATCGGCGCGACCGGCAGGCCGGCCAGCCGCTCGGCGACCAGGATCCCCTCGGCGAACCCGACGTGGGCCAGCTGCAGCGTGGGGATGAGGTCGCCGACGGCGCTGATGGTCGGGACGCTGGTCTGGCAGTAGGCGTCGACCTTGACGAAGCCGCGCTCCATCTCGACGCCGGCCTGCTCGTAGCCGAGGTCGGCGGAGACGGGGCCGCGGCCGATGGCGACGAGCAGCAGGTCGGCCTCGAGCTGCTTGCCGCCCTCGAGGTGCACGCGGACGCCGCTGTCGGTGTGCTCGACGCGCTCGAAGCGGGCGCCGAGCTCCTGCTTGATGCCGCGCTTGCGGAAGGCGCGCTCGAGCAGCTTGGAGGAGGACTCCTCCTCCAGCGGCACCAGGTGCGGCAGGGCCTCGACGATGGTGACCTCGGCGCCGAACGCGCGCCAGACCGAGCCGAACTCGCAGCCGATCGCGCCGGCGCCCAGGATGACGACCGAGCCGGGGATGGTGTCCATCTTGAGGGCGTCGTCGGAGGTGATGACGCGCGTGTGGTCGATCTCCAGGCCCGGGATGCTGCGGGGGACCGAGCCGGTGGCCAGCAGCACGTGGCCGGCCTCGATGCGGCGCGTGCTCCCGTCGGACAGCGTGACCTCGACGGCGGTGCCGGACACGAGCCGGCCGTGGCCCTCGACGACCTCGATCTTGCGGCTCTTCACCAGGCCCGACAGGCCCTTGTAGAGGCCCGCGACGACCTTGTCCTTGTAGGCGTTGACCTCGGTCATCTCGACCCGGTCGAAGGCCGCCGTGGACGCCGAACTGCTCGGCCTCCTTGATGACGTCGACGACCTCGGCGGAGTGCAGCAGCGCCTTGGTCGGGATGCAGCCGCGGTGCAGGCAGGTGCCGCCGACCTTGTCCTTCTCGACCATCGACGACGGTCATGCCCAGCTCCGCGGCGCGCAGGGCGGCGGCGTACCCGCCGCTGCCTCCGCCGAGGACGACGAGGTCGACGGTGTCTGTCACTGGTGCTGCTCCCTGGCGCGCGTCGGAGGTCTTCTCGGGCATCCTTCCACCCGTCAGGTACAGGGCGCGCACGCCCCCGGCTTGTTCCCGGGGCGCGACGAGCACCGCTACGAGCACCGCCACGAGGACCACCACGAGGTCCACCACGAGGCAGGGAGAGGGGCGGGCGTGAGGCTGTTCGGGCGGCGGTCGGGCGGGGGTCAGGACCGGGCCGAGCGCTCGGAGGTCCGCGAGCACCTGGAGGCCTTCGCGGGCAGCCGCCGCGGGGTGGAGGCCTTCGTCGAGCCGGAGACCCCGACGACGCCGACGACGCTGGTCCTGGTGGCCGGCGACGGGGAGTGGACGCGGCGCCGGGCCGGGACCCGCGAGGACGCCTTCGCCCTCGGGCGCCGGCTGGGCGTGCCGGTCTACGACGTGGCCGCCGTCGGCTACCCCTCGCGGATGCGCGAGTGGAGCTCCCGCCAGAAGCAGCGCTGACGGGCAGCGCGGCGGGGGCCTGCTTCGCCCGGACCCCCACAGGTCGGGACCCCGCGCACGACGGAGCCCGGTCGTGGCGGGGGGTCCACGGCCGGGCTCCGGTCCAGGGGCGCTCTGCGTCCGCCTCCGGCGGACCGACGGCGCGCGTCGCACGTCCAGACTAGGACACGCCGGACGGGCGGCCGGGACGCGTCCAGGCGGGGGCGCTCAGGCGGGTGCTCCAGGCGGTGCGCCGGCGGGGGTGCCCTGCGCGACGTCCTCGAGCAGCCGCACGAAGGTGCGCACCGCGGCGCCCGTCCCGCCGTGCTGGGTGTAGCCGTAGGCCTCGCCGGAGTTGTAGGCCGGGCCCGGCGATGTCCAGGTGCGCCCAGCGCAGCCCGTCGGGCACGAACTCCTGCAGGAACAGCCCGGCCGTGAGCATCCCGCCCTCGCGCGGGCCGGTGTTGACGAGGTCGGCGACCTCGGAGTCCAGGCCCTTGCGCAGGTCGGCGGGCAGCGGCATGCCCCAGGAGGGCTCGCCGGCGTCGGCGGCGGCGCGCAGCACCTGGGCGCGCAGCTCGTCGTCGTTGCTCATGACGCCGGCGGTGCGGCTGCCGAGCGCGACGAGGGCGGCGCCGGTGAGGGTGGCGACGTCCAGGACGAGGTCGGGCCCGTCCTGCGCGGCGCGGCTGATCGCGTCGGCCAGGACGAGCCGGCCCTCGGCGTCGGTGTTGTTGACCTCGACGGTGGTGCCGCTGTGCATGGTGAGGACGTCGGACGGGCGGATCGCGGTGCCGCTCGGCATGTTCTCGGCCAGCGGCAGCCAGCCCTCGACGTTGACGTCGAGGCCGAGCTCGGCGACGGCGACGCAGGTGGCCAGCACGGCGGCCGCGCCGCCCATGTCCATCTTCATCTCCTCCATGGCCGCCGGCGGCTTGAGCGAGAGCCCGCCGGAGTCGAAGGTGATGCCCTTGCCGACGAGCGCGACGGTGGTGCTCGCCGACGGCGCCCGGTAGGAGAGGTGGACGAGCCGCGGCGGCGACGTCGAGCCCGCGCCGACGCCGAGGATGCCGCCGTAGCCGCCCTTCTTGAGCGCCTTCTCGTCGAGCACCTCGACGGTCGAGCCCGGCGCCCTGCGCCCGCTCGGTCGCGACCGCGGCGAGGTCCTTGGGGCGCAGGTCCGACGGCGGGGTGTTGACCAGGTCGCGGGCCAGCGAGACGGCCCGGGCGACGACCTCGGCCCGGACGGCGGCGTCGCGGACGGCCGCGTCCTTGCTGTCGCGGACGCACAGCTGCAGCTCGGCGACCGGGGGCTTGCGGGTGTCGTCGGTGCGGTAGCGGTCGAAGCGGTAGGCGCCGAGCAGGGCGCCCTCCCCGACGGCGGCGACGGCGACGGCGTCGGGCGCGGGCAGGGCGAGGCCGACCTTCGCGGTGCCCTCGAGCGCGCGGACGGCGGCACCGGCGGCCCGGCGCAGCGTCTCGGCGTCGTGCCCGCCGCTCCCGGCCGGGCCGAGCCCGACGGCGACGACGACCTTGGGCGTGACGGCGCCGAGGGTGGCGAGCCGGACGACCTGCTCGGCCTCGCCGGTGGCGCCCAGGCCGACGAGCGCGGGCAGCAGCTGCTTGCCGAACGCCTCCGCCAGGGCCTCCGCGCCGGGCGCGAGGACGGGGCCGCGCGGGCCCTTCGTCAGCCCGACGACGAGCGCGTCGACGCGCAGCGAGGCCGGGGAGGTCGTGGACAGCGCGAGGGTCGTCACGAGCGGGCAGGCTACCGGCGGGACACTGGCCCGGAGCCGGAGGGAGGAGGCCGCGTGCAGCAGCACCAGCGGGTGCACCACGTCGCCCACCTCGGCCGTCCGGCCCGGCTGGACGCGCTGCTCGCGGCGTCCGGGCTGGGTGCCCGGGCCCGGGAGGCGGGGCTGGCGGGAGGGGTCGGCGTCGGCTGGTACCCGGTGCCGGAGGTGGGGCGACCGGGGACGGCGCCGCTGCGCTACCGGCGGGCCGTGCCGCTGTGGGCGGACGCCGGGCTGCCGGCGCTCGCCGCCTCGGTCACGAGCGGATGCGTGCTGGCCGCCGCCCGGTCCGCGCCCGACGGCGGGCCGGCCGACGAGAGCGCCTGCCCGCCGTTCCTGCTGGGCGACGTGCTGCTGTCGCACGACGGGGAGGTGCCGGGGGTCGCCGCCGCGCTCGGGCGGCTGGTCCCGTCCAGCGCGCTCGCCGGCGTCGGCTCGACCGTCCCGAGCGCCTTCGTCGCCGCGCTCGTGGCCGCCCGGCTGTCCGCCGGTGACGCGCTGCCCGCGGCGCTGCACGCCACGGCGCGGCTGGTCGCCGACCGGGTGCCCGGCGCGGGGCTCGGCCTGCTCGCGACCGACGGCCGGTGCGTCGCCGCCGTCGCGTGCGGCGCACCGCTGGGAGTGCGCGCCGCCGACGGCGCCGTCGTCGTCGCGTCCGGGCCTCCCGACGACGACGGGTGGGAGCCGGTCGCCGACCGCTCCCTGGTGACGGTGACGCTCGACGGCGTGGAGGTGGTGGCCCTGTGAGCCCGGACGAGCAGCCGGACCAGGAGGTGCAGGACTGGGTGCGGCAGCGGCTGCCGAGCGGGGTCGCCCACCTCGACGTCGCCGCGTCCGGGCGGGTGTCGCAGGCGGTGCTGGAGGCCGAGACCGCGCACCTGCGGGCGGAGGCGTCGGGGGCCTACGTCGCGGAGGCGGCGGCCGAGCAGGGCGTGCTGGCGCAGGGGCGGGCCGCGCTGGGCGCGCTGGTCGGCCTCGGCGGGGACGACGTCGCGTTCACCTCCGACGGCGGCTCCGCCTTCGCCGTGCTGATGGCCGGCTGGCGGGGCGGACGGGGCGCCCGGGTCGGGACGGTCGCGAGCGAGTACGGGGCGAACGCCCGGGTGCTGGCCCGGCTGGCGGCCGCGCGGGGCTGGGACCTGGTCGAGCTGCCGGCCGACGCCCTCGGCCGGGTGCGCGACGTGCCCGACGGGCTGGACCTGCTGGCGCTGCCCCAGGTCGCGAGCCAGCGCGGGGTCGCCCAGCCGGTCGCGCAGCTGCTGGCGACGGGCGTGCCGGTGGTGCTCGACGTCGCGCAGTCGCTCGGCCAGACGGCGGTGCCCGCGGGGTGCGCGGCGTACGTGGCGACCAGCCGCAAGTGGCTCTGCGGGCCGCGCGGCGTGGGGGCCCTGGTCGTGGAGCCGGGCTTCGCCGCCGACCTCGAGGACCCGCCCACGCTGGCGCCGACCCTGCACGCCGGGGTGCGCCGCTTCGAGCTGCAGGAGCCGCACGTGGCCGGCCGGGTCGGGCTGGCGGTGGCGCTGCAGGAGTGGACGCCGGGGCTGCTGCCGGTCGTCCACGCCCTGGCCGCGTCCGCCCGCCGGGCCCTCGGCGTCGCCGGGTGGGAGGTCGTCGAGCCGCAGGAGGAGCCGACCGGCATCACGACGCTGGTGCCGCCCCCCGGGGTCGAGCCGCTCGCCGTCCGGGCCGCCCTGCTGGAGCACGGCGTGCTCGTGAGCGCGGTCCCGGCGACCCGGGCCGCCGAGCTGTCCGGGCCGGTGCTGCGGGTGTCGACCGCCGCCTGGGTGCGCCCGGAGGAGGTCGAGCGGCTGGCGGAGCTGATCAGTACGGTCTGCCGGTGACCGACCCGCAGCAGCCCCTGCAGCAGCCCCTGCAGCACAGCCCCCTCCACGACCGGCACGTCGCGCTCGGCGCGAAGCTGGCCGACTTCGGCGGCTGGGAGATGCCGATCGAGTACCCGGGCGGCGGCGTCCTCAAGGAGCACGCCGCGGTGCGCGAGGCCGTCGGCGTGTTCGACGTCAGCCACCTCGGCAAGGGCGTGGTCCGGGGCGAGGGCGCCGTCGACTTCGTGAACGACCGGCTGACCAACGACCTGCGGCGGGTCGGCGTCGGGCAGGCGCAGTACACGCTGTGCTGCGACGAGAGGACCGGCGGCGTCGTCGACGACCTCATCCAGTACGTCCGCAGCGAGGACGAGGTCTTCCTCATCCCCAACGCCGCGAACTCCAGCCAGGTGGTGTCGCGGCTGCAGGCGGACGCCCCGGAGGGCATCACCGTCGAGGACCTGCACACCACCCTCGCCGTGATCGCCGTGCAGGGGCCGCGCAGCACCGAGCTGGTGCAGGCGCTCGGCCTGCCGACCGACCACGACTACATGTCCTTCGAGGGCGCCGACTGGCAGGGCCGGCCGGTCGTGGTCTGCCGCACCGGCTACACCGGTGAGCGCGGCTACGAGCTGCTGCCGCGCTGGGACGACGCCGGCGAGCTGTGGGACGCCGTCCTGCAGGCGGGCGCGCCGCTGGGCGTGCTGCCCTGCGGCCTCGGCGCCCGCGACACCCTGCGCACCGAGATGGGCTACCCGCTGCACGGGCAGGACCTGTCGCTCGACATCACCCCGGTGCAGGCCAGGGCCACCTGGGCGGTCGGCTGGGGCAAGCCGCGCTTCTGGGGCCGCGAGGCGCTGCTGCGCGAGCGCGAGGCCGGCCCCTCCCGCACCCTGTGGGGGTTGGAGTCCCTCGACCGGGGCATCCCGCGCGCGCACATGGTCGTGCGGGAGGGCGAGCGGGAGGTCGGCGAGGTGACCAGCGGGACCTTCTCCCCGACCCGGCGCGTCGGCATCGCCCTGGCCCTGCTCGCCCCCGACGTGCAGGAGGGCGCGGAGCTGGAGGTCGACGTCCGGGGCCGGCCGTCCCGCGTCCGGGTCGTGCGCCCGCCCTTCGTGCCGAGCCGGGTGCGGTAGCGGGGTTGCGCCGCCTGCTGCTGATCGGCTGCTCCGGCTCCGGCCGGACGACGGTCGGCGCTGCCCTGGCGCAGCGGGTCGGCTGGCCCTTCCTGGACGACGACGCCCTGCTCGAGCGCACCGCCGGCGTCGACGTGCAGACGCTGCACGTGCGCGACGGCGCCGACGCCGTGGTGCAGGCCAGCTCGGCGACGCTCAACCTGCTGCTGGCGATCCCCGGGCCGGTCGTCGTGTCGGTGACCAGCCTGGTGGTGCTCGACGAGAGCGGCCGCGACCGGCTGCGGTCCGCCGGGCACGTCGTCTGGCTCCGGGCGGGCCTGCCGACGCTGGTGCGCCGCATCGGCAAGGGCGAGGGGCGGCCGTGGCTGCAGCCCGACCCCGCCGAGGTGCTGCGCCAGCACGTGGCGGAGCGCTACCCGCTGTACGAGCAGGTCGCCGACCAGGTGGTCGACGTCGACGTGCTGCCGGTCGGCCTGGTCGCCCGGGCGGTGCTCGAGGGCCTGCCGGAGGACCTGCGCCCGGCCCCCTAGACGTCGAGGGCGAGCACGACGAGCACCACCGTCGTCGCGGTCTCCACGAGGGCGCCGAGGACGTCGCCGGTGATCCCCTCCAGCCGGCGGACGGCGTGCCGGCGCAGCACCCGGGCGGCCAGCAGGGCCGCGGCGAGGGCGACGGCGGGGACCACGTCGCGGGTGGCCGCGCAGGCCGCCGCCCCGACGACGACGGCGGTGACCAGCGGGACCGCCGGCCGGACCGTGCCCGCGACGAGGGCGCCCAGCCCGCCGGGCGCGGCCGCCGGGGTGCCCGGCGTGCAGGCCAGCGCGACGGCGAGCCGCCCGGCGACGGCGGCCAGGACCACGGCGGTCACCCCCCGCCCGGCCTCGACGCACGCGACGAGCGCGCCGGCCTGCAGCAGGAGCACCAGCACGACGGCGGCCAGCCCGAGCGCCCCGACGTCGGGCTGCTTCATGACCTCGCGGGCGCGGGCGGGGCCGGCGTAGGAGCCGAGGCCGTCGGCGAGGTCGGCGAGGCCGTCCAGGTGCAGGCCGCGGGTCAGCGCCGCCAGGACGGCCAGCGCCGCGACGGCGGGCAGCAGCGGCGGACCGGTCGTGACGGCGTCCAGCCCGACCAGCACCCCCGCCGCGATCCCCCCGAGCAGCAGCCCGACGAGCGGGGCCAGGACCATCGCCCGGCCCGCCGTCCGCCGGTCGAGCGCGGCAGGTCCCCGGACCGGCAGGACGGTCAGCGTGGTCAGGGCCAGCCGCAGCCCGTCAGCCATCCAGCAGCCCCAGCGCGGTCGCGAGCACGGCGTCGGCCAGCAGCGCCCCGCCGGCGCCGGGCAGCCGCAGGTCGAGCACGGGGTCGAGGCCGAGGAGCAGCAGCGCCCTGGCGGCAGCGGGGGAGGCGCTCGAGCTGCCCGCGAGCAGCCAGCCGGCCGTCCCGGGGGCGAGCCGGTCGGCAGCCAGGGCGGCGGCGACCGCGCCGGGGAGCTCCCCAGCAGCACCGGGGTGCGCCGCGCGGCGGCCTGCCCGAGCAGCCCGGTGGCGTGGGCCAGCCCGGGGTCGGCCAGCGCCTGCAGCAGGGCCGCGGGGTCGTCGGCGTGCGGGCGCAGGGCGGGCAGCGCGGCGCGGACGGCCCCCAGCCGGCGGGCCCAGTCCGGCCCCCCGGCGGTCCCCACGGCGGCGACCGGCTCGACGTCGAGCAGGGCGGCCAGCAGCACCAGGCCTGGGACGGGGTCGCCGTCGACCTCGAGCACGAGCAGGTCGCCGCCCTCGTCGGCGAGGGCGTCCGCGGCGGCGCGCCCGGTCGCGAGGTCGCCGTCGGGGGGCAGCAGGGCCACCCGCGGGTGCGCCGGCACGCGCGGCGGCCACTGCCCCTGCAGGGTCGCCAGCCGGCGCAGCGCCGGGCCGAGGGCGCCGAGCACCGCGGGGGCGTCCGGCAGCGGTTCCGGGACAGCGACGGGGGTCACCGCAGCCGCCGCGGGAGCCCGGCCACGACCTGCACGACCTCGTCGGCGTCGCGGGCGAGCGCCGTCGTCGTGGCGCCGAGCAGGTCCACGAACACCCGGCCGCCGAGCGTCGGGGCGACCAGCCCGCCGCCGACCTCGGGCGCGACGACGACGGCCCGCCGGGCGCCGCGCCACGCGTCGAGCAGGTCGGGCAGGGCGCCGTCGAGAGCGGCCTGCGCCCGGGCGCGGTCCTCCCACGCCCCGGCGTCGTCGAGCAGGCGGGTCAGCCACAGGCCGAGGTCGTCGACCAGCACGGCGCCGGGGGTGCTGCGCAGGGCGCCGGCGACGTCGCCGGTCTCCACGGTCGTCCAGCCGGCGGGTCGCCGGTCGACGTGGGCACGCACCCGGTCGGACCACTCGGCGTCGCCCGGGCGCGGGGGAGCGGTGGCGACGTAGGTGACGTGCGGCTCGGCGGCCAGCAGCGCCTCGGCGTGCGCCGACTTGCCCGACCGCGACCCGCCCAGCACCAGCACCCGCGCCGGCGGGACGGCTGCGGGGGCGGGCTCGCCCAGGTCGACGACGTCGCCGTCGCGCGGGGCGGCCGCGCCCCAGCCGGCGAGCAGGGCGTCGAGCTCGGCGGGCGGCGGGTTGCCGTGCCCGAGGTGGACGGCGAGCAGCCGGGTGCCGGCGGTGACCGCGCCGGTGCGGCGCAGGGCCGCGACCTGCTCCGGCCAGCCGACGACGTCGAGGTGGGTCGGCCCGCTGCTGCCGGTCAGCTCCAGCAGGACGGCGTCGTACTCGCGCCCGGCGGCGAGCGACCAGTCGGTGCCCGGCCCGGTGTCGGTCGCGTAGAGCAGCCGGGTGCCGTCGGGAGCGGTGACGTCGTAGAGGACGGCCGGGCCGAGCTCCGGCCGCCCGTGCGCCGCCGGCAGGACGCGGACGTCGCAGCCCGCGACGTCGAGCCGGTCGCCCGCCCGCACCTCCGAGACGGTGACGTCCGGCCCGAGCCAGGGCCGGGCCGCGGCCACGACCGCCGGCGGCGCGACCAGGTGCAGCGGCCGCTGCGTGGTCGCCCAGCCGCGCCAGCGCCAGGTGGCCGGGTCGTGGTGGTCGGGGTGCCCGTGGCCGACGAGCACCGCCTCGACCCCGGCCAGCGACACCCCCTGGCGCAGGGCGGCCCGCGGCGCCTCGGCGCCGACGTCGATCAGCAGCCGGTCGTCCAGCAGCACGCTCGTCTGCCCGCGCACCACCCCCGCGCGCAGGGCCGCGCCGCAGGACGCGCACGCGCACCAGGGGTTCGGCCAGCCCGCAGCCGACCCCGTGCCGAGCAGGCGGAGGCGCACGGGCCTAGCCTCCCAGACACCCCCACCCTCAGGAGGACGGCATGGCCTGGACCTGGCGCTACGAGGCGGCCGACGGCAGCGAGGTCGACCCCGGCGACGTCGCCGGCGGCACCTTCCCCAACCAGAGCGACGCCGAGAGCTGGGTCGGCGAGACGTGGAAGGACCTGCTGGGCGCGGGCGTCCACCAGGTGACGCTGTTCGAGGAGGACCGCAAGGTCTACGGGCCGATGGGCCTGAACCCGGTCTGAGCCGCGGCGGGCCGTCGCCTACCTTGCCGGCATGGACCAGGCGACCGCAGCGGGCCTCGCGTCCCTCCGGTACGCCTTCGACCGGATGCTGGCGCTGGCGGACCTCCTGGACGGCCCGCTCCTGGACGAGCGGCCCACCCGGACGGGCACGAACCCGGTGGGGGCGCTCGTCCTGCACTGCTGTGCCGTGTGCGAGCACTGGCTGGGGCACGTCGCCCTCGGCCGGCCGTCGAGCCGCGACCGGGACGCCGAGTTCACCCGCACGACCACCGCGGCCGAGTGCCGCGCGGCGGTGGCGCAGGCCGTCGCGCAGGCCGAGGCGGACCTGCAGCGGCTGCAGGACGGCGCCGGCCAGCCCCATCCTGCGCGCGGTCGCCTCCACGGCGGAGTCGGCGACGACCACGCGGTCCTGCTGCACGTCCTCGAGGAGCTGTTCCAGCACCTCGGGCAGATGGAGGTGACCAGGGACGTGCTGCTCGCGCCGTGACGCCGAGGGGGGTGTCCCCGTCAGCGGGGCGGTCCTCCGGCGCGGAACGGCGGCTCGGCGGGCCCCGAGGGCGCCGTCGCCTGCTCGTCACGCTGCTGCTCGCCGCGTCGATCACGACGACCCTGCTCGCTCTCGGCGCCCAGCCGGACGCGTCGGACCTGGTCCCGGTCCTGTACGGGAGGCCCGGCAGGTAGGTGGCTGCCGTCAGCCGGCGCACCGGTAGGTGCCGGACTGCTGGAAGATCCGGAACCACCAGGCGGGGGGCGGGCAGGAAGCGCTCCGCCCGTAGGTGTAGGCCGCCAGCAGGAGCAGGGCGAGCACGCCGACCCCCAGCAGCGCGACGGTCGGGCGACGTGCCACGTGCCGAGGGTAGTTGCCGCTCCCGGTCGTCCGGAGCAGGAGCGCGCCGCTGCCGCCCCACCATCGCTGGCCTGGCAGCGAGGCAGACGCGACCAGCGCGCCGGGACGGTCCGACGTCCTGACACGCGCGTCGCTGCTGGACCTCTGGAGCCCACGGAGAGCGGAAGAAGTGCTGGTCAGGAGGGGTGAGAGCCGGTACGTATCGAACACGTGTTCGAAGCAGCCGGAGCCGTGGACGAGCAGCCGCTCGACCCGTTCACCGACCTGCCCCTTCGACGTCGAGAGCCCCTGGCAGGCCGCGAGCCGCTGGCAGGCGGCGAGCCCCTGGCCGGCCGCGAACCGCTGGGCGACGGCGGCCGGTCCGCCCTGCCTGGGCCGGACGACAGGCGACGGCCTCCGGTGCACCCGCTGGTCGGGAAGCTGCAGGACGCGGTCGGCGCCCTCGCGCGGGCGCAGGCCGAGGGCCTGCTGGCGACCGGGTCGCTGGTGGACACCGCGGCGCTGCTGCGGACCGCGGAGCGGGTCGCCGGACTGGCGCTGGTGGAGGTCGCGGCGGTCGACCGGCAGCAGACCTACCGGCAGGTCGGCCGGGCGAGTGCCGCCGGCTGGCTGGGCGGCCTGCTGACCCTCTCCGACCAGGCCGCGCGCGCGAAGGTGACCCTCGCCCGCCGGGTCACCGAGGACCTCACCCCGGTCGGCGAGCTGCTCGTGGACGGCGGCACCACGGTCGCGCACTGCACCGCCATGACCGCGGGGCTGCGGGGGATCAGCCCCGAGGTCGTCGCCGCGTCGTCCGGCGCGCTCGTCACCCTGGCCCGCACCCTGGACCCGACCGCACTGCACCGTGAGCTGCGGGAGCGGGCGCTGGCCGTCAGCCCGCAGCTGGCCGAGGAGCAGGCCCGCCGGCAGCGCCAGCGCACCGGGCTCACCGCCAACGAGCTCCTCGACGGCTGCGTCGCCGTCCACGGCCTGCTCGAGCCCGAGCCCGGGCAGGAGCTGATCGCCGCGCTCGACGCCCTCGTGCACGGCGACCGGCAGGCTCGGCACGACGACGGCGTCGAGGACACGCGCGACGCCTCCACCCGGCGGGCCGACGCCCTGGCCGCACTCGCCCGGCACGCGCTGGCCTGCGGCGGCGTCCTGCCCCGCCAGGCCGGCAGCCGGGCCACGATCCACGTGCTCGTCCGGGCCGAGACGCTGCTCGCCGGCCCGGGCAGCGCCGTCGGGGACGCCCTGCAGGGCGCCCCCGCTCCCGCCTCGATGGCCGGCAGCAACGTGCTGTTGACCCACCAGCAGCTGCTGCGGCTGGCCTGCGACGCCGACGTCAGCCGGGTCGTCCTGGCCGAGACCGGCGCGGTCCTCGACCTCGGCCGGCTCAGCCGCACCGTCAGCCCGGCCCAGCACCGCGCGCTGGTCGCGCGCGACCGCGGCTGCGTCGTCCGGGGCTGCCATCGGCGGCCGGGCGAGTGCCAGGCCCACCACGTGCACCACTGGGCCCTCGGCGGGCCGTCCGACCTCGGCAACTACGCGCTGGTCTGCCACCTGCACCACGCACCAGCTGCACGAGGGAGCCCGACGGCTGCAGCACCACGACGGACGATGGCTCACCCCCGACGGCTACGCCGACCCCGGACCCGCACCACCCCCCTTCTGAGCGGCGCGACGTCCCCGCACCCCGCTACGGGCGCTTGTCCGGGCTCTTCGTCAGCTCCGGGTCGGTCAGCACGACGCCGGTCAGCACCTGGTTGACCTGCTCGAACAGGTCGTCGTCGAGCGCCTTGCCGGCGGCGGCGGCGTTGTCGCGGACCTGCTCGGGCCGGGACGCCCCGACGATCGCCGAGGAGACGTTCGGGTTGTGCAGCACCCAGGCGACGGCGAGCTGCGCGAGCGACATCCCGGCGTCGGCGGCGAGGGGCTTCAGCTCCTGGACCTTCTCGAGCACGTCGTCGCGCATCCAGCGGGCGATCATCTTGTCGCCGCCGTTGACGTCGGTGGCGCGCGAGCCCTCCGGCGGCGGGGAGCCGGGCAGGTACTTGCCGGTGAGGACGCCCTGCGCGATCGGCGACCACACGACCTGCCCGATGCCCTCGCGCTCGCACAGCGGGACGACCTCGGCCTCGATCACCCGGTAGAGCGCGGAGTACTGCGGCTGGTTCGACACGATGCGGTCGAGCCCCATCTGGTCGGCGATCTTCAGGGCCCGGCCGATCTCCTCGGCCTTCCACTCGCTGACCCCGATGTAGTGGACCTTGCCGGCGCGCACGAGGTCGTCGAAGGCCCGCAGCGTCTCGTCCAGCGGCGTCTCGTGGTCGAAGCGGTGCGCCTGGTACAGGTCGATGTGGTCGGTCTGCAGCCGGCGCAGCGACGCGTCGCAGGACTCCCGGATGTGCTTGCGCGACAGCCCGCGCTCGTTCTTGCCGGCGCCGGTGGGCCAGTAGACCTTGGTGAACAGCTCGTAGGACTCGCGCTTGACGCCCTTGAGCGCCTCGCCCAGGACGGCCTCGGCGCGGGTGCCGGCGTAGACGTCGGCGGTGTCGAAGGTGGTGATGCCGACCTCGAGGGCCTCCTTCACGCAGGCCGTGGCCTGCTCGGCCTCCACCTGCGAGCCGTGGGTCAGCCAGTTGCCGTAGCTGATCTCCGAGACGTACATGCCGCTGCGCCCGAGGCGCCGGTGCTCCATGGGCCGAACATAACCTCGGGCGGTGACCGCCCGCCTCGCCACCGTCGCCGGGCTCCTGCTCGCGCTGCTGCTCGGCCTCGGGGCGGTCGTGCTCGTGCGCCCGCCCGCCCTGGTGCTCGAGGGGCTGCCCAAGGGCGAGCTCAACGCCGAGGACCTGCGGACGGCGACCGTCCGCGTGCGCACGCCTGCCCGGCCCGCCCGGCTGCTGGTCGACGGCGCCGTCGTCGACGAGGGCAGCACCGGCCGGCTCGGCGCCCCGCTCGGGCGGCTCGGCGACGGGCGGCACGTGCTGTCGGTCGAGGTCGACCGCGGCGCGCTGCCCGGGGCCAGCCGGGCCAGCCGTGTCGTCCGCGTCGACACGCGTCCGCCGGAGCTGCGGGTCGACGGCGCCTCCGGGGTGGCGACCGACGTGCTGCACCTGTCCACCGCCGGACGGCCGCGACGTCGAGGTCGCCCCCGACGGCACCTTCACGGTGCCGGCGGGCGCGGTCGCGCTGGTCGCCTTCGACGACGCCGGCAACCGCACCGACCTGCGGCTCGCCCGGTAGGGCCCGGCCTACTGGTAGCTGAACAGCTGCGGCTGCGGCCGCAGGGCGAGCGCCTCGGCCGGCGTCATCAGGTCGACGTCCTCGTCGTAGAAGAGCTTGAACCCGTTGACGAACTGGCCGTCGCGGCTGGCCAGCAGCCCGTAGGTCTCCTTCTTGGACCCCTGCGCCCCGAAGCCGTCGACGTGCAGGACGGTGGCGAGCCCCGGCCGGTCGACGATCTTCTCGCGGTCGGGCAGCTGGTAGGTCTTGAACTGGTGGACCATGAAGACCTTCTCCGGGAGCCGGTTCTTCAGGGTGAGGTTCCCGAGGTAGCTGCTGACGTCGTTGATGGGCTTGGCGGCGCTGGTCCCGATCTGGCGCAGCGGCCGCTGGGTGGCGGTGAGCTTCCACTCCGGGTCCAGGGCGACGCCGACGTTGGGCTGCAGCAGCGCCTGCTCGTACCGCTTCACCTGCTCCAGGAAGGTCGCCCGGCCGGGCTGGAAGTCCAGGATGACCAGCATCTTCGCCTGCTGGGCGACCTCGACGTAGCGCATCACCTCCTCGACCGGCAGGGAGGTGCTGTAGAGGCCGTCGGGCCCGGGGCGGGCCGCCGCCACGGTGGTGATGAGCTCGAAGGCGGGCAGCACCGGCTTGCCCGACGCCGGCTGGAAGGGGATGGCGGCCTGCAGGGTCCGCCGCGCGGCCACCTGCGGCCCGGTCTCGCCGAGGACGCCGAGGGCCCCTGTGCCGGCGGTGCCGTAGTAGGCGACGACGACGTGCCGGGGGAAGATCGTGCGCCCGCCGCGGGGGAGCTGGGCCAGCGGTGCGGGCGACGGCGAGGCGGACGGCGGGTGGACGGCGTCGTGCCCACCGTCGCCGTGGCGCTGCCTCCCGGGCCCGCGCCGTCGGCCTGCGGGTCGGCGGCGCTCGGCGTGCACGCGGGCAGCAGGAGCGCGAGGGCGAGCAGCGGGACGGCGGTCAGGCTGGAGCGGCGGAGCACCCGCCGGACGCTAGCCGCGCGACGCCCTCAGGCTCGGACAGGCTCGCCGGGGCGCACCTGCGGCGGGGGCATCCGCAGCCGGCGCAGCACGGTGGAGCGCAGCAGCGCGTAGCCGACGTGGCGCAGGGTCTTCGCCTCGTCCGGGTGCCGCTCGGCGACCGCCTTGCGCACCCGCAAGCTCAGCAGCACGGCGTCCAGGACGACGGCGACGAGCGCACCCGTCCAGACCGTGGAGGCGATGCGCAGCACGCTGGTCGTCGCCGACGAGCTGCGCGGTCACCAGCACGACGGCCATCGGCAGCAGCAGCACGCCGACGTTGCGCCGGGAGTCGACGACGTCGCGCACCAGCGAGCGCACGGGGCCCCGGTCGCGGGGGATCAGCACGGCGTCGTCGTCGCCCGGTATCCGGCCTTGAGGTCCTTGCGGCCCGCGGCCTGCTGCTCGCGCAGCCGCTTGACCGCCTCCTTGCGCGTCTGCGGCGGCGGGGGGACCGGGCCCCGGGCCGCGGCGGCGCGCTTGGGGGTCGGGCGGCCCTTCGGGGAGGTCACGCCGGCAGCGGGGCGGCCACCGTCGTCGGCAGCGCGCCGACGCCGGGCAGCGCCAGCATCCGGTCCAGCGCCGCGCGCGCCTCGCAGGGCGGTCGTCGGCTCGACCTCGATCCGGTTCGGCACCCGCCCGGCGACGAGCTCCTCGAGCGTCCAGACCAGGTGCGGCAGGTCGATCCGGTTCATGGTCGAGCAGTAGCAGACGTCCTTGTCCAGGAACACGACCGTCTTGTCGGGGTGGGCGTTCGCGAGCCGGCGGACCAGGTTGAGCTCGGTGCCGATGGCCCAGGCCGAGCCGGCGGGGGCGGCGTCCAGCGCCTGGATGATGAACTCGGTGGAGCCCGACGAGGTCGGCGGCCTCGACCACCTCGTGCCGGCACTCCGGGTGGACCAGCACGGTGACGCCGGGGACGCGCTCGCGGACCTCGGCGACCGAGCGGGTGGTGAAGCGGCCGTGCACCGAGCAGTGGCCCTTCCACAGGATCATCTTCGCGTCGCGGAGCTGCTGGACGGTGAGCCCGCCCTGCGGCTTGTGGGGGTCGTAGAGGACGCAGTCGTCCAGCGTCAGGCCCATCTCGCGGACGGCGGTGTTGCGGCCGAGGTGCTGGTCGGGCAGGAACAGCACCTTGCCGGCCTGCTCGAACGCCCACGTCAGGGCGACCCGGGCGTTGGACGACGTGCAGACGGTCCCGCCGTGCCGGCCGGTGAACGCCTTGATCGCGGCGCTCGAGTTCATGTAGGTGACGGGGACGACGTCGTCGGCGATGCCCGCCTCGGCCAGGACGTCCCAGCACTCCTCGACCTGGTCGAACGTCGCCATGTCGGCCATGGAGCAGCCGGCGGCGAGGTCGGGCAGCAGCACGGCCTGCGACGGCCCGGTGAGCACGTCCGCGCTCTCGGCCATGAAGTGGACGCCGCAGAAGACGACGAACTCGGCCTCCGGGCGGGCCGCGGCCTCTGCGCGAGCTTGAAGGAGTCGCCGGTGACGTCGGCGAAGGCGATGACCTCGTCGCGCTGGTAGTGGTGCCCGAGCACGAACAGGCGGTCGCCGAGCGTCGCCTTGGCCGCGGCGGCGCGGGCGACGAGCGTCGGGTCGGACGCCGGGGGCAGCGCGCCGGGGCAGTCGACGCCGCGCTCGCTGGTCGGGTCGGTGCCCTGGCCGAGCAGCAGCAGGGCCAGCGGGGTGGGCGTGGGCTCGACGAAGACGGTCACGCGGTGCTCCTGGTCACGAGGGATAGCGTCGCACAGACGACAACCTCCCCGCAGGCAGACTCCTTCCCGTGCACGTGCTCCTCGCCCCCGACGCCGTGGGACCGCTCGACGCCGTCGACGTCGCCCGCGCCCTGGCGGCCGGCTGGTCCTCGGCGGCCCCGCGCGACGTGCTCGACCTGTGCCCCCTGCCCGACGCCGGGCTCGCCGGGAGGGTGGCCCGCTGCGCCCTCGTCGTCACGGGGGAGGACGTCTTCGACGCCGCCAGCCTGCTCGGCTCGCCGGCGGGGACCGCCGCGCGGCTCGCCCAGGAGGCCGGCGTGCCGTGCGTGGTGCTGGCCGGGCAGGTGCACGTCGGGCGGCGGGAGGCGGCGGCGCGCGGCGTGGACGAGGCGCTGTCGCTGGCCGACGCCGTCGGGGCGCAGGCGGCCGCCGCCGAGCCGGCCCGGCACCTCGCCGACCTCGCCGCCCGGGCCGCGCGCGCGTGGAGCACCGGCTGACGGGCGCCTACCCTGGGAAGGCCAGCACCGCCGCGGGCGTTCACCCCTCGGGAACACCCCGCACCCCCGAGCACGGAAGAGGCGTCATGACCGCTCCGGAGACCACCCCCGCCACCGAGACGGCGACCGAGTCCGCCACCGGCGTCGTCCTCACCGACCCCGCCGCCGAGAAGGTCGCCGCCCTGCTCGCGCAGGAGGGCCGTGACGACCTCGCCCTGCGCGTCGCCGTGCAGCCCGGCGGCTGCTCGGGCCTGCGCTACCAGCTGTTCTTCGACGAGCGCTCGCTCGACGGCGACGCGCTGCAGAGCTACGCCGACGGCGCCGTCCGCGTCGTCGTCGACCGCATGAGCGTCCCCTACCTCGCCGGCGCGACGATCGACTTCGTCGACACCATCGAGAAGCAGGGCTTCACCATCGACAACCCCAACGCCGGCGGCTCCTGCGCCTGCGGCGAGTCCTTCCACTAGGACCCAGCACGCCCGAAGTCCGGCCCGCCCGACGGCGCCGTCCCCTCGCGGGGGCGGCGCCGTCGTCGTGCGTGGGGCAGATCCCACACGGCGGCCGCGCAGGACCCGGGGCGCCGGCGGCGAACAGAGCGGGGGACCGGCGGGCCCGTGCCGCCGGACGACGAGAGGTCCGCCCGTGCGCCGCACCGTCCCCGCCGTCACGACGGTCGCCCTGACCGCCGCCCTGCTCCCGCTCGTGCTCGCCGGGCCTGCCGCCGCGGTGCCCTCGTGCACCGGCAGCGTGCCGCTCGCCGCCTGCGGGGGCCGCGTCGTCGCCGAGCCCGAGCTGTCGGTGGCCTTCCACCAGTTCGAGGGCCCGGTCGAGAGCCTCGGGGCGAGCCTGAAGGCCATCGAGGCCCGCTCGCCCGGCTTCCTGGAGGTCAAGAGCATCGCCGAGTGGACCGGCGACCCGTCGCACACCAGCCTCGGCGGCCGCCCCATGTGGGTCGTCCGGGTCACCGACGAGTCGGTGCCGCGCGAGGGCAAGAAGCAGGTCGCGGCGTCGCTGTCGGTGCACGGGCTCGAGGCCGCCGGCCGTGAGGGCGGCCTGCGCTACGTCGAGGACCTGGCGGAGTGGACGGCCGCGCTCGCCGAGGGCACCGACCGCACGCTCTACGCGGGCGACGTCGCGAAGCCCCTGTCGGAGGTCATGGCCGGCACGGAGAGCTGGTTCGCCTTCACCAACCCCGACGGCTGGGCCGCCGGCGACCTGACGAGCACGGGCGGGCCGGGCTTCCAGCGCGGCAACGACGCCGGCAACGACCTCAACCGCGACTACGACACCGTCGGCTGGATGGCGCGCGGCGAGCGCGGTGTCGCCGCCTCCGAGCCCGAGACCCGCGGCTGGACGGCGCTCGTGCGCAGCTTCCCCGACCTGACGACGTCGACCGACGTCCACGGCGAGCTCGACACGCCGAACCAGGCGTTCGCCGACCTCATCATCCCGGCCGGTCAGTGGGCCCCGAAGCGCCAGCAGCAGGTCAAGCAGCTCGGCGACCACATGATCCGCACCATCGAGCGCAAGTTCGACGAGGAGGGCGTCGTCCTCGACGACGTCTTCGGGCCGCTGCCCGACGTCGACGGGTCGACCCCGCGCCGCCCGGCGAACGTCGCCGCCAGCTACGACATCGTCGGCTACGACGACTCGGGCTTCATGGGCGACTGGTTCAGCCAGACCCAGGACAGCGTCCACATGGACGTCGAGAACTTCCTGTCCAACCTCGCCCCGAACAACGCCTACAGCGGCCTGGTCGAGCAGGCCCACGTGGCCGCCGTCCGCGGGATCCTGGAGAGCATCGTGGTGGAGGCGCTGGTCACCCGCGACGTCGCCCCGGTGCTCAAGGCGCAGCGCTTCGCCTACGTGCAGGACGAGCACCGTCACCACGAGCGACGACGGCCGCGGCCCCGGCGACCAGGTCGTCGACGGCGAGACGCCGGTCGAGTACAGCGTCAACCGGCTGCGCTACCTCGAGGAGGTCGAGCGGGCCACCGGCCGCGCCGCCGACCCCGTGACCGCCGAGGCGATCGCGTCCGGCGCGGACCTGTCCGGCTACGGCAGCCTCGTCGTCGCCGACATGGAGCTGCCGCCCGGGTCGACCGCCGACCGCGACGCCTACGTCGCCGGGCTCCGGGCCTTCGCGCAGTCGGGCGGCCAGCTGGTGCTGACCGACCGCGCCGTCGGCCTGGTGTCGGACCTGACCCCGGTGCCGGACAGTGCCGAGACGGTCGACCGCACCGACGCCGGCCACGTCGACTTCCTCGCCCCGCTCGGCGACCACCCGTACGAGGCGGGCCTGGTCGGCAAGCCCAGCCAGACCTACTACGAGGTCATGCTCGGCTACCCCTCGCAGGGCAGCGCCCCGAACTACGGCGTCACGCGCACCGCGTGGGAGGCCGCGGGCGGCACGACGGTCGCGACCGTCGGGGCGCAGGGCGCGAGCACCTCGCCGAACACGGCGCTCGGGTCGATGCCGCTCGGCGCCGGCCGGGTGACCGATCCTCGGCGCGCTGCTGCCGCAGGCGATCGAGGAGCTGGTCCGCGAGGACGGCAGCCGCACCGACACCCCGCACCCGTTCGGCCTGGCCGACTACGCCGTCACCATCACCGGCGGCCAGGTCCTGGACAACGTCCTGGCCTACCAGCGCGGTGACGCCGCAGCGGCGCCGGCGGCGGCTCCCGAGGCCGTGCGCGCCCCGGCTGCGCGGCGGTCGCTGCTCGACCGGGTCGCCGCCCGGGCCGACGTGCTCTGGCGGCGGCTGACCTCCGGCTCCGACCGCTGAGCGCGTCGCGGCTCAGCCGGCGTCGGGCTGCCGCGGCGGGACCACCGGGTAGCCGACGCCGAGCACGCCGGCGACCTCGCGCACGTCCTCCAGCAGGTCGACGACGAGGTCGTCGGTGAGGGGGACCTGCAGGTCGGACGCGCCGAGCGCGTCGGCGTCCGGCCCGGCATCGAGGGCGGTCAGGTCGACGGTGCGGTCGGCGGTCAGGTCGGTGGTCGGCGCGGTGGTCAGCTCGGCGGTCATGCCGGCGACGCTAGGGACGTACCGACGGGTAGGGGAGCCCCTACCGCTCAGTAGTCTGGCCCGATGCGCCTCGCCGTCACCGGGTCCATCGCGACCGACCACCTGCTCACCTTCGACGGCCGCTTCGTCGAGCAGCTGCTGCCCGACTCCCTCGCGAAGCTCAGCGTGGTCTTCCTCGCGTCCGACCTGCAGGTCCGGCGCGGCGGCACCGGCGCCAACATCGCCTTCGGCATGGGCGTGCTCGGCCAACGACCGCTGCTGGTGGGCAGCGTCGGCAAGGACGCCGCCGACTACCTGACCTGGCTGTCCGACCACGGCGTCGACACCGCCGGCGTGCGCACGTCCGAGACGCTCGCGAGCCCCCGCTTCACCTGCACCACCGACCAGGACCAGAACCAGATCGGCACCTTCTACCCGGGGGCCATGGCCGAGGCGGCCGGCATCGAGCTGGCGCCGCTCGGCGCGTTCGACCTCGTCGTCGTCGCCCCGAACGACCCGGGCGCGATGCTGCGGCACACCGCGGAGTGCCGGGAGAGCGGCACGCCCTTCGCGGCCGACCCCTCGCAGACCCTCACCTTCCTCGACGGCGACGCCATCCGGCAGCTCGTCGAGGGCGCCACCTACCTGTTCACCAACGAGTACGAGGCCGGCCTGGTCCGCGAGAAGACCGGCTGGACCGACGAGCAGGTCCTCGACCTCGTCGGCACCCGCATCACCACCCGGGGCGCCGACGGCGTCGTCGTGCAGCGCAAGGGCGAGCCGGACCTGCGGGTCGGCGTCTGCCCGGCGCGCAGCGTCGCCGAGCCCACCGGCGTCGGGGACGCCTTCCGCGCCGGCTTCCTCACCGCCACCGCCTGGGGCCTCGGCCTCGAGCGGGCCTGCCAGGTGGGCGCCGCGCTCGCGACGCTCGTCGTCGAGACGGTCGGCACGCAGGAGTACGCCTTCACCGCCGAGGACTTCACCGGCCGCATCGCCGAGGCCTACGGCGCCGACGCCGCCGACGAGGTCCGCGCCGCGCTCAGCTGAGCCGCCGCACCCGCTGCCCCTGCGCGGACGGCCCGAGGTACTCCTGACCCCGCATGCGGCACCACGCGGGGACGTCGTGCCGCGCGGCCGGGTCGTCGCTGAGCACCTCCACCACCTGCCCGACGGCGACCGTCGGCAGGGCGCGGGCCAGCTCGATCACCGGCACGGGGCAGGGCCGGCCCAGGCAGTCGACGACGAGGTCGGGCGTCACAGCAGGTCCTGCACGCCGGCCGCGCGGCGCAGGTCGGCCACCACCGCGGGCAGGACGGCCAGGAAGCGGTCGACGTCGTCGGGGGTGGTGTAACGCGACAGGGTCAGGCGGACGTTGCCCCCGGTGAGCGCGCCCATCGCGGCCAGCACGTGGCTGGGCTCCAGCGTCGAGCTGGTGCACGCCGAGCCGCTGCCGACGGCGAACCCGCGCGCGTCCAGGGCCGTCGAGAGCGCCTCCCCGTCGACGTACAGGCACGAGAAGGTCAGCACGTGCGGGAGCCGGTCCTGCGGGTCCCCGACGACGTCGACCCCGGGCACGCGGGCGGCGACCTCACGGCGGAGCCGGTCGACCAGCGGGCGCAGCCGGGCGTCGAGCGCGGCGGCCTCCTGGGCCGCGGCCTGCAGCCCGACCGCGGCGGCGACGGCGAGCGGCAGCGGGGCCGGCGGGACGCGCTCGTCGCCCGGCAGCGGGGCGCGGAAGCGGGTGCCGGTGCGCACGACGAGCAGCGACACGCCGGGCGGGCCGCCCCACGCCCGGGCGCTGCCGGTGAGCACCGACCAGCCCTCTGGCAGCGGCGCGCGGCCGAGCGAGGCGGTGGCGTCGACAAGCAGCGGGACGCCGGCCTCCCGGCAGGCCGCGGCGGCGCGGGCCACCGGCTGCACCGTCCCGACCTCGCCGTTGGCGCTCTGCAGGCAGGCCAGCGCCGTCCCCGGCTGCGCGACCTCTCCGGCGAAGGCGTCGGCGTCGACCCGCCCCAGCCCGTCGACGCCGACCTCCACGGCGTCCGCCGTGCGGCAGGCGTGCAGGACGGCCGAGTGCTCGACCGCGCCGTGCACCACGCGCTCGCCGGCCCGACGCCGGGCGGACAGGGCGCCCAGCACGCCGAGGGTGCTCGCCAGCACGTCGCCGGCGACGAGGGCGACCTCGTCCGGCCGCGCCCCCACGACGTCGGCGACCGCGGCGACGGCGCCGTCGAGCAGCCGGCGGGCCTGCCGGCCGGCGGCGTGGCGGCGGCCGGGGTCGGCGGCGCCCTGGTCGAGCGCAGCGAGCAGAGCCTCCCGGGCGGCCGGGTGCAGCGGCGCGGCGGGGGCGGCGTCCAGGCTCGTCCCGCTCACGGCGCCAGCCTGTCAGACCGGCCTGTCGGCGCGGGCTGTCAGACCGGCCTGTCAGACCGCCGGAGAAGGGGCGCGGCGCAGGTCACAGCGGGTCGGCGCGGCCTCGGCAGGAGGGCTGGAAGGCGCTGGGATACGCTCGCCGAGCGGGTCCTGAGCCCTGTCGGACGGCCTCTGCGGGCCGTTCCGGGAGGGCGTGCGGCCCGGAGTCAGGTCCTGCTCCACCCCGAGGAAGGCCAGCACGTGAGCCCCACCCCTGCGCCCGGCGCTGCAGCGCGCCGGTCCCGCACCGCGCTGAGGACGGCCGCGCTCGCGGTGGGCGTCGGCCTGCTCGCCGGCTGCGGCCCGCGCGACAACCTCTACGAGAGCGCCTTCTACCTGGGCTTCCCGGAGCCGGTGACCGACCAGGCGCAGCGCATCTACGACCTGTGGCTGGGCTCGGTGGCCGCGGCCACCGTCGTCGGCGTGTTCGTCTACGCGCTGATCTTCTTCGCGGTGGTGCGCTACCGCAAGCGTGGCGAGGAGCTCCCGCGGCAGGTCCGCTACAACCTGCCGGTCGAGGTGCTGTACACCGTCGTCCCCTTCGTGATCATCGCGGTGCTCTTCTACTACACCGCGCTCAGCGAGAACTACGTCAACAAGCTGACCAAGGACCCGGCCGTCGCGATCGGCGTCGTCGGGTTCCAGTGGAACTGGCAGTTCAACTACGAGCAGGAGGGGCTGCAGGTCACCGGCGCGCCCGGCCAGCCGGCCGAGCTGGTGCTGCCGACCGACCGCACCGTCCGCTTCGTCGAGACCTCGCCCGACGTCATCCACTCCTTCTGGGTGCCGGAGTTCCTCTTCAAGCGCGACGTGATCCCGGGGCGCACCAACACCTTCGAGATCACCATCCGCGAGGAGGGCCGCTGGGTCGGCCGCTGCGCCGAGCTGTGCGGTGAGAAGCACGACCGCATGAACTTCTACGTCCGGGCCGTCTCCCCCGAGGCCTACGACCGCTTCGTGTCCGACCAGAAGGCGCGGGGGGCCGCCCAGGCCTCCGGCGCGACGGCCTCTGCCCCTGCCGGGAGCTCCTCGTGACCCTCATCGCCGGTGCGACCACACCCGTCCAGACGCGCCGCCCGAGCCCCGGGCCCGGCGCCAAGGTCGTCAAGGTCCTCACCACCACCGACCACAAGACGATCGGCCTGCTCTACCTGGTCACGTCGTTCCTGTTCTTCCTGTTCGCGGGCTTCCTGGCGATGCTCATGCGCGCCGAGCTCGCCCAGCCGGGCCTGCAGGCGTTCTCCAACGAGCAGTACAACCAGCTGTTCACGCTGCACGGCTCGATCATGATGTTCCTGTTCGCCCCGGCGGCCGCCTACGGCTTCGCGAACTTCATCATGCCGCTGCAGATCGGCGCGCCGGACATGAGCTTCCCGCGCCTGAACGCCTTCTCCTACTGGCTGTACCTGTTCGGCGGGCTCACCGTCGTGGCCGGCTTCCTCACCCCCGAGGGCGCCGCGGACTTCGGCTGGTTCGCCTACACGCCGCTGTCCGACGTGATCCACAGCCCGGGCATCGGCTCGGACATGTGGATCGTCGGCCTGGTCACCGCCGGTCTGGGCACCATCCTCGGCGCCGTCAACTTCATCACGACGATCATCACGCTGCGCGCGCCCGGCATGACGATGTTCCGCATGCCGATCTTCACCTGGAACATGCTGGTGACGTCGATCCTGGCGCTCATGAGCTTCCCGGTGATCGCCGCCGCGTTCCTCGCGCTCATGGCCGACCGCCACCTCGGGGCCCACGTCTACGACGCCTCCAACGGCGGCGCGATCCTCTACCAGCACCTGTTCTGGTTCTTCGGCCACCCCGAGGTCTACATCATCGCGCTGCCGTTCTTCGGCGTGATCAGCGAGATCATCCCGGTGTTCAGCCGCAAGCCGATGTTCGGCTACAAGGGCCTGGTCTTCGCGACCATCGGGATCGGCGCGCTCGCCATGACGGTGTGGGCGCACCACATGTTCGCCACGGGTGCGGTGCTGCTGCCCTTCTTCGCCTTCCTGAGCTTCCTCATCGCGGTCCCGACCGGCGTGAAGTTCTTCAACTGGATCGGCACGATGTGGCGCGGCCAGCTCACCTTCGAGACGCCGATGCTGTTCGCCATCGGCTTCCTGGTGACCTTCCTGCTCGGCGGCCTCACCGGCGTCCTGCTGGCCAGCCCGCCCATCGACTTCCACGTCACCGACACCTACTTCGTGGTGGCGCACTTCCACTACGTCGTGTTCGGCACCGTCGTGTTCGCCTTCTTCGGCGGCACCTACTACTGGTTCCCGAAGCTGACCGGCCGGATGCTCGACGACCGGCTCGGCAAGGTGCACTTCTGGACGCTGAACATCGGCTTCCACGGCACCTTCCTGGTCCACCACTGGCTCGGTGCCGAGGGCATGCCGCGCCGCTACGCCGACTACAGCGCGGTCGAGGGCTTCACCACCCTCAACACGATCTCCACGATCTTCGCGTTCCTGCTCGGCGCCTCGACGCTGCCGTTCCTCTACAACGTCTACGTCTCCTTCCGCCGCGGCGAGAAGGCGGTCGGCGACGACCCGTGGGGCTTCGGCAACTCGCTGGAGTGGGCGACCAGCTGCCCGCCCCCGCGCCACAACTTCGTGACGATGCCGCGCATCCGCTCGGAGCGTCCGGCCTTCGACCTGCACTACCCGCAGGCGGCCGGCAACATCGACTTCCACGCCACCCCGGAGCTGAGGTAGTCCATGAAGGTCGAGGCGTACCTCTTCGCGTTCCTCGCGTTCTTCTTCGTCCCTGTCACGGTCGTCTACTACGTCCTGTCGGGCGACCCGACGGGCACGACGGCGCTGGTCCTGACCACCGGCCTGGCCGGGATGATCGGGTACTACCTGTGGTTCACCGCGCGCCGCATGGAGGCCCGGCCCGAGGACCGGCCCGACGCCGACATCTCCGAGGGCACCGGTGAGATCGGCTTCTTCTCGCCGCACTCCTGGTGGCCCATCGCCCTCGCGGGCTCGGCGTCCACCGTCGGCCTCGGCCTGGTGTTCGGCCCGTTCCTGGGGATCATCGGCGTCTGCTGCCTGCTGATCGCGGTCTTCGGGTTCCTGTTCGAGTACTACGTCGGCATCAACCGCACGCAGGGGCAGACGCTG
Organism: uncultured Actinomycetota bacterium; assembly: GCA_963815615.1. Lineage (GTDB taxonomy): Bacteria > Actinomycetota > Actinomycetes > Mycobacteriales > SCTD01 > RYN-122. The sequence continues at coordinate 256,841 of CAWFHF010000007.1, read as the reverse complement.
ACGGCCCTCGAGGCCAGCGGCGAGTCGGCCACCAGCCCGCACAAGTTCCTGGGCGACTAGCCCTCCTCCTGCACGGCCCGGGGCCGGTACCGCTGCGGCGGTGCCGGCCCCGTCGCGTCCGCGGCCCCTGTGCGAGGGTCGGTGGACGTCACCGCCGCGCAGGCCGTCCGCACCGCCGGCACCGCGCCGGGTCGGCCTGCTGGGGACGGCCTCCACGCACGGAGCGCGCCTCCTCCCGCGTCCGGCTGGCCTCGGCCGGCGTCGAGGTCGTCGTCCCGGACGCCGACGACCGCGCGCTGGTGCACCGGGTGGTCGACGAGGAGCTCGCGCGCTGGGGATCGTCCGCGGAGGCCTCGCGCAGGGCCTGCCAGGAGGTCGTCGCTCGGCTGGTCGGGCGCGGGGCGCAGGCGCGTCGTCCTGGGCCGCACCGGGATCGAGCTGCTGCTGCGCCGTGGCGACGTCGACGTCCCGGTCCTCCCGGCGACCCGCCTGCACGCCGAGGCGGCCGTGGAGCGCGCGCTCGCCGGACCGCTGCCCGACCTCTTCCACGTCGTCGACGTGCAGGAGTGGGAGGCGGGGGGCTGCACGCGGTCGACGCGGGGCCTGGAGCGCGCGGACGTCGGCGTCGTGCACGCGGCCTTCGCGGCGCAGGTGCAGGGCGTCCTGGACCGCTCCTCCGCCGGTGCCGACGGCCCGCTGGCGCTGCTGCGGCTCGACCCGTCCCGGGTGGACGTGCCGGTGCGGGCGGAGGCCCCTGCGGGCGGCACGGAGGGCCCGCACCTGTACGGGCCGTTCCCGGTGCGCGCCGTGGTCGAGCAGGTGCCGCTGGTGCGCGGTCCGCCGGGCTGGCGGGCGCCGGGCTACCTCGCCGGCCGGGGGTAGTCGGGCGGACGCTCGCCCTGGGGGTAGTCCTCGTACAGGGTGACCGTCCCGGCGGGCTGGAAGAACGGCACCGACGCCGGGTAGTCGGCCGGCAGGTAGCGCTGGCCGCCGTTGAGGTACCGGTAGAGCCCGACGCCCTGGTTGCCGTTCTCATCGCCGCCGCGCGCGGTGGGGTCCCAGTAGAGGAACGTGACGTCGTCGACCGCGGTGTAGTCGGCCGTGGGCCAGAGCCTGGTGCCGTACGACAGGGCGGCGAAGGTCTTCCCGCCCTTCTTGAGCGGCAGGCCGAACAGGCCGTCGCGGTAGGAGAGCGGGGTGAGCCGCTCGCCGGCCGAGTGGATGCCCGTGAGGAGCATGCGGACGGGCGTGGCGATGAGGTTGTACGACCCGGGCGCGGACGGGCCGCGGCCGGAGAACCACTTCAGCAGCCGGTCGTTCTCGGCGAGGTCGCCGTCGAGCCGGGCGACCGAGGTCGTCTGGGAGAAGTTGTTGCGCCACTGCTGCTGGTCGTACAGGCGCGAGAAGAACGCCGTGTCGACCAGCGGGCCGCTGCCGCTCCACTCCGGGAAGTACTGCTGGCGGGTGGCCTCGCCGGTGAAGAAGATCGGGGCGAAGGGGTCACCGGAGAAGATGATCGTGGTGACGCCGGCGGCCTTCATCTTCTGGATGATCGGCCGGGCCTGCTGCTGGCTCTTGGCGGTGTCGGGGAAGCCGTTGTAGCGGGCCTCGGCCGCGAAGGTGACCCCCTTCTTCTTCAGCTCGTTCACGAACACGTCCCGGCCCTGCTTGTAGTCGCCCTTCTCGGTGTCGTACCAGACGAAGCCGAGCTTGCGGGTCTGCTCCTTGAGCAGGGGGTCGCCGGCGTGCACGGCCTTCTTGCCGGCGAGGTACTTCACGACGAACTGGACCTGGTGCAGCCGCTTCCAGGTCACCGACATCCCGTAGCCGTACACGAAGGGCGCCTTGGCGTTGTAGTACTCGGTGGGCTGGTCGATGGCGCAGCCGATGCACAGGATGCCGCGGGCAGCGAGCTCGTCGCTGTAGGTGTTGTTGGGCGCGTTGAGGCTCGCGAAGGCGCCCAGCTTGGCCACCTTGAGGGCGTCGGCCCGGGCGGCGGAGTCGTCCGTCGCCTCGCCGGAGGCCGCGACGAAGACGAGCTTGATCTTGCGGCCGTAGGTCTCGTAGGTGCTCTGGTAGAGGTCGACGAAGTCCTGGTACTGCTGCCGGATCTGCGCCTCGCTGTCGTTGGACCCGCCGGCCTTGGCGATGGCGGAGGCGGCGGGGTCCAGCCGGCCCCGGTAGACCGCGACGACGACCTCGTCCTTCGTCACGCCCCGGTAGGTGGCGCCCCCGTTGTCGCCGTCGAAGCCGGGCACGCAGCGCGGGGCGGTGAGGGTCGGGATCTTCACGGTGCCCCGCGCGGTGTCGCAGTTCTTCGGCGCGGCGGCCGCTGCCGCGACGGCGCCGGCGACCGGTGCGGCCGAGCGGCGGGCTGCCGGCGCTGCGCCTGTGGAGCCACCGCCCGCCGCGGGGGCCCCCGCGGTCCCCGCAGCCGTGCTGGTGCCCGTCTCCGGGGCCAGGGACCCCGCCCCTTGGGATCCGGCCCCCGCAGACCCGGCAGCCGCTCCTCCGGCGTCCTGGGGGGCCGCGGCGGAGTCGTCCTGCACGGTGGCCTCGGCACTGCCGTCGAGCGCGGGGACACCGGCAGCGGGGACGCTGTCGAGCGAGGCCAGGTCCCTGCTGCCCGAGGGGGTCGGGCTGAGGCCGACGACGAGCAGGACGACGGCCACGAGGGCGGCGTAGGGCCCGTAGCGGGCTCCGCCACGGGCGACGTCGCCGAGGGTGGTGTCGGAGAGCGAGCTCACGGGTGCTCCTGCCGTCGGTGACCTGGGTCACACAAAGTAGGGCAATCCGGCGCTGAGCGGAGGGAGGTAGGGGCGCCCTGCGGGCGCCGCAGACGCGACAGGGCCCCGCCCCCCTTGCGGGGAGCGGGGCCCTGTCGGCCGTGCGGGTGCTACTCGGGCTGGGCCGGGCGGCCGCTCTTCTCGAGCTCGGGGAGCGCCGACTCGGGCCGCGGGGCGGCCGTCGAGGGGTCGGCCTGCTTCTCGAAGAAGAAGCCCTTCACGCGGCTCTTCTTGCTCTCCACGACGTGCTGGTCGCCGTAGCCGGGACCCGTCGGGTGGCCGGGCACGCCGTGGGCGGTCGGGCCGTCGAGCATCGGGCGGTCGGACTCCACGCCGGTGAGGGCCAGGCGCTGCGGCACGGGCAGCGGGACCGTCTCCTCGACGAACTCACCGCTCGGCAGGCGCCGGATGGTGCCCGACTCGATGCCGTGGTGCAGCAGCTCCTGGTCGCTGCGCTGCAGCGCGTAGCAGACGCGCTTGGTGAGCACGTAGGCCAGCGGCGGCAGGACGAACAGGCCGATGCGTCCGGCGTACGTCGTGTGGTTGACGCTCACCCGGAAGACGTGGGCGAGGATGTCGTTGCCGCCCGAGAGCAGCAGGACGATGTAGAACACGATGCTCATGACGCCGACGGCGGTGCGCACCGGGACGTCGCGGGGCCGGTCGAGCAGGTTGTGGTAGTCGCGGTCGCCGGTGAAGCGGGCCTCGAGCCACGGGTAGGCGAGCAGCAGCGTGAAGATGATGCCCGGCATGACCACGGCCGGCAGCAGGATGTTCAGCGGGATCGTGTAGCCGAGCTCGCGGATCTCCAGGTTCGGCATGAGGCGCGAGGAGCCGTCGAGCCACATGACGTACCAGTCGGGCTGCGAGCCGGCGCTGACCTGCGAGGGGTCGTAGGGGCCGTAGTTCCAGATCGGGTTGATCTGGGCGAGGCCGCCGAGGGCCGCCAGCACCGCGAAGACCAGGAAGAAGAAGCCGCCGGCCTTGGCGGCGTAGGCCGGGAACAGGCGCGAGCCGACGACGTTGGTCTCGGTCCGGCCCGGGCCCGCGAACTGGGTGTGCTTGTTCGTACCAGATCATCATCATGTGGGCCGTGATGAGGCCGAGCAGGACGAGCGGGCACCAGCAGGATGTGGATGGCGTAGAGGCGCTCGATGATCGCGCCGCCCGGGTACTCGCCACCGAAGATCAGGAACGCCGACCAGGTGCCGACGACCGGGACCGACAGGGCGATCGAGTAGGCGATGCGCAGGCCCGTGCCGGACAGCAGGTCGTCCGGCAGGGAGTAGCCCGCGAAGCCCTCGACGATGCCCAGGATCAGCAGCAGGGCGCCGATGACCCAGTTCAGCTCGCGCGGCTTGCGGAACGCGCCGGTGAAGAACACGCGGAACAGGTGCACGGCGATCGAGGCCATGAACAGCAGCGCCGCCCAGTGGTGGATCTGCCGCATGAGCAGGCCGCCGCGGACGTCGAAGGAGATGTCCAGCGTCGAGGCCATGGCCGCGCTCATCGCGATGCCCTTGAGCGGCAGGTAGCTGCCCTCGTAGACGACCTCACGGGTCGAGCCCTCGTAGAAGAACGTGAGGTAGGAGCCGGTGAGGAGCAGGATGATGAACGAGTACAGCGCGATCTCGCCCAGCATGAAGGACCAGTGGTCCGGGAAGACCTTGTTGAGGCTGCGGCGCACGAAGTTCGAGGAGCCGAGCCGCTGGTCGACCCAGTCGGCGGTGCCGGCCACGGCCTTGCCGCCGAGGGTGGTGGGAGGGATCGGCTCGCCGGTCAGGACCGGTCCGTCGTAGTCGGTGCTCATGGCTCGTTGCGCTCCCAGTACGAGGGGCCGATGGGCTCTGCGAAGTCGCCTTCTGCGATGAAGTATCCCTCCGGGTCCACGCTGATCGCCAGTTGAGGCAGCGGGCGGGCGGCCGGGCCGAACTTGACCTTGGCACCCTCGGCGGCGTTGAACGTCGACTGGTGGCAGGGGCAGAGCAGGTTGTGCGTCTGCTGCTCGTAGAGCTTCACCGGGCAGCCCAGGTGGGTGCAGATGCTCGAGTAGACGATGTGGCCGTCGACCGACCAGTCCTCGCGGCCCTCGAGCGGCTGCAGGGCCTCCGGGCGCATGCGGATGAGCAGCGCGGGGCTGTCGGCGATCTTGGTGCCGCGGGGGACGTCGGGGAAGACGCTCTCGACGCCACCGATCTGCAGGTCGCCGAGCTTGACCGGCGTCCCGTTCTGGCGGATGAGCCGCACGCCCTTCTTCCACGCGGTCGTCTCGAGCACGCGCTCCTTGTGGGCGTACGGGCCGAGGCCGAACAGCAGCGGCACCGGCAGCAGCGTCAGCGCGCCGCCGCCGAGCAGGACGCTGTTGCGCAGCAGGGTGCGCCGCGGCAGGTTGCTCTGCCGGAAGCCCTCCTGCAGCGCGAGCGCGGTGGACTTGCGGTCCTCGGGGGAGGAGCCGAACGGGTGGCGCTCCTGCACGGCCTCCTCGTCGACCATGAGCTCCTTGGCCCAGACGACCGCGCCGGCGCCGATCCCGAACAGCGCGAGCGCCATCGTCAGGCCCAGCAGCGGCGTGAAGTACGGGTTGCCCTCCTCCACGCCGAACTGGAACGGGGCGAACCAGTAGACGCCGAAGAAGGCGACGACGGCGAGCACGGCCAGCAGGAACAGGCCCGACACGCGCCGCTCCGCCCGGCGGGCGTAGGCGGGGTCGATGTCCATGCCGCGCGGCTGGTCGAGCTCGGCCGGCTCCGGGGGACGGCTCACGGCGATCTGCTCCTCACCCCGGCCCTCCGCACGGAGCTGGGCCCGGCTGTCGGTGTTCTGGAAGTCCGCGCTGGTCAGCTCGGAGGCGCGGGTGTCGCCGCCGGTGCTCTGCGGGCCGGGGTTGCGCAGCCGGTCGCGGACCGAGCCGCCGGCCGCGGCCGACGTCTGCCCGCCGCGCGGCTCGGAGGTGGGCTGCTGCCCGCCGGTGTCGGTCTGGCCGCCGCCCGTCGGGCCGGCGCTCTGGCCGGCCTGCCCGGGGACGGGGGGCGTGGGCTCGTTCGGGGTGCTCATGCGCGGTTGCCGATCCAGAGGGTGAGGACGACGAGGCTGCCGATGCCGACCAGCCAGATCAGCAGGCCCTCGGGGACGGGGCCGAAGCGGCCGAGGTCGTTGCCGCCGGGCTGCGCGGCCTCGGTCAGGTACTTCACGTAGCGGGTGATGGCCTTCTTCTCCTCGACGGAGAGCTGGTTGTCACCGAAGCGCGGCATGGACTCGGGGCCGTGCTGCATGGCGGTGTAGATGACGCGGGCGCTGGCCGGCTGCAGCTTCGGGGCGTACTTGCCGTAGGTCAGCGCGCCACCGGCGCCGCCGGCGTTGTGGCAGCTGGCGCAGTTGGTGCGGAACAGCTCGCCGCCCTCGGACAGGTCGCCGTCGGTGAGCGAGCCGGCCGGGACGACCGGGCCGCCGCCGCGCGACTGCACGTACGCCGCGAGCTGGTCGACCTCGCGCAGCGAGTACTTCGGCTTCTTGCGGGGGGCCTGCACGACGCCGGCCGCGAGCGGCATGCGGCCGCTCTCCACCTGGAAGACGACGGCGGCCGCGCCGACGCCGATGAGCGTGGGGCCGCCGGCACCGCCCTGCAGGTTCAGGCCGTGGCAGGTCGAGCAACCGGTCAGGTAGAGCTCGCGCCCCTCCTTGACCGCCATGGACTGCGAGGACGCGGGCTGCTCCTCGGTCGCCGAGCTGCCCGGGGCGAGGAACGCGGTGTACATCCCGCCGACGAGCGTCAGGGCGAGCAGCAGGACGCCGTACCGGGAGACCCGGTCGGTCCAGCTGGCGGTGGTGGTGCTCACGGAGGCGTTCCCTCGGGATCGGGCGGTCACGGGACGGCTGCTGGACACGGCTACTGGATGATGTAGATCGCGGCGTAGAGCCCGATCCACACGACGTCGACGAAGTGCCAGTAGTAGGACACGACGATGGCGCTGGTCGCCTTCTCCGGCGTGTAGCGGCCGATCCCCGAGCGCAGCAGGACGATGACGAACGCCACCAGGCCGCCCGTGACGTGCAGGCCGTGGAAGCCGGTGGTCAGGTAGAAGACCGACCCGTAGGGGCTCGAGGCGATCGTGTTCCCCTCGGCCACGAGGTTGCGGTACTCGTTGAGCTGACCGCCCACGAAGATCGCGCCCATGACCAGTGTCAGCAGGAACCAGCGGCGCATCTTGTAGACGTCGCCGCGCTCGGCGGCGAACACGCCGATCTGGCAGGTCACCGACGACAGCACGAGGATCGTCGTGAAGACCGCGGAGTACCCGACGGCCAGCTCGAACTCCTCCGGCGGCCAGTTGTCGGCCCCGGTGACGGAGCGGATCGTGAAGTACATCGCGAACAGCGCCGCGAAGAACATGAGCTCGGACGACAGCCAGACGATGGTCCCGATCGCGACCATGTTCGGTCGCGTCAGGGACCCGTGCGCCGGGACCTTCTCCAGCACGGATGCAGATGCCACGGCCAGGAGTCTGCCAGCCGGACGGCCGGTCCTCCACGCGGGGTCGTCCGCGTCGCGGGTGTCGGTGACCACACCTACGCTCAGGGGGTGACCAGCACTCCCGACGCCGTCCCGGCGCTGCTGCTCGCGCACCGCGACGGGCTGCCGCCGTTCGGCCCCCTGTCGGTCCTCACCGAGGCCCGCCCCGAGCTCGTCCCGCTGCTCGGGGCGGTGCTGCTGGGCGGGCTCTACCTGTTCGGGGTGTCCCGGCTGCGCGAGCGCGGCGACCGCTGGCCGGTGGGGCGGACGGTCGCCTTCGTGGGCCTCGGCCTCGGCACCGTGCTGCTGGCCACCACGTCCGGGCTCGCGGCCTACGACGAGAGCCTGTTCGGCGCGCACATGGTCCAGCACATGCTGCTGTCGATGGTCGCCTCGGTGTTCCTGGCGCTCGGCGCCCCGGTGACGCTGGCACTGCGCACGCTGCCGCTGCGCCCCCGCAGGGCGCTGCTCGCGCTGCTGCACAGCCGCGTGGTCGCGGTGCTGTCGTTCCCGCTGGTGCCGTGGCTGCTGTTCGTCAGCAGCCCCTTCGCCCTCTACTTCACCGGCTGGTACCCCGCCACGCTGGACGACACGCTGCTGCACGAGCTGCTGCACGTGCACTTCCTGGCCGTCGGGTGCGTCTTCTTCTGGCCGCTGCTCGGCGTCGACCCCGTCCCCGGCCGGGTCGGCCACCCGATGCGGATGCTGCTGGCCGCCTCCACCCTGCCGTTCCACGCCTTCCTCGGCGTCGCCGTCATGAGCGTCGAGCCCGACGGGCGGGGCCTGCTCGCCGCCGACCACTACCTCGGGCTGCACACCCTGTCCGAGGCCGTGTTCCAGCAGCAGCTCGGCGGAGGGCTGCTCTGGGCCTCCGGGGACCTCGTCGGGCTGCTGTTCGTCTTCACCCTGCTGACGCAGTGGATGCGGGCCAGCGAGCGCGAGGCCGTCCGCGAGGACCGCCGGCTCGACCGGCTCGAGCGCGTCTGACGCCGTGGACCTGCTGCGCTGGTTCCGCCGCACGCCCCCACCGGCCCCGCACTACGACCCGGCCGACCCGGCCCTGGTGGTCGTCGCCGACGCGCCCGACGCGGCCGTCGCCGACAGCGCCGTCCTGCGGGAGGCCGCGGAGCGCGGGGTCGACGTCGAGCGGCACCTGCTGGTGCGGCACCGCGTCGTCGGGGTCACCGGCGACCACGCCGCCTTCGCCGCCCAGCTGGACCCCAGCTACGCCGTCCGCTGGGACGGGGACGACGCCCTGGTCACCCGCACCGAGGTCGTGTCGGCGGTGTCGCTGTCGCGCGAGCGGTCGCGCATGGCGGGCCTGGCCCAGCGCTTCGGCGGCGACGTCGGCGGCTACGACCTGCTGGCGCCCGGGGGCGCAGGCTCCTCGGTAGGCTCCGGCCCATGAGCGACGCGCCCGCCCTGCCTTCCGGGGACGCCCCCGACTCGCACGTCGTCGTCGTCTACAGCGACGACCCCGCGGTGCGCGACGCCGTCACCACTGCCGTGGGCCGCCGGCCCGCCGCCGACCTCGGGCGCATCGAGTGGTTCGAGTGCGCGACGGGCCCCGAGCTCGTGGCCCGCACCGACCGCGGCGGCGTCGACCTCGTCGTGCTCGACGGCGAGGCCTGGCCCACCGGCGGGATGGGGCTGGCCAAGCAGCTCAAGGACGAGCTCGTCGACTGCCCGCCCACGCTCGTGCTCATCGCCCGCCGTGATGACGCCTGGCTCGCCACCTGGTCGCTGGCCGACGCCGTCGTGCCGCAGCCGGTCGACGCACCCGAGCTCACCACCGCCGTCGTCGAGCAGCTGCGCCGCCGCGTGTCCCGCGTGCCGGTCCGCCGCTCGTCCTGAGGTGACCGCCCCGGGCTGGTCCGCGCTGCTCGTCCGCCTGCTCGCCGGCCAGTCGCTCGGGGCGCAGGAGACCGCCTGGGCGATGCGCGAGATCATGGACGGCGAGGCCACCCCGACCCAGCTGTCCGGGTTCCTCGTCGCGCTGCGCGCGAAGGGCGAGACGGCCGAGGAGGTCGCCGGGCTCGTCGAGGTCATGCTCGAGCGGGCGCCCCGCGTCGTGGTGCCCGTCCGCGCGGTCGACACGTGCGGCACCGGCGGGGACCGCGCCAACACCGTCAACATCTCCACGATGGCGGCCCTGGTCGTCGCCGGGGCCGGCGTGCCGGTGGTCAAGCACGGCAACCGGGCGGCCTCCTCGGCCTGCGGCTCGGCCGACCTGCTCGAGGAGCTCGGCGTCGCCGTCGACCTGCCCGCCGACGCCGTCGCGCCCTGCGTCGAGCGCGCGGGCGTCGCGTTCTGCTTCGCCCCCGTGTTCCACCCCGGCATGCGCCACGCCGCGGTGACCCGGCGCGAGCTCGGCGTCCCCACCGTGTTCAACGTCCTCGGGCCGCTGAGCAACCCGGCCCGGCCTGCCGCCCAGGCCGTCGGGGTGAGCGACCCGCGGCTCGCCCCCGTGATCGCCGGCGTGCTGGCCGCACGCGGTGCCGACGCGCTGGTCTTCCGCGGCGACGACGGCCTCGACGAGCTCACCACCACCGGGCCGTCCACCGTCTGGGTCGTGGCCGGGGGCGCCGTGGACGAGCGACGCGTCGACCCCGCCGAGCTCGGGGTGCCGCTCAGCAGCATCGAGCAGCTGCGCGGCGGGGACGCCCCGACCAACGCCGCCGCCGCCCGCGCCGTGCTGGCGGGGGAGCGTGGCCCGGTGCGCGACGCCGTCCTGCTCAACGCCGCGGCCGCGCTCGCCGCGCACGCCGCCGACGACGCCCCGCTGGCCGACCGCCTGCGCGCCGGCCTCGCCCGCGGAGCCGCCGCGCTGGACGACGGCCGGGCCGCCGCCGCGCTGCAGACCTGGGTCGAGGTCTCCACGGCGCTGCGCGCGTCGGCGTAGCGCCCACGCGCCCGGCTGACAGGCTGTGCGGGTGAGCGCAGGCCTGCCCCCCGCCGTCCGGCGGCTCGTGGTCGGCGTCGCGGTCTCGTCGTTCGGGACCGGCCTCACCCTCCCGTTCACCCTCATCCTGCTCAGCGAGGTGCGCGGGATCCCCCTGCCCACCGTCGGGCTGCTGCTCGGCGTGCCCGGGCTCGTCGGCCTGCTCGCGGTGCCCGACCAGCGGCGCCCTGGTCGACCGGATCGGGCCGCGCGCCGTGCTGGCCGGCGCGCTGCTGCTGCAGGCCGCCGGCAACGTCGGGCTCGCGCTCGCCGACAGCGTGGCGACGGCGGTGCCGGCCGTCGTCCTGCTCGGCCTCGGGCTCGGCCCGTCGTTCCCCGCCGGGGCGGCCCTGCTGTCCGGCCTCGTGGAGGGCGCGGACGCCACCGCCCGCGCCTTCGGCGTGCAGTTCACCGCCATCAACGCCAGCATCGGGCTCGGCGGGCTGGCCGCGGGGAGCCTGGTCGACGTCGACCGGCCGCGCACGTTCGTCGTCCTCTACCTGACCAACGCCGTGACCTGCCTGGTCTACGCCGCGCTGCTGCCCGCGGCGCGCGCCCGTCCGGAGCGGCACGCCTCCGAGGAGCAGCCGTCCTACCGGGAGGTGCTCTCCGACCCGGTCTTCCGTCGGCTGTGCGTGGTGTCGCTGCTGTTCGGGCTCACCGGCTACTCCGCCCTCGACGGCGGGCTCCCGGCCTACGCCCGCGTGGTCGGCGGGGTGAGCCCGCGCGTCATCGCCCTGGTCTTCGTCGTCAACACGGCGCTGATCGTGCTCGGCCAGCTCCTGGTGGTGCGCCTGCTGCGCGGTCGCCGGCGCAGCAGCGCCCTCGCCGGGGCGGCGCTGGTCTGGGGGCTGGCCTGGGCGCTGCTGCTGCTGGTCCCGCTGCTGCCGCACGCCGGCCGGGTCGTCGCGGTGCTGGCCTTCGGCGGGGTGTTCGGCCTGGGCGAGATCCTCATGGCCCCGGTGCTCGGCCCGCTCACCAACGCGCTGGCCACCGACCGGCTCCGGGGGCGCTACAACGCGCTGCAGGGCGCGACGCTGTCGATCTCGTTCGTCGTCGGGCCCGCCGTCGCCGCGCTGCTGGTCGGCAACGGGCTGGGGCGCGTCTGGGTCCTGGCCCTGGTGGCGGGCAGCCTGCTGTCGGCGTCGCTCGCGGTCAGCCTGCGCGGCCGGCTGAGCCGGGAGCAGGACGGGACGGCGCCGCTGGTGCCCACCGACCCGGGGGCGACCCTGGTCGTCTGACCGCGGGGTCGAGGCGGTCCGACCCTCAGGTCGAGGTGGACATCCGCTCGCGGCCGTGCGGGATCGACCAGCCTGCGGGGTCGGGGCCCTTGGGGACGATGCCCGTGGGGTTGATCTGCCCGTGCGTGCCGTAGTAGTGCGCCTTGATGTGCCCGAGGTCGGTCGTGTCGCCGAAGCCGGGCGTCTGGAACAGGTCGCGCGCGTAGGGCCACAGGTGGGCGTACTCGGTGAGCTTGCGCAGGTTGCACTTGAAGTGGCCGTGGTAGGCGGCGTCGAAGCGCACCAGCGTGGTGAACAGCCGGACGTCGGCCTCGGTGAGCTGCCCCCCGACCAGGTAGCGCTGCCCGGCGAGCAGGGCGTCCAGCGCGTCGAGGCGGGCGAACAGGGCGTCGAACGCCTCCTCGTAGGCCTCCTGCGTCGTGGCGAACCCGGCCTTGTAGACCCCGTTGTTGACGGCGTGGAAGTTGAGCTCGCTGACCTCGTCGATCTCGGCCCGCAGGTGCTCGGGGTACAGGTCGGGGGCGCCGGGGGCGTGCAGGGCGGCCCACTCGGTCGACAGGTCGAGGGTGATCTGCGGGTAGTCGTTGGTGGCGACCCGCTGGGCCTGCGTGTCCCAGACGAACGGCACCGTCGCCCGGCCCTCGAACGACGGGTCGGTCCGGCGGTACAGCTCCATCACGAACTGCGCGCCGGTGACCGGGTCGGTGTCGCCCTCGTCCAACGTGAAGCGCCAGCCCCGCTCGTCGCGCAGGGGGTCGACGACCCGGAGGCCGAGGGCGTCCTCGAGGCCGAGCAGCCGGCGGACGATCACGGCGCGGTGCGCCCACGGGCAGGCGAGGCTGACGTAGAGCACGTACCGGCCCGCCTCGACGGGCTGCTCGGCGCTGTCGCGGGTGATCCGGTCGGTGAAGCGGTTGCCCTGCCGGACGAACTCGCCGCGCGTGCCCGCCTCGCGGGTGAACTGCGCGGTCACGGCTCGAGGCCGAGGTCGAAGGTGGCCTCGAGGTCGTGCCGCGAGTAGGACTGGAAGGCGATCAGCGTCTGGGTCGCCTGCACGCCCTCGACCTTGTTCAGCCGGCCGGCGATGGTCTCGTGCAGGTCCTCGTGGCGGCGGACGCGCACCATCGCGACGAGGTCCACGTCGCCGGCGACCGAGTAGACCTCGCTGACGCCGTCGAGGTCGGCGATGGCCTGCGCGACCTCCGGGATCCGGTCGACGGCGGCGTTGACCATGACGATCGCGGTGATCACCGGCTCAGCGTAGGCCGGGCCCCGGGGTGCGGCAGGCTGGGGGAGTGAGCGCCCCCCTGACCGGCCCCGCCGGCGACGACGACCGCGGGTCCTCCGGCGCCGGCCGTGCCTCGAGGGGCTCGTCGAGGGGCTCGTCGGCCGGCGAAGGAGTGAGCAGGCGGCGGGCGCTCGGGCTGTTCGGCGGGGTCGCCGCAGCGGTGACCGGCGTCGTGGCGTCGGTGAGGTACCTGGGCAGCCCTGCGCCCCGGCCGAAGGTCGCGGCCGGCACGCTGCGGGTGAAGGAGCGGTACGGGCCGGGGCCGCGCCAGGAGGGCGAGTGGTGGGTGCCGCCGGGCGAGGGCACCGGCCTGCTGCCGACCGTCGTGCTGGTGCACGGCGGGTACTGGCGGGCGCAGTACGGGCCGTCGCTCGAGGACGCGCTGGCCGCCGACCTCTCGGCGCGCGGCCACCTCGTGTGGAACATCGACTACGCGCCCTCCGACCGGCCCTGGCCCAGCACGCTCGCCGACGTCGCCCTCGCCTACGACCACGTGGCCACGGGCCGCTTCGCCTCGCGGGTCGACCTGCAGCGCGTGGCGGTCGCGGGGCACTCGGCGGGCGGGCACCTGGCGCTGTGGCTCGCCTCCCGCGCGCGGGTGCCGCAGGGCGGGCCCGGGGCGATCGCGCGCGGGCGGGCGGGCTGGTCGGAGGAGGGGGACGGCGGGGCGGCTCGGCCGGTCGCCCCCGGGGTCGCTCCGCGGCCGGCGCTGGTCGTCGCGCAGGCTCCGGTGGCGTCGCTCGCCGAGGGCTCCCGCGACGGGCTCGGGGGCGGGGCCGTCGACGCGCTGCTGGGCGGGAGCCCGGAGCAGGTTCCCGAGCGCTACCGCGTCGCCGACCCGGTGGCGCTGCTGCCGACGCGGGTCCGGACGGTGCTCGTGCACGGCGAGGCCGACGACGTCGTGCCGCTGCGGCAGAGCCGGAGCTACCTGGCGGCGGCGCAGGAGGCGGGCGACGACGTGCGCCTGGTGACCGTGCCGGGCGGGCACTTCGTGCACCTCGACCCGGGGACCGAGGCGATCGCGGCGCTGCGCACGGCGCTGGACGAGCTGCGGGCGTAGGCCCGTCGGGTCCGTGCGGGCGTGGCGGGTCGGCTCGGGTCGGGCGCCGCGCCTGACCCGTCTCGCGCGACGTCCCGGGTCGGCACGGCTCTACACGGTCGCCCGCGCGGGCCGGGCGACGGGGCGCAGCCCCCGCCGGTCGTCGAAGGGACGGGCAGCGGTGCGGGCCTGGTCGGCGAGCCCGACCCAGCCGCGGTGCCGCCCTGCCCCCGCCGCCGGGCTGGCCCAGGTGCCGCGCAGCCGGACGAGCCGGGTGCCGGGCTGCTCGAGCCAGCGCAGCACGCAGCCGACCTCCTCCGCCGTCGCGGCCGGGAGGGGGCCCGGACCGGGCAGGACGGTCTCGGCGGTCGCGACGAGGGCGTCCACGAACGGACCGGGCGCGTGCCCGCGGGGCAGCACCCCCGCGCCGACCAGTCGGCCGCGCCGGACGACGGCCAGCTCCCAGCCGAGGTCGGCGGTGGGGCGGGCCGCGACGAGCTCCTCCACCTCGGTGAGCGCGCTGTAGCGCTGCAGCGTGGCCGTCGCGCGGACGAAGGCGGCCAAGCGGTCGCGCTGCGCCCCGGCGTCCTCGTAGCGCTCCTCCTCGGCGAGGGCGCGGATGCGCCGCGACAGGGCGCTCACGACCTCGCCGGGGTCGGCACGGACCGCCTGCTCGAAGGCGCGGGCGGCAGGGGCGTACTCCTCCACGGTCTGCAGCCCGAGGCAGGGCGCCCCGCAGCGGCCGAGCTCGAACAGCACGCAGGCGCTGCTCGGCGTCCGGACGCTGACCCGCTTGGTGCACTGCCGCAGCGGCAGGGCCTCGTGGACGGCGGCGACGGCGAGCTCGGCGGTGCGGCTGCTGCCGAAGGGGCCGAGGTAGGCGGCGCCGTCGTCCTGCACCTGCCGGACGGTCGACAGGCGGGGGAAGGCCTCGGCGGTGAGCTTCACCCAGACCGCCTTCTCGGGGAACTTCGACCTGCGGTTGTAGCGGGGCCGGTGCTCGGCGATGAGCCGCAGCTCGCGCACCTCGGCCTCGAGGTCGGTGGCGCACACGACCGGGTCGACCCGCTCCGCGAGCCCGACCATCTCGGCCATCCGCGTCCGCATCTCGGAGGCGGTGAAGTAGGTGCGGACCCGTGTGCGGAGGTCCTTGCTCTTGCCGACGTACAGCACGCGGCCCCGCGCATCGCGGAAGAGGTAGACGCCTGGAGCGCTCGGCATCGCGTCGGCGAGGTGGCGCTTGCGGCGCTGCGCGGCGCTCACCTGCGCGGAGAAGGAGCTGAGCTCCTCCAGCGTGTGCACCCCGAGGCCCCCGAGGCGGGCGAGCAGCCCGTGCAGGACGTCGACGGTCGCCTGCGCGTCGGCCAGCGCGCGGTGGCAGGGGGTGACCTCGGCGCGGAACAGCCGGGCCAGGGTCGAGAGCTTGCAGTTCGGCGCCTCGTCGCGGGTGAGCACCCGCCGGGCCAGCCGGGCGGTGTCCAGGCTCGCCGGCGCCGGCCACGTCAGGCCGAGCTGCGCGCACCCGGCCTTGAGGAAGCCGAGGTCGAAGGGGGCGTTGTGGGCGACCAGGACGGCGCCCCGGCTGAACTCGAGGAAGGCCGGCAGCGCCTGGTCGAGCCGCGGCGCGCCGGCGACCATCGCGTCGGTGATGCCGGTGAGCACGGCGATGAAGGGCGGGATCGACGTCGGCGGGTGGACGAGCGTCTGGAACTCGCCCAGGACCTCGCCGCCGCGGACCTTGACGGCGCCGATCTCGGTGATCGCGCAGCTCGCGGGCGTGGCACCGGTCGTCTCGAGGTCGACGACGACGAACGTGGTGTCGCGCAGCGGCGTGCCGAGGTCGTCGAGGGTCGACTGGACCGGCGGGGCGGGCGGCCGTGCGGGGGGCGGGAGGGTCGGGCTGGGCACGCGGCGGACGCTAGGTGCGGCCTCCGACAGGAACGGGTCGACAGGCCGACGGGCGGGACCTCAGCCCAGCGACGCCGACGACAGCAGGCCCCGCGCCACCAGGACGAGCCCGACGACGACCACGACGCCGGCGGTGAGCAGGGGCAGGGAGCGTCCCAGCGCGGTGCCGCGGCCGAAGGCCCAGCCGCGCCGGTCCAGTGCCGCCTGCGCGCGCAGCAGCAGCAGGCCGGACACGGTGAGGGTGCCGGCCATGCCGAGGCCGTAGAGCAGGACGAGCACGACGCCGAACCACGCCCGCCCCAGGTAGGTGGCTCCCAGCAGGACGACGAGGGCGCTGGGGCTCGGCACCAGCCCCCCGGCGACGCCCATGCCGGCGAGCGTGCGCCAGGACAGCGGCCCCTCGGGGAGCGCGTGGCTGTGGGCGCGGCCGCCGTGGGAGTGCACGTGCCCGCCCGACGGCGGCGCGGCGACGGCGACCGTGCCTGCCTGGCGCTCGTGCTGGTCGAGGGCAGCAGACCCGCCTGCCGCCACGCTGACGGGCTCGGCCTCAGGGCGAGGGTGAGAGTGCCCCTCGTGCTGGTGCTCGTGCCCCTCCGCCGTCGCTGTGCCCGCCGTGCTCGTGCGCGTCGTGCGCGTGCGGGTGCGGGTGCGGATGAGGGTGCCCGTGGCCGTCGTCGTGCGGGTGGTCGTGCTCGTGCTCGTGCTCGTCCTCGCCGCCCTGCCCGAGCGCCCGTCGCCTCCGCACCGCGAGCACGAGCAGGTACACCCCGACGGCGGCGAGCAGCACCCCGGACAGCACCTCGGTCCACGGCACGACCCGTTCGGGCGAGGTCAGCTGCACCGACACCAGCAGCGCCCCGAGCAGCAGCACCGAGGCGGTGTGCGTGAACGTGACGACGGCGCCCAGCTGGAACGCCTGCCGGCGGGTGCCGCGCTGCCCGACCAGGTAGGCGGCCAGGACCGTCTTGCCGTGGCCGGGCGCGAGGGCGTGCACCGCGCCGAAGGCGACAGCAGCGAGCACGGACAGCAGGGCGAACGGCAGGGTCAGGTCCGGGCGGCCGAGGAAGTCGGTGACCGAGGAGGCGAGGCCGCCGAGCCCGCGGGGGAGCGCCGTCCGCTCGGCCCGCTCGGTCGACGGGCTGCCGGTGCAGGGGCCGGGCGCGGCGGTGAAGGTGGCGCTGCGGACGTCGACCGGCTGGGCGAGCTGGTCCTCGGGGTAGGACGTGAGCAGGGCGCTCGGGCTTTCGGCGGGCACGTCGGCGTCGCTCACGCTGCCGCAGCGGGCGGTGGCCGTGACCTCCCGCCAGCCGGTGCGACCGGCAGAGGAGTCGTCGGTGAGGGTGACGACGCCCGCGCCGGTGTCGGCGTGCAGCCGGCACACCAGCCGGGTCGTCGGCAGGCCGCCCTGCCCCGGGCGCTCCTCGGCGGTCGAGGAGGCGAGCGCCAGCGGGGTCGACCTCGCGTCGAGGGTGAGTGCGAGCGCGCCGGCGTCGTCGGCGCACTGCTGCGCGGCAAAGGCCTCGAGCTCGACGGGAGACAGACGGTCGTCGCGGTCCGCGTCCCACCGCCCGCGCAGCTGCACCGAGGGGATCTCGGCGAGGTCGACGAGGTGGACGACGTCGAGCCCGTCCTCGACGAGGACCACCTGGTCGGCGGTGTTGACCGTGAAGTTGCCGAGCGGGTGGGCCAGGGCGGGGGTGGCGAGCAGGCCGACGAACAGCAGGACGAGCGCCGCCAGGCGCCTCACCCGAGGCGTCCGAGCAGCCGGCGCGCCTCCGGGGCCTGCAGCGGGTCGAAGCGCGGGTTGAGGCGGAGCGCGTCGGTGAGCGCCGTACGGGCGGCCGTGGCGTCGCCCGCGGCCGCGGCGATCACGCCGAGGTGGAAGCGCAGCACCGGCAGCCGGGTGCCGAGCCGCTGGGCCTGCCGGGCGATCGGCAGTGCCTCCGCCGAGCGGCCGGCCTTGTGCAGCGCCCAGGCGTAGGCGTCCTGCACGAGCACGGCGTCGGGCCGGTCGGCGTAGGCGGAGCGGGCGTAGCGCAGCGCGGTGGCGGGGTCGCCGTGGTCGGCCTCGAACAGGGCCAGCTCCAGGTCGACGTCGGCGCCCTCGGCGGCGAACAGGCGCTGGGTGGCCCGCACGACGTCGTACTGCTGGCGCGCGGCGTCGGCCTGGCCGTCGGCCTCGAGCAGCGTGCCGAGCTCGACGAGGAACTGCGGCTGGGGCTGGCGCTGCACGGCCTCCTGGTAGTCGGCGAGGGCGGCGGTGGTCTCGCCCGTGGCGGCCAGGACCTTGGCCCGGCCGGCGAGGGCGGGCAGGTAGGCCGGGTCGGCGAGCAGGGCGGCGTCGTAGCCGGCCCGGGCGGCCACCAGGTCGCCGCTGTTCCACGCGAGCTCGCCGAGGAAGTGCTGGGCGAAGGCGACGTCGGCGGGGTCGTTCGCGGCGTCGGCGGCCTGCTGCAGCAGCGCGCGGGCCTGGGCGGCGTCGCCGCGCAGCTCGTTCTGGTAGCTGGCGCGGGCGTAGGAGTCGACGCCGGGGCGCAGGTCGAGCATGCGCTGGACCGCCGCCTCGGCGTCGTCGTAGCGGCCGAGCTCGGTGAGGGCGTCGGCGCGGACGCCGTACGTCGTCGCGCTGTAGTCGTTGATGCGCAGGGACGCGTCGGTGAGGCGCAACGCCTCGGCGAAGCGGTGCCGCGCCGCGGCGAGGGTGGCCTGGCCGGTGAGGGCGACGTCGTTGTCGGTGGGGTCGGCCTGCAGCGAGCGGGCGAAGGCCTGCTCGGCGCGGCCGTAGGCGGTGGGGTCGGCGGTCAGCCGGGCCTGCTGCACGTGGGCGAGGCCGAGCGTGGCCCAGCCGCGCGGGTCGTCCGGGCGGGCCTCGGCGGCGCGCTGCAGCGCGACGAGCGGGTCGACCGGCGCGGAGGCAGCGGGCGTCGGAGGGTCCTCGGCGCCCCGGGGGCTCCCGACGGCCGTGCCGACCGCCAGCAGGCCGGCGGCCAGAGCGAGGACGGTGCCGCCCGTGAGCAGACCGCGGGCCCAGCGCTGCAACGTGCACTCCGATCACGGGACGGCCGACGGGCTCCTGCCCGAGGCTCTCACGGTCGTTCGTCCGTGGCGCCGCGGCGGACGTGTTCGCGGTGTGACCCATCCGTTCCCGCACCGTGACCGAACGAGGGAGCGCCCCGACCCTCCGTCGCTGTCGCTCTCGAGACGTCAGTGCCGGCGGACCCGTGGTCTGATCGCGGGGGACGTCCCGTCCCCCTCGCCTGTCCCTGAAGGAGTCCCATGGCACGTCCCTCCTCGGCCAAGAAGCGCGGTCTCGCCGCTCTCCTCGCCGCTGCCACCACCGTCAGCGGTGCAGCGCTGCTCGCGCCCGGCACCAGCGCGGCGTCCAGCCACCGCGAGGCGCCCTACATCCAGATGGACGCGGCGGTCGACAACACCGACACGTACGCGTTCGTCAGCCCGGACGACCCCAACAGCGTCACCATGATCGCCAACTGGTGGCCCCTCGAGGAGCCGGCCGGCGGCCCGAACTTCTACCCGTGGGACCCGCAGGCGGCCTACGACATCAACATCGACAACAACGGTGACGCCAAGGCCGACATCATCTACCGCTGGACGTTCAACGACGTCGACAAGCGCGGCACGGTGAAGAACGGCGGCGCCGACGGCACGTTCCTCTACGCCAACGGCCCGGTGACCACCCTCACCGACGAGAACCTGCTGTTCCGCCAGACCTACGACCTCACCGTCCTGCGTCCCGGCACGGACACGGGCGCGGGCACGGTCATCCTCGACGACGCCCCGGTGGCGCCGTCCAACGTCGGCGTCGCGACGATCCCGGACTACGTGAAGCTCCGCAAGGAGGCCGTGCGCAACCTCGACACCGGCCGCGGCAACGCGCAGAGCTACGTCGGCCAGGCCGACGACCCGTTCTTCCTCGACCTGCGCATCTTCGACCTGCTGTACGGCGGCGACCTGTCCGAGAAGGGCTACGACACCCTCTCCGGCTACAACGTCAACACCATCGCCTACAAGGTCCCGCGCGACGTGCTGGCCGCCGGCAACGACTCGGGCAAGAACCCGGTCGTCGGCGTCTGGTCGACCACGAGCCGCAAGAAGACCCGCGTGTTCGCCGACACCGGTGCCGCCCCCGGCAGCGCCCGTGAGAACAACGAGGCCGAGGACGCCAAGGTCGAGACCGGCGGCTACGTCCAGGTGTCGCGCCTGGGCAACCCGCTCGTCAACGAGGCCGTCGTCCCGGCGAACCTCAAGGACTACTTCAACCGGTCGACGCCGGACGCCGACGCCGCCTTCCTCCCCGAGGTCCAGGACCCCGAGGTCCCCGGTCTGATCGAGGCCGTCTACAAGGTCCCGAACCCGCGCAAGCTGCCGAACCCGGCCGCTGACAAGCGCCAGGACCTGTCGGCCGTCTTCCTGACGGGCTTCTCGAAGAACGTCTTCAACGGCAACTTCTTCGGCGGTCTGGGCAAGGGCGTGCTGAACGCCGACCTGAACTCGCTCGACCTCAACCAGGCCAAGCCCGCCGACGGCGTCGTCAAGCCGGCTGAGTACCTGCGCCTGAACATGACCGTCCCGCCGACCTCGGCCGACAAGTTCAACCGTCTCGGCGCGCTCGGTGGCGACCTCGCCGGCTACCCGAACGGCCGTCGCCTGCAGGACGACATCGTCGACGAGACCCTGCTCGCCGCCGAGGGCGCGCTGCTCGGCCAGGACCAGGCCGTGCTCGACGTCATCGGCACGCTCGACGGCGTGAACGGCAACGACCGCCCGTTCCTGAACGAGTTCCCGTACATCGCTGACCCGCACACCGGCAGCGACGTCCGTGACGGCGCCACCCCGGTGACGTTCCAGCAGAACTTCACCAGCGAGAACGGCCAGGTCACGACCAGCGTCTCCCGCATCACCCCGGCTGCCCCGGGCGGGTTCGTGCAGCTGTACCGCATCAACGCGGACGGCAGCTCGACCGGTCTCGGCAGCATGACGCTCGACGCCGCCGGCACCGCCAGCACCACCAAGGTGTTCCCCGCCCGTCGCGGTGAGCGCCTCACGCTGAACTACCGCGTCTTCCCGAAGCGCGGCAGTGCGGCGCAGTTCAACCGCGGTGTGGCCACCACCATCACCGTCAGGTAGCACCCCCGCACCCGCACGACCCGCACGACCCGCACGACCTGCACGACCCGCACGACCCGCCGGGGCGGTCCCTCTCGAGGGCCCGCCCCGGCGGCGCGTCCGTACCCTGCGACACCTCCGCTCCCGTCCCGAGAGGGCCCGTCGTGCGCCTGCTCCACCCGCTGCTGCCCGCCCTGCTGGCGCTGCCGCTGCTCGCCGCGTGCACGTCCTCCGGCGACGACGCGACCCCGTCCGGCCCCGCGCCGCTGCGCACCCCGGCCGCCGGGGCGTTCGACGGCGGCCCCTGCGAGCTCGTCCTGGACGACGTCGTCGACCTGGGCCGCCTGACCGAGGACCTGCGCGGCAGCACGGCGCCCGAGCAGGCGGAGCAGGACCGGGCGCTGGCGGCGCAGGAGCGCCTCGCGGCGGTCGCGGAGACCGCGCCGGCCGCCGTGAAGCCGGCGCTCGACCAGCTCGTGACGCGCGCCGGGCTCCTGCGCCTGCAGGCCGACACGCGGATGCTGTCCGACGGCACGCTCGACGCCGTCCGCGCGGCCTACGACGCCGCCGTCGACGCCTGCAGCGGCGCCCCCGCGGCCGTGTCCTCCCCGACGACGTCGCCAGCGGGCTGAGCCCGGACGCGATGAGCGAGGACGCGCCGCTCGCGCCCGGCCCGCTGCGCGACCGCGTCGTCGCGCTGGCGGCAGCCCGGCTCGCCGCGCTGCCTCCCGACGCCGTCCCGCCGTCGGTCCGGCGGTTCGTCCGCTTCACCCCCAGCAAGCGGGCCCGGCTCGCCGCGGTCCCGCTGTCGGCCGCGCTCGCCGCCGACCCCGTGTTCCGCCAGGCCGTCGCGGCGGCGGTGACGGACGCCTCGCCCGACCTCGTCCGCGACGTCGCCGGCGGCAGTGCCCCCGTCGAGGACGCCGCCGCCCTGGCCTGGCTGACCCGGCCACCAGGCTGGCGGGAGCAGGTGGAGCAGGCGACGCAGGAGCTCGCGGGTAGGGCCGGTGCCGCCCAGGAGGCCGCCGGCGTCGACGCCGTCCGTCGCCTCACCGAGCAGCTCGAGGCCGCCCGCGCGGCGTCCCGGGCGGAGGCCGACCGGCTGCGCGCCGAGCTGGAGCAGGCGCGGGAGCAGGTGGCGGCCCTGCGGCGCGACGTCCGCGGGCGCGGCGACCGCGCGGCGCGCGCGGAGGCGGCCGCCCGTGCGGCCCAGGAGGCGCTCGAGGCCGAGCGCGCCCGGCTCGCCCCCGAGCGGGAGCAGGCGCAGGCCCAGGTGCAGGCGTCCCTGGCCCGGGCCGAGCGGGCCGAGGCGGAGCTGGCCCGTGCCCAGCAGGCCGGGCGGCAGGCCGTCCGGGACGGCCGCTCCGCCGAGGCGCTGCGCCTGCGGGTCCTGCTCGACGCGCTCCTCGGCGCCGCCAACGGCCTGCGCCGCGAGCTCGCCCTGCCCCCGCTCGAGGGCCGTCCCGCCGATGCCGTCGCCGCGGAGCACGCCGCCGACGCCGTGCCGGACACGGCGCCGGCCCAGGGGCGCGACCCCGACGACCCCGCGCTGCTCGACGCCCTGCTCGCGGTGCCGCTGACCCACCTGCTGGTCGACGGCTACAACGTCACCAAGACCGGCTACGGGGAGCTGTCCCTCGAGGCCCAGCGCGGACGGCTGCTCACCGGCCTCGGCGCCCTCGTCGCGCGCACGGGCGCCGAGGTCACGCTGGTCTTCGACGGCGCGGGGCGGGTGACTCCGGTGGCCCTGGCCGCCCCGCGCGGCGTGCGCCTGCTGTTCAGCCGTACGGGGGAGACCGCCGACGACGTGCTCGTCCGCCTGCTGGGCGTGGAGCCGCCGGGCCGCCCCCTGCTCGTGGTGTCGGACGACCGCGAGGTCGGCGAGCGCAGCGCCCGGGCCGGCGGCCGGGCCGTCCCGGCGCGCGCCCTGCTGCGGCTGCTGTCGCGCGGCTGAGCGGAATGTGTCGGACCCCGTCTCTAGCGTCCGCAGGGCCGGCACGAGCCGGGAGAGGCCGACGTCCCCGGAGGACACTGTGCTCATCGACTGCGACGGCTGTGCCGTCCGTGACCTCGCCTGCGGCGACTGCGTCGTCACCGTCCTGCTCGGGATGCCGGAGGGGCGGACCGAGGTCGACGCCGGCGAGCGCAGGGCGCTCGACGTGCTCGCCGACAGCGGCCTGGTGCCCCGGCTGCAGCTGGTGCCGGTCGGGCTGCCGGAGGAGCTCGGCGGCGCCCGGGCCGCACCCCGCCCGGACGCCGCCGCGGGCTGAGCCGCGGTCGCCGGGGGAGCAGGGACAGCGCACCCTGGCGCCGCGGGCCTTGTGGTCCGGGCCGTCCTCCGCGAGACTCCCGCGGACTGCGCGGGCACGTGCCCGCGGGGAGGACGGAGGACCGGTGCGCGACCTGCACGTCGTCGCCCTGAGCGAGGACGGCCGCCACGTCGTGCTGGCCACCGCCCCGGGAGCGTCGAAGGGCGGCTTCCGGGTGGCCCTGGACGAGCGCCTGGTCGCGGCCGTGAAGGGCGAGCTGGTCGGGCCGGGTGTCGTCGAGGGCACCATCAGCGTCAAGGAGATCCAGGCCCGGCTGCGTGCGGGGGAGTCCGAGCAGGAGATCGCCCGCTCCGCGGGGGTGCCGCTCGCCCGGGTCGAGCGCTTCGCCGGGCCGATCCTGTCCGAGCGCGAGCAGGTCGTGCAGGCCGCGCGCCGGGCGGTGCTGGTGCGCGGGCGGCGCGGCGCGTCCTCGCTCCCGCTGGGCGACGCTGTCGACCGCCGGCTGGCGGAGCTGCCGTCGATGCGGGTCGAGTCCGTCGTCTGGACCGCCTTCAAGCGCGACGACGGGCGCTGGACCGTCGAGGTGTCCTGGTACTCCCGCGGCCGCACCCGCTCCGCGCAGTGGCACTACGACCTGTCGTCCCGCACGGTCGTCTCGGCCGACCCGGCCAGTGCCGCCCTGGGCCACGTCGACGACGACGACAGGGACCACTCGTCCGGCTCGCGGTCGATCACGGCCGCGGGCCGCGCCCGCACGTCGCGGGCTGCCGTGCACGACGACGACGAGGCTCCGGTGCGCGCACGGCCCCGCAGCACCGGCACGGCCCGGGGGGCGCCGACCGCACGGTCGGCCGCGGGCAGGGGGACGACGGCGGGCCGCTCCACCGGCACGACGGGCGGGACGACCACCGGGGCCAGCAGGTCGGGCGCTGCCGGCGGCGCGCGACCCGCGGCACCCGGCGGGGGGAGCCGGCAGGTCACGGCGGCCCCCGGGGCGGCTGCCGGCCGCCCGCCCGCAGCGCGTCCCGCCGCAGCGAGCCCCCGCCCGGCCGCCCGCCCCGCCGCTGCTGCCGCTGCACGCCGCGCGGCGGACGAGGGCACCGCGGCAGGGGCGGTCGTCGCGGCCCCGGGCGGCCCTGTCGCGTCCGGGCACGGCAGCCGTCCCAGCGGACCGGCCGGTCCCCCCGCGCCGCAGCAGGAGCCGGCCGCTCTCGACGAGGCGGTCGCCGCAGAGAGTGCGCAGGAGGCACCCCGGCCGGCCGAGGTGCCCAGCGGACCGCCCGCGCTGCGCGTGGTCCCGCCGCACCGCGACACCGACGAGCAGGACGACGAGAGGCACGGCGACCAGGACGGCGTCGACCGGTCGGACGCTGCCGCGGCCGCTCGCGCCGGCGACGGGCCCGACCGCGCCGGCGGCGACGCCGACGAGCGCACCGCCGCGACGCCGCCGGCCGCCGCTGCCGCCGCACCCGAGCCCGCGGCGGCGCGGGCCCCCGCCAAGCGCGGCCGGGCCAGCGTCCCGGGCTGGGCCGACGTCCTGCTGTCGACCGCCCCGCCGCAGGAGCGCGACCCGGAGCAGTAGCGCCCGTCCCGGCACCGCGCCCGCGCACGGGCAGGCTCCGCCGCCCGCCCCGCCGTAGGCTGGAGCCGTGCCCCGGTCCGCAGCGCGCCGTGCCCGGGTGCTGGTCCCGCTGGCCGCGGTGCCCCTGCTGCTCGGGACCGTCCTGCTCGACCGCGCCGCCGAGGTCCCCGACCGCCAGCCGGCCGTGGCGGGCGAGGTGCGCGGTCGCCCGGCCCCCGACCTGGACCCCGTCGACCTCGCCGCCCGTGAGGCCGGCGTCCGGGAGCTGCTCGCCGCCCGCGGAGCGGCCGTGCGCGGGCGCGACCGCGAGGCCTTCCTCGCCACGGTCGACCCCGACGCGACCGGGTTCCGGGCCCGCCAGGCCGCCCTGTTCGACGCCCTGGCCGAGGTCCCCCTGGACGGCTGGGAGTACGTGCTGGACCCGGAGCGGGAGCGCCCCCGCGACCCGGCCGTCGACGCGCGGCACGGACCCGGCTGGTGGGCGCCGTCGGTGCGGCTGCGCTACCGGCTGACCGGCTACGACGACCGCTCCACCGTCGAGCAGCAGTGGCTGACGCTGGTGCCCCGCGACGGCCGCTGGCTGGTCGCCGCCGACGACGACTTCGCCGGCAGCGGCGGCCGCACCGTGCGCGGCCTCTGGGACGCCGGGCCCGTCGTCGCCGTCGCCCGGCCGGAGGTGCTGGTCCTGGGCCACCCCGGCGACGAGCGGCTGCTGCGCACCGTCTCGCGCGCCGTGGCGGCCGCCGTGCCGCGGGTGACCCGGGTGTGGGGCGAGGACTGGTCGCAGCGGGTCGTGGTGCTGGTGCCGTCGCGGCCCGAGGAGCTGCGCGACGTCGTCGAGGGGGCGGGCGACCTGTCGCAGATCGCCGCCGTCGCGGTGGCCGCCGTCGACGACGACCCGGGCGCGCTGCCCGTCGGTGACCGCGTCGTCGTCAACCCCACGACGTTCGCCCGGCTCGGTCCGCTCGGCCGCCGGGTGGTGCTCACCCACGAGGTCACCCACGTCGCCACCCGCGCCGCGACCGGCCCGGCCGTGCCCGGCTGGCTGGTCGAGGGGATGGCCGACCACGTGGGCTACCGGGGCGCGGACGTGCCGCTGTCGGTGGCCGCGCGCGACCTGCGGGCCGAGGTCCGGGCGGGCCGGCTGCCCGCGGCGCTGCCCGACGACGCCGCCTTCTCCGGCGGGGCGCAGGGCCTGGGCGCCGCCTACGAGCAGGCCTGGCTGGCGGTGGAGCTGCTGGTGGAGCGCTACGGCGAGGACCGGGTGGTCGAGCTGTACCGGGCGATCGGCCGGGTCGGCAGCGCCGGCGAGGTCGACGCCGTCCTGCGCGAGCAGACGGGCACCGGCCTGGCCGAGCTCACCTCCGACTGGCGCGACAGCCTCGTCGACCGCCTCCGGTGACGGCAGCCCCCACGGCAGCCTCGACGGGGACGGGCCCGCAGGCCGGGACCCGACGGGCGAGCCCGCGCACGGCCGCGGCCGCCGGGGTGCTGCTCCTGGTCGTCACGGTCGCCCTCGGGGCCGTGCTGCTGCCCTGGACGGTGCTCCCGGGCGCCGGCGGCGAGCCCGACGTGCTGCGCGACTTCACCCGCGGCGCAGCTCGCCCGCGAGGACGCCTTCCACGCCGCGCTCCGCCCGTGGTCCTACGGCAGCCTTGCCCTCAGCCTGGTCGTCTCCCTGGTGCTCGGCCTGACCCCGCTCGGATGCGCGCCTCGTCGCGGCCGTCGGGCGGCGCCGCTGGTGGCAGCAGGTGCTGCTCGGCACGCTGGCGGTCGGCGTCGTCGGGCGGCTCGCGACGCTGGCGCTGTCGGTGCAGGCCGAGCAGGTGCTGCGCCGCTACGGGCTGTCCGCGCAGACGTGGGGCAGCTGGACCTCCGACGTCGTCAAGGGCGTGCTCGTCGACGCCGGGATCACCGCGCTGGCGCTGCTCGTCGTCGTCGGGCTGGCGCGCCGCCTCCCCCGGACGTGGTGGGCCTGGGCGGCGGGCGCCGTCGCGGCGCTGGTCGTCGCCGGCTCGTTCGCCTACCCGGTGGTGGTCGAGCCGGTGTTCAACCGCTTCACGCCGCTGCCGGCCGGGCCGCTGCGCACCGAGCTGCTGGCGCTGGCCGAGCGCGACGGCGTCCCCGTGCAGGACGTGCTCGTCGCCGACGCCTCCCGCCGGACGACGGCGCTCAACGCCTACGTCTCGGGCTTCGGGCCGTCGCGACGCATCGTCGTCTACGACACGCTGCTGGCCCGGTCCAGCCCGCAGGAGGTGGCCCTCGTCGTCGCCCACGAGCTCGGGCACGCCGACGACGACGACGTCGCGGTCGGGACGCTGCTCGGTGCGCTCGGTGCCGCCGGGGGCGTCTGCCTGCTCGGTGCGGTCCTGTCGTGGCGGCCGCTGCTGCGCCGTGCCGGCGTCGAGGGGCCGGGCGACGGGCGGGCCGTCCCGCTGCTGCTCCTGCTCGTCAGCGTCACGACCCTGGCGACCAGCCCGGCGGTGAACGCCGCCAGCCGGCACGTCGAGGCCCGGGCCGACGTCCACTCCCTGGACCTGACCGGCGACCCCGAGGTGTTCCGCGCCAGCCAGGTGCGGCTCGCGCTGACCAACCTGTCCGACCTGGACCCCGCACCGCTGCACCAGGCCTTCTTCGCGACCCACCCGACCAGCCCGCAGCGCCTGCTGCTCGCGCGGGAGTGGGAGCGGCTGCGGGGCGGCCGGTGAGGACCCTGGTCGTCACCAACGACTTCCCGCCGCGCCCCGGGGGGATCCAGGCGTTCGTGCACGCCCTCGCCGTCCGGCAGCCGCCGGGGGAGGTGGTCGTGCACGCGTCGTCCTGGCGGGGTGCGGCCGCCTTCGACGCCGCCCAGCCGTTCCCCGTCGTGCGCTCGGCGTCGTCGGTGCTGCTCCCGACGCCGGCCGTCCTGCGGCGCAGCCGGGAGGTCGCCCGGGCCGAGGGCTGCGACCGGGTCTGGTTCGGCGCGGCCGCACCGCTCGGGCTGCTGGCCCGCGGGCTGGCCCTGGACCGGGCGGTGGCCAGCACGCACGGCCACGAGGTCGGCTGGGCGCTGCTGCCCGGCGCCCGGCAGGCCCTCGCGCGCATCGGCCGCGACGTCGACGTCGTCACCCACCTCGGCGACTACACGCGGCGTCGGCTGGCCCGGGCGGTCCCCGAGCGCAAGCTCGTGCCGCTCGCCAGCGGCGTCGACCCCGACGGTCTTCCGGCCGGGCGCGGGCGGCGAGGAGGTGCGCCGCAGGCACGGCCTGCTGGGCCGCCCCGTCGTCGTCTGCGTCAGCCGGCTGGTGCCGCGCAAGGGCCAGGACGTGCTGGTGCGGGCGCTGCCCGCGGTGCAGCGCCGGGTGCCGGGCGCCGCGCTGCTGCTGGTGGGCGGGGGCCCGGACGCCGCCCGGCTGCGCCGGCTGGCCGTCAGCGCGGGGGTGGCCGACGACGTCGTGCTGACCGGGTCGGTGCCCTGGGAGGAGCTGCCCGCCCACTACGACGCCGGCGACGTGTTCGCGATGCCGTGCCGCACCCGGCGGGCGGGCTGGAGGTCGAGGGGCTCGGCATCGTGTTCCTGGAGGCGTCCGCGACCGGGCTGCCCGTCGTCGCGGGTCGGTCCGGCGGCTCGCCCGACGCCGTGCTGGACGGCGAGACCGGCCACGTGGTCGACGGGCGCAGCGTCGCGCAGGTGGCGGACGCCGTCGCCGGGCTGCTCGCGGACCCGGACCGGGCGGCGGCGATGGGCCGGGCCGGGCGCGCGTGGGTGGAGCGGGCGTGGCGCTGGGAGACGATGGCCGGGCGGCTGCGCGACCTGCTGGCCGGCCCGTGAGCGCCCCCGCCCTGCTGCTCGACTTCGACGGCACGCTGCTCGACAGCGAGACCTGCCACCTGCAGTCGTGGGAGGAGGCCTACGCCGCTGCACGGGCACGCCCTCGACCGCGACGCCTGGGTCGCGGGCATCGGCGGGCACGGGCTCGGCCCCGACCCGCACGCCGGGCTGGTCGCGCTGGTGGGGGAGCGGTTCGACCCGCGCGTCCGGCGGGCCCGCGAGCTGGAGCTGGTGCACGCCCTGGAGGTCCGCGACGGCGTCGCCGAGCTGTTCGCCGAGGCCGCGCGCAGCGGCTGCCGACTGGCCGTGGTGTCGTCGTCGCCGCGCGCCTGGGTGGCCGGCCACCTCGACCGGCTGGGCCTGCTCGGGCAGCTGGAGACGGTCGTGACCCGCGAGGACGCCGTCCGCGCCAAGCCCGCGCCCGACCTGTACCTCGAGGCGCTGCGCCGGCTCGGGGACCCGGTCGCGGTCGCCGTGGAGGACTCGGCGAACGGGGCGGCCGCCGCCCGTGCCGCCGGGCTGCCGGTGCTCGCCGTCCCCGGCCCGGTGACCGCCGCCCAGGACCTCGCGCACGCCGACCTGCGGGTGGCGAGCCTGCTCGAGGTGGACCTGGCCGCGCTGTGCCGGGGCGAGCTGCGTCGCGCTACCCCGCGCTGACGACCTGCACGACCCGGGCCCGCGCCACCGGGTCGGCCCAGCGGCGGGCGCTGCGCGCCACCGACAGGGCGCAGAGCAGCAGCACCGGCGCCGCGAGCACCGGCGCCAGGCCGACGACGCCGGTCGATGCCGCCGACTCGAGCACCACCCCGACCAGCGCGGCCGGCAGCGCCATCCGCGCGCTCGCCAGGGCCAGCGCGCCGGGAGGGGCGACGGCGTCGCGCGGCCCGCGCAGCTCGGCCCGGTGCGGCCGCCGGACCGACGCCGACAGGCAGGACGAGACGACGACGGCGGTGCACGTCAGGGCGCTGACCACCAGCGCGACCAGCTCGGCGGCCGTCGGCGACCCCGGGCTGCGCAGCGAGCCGGCGACGGCGGCGATGACGACGGTCGCCAGCACGGTCTCGGTCAGCACCCAGGCCTTGGCCCTCGCGACCAGCGCGGGGTCGACCGGCAGCGAGGCCATCCACACCGCCCCGGACCCGTCGAGGCAGAAGGCGTTGACGCCGAAGAGCAGCCCGGCGCCCGCCGCGACCAGCCCGGGCAGCACGATCATGGACGCCCACGGCACCTCGGCGCCCGCGGCGAGCAGGCCGGGCAGCAGCACCAGCACCAGGCCGCCCCGCCGCAGCGCGGGTGCGCGCCAGACGCTCCGGCGGTCCTGGGCGACGAGCTGGCGCAGCGCCGAGCTGCGCAGCGGGTGCCGCCGGACGTCGCGGGAGGCCCGTGCGACGCCCTCGTCGCCGGGACGGCGCAGCGCCCAGCCGCAGGCCCGCGCCCCGAGCCACAGCCCGACGGCGACGAGCCCCAGCAGCGCTCCGGTCGTCAGCAGCCAGCGGTCCAGGTCGCCCCGGGCCCCGGCCCGCACGCCCGCGACGACGGTCCGCGTCGGGGTGCGGTCGAGCAGCGCCTGCCCCAGCCCGCCCCGCACGACCACGACCGCGCCGACCAGCAGCCCCAGCCCGAGCGTCGTGACCGCACGCCGGCCCCGCCGGGTCTGGCGCAGCCCGACGACGGTCCACGCCAGCGCCTGCCCGAGCACCGTGATCGCCAGGACGTAGGCGGCCGTCGTCAGCGCCGCGGGCAGCACCCGGCCGGTGCGGGCGAGGTAGCCGGTCTCGGCGACCAGCACCGTCAGCTGCACCGCCCACACCAGGTTGACCGGCGCGAGCAGCAGCCCGCCGACGAACTGCGTCGACGGGCGCACCGGGTAGGCGACGAGCTGGTCGGGCGGCACGACCTCGTTGCCGCCGCCCGCCGTCAGCGGGGCGACCAGGGCCAGGACGCCGAACCCGAGGAACGCCTGCGGCGCCAGCTCGACGGCGGTCGCCAGCGCCGGGCCGGTCAGGCGGCCCGCACTGGTGGCCGCGAGCACCAGCAGCGCGAGCACGACGGCGACGACGGTGGGCACGGCCAGGCGGACCCGGCGACCTCTGAGCATCTGCCAGCGCAGGGTGAACAGCGCGCCCAGCTGGGTCGACGTGGCGGTGGCGGTCACGTGCCGGCGATGAGGGTGCGGTAGCGCTCGCGCCCGCCGTCGCCCTCGAGCTCGGACGCCGGCGCGGCCCCGACCACCCGGCCGCCCCGCAGCACGACGGCCTCCTCGCAGGCCTCGACAGCCAGGTGCAGCAGGTGCGTGCTGACCAGCACCGCCGCACCGGTGGCCCGGGCCCGGCGGACGACGTCGAGCGTCGCGTCGACGCCCAGCGGGTCGACGCCGTCGAAGGGCTCGTCGAGCAGCAGCAGCCGCGGCTCGTGGAAGGCGGCGAGCACCACCGACAGCCGTCGGCTCATGCCGTGCGAGAAGCCCGAGGTGATGCGGTCGGCGGCGCCCTCGAGGTCGAAGTCGGCCAGCAGCTCGCGGGCCCGGTCCTCCCAGCCGCGGCGCAGGCCGCGGAGCCGGGCGGCGAGCTGCAGGTGCTCCCACGGCGTCGCCCGGGGCACCAGCCCGCCGACGTCGGGGCAGTAGCCCACGACCGCCCGCACGCCCGCCGGGTCGACCGCCGCGTCGATCCCGCCGACCCGGACCGAGCCGCTGCTCGGCGGCAGCACGCCGGCCAGCACGCGCATCGTCGTGCTCTTGCCCGCGCCGTTGCGGCCCACGAGGGCGACGCTGCGCCCGGCACCGACGGACAGGTCGAACCCGGCGACGGCGTGCACCGCCCCGAAGTCGACGACCAGGCCCTCGGCCTGCAGCACGGGTTCCACGGTGCTGCTTCGGCAGTCCGCGGCGGCGTCTGGAGGGCCGCCCCGGCTCAGTCCCGCCCGCCGCCCGCGTACAGCGCCTCGACGTCCTGGCCGAACTCCTTCATGACGACGGCGCGCTTGAGCTTCAGCGACGGCGTCATCTGCCCGCCCTCCTCGGTCCAGTCGACCGGCAGGACCGAGAACTTGCGGATCGCCTCGGCCTTGGAGACCGCCTTGTTCGCGTCGTCGACGCCCTTCTGCACCTCGGCCAGGACGTCGGCGTCGGTGGCGGCCTGCTCGACCGTCAGCTCGCCCTTGCCGTGCGCCTTGGCCCACGGGCCCAGCGCCTCGGCGTCCAGCGTCACC
Source organism: uncultured Actinomycetota bacterium (assembly GCA_963815615.1). Lineage (GTDB taxonomy): Bacteria > Actinomycetota > Actinomycetes > Mycobacteriales > SCTD01 > RYN-122. The sequence goes on along the minus strand of CAWFHF010000007.1, from coordinate 225,125 downwards.
AGGCAGCCGATGAACGGCTTCTGGTCGCCGACGACCATGCACTGGCTCACCAGGGCGTGCGCCCGCAGCCGGTCCTCCAGCACCGCCGGGGCGACGTTCTTGCCGCCCGCCGTCACGATCAGCTCCTTCTTGCGGCCGGTGATGCGCAGGTAGCCGTCGCCGTCGAGCTCGCCGATGTCGCCCGAGCGGAACCAGTCGCCCGCCATGACCTCGGCGGTCGCGTCGGCGTTGTGCCAGTAGCCCTGGAACACGTTGAGCCCGCGGATGAGGACCTCGCCGTCCTCGGCGATGCGGACGCCCACGCCCGGGCCCGGACGCCCGACCGTGCCGATCCGGAGGTCCTCCGGCGTGTTCAGCGTGGCCGGGGCGCTCGTCTCCGTCAGGCCGTAGCCCTCGCAGATCGTCACGCCCGCGCCGCGGAAGAAGTGGCCCAGCCGGGCGCCCAGCGGCGCGCCGCCCGAGAACGCGTACTGGATCTTCCCGCCCATGGCCGCGCGCAGCTTGCTGAACACCAGCCGGTCGAACAGGGCGTGCTGCGCCCGCAGCAGGATGCCGGGGCCGCCCGCGTCCAGCGCCTCGCTGTACGCGATCGCCGCCCGCTCGGCCGCGTCGAAGACCTTGCCCTTGCCGTCCGCGTGCGCCTTCTGCTTGGCCGAGTTGAAGACCTTCTCGAACACCCGCGGCACCGACAGCAGGAAGGTCGGCTGGAACGTCCCCAGGTCGGCCAGCAGGTTCTTGATGTCCGCCGTGTGCCCCATCTTCACGCGGCTCTCGACGCACGCCACCTCCACGAAGCGCGCGAACACGTGCGCCAGCGGCAGGAACAGCAGCGTCGAGCCCGCCGGGGAGAACAGCTCCGGCAGCACCGCGCTCGCCGAGCGCCCCACCCCCAGCAGGTTGCCGTGGGACAGCTCGCACCCCTTGGGGCGCCCCGTCGTCCCGCTCGTGTAGATGATCGTCGCCAGCGTGTCCGTCGACACCGTCGACCGGCGCTCCGCCAGCGCCGACTCCGGCACGTCCCGCCCCGACGCCGCCAGCTCCTCCAGCCCGCCCGCGTCGATCTGCCAGGCGTGGCGCAGGTCCGGCAGCTCGCCCCGCACCTCGTCCAGCAGCGCCTGGTGGGCCGCGCTCTCCACCACCACCGCCACCGCACCCGAGTCGCCCAGGTTCCACTGCAGCTGCTCGGCCGAGCTCGTCTCGTACACCGGCACCACCACGGCGCCCGCCGTCCACACCGCGTAGTCGACCAGCGTCCACTCGTAGCGCGTCTTGCTCATCAGCCCGACCCGGTCGCCCGGCCCGACGCCGCTCGCCACCAGCCCCGCCGCCAGCGCCGACACCTCCGTGGCGAACTCCTTCGCCGTCACCGGCGTCCACCGGCCGTCCACCCGCCGCGTGAACACGACGTCGTCCGGAGCCGTGCGCGCGTTGCCCGCCACCGCGTCGGCCAGCGAGGTGTCGGCCGCGACCTCGATCGCGGCGTCGGACGAGTACTCCTGCACGAAGGCGCTCCCTCGGGGACGGGGCCGCAGACAGGGACTCCCACGACCGACCGCGAACCTACCCCCGGCCCGTGCGCCCGCAACGGTTCAGCGCCCCGCCCCTGCTGCCGACTCCACCTCCGTGGGACCCGACCTGCAGACCCCGGGCACGCCCCTGCGCTGCCCCGCCTGCTCCGCCTCCGTCCGACCCGGCGCGCCCTGGTGCACGCAGTGCTACGCCGAGCTGCGCTCGGGGCCGGCTGCGCCGGCGTCGCCGGCGCTGCCGGCGGCCTCCTCGGCTGCGCCGAGCCTCTCGTCGGCGGAGCCGACGGCCCCGTCGGCGGAGCCGACGCTCTCGCCGGCTCCGCCGGGCTCGCCGGCATTGCCGGCGGCTCCGGCCGCTGGCGACACAGCGTCCTGGCCGTGCTCGGCGTGCGGCACCGCCAACGCGCTCAGCCGGGACAGCTGCTCGGCGTGCGGCGCCGGGTTCCTGGCGGCGCTCCGAGCGGCGGAGGAGCCGCTGCTGGTGCTGCCCGGCGTCGGCGACGTGGGCGCCCTGTCGCGCGCCCAGCGGCTCGGGCTCGCCGCCGGCGTCGTCCTGCTCGTCGTCCTGCTGACCGCCCTGCTCGGGTTCCTGCTGTCCTGAGGCCGCGACCCTCCTGACCGCGTTCCCCCGCCTCCCGGCGCGGTACTAGCCTCCGAGCCCTACCCAGGAGGCGCACGTGGCGGACCAGGCCAGCAGCAGCATCACCATCGACGCACCTGCCGAGCAGGTCCTCGCGGTCATCAGCGACCTGCACGCCTACCCGGAGTGGACCGGCCAGATCAAGAGCGCCGACGTCGTCGACACCTACCCCGACGGCCGGCCGAAGCGCGCCACCTTCTCCATGAACGCCAGCGGCTTCAGCGACGACTACACGCTCGACTACACCTACACCGACGACACCGTCTCCTGGACCCTCGTCGAGCCGACCAAGCTGCAGAAGTCGCAGGTCGGCTCCTACCGGCTCGCCGGCAGCGGCGCGGGCACCGAGGTCACCTACCTGCTGACCCTCGAGTCGAAGATCCCGATGATCGGTCCGATGAAGCGCAAGGCCAACAAGATGATCATCGAGACCGCGCTGAAGGAGCTCAAGAAGCGCGTCGAGTCGCTGGGCTGACCGGCGTGCGCGTCCTGCTCTTCACGGGCAAGGGCGGCGTCGGCAAGACGACCGTCGCCGCCTCCACCGCCGCCCTGGCCGCTGCCCGCGGCCGCAAGGTGCTGGTCCTGTCCACCGACCCGGCGCACTCCCTGGCCGACGCGCTGGGGGTGCCCCTGGGCGGCACGCCGACGCAGGTCGAGGACGGGCTGTACGGGCTGCAGGTCGACGCCCAGGCCGCCTTCGAGCGGTCCTGGCGCGACGTCCAGCGCTACCTGCAGGGCGTGCTCGAGCGGGCCGGCGTCGACGCGCTGCAGGCCGAGGAGCTGACCGTCCTGCCGGGCGCGGAGGAGGTCCTCGCGCTGCTCGAGGTCCGGCGGCAGGTCACCGAGGGGCCGTGGGACCTCGTCGTCGTCGACTGCGCACCCACCGGCGAGACCCTGCGGCTGCTGGCCCTGCCCGAGGCGCTCGGCTGGTACGTCGACAAGGTCTTCCCGGCCCAGCGCCGGGCGCTGCGCGCCGTCCGCCCGCTGCTGCACCGCGTGGCCGGGCCGGCGGTCCCGGAGGACTCGGTGTTCGACGCCGTCGCCGCCCTGCACCGCGAGCTCGCCGAGGTCCGCGCCGTGCTCACCGCCCCGACGACGACGGTCCGCCTCGTGCTCACCCCCGAGGCCGTCGTCGTGGCCGAGGCGCGGCGCACCCTGACGTCGCTGGCGCTGTACGGCTACCGCGTCGACGGGCTCGTCGCCAACCGCGTCTTCCCCACCGGGAGCACCGACCCGTGGGTGGCCGGCTGGGCGGCCGCGCAGGCCGAGCAGCTCGCCGTCGTCCACGCCGACGCCGGTGGCCTGCCGGTCGCGGTGTCGCCCTACCGGCCGGGCGAGCCCGTCGGGGTCGCGGCCCTGCGGGAGCTGGGGGAGGAGCTGCACGGCGACGCCGACCCCGCGCAGGACCCCGGACCCGCCGAGGACCTGGTGCAGGTGCGCCGCACCCCCGACGGCTTCGTGCTGTCCCTGGCCCTGCCGCTGGCCCGGCGGGGCGACCTCGACCTGGCCCGCAGCGGCGACGAGCTGGTCGTCACGGTGGGCGGCCACCGGCGGGTGCTCGCGCTGCCGGGCGCGCTGTCGCGGTGCGTGGTCGCCGGGGCGCTGCTCGTCGACGGCCGGCTCGAGGTCCGCTTCGAGCCCGACGCCGACCTGTGGCCCGAGCACCTGCTGGGCGGCCTGCGGTGAGCGCCGCGGGGAGCGGAGCGTGAGCGAGCGTGCGGGCGTGGGCTCGGCGGCCGAGGAGGCCGTGAAGCTGCTGGGCGCCGCCGAGCAGTGGGCCCGCACCCGCGCCGCCCACCTGCTCGACGACGAGCACCTGGCCACCGGCTCGCCCGAGTGCACGACCTGCCCGCTCTGCCAGGCCGTCGGCACGCTGCGCCACGTCCGCCCCGAGACGGTCGAGCACCTGCTGGACGCCGCCGCCTCGCTGGTCGCGGCGCTCAAGGTGGCCGTCGTCCCGCCCGAGCCGGGCCCGCGCCCGGCCGGCCCGCGGGTCGAGCGCATCGACGTCCGGGAGGCCGGCGCGTGACCCTGACCATCGGCGTCGACATCGGCGGCACCAAGGTCGCGGCGGGCGTCGTCGACGAGCAGGGCACGGTCCTGGCCCGCACCCGCCGCCCGACGCCGAGCGGCTCGCCGGCGGAGGTCGAGGACGTCGTCGCCGCGTGCGTCGCCGAGCTGGCCGCGCAGCACCGGGTCGAGGCCGTCGGCGTCGGCGCCGCCGGGTTCATCGACGCCGACCGCAGCACGGTCCTGTTCGCCCCGAACCTGGCCTGGCGCGACGAGCCGCTGCGGGACGCCCTGCAGCGCCGCACCGGCCTGACCGTGCGTCGTCGAGAACGACGCGAACACCGCCGCGTGGGCCGAGCACCGCTTCGGGGCCGGGCAGGACCAGGACGACCTGGTCGTCGTCGCCGTCGGCACCGGCATCGGCGGCGGCATCGTGCTGGGCGGCCGGCTGCACCGCGGGCGCTTCGGCATCGGCGGGGAGTTCGGCCACACCCAGCACGTGCCCGGCGGACGCCGCTGCGGCTGCGGGCAGCGCGGCTGCTGGGAGCAGTACGTCAGCGGGCGCGCGCTGCTGCACGAGGCGCGCGAGATCGCCGACGTGCAGCCGGTGTACGGCCGGCGGCTGCTCGAGCTCGGCGGCGGGACGCCCGAGGGCATCGCGGCGCGCGACGTCACGACCGCCGCCGAGGAGGGCGACCCCGCGGCGCTGGAGTGCTTCCGCGTGCTCGGCGAGGCGCTCGGGCAGGGCCTGGCCGACCTCGCGGCCGTGCTCGACCCGGGGCTGTTCGTCGTCGGGGGAGGGCTCGCCGACGCCGGGGAGCTGCTGGTCGGCCCGGCCCGGGAGACGTTCGCGAGCCGGCTGACGGGCACCGGCTCGCGGCCGCTGGCCGAGGTGCGGCTCGCCGCCCTGGGCAACGACGCGGCGATGGTCGGGGCGGCCGACCTGGCCCGGCAGCCCTGACCGGGTGGTGTCCGGTCTGACCCGTCTGCCCGGTGCGTCCGTCATGTCGCGGTAGTCCCTGGACCGTCCTTCCGGGCCATGGACCCGACCGGCGGACGCGCGCACTCTTGTCCGCATGACGAGCCGCCCCGCCGCCCCCTCCGCCGCTGTCGCTCCCTCCGCCGTCGCCGCCGCGCCCACCTGCTGCGGCCGCCCGATGAGCACCATCTCGGTCACCGACGCCGCCACCGAGCTGAGCCTGCTGTCCTGCGCCGCGTGCAGCCGCCACGCCTGGCTGCAGGACGGTGCCCTGCTCGACCGCGACGGCATGCTCGCCGCCGTCAAGCAGCGCCTCGCCGAGGCCCCGCGTCCCAAGGGCGGCCGTCCGAAGGGCAGCGGCAAGAAGCCCGCCCGCGCCACCGTCCCCGCCCCGCGCTCCGGTGTCCCGGCGCCGCGCGACGCCGCCCGTGCGCAGGACATGAAGGCCATGCTCGCGGGCTTCCGCGTCCTCGGCGAGTAGTCCTCCCTGCGGCGGCACCGGACGTGCGCGTCGTCGTCTGGAACGTCCGCAGCCTGCGCGACGGCGGCGCCGCCGTCGCGCGCACCCTGGCCGGCCTCGCCCCGGACCTCGTGGTCCTGCAGGAGGCCCCGCGCCTGCTCGGCTGGCGCACCTCCCGCGCCCTGCTGGCCCGCCGCAGCGGGCTGCACCCCGCCTCCCGCGGCCGCGCCGCCGGCAACCTGCTGCTCGTGCGCCCGGGCGTCGAGGTCCGCTCCACCCGCACCGTCCTGCTGCCCCGCCGCCCCGGACTGCACCGCCGCGCGGTCGTCCTGGCCGACGTCGTCGTCGACGGGCAGCCGCTCGTGCTGGCCGGCACCCACCTCGACCTGGACCCGGAGGCCCGGCGCGACAGCGCCGCGAGGGTCCGCGCCCTGCTGCCGCCCGGCCCGTGCGTGCTCGGCGCCGACGTCAACGAGGAGCCCGGCGCACCGGCCTGGCACGGTGCTCGCCGACGGGCTCGCCGGAGGCGAGCCCCGGGCCGACCTTCCCGGCGTCGCGCCCCCGCCGCCGCATCGACGCCGTGCTGACCACGCTGGACGTGCGCGCCCTGGCAGTCGTCGACACCGGGCGGGCGAGCGACCACCTCGCCCTGCGCGCCGAGCTCCGCTGGGTGTCCGGCTAGGGGACGAGCTCGCGGGCCAGCTGCTCCAGGAACAGCCCGATGTCGGTGACGATGCCGAGCGCCTGCGAGCTGCCGCGGTCGGCCAGCTTGGTCACCGTCGCGGGGTTGATGTCGACGCACACCAGCGGCACCGACGCCGGCAGGATGTTGCCGGTGGCGATGCTGTGCAGCATCGTCGCGACCATGATCGCGAAGCCGACGCCGGGCAGCTGGGCGCGCATCGCGCGCTGACCGTCGATGACGTCGGTGATGACGTCGGGCAGCGGCCCGTCGTCGCGCACGGAGCCGACCAGCACGAACTCCTTGCCCGCCCGTGACCATCGCGTGCATGACCCCGCCGGTCAGCACGCCGCTGCTCGACCGCCGCGCGGATGGAGCCGGCCCGGCGGACCGTGTTGATCGCGCGGATGTGGTGCTCGTGGCCGTGCTCGACGCCCTTGCCGTGCGCGAGGTCGACGCCGAGCGACGTGCCGTAGAGCGCCGCCTCGATGTCGTGGGTGGCCAGCGCGTTGCCGGCGAACAGCACGTCGACGTAGCCGGCCTCGACCAGGCGCACCATCGCCGGCGCCGCGCCGGTGTGCACGATGCCCGGGGCCGCCGACCCACAGGACCTTGCCGCCGTCGGCCTTGACCTCGCGCATCGTCTGCGCGATCTGGCGGACCAGCAGGCCCTGCGGCTTCTCGGAGCTGACCGCGGAGCTCATGAAGCCGAACTCCTCGGTGCTGTGGTCGCGCGGCGGCAGCACCACCTTGACGCCGCCGGCGCCGCAGACGACCTGCGTCCCCGGCCTTCACGTCGCTGACCGGCACCGTGCGCACCCGGCCGTCCTCCACGACCAGCCCGCAGTCCATCTCCGGCTGCTCGACCGGCACCCACTGCGCGCCGAGCCGCACGACGGTCTCGAGGTTGGTCGTGGAGTAGAAGTCCTCCGGGAAGACGCCGTCGCGGTCGACCTCGCGCAGCACCGCCTCGCCCGGGTCGACCTGGTTGACGCCGTGCGCCTGCAGCCGCATCAGCAGCCGCTGCAGCGACTCGTCGTCGTCGTGCGAGACCAGGATCCGCGCGTAGGACTCGTCCTCGTGGGCCCGCCCGACGTCGAGCCGGTCGATGCGGTAGTCGCCGCCGTAGGCGAGGACGTCGTCGAGGACGCGGGCGAGGACGCCGGTGTCCATGAGGTGGCCGCGGGTCTCGAGGGTCTCGCTGACGGTCACGCCGGCTCCTCGCAGGTGGCGGCTCAGACGACGGCGCCGTCGCCCGGCCCGCCGTCGTGGGGCGGAGCATCGCGCACCTGCAGCACCAGCAGGGCGGCGCCCCCGCCGAGCAGCGCGATCCCCGAGCAGCAGCACGCCCGACGTCGCCGACTGCCCGACCAGCTGGGGCACGAACAGCAGCACCAGGCCGAGGACGCAGCACGGCGACGGCGCCGAGCGTGCGCAGCGACACCGCGGGGCGCGGGCGGCGGGGGAGGTGGCACGTAGTGGCCGCCGTCGATGTCGGGGTCCGCGAGGTCGGCCTCGTCGAGCGCGGTCGGGCTCGAGCCAGTCGGGCAGGGCGTCGTCGCCGCGCCGGCGCCGGGGCGCCTGTCGACCGGCGGGGGTCGGCGGCGGGCGGCGTCGAGGTCGGGCCGGGCCCGCGTCGGACGCCGGTGTCCTCGGCGACCGGCCAGCGCGGGACCGGGTCGTCGCCGGGGGTGTCGAAGCCGGCGACGATCTGCCGGAACAGCTCGTCCTCGTCGACGCGGCCCGGGCGCGGCGGCCGGCGCGGGCGGAGGCGCGGCGGCGGCACGGGCGGCGGCGGGCGGCGGGTGAGCACGCGGCGGGCGGCGTGGCGCGGCACCGGCTGCACCAGGCCGTGGGCGGTCGCGCCGGGCTCGGACTCGGCGAGCAGGGCGGTGAGGTCGGCGACCTCGGCGGTGACGACCTCGCGGGCGTGCTGGCGCGGTCCGGGTCGACCCACAGCCGGTCGAGCGGCCGGCTGGGCAGCGCGGCGCCGCGGCCACGGGTCGCCGGCGGCGCTGGCCGGCTCGACGTAGGCCGGCGACGCCCGGCCTGCGCCAGCCGCTCGAGCAGGGTCTCGCCGAGGCGCGGGTCGAGGTCGACCAGCGCGCCCCAGTCGGCGGCCTGCAGCCCGTTGCCGCGGCGTCCCGCGGGCGTGTCGCTCACGGCCGCGCGCAGAGACCGGGCGCGGCGGCGGGCGCGTGCGCGCGGACGAAGTCCAGCGAGCCTGCGAAGATCGCCGGGGCGTCGTTGTCGAGGGTGGCGACGTGGTAGCTGTCGTCCAGCACCTTCTCCTCGAACTGCCGCCCGGCCAGGCCCTCGACGAGCATCGCGGCCGCTGACCGGCTCGACGACGTGGTCCTCGCGGCTGCGGTAGACGAGCACCGGGCAGGTGATGCGGGCCAGGTCGCGGCGCACGACGGGCCACGCCTGCTGCAGCGAGTTGGCGGCGGCCGAGCGGGATCCGGTCGTAGGCCAGCTCGGTGACGCCCGGCTTCTTGATGTCGCTGGCGATGCCGGGGAACGACGGCAGGACCCGGCGACAGCAGCGGCAGCAGCTTGGCGTCGCGGCGCTCGGTGGCCAGGCGAGGCGTTGACGATGACCAGCCCGGCGAGCTGCGTCGCCGCGCTCCTCGGCCAGGCGCAGGGTGAGGGTGCCGCCCATCGACAGGCCCATCGCGAAGACGGTCTCGCAGCGGGCGCGCAGCCCGTCGAAGGCCCGCTCGAGCTCGCCGTACCAGTCGGAGAACCGGGTGCGGTTCATGTCCTGCCAGCGCGTGCCGTGGCCGGGCAGCCGCGGCGCGACGACGCGTCAGGCCGGCGGCCGACGAGGTGCTCGGCCCACGGCCGCATGCTCTGCGGGGTGCCGGTGAAGCCGTGGCACAGCACGACGCCGACGGGCCCGCCGGGCAGGTCGATCGGCTCGGCGCCGGGCAGCACGGCCACGGGGGCTCCTGGACGTCTCGGAGGGCGGTCCGCGGGGGGCGCGGGAGGAGCATCGTCGCACGCGGGCGCCGGCGGTGTCGGCGGCCCGCGGACGGGCGGCCGCGACGACCGTTGTGCCCGGTCTGGGCGAGGCCTAGGGTCTGGACGGCGGCAGACGGCCGCGACGCGTCGACCGCGAGGAGGGCCCGTGGGCTACTGGTTCATCAAGGCGGTCCTCGCGCCGGTCCTGCGGGTGCTGTTCCGTCCCACCGCGGAGGGCCTGGAGAACGTCCCGGCGCACGGCGCCGCGATCCTGGCCGGCAACCACAACTCCTTCCTCGACAACTTCATGATCCCGCTGGTGGTGCCCGCGCAAGGTCACCTACCTGGCCAAGAGCGACTACTTCACCGGCCGCGGGGTCAAGGGCCGGCTGCAGGCGATGTTCTTCCGCAGCGCCGGCCAGATCCCGATCGACCGCTCCGGCGGCGCGGCCAGCGAGGCGCGCCCTGCGCACCGGCCTGCGCGTGCTGCAGAGCGGCGAGCTGCTGGGCCTCTACCCCGAGGGCACCCGCTCGCCCGACGGCCGGCTCTACCGCGGCAAGACCGGCGTCGCCCGGCTGGCCCTGGAGGCCGGCGTGCCGGTGATCCCCGTGGGGCTGCGCGGCATGTTCGACATCCAGCCGCCCGGCCGGATGATGCCCAAGTTCAAGCGGGTCTCGATGGTGTTCGGCAAGCCGCTGGACTTCAGCCGCTACGAGGGCATGGAGGGCGACCGCTTCGTGCTGCGCTCCATCACCGACGAGATCATGTACGAGCTGATGCTGCTCGGCGGCCAGGAGTACGTCGACCAGTACGCGAACGCCGCCAAGGCCGAGATGGAGGACGCGCGGGCCGCCGCCCGCGAGGCGCTGGTCAGCGACGCGCCCCGCCCGGTGCGACGGGCCAGCTGACCCACCCGGCTGCCGGGGCGCCGCCGCGCCCCTACGCCGAGCGGCTCGACCCGGCGCTCTGGCGGGCGACCGCTGCCGCCCGCGTCGCCTCCCTGGTCTACGCCGTCGTGTCCGGGCTGGTCGGCCTCGACGAGGTCCCGCACCCCGGCGGCGTCGTCGCCCTGCTGTCCCTCATGACGGCGTGGACCGTCGTCGTCTCCCTGCTGCTGGCCGCGCCCGTCCCGCCGGACGACGCCGCTGCTGCTCGCCGACCTCGCCGTCGCCGCCCTGGCGCTGCTGTCCGGGCGGTACCTGCAGGGCGCGGCGCTCATCGAGGTCGCCGAGGCGCCGAGCCTGACCCTCACCTGGGGCGCGGTCCCCGTCGTCGCCTGGGCGGTGCGCGGGGGGCCGCTGCCGGGCACCCTGGCCGCCGTCGTGATGGCCGCGGCGACGCTGCTGTGGCGCGGAGACGTCACCCGGGCCGCCGTCGGGTCGTGCGTGCTGCTGCTGCTCGTCGGGGCCGTCGTCGGCTACGTGGTGAGCCTGGCCCGGCAGGCCGAGGCGGCCTACGCGGCGGTCGTGCAGCGGGAGGCCGCAGCAGGCCGAGCGCGAGCGCCTGGCCCGCACCGTGCACGACGGCGTCCTGCAGACCCTCGCCCTGGTCAGCCGGCGCTCGACCGACCCGCAGCTCGCCGCGCTGGCCGCCGAGCAGGAGGGCGCGCTGCGCCGGCTGGTCAGCGGGCCGGCCGCGCCGGTGCCGCAGGGGACCGTCGACCTGCGCGCCCTGCTGTCCTGGCCCGAGCTCGCCGCGCCCGCCGTCCCGGTGCCGCTGCCGGCGCACGCCGCGCACCGAGCTGGCCGCGGCGGTGGCGGCGTGCCTGGACAACGTGCGCGCCCATGCGGGCGGACGCGCCTGGGTGCTGGTCGAGGACGAGGGCGACGCCGTCCTGGTCACCGTCCGCGACGACGGCCCCGGCTTCGCCCCCGGGCGGCTGGCAGCAGGCCGAGGCCGAGGGCCGGATGGGCGTGGCACGCTCGGTGCGCGGCCGGGTCGAGGACCTCGGCGGCAGCGTGCTGGTGACCAGCACGCCGGGCCAGGGGACGGAGGTGGAGCTGCGTGTCCCCCGCACCTGACGCCGCGCTGCGGGTGGTGGTGGCCGACGACCACCCCATCTGGCGGGAGGCGGTCGAGCGCGACCTGGCCGCCGCCGGGCTCGACGTCGTCGGTGCGGCGGGCGACGGCGAGAAGGCCGTGCGGGTGTGCGCCGCGGTGCGCCCCGACGTGCTGGTGTGCGACCTGCAGATGCCCGGGCTGTCCGGCGTCGAGGTCACCCGCGCGGTCGCGCCGGACGTGCGGGTGCTGGTCCTGTCGGCCAGCGGCGAGCAGGCCGACGTGCTGGAGGCCGTGAAGGCCGGGGCCACCGGCTACCTGGTCAAGTCCGCGAGCGCCGCCGAGCTGGTCGACGCCGTCCGCCGCACGGCCGCGGGCGAGAGCGTGCTGTCGCCGGGGCTCGCGGGCCTGCTGCTGGGGGAGTACCGCCGCACCGCCGCCGACGACGGCGCCCCGCAGCTCACGCCGCGCGAGACCGAGGTGCTGCGCCTGGTCGCCAAGGGGCTGACGGCCAAGCAGGTCGCCGAGCGGCTGGTGCTGTCGCACCGCACCGTGGAGAACCACGTGCAGAACACGCTCAGCAAGCTGCAGCTGCACAACCGGGCGCAGCTGGTCCGCTACGCCGTCGAGAAGGGCCTGGCGGAGTAGCCCCTCAGCGCAGCACCAGCGGCGCGCCGTTCGTCTCGCCGTTCGCGTCCACCGCGCCGCCGGGCGCGACGACGGCGGACACCGCGTCGCCGAGGTCGGCGGTCCAGCGGCCGTCCTCGCGCCGCGCGTCCTTGGTGCGGGCGCGGCCGTCCCGGCCGGTCAGCGTGACCTCGACCGCCTCCACGGGCGCCCCGGCCGCCCAGGGCCGGAACGAGCAGGTGCGGCAGATGGTCGTGCGGCCGTCGTCGGCGATGGTGCGGAAGGCCGAGCGGTAGCTGCGGGGGTAGGTCGACGTCGCGGTGAAGGAGCCGTCGGGGCGGACGTCGCCCAGCGCGACGCCGGTCCACGGCGTCACCCGGAACACGGCGCTGGTGACGGTGTAGGGCTCGTCGCTGCCCGAGACGCGGCTGACCCCGTCGACCACGAAGCGGTAGCGCGCCGGTGGGGGTGCTGCCGATCCGGGCGGGGAAGGCGTCGAAGGCCTCGAAGCCGGCCGTCCACAGCCACTCCTGCGCGCCCGTCGCGGTGGTGGCGACGCCCTGCACGCCCTGCGGGAAGCGGACCAGCGTCTGCACCTCGCCGGTCATGTCGGCGTAGGGCGTCCAGGCGCCGTCGACCAGCCGCTCGACCCGGGCGACGGGGTTGTCGACGGCGTTGGAGCCGCCGCGCCAGGTGAAGGTCGCGGCGTCGAAGCGCTGCACGTCCTGCGGCTGCGTGACCGGCTCGACCGGGCCGACGTCGGCGGGCAGGGCGTCGCGGTAGGCGTCGTAGGACGGCGCCGGACGCCTGGCCGATGCCCGCGGCCAGCGCCGCCTGGCGGGCCTCGTCGGCCTGCCCCTGCGCGTCGTTCGGCTCGGGGGGCAGCGCCGGACCGCCCTTGAGCTGGCCGGCCATGCGGACCAGCCGGGTGACCATGTAGTCGGCCGTGTGCGGCCCGTAGGTGGTGAGCGCCTTGCGGTAGGAGTCGCGGCTCATGTACTCGCGGTAGGACACCGTGTAGCCGTTGTAGTCGCCGGCGTGGCCGACGCCGACGGGCAGGGCGAAGCCGAGGTCGGGCGTCAGCTCCTCCTTGGTGAAGTTGCCCTTGATGTCCTTCGGGTCGGCCGGGTCGGTGTTCGCGTACGGCGCGTAGGCGGGGTCGTCCCAGCCCTTCGCGTCGTTGTGCACCTGGGCGACCATGCGGTCGTAGGCGGCCTTCGAGACCTGCTTGCCGCGGCACAGGTAGCCGCCCGCGGACGGGCGCGCACTCGTCCGACCAGTCGTAGCCGTCCCAGATGTCGCCGGCGACGTCGTTGGCCCGGCTCTCCAGGTTCAGCACGAGGTCGACCTGCGCCTCGCAGGAGCAGGACGCCAGCAGCACCTCCCCGAACCGGGCGACCTGCAGCTTGATGCGGGTGTTCTCCTCGACCGCCGGGTAGCCGGGCGCCGCGTAGTGGGCGGGGACGGGGACGCCGTGCAGGTCCATCGAGCCCACGGCGGCGGGGGTGCCGGCGCGCTCGCAGTCGGGGGCGACGCCGATGCCGGGGTTGCCGGCCAGGGTGGGCGCGCTGCGGCAGTTGCCGACGGTCGGGTAGGGCTGGCTGACCGGGCCCGGGCGTCCAGCGGGTGAGCAGGGCGACGGGGAAGTCGTCGCTCCAGCGCACCTGGGCCCGGCCGGTGCCGGCCTCGTTCCACGCCTTGCACGACGGCGTCGGCCATGAGGCGGGCGCCGCGCTCCATCTGCGCGTAGCCGCTGTGCGCGTACGCCCGGTAGGTGCCGTCGGGGAGCTGCGCGTAGGTGTCCTCGCGCTCGTAGGGGCCCTCGCTGCTGCCGACGTCGCCCTGGCTGAACACCAGCGGGGCGCCGAGGTCGCGCTCGACGAAGCGCTCCAGCGGGGCGACGTAGTCGGCGGTGGTCAGCCCGTAGCCGTCGAGCGACTCGGGGTGCTCGCCGAAGTTGGTCCAGGCCGCGATGGGCCGGTGCGGCGCGTCGGCCGTCTCGAAGCGCATGACGACCAGCCCGGTGTCGCCGAACTCGCGGGGGTAGCCGGCGGGCGTGCCGTCGTCGGCGGTGGCCGGCCCGACGACGTTGGCCTTCATGGCGCGGAAGTCCGTCGTGGTGGCCGCCATGCGGGCGGGCTGCAGGGCGTCGACGGCCTGCTCCACGGCGTCGCGCATGGCCCTGGCCTGGTACTCGAACATCCGCTGGTCGAAGACGTCCTGGAAGACGAACACGCCGGGGGAGGTGGTCGTGTAGTACGGCGAGGAGTGGTCGTGCGTGGCGTTCTGCAGGATGTCGTCGTAGCCGACGCCGCTGTCGCCCTCGTCGAGCAGCTGGCCGACGCGGCGCAGCAGCAGGTCCTGCGCGAGGTAGTTGTCGGTCTTGAGCAGGGCGACGCGGTGGCCGTCGGTGCCCTCGACGACCAGGGCCCGCACGGTCAGCCGGCTGTGCGTGCCGTAGCTCTTCTCCTTGGCCCGGCTGTGCTGGTACGGGTCGACGTCGCCGCCGGAGCCGACGTTCTCGACCAGCGAGGTGTTCTCGGAGGCGTACTGCCCGGCGGCCGCGCCGGTGTTCCAGGTGGCGTCCACCACCCCGACGCCGGCCCGGACGGTCCGCTCCGGCGGGGCGTCCGCTCCGTAGGAGGGCAGGCCGCCCACGAGCAGGGCGACGGCGGCGAGGGCGAGAGGGAGACGGCGCACCCGGGAGTGTTTCGACGTCGGGGCGCTCAGTCCTCCCAGCCGCGCGCGCGGTCCACGGCGCGCAGCCAGCGGGCGTGCCCGCCGTCGTCGCGCACCCCGCGGGTGGGCTCGAAGCGGGCGTCGAGCCGCCAGGTGTCGGCGAGCTCGTCGCAGGAGGACCACACCCCGGTGCCCAGCCCGGCCAGGAACGCCGCTCCCAGCGCGGTGGTCTCCAGCACCTCGGGGCGCTGCACGGGCACGCCGAGCTGGTCGGCCTGGGTCTGGCAGAGCAGCCCGTTGGCCGACGCCCCGCCGTCGACCTGCAGGACCGGGACCGCCACCCCGGCCTCGCCGGTCATGGCGTCGACGACGTCGCGGACCTCGAAGGCGATCGCGTCCAGGGTCGCGCGGGCCAGGTGGGCGCGGGTGGTGCCGCGGGTGAGGCCGAGGACGGTGCCGCGGGCGCCCGGGTCCCAGTGCGGGGCGCCGAGCCCGGTGAGGGCGGGGACGAAGACGACGCCGCCGCTGTCGGGGACCTGCCGGGCCAGCGCCTCCACCTCGGCGGCCGACCCGATGACCTGCAGCCCGTCGCGCAGCCACTGCACGGCCGCGCCGGTGACGAACACGGCGCCCTCGAGCGCGTACTCGGCGCGCCCGTCGGGGTGCATCCACGCGACGCTCGTCAGCAGCCGCTCGGACAGCACCGGCGTGCTCCCGGTGTTGACCAGCACGAAGGAGCCGGTGCCGTAGGTGCACTTGCTGCGCCCCGGCTCGTAGCAGCCCTGGCCGAACAGGGCGGCCTGCTGGTCGCCCGCGATCCCGCTCACCGGCAGGTCGAGGCCGAGGAACGCGCGCGGGTCGGTGCGCCCCACCTCGCCGTAGCTCGGGACGACCTCGGGCAGCGCCGCACGGGGGACCCCGAACAGCTCGCACAGCTCGTCGGACCACCGCAGCGTGTGCAGGTCGAACAGCAGGGTGCGGCAGGCGTTGCTCGGCTCGGTGACGTGGCGGCGCCCGCCGGTCAGCCGGGCGACGAGGTAGGAGTCGACGGTGCCGACGACGGTGCTGCCCGACGTGACGCCGTGCCACGAGCGGGGGTCGTGCTCGGCCAGCCACGCCAGCTTGGTCGCGGTGAAGTAGGGGTCGAGCCGCAGGCCGGTGAGCTCGGCCACCCGGGGCTCGTGCCCGGCGTCGCGCAGCCGGTCGCACACCCCGCTGCTGCGCCGGTCCTGCCACACGACGGCCCTGCGCGGCGCGGCCAGGCTCTCGCGGTCCCACAGCACGGCGGTCTCGCGCTGGTTGGTGATCCCGATGCAGGTGACGGTCTGCCCGTCCAGCGCGGTGCGGCAGGCGGCCAGCACGGCCTGCCACACCTCCTCGGGCTCGTGCTCCACCCAGCCGGGCTGCGGGAAGTGCTGCGGGAACTCCTGGTAGCCGCGCGACAGCACGCCCCCGTCCTCGCCGACGACGAGCGCGGTGACGCCCGTGGTCCCGGCGTCGATCGCGAGGACGCTCACCCTCCGGTCGCCTGCCGCAGCGCGGCCAGCACCACCGGGTCGAGCTTCCCGGCGACGTGGCGCTCCTCGTAGTTCTCCCAGCCCATCCAGTCGAACAGGACCGCGTCGAGGTCCTCGCCCGTCCGGCCGGTGCCGGCCAGCCGACGCCGCACCTCCTCGGCCAGCTCCCCCTCCAGCGGCAGCAGGGTGGCGGGGTCGGCCTTGCCGAAGTACAGCTCGTGCAGGCCCAGGAGCCGGGTGAGCTCGGCGACCGGGGTGGGGGAGTCGTCGACGCGCAGGTCGACGAGCACGTCGCTGCCGCCCTCGTAGCCGCCTCCCGGGCTGACGACGTACAGGGCCGCGCTCTGCCGACCGCGCCGGTCGCCCCCGGCGTCGTCGCCGGCGCGCAGCGCGCCCAGCAGCCGCCCGGCCAGGCCCGCCGCTGGAGGCGAGGAAGGCCTGCTCCATCGCGGCGACCACCTCGGGGCCGGCCAGGCAGTTGCCCTGCGCGGCGTACCCCGTGCCGCTGGTGCCGCCGGCCCAGCCGATGCAGCCGGTGCCGGTGAACGTGGCGGACCCGCCGGACGCGTCGACGACGCCGGCCTGCCGGGCCTCGCGCTGCTCGTCGTCGGCGGTCAGCCGGTCCAGCGCCTCCTGCGCGCCGGCGCCGCCCTCGAGCAGGGCGAACCCGTCCGGCACGTAGCGCAGGTTGACGAACGACTGGCTCGCGATCGCGCCGACACCGGCACGGGCAGCGGGGACGAACGCCCCGACCGCCAGGAACCTGCTCGCGACGGCGACGCCGAGCTGGTCGCCGTCCCGGGCGACGATCGAGAAGGTCACGCGCGGACCCTACGACCCGCCCTCGGAGGTGTCGCCGGCACGCCGGTCGCGCCGCTCCTCGAACTCCGTCGGCTGCACGCTGCGGCTCGGGAAGCCCGCCAGGTCGCCCCGCTCGTCGACGTCCCAGTCGGGGAACGTGAGGTCGGTCTGCAGGTACACCGCGAGCAGCTGCGCGACGGCCTCGATGCCGTCGAGGTGCGTGCGCTCGTGCCCGTGCGAGGAGTCGACGCCGAACCCGACCAGCGCGGTGCGGATCTCCAGGCCCGCCTCGACGGCGCTGGCGGCGTCGGAGCGGTAGTGCCGGAAGGTGTCGCGGGTGTGCCGGATGCCGTGCTCGGCGGCCATGGCCAGCAGGCGGCGGCTGAAGTGGTAGTCGAAGGGCCCGGTCGAGTCGAGCATCGCGATGTTGGCGCTGTCCTCGCGCGACTGCTGCAGCGGCGCGACGACGGCGTTGTCGACGGCCACCATCTCCGCGACGTCGGTGTCCAGGCCGTGCGTCGCGCCGTGCCCGACCTCCTCGGCGATCGTCACGAGCAGGTGCGCCGACACCAGCGGGGTGATGCCGGCGTCGCGCGACCGCCTTGAAGGCGCCGAGCGCCGCCGCGATGCCGGCCTTGTCGTCCAGGTGCCGGCTCTTGACGTAGCCCTGCGGCGTGATCACCGGGTTCGCCTCCAGCGCCACGAAGTCGCCGACCCGGATGCCGAGGGCGTGGGTCTGCTCGGCGGTGGAGACGGGCTCGTCGAGGCGCACCTCGACCAGCGGCCAGCCGACGCCCTGGGTGTCGACCTCGTCGCCGTAGTTGTGGCCGCTGGCCTTGAGGGGCAGCACGGTGCCCGTGTAGCACTGGCCCGGCTCGTCGGTGTAGACGAGCACGTGGGCGCCCTCGGCGAAGCGGGCGCTGTGGGTGCCCAGCGGGGTGACCTGCAGCCGGCCGTTCTCCTTCACCCGCTCGACCATGCAGCCGATCGTGTCGGCGTGGACGACGACGGCGCGGTCCGGCCGCGTCCGCCGCCCCGCCATCGTCGCGTTCAGCAGCCCGCGGCGGGTGACCTTCAGGTCCAGGCCGAGGTCGAGGACCCGCTCGCCGACGTACTGCACGACGGCGTCGGTGCGGCCCGTCGGGCTCGGGGTGCGCAGCAGGTCGACGAGGACCTCCTGCACGTAGTCGAGGTCGATCGGCAGCAGCCGCGGGTCGGTCACGGGGAGGACGTGCCCGGGAACAGCAGGTCCACGAACCTCTCCGCGGTCGGCTGCGGCTCGTGGTTCGCCAGGCCCGGCCGCTCGTTCGCCTCGACGAACACGTGCTCGGGACCGGCGGGGTCGGGCACGAGCAGGTCCAGCCCGGTGACGGGGACGTCGAGGGCGCGGCTGGCGACGACGCAGGCCCTGGCGAGGTCGGGGTGCAGGCGGTCGGTCACGTCGTGGATGGTGCCCCCCGTGTGCAGGTTGGCGGTGCGGCGCACCCGCAGCGACACCCCGGACGGCAGGACCTGGTCGAGGTCGTAGCCGCCCTGCCGCACGGTGTCGCGGGTGCTCTCGTCGAGCGGGATGCGCGACTCCCCGCCGGTCGCGGCCTCGCGCCGCCGGCTGTGCGTGCGGATCAGCTGGTTCACGGTGGAGCGCCCGTCGCCGACGACGGTGGCGGGGATGCGCAGGGCGGCGGCGACCACCTCGTGGCCGATGACGACGACCCGCAGGTCCTCGCCCTCGACGAGCTCCTCGAGCAGCACGTCGGGGCAGTGCCGGCGGGCCTCCTCGACGGCCCGCACCAGGTGGTCGGGGTCCTTGACGCCGACGGTGATGCCGCGGCCCTGCTCGCCCCGGGCGGGCTTGACGACGAGCTCGCCGAGCTGCTCCAGGAAGAGGGCGTCCTCCTCGGGGGTGGTGGCGGTGCGGCCGCGGGCGACCTGCAGCCCGGCGCCCTCGAGGACGCGGCGGGTGATGCGCTTGTCGTCGCACCTGCTCATCGCGACCGCGCTCGTCAGCTCCGACAGCGACTCGCGGGTGACCACGCTGCGCCCGCCGTGCGTCAGCCGCAGCTCGCCCCACTCGGCGTCGCGGACCTCCACGTCGATGCCCCGGCGGCGCGCCTCGTCGGCGATGATCCGGGCGTACGGGTTGAGCCGCCGGTAGTCGGGGCTGGCCGGCCCGACGTAGAGCGGCTCGTTGATGCCGTTCTTGCGCTTCACCGACAGCACCGGGACGCGCTGGAAGCCGACCCGCTCGTACAGGCCGATGGCCCGCCGGTTGTCGTGCAGCACGGTGAGGTCGGTGTAGGCGCGGCCGCGGGAGCGGAACTCCTCGACCAGCGCGCGCGTCAGGGCCTCGCCGACGCCGGGCAGGGTGACCTGCGGGTCGACGGCCAGGCACCACAGGCTGGTGCCGCCCTCGGGGTCGCCGAAGGCCCGCACGTGGTCGACGCCGGTGACCGACCCGACGACGTCGCCGGCGTGGTCCTCGGCGACGAGGTAGGTGAAGACGGGGTCGGCCGCGTTCTCGACAAGCAGCTGCTCGTCGGCGACCAGCATGCCGACGGTCGCGTACGTGCGGTTGACCGCGGCGGCGTCCTCGGCGCGCATCGGACGCACCGTGGCCAGGCACGGGCGGCCCTCGGGGGACGGCGCCGTGAGGTCGAGGCGGTAGGTGTGCGAGGGGTCGACGAACAGCTCGCTCGGGGCCAGGGCGACCAGGACGTGCGGCTCGCGCGGGTACACGCAGATGTCGCGCTGCCCGCTCTCCTCGCCGCGCAGCGCCGCACGCAGCTGGTCGTGGCTGGTGAAGGTCTGCCCGAACACGATGCGGCCCCAGCCGCACTCGAGGACGACGTCGGGCGTGACGCCGTCGGGCAGGACCTCGACGGCGCGCTCCCAGCGGACGGTGGAGGGCTGCATCAGACGCCGTGCTCCTGCAGCCACATCTCCAGCAGCCCGAGCTGCCAGAGCCGGTTGCCGCGCAGCGGGGTCAGGTCGCTGTTCGGGTCCTGCAGCAGCCGCTCGACGTAGGCCGGCCGGAACAGGCCGCGCTCCTTGGCCGCCGGGCTGGTCAGGGCGTCGCGGACCCGGTCGAGGAAGCCGCCCTGCAGGTGGGTCAGCGCGGGCACCGGGAAGTAGCCCTTGGGGCGGTCGATCACCTCGCTGGGGACGACCTGCCGGGCGGCCTGCTTGAGCACGCCCTTGCCGTCGTGGGCGAGCTTCAGCTCGGGCGGGCACAGGGCGGCGAGCTCGACCAGCTCGTGGTCCAGGAACGGCACCCGGGCCTCGAGGCCGAAGCTCATGGTGGTGTTGTCGACCCGCTTCACCGGGTCGTCGACCAGCATGATCTCGCTGTCCAGGCGCAGCGCCCGGTCCAGCCCGGTGTCGGCGCCGGGCCGGTCGAAGTGGGCGCGGACGAAGTCCAGCGACACGTCCTGCTCGACCCGGTAGGCGTCCTCCAGGACCTCGGCCATCGCGCTGTGCGGGCGGTCGAAGAAGGCCTTCGCGTACGCGGCGACGGGGTCCTGCGCGCCGTGCACGGGCGGGTACCAGTGGTAGCCGGCGAACACCTCGTCGGCGCCCTGGCCGGACTGCACCACCTTGACGTGCCGGCTGACCTCCTGGCTGAGCAGGTAGAAGGCGACGACGTCGTGGCTGACCATCGGCTCGCTCATCGCCCGGACGGCGTCGTCGAGGGCCGGCAGCGTGCGCTCGGGCGGCACCATCATCCGGGTGTGGTCGGTGCCGAAGCGCTGCGCCGACGAGGTCGCTGTAGCGGAACTCGTCGCCCTCGACGCCGCCGACCGCCTCGAAGC
This sequence comes from uncultured Actinomycetota bacterium, assembly GCA_963815615.1. GTDB lineage: Bacteria > Actinomycetota > Actinomycetes > Mycobacteriales > SCTD01 > RYN-122. The sequence continues at coordinate 204,432 of CAWFHF010000007.1, read as the reverse complement.
CGATGCTGAACGTCTTGAGCCCCTGCTGGCCCTGCTCGGCGAGCAGCCCGACGACGAGCGAGGAGTCGACGCCGCCGGACAGCAGGACGCCGACCTCGACGTCGGCGACCATCCGCCGGCGGCACGCTGGTGCGCAGCGCCTCGAGGACGGCGTCCTCCCAGTCGCGCGCGCTCATGCCGGCACGGGCGGGGTCGCGCACGTAGGACGGCGACCAGTAGACCGACTCGCGCGTGCTCCCGTCGGGCTCGACGACGCGCACGGTGGCCGGCGGCAGCTTGCGGACGCCGTTGAGCACGGTGCGCGGCGCCGGGACGACGGCGTGGAAGGTCAGGTAGTGGTGCAGCGCCACGGGGTCGACGGTGGTGTCGACGTCGCCGGCCGCCAGCAGGGCCGGCAGCGTGCTGGCGAAGCGCAGCCGGCCGGGCGTCTCGGCCAGGTACAGCGGCTTGATGCCGAGCCGGTCGCGGGCCATCACGACGCGCCCGCTGTCGCGCTCGACGAGGACGACGGCGAACATCCCCGACAGGTGCTCGGGGAAGGCCTCGCCCCACTCGGCGTAGGCCTTGAGGACGACCTCGGTGTCGCCCTCGGAGAAGAAGCGGTGGCCCTTGCCCTCGAGCTCGGCCCGCAGCTCGCGGTAGTTGTAGACCATCCCGTTGAAGACGCCGGTGAGCCCGAGGTAGGGGTCGACCATCGGCTGCTGCGCGCACTCCGACAGGTCGACGACCTTGAGCCTGCGGTGGCCCAGCGCGACGCGGCCGGCGCTCCACACGCCCTCGCCGTCGGGGCCGCGCCGGTGCAGCGCACCCGTCATGCGCGCGACGGCCTCCACGTCGGCCGCCTGCCCGTCGAGCCTGACCTCACCGCTGATGCCGCACACCCCGTCGGTCTCGACAGCCTCGCGCGGTCCGAAACGACAGACTGGTCACCGTGCGCTTCTTCTACGACTGCGAGTTCGGCGTCACGGCGCCCGCGGTGACGCTGCTGTCGGTCGGCGTCGTCGCCGAGGACGGGCGCGAGCTCTACGCGGTCCTCAACGACTGGGACCCGCTCGAGGTGCACCCGTGGGTGCGCGAGAACGTGCTCCCGCAGCTGCCGCCGGCGTCGACGTGGAAGCCGCGGGCGCAGGTGCGCGAGGAGCTGCTGGCCTTCCTCGGCGACGACGCCGTGCTGTGGGCCTGGTACGGCGCCTACGACCACGTCGCCCTGTGCCAGCTGTGGGGCGCGATGCCCGAGCTGCCCCGGGCGCGTCCCGCGGGTGACCTTCGACGTGCGCCAGCTGTGGGAGCACCTCGGCCGGCCGCGCGCTGCCCAAGCAGCAGAGCGGCCTGCACGACGCGCTCGCCGACGCCCGGCACGTGAAGGTGCGCTTCGAGGCGCTGCAGGAGCGCGCCTACCGGCTCGGGCTGGAGGTGTAGCGGGTGCGGCTGCCGCACGCGCTGCATCCCCGGGGGGACGCCGGGCGGGTGGACGTCCCCGCGCAGGTGCGCGACGCCGCGGCCCGCGCCGGCTTCGCGCTCGACCCCGCGCAGGAGCAGGCGCTCCCGGTGCTGGCCCGGCTGGTCGGCGGGGCTCCGGGAGGGGCGTACCTGCACGGCCGCGCCGGGGCGCGGCAAGACCTGGCTGGTCGACGCCGTCCTGGGGGCCGCCCGCCCCCAGGGCGTGCTGCGGGTCCACCACCACGACCTGTACGCGCGGCTGCACGCGGCCGCCGGCGGCAGCGGTGCGTTCGCGCAGGGGCTGCCGGCGGTCCTCGCCGGCGTCCGGCTGCTCGTGCTGGACGAGCTGCACCTGCACGACAGCGACGACGTGTGGATCGCCGAGCGGGTGCTGCGCGCCGTGCTCGACAGCGGGGGAGCGGCCGTGCGTCACCTCCAACCACGCGGTCGACGGCCTGCACCGCCACCCCCTGTCCGCCCACCACGCCGACGGGCTGCGGGCGCTGCTGCACGAGCGGCTGGAAGGGATCGCGTTCGACGGCGGGCGCGACCACCGGGAGGACCCGGGCGCCGGCACCGACCGGCCGCGCTACCGCTCGGGGGCGTTCCTGTGCCCGGGCACGTCGCTGTCGCTGGACGGGCTGGGCCTGGCCCGACCGGGGCCCGCGGACCGGGTCGTGCTGCAGGTCGGCGGGCGGCCGCTCCCCGTCGTCTCCGCGGGACACGGGGTGGTCTGGCTGCCGTTCCGCTCGCTGTGCGAGGGGCCGACGTCGGCGGCGGACTGCCTCGAGCTGGCCGGGCGGTACCCGACCTGGGTGCTGACCGGGGTGCCCCCGCTGTCCGGGTGCCTGCCGGACGTCCGGGCCCGGCTGCTGGCCGCCGTCGACGTCGCCCACGACCGCGACGTCCGGCTGGTGGTGGTCGCCCGGCAGGGGCTGGCGGAGACGGTCGGGCCGGACGACCTGCTGCCGGACTGGCCGCGGCTGGTCAGCCGGCTGCGGCTGCTGCCGCGGTGAGGCGCCCTGCCGGCGGGCGCTGCCGGCGGGCGCTGCCGGCGGGCGTTGCCGGCGGGCGCCGGTCCGTCGTCGTCGTCATCGTCGGGGTGACCTGGCCGAGCCGCACGCGGGGCCAGCCGGCGATCCCTGCCGCGGCCGTACGGTCCGTCCATGCAACCCGTCGTCACCGTGACCGCTGGTGGGCACGCCCCGGACGTCCCGGACCAGGTCGTGATCGGGCTGGGTGTCCACGTGCCGGACCCCTCCGTCGGTGCGGCCGTCGGGCGTGCCTCAGAGGCGGTGGAGCAGCTGCTCGGCGTCCTCGACCGGGCGGGCGTGGCCGCGCCCGACCGCCAGACGACCGGCCTGTCGGTGCAGGAGGCCTACGGCCAGGCCGGGCCGGAGGGCTTCGCGGCGTCCTACCAGCTGCGGGTGGTCGTGAAGGACCTCGCCGCGGCGGGGAGGCTGGTGCAGGCCGCCGCCGAGCAGGTCGGCGACCAGCTCCGTGTGCACCAGGTGGCCCTCGGCGTCGCGGACAGTGCACCGGCCGAGGCGCGCGCCCGGGCGGACGCCGTGCGCGCCGCGCGGGACCAGGCCGAGCAGCTGGCCGCGGCGGCCGGGGCGCGGCTCGGGCAGCTGCTGGAGCTCCGCGAGGGCGGGGACGCGCCGCGGATGCAGTACCTGTCCTCGCGCAGCAGCAAGATGAGTGGCGGGATGCCGCTGGAGGCGGGCGGCACGGACAGCGTCGTCGTCGTGACGGCGACCTGGGAGCTGTTGACGTGACGTGACGTGACGTGACGTGACGTGACGCGCGTGCCGGCCCCCGCCGGTCCTGTCGGGCGGTGCACCGGCCGCGAGGCGAGGTCGCGGAGCGGCTGGCCCGGCCTTCCTTGTCAGACCCTCCTGCCACACTGCTTTCGAACACCAGTTCGACGACAGGAGGTGGAGCGGCATGGCGGTCGAGGCGCTCGTGGACGCTCCCGTCCGTGCGCTGCTGGCCGCTCTCGACGCGGTCCGCTCCGTCCCGGCGCCAGTGGGGGGAGAGGCGGACCGCCTGGCGTCGCTGGCGCACGCGAGCGCCGAGCTGCGCGGGGTGTTCCTCCGCGACCTGGCGGCGGTCGACCCCGGCACGCTCGCCCGAGCGGGAGCGCGCAACGGGGCCGACCTGCTCGTGCAGGGCGCAGGGGTCCCGGTCTGGCAGGCTCGCCGGGACTGGGCGGTGGCGGGCCGGTTGGCCGCCGTGCCCGGGTTGCCGGACGTCGTCGCCGGCGGGGGCCTCGGGCTGGACGCGGCGCTCCAGCTCGTCCGTGCCTGGCGCGCGCTGCCGTTCCGGCTGCAGGACCAGGCCCTGGCCGAGGCGTTGATCGCCTTGGCACAGCTGGTCGACCTCCGCGACCTCCGCGGCAAGGTGGACGAGCTGCTGGGCGCGCTCGCCCCCGAGGTGACCGACGCCGACCTCGCCGATGCCCGCGAGCAGGCCGAGCTGACGCTCCAGGACGTCGGTGCGCGGACCCGCTGGTCGGGCGAGACGGACGCGCTGACCGGCGAGCTGGTTCGGCAGGTCCTGCGCGCCCGGGCCGAGGCGGACCGGGCCGACGACGACCCGCGGCCCGCTCCGCGCCGGGCGATGGACGCCCTCGTGGCGATCCTGCAGGCGGCGGCCACCACCGACGCCGTCCCCGGCGACCCGACCCTGGTCATCGTCGCCACGGTGGAGGACCTCGCGCGGTCAGGGGACGTCCACGCGGACCGGGTCGGGCCGGACGACGCGCTCGAGGACCTGTTCGAGGGGACCGATCTGCTGGGTGCGGCGTCCTCCGGCCCCGACCGCGCCCCGGACCGCCCGCGCTGGACCGCCTGCACCCGTGGGGGCCTGCGGCTGGGGCCGCGCACCCTGGCCGCGCTGACGTGCACGAGCCGGATCAGTCGGTTGGTGCTCGGTCCGCTCGGACACCCGCTCGACAGCACTCCTGAGGCCCGGCAGCTCAACCGGCCCCAGCGCCGGGCCCTGGAGCACCGGGCGGGCTACCGCTGCGAGCACACGGGGTGCGGCCGGACAGCCGGGGTGTGCGTCCCCCACCACGTGGTCCCGTGGGCGCTGGGCGGCCCGACCGTCCTGTCCAACACGGTGCTGCTCTGCGTGAGCTGTCACCACCTGCTCCACGACCGTGACCGGCCGCTCGCCCTGACCGGGGGCCGGCGCATCGGACCGCGCGGCTGGCTCCGCCCTGACCCACCCGACGGCCTGCTGGGCCCCGCTCCGTGAGCGGCGCGACCTGGGGCAGCATGGGCAGGTGCGCGGTCCGCCGCGCCGGAGGGGGAGCGGCGTGCGCCTGCGTCCGGCGGTCCTGGCGGTGGCGCTGCTGCAGGTCGGCCTGCCCCTGGCGCTGCTCGGGGTGCGCTGGGCGGACGAGGGCTCGCGGCCCCGGAGCGAGCTGCCGGCGTCGTTCCAGATGTACAGCTCGACCGCCCGCCCCGCCTACCTGGGACGCACCGCCGACGGCACCGTCCGCCGGCTCGACGCCGGGAGCCTGCCCCCGTTCGTCCGCGCGGTGGGGACGGGCCGGACGGTCCCGGACCTGCTCTGCCGCCGGTCTCCCGACCTGGTCGCCGTCCTGCGCCGCGGCGGTCCCGAGCCGGGTGAGTACCCGTGCTGACGGCGGACCGGGTCGTCGGGGCTCTGGTCCTGCTCAAGACGGCCGACGTCGGGCTCCGCGGGCCGGGAGCGCTGCCCGCGCCGCTCTGGGCCGTCGCGGTGCTGGGCCTGGCGGCCGGCGGCGTCTGCCTGCTGGCCGGGCCGGCGGGGCGGGTCCGCGGGTGGGTGCTGGTGCTGCTGGCCGCGGGCGCGGTCGCGGTCGACGCGCCGCTGGAGCTGCGGCGCCAGCACCTGGTGCTGCTGCTCGGGACGGCGCTGGCGGCCGTGGTCGCGCAGGACGGGCAGGAGCGGCTGCTGCTGTGGCGGGTGCAGCTGAGCGCCCTCTACGGCGTCGCCGCGCTCGCCAAGGTCAACGAGACCTTCCTCGGCGGCGACGTCCTGGCGCTGGCCCTGGCGCAGGGGCCGCTGTCCCTGCGGCTGCCGACGCCCCTGCTGCTCGGCCTGGGCGTGCTCGTCGTCGCCCTCGAGGCCCTGCTGGCGGTCGCGCCCTGGGTGGTGCGGCTCCGCCTCCCCGCCCTCGGGCTGGGTGCAGCGCTGCACGTGGGGGCGCTGGCCCTCGCCGGGGACGTCCTGGTCGGCCTGCGGCTGGTGTTCTTCGGAGGACTGGCGGTCGCCCTGCTGGCGGCGTCCGCGGGCCTGCTGGCTCAGCGGGGGGCGAGGACCTCGGCGACCACCTCGGCGGTGCCGTCGTAGCCGAGCGCCCTCGACCCGGCGCGCGACAGGTCCAGGACCCGGTCGCCGACGAACGGGCCGCGGTCGTCGACCAGGCAGGTCACCGCCCGGGCGCCGCGCACCACCCGCAGCAGGGTGCCCAGCGGCAGGGTCTTGTGGGCGCAGGTGAGCCGCTCGGGGTCGTAGGGCGCGCCGCTGGCGGTGGGGCTGCCGACGAAGCCCGGCCCGTACCAGGAGGCCGTGCCGCTGATCCGCTCGCCGGTGGGGGCGAAGCCGGCCGGGTAGCCGGGGCCCGCCGCCTCGGCCAGCGCGATCAGCGGCGCCTCCCGCTGCTGCGCCCGGCGGCTGCGGGCGGTCTGGGCGGGGGTGAGGCTGCGGGTCACCGAGGCGCTGACCTCGTCGAGCCGCGCGGTCACGTCCACGAGCCGCTGCCGGGCGGCCTCCTGCTGCGCGGCGTCCGCCGCCTCCCGGGCCGCGGCGGCCTGCTCCTGCTCGGCCTGCTGCGCGAGCGCGGCCCGGGCGTCGGCCAGCAGGCGCCGGGCCCGCTCCTGCTCGGCGAGCACCGCACCCGCCTGCCCCCGCAGCGACGCCCGGAAGGCCGCGGCCCGGGCCTGCAGCGCGCGCACCCGTCCGGACTGCGCGTCGACGGCGTCGAGCAGGCCGCGCTCGGAGCGCACCGACGCCGCCAGGCCGGCGTGCGCGGCCCGCGCCACCACCGGGCTGCCGAACCGGACGACGAGGGAGGCCAGCGGGTCGCGCCCCCCGCGCATGAACACCTGCCGGACCCGGGCGTCCAGCCGGGCCTGCGCGGCGTCGGACTGCTGGGCGAGGTCCTCGAGGGCCTGGCGGAGCCCGCCGCCGCGCGCGGCCGCCCGCTCCAGCTCGGCCGCCAGGGCGGCGGCGCGGGCCGCTGACGCGTCGAGGTCGGCCTGCAGCGCGGCGAGGTCCGGCGCGGCGAGGTCCTGCGCGGCGAGGTCCGGCGCGGCGAGGTCCGTGGAAGGCGGCGGCGCGGCGGCGGCGGGGCCGGCGACCAGCCCGACACCGGGCAGCGCGAGCACCAGGGCGCACGCCAGCAGCAGGGACCTCACGCTGACGGTGATCGGCGCAGCCCGGCGCTACGTTGAGGCATGCGCATCGGAGTGCTCACCGGCGGCGGCGACTGCCCCGGCCTGAACGCCGTGATCCGGGCCGTCGTCCGCAAGGGCACCGAGGTCCACGGCCACGAGTTCCTCGGGTTCCGTGATGGCTGGAAGGGTCCGCTGGAGGGCCTGACCACGCCGCTCGGCGTCGAGCAGACGCGCGGCATCCTGCCCCGCGGCGGCACGATCCTGGGCAGCAGCCGCACCAACGTGATGAAGGTCGAGGGCGGCGTCGACCGGGTGCGCGAGAACCTCGAGAAGGCGGGCGTCGACGCGCTGGTCGCCATCGGCGGCGAGGACACCCTGGGCGTCGCGACGCAGCTGGCCGCTGCGGGCCTGAACGTCGTCGGGGTGCCCAAGACGATCGACAACGACCTCGGCGCCACCGACTACACGTTCGGCTTCGACACCGCCGTGCAGATCGCCGTCGAGGCCATCGACCGGCTGCACACCACCGCCGAGAGCCACCACCGGGCGCTCGTCGTCGAGGTGATGGGCCGGCACGCGGGGTGGATCGCCCTGCACAGCGGCATGGCCGGCGGCGCGAACGTGGTGCTCATCCCCGAGCGGCCGTTCGACCTGGAGCAGGTCTGCGCCTACGTCGAGCAGCGCTTCGAGAAGCAGTACGCCCCGATCCTGGTGGTCTCGGAGGGGGCCACCCCCAAGGAGGGGACGATGGCGCTGCAGAGCGAGGAGGTCGACGCGTTCGGCCACGTGCGGCTCGGCGGCATCGCGAACTGGCTGGGCGCGCAGATCGAGCAGCGCACCGGCAAGGAGGCGCGCGCGACCGTGCTGGGCCACATCCAGCGCGGCGGCACGCCGACGGCGTTCGACCGGGTGCTCGCGACCCGCTTCGGGCTGGCCGCCGCCGACGCCGTGCACGACGGCGACAGCGGCAAGATGGTGGCGCTGCAGGGCACCGAGATCGTCCGGGTGCCGCTGCAGGAGGCCACCCGCGAGCTCAAGACGGTGCCGCTGGAGCGCTACGCCGAGGCCGAGGTCTTCTTCGGCTGATCACGGCGCTGTCCCAGCACGTGGGACGCTCGTCCCAGGACTAGGCTGGCCGGTGTGACCGCAGCCCTCGACACCTGGCGGAGCCTCCCGGCGGCCCAGCAGCCCGACTGGCCCGACCCCGCCGCCCTGCGCGACGTCGTGCAGGTGCTGTCCGAGGTCCCGCCGCTGGTGCAGCCGCAGGAGTGCGACACCCTCAAGACCCGGCTGGCGGCCGTCGCCCGGGGTGAGGCGTTCCTGCTGCAGGGCGGCGACTGCGCCGAGACCTTCGCGGCCAACACCAGCGAGAAGATCCGCGGCACGGTGCGCACCCTGCTGCAGATGGCCGTCGTGCTGACCTACGGCGCCTCCCTGCCGGTGGTCAAGGTCGGCCGGATGGCCGGCCAGTACGCCAAGCCGCGCAGCTCCGCCCTGGAGGCCGACGGCCGGCCGAGCTACCGCGGCGACGCCGTCAACGACCTGCACGGCGACCGCGCCCCCGACCCCTCGCGGCTGGTCCGCGCCTACGCCAACAGCGCGGCCACGCTGAACTTCATGCGCGCCATGGCCACCGACGGGTCGGCCGAGCTGTCGGCGGTGCACGAGTGGAACCGCGACTTCGTGGTCGGGAGCCCCGCCGGCGGCCGCTACGAGGCGCTGGCCACCGACATCGACCGGGCACTGGCCTTCATGCGCGCCTGCGGCCTGGACCTCGCGGGGATGCCGGCCACGCACGGCGTCGAGCTGTACAGCAGCCACGAGGCGCTGCTGCTGGAGTACGAGAGCGCCCTGACCCGCACCGAGGAGAGCGGCGCGCGGCCCTACGGCCTGTCCGGCCACCTGCTCTGGGTGGGGGAGCGCACCCGCGACCTCGAGGGCGCCCACGTCGACCTGCTCAGCCGCATCGCCAACCCGATCGGCCTCAAGCTCGGCCCGACCACCACGCCCGAGGCGGCGGTGGCGCTCGTCGAGCGGCTCGACCCCGACCGCGAGCCCGGCCGGCTCACCGTCATCAGCCGCATGGGCGCCGGGCGGGTGCGCGACGTGCTGCCCGGCATCGTGTCGGCGGTCGACGCGGCGCGCGGTCCCGGCAGCGTCGTCTGGACCTGCGACCCCATGCACGGCAACACCACCGAGAGCAGCAACGGCTACAAGACCCGCCACTTCGACGACGTCATGGACGAGGTCCGCGGCTTCTTCGAGGTCCACGCCGCGCTCGGCACCCACCCCGGCGGCGTCCACGTCGAGCTCACCGGCGAGGACGTCACCGAGTGCCTCGGCGGTGCCCACGACCTCACCGACGCCGACCTCGCCGGCCGCTACGAGACGGCCTGCGACCCCCGGCTCAACACCGGGCAGTCGCTCGAGCTCGCCTTCCTCGTCGCCGAGATGCTGCAGCAGCGCGTCGCCCGGGCGACCCCGACGCTGCCGTAGCGCCGGCTCAGCCGCGCGAGGAGTAGGTCGCCGACGCCGTCTGCGCGCCGTCCTCTGCCCGGACCTCGTGCGAGCCGGGCAGGTTCTGCGGGTCGAGCGCCGCGAGCACCGTGGTGAAGCGGCCGCGCTCGTCCGGCACCGCCGTCGCCGACGACCCGGTCGGGGTGCCCACCGGGTCGAGGTAGGTGAGGCGTACCTCGACGCCGGGCGTCCAGCCGGTGCCGCTCACGGTGACCTGCTGCCCGTTGGGACCCTCCGCCGGGTCGAGCCCGATGCCCAGCTGGTCGACCGGGTCCTCGGTCGGCCGCGGCGAGGGCGACGGCGGGGGTGGCGGCGGCTCGGGGGTGCGGGTGGGGAGGGTGAACACGCGCGTCTCGGCGGGGGGCGGCGTGCGGGCGCGCTGCACCTGCTCCCGCGACGGCGGCGCCACGGTCGGCACCGGCGCTGCCGTGATCGGGGCCTGCAGGCGGCCGGCGGCGACGGCCGGGTCGATCGCCCCCGGGTTGCGCACCAGGAGCAGCCCCAGCCCGAGCCCGAGCGCCGCGGCGAGCACCAGCCCGAGCAGCGCGCCGAGCGGCGTCAGCAGCCGACGGGGGTAGAGGTCGTCCTCGTCCTCCAGCTCCTCCACGGGGACGGCCAGGGTGGCCTGGGCAGGCAGCGCGGCGTGGGCCGCGGCCTCGACCCGGGCGAGCAGCGCGTCGCGCTCGGCCTCCGGCAGGGCGACGACGACCAGGCCGGCCAGCAGGCGGTGCGCGTAGTCCTGCGCCTCGACCACCGCACGGCAGACGCCGCAGGTCTGGGCGTGCCGCCGGGTGGTGGCGTCGCGCGCCGCGACCGGCCCGCCCTCCGCGATGCGGGCGAGGGCCCCGAGGTCGGCCGGGTGCCCGCCCAGCGACGGCGACGGCGAGCCGTCGATGCGCGGCAGGAAGGCCAGCCGGGCGCGCCCGACCTGCTCCATCGCGGCGTCGGGCGCGGTGCCGAGGGCGCCGCCGACGGACTCCGCCGGCAGGTCGTAGGAGTCGCGCAGCAGCAGGGCGAGCCGCTCGCGCTCGGGCAGCGCGTCGAGGGCGTCGCCGAGCAGGACCTGGTCGCGGTCGGTGGCGAGCACGCCCTCGCCCACCGGCACGGCCGAGCCCGTCTGCACCCCTGCCGCCAGCTCCTGGGCACGGGCGAACCACCAGCCCAGGGGGTCGGGCACGCCGCCCGCGGCGACGGCGCGGACGAGGTCGAGGGCGCTCGTCTCCACGACCTCCGCGGACGCCGACGGGGCGCACCCGAGCCGCCGGACGGCGTCGTGGACGCGGTCGGCGTGCACCCGGACGACCGCCACCAGGCGCTCCGCCGACACCTGCTCCCGTCCCGTTGCCATCGCGCCGCCAGCCTACGGCGGGGGGAGGCCCGCGCGGGGCAGGCGGCGGCGGGGAGACTGGAGCCCATGAGCGAGCTCGTCGACCTGCGCAGCGACACCCTGACCCGCCCGACCGACGCGATGCGCGCGGCCATGGCCCGGGCCGAGGTGGGCGACGACGTCTACGGCGAGGACCCCACGGTGCGCCGGCTCGAGGAGCACGTCGCCGGGCTGTTCGACCACGAGGCGGCCGTCTTCGTCCCGAGCGGGACGATGGGCAACCAGGTCTGCCTGCAGCTCGTCGTCCCGCCGGCCGGCGAGCTGCTGTGCGACAGCCAGGACCACGTGGTCACGTACGAGCACGGTGCCGCGGCGGCCTTCGGCGGCATCCAGAGCCGCACCTTCCCCGGCCCGGCGCGGGTCGCCGCCGTCGAGGCCGAGCTGCGCCCCGCCGGCTGGGGGACGGTGGCGACGGCAGCGGTGAGCGTCGAGCAGACCCACAACCGGGGCGGCGGCACCGTGCACCCGCTGGCCGAGCTGCAGGCGCTGCGCGGCCTGGTCGAGGCGCACGGCGTCGCCCTGCACTGCGACGGCGCGCGGATCTGGAACGCCGCCGTCGCCTCCGGCACGCCGCTGTCGTCCTACGGGCAGGTGTTCGGCACGCTCTCGGTCTGCCTGAGCAAGGGGCTCGGCGCGCCCGTCGGGTCGCTGGTCGTGTGCAGCAGCGCCGACGCCGAGCGGGCCCGGGTGCTGCGCAAGCGGATGGGCGGCGGCATGCGGCAGGCGGGCGTGCTGGCCGCAGCCGGGCTGCACGCCGTCGAGCACCACGTGGAGCGGCTGGCCGAGGACCACCGGCGGGCCGCCCTGATCGGCTCCTGCGTCGGCGTCGAGCCGGAGACGAACATCGTCCCGCTGGAGGTGCCCGACGCGACGGCGCTGGCCCGGTCGGCCAAGGAGCAGGGGGTGCTGCTGTCGGTGGTCGGGCCCCGCCGGGTCCGGCTGGTCACGCACCTCGACGTCGACGACGACGGCGCCCGCCGGGCCGGCGAGGTCGTCGCCCGGCTGCTGGAGCGCCCGGCGGCCTGACGGTCCGGCCGAGGAAGAGCTCGTCGCCGAGGACCTCGCGCAGGGAGGCGAACACGGGCGTCACGCGCGCAGCGACAGGGCGACGAGGGCGGGCAGGTCGCGGAAGGGGCGCAGGTCGGTCACGGGGGGCGAGTCCCCGCAGACGCGCCGACGCCGGCACCCCCCGCGGGGCACCGGCGTCGGGGTGGGGCTGCGGTCAGCTGTGGTGCGCGGCCGTGTCGAGGCGCGTCAGGCCGGCGGCGCCCTCGGGGTTGGCGCACCACGCGCCGTCGGTGAAGAAGGTGCTGCCCACCCGGCGGACGCCGTACTGCTTCTGCCGCGCCGTGCGGGTGTCCACGGCCTGGCCGGGGACCGCGGTGGTCTGGTAGACGTCGAACCCGCGGGCGAGGTCGTTGGCGTACAGGAACCGGCTGTCCTTGTACTGCTTCGCACTCCAGGTGTCGGAGTCGACCGGCGTGAACGAGGCCAGCTCGGTCGGGATGCCGACCCGGTTCTCGCTGCTGATGATGCGCACGCCCGCCGCGTAGCCGGCGTTGCTGAACGTCTTGCCGGTGGGGCCGTAGTCCAGGACGTGGGCCGTGCACGTGAGGTTGGTGCTGTTGCTCGTGGCCGTCAGCGAGTTGACCGGGTTGAAGGCGTAGAAGCCGGTCTTCACCGGGACCAGCTCGTTGCTGATGTCGTAGACGTGGACGCCGCCCACGTTGCACACGCCGTTGGCCGCCGCGCCGCCCTGCTCGTCGGTGACGTAGATGTGCTTCTCGTCCGGCGTGATGTCGGCACCGTGGCTGATGTTGATGGTCGGGTCGATGATCGTCGTCTTGATGGAGGGCTTCGCGGGGTCGGTCGTGTCGAGGATGAGCGTCTGCGTCAGCGCCGCGCTGTAGCCGCGGGTGCCGGCCTTGTTGAAGCTGATGTCGTGGCTCGACAGGCCGGTGGTCAGCGGCAGCGTGAAGACCTCCTCCATGGCCGTGAGGTCCTGGATGTCGACCACGTTGATGCGCCCGGTCATCTCGCCCACCGGGCGGCTCTCGTCGGGGACGAGCTCGGAGTCGCTGACGTAGAGGTACTTGCCGCTCGGGTGCAGCGTCGTGTTGTGGGCACCCAGAGCGATCGGCACGAACCCGACGCCCACGGGCGCGGTCGGGTCGGTGATGTCGACGGCCACGACGCCGAGCTCGGACCTCGTGTCCGTGCCGGGGAAGCAGGTGGTCTTGCTGCTGCTGCCCGTGCTGCCGTCGACGCCCATGAACACGTACGTGCGGCCGCCGCGCTCGAGCACCTGGACGTCGTTCTGGGTGACGTTGCAGGGCAGGAAGCCGACCAGCTTCGGGGTCGCCTGGTAGGGCGCGCTGATGTCGAAGATGCGCAGGGCGCCGATGCCGCCGGTGGCCCGCTCGGAGGGGGCCAGGGCGTAGTCGCGGGTCTGGCCCTGGTAGGTCAGGGTGGCGAACTCGAGGTCGGTGCCGCCCTTGTAGGACCAGTTCGAGGTCGGGGTCAGGCCGCTGCCGGTGCCCCGGGCCAGGACGCCCTGCGTGCCGGCGTCGGGGTCGCTGACGGCCGGGTAGGTCGGCACCTCGCCCGCCACCTCGTCCGCGACGGCGGACGGCAGGAGCGGGCTGGCGAGGGCGAGCACCGCGAGGGCGGCGAGGGCGGGGCGCAGACGCACGAGGGTCTCCAGGGGTCGGTCGGCTCCGGAGTGGTTCGCCGTGCTCGTCCCGGTTCCTGCTGCCTCGTCGCGGTTCCTGCTGCCCCGTCGCGGTTCCTGCTCCCTCGCCGGTCCTGCTACCTCGTGGTCAGTGTCCGCCCGACGGCGCGCGGCAGGTCGCGGCAGGCGGCGGCCAGCTCGTCCAGGTCGTCGCCGTAGAGCGCCTGCGGCCCGTCGCACAGGGCCGCCGTCGGGTCGGGGTGGACGTCGACGATGACGGCGTCCGCGCCGACGGCGATCGCGGCGCGGGTCAGCGGCACCACGAGGTCGCGCTTGCCGCCGGAGTGCGACGGGTCGACCACCACGGGCAGGTGCGACAGGCTGTGGATCACCGGGACCGCGCTGATGTCGAGGGTGTTGCGGGTGCCCGTCTCGTAGGTCCGGATGCCGCGCTCGCACAGCACGATGTCGAGGTTGCCGCGCTGCGCGACGTACTCCGCCGCCATCAGCCACTCCTCGTAGGTGGCGGTCATGCCGCGCTTGAGCATCACCGGGCGGCCCGCCGAGCCGACGGCCTGCAGCAGCGCGAAGTTCTGCATGTTGCGGGTGCCGACCTGCAGCATGTCGGCCCACTCGGCGACCAGCGGGACGTCGGCGGCGTCGACGACCTCGGTGACCACCGGCAGGCCGGTCTCCTGCCGCACCTCGGCGAGGATCTCCAGGCCGCGCTTGCCGAGCCCCTGGAAGGCGTAGGGCGAGGTCCGCGGCTTGTAGGCGCCGCCCCGCAGCAGGGTGGCCCCGGCGGCCTTGGCCATCTGCGCGGCCGCCAGCGTCTGCTCGGGCGTCTCGACCGCGCACGGCCCGGCGATGAGGGTGAACGTGTCCGGCCCGATGGGCACGCCGCCGACCCGGACCGTCGTGGCCTCGGGGTGGTTCTCGCGGCTGACCAGCTTGTAGGGCTTGCTGACCCGGACGACCTCGCCGACGCCGGGCATCGCCCGCAGGTTCAGGCCCTGGAACGCGACGACGTCGCCGACGAGCCCGACGATCGTGCGCTCGACGCCGCGGCTGACGAAGGCCGAGCCGCCGGCGGCCTCGACCCGGGCGACGACGGCGTCGACCTCGGCGGGTGCGGCACCTGCGCGCATGACGACGACCACGGGATCTCCTGTGCTGGACGGGGCGGGGGCGGGGCGGGCTGGGGGAGGGGCAGACGGCGAGAGCCCCGGACCGTGGGGTCCGGGGCTCTCGGCGGGGGCTGGGGTGTGCGGTCAGCACGGCCCCGGCCGGGAGACCCGGTCGGGGTAGCCGTACCAGCAGGACTGCACGGCGAGGACCCTACCCCCGCGGCACCCCCGCGGCGCACCCGTCGGCCGCCGCGGAGCAGGATGGCCGGGTGACGTCCCCCTTCGACCGCCTGGGAGCCAAGAAGCGCGCCGCCGGCTTCGAGGACCGGCTCCCGCCGGGGCAGTACGTGCCGCGCGGCTGGCCGGTCCTGCACTACGGGCCGGTCCCGGCGTGGAAGCCCGACACGTGGGACTTCAAGGTCTTCGGGGAGACGGCGAGCGGCGAGGTCACCCGCTGGACCTGGCCGCAGTTCGGCGACCTGCCGCGGACCGACGTCGGGGCGGACTTCCACTGCGTCACCAAGTTCTCGGTCCTGGACAACACCTGGACCGGGGTGTCGACCCGGACCCTGCTGGAGCTGGCGCCGCCGGCGGCGACCGTCACGCACGTGCTGGTCTGGGCGGAGTACGGCTACAGCGCCAACATGACGCTGGCAGGACTTCGCCAGCGAGGCCGCCCTGTTCGTCACGCACCGCGACGGCGAGCCGCTGACGCCCGAGCACGGCTTCCCGCTGCGCCTGGTCGTGCCCCACCTGTACGCCTGGAAGGGCCCGAAGTGGGCGCGCGGGGTCGAGTACCTCGACGCCGACCGCCGGGGCTTCTGGGAGGAGCGCGGCTACCACAACCGGGCGGACCCGTGGCGCGAGGAGCGGTACTCCTACCAGGAGTGACCGCAGTGCCTGCCGCGGGTGCCGGCGCCCGGTCAGCCGACGCGCAGCGCGCAGAGCAGGTCGACGTCGCGGCGGTGCGAGGCGGCGTCCCCCGGCGTCTCGAGCACGACCGGCACGCCCCGGGTGGCGGGGTGGCGGAACAGCTCGGAGAACGGGTCCTTGCCGATCAGCCCCTGCCCGATCGACCTCGTGCCGGTCGCGGCCGGACCCGAGCGGGTCCTTGCTGTCGTTGGCGTGCACCAGCTGCAGGCGCCCGCGGCCGACGGTCTTCACCAGGGCGTCCAGCGTCTTCTTCATCCCGCCCGGGGCGGCGAGGTCGTGGCCGGCGGCGAAGGCGTGGCAGGTGTCGAGGCAGACGCCGAGCATCGGGTGGTCGTCGAGCTGGGCGAACCACGGGCCGAGGTCCTGCACGGTCGCCGCGAGGGCCTGGCCGCCGCCGGCGGTCGGCTCGACCAGCAGGCGCGGGCCGTCGGGCTCGAGGGCGTCGAGCAGGGGCAGCAGGTGGGCGCGCAGCTGGGCCATCGCCTCGTCGCGGTGCGCCCCGGCGACGGCGCTGCCGGCGTGCACGACCACCCCGCGCGCCCCGATGGCGGCGGCGCGGGACAGGGCGTGCTGCACGGCGTCGACGCTCTTGGTCAGCGTCGCGGGGGTGGGGCTGCCGAAGTTGACCAGGTAGGGGGCGTGGACGAACGACGGGACGCCGTCGTCGGCGCAGCGGCCGCGGAACGCCTCGTCCTGCGCGGGGTCGCCCGCGCTCGGCGCCCAGCCGCGCGGGTTGGACACGAACACCTGCACCGCCCGCGCCCCGATCTCGGCGGCGTAGTCGAGCCCCTTGGTCAGCCCGCCCCCGACCGGGACGTGGGCGCCCACGGCGGAGGGCTTGCGGGGAGGCACCGGCGGAGTCTGCCAGGTGGTCAGGTCAGCAGGTAGCTGACGGTGCTGCCCCGCTTGCACCCGGGTGCCGGGGGAGGGGTCCTGCCGGCTGACCCGGTCGCCGCCGAACAGCGGCGGGCGCACGCCCCTGCCCTTCAGCCCCGCCGCGGCGAGCCGGGCCCGCGCCTGCGCGTCGGTGAGCCCGCCGAGGTCGGGCACGGCGATGCGCTCCGGCCCCTTGCTGACCTCCAGGGTGACCGTGCCTCCCGCGGCGCAGCTGCCCGCCCGGGGGGTCCTGGGCGACGACGGTGCCCGCGGCGACCTGCTCGCTGAACACCTCCTCGACGGCGGTGCGGAAGCCGGCCTGCTCCAGGGCCCGGCCGGCCGCTGCCCGCTGCTGGCCGACGGTGGCCGGGACGTCGAGCAGCTCGACGCCCTTGCTGACGGTGAGGTTGACCGGGCTGCCGGGGCGCAGCATGGTCCCCGCCTTCGCGCCGACGGCGACGACCTGGCCGGCCGGCGCGTCCGAGAACGCCCGGGTGACGGTGCCGACCCGCAGCCCGAGCCGGGTGACCTCCTCGGTGGCCTGCTCCTGCGTCCGGCCGACGAGGTCGGGCAGCACCCGGCGGTCGGGCCCGCGCGAGAGCACGATCGTCACGGTGCTGCCGCTGCGGGCGTCGTCGCGGGCGTCGGGGGTCTGGTCGGCGACCAGCCCGCTGCGGACGGTCTCGCTGTAGGCCTGCTCGCGGCGGACGTCGAACCCCTGCGCGGTCAGCTGCTGCGCGGCGGCGTCGGCCGACAGGCCCAGCACCGCGGGCACCGGCGTGCTGCGGGCGCCGACGTACCAGCCGCCCAGCAGCGCCAGCACGGCGGCGACGGCGACGGCCGCGGCGACGAGCGGGCCGCGCCGACGGCGCCGCCGGGCTCCGGGGGCGGGGCGGGGAGCAGGGGCGGAGGACGGCCGGGGCGCGACCAGGGTGGGGTGCGCGGGCCCCGTGCCCCGCCCGCCCTGCGGCGGCACGACGGGCAGGCCGAGCGCCTGCAGCTCGCCGAGGAAGGCGCGGGCGTCGGCCGGTCGCGCGTCGGGGTCGCGGCGGGTGGCCCGCACGACGAGGTCGTCGAGCGCGGGCGGCACCCCGGGGACGACGGTGCCCGGCGGCGGGACGTCCTCGTGGACGTGGCGGTAGGCGACCCGGACGTGCGAGTCGCCGCCGTAGGGCGGGGTGCCGGTCAGCAGCTCCCACAGCACGACGCCGGCCGCGTAGACGTCGCTGCGCGGGTCGCTGTGGCCGGTGTCGACCTGCTCGGGGGCCATGTAGGCGGCGGTGCCGAGCATCAGGCCGGTGGTGGCGGTGAGGCTGCTGGCCTCGACGGCGCGGGCCAGGCCGAAGTCGGCGACCTTGACGCGGCCGTCGTCGGCGAGCAGCACGTTCTCGGGCTTGACGTCGCGGTGCACCAGCCCGCTCGCGTGGGCGGCGGCCAGGGCGCGCAGCACCGGCTCGACGAGCGCGACGGCGCGGGCGGGGCTCTGCGCGCCCGCGGCGCGGAGCAGGTCGCGCAGCGTCCCGCCGTCGACGTGCTCCATGACCAGGAAGGCGAGCCCGGTGGCGGGGTCGGTGCCCTGGTCGAAGACGGCGACGACCTCGGGCAGGTGCAGCCGGGCGGCGGCCCGGGCCTCCCGGGTGAAGCGGGCGACGAAGTCGGGGTCGTCGGCGAGGGCCCGGTGCATGACCTTGACGGCGACGGTGCGGTCCAGGCGGGTGTCGGTGGCCGTGTAGACGGTGGCCATCCCGCCGCGGGCGAGCGCGGCGTCGAGCCGGTAGCGGGCGTCGAGCAGGCGGCCCACCAGGGGGTCGGCCGCCGTCGTCACGCTGCCGGAGTCTAGGTCGCCGAGGGGTCCCGGACGGCCGGGACTCACCCGTTGCGGAAGCGCGGCTTCAGGTAGCCGATGCTCTTGATGTAGGCGTGGGTCTGCGGCAGCAGGCCCTTCTTCGCGATCGACCCGAGGCCCTGGTAGTAGCCGGCGAGGGTCATCCGCTCGGAGCCGGTGGAGCGCAGCAGCTGCTTGAGCAGCAGCACCCCCGCCGTGATGTTGTCCTCGGCCTTGAGGATGTTGAGCCGGCGGCCGGACTGCTGGGACAGCACCCGCGCCGTGCTGGGCAGCACCTGCATGACGCCGATGGCGTTGACGCCGGAGACGACGCGCTGCTGGAAGCCGCTCTCGTGGTAGCTGACGGCGAGCGCCAGCGTCGGGCTCACCCCGTGGCGGCGCGCGGTGCGGGCGACCATCGCGCGGACGGCGGCCTTGCTGGGCTGGGGCGTCCGGCGCAGCAGGGCGCGGTTGGCGGCGACCGAGGCGCTGACGGCGTCGGGGACGCGCACCCCGCCGACCGACGCGGGACGGCTGCTGCTGCCGCTCACCCGGACCGGGATGGCCAGCCGGCGGCCGACCTGCAGCGCGCCGGAGAGCCGGTTGCGGGTGCGGATCGTCGCCACGCTGACGCCGTAGCGCTGGGCGATGCCCGAGAGGGTGTCGCCGGCGCGCACCGTGTAGCCGCGCTCCACGGTGCGGGTGGCGGCGGCGCCGCTGCTGCCGGGGACCTTGAGCAGCTCGCCGGCCTGCAGCACCGAGCCCGGGCTCATCCCGTTGAGCCGGCGCAGCGCGGCCACGCTGGTGCCGTGGCGCTGGGCGATCTCCGACAGCGTGTCGCCCGAGCGGACCCGGATGAACGACGGCGCACCCGCGGTGACGACGACGGCGAGGACGACGACGGCGGCCAGGCCGCGGGCCGGGGCGGTCAGCCGGCCCAGGAGGGTCCGGCGGGTCCGCGCGGCGGGGCGGGTCGGCAGGGCGGAGCGAGGCATGCGGGCGTCCCGGGGTTCGGCGCGTGCCGGTCGCCGGGGGAGCGGCGGCCGGTGGGGCAGGGCGCAGCGGCCCGTGGCCGCGACCGTACGCGTCGTGGGACAGGTGTGACAAGAGGGGCTGAAGGTAGCCCTGGGACAGGCGGGATCTGGGGAGCGACACGCCGGCTCATCGCGACGGTGCCGCTGCCGATGGGGCGCCGTGGGTGCGCAGGAGGTCGAGGACCGCCAGGAGCTGCTCGGCGACGCCGTGCTGGACCGGCTCGGCGCGTCCTGGGGCAGCCGCTTCGGCGACCCCGTCCCGTGGACCGCGCGCGAGCTGCTGCGCAGCGTCCTGGTCGCGCGTCGCCGCGGACGCCCCGCCGTCGGTCGGGCTCGACGAGGCCGCCGCCGGGCTCGGCGTGCTGCGCGCCCAGCAGGGCCACGACGCCGCCACGCTCGTCGAGGACCTGCTCGCCCTGCGCCCCTGCGTCGAGGCGCTCGCCGGGCCGGCGCCCGCACGGCTGTCGCTGTGCCTGGAGCAGGCCCTGCGGGCCGGCGTCGGCGCGCTGACCCACGAGCTCGCGCTGCCGCAGGCGGGGCCCGTGCCCACCCGCGACCTGCTCACCGGGCTGCTCAGCCGGGCCGTGCTCGAGGAGGCCCTCACCCACGAGGTGCTCTCCTCGGCCCGCTACGGCGCCCCCGCCCTCGTCGTGCTCGACCTCGACGGGCTGACCCGCTTCATGGAGGTCCACGGCCACCTCGCGGGCGACCTGCAGCTGGTCCGCACCGCCGAGATCGTGCAGGCGGCGTCGCGGCGCAGCGACGTCCTCGGCCGGCTCGGCGTCGACCAGCTCGCCGTCGTGCTGCCCCGCACCGACCTGACCCGCGCCCTCGTCGTCGCCCGCCGGGTGCTCGCCCGCTCGCTCGCGGACGTGCGCGCGGGCGAGCGGGCCGACCCCGGCTCCACCGCGGGCGCCCCGGTGCTCTCGGTCGGCGTCGGCTTCCTGCCCGCGCCCCAGTCGGCCGCCGAGCTGCTCGCCGCCGCCGAGCAGGCGCTCGGCCACGCCCGGCGGGCCGGGGGGCGGGTCGTCGAGACCAACCGCCCCGACAGCCGGCGAGGTCCCGCGGGTCGCCCCGTCGGTGGCCGCGGGCCCGCACCCCCTGGTGGTCCGGTGATCTTCCGCCGGCGACCCCGCGACGAGCAGCAGCCCCCCGACGACGTCGCCCGGCTGCTGTCGCTCGCGCGCGGCGGGGACGACGTCGCCCTCGCCGCCCTGCGCGCCGACCTCGACCCGCCGACGGTCGCCCTGCTGGCCGGGGTGCTCGCGCCCGTCGGGCTCGACGCCCTGGAGGTGCTCGCCGCCGCCCGCCGCTGCGCGCGACCGCCCGGAGGTGCTCGAGCAGGTCGTCGTCGTGCTGCTCGACGGCACCGGCCGCAGCCCCGCGCTCGTCGCCGAGGTGCTCGACCTGCCCGTCGCCGACGTCCTGGCGGCCCGCACGGCCGCGCTCGCCCGGTCCGGCACGCAGGCCGCCCCGCCCGGCTGCCGCGGCTGGCTGCTGGTGGCCCGCGCCGACCGGCTCACCCCCGAGGAGCAGGCCGCGGCCGAGGCCCACCTCGCCGGCTGCCGGCGCTGCGCGGCCGCCCGCGCGGCCTCGACGCAGGCGGTGCGCCGGGCCCCCGTCGTCCCCGCGCCCCGGTCCGGCGGCGGGGCCGCCGCCCGCCGCTGAGCGGCGTCGGGCCCGGCGGACACCTACTGTCGCGAGCATGCCCGCTCGCCTGACCCTGCTGTGCGCGCCCGCCGTCGCCGCCGGCCCGCTCGTCGACCGGCTCCGCCGCAGCGGGCTCGACGTCTCCGACGCCCCCGGCGGCGCGCTGACCCTCGTCCTCGGCGCCGACCTGCTGCCCGAGGAGGCCCTGCTCGCCCTGACCGGCCCCGTCCTGCTGGTCGGCCCCGCTGCCGCGCCAGCCCGAGCGGGCGGGCCTGCTCGCCGGGCGCACCACCCCGCTGCACGAGGTGCGGCTGCGGCCCGGCCCGCAGGGCGCGGAGGTCATGGCCCGCTCCGGCGGCGACGTCGTCGTGCGGGAGGCCTGGCCGCTCGCCGACAAGGCGGTCGACGACGTCGAGGTCCTGCTGACCGCCAACGTCGCCTTCGCCGACCACCCCGTCGCGACCTGGCGCCCCTCCACCTCCACGGGCGTGCTCACCGTCGGCAGCCGGCCCGAGACCTACGCCGACCCCGCCTGGCAGCGCCTGGTCCACCGCGCTGGTCCGCCACGCGCTCGGCGAGCGCGACGGCGCGCCCGTGCGGGTCGGCGTCCTCGGCTACGGCGCCATCGGGCACGAGCACAACGCCGCCATCCGCCTCACCGAGGGCCTGGAGCTGGCCGCCGTCTGCGACCCGAACCCGCTGCGCGTCGAGGCCGCCCGCGAGCTCGCCCCCGGCGTCCGCGGGCACGCCGACGGCGCGGACCTGCTCGCCGACGACGGCGTCGACCTGGTGATCGTCAGCACGCCCCCGAACACGCACGCCGAGTGGGCGCTGCGCTGCCTGGAGGCCGGCAAGCACGTCGTCGTCGAGAAGCCGTTCTGCCTCACCGTCGCCGAGGCCGACCGGCAGATCGCCGCGGCGGCCGAGCGCGGGCTGTCGCTGTCGGTGTACCAGAACCGCCGCTGGGACCCCGACTACCTCGAGGTCAAGCGGGTCATCGAGAGCGGGCAGCTCGGCGAGGTCTTCCACTACGAGAGCTTCATCGGCGGCTACGGCCACCCCTGCAACTACTGGCACTCCGACGAGGAGGTCAGCGGCGGCGCCATCTACGACTGGGGCAGCCACTACCTCGACTGGACGCTCGACCTGTTCCGCCAGGAGGTCGCGTGGGTGTCCGCGACGGCGCACAAGCGCGTGTGGCACGACGTCACCAACGCCGACCACAGCCGGGTGCTCATCCACTTCGCCGACGGCGTCGAGGCCGAGTTCACCCACTCCGACCTCGCCGCCGCGGCCAAGCCGAAGTTCTACGTGCTGGGCACGCAGGGCGGCCTGATCGGCGACTGGCGCGAGGAGAAGGTGGTCGCCCGCTCCTCGATCGGCACCCTGCTGGAGGACCGGCTCGCGGTCTCCGACAGCCCGGCCGACCTGCGGGTCTTCACGCCCAACGGCGACGGCCGCACGCACGAGACCCGGCTGGCCGTGCCGCCCGCGCCGCCGCAGCCCTTCCACCGCGAGCTCGCCGACCTGCTGCTGTCGGGCGCGCCCATGTCGGTGACCCCGGAGGGCTCCAAGCGCAACATCGCCGTCATGCAGGCCGCGACGCTCAGCGCCGCCGACGGCGGGCGGCCGGTGCCGCTGCCCACCTCCTGAGGGCGGCCGCGTGACCGTCCGCTGGGGCTTCCTCGGCGCCGGCATGATCGCGTCGAACGCGCTGGCCCCCGCCGTGCACGCTGCGCAGGGCGCCGTCCTGCAGGCCGCCGGAGCGCGCTCCCGCGACCGGGCCGCCGCCCTCGGGCCCAGC
The DNA here is from genome assembly GCA_963815615.1 of uncultured Actinomycetota bacterium. Classification (GTDB taxonomy): domain Bacteria; phylum Actinomycetota; class Actinomycetes; order Mycobacteriales; family SCTD01; genus RYN-122. The sequence continues at coordinate 181,778 of CAWFHF010000007.1, read as the reverse complement.
ACGGCGTACGGCTCGTACGAGGAGGTCCTCGCCGACCCCGAGGTCGATGCCGTCTACGTCGCGCTGTCCAACGAGGCGCACCTGCCCTGGACCCTGCGGGCGCTCGAGGCCGGCAAGCACGTGCTGTGCGAGAAGCCGCTCGGGCTCACCGCCGCCGAGGTGGACGCCATGGCCGACGCCGGGCGGGCCGCCGGGCGCGAGGTCGTCGAGGCGTCGTGGTACCGGTGGCACCCCCGCGTGCGGCTGGCCCAGCAGCGGCTGGCCGAGGTCGGGCCGGTGCGCCACGTGAGCGCCGGCTTCGTGTTCGGCGGCGTCGCCGAGGGCAACTACCGGCTCGACCCCGCCCGCGGCGGCGGCGCGCTCTACGACGTCGGCTGCTACGCGGTGAGCGCCTGCCTGTGGGCGGTCGGCCGCGGCCTGCCCGACGAGGTCGCCGCGCAGGTGCGCACCGGGCCCACCGGCGTCGACCTCGACGCCCGGCTGGTGCTCGACTGGGACGACGTCACCGCCGAGGTGCACGTGGGGATCGACGACCGCGAGGGGCAGTGGCTGGTCGTCACCGGCGACGGCGGCGAGGTCGAGCTGCGCGATGCCCCGTACACGTCCTGGAAGGACGACGACACCGAGCTGTGGGTCAGCGACGGCCGTGGCACCGAGCGGTTGCCCGTCCCGGCCACCGACGCCTACCGGGTCATGGTCGAGGAGGTCTCGTCGGTGCTGTCCGGTGGGAACGGCTGGGTGCTCCCGCTGGAGGAGTCGCGGCAGACGGCCGCGGTGCTGGACGCCGCCTTCGTCAGCGGGCGCGACGGCGGGCGCCCGGTCCGTCCCTAGACTCGCCGCGTGGAGATGCTGACCCTGCCCGAGGTCGCCGAGCGCATGGGCACCGACGTCGTGCACGTCCGCACCCTGCTCAAGGAGGGCAGGCTGCTCGCCGTCCGCGACGAGGCGAACCGGGTGGTCGTGCCGGCCCGGCTGCTCGACGGCGCCGAGCAGGTCAAGCACCTGGTGCCCGTCCTCACGCTGCTGGCCGACGCCGGCTACAGCCCGGAGGAGGCGCTGCGCTGGCTGACCACCGAGGACCCGACCCTGCCGGGCTCGCCGCTGGACGCCCTGCACGAGAACAGGGCGACCGAGATCAAGCGGCGCGCCCAGGCGCTGGGCTTCTAGCGGGCTGCTACCGCAGCTGCACGACGGACGACGGCGCGCGCAGCGACTGCTGCTCCCCGCCCGGCTCCTCACGGAGGTACTGGGCGATCTGCGCGACGCCGTAGCCGACGACGAGCAGCACCAGCAGGCCGATCACGACCAGCGTGATGATCATCGGGGTGCGGTTGCCGCTGACCGGGCCCATGTTCGGGGCCTTGCGGGCGTCGGGGGCCGTGCCGGACATCGTCCCCGCCGTCGGGGGGGTGTCGCCGGGGGCGACGCCGCCACCGGGCTCGAGGCCGGCGGTCGTCTCCGGCGTCGCGTCGTCGTTGCTGTCGGGGTTGGTCTTGGGGGGCGTGGCCACGTCAGCAGGGTGACCGCTCCCGCGGCTCCGGAAACCCGGGGCAGCGGGAGCGGTCGGCGTGCCGGTCAGTGCGGCAGGTCCTCCTCGGCCACGGGAGCGGCCGGGCGTCCCGTGTCGGAGCCGATCGGGCCGGGGGTGGTGCGGGCCTGGAGCAGCGACGGGCCGCCGTCCTGGCGGACGAAGCCGGGCAGCGCGACGGCGGCCGGCGTGCGGGTGTCCGCGTAGCCCAGGTACAGCCGGCCGGTGGCGTCGACGTCCATCGAGAAGTAGTCGCCGAGGCGGCGGTCGATGAGCATGGCCTGGCAGGTGGTGCCGCCCTGGCAGATGGTGCCGGTGTGGACCGGCGTCGGGGTGGCGACCGCGCTGCTGAACGACGGGTCGACCGGACCGTCGGGGCCGTCGCAGCCGAGGCCGGCGTCGGTGGCGGCGGCCATGAGGCGCCAGCCGTGGTCGCCCTCGGTCTGCGCGTCGTTGCCGGGCAGGGCGACGTCGGCCTCCAGCCAGCTGATGCCGACGCGGCCGGTGTCGCCGACCGCGATCCACGGCCAGATCGCCGTCTCGTCGCCCTCGCTGACCTTCAGCGGCGCCGACCAGGTGCGGCCCTCGTCGGTGCTGGTGGCGTACCAGATCCCGGCCGGGCGCTGGCCGCGGCCGCTCTCGTCCCAGACGGCGTAGAGGTTGCCGTCGGGGTCGATGTCGAAGGCGGGCCAGTGGCCGAGCAGCGACACGCCCGTGGCGACCGGCGCGCTGTCGGTGTCGGCGGCGCCGAGCTTGCCCTCGCGGGCCTTGCGGAAGGCGTTCATGTACAGCGTGCTGCCGCCGTGCATCTCGTAGACCGTGCCGGTGCGCTTGTCGACGCGGATGTCGCCGAAGCCGGCGCCGTTCTTGGTGTCGGGCACGTTGGTGGTGAAGGTCTTGCCGCCGTCGGTGCTCTTGGCGATGTAGTGCCCGGTGCCGGGGCTCGGCGGCAGGCCGGTCCCGCCCCCGAAGGCGTTGGCGACGAAGTAGACCTCGTCCTTGCGGTCGGCCTCCTGCCACTGCCGGTCGGTGAGGACGGCGCCGAAGAAGTTCTGCAGGGCGTAGGTCTTGCCGCCGTCGCCGCTCTTGCTCATGGCGACGTTGGCCAGGTTGATCTCGCTGAAGAAGACCTGCCCGGCGCTGTCGATCGCGACCTCGGGGTCGGAGAAGCCGGTGAGCGGGAGGTTGGCCGGCGGGGTGGAGCGCGGCCGGAACGTCCAGCTCTTGCCGTTGTCGCTGCTCGTCCAGACGTAGGTCTGGTTGGTGTAGTTCTGCGCGAAGGCCGTGGTCCCGGCGTTCGGGGCCTCCGGCGTGAAGAAGTGCGTCGTGCCGGCGTGGGCGCTGTAGAGCAGGTCGCCGTCGGGCAGGGTCGCGACCAGCGGCTCGCCGCCGGCGCGCGTGGTGTCGACGTAGGTCGGCGCCGAGAAGGTCAGCGGCGCCTGCGCTGCCGCAGACCTGCGCGGCGCCGTGCGCCTGGGCGGCGGGGACGACGAGGGCGGCGGCGCCGGCGAGGGCGGCGAGGGCGTTCAGGCGACGGGACACGTCGGGACCTCCAGGGGTGCGGTACCGCCCCTTTCGACGCCGGCGTGCCGGTCTCCTGCCGCCGGGCGCGGACCGCTCGCAGGAGTCCCGGCACCGCGACCCGGGCCCGGCGGGCCGGCCCGACCGACACCCGCTGGCCCAGCACGGCGTAGTCGGCCGCCTCCACCTCGTCGAGGATGCCGCCGTAGAGCGCCAGCGCCGTCTCGATGCACGGGCCGGCTGGTGGGGTGCAGCAGCCGCACGCCCTGCGCCGCCGTCCGGTAGGTCTCGCGGGTGCGGGCGACCTCGAAGGCGAGCAGCCGGCGCACCGGCCCGTCGACGACGCCGTGCAGCAGGTGCTCGCGGGTGACGCCGAACGCCTGCAGGTCCTCCTGCGGCAGGTAGACCCGGCCGCGGCGCAGGTCCTCCCCGACGTCGCGGACGAAGTTGCTCATCTGGAAGGCGATGCCGAGGTCGGCGGCGTAGGGCTCGGCGACCTCGCGCGGCACCACCGGCTCGAGCACCGGCACCATCTGCAGGCCGATGACCGCGGCGGAGCCGTAGACGTAGGTCATGAGGTCGTCGTAGGTGGCGTACTCGGTGACCGTGAGGTCCATGCGCATGCTGGCCAGGAAGTCCTCGACGTGCGCCATCGGGATGTCCCAGCGGCGCACGGTGTCGACGACGGCGCGGCTGATCTCGTGCTCGCTGCCGCCCGCCTCGACGTCGCGGACGAACTGCTCGCCCCAGCCGATCAGCCAGTCGGCCTTCTCGGCGTCGGTGAGGGTGCTGGCGAGGTCGTCGACGATCTCGTCGGCGTAGCGGGCGAAGCCGTACAGGGCGTGGACGTAGGGCCGCTTCCACGCCGGCAGCAGCAGGGTGGCCAGGTAGTAGGTCTTGCCGTGGCTGGCGTTGAGCCGGCGGCAGGCCTCGTAGGAGGCGCGCAGCGCGGGGTCGCGGATCCCGGCGGCGTCGAGCTCGCGCGCGCTCACCGGGTCCCCACGCCCGCAGTCTCGCAGGTGCCCTGCGCGCGGTCCCGCAGGTGGCAGGCTGCCCGCGTGAGCCCCCGCCTGCGCAGCCGCCTCGCCGGGGCGGCCGCGCTCGCCGCCGTCGTCGCCGGGACCCTGGTGGTGCAGGCGCTCGAGGACGACGGGCCGCGCGCCACGCCTCCGCCCGCGGTCACCGCGGACCGCGTGCAGGAGCAGCCGGCCGCCGACGGCCTGCCGACGATCACGCCCGCCGACCTCCCGCCCGAGGGCCGGCGCACCCTGGTGCTCCTCGACGACGGCGGGCCGTTCCCCTACGAGCGCGACGGCGTCGTCTTCGGCAACCGGGAGGGGCTGCTCCCCGCGCAGGCCCGCGGCTGCTACCACGAGTACACCGTCCGGACGCCGGGGGAGAGCGACCGCGGCGCCCGCCGCATCGTCACCTCGTGCACGGGCCCCCGGTACTGGACCGACGACCACTACGAGAGCTTCGCCCGCATCACGGGCGCCCGGCTCTGAGGGCTGCTCCGGTGACCCGGTCGGTGCGCCACGAGCGGCGCGGCGAGGCCCGGCTCCCGGCGGTCGTCGCGGTCCTGGTGGCCGTCGCCCTGCAGGCCGCCCTGCCCCAGCAGCTGCTGCTCGGACCGCGCCTGCTGCTGCCGGTGCTGGAGCTGCTGCTGCTCGTGCCGCTGCTGGTGGTCAACCCGCTGCGCATGACCCGGCAGACCCGCTGGTCGCGACCGCTCGCCGTCGGCCTGTCGCTGCTCATCCTGCTCACCAACGGCGTCGTGCTCGGCCTGCTGGTGCGGGCGCTCGTCGAGGGGGACGCCGAGGACGGCACGCCAGCTGCTGCTGGCCGCGCTGCAGGTCTGGCTGACCAACGTCATCGCCTACGGGCTCACCTGGTGGGAGCTCGACCGCGGCGGCCCGGTCCCGCGCACCCAGTGGGACCGCGAGGACCTGCCGCACGCCGACTTCCGCTTCCCGCAGGACGAGGACGACGACGCCGTCGTGGAGGTCGCCGCCGGCAGCAGCGAGCAGGCCGACTGGGTGCCGACCCTGGTCGACTACCTGTACGTCTCGGTGACGAACTCCTCGGCGTTCAGCCCGACCGACACGATGCCGCTGTCGTCGCGCGCGAAGGTGCTCATGGCGCTGGAGTCGACGAGCTCGCTGGTGCTGTCGCTGCTCGTCGTGTCGCGCGCCGTGAGCGTCCTGCAGTAGGCCGCTACCGCCCGACGACGGGCTCGGCCAGCCGCAGCGCCCGCGACCGGTAGCCCTTGTCCTTGCCGAGGATCCGCTCGGCGGCCAGCCGCCCGCTGACCAGCACCATCGGCACCCCGACGCCGGGCTGCGTGCCCGAGCCGGCGAACACCACGCCCTCGACCTTGGGCGCCAGGTTGGTCGGGCGGAACGGGCCGGTCTGGAAGAACGAGTGGGCGCTGGCGAACGGCGCGCCGGCCTCCATGCCGCGGCGCTGCCAGTCGGCCGGCGTCGTGACGTCCTCGACCTCGACGGCGTCGCCGAACCCGACGTAGCCGAGCGCCTCGAGCCGCGCGACGCACTCGTCGCGGTAGCGCGGGCCGACGACCGACCAGTCGATGCCGCTGGTCTGGTCCGGCGTCGGGAACAGCACGTAGTAGATGTGCTTGCCGTCGGGCGCCAGCGAGGGGTCGCTGCGGGTGGGGTTCGTGACCAGCACCGACGGGTCGCTCATCAGCGTCTGGTCGTCGATGAGCTCGGTGAAGACGCTCTTCCACGCCTTGCCGAAGTGGATGTTGTGGTGCGCCGTCTGGGTGTACGCCTGGCTCGACCCGGCCAGCAGCAGGAAGCACGACGGCGAGTAGGTCAGGCTCTTGACCCGGCGCGGGGTGGCCTCCGGCGGCAGCAGCTCGCGGTAGGCCACCGGCAGGTCGGGGTTGAGCACGACGACGTCGGCGTCGAAGCGCTCGCCGTCGCTGGTCTCGACGCCGACGGCGCGGCCGTGCTCGACCAGCACCCGGCTGACGGTGCGGCCGTAGTGGAACTGCACGCCGTGCTTCTCGGCCGCGCCGGCCAGCGCCCGGGGGACGGCGTGCATGCCGCCCTTGGGGAAGAACACCCCGGCGACGGAGTCCATGTAGGCGATGACGGCGTAGATGGCCAGGGCGTCGTAGGGCGACAGGCCGGCGTACATCGACTGGAAGCTCATGACCCGCTGGGTGCGCGGGTCCTTGAGGTACTGGTTGACCTTGGGGGCGAGCTTGCGCATCCCCCCGACGGCGACCAGCCGGGCCAGGTTCGGCGTCAGCAGGTCGAACGGGGAGTCGATGTTCCGGTCGATGAAGTCCTTCATCTCGTACCGGTACAGCTTGCTGACGAAGTCGACGTACTCCAGGTAGCCCTTCGCCTCGCCCGGCCCGCAGACCCGCTCGACCTCGTCGGCCATCTCCCCGACGTCGGCCTTGACGTCGAGGCGGCTGCCGTCCGGGTAGTACGCCCGGTACAGCGGGTCGACCGGCTGCAGGTCGAGCCAGTCCTCGAGCTTCTCGCCGACGCAGTCCAGGGCGTCGGCGATGAGGTCCGGCATCGTCAGCACGGTCGGGCCGGTGTCGAACCGGTAGCTGCCGCCGCCGTCGGGGGAGGCGACCTCGAGCAGGCCGTTGCGGCCGCCGGGGACGTCCTCGCGCTCGAGCACGGTGACCTCGCGGCCCGCGCCGGCCAGCCGCAGGGCGGCGGACAGGCCGGCCAGCCCCGCTCCGACGATGACGACGCGGTCGGTCCTGCCGGGGACGGTCTTCACGTGCTGAGCCTAGGGTCGGGCGGTCCGGCCCGCCCCTCGGCGGTTAGGCCGGGGCGGCGAGCTCCAGGGCGATGCCGTCGGGGTCGCGGAACTCCAGGATCGCCATCGACGCCGAGGTCCTTGACGCCGCTGTGCGCGACGCCGAGCTCGTCGAGCACCGCCGCCGCGGCGTCGAGGTCGGCGCGCGACGCCAGCGCGAAGCGACAGGTGGTCCAGGCCGACCCGGTCCTCGTCGAAGGCGTCGCCGCCGGGAGCGACGGGGCGCAGGCCCGAGCAGGTTGCCCGCGCCGAAGGAGTAGATGACGCCGCCGAACAGGAACGCGAGGGCGTCCTTGGTGGCCTGGTCGGCGTCGTCGCCGGCGGCGCCTCGTAGGCGACGGCGAAGCCGAAGACGCGCTCGTAGAAGGCCCGCGAGCGGGCGATGTCGGTGACGGTGACGCGGACGTGGGAGTAACCGGCGGGGGCAGGGATCGGCATGCCGGCAGTGGACCACGCCGGCCGTCCCGGGCGCCGCTTCAGCGGGTGACCGCCTCCAGGCACAGCAGCGGGGCGATGGTGTCGGCGCCGGCCTGGGGCTCGTTGACGTACGCCTCGTAGGGGCCGCACTCCGCGCCGCCGGGCACGATGCGGACGAGCCGGAAGGCCGCCGACGACGACGTGCACGGCACGTCCGTCTGGGGCGCAGCAGCCGCCTCCCGGATGCTCGGGTAGCAGGCCCCGGCCTGCTGCGCGGCCTCGTAGGCGTCCTTCGGGCTGCCCTGGGGCGAGGGGACCGGGGGAGAGGGGACCTGAGGGCGAGGGTGCCGGCGTCGAGGCGCCAGTCGCCGCCTCGTCGGACGCGCCGCTGCACGCGCTCAGCAGCAGGGGGAGCACCAGCACCGCCGCGAGCCTGCGCACGCCGGGACCGTAGACCCGGGGCGCGGCCCGGTCCAGGGGTCCGCCGCAGAGGACCGTCAGAGGACGGTCAGCACCTCGACGCCGTCGTCGGTGACCAGCACGGTGTGCTCGAACTGGGCGGTGCGGCTCTTGTCGACCGTCGTCGCGGTCCAGCCGTCGTCCCACAGGTCGTGCCGGTGGTCGCCGATCGTGATCATCGGCTCGACGGTGAAGGTCTGCCCGGGCTCGAGCACCATGCTCGCGGCCGGGTTGTCGTAGTGGAAGACCTGCGGGTCGCTGTGGAACGTCCGCCCGATGCCGTGGCCGACGAAGGACCGCACGACGCCGTACCCCTCGCCCTCGGCGTACGCCTGGATCGCCCGGCCGATGTCGCGGACCCGCGCCCCCGGGCGGACCTGCTCGATGCCCGAGCTCCATGCTGCGCCGGGTGACGTCGACGAGCCGCCGGCTGGCGTCGTCGACCTCGCCGACTCCGAAGGTGGCGTTGGTGTCGCCGTGGAACCCGTCGAGGAAGATCGTGACGTCGAGGTTGACGATGTCGCCGTCCTCGAGGACGGTGGAGTCGGGGATGCCGTGGCAGATGACCTCGTTGACGCTGGTGCACAGCGACTTCGGGAAGCCGTTGTAGCCCAGCGGCGACGGGTAGCCGCCGCGCTCCACGCAGGCCTCGTGGCAGATCCGGTCGAGCTCGTCGGTGGTGACCCCGGCGCGGACGGCGGCGCCGGTGAGGGCGAGGACCTCGGCGGCGGCCCGCCCGGCGGCCCGCATCAGGCCGATCTCCTCGGGCGTCTTGGGCGCCGCCGACCCGCGGTCCCGGGGCCGGCCGTGCCGGTCGAGGGCGTAGTCGGGGCGGGGGATGTGCGCGGGCACCTCGCGGCGCGGCGACACCCGGCCCTTGGTGACCCAGCGCTCCGCCTCGCGGGCGGCCTGCTCGCGGCGCTCGGCCTCGGCCGCGGCCCGCGCCGGGTCGAGGTCGGCGATCCGGTGGCAGCGCTTGTACTTGCGCCCGCTGCCGCACCAGCAGGGGTCGTTGGCGGCGAGCTGCGGCGTCGTGGTCACGGGGTCGAGGCTAGGTCGCCCGTCAGCAGGCCGGGGAACCGCTGACCGGGGAGCCGACGTCGACGCGTCCCAGCACGGCCGACAGCACGCTCTGCCGCTCGCCGTCGGTGGTGTCGAGCCGGCAGAGCACCCGCTCGGTGACGGCGCCGCTGTCGAGCTGGAGCACCAGGCGGGGCGCGTGGTTGAGGACGCGCAGCACCGAGCCCTCCTCGAGCACGTAGCCCACGTGCACGACGGGCACGCCGTCGGCCCCGGTGACGGTGACCCGCTCGGCGGGCAGCCACAGGGCGCTGCTGGTCAGGACGTGGACGCTGACGACGCCGGCCACGGCGGCCACCCACAGCGCGCGCGCCGACGGCAGCCGGGGCAGGCCGAGCAGGGCCAGCACCGGCAGCACCAGCAGGGCGGCGGCGCGGGCCGCCGTCTGCGGCTCGAGCGGCACGAAGGCCGCGGCGACGGGGGCGACGCCGGCGGCGAGCAGGCCGCGGCCGGGGCGCTTGCCGTCCAGCAGGTCGTGGAGCGCGAGCAGCGCGGTGCCGGTCGCGACGGCGACGGCCAGCGCCGGCAGCAGGGTGGTGACGACGCCGAGCACGGTCGGGAACAGGCCCGCACTGCGCAGCAGCGCCAGCGAGGTGCCCGTCTCGCGCCCGCTGGCGACGTAGACGCGGGTGATGAGCAGCAGGGTGCCGAGCAGGGTCATGACCAGGCCGAGGTGCTGCTCCACCTCCGCGGCGAGGTCGCGGCGCTCACGCGCGGGGGCGGTCACAGGCCCTCCCGCACGACGGTGACCGACAGGGCGTACGGCAGGTCCTCGCGCAGCCAGCCCTTCCAGGCGTAGTCCTGCAGCCCCTGCTGCCGGAACTCCCCGCCCTGCGGCGTGGTGACGCCGAAGGGCCCGACCCGGCTGCCGGCCGGCGCGCTGCCGCGCCAGGACACGACGACCGGCAGGGGGTCGCTCAGCGCGACGTCCGGCAGCGGCAGCAGCGCCGTGCCGTCGCCGCCGGTGGTGCCGACGACGCTGCCGCCCGGGTACGCCGCCCGCACGACCGCTCCCCGGGGGGCCGGCAGTCCCCTCGGCCCGAGGAGCCGCACCTCGATGTCGCTGCGGGTCCGGCGCCCCGCCACCACGGCGGCCTCCAGCGACAGGACCCGCGGGCGCAGGTCCCCGGCGCCCCGCGCACCCCGGAAGAGCTCCAGCGCACGCTGCTGCCGACGCTCGGCGTCCGCGGGGTCGGCGTCCGGGTCCACCTCGCTCACCGCGCCGGCGAGGCGCTCGTCCTGGGCCAGGGCCGCGGCGCACGCCGCCTCGACGGCCCGGTCCTCCTGGCCCTCCCGCAGGCTGCGCGTCCGGCTGGCCAGGGAGACGACGGCGGCGCAGCGCCGCGCCCGCACGGCCTCCGGGTCGGCGTACCCCTGGTGCTCGAGCGCGACGGGCCGGCCGTCGTCGAGCCTCAGGCGCAGCCCCGGCTCCTGCGCGAAGCCCTCCTGCTCCTGCTCGAACACGAACTCCTGCGCGTCCGGGTCGACGACCAGCGGCACCTCGCGCTTCGTGCCGGCGAGCACCGGCCGGGAGTCGTCGTCGTCGAAGACCAGCTCGACCGGGTCGTAGGCGACGGCGGAGTCGCCGGTGAGCCGGCGGCCGTCGTCGCGGCTGCCGGACAGCTCGACCTCGGTGGACGCGCCCAGCACGAAGGACAGGGCGAGCAGCCCCGCCCCGAGCACCGTCCCCCCACCCGCCACGGCGCGACCCTCCCGCACGTCGGCGGGCCGTCGCAAGGGCCCTACACGCTCCGGGAGGTCGCGGCGACCGCCAGCTCCTCGAGGACCCCGCGGGCCTCCTCGTCGACGGGGGCGGCCCGGACGGCCTGGACGGCGTCGTCGAGCAGCTCGGCGATGAGCGCCTCGACGCGCGCGCACGCGCCGGTGTCGGTGAGCACCTCGCGCAGCGCCGCGACGCCGTCCTCCCCGAGGTGCGGGTCGCCGAGGTGGCGCCGGACGACGGCGGCCTGGGCCGGGCTCGCCTGCTCCAGCGCCATCGCGACCAGTGCGGTGCGCTTGCCCTCGCGCAGGTCGTCGCCGGCGGGCTTGCCCGTCTCGGCGGGGTCGCCGAAGACGCCGAGGACGTCGTCGCGCAGCTGGAAGGCCTCGCCGAGCGGCAGGCCGTAGCCGGAGTAGGCCGCAACCACCTCCGGGCCCGCGCCGGCCAGGGCGGCGCCCAGGTGCAGCGGCTTCTCGATCGTGTACTTGGCGCTCTTGTAGCGGGCGACCCGCAGGGCGCTCTCGACGGTGCCGCCGCCCTTGGCCTGCTCGAGCAGGTCGAGGTACTGCCCGCCCATCAGCTCGCTGCGCATCTCGTCGAACACGGCCTTGGCCCCGCGCAGCACGCCCGACGGCACCCCGCTGGTCATGAGCATCTCGTCGGACCAGGACAGCGCCAGGTCGCCCAGCAGGATGGCCGCGCCGCAGCCGAACGCCTCGGGGTCGCCGTGCCAGCCCTGCGCCCGGTGGGTGCCGGCGAAGCGGCGGTGCACCGCGGGCGCGCCGCGGCGGGTGTCGCTGCCGTCCATGACGTCGTCGTGGATGAGCGCGCAGGCCTGGAACAGCTCGAGCGAGGCGGCGGCAGCGACCACCTCGTCGGTGTCGGCACCCCCGGCGCCGCGGTAGCCCCACCAGCAGAAGGCGGGCCGCAGCCGCTTGCCCCCGCCGACCAGGTCGGTCAGGGCGTCGGTGAGCGGCGCGAGCTCCTCGCTGACGGCGTCGAGGCGGGGGAGCTGGCCGGCGACGAACGCGTCGAGGGCCTTCTGGACGCGCTGGCGCAGGTCGGCCCGGTCGAGCGGGCCCGCTGCGGGCGGCGGCGTCATGCGGGCGACGATAGCCGCGCCGCACTAGCCTGGACCCATGGCGACCGGCTCGATCAGGGACATGCTCGCGACCGGGCGGCTGACCTTCTCCTTCGAGTTCTTCCCCGCCAAGACCGACGAGGGCGAGCGCCAGCTGTGGCAGGCGCTGCGCGAGCTGGAGCCGCTCAAGCCCGACTTCGTGTCCATCACCTACGGCGCCGGCGGCTCGACCCGCGACCGCACCATCGCGATGACCGAGCGGATCGCCACCGACACCACGTTCGTGCCGCTGGCCCACCTCACCGCCGTCGACCACTCGGTGTCCGAGCTGCGGCGCATCGTCGGGCAGCTCGCCGACGCCGGGGTGCGCAACGTGCTGGCCCTGCGCGGCGACCCGCCGGGCGACCCGATGGGCGAGTGGCGCAAGCACGAGCAGGGCCTGGAGTACGCCGCCGAGCTGGTCGAGCTCGTCCGCGCCTCCGGCGACTTCTGCGTCGGCGTCGCGGCGTTCCCGGAGAAGCACCCGCGCTCGGCCGACCTCGACAGCGACGTCGCCCACTTCGTCGCCAAGTGCCGCGCCGGCGCCGAGTTCGCCGTCACCCAGTTCTTCTTCGACGCCGACGACTACCTGCGCCTGCGCGACCGCGTCGTCGCCGCCGGCTGCGACGTGCCGATCGTGCCGGGGATCATGCCGGTGACCAACGTCAAGAGCATCGAGCGGATGGCCCAGCTGTCCAACGCCGCCTTCCCGGGCGAGCTGGCCGAGCGGCTGCACGCCGTCGAGGACGACCCCGCGGCGGTGCGCGAGATCGGCGTGCAGACGGCCACCGAGCTGTCGCAGCGGCTGCTCGACGAGGGCGCCCCCGGCCTGCACTTCATCACCCTCAACCGCAGCACGGCCACCCGCGAGATCTGGGCCCGGCTGGAGCTGTCGGTCGCGCGCTGAGGACGGGGGCGTCCCCGTCCTGCCCTGGTGGCTCCCGCGTCCTAGCCTGGGCGGATGAAGCTGTCGCACCGCGTCCGCACCGCCGCCTCCCCCGCGGAGGTCTGGGAGGTGCTGGGCGACCCGCGCAGGTGGCCCGAGTTCGACGTGGCCCTGCGCACGGTCCGCGGCTCGCACGGCTCGGCCGCGGCCGGGCAGCACCTGCTGGGGGTCGGCCGCCTGGGCAGCCTGCGCATCCCGGTCGACGTCGTGGAGGCCGTGCCGGACAAGCGCCTGGTGCTGCTGGTGCACACCGCCCCCGGGCTGCGGGAGACCGTCACCACCGAGATCACCCCGGCCGTGCGGGGCGGCTCCGACCTCGTCGTGTCCGTCGTCGTCGAGGGGCTCTGGGCCCGGGCCGGGGCCGCGCCCCTGTGGCTGCAGGCGGGACTGCGGGCCCGCCTGCTGGCCGCCCGCACCGACCGGGCCGCGCGCCGGCAGCGGCGCGAGCGCTCGGCGTGACCCGCGTCCAGGCCTACCTGCTGGCGCTGGCCGTCAGCGGCGTCGCCCTGGTCGTCCTCGCCCTGGTCACCGCCCGGCGCCCCGAGCAGCCGGTGCCCGACCGCGACGGCTACTTCGACCGCTGGCAGGTGCTGCACGGCGGCTACGACCCGCGCACCGGCAGCGTCTGGCTGCGCGGCTGGCTGACGATGGTCCACGCGATCGCCCGGCCGCTCGCCCGCCGCGGCGTGCAGCCCGACGTCGTCACGGTCAGCAGCGCCTGGCTGGCCTTCCTCGTGCTGGTGCTCGCCGAGGTCGGCGGTCGCTGGTGGATCGCCGCCGGCTGGGTGATGGTCGCCAGCGGCCTGTTCGACACGCTCGACGGCTGCCTGGCCGTCCTCACCGGTCGCACCACGCGCTGGGGCTACGTGCTCGACAGCGCCGTCGACCGGGTCAACGACGGGATCTACCTGCTGGCCGTCGTCGCCGTCGGGTGCCCGCCCGAGCTGGCCGTCGCCCTCGGGTTCTCGTTCTTCTTCCTGGAGTACCTGCGGGCCCGGGCCGGCAACGCCGGGGGCGACGAGGTCGGCCGGGTGACCATGGCCGAGCGCCCGACCCGGGTGATCCTGCTGTCGCCGTCGATCCACTTCAGCGGCGTGTTCCTCGGCCTGTCCGACGTCCTGCCGGTCGTGGGCCCCGCGCTGCTGCTCGCGATGACGGTGGTGTCGATCGGCCAGCTCGGGACCGCGGTCCGGCGTCAGCTGCTGGCGCTGCCGCTGCCGTCGTCGTCGTCGTCGTCGGCGCAGGAGCCCGTCAGGACGCCCGGCGCAGCCGCTCCGTGACGACGGTCGCCGCCCCCGCCGTGACGGTGGCGGCGACGAGGGCGAAGAACCGGTAGCGCAGCCCCGGGACGAGCGCCTGCACGACGATCGGCACCAGCAGCACCCCGAGGTGGGCGCCGATGGTCGTGCCGACGCGGGTCAGGTCGACGCCGCGGCGGGCCAGGTCGGTGCTCGGGCGGCCGCGCAGGGCCGCGGTGCGGGCGACCGGCAGGCCCAGCACGACGCCGGCCACCGTGCCGAGCACGCCGAAGACCAGCGACACCTGGGTGACGACGACGAGCAGGACGACGACGAACCAGGCCAGCAGCAGGGCGCGTTCGGTGCGGTTCACGCGGCCAGTGTGCCGGACGCGTGGGCGCCGTCCCTCAGACCGTGTCCTCGGTGACCGGCCCCTCGGGGTCGCCCGCGGCGGGGTCGACGGGCCCGTCGTCCGGCCCGACGGCGCTGTCCGGCACGTCGTCGCCGTCCCCGGCCACCGGCGCCGCGGCGGCGGCCTGCTCCGCCGCCTCGAGCGCGTCGGCGGCGCGGACGGCGGCGTCGTCCGCCGCCTCGGCGGCGGCCCGGGCGGCGGCGGCGGCACCGGCCGCCGCGTCGGCGACCCTGCCGGCGGCGGCGGCCGCGGCCGCGTCGGTGCGGGCGGCGGTGGCCGCGGCGGTCGAGGCGGCGGCCGCGCTGCGGGCGGCGGTCACGGCGGCGGTGGCGACCCGGGCGGCTGCCGCGGCCTTCGCGGTCGCGGTGCGCCGGGCGGCCGCGGTCCGGGCCCGGCCCACGGCGGTCCGGGCCGCGGTGGCGGCCTGCTGCGCGGCGGTCGCCCTCGACGCAGCCGCCCTGGCCGTGGCAGCGCGGGCCGCGGCGGTCCGGGCGGAGGCCGCGGCACGGGCCTGCGCGGCGACCGCGGCCTGGCCCGCCGACACGGCGGCGGCGTCCGCGGCGTCGGCGGCGGCCGCGCGGCTGTCGGCGAGCGCCCGGGCGGCCGGGACGGCGGAGCGCGCGTCCTGCACCGGCGTCGCCGCCGAGGCCGCGGCGGCGATCCCGGGGGCGGCGCCGAGCAGCAGGGCGGGCACGAGGGCGGCGGCGACGAGCAGGGGGCGGCGCACGGGGACTCCTGACGAGGGGGAGGACGACCCCTGCTGGATCGGCCCGGGCGGCGCCGGAACGGTCACCCCCGCGTGTGGTCAGGCGGGACCGACGAGCCCGGCCACCAGCTGCGCGGACAGGGTGACCAGCGGCAGCCCGCCGCCCGGGTGCGACGAGCCGCCGACGAGGAACAGCCCCGGCACGGGCGAGCGGTTGGCCGGGCGCAGGAAGGCCGCCGCCGCACCGTTGCTGCTGCGTGCCGTAGATGGCGCCCCCGACGGCGCCGGTGCGCTGCTCGAGGTCGGCCGGGCTCAGCACCTCGCGCCAGAGCACCCGGTCGGCCACGGGCAGGCCGCGCGCGCCGAGCAGCGCCACGAGCCGGTCGGCGTAGCCCTCGGCCAGGCCGGGCGCGCGCCAGTCGACCGCGCCCGGGCCGGAGCCGTGGCGGGGGGCGTTGACCAGCACGAACCAGGCCTCGTGCCCGTCGGGGCGGACCGCGGGGTCGTCGGGCGCGCTGACGTACAGCGTCGGGTCGCGGACCGGCCGGGCGCTCCGCCCGAAGACGTCGTCGAACTCGGCGTCGTAGTCGGCGGGGAACAGCACGTTGTGGTGGGCGAGCCCGGGGGTGCGGCCGCGGACGGCCAGCAGCACGACGAACCCCGACAGCGACGGCGTCGCCCGGGCCAGCCGGCGGGCGGCGCCGCGGTGCGCGACGAGGTCGCCGTAGACGGAGGCGGCGTCGGCGTTGGCCACGACGACGTCGGCGGGCAGGGGGCCGGCGTCGGTGCGCACGCCGTCGACCCGGCCGGCGGCGGTGGAGATGCCGGTGACGCGGGTGGAGGTGCGGACCTCGACGCCGAGCGACACCGCGCGCTCCAGGACGGCGTCGCCGAGGCGGCGCAGCCCGCCGGGGACGTACCAGCCGCCGAACGCCTGCTCGGCGTAGGGGACGGACACCAGCGCGGCAGGGGCGTGCCGGGGGTCGGAGCCCGTGTAGGTGGCGTAGCGGTCGAGCACGACGCGCAGCCGGGGGTCGCGCAGGTACTGCCGCCCCAGCGACCGCAGCGAGCGGTGGGGGGCGATCACCGCGAGGTCGCGCGGCTGCTGCAGGGCCAGCCGCAGCAGCGCGCCCGGGGTCAGCGCGCTCTCCAGGAACGGGCCGCGGCTCGCCTCCCACACGCGGGCGGCGCGGGCGCTCAGCGCGTCCCAGTCCGCGCCGGCGCCCGGCGACCACGCCTCCAGCGCCGCCCGGTGCGCAGCCGGGTCGCTGGAGGCGTCGAACCCGCTGCCGTCGGCGAACCGGTAGCGGGCCAGCGGCTCCAGCGGCGTGAGCTCCAGGCCGTCCGGCCAGCCGCCGGTCGCGTCGAACAGGTCGCGGAAGACCTGCGGCATGGTCACCAGCGACGGGCCGGTGTCGAAGCGGAACCCGTCGCGCTCGACCAGCCCGAGCTTGCCCCCGACCGTGTCGGCGGCCTCGCAGACCGTCACCCGGTGCCCGAGCGCGGCCAGCCGGGCGGCGGCGGCCAGCCCCCCGACGCCCGCCCCGACGACGACGACGCGGCTCACACCGCCCGTCCCTTCCAGGTCAGCGTGCCGCGCCGCGCGGCCCGCCGGGAGCGGACGCCCATCCAGGCCAGCAGCCCGACCGACAGCGGGTGCGCGACCGCGTCCGGCCAGACGCGCGACCCGGTGCGGGCGCTGGTCAGGGCCCGGCCGAGCACTCCCGAGTGCGACGGCGGGCAGGTCGCCGCGCAGCACCGGCAGCACGTACAGCAGCACCGGCAGCAGGGTCGCGGCGAGGGGGGTGGTGTGCAGCGACTTGGTGTAGCCGGCGACCAGCTCGTCCCAGCTGTCGTACATCCGCGTGGTGGCCAGCGCCGTGCCGTCGGCCACGCCGCCGGTGCCGCCCGCGCGCTTCACGGCCCGCAGCAGCTCGACGTCCTCGACGACCGCGGTGCGCACGGCGGCGTGCCCGCCGGCCCGGTCGTAGACGTCGCGGCGGACCGCGAGCAGCTGGCCGTTCGCGGCGCTCAGGGACGGCCGCGGCGACCGCTCGGCCAGCCGCAGCGGCAGGAACGTCAGCCACGACCACTGCAGCAGCGGCTGCACCAGCCGGGTCGCCCCGGGCGCCTCCTGCCGCGGGTAGGGGCTGACCAGGTCGAGCCCGGCGTCGTCGAGCAGCGCGACGGTGGCGGCGACCGCGTGCGGGGCGAGCACCACGTCGGCGTCGAGGAACACCAGCACCTCGCTCGAGGACGAGGCGGCCTGCGCGAGCTGCCAGCAGGCGTGCGGCTTGCCCAGCCAGCCGGCGGGCAGCGGCGCCCCCGGCAGCGGTGCGTACCCGGCGGCCCGGACGACGTCGGCGGTGCCGTCGGTGGAGCCGTCGTCGAGGACCAGCACCTCGAGGTCGGCCACGCCGGTCTGGGCGCGCAGGGCGTCCAGGCAGGGGCCGACCCGGGCGGCCTCGTCGCGCAGCGGCAGGAGCACGCTGACCCGGCGGGGCGTCGTCGTCGCGGTGGGGACGCGCAGCAGCCGGGCGTTCACGGCGGCGTGCAGGGTCAGGGCGGCGACGGCCCAGGCGGTGCGGCTCACCGCGCCAGCACCCGGGCGTAGGGGACGGCGACGAGCCCCATCGCGACGCCGCCGGTGAGCGCGACCAGCGGCCGGCCGAGGAACGCCAGGTTGGCCAGCACCGAGCCGCCCCAGGTCCACAGGAACAGGGCGGCCGGCTGGCGGTCGTCGGCGTCGACGCGGGGGAGCAGCTGCAGCAGGCCGAGCATGAGCACGCCCACGAGCAGCCAGCCGGCGTAGTTGCTCAGCGGGATGCCGGGGGCGCCGGGCAGGGCGCCCGCGCCCGAGGCGAACGCCCAGTGCCCGTCGCCGACCATCATCGGGTCCAGGAACAGGTCCCAGGAGGCGAGCGCGCAGCCCGCCCACCAGGGCCGCGCCGACCGGCCCGCGCGCCAGCCGCTGCCCGACCAGCAGGGCGGGGTAGCCGAACATCGCCCAGGCCAGCGGGATGACCAGCGGCACGTCGAGCAGCCGCGGCCCCAGGGTGCCGGCGTAGTCGTAGGCGCCGAACGGGACGCCGGTCGCCGTGCCGACGGCCTCGGCCACGAAGCCGACCCCGACGGTGACGGCGACGAAGGCCGCCGTCCACGCGGGCGCCCCGGTGCACGAGCGCGTGCGCGGCCGAGGCCAGGAAGAACACGCAGACGGTGACGACGGTGAGGCCGTGCCGGGCGCTGCCCGAGGTGAGCGGGTAGCCGATCTGCAGCAGCACGACCAGGACGGCGAGCCCCTCCGGGAGGCGCCGGGTCATGCCTGCCGGAAGGAGGACCGCAGCCGCTTCACGGCGTCGGCCAGCGCGGCGCGGGCCCGACCGCCGTGGACCGCGAACCAGTCCTCGGTCTCCTCGACGAGGTCGTCGTAGGCCTCCTCGACGACCTCGCCGTGCAGCGGCTTGGAGGCGTCGGGGTCGTCGACGAGCAGGTGCCACAGCTCGGACACCTCGGCCAGGGTCGGCTGCGGGCTGCCGCCGACCAGCCAGCCGCCGAGGTCGAGGTCGACCTCGTCGGGCAGGTCGTCCTGCAGGTCCAGCCCGTGCTCCTGCGCGAAGTGCTCCAGGTGCGCGCGGGTGCCGAACAGCAGCACCCTGCCGTCGTCGTCGCCCAGCAGGACGTCGGTCTCGGTGGCGTCGTCGACCAGGAAGCCGGCGTGCCAGCGGTCGGCGCCGTCGACCAGCAGCACCTCGTACAGCTCAGCCACGGGACAGCAGCCTCCTCAGCAGGGACGGGGACCGGTCGGCCAGCGCCTTGCGGGCCGCGGACCGGCCGCTCGCCCCGAACACGCCGCCGCCCGGGTGGGTGGAGGCGCCGCACAGGTAGAGCCCCTCGACGTCGGGCACGGTGTAGCCGGCCAGCTCGGGCATCGGGCGCCACATGAACATCTGGTCGAACGCCATCTCGACGTGCATGACCTGGCCGTGGCGCAGGCCGAGCTCGCGCTCGAGGTCGAGCGGCGTCTGCACGTGCATGTGCTCGACGCTGCTCGCGAAGCCGGGGGCGACCCGGTCGACCGCCTCGACGAGCTTGGTGCCCTCGCGCTCGCGGATGTCGTCCCACCGCTCGCCGTTGGACAGCGCGTAGGGGTGCCACTGCCCCCACACGGTGACGTTGTGCTTGCCGGGCGGCGCGATGGTGTCGTCGAAGGCGCTGAACGTCATCGCCAGCGCGGCCGGGTGCTCCGGCGGCAGGCCGCTGTTGTACTCGCCGTGCGCCTTGCGCAGCGCCTGCCGGCTCTCGGCCACCAGCTGCATCGACCGGTGCGTCTCGTCGGTGCCGCCCGGGTACTGCGGCAGCGCGTTCGTCCCCAGCCGCACGACCATGCCGATCCCGTTGCCGGTGCGCACGCTGCGGGTCGCCCGCTCCAGCAGCGGGCTCGCCAGCAGCTCCAGCGTCGTCAGCACGTGCGCGCCCGACACCACCAGCGACGCCGGCAGGTGCTCGCCCGACGCCGTCGTCACCCCGGTGACCCGGCCGCCCGACGTCGTGATCGCCGCCGCCCCGTCGCCCAGCCGCACCCGGCCGCCGTAGCTCTCCAGGCGGCCCTGCAGCGCCTCGCTGAGCATCCCGCTGCCGCCCTTGGGGTGGCCCGGGGGCAGCAGGTGCATCATCGTGTTCCAGCCGACGAGGTCGGCGGTGGCGACCTCGTGGGTCGGCGGCCCGGACTGGGCGCCCATCCAGGCCAGCGCGGTCTTGAGGCGCTCGTCGTCGAAGTGCTCGTCGAGCAGGCTGTCGCCGCTGGTGAGGAACTGCCGCGACAGCTCCAGCCCGCCGAGGCCGGTGCTCTTGCCGACGCCCCACAGGGTGCGCCCCAGGTGGGCGCCGGTGGGGGCGCCCTGGAAGGCGTCGAACACGCGGGTGTTGCGGGCCGACCAGTCGGTGACGAACGCCCGGTAGGCCTCGGCGTCGCGCGTGCCGCAGACGGCCTCGATGGAGGCGCAGGTGCGGTCCAGGTCGACGTGGAAGTGGATCATCTGGCCGTCGGCGGTGGGGTGCGCGCCCCACGGGTCGAGGTCCTGGTACTCCAGCCCGAAGCGGGCGAGCTCGAGGTCCTCCACGATCCCGGTGTGGCGGACCATGATGTGCGCGCTGCTGCCGCGGTCCATCCGGTAGCCGGGGAAGCGCTCGACCGTCGACACGGCCCCGCCGACGACGGTGTCGCGCTCGACGACCTCGACGTCCATCCCGGCCTTCGCCAGGTAGCAGGCGGCGACGAGCCCGTTGTGCCCGGCGCCGACGACGACGGCGCGGTCGGGGGAGAGGCTCACCGGTTCGAGCCTAGGCGCAGGCCGAGCACCGCGAAGGCCCGCGGGTCGCCGGGGAAGCGCAGGTCGCGGACCAGGTCCGACCAGCCGCCGGCGCGGTAGAAGCGGCGGGCCCGGGTGTCGGTGTCGGGGGTGGTCAGCACCGCGGTGGGGGCGGGCGTCCCGGAGAGCAGCTGCTGCAGCAGGGTGCGCCCGAGGCCCGTGCCGTGCAGCGCGGGCCGCACGTGCAGCTCGCACACCTCGAAGGAGCCCTCGAGCCACGCGGCCGCCAGGTCGCGACCCATGGCGGCCCGGACCTGGTCGTGCCACCACTGCCCCGACCGGCCGAGGTAGCCGTAGGCGATGCCGACCAGCCGCCCGTCCTGCTCGGCGCCGACCGCCCGCAGCCCGTCGCGGTCGAGGTGGGCGGCCAGGATGCCGCGCCGGCTGCGCGCCGCCGCGCGGTCGACCTCCATCGCCTCGGCGTACACGTCGAGGACGTCGTCGCGGCGGGCCGCGAGGGTCGCGCGGTCCCACTCCTGCAGCGTCGGCGTCACGCGAGCGGGTCCCGGCCGTCGAGCGTCCCGGAGGTCCCGACGACGGCGAAGCGCGCGAACAGCTCCTCGGCGTACCAGCCCTCGCGGGGCGTGCGGGCGACGACCTCCCGGTGCGCGGCGCCGCGGTGCGCGAACTCGCGCAGCGCAGCGGCGCTCTCCCACAGCGAGAACGTGCCCTGCAGGCCCAGCGGCGCCTCCCCGATGCCGACGGCGGCCCGCAGGCCGGGGGAGCGGTGCAGGTCGGCGCTGACCGGGGGCACCGCCGACCAGAAGCGCGCGGCCGCCGCCGGCCGCAGCCGGGCGCGCGTGACCGCCGCGACCGGCCCGTCCTCGCGGACGGGAACGGGGTCGCCGAAGGGCTCCCGCCCGCTCCACCGGCCGCGGCTCACCGTCGGGCGCAGGTCGGCCCGGAACACCTCGTCGGCCGTCCGCCGCCAGGCCCTGGCGACGGCGCCCTGCTCGAAGGCGCGCGCGGCCCCGGCGTCGGCCCAGGTGGCGAGCAGGCCCCAGTGCAGGGGGTCGGCGTCGCGGACCGTGAAGGTGCGGCCGTCGCCGGTGCCGAGCAGCTTGGCGAAGCGGACGCCGTCGGTGCGCCGGACCCGGCTCCGGTCCAGCCCCATGCGTGCCAGTGCCGCGGGCACCCGGGCAGGGGCGACCCGCCACAGGTGCAGCGTCACCAGGGCGGGGACGGGCTCAGGCGTCACGGGACCAGCGTGTCAGGGCGCGGGGCGCTCCGCAGACCGGCGCCGCTACTGCGGGGTGGCCTCGGTCCCGGACCCGTTGTCGCCGGTGTCGTCGGCGGCGTCGGACGTGCCGGCGTCCGGGCCCTGGCTCGGGTCGGCGCCCTGCTCCCGCGGCTCGGTCTGGTCGGGCAGCGGGGGCTGCTCGACCTGGCTGTCGGGGTTGCTGTTGCCGCCGGACTGCTCGCTGCTGCAGGCGGTGAGGCCCAGACCGAGCAGGGCGGTGCCGGACAGGGCGAGGGCGGCCACGGTGCGCTTCATGGTCCCGGCGTTCCCCGCGGGAAGCCGCGCGCACCTGCGCGGGTTGTGGCGGTCATGGAGACCGTCGACACGCAGGCCCTGCAGCAGCTCGCCGAGCACGCGGGCCGCGACCTGGAGACCGCCTCCGCGCAGGACGTCCTGCGCTGGGCCGTCGACACCTTCGGCGACCGCTTCGTCATCGCCTCGTCCATGGGCGACGGGCTGCTCGCCCACCTCGCCGCGTCGGTCGCCAGCGGCGTCGACGTGCTGTTCCTCGACACCGGCTTCCACTTCGCCGAGACCATCGGCACCCGCGACGCCGTGGCGCAGGTCTACGACGTGAACGTCCGCACCATGCTCCCGCTGATCACGGTCGCGCAGCAGGACGCCGAGCGCGGGCCCGAGCTGTACCGGCGCGACCCCGACGCGTGCTGCGCGATCCGCAAGGTCGAGCCGCTCGCCCGCGGGCTGGAGCCGTACACCGCGTGGGCCTCGGGCATCCGGCGCGACGAGACGGCGAACCGGCGCACCATCGGCGTCGTCGAGTGGGACGCCAAGCGCTCCATGGTGAAGGTCAACCCGCTGGCCACCTGGACGCAGGAGCAGGCCGACGCCTACGTCGCCGACAACGGGGTGCTGGTCAACCCGCTGGCCTACGACGGCTACCCGTCGATCGGCTGCGCGCCCTGCACCCGCCGCGTCGCCCCCGGCGAGGACCCGCGCAGCGGCCGCTGGGCCGACAGCGGCAAGACCGAGTGCGGCCTGCACCTGTAGGACGCACAGCCGTTCACTCCCGGCCGGTCAGGCCCTTGTAGCGGACCGTGAAGGCCCGCGTGCACGACTCGCAGCGCCAGTCGGCATGCCCCTTGCGCCCGGCCGGAGAGTCAGGAGCGTCGTCGCCGAAGGGGCGCAGCGTCTCCTCGCCGCAGTAGGGGCAGAAGAACGGCGTCGCGCGGGCCTCGCTGCTCACTAGCGCAGCAGCGCCTCGTCGGCGCGGCGCGCCCAGGACGCGAAGCGCTCGCCCTCGGCGCGGTCCTGCTGGAAGTTGCGCAGGACCCGCTCCACGTAGTCGGCGGCGCCGTCGGCGGTGACCTTCAGGCCGCGGCTCTTGCGGCCGAAGCCGGCGTCCTCGCCGAGCCGCCCGCCGAGGTGGACCTGGAAGCCCTCCTCGCCGTCGACGATCGAGCCCTTGAAGCCGATGTCGGCGGTCTGGAAGCGGGCGCAGGAGTTCGGGCAGCCGTTGACGTTGATGGTCAGCGACTCGTCGAAGTCGGGCATCCGGCGCTCGAGCTCGGTGTAGAGGTCCTCGCCGCGCTTCTTGGTCTCGACGATGGCGAGCTTGCAGAACTCCAGGCCGGTGCAGGCGAGCACGCCGCGGCGGAAGCGCGACGGGCGGACCCGCAGGTCCTCGGCCTCGAGCTTCTCGACCAGCGCGTCGACCTGCTCGTCCGGGACGTCCAGGACGATGAGGCCCTGCTGGGCGGTGGTGCTGACGCGGGCGCCGCCGTGGCGCTCGGCGAGCGCGGCGACGCGCTGCAGCTGCAGCCCGCTGGTGCGGCCGGCCCGGGCGACGGCGCCGACCCAGTTCAGGCCGTCGCCCTGCCGGCCGACGCCGACGTGGTCGCGGTCCTCGGTGGGCGGCGGGCGGCAGGTCGGGGCCGTCGGGCAGCGGGGCGGACAGGTACTCGGTCTCCATCACCTCGCGGAAGCGCTCCGGGCCCCAGTCGGCCATCAGGAACTTCAGCCGGGCGTGGTTGCGCGAGCGGCGGTAGCCGTAGTCGCGGAAGACGCCGCAGACCGCGGCCCAGACCTCCTCGACCCGGTCGGGCTCGACGAACGCACCCAGCCGGACCCCGAGCTTGGGGTTGGTGGACAGGCCGCCGCCGACCCACAGGTCGTAGCCCGCGCCGAGCTCGGGGTGCACGACGCCCTCGAAGGCGACGTCGTTGATCTCGTGGTTGGTGCAGTGCACCGAGCAGCCCGACACCGAGGTCTTGAACTTGCGCGGCAGGTTCGCGAACTCCGGGTCGCCGACGAAGCGGGCCGCGAGCGCGCGGGCGGCGGGGCCGGCGTCGAGCACCTCGTCGGCCTGCACGCCCGCCAGCGGGCAGCCGATGATGACGCGCGGCACGTCGCCGCAGGCCTCGGTGGTCCCGAGCCCGACGGCCTCCAGCCGCTCCCAGATGGTGGGGACGTCCTCGATGCGGACCCAGTGCAGCTGCACGTTCTGCCGGTCGGTGATGTCGGCCACGTCGCGCCCGAACTCGGTCGCGATCTCGCCGATGACGGCCAGCTGGGTGCTCGTCAGCTGGCCGCCGTCGATGCGGATCCGCAGCATGAAGTAGGGCGCCTCGAGCTCGTGCGGCTCCAGCACGGCGGTCCTGCCGCCGGGGATGCCGTCGGCGCGCTGCGTGTACAGCCCGTACGCGCGCAGCCGGGTGCGCAGGTCGGCGGCGTCGATGCTGTCGAAGCCGGCCTTGCTGTAGACGTCGAGCACGCGCTGCTTGACGTTGAGCGCGCTGTCGTCCTTCTTGACCTGCTCTGCGGGGTTGAGCGGCTCGCGGTAGCCGAGCGCCCACTGTCCCTGTCCGCGCACGGCGGGCATGGCGATCTCCTGATGGGTCGTGGGGGGGAGTGCGGGGGGACCTGTCAGGCGCGGGAACAGAGGGCGCTGCTGACGCGCTGCAGGTCGACGTGCAAGCGCGACGTCAGCAGGGCGGTCATGCCCTCCAGGGTGCCACGGGTGCTGCGGGCACGCCGTGGGACGATCCCGCTGTGGGTGCCCCGACGCTGGTCCTCGTCGCCCGCCTGCACGTCGACCTGCAGCGCACGTCGAGCGCGGTCTGTTCCCTGTCCCGCTGAGGCCTCGACGAGGTCCCGCCGGGACAGCCGCACCGCCCGCTCCGTCCCGCCCACCCCTGGAGGACCCCCCCGTGACCACCGCCCTGCCCGCTCCGACCGGGACGCCGCTGCCGCCGGCGGCCGGCGCGACGCTGTGGCTCACCGGCCTGCCCAGCGCCGGCAAGACGACGCTGGCGACGGCCCTGCGCGCCGAGCTGGGCGGCGTCCGCCCGGTCGAGCTGCTCGACGGCGACGAGGTCCGGGAGTTCCTGTCCAAGGGGCTCGGCTTCTCGCGCGAGGACCGCGACACCAACGTGCTGCGCATCGGCTGGGTCGCCGCGACGCTCGCCAAGCACGGCGTCCTGGTGCTCGCCAGCGTCATCTCGCCGTTCGCCGCCACCCGGGACGCCGTCCGGGCCCTGCACGACGAGCGCGGCGCGGGCTTCCTGGAGGTGCACGTCGCGACGCCGGTCGAGGTGTGCAGCGAGCGCGACGTGAAGGGCCTGTACGCCCGGCAGCGGGCCGGCGAGCTGACCGGGCTGACCGGCGTCGACGCGCCCTACGAGGCCCCGACCTCGCCCGACGCCGTCGTCCGGACGCAGGAGCAGACGCTGGACGCGTCGGTGGCGCAGCTGCTGTCCGTGCTGCGCGAGCGGGGGCTGGCGTGACCACCACCCGCGAGCAGCTCGACCAGCTCGACGTGCTGGAGGCCGAGAGCATCCACGTGATGCGCGAGGTCGCCGCGGAGTTCGAGCGCCCGGCGCTGCTGTTCTCCGGCGGCAAGGACTCGATCGTCATGCTCCGCCTGGCCGAGAAGGCGTTCTGGCCGGCCCGGCTGCCGTTCCCGCTGGTCCACGTCGACACCGGCCACAACTTCGACGAGGTGCTCGCGTTCCGCGACCAGCGGGCCGCCGAGCTGCAGGCCCGCCTCGTGGTCGCCAAGGTGCAGGACGACATCGACGCCGGCCGCTCGGTCGAGGTGCCGGGCGGGCTGCGCAACCCGCTGCAGACCACGACGCTGCTGCGCGCCATCGAGGAGGGCCGCTACGACGCCGTCTTCGGCGGGGCGCGCCGCGACGAGGAGAAGGCCCGCGCGAAGGAGCGCTTCTTCTCCTTCCGCGACGCCTTCGGCCAGTGGGACCCGAAGAACCAGCGCCCCGAGCTGTGGGACCTCTACAACGGCCGGCACAACCCGGGCGAGCACATCCGGGTCTTCCCGCTCTCCAACTGGACCGAGCTCGACGTCTGGCGCTACATCGCCCGCGAGGGCATCGAGGTGCCGTCGCTGTACTACGCGCACGAGCGGGAGGTCTTCGAGCGCGACGGGATGCTGCTGGGCGTCACGCCGTTCAGCGCGCCGCGCGACGGCGAGACCGTCACGACGCGCACCGTCCGCTACCGCACCGTCGGCGACGCGAGCTGCACCGGCGCGGTCGCGTCCCCGGCGCGCACCCCGCAGGACGTCGTCGAGGAGGTGGCGTCGACCCGGATCACCGAGCGCGGTGCCACCCGCGCCGACGACCGTGCCAGCGAGGCCGCCATGGAGGACCGCAAGAAGGAGGGGTACTTCTGATGGCCGGGCTGCTGCGCTTCGCCACCGCCGGCTCCGTCGACGACGGGAAGTCGACCCTCATCGGTCGCCTGCTCTACGACAGCAAGTCGGTCTTCCAGGACCAGCTCGAGAGCGTCGAGCGGACCTCCGCCGACCGCGGTGACGACTACACGAACCTCGCCCTGCTGACCGACGGCCTGCGCGCCGAGCGCGAGCAGGGCATCACCATCGACGTCGCCTACCGGTACTTCTCCACCCCGCGCCGGTCGTTCATCGTCGCCGACACCCCGGGGCACGTGCAGTACACGCGCAACATGGTCACCGGTGCCTCGACGGCCGACCTCGCGCTGGTGCTCGTCGACGCGCGCAAGGGCGTCATCGAGCAGACCCGCCGGCACGCGTCGCTGAGCGCCCTGCTGCGGGTGCCGCACCTGGTGCTGGCGGTGAACAAGATGGACCTCGTCGACTGGGACCGGTCGGTCTTCGACGGCATCGTCGCGGAGTTCGCCCGGTTCGCCGCCGACCTGCACCTGGACCTCCCCGACGTCACGGCCGTGCCGCTGAGCGCGCTGCACGGCGGCAACGTCGTCGACCGCGCCACCGAGACCCCCTGGTACACCGGGCCGACCCTGCTCGAGCACCTGGAGACCGTCGAGGTCGACCGGGACGAGGCGCACGTGCGCAGCGCCCGCTTCCCGGTGCAGTACGTCATCCGCCCGATGTCGACCGAGCGGCCCGACTACCGCGGGTACGCCGGCACGCTCGCCGCCGGACGCCTGCGCCGCGGCGACGCCGTCGTCGTCCTGCCGAGCGGCCGCACGACGACGGTCGCCGGCATCGACACGTTCGACGGCGAGCTCGAGGAGGCCGTGGCGGGGCAGGCCGTCACGGTCCGCCTGGCCGACGAGGTCGACGTCAGCCGGGGCGACCTGCTCGCCGCCGCCGACGACGCCCCGACGCCGCTGAGCACCTTCGAGGCGACGGTCTGCTGGATGGCGGACGCGCCCCTGACCGGGGGCCGCCGGCTGCTGGTCAAGCACACGACGCGCACCGCCAAGGCCGTCGTCACGGCCGTGCACGACCGGCTCGACGTGACCACGCTGGCGCACGAGCAGGTGCCGGGCCTGCAGCTCAACGACATCGGACGGGTCACCGTGCGGACGGCGCAGCCGCTGGCCGTCGACCCCTACGCGCTGGACCGCCGCACCGGCGCGTTCATCCTGGTCGACGAGGCGACCGGGGCGACCCTCGGCGCCGGGATGGTGGCCGGCTAGTCCCCGTCGGACGGCGAGGCGGGCGGCGGCCAGACGCTGGTCCAGCTGCGCGGGTCGCCCGACAGCGACGTCACCTGCGCCGGCAGGGCGCCCTGCACGACCTGCTCGAGCGTCGTGTGCTCCAGCACCTGGCGCAGCCCTGCGCGGACGGCGACCCACACGTCCTGCAGCCGGGCGGCGGGACCGTCGTAGGCGAGCTCCTCCGGGCGCTGGCCGTGCACGAGCGCCAGCGGGCCGTCGCAGACCCGCACGACGTCGGCGACGGTGACGGCGTACGCGGGGCGGGCCAGCCGGTGGCCGCCCGTCGGGCCGCGCACGCTCTCGACGATCCCGGCCCGGCGCAGGTCGACGAGGATCTGGTCCAGGAAGGTCCGCGGCACGCCCTGGGCGGCGGCGAGGTCGGCGGCCTTGACGCTGCAGACGTGCGTGCTGGCGGCCCCGCCGTGGTCGCGGTCGTGCTCCTGCGCGTTGGCGGCGAGCACGCACAGCGCCCGCAGGGCGTAGTCGCTCTTGGCCGAGACCTGCACGCGTGCACCACACCACACGGCCGCTTTGTTGACTCAGCGGCTCAGGAACTGCAGACTGGGCGCATGGGTCCCGCCGTGCGCACGTCAGGCACGGCTGCGGGCTGGGTGCGCACCCCCTGGGTGGGCTGGTGCGTCGACTCCTGCCGGCCGGGGTCGCGATGTCTCGGAGAGCTCGTCCCGCTCTCCTAGCCGTCCCGTCCACCAGGAAGCCCGCTCCCCGTGAAGCTCCGCTCTGCCGTGCTGTCCGTCGCCGCCCTCGCGCTGACGGCAGCGTGCGCCACCACCGACACCTCGATCACCCGCGCCGCCGCCGTCGACGCCAGCAAGGACCGTGGCCCCGCGGCCGAGCTGCGGCTCGGCTACTTCGCCAACGTCACGCACGCCGGACCCGTCTACGGCGTCGGCAAGGGCCTGTACCAGCAGGCGCTCGGCGCGACCGCCCTCAGGACGCAGGTCTTCAACGCCGGCCCCGCCGCCGTCGAGGCCCTGTTCGCCGGCGCCGTCGACGCCGCCTACCTCGGGCCGAACCCGGCGGTGAACGGCTTCGTCAAGAGCGGCGGCAAGGCCCTGCGCATCGTCGCCGGCGCGACCTCCGGCGGCGCCTCCCTCGTCGTCGCGAAGGGCATCACCAGCCCCGCCCAGCTCGAGGGCGAGGTCGTGGCCTCGCCGCAGACGGGCGGCACCCAGGACGTCGCTCTGCGCACGTGGCTGGCCGACAACGGGTTCACCGTCGACCAGGCCGGCGCCGGCGACGTCACCGTCCGGGCCCAGGAGAACGCCCAGAGCCTGCAGGAGTTCCAGGCCGGCCGGATCGCGGGCGCCTGGGTGCCCGAGCCGTGGGCGTCGCGCCTCGTGCTCGAGGGCGGTGGCTCGGTGCTCGTCGACGAGAAGAGCCTGTGGCCGGGCGGCCGCTTCGTCACGACGCAGCTGGTCGTGCGCACGCAGTTCCTCGAGGAGCACCCGCAGACCGTCGAGGCGCTGCTGCGGGGGCAGGTCGCGGCCGACGAGGCGATCGCCGCCGACCCGGCCGGGGCCAAGACGCTCGTCAACGCCGAGCTGCAGCGGCTCACCGGGAAGGCGCTGACGCCGGCGACGATCGACCGCGCCTTCGCGAACATCGAGATCACCGAGGACCCGCTCGCCGCGACGCTGAGGACCAGCGCCGAGCACGGGTTCGCCACCGGCCTCACCCAGGAGGCCGACCTGACCGGCATCTACGACCTGCGCCTGCTCCGCGAGGTGCTCGGCACCGACGTCCCGGACGCCGGCCTCGGCGCACCGTCCACCACCCCCGCGACCACCCCCGCGAACACCCCTGCCACCACCCCCGCGAAGAAGGGCTGACCGAGCCGTGACCGTGCTCCAGCAGCAGACCGTCCCGACCCTCGGCACGGCCCCGGCCGTCCGCATCGAGCACGTCGTCAAGCGCTTCTCCGACGGGCCCAACGTGCTCGACGACGTCAGCCTCGACGTCGCCCCCGGCGAGTTCGTCTGCCTGCTCGGGGCGTCCGGGTGCGGCAAGTCGACGCTGCTCAACCTCGTCGCGGGGCTCGACCGGCCGACCAGCGGCACCGTCGAGGTGCCCGGCGGCCGGGCGGCCCTGATGTTCCAGGAGCCGGCGCTGTTCCCCTGGCTGACCGCGGCGCAGAACGTCGAGCTGGCGCTGCGCCTCAAGGGCGTCGGCAAGAAGGAGCGGCGCGCCCGGGCCGCCGACCTGCTGCGACCTGGTGCGCCTCAAGGACGCGGGCGCGAAGCGCGTCCACGAGCTGTCCGGCGGCATGCGCCAGCGCGTCGCGATGGCCCGCGCTCTCGCCCAGGACAGCCACGTGCTGCTCATGGACGAGCCCTTCGCGGCGCTCGACGCCATCACCCGCGACGTCCTGCACGAGGAGCTCGTGCGGATCCGGGAGAGCCAGGACCTCACCGTCCTGTTCGTGACGCACAACGTCCGCGAGGCCGTCCGCCTCGGCGACCGCGTCGTGCTGCTGTCCTCGCGCCCCGGCCGGGTCGCGAAGGAGTACGCCGTGCCGTGCGCCCACCCGCGGCGCATCGAGTCGCGCGAGGTCGCCGACATGTCGGTCGCGATCACCGAGGACCTCCGCACGGAGATCCGGCGCCACGGCGGCCAGCAGTGACGGCTCCGGCACGGGTCGAGCCCGACGACCTCGCGTCGCTCGAGGCCGGCCTCGACGCGCTCGACAGCCAGGAGGACCGCGCGGAGTCGTCCGTCGTCCGGGTGGCCAAGGGCGTCTGGCCGCCGGTCGTGTTCTTCCTGCTGTTCCTGTTCGTGTGGGAGCTGGCCTACCGGTCGGGCTGGAAGGAGCCGTACCAGCTGCCCTCGCCCGCCGACGTCGGCCTCGACCTGCGTGAGCAGCTCGGCAACGGCCGCCTGCTCGGGGCGATGCAGACCAGCCTGCAGCGCGGCGGCCTCGGCTTCCTCGTGGCCGTCGCCATCGGCACGCCGCTCGGCCTGCTCATCGCCCGCGTGCGGCTCGTGCGGCGCGGCCTCGGCCCGTTCGTCAGCGGCCTGCAGAGCCTGCCGTCGGTGGCGTGGGTGCCCTTCGCGATCATCTTCTTCGGCATCGGCGACGCCGCCATCTACACCGTCGTCCTGCTCGGCGCGGTCCCGTCGATCGCCAACGGCATGGTCTCGGGCGTCGACCAGGTCCCGCCGCTCTACACCCGGGTCGGCCAGGTGCTGGGCGCCAAGGGGCTGCAGGCCGCCCGCTTCGTGCTGATCCCCGCCGCGCTGCCCGGCTACGTCGGCGGCCTGCGCCAGGGCTGGGCCTTCTCCTGGCGCTCGCTCATGGCGGCGGAGCTCATCGTCATCAGCCCCGAGCTCGGGGAGGGCCTCGGCGCGCTGCTCGACCAGGGCCGCTTCCAGTCCGACATGAGCCTCGTCATCGCCGGCATCCTCGGGATCCTCGCGGTCGGCATCGCCGTCGAGCTGCTGCTGTTCGCGCCCGTGGAGCGGCGTGTGCTCCAGCGCCGCGGCCTCACGGGCCGCCGCTGACGCTCGGCGCCGACCCCGGCAGGATGGGCGGCGTGCGCTACCCCCTCCACCTCGACCTCGCCGGACGGCGGGTCCTCGTGGTCGGCGGGGGAGCGGTCGCGGCCCGCCGGGCGCGCTCGCTCGTCGAGGCGGGGGCGCAGGTGCGGGTCGTCGCGCCCGAGGTCTCCTTCCCGGCCGACGACGTCGTCCTGCGGGAGTTCCGCCCGTCCGACGTCGAGGGCTGCTGGCTCGTGCACGCCTGCACCGGCGCCGTCGACGACGCCGTGGCCGCGGCCTGCGACGCCGCCGGCGTCTGGTGCGTGCGCGCCGACGACGCCTCCCTGTCGCCCGCCTGGGTGCCCGCCGTCGCCCGCGCCGACGACGTCACCGTGTCGGTGACCGCCGCCCGCGACCCGCGCCGCGCGGTGCGGGTGCGCGACGCCCTCGCGGCCGCGCTGCCGGAGGCCGACCTGCGCCGCGTGCGCCCCGGGCCCGGCAGCGTCGCCCTCGTCGGTGGCGGCCCCGGCGACCCCGGGCTGCTGACCGTGCGCGGCCGGGCCCTGCTGGCCGCCGCCGACGTCGTCGTCCGCGACCGGCTCGCCCCCGACGTCGAGGTCCCGGGCGAGGTCGTCGAGGTGGGCAAGTCGGCGTCGGGCGGGTGGCGGCAGGAGGACATCTCGCAGCTGCTCGTCGACCGCGCGCTGGCCGGGCAGCGGGTCGTGCGGCTCAAGGGCGGCGACGTGCACGTGTTCGCCCGCGGGATCGAGGAGGTCGCCGCCTGCGCGGCCGCCGGCGTGCCCGTCGAGGTCGTCCCCGGCGTCACCTCCGCGCTCGCCGCGCCGGCCCTCGCCGGCATCCCGGTGACCGCCCGCGGGGTGAACCAGAGCTTCACCGTCGTCAGCGCGCACCTCGCGCCCGGCGTCCCCGGCTCCACCGTCGACTGGGACGCGCTCGCCCGGCTCGGCGGCACGCTGCTGCTGCTGATGGCGGTCGAGCGGCTCGCCGCCGTCTGCGCCGCCCTGGTGGCCGGAGGGCGCGACCCCGGCACCCCGGTCGCCGTCGTGCAGGAGGGCTCGCTGCCCGGCCAGCGCACCGTCGTCACCACCCTCGCCGACGCCGCGGTGGACGCCGCGGACGTCCGGCCCCCGGCGGTCGTCGTCGTCGGCGAGGTCGTGGGGGAGCGGGTCCCGTGACGGTGCTGCTCGGCGTCGCCCACGGCTCGCGCGACCCCGCCGCCCAGGAGGTCGTCTGCGGGCTGCTCGACCGCGCGGCGTCGCTGCGGCCCGGCCTGCAGGTCGCCGACGCCTACGTCGACAACGCCTCGCCGTCGATCCGCTCCCGCCTCGCCACGCTCGTCGAGCAGGGCGCCCGCGACGTCGCCGTCCTGCCGCTGCTGCTCACGCCCGCCTCCCACAGCAAGACCGACGTCGCGGCCTCCGTGCAGGCCGCCCGGCTGGACCACCCGGGGCTGCGGCTGCGCTACGGGCGCCCGCTCGGTCCCCACCCGGTGCTCGTCGACGTCCTCGAGCAGCGGCTCGCCGAGGCCGGCGCGCACCCCGACGACCCCGCCCTGCTCGTCGCCGGCGGCGCCCTGGACCCCGACGCCAACGCCCAGGTCGCCGCCACCGCCCGGCTGCTGTTCGAGCGCGGCACCCGGCCCAGCGTCGACGTCGCCTTCGCGTCCACGGCCCGCCCGTCGGTGCCCGAGGCGCTCGACCGGCTCCGCCGCCTCGGCCACCCGCGCGTCGCCGTCGCCCGGTACTTCCTCGGCCCCGGCTTCCTGCCGCGCCTGGTGGTCAGGCAGGCCGCCCAGGTCGACGTCGAGGTCGTGGTCAGCGCGCCGCTCGGGGTGTCGGACGGGATCGCCCGGCTGCTGCTCGACCGCTACGACGAGGCCCTGCACGGCGACGTCCGCATGAACTGCGACGCCTGCCTCTACCGGATCGCGTTCCCCGGGCGGGAGGGCGCCGTCGGTGCGCCGCAGGAGCCGCACGACCACCCGGACGACGTCCGCGACAGCTAGAGCGTGGCCGCCAGCCGCTTCGGCGCCTGCAGCCGCCAGCCCTCGCGCAGCACCTGGGCGACCTCGTCCCAGTCGGGCTCGACGTCCAGCCGCAGCCCCAGCCAGCCGGCGGGGCCGACGTAGGGCGGGACGAAGAAGCGCTCCGGCTCGGCCGCCACGGCGTCGGCCTGGTCCTCGCGGGTGCTCTTCACCCACAGGGCCAGCCGCCCGTCGCCGTGGTGGTCGTCCATGTAGTGCACGAACGTCCTGCCGCGGACCTGGAAGACCGGCCGGGTGTGGCCGACCGTCTCGCTGGTCTCGGGCAGGGCGGCGACCAGGGCGCGGACGCGGTCCAGAGGGCTCACGCCGGAGTCCTACTCCTGTGCGGCGTGCTCCGCCAGCACCTGCGGCCGCGCGCTGCCGTGCCCTCAGCGCACCAGCACGACGACCAGCGCCACCTCCACGCCCAGCACCAGCGCGCTCCACCCGACGGCGGCCAGCTGCTCGCGCAGGTAGGCCCCCCGGACGTTGCCGACCGCCACCAGCAGGTACGGCACCAGCGCCCACTGCAGCCACGACCGCACCCAGGCCCGGCGCAGCCGGGGGTCGCGGGCCGGAGCCCCGCGCGCCCGGCGACGCGGGCGGGCCCGGAGGCCGGCCGGCAGGCGCGCGGGACGGCGGAGGGAGGGGCGGCGCGGACGGGCCGTGCGGGTGGGCCGGCGGGTGGGACGCCGTGCGGTCGGCGTCGCGGGACAGGCGGCGACGGACCGGGGCAGGCAGGCGGGGGCGGCGCCGGCCGGGGAGGGCGGGGTCCACGGCGGTGCGGCGGCGGGACCGCAGCCGGCGGGGGAGGGCAGGGCGTCGGGGCCGCCGCCGGCCCGGGCGGGAGGCGCCGGGCTCGTCGGCTGCGGTGCTGCGGCCTGCGGCGCTCCCGGTGGTGCGGTCGGCGCCACCGGCGCTGCCCGGGCGGGTGCTCCGGGTGGTGCCGGGGTCGGGCTCGCCCGACGGGAGCGCACCGGGACCGGTGCGGCGGGCGCTCCTGCGGCGCTCGGCGGGCACCCGCCCATCCTGCACGTCGCCCGGGAGGGGCGGGCAGTCCGGTCCGTGCCGGCGTCCTGCGCTGAGCCGGCGTCTTCGCCGGGCCGGCGTCCTGCGCCGGGCCGGGGTCTTCGCCGACCTCTTCGCCGACCTCTTCGCCGACCTCTTGGCCGACCTCTTCCTCGACCCCAGGTCGACAGTTGACGGTCCTGTCGGTGGGACGGTCTACTGTCCGTGTCGTTCGAACACCTGTTCGAACGACACGGGGAGGCCGTCGCGGGCCTCCTCGAGGGCGGACCCCCGCCCGACGGTGCGTGCGGACCTCGACCCTCTCGCACCGCCGCCGGGCGGGGTCCACCGGTCCGGTCGTGGCGTGGGGAAGCGCCTCGGCCGGGCCGGTGGACCGCCCGCCCGCCGCCTTCCCCCGGCACCCGCGAGCAGCACCCGCTGCCCGCTCGCCCCCCGGGAGGAGGAACCTCATGACCCGCCTGCACACCGACCCGGTCGAGGTCCGCAAGCGCGACGACGTGCCCGAGCAGTTCCTCTGGCGCGGCCGGCTCTACGTCGTCCAGGAGGTCCTCGCCCGGTGGACCGAGGCCGGCGCCTGGTGGCAGGGCGCCGCCGTCGCCGCCCTGCACACGGGGGAGTCGTCGGCCGCCGCCCCGGCGCCCCTCGACACCGCTCCGCTGCCGCCCTCGCCCAAGTGGGGGCAGCGGGCCTGGGGCGAGCCCGCCCCCGACGTCGGCACCAGCGTGGGCCCGGCCACCATCGACGACCGCGAGCGCGACTGGTTCCGGGTCGAGGCCGGCCAGGGCCGCTGGGCCGGCACCGGGGTCTACGACCTGTGCTTCGACTGGTCGACGGCCACCTGGTCCCTCGCCCGGGTCCTGGACTGACTGCCGTGACCTCCGTCGACGAGCGCCCGCTCGTGCGCACCTCCACGCTGCCGGTCCCGACCCTGCTCGGGCTCGCCCGCCGCGGGCTGGTCGAGGCGGCCGCCCCGGAGCAGCACCCCACCGAGCGCTACGCCCTGGCCCACCTCGCCGCCCTGCGGGGCGCTGCGGCGGTGCTGGCCTGCCGCGCCCGGCCCGCGCCTCCCGGACGGCGCTCCCGCCCCACCAGCGCCTGGGTGCTGCTGACCCAGGTCGCCCCGGAGCTGGGGGAGTGGGCCGACTTCTTCGCCGCCGGCGCCCCCAAGCGGGCCGCCGCCGAGGCCGGCCTCCCGGCCGTCACCGCCCGCGAGGCCGACGACCTGCTCCGCGACGCCGAGGCCTTCCTGCGCGTCGTCGAGGAGAGCCTGCCCGGCCAGCTCCTGCTCGCCTCCGGCTGACCGGTCCGGCCGCCCTGGTGGCCCGCACCCCCCCGAGACCCGATCCCGAGACCCGATCCCGTCCCCCGACCTCCCCTGACCGAGACCTGAGCCCCTGCCGTGTCCGACCCCTTCGTCCACCTGCACGTGGCCTCCGGCTACTCGCTGCGCCACGGGGCCTCCCACCCGAGCGCCCTCGTCGAGCGCGCCGCCGACCACGGCATGGACATGCTCGCCCTGACCGACCGCGACGGGATGTACGGCGCCGTCAAGTTCGCCCAGGCCTGCACCCGTGCCGGGATCCGCCCGGTCTTCGGGGTCGACCTCGCCGTGCGCCCGCTGGCCGGGCCGCAGGAGGACCCCCGCGCCCGCCCGGCCCCGTCGTCCTACCCGGCCCCGTCGTCCTACCCAGGCCCCGTCCCGCCAGAGCCCCGCCCGCGGCGGCGCGTTCACCGACCGCGGACCCGACGGCCTGCCGCTGCCCCGGGTCGTGCTGCTCGCCCGCGACGGCCGCGGCTGGGCGGCGCTGTGCCGGCTGGTCTCGGCCACCCACCTCGCCGGCGAGCGCGGCACCCCGGTCAGCAGCCTCGACCTCGTCGCCGAGCACGCCGGTGCGGCCGCCCAGGCCGGCTCGGTCGCCGTCCTGCTCGGCCCGGCGTCCGAGCTCGGCCGGGCCCTGGCCGTCCGCCGCCCCGACGTCGCCCGTGCCCACCTCGACCGGTGGCGCGACGTCCTCGGCCGCGACGCCTGCCTGGTCGAGGTCGTGTCCCACCGCGCGCAGGGCGACGCCTCCCGGGCCGCCCACGCCCTCGGCTTCGCCACCGAGGCCCGCGCCACCGCGGTGCTGGCCAACGTCGTCCGCTACGCCGACCGCTCCGACGCCCCCACCGCCGACGTCCTCGACGCCTCCCGGCGGCTGGTCGCCCTCGACAGCCGCCACGTCGACCGCGCCAACGCCGAGGCCTGCCTGAAGAGCGGCAAGGAGATGGCGGAGGTCGCCGAGGAGGTCGCCCGGCACGCCGGGCTCACCGACGGCGGCCGCGGCCTGCTCGCCGCCACCCGTGCACAGGCCGAGCGCTGCGCCGTCGACCCGCGGGACGACCTCGGGATCGGCGAGGTCCACTTCCCCGAGCTCGAGGTCAGCGGGGCGCGCGGCCGCACCGGGCCCGGCGCTGCCGACGCCGTCCTGCGCGAGCGGGTCGAGGCCGGCTTCGGACGCCGCGGCCTGGCCCGCACGGCCTCCACCCTGCAGCGCCTCGAGGAGGAGCTGGGCGTCGTCCAGACGCTGGGCTACCCGTCCTACTTCCTCACCGTCGCCGACGTCGTCGACCTCATCAAGGGCATGGGCGTGCGCGCGGCGGCCCGCGGCAGCGGTGCCGGCAGCCTGATCACCTACCTGCTCGGCATCAGCGACGTCGACCCGATCCGCTACGGCCTGCTGATGGAGCGCTTCCTGTCGCCGCTGCGCCACCAGCTGCCCGACATCGACCTCGACGTCGAGTCCGCCCGGCGCACCGAGGTCTACGAGCAGGTCCTGCAGCGGTACGGCGGCGAGCGCTGCACCTGCGTGTCGATGATGGACACCTACCGGGCCCGTCACGGCATCCGCGACGTCGGCGCCGCCCTCGGCCTGCCGCCCGGCGAGGTCGACGCCCTGGCCAAGGCGTTCCCCCACATCCGGGCCTCGCAGGTCCGCGCCGCGATGCGCGACCTGCCCGAGCTGCGGGCCAGCGGGCTGGCCCAGGGCGAGAACGCCGGCCGCACCGACCTGCTGCTGCGCCTGGTCGAGCGGCTCGACGGGCTGCCGCGCCACGTCGCGCTGCACCCCTGCGGCGTCCTGCTGTCCGACGCCACCCTGCTCGACCGCACGCCCGTCGAGTCCAGCTGGCTCGGCTTCCCGATGAGCCAGTTCGACAAGGACGACGTCGAGGCGCTCGGCCTGCTCAAGCTCGACGTCCTCGGCATCCGGATGCAGTCGGCGATGGCTTACGCC
Organism: uncultured Actinomycetota bacterium; assembly: GCA_963815615.1. Lineage (GTDB taxonomy): Bacteria > Actinomycetota > Actinomycetes > Mycobacteriales > SCTD01 > RYN-122. Next base: position 144,450 of record CAWFHF010000007.1, on the reverse strand, counting down.
GTGCAGCAGGTCAAGGCGGTCGACGGGCTCGACGTCGACGTCGACGGGATCGACCGCGACGACGACAAGACGTTCGCCCTGGTGCAGTCGACCCGCACCCTCGGCTGCTTCCAGATCGAGTCCCCGGGCCAGCGCGAGCTCGTCGGCAAGTTCGCGCCGGAGACCTTCGAGGACCTCATCATCGACATCTCGCTGTTCCGGCCCGGGCCGGTCAAGAGCGACATGGTCCGCCCGTTCCTGGAGGGCCGGCAGGGCTGGGCGCCCGTGCAGTACCCCCACCCCGACCTCGCCGCGTGCCTCGAGCAGACCTGGGGCGTCGTCGTCTTCCACGAGCAGGTGCTGCAGATCGTCAGCACCATGACCGGCTGCACCCTGGCCGAGGCCGACGAGGTCCGCCGCGCCCTCGGTGACCCGCAGGGCCAGCCCGAGGTGCGCACCTGGTTCGTCCCGAGCGCGCTCGGCCGCGGCTACGACGTCGAGGTCGTCGAACGGGTCTGGGAGGTGCTCAAGGCCTTCGGCTCGTTCGGGTTCTGCAAGGCCCACGCCGCCGCGTTCGCCCTGCCGACCTACCAGTCGGCCTGGCTCAAGGCCCACCACCCGGCGGCGTTCCTCGCCGGGGTCCTCACCCACGACCCCGGCATGTACCCCAAGCGGCTGATCCTCGACGACGCCCGCCAGTTCGGCATCGCGGTGCTGCCGCTCGACGTCAACGGCTCCGCCGCCGGCTACACGGTCGAGAAGGTCGGCGTCCTCGACGAGCCGCCGCCCCGGATCCTGGACCAGGTCGACGACCCGACGGCCGGGCCGCGCGCCCCCGAGCCCGGGCTGCCCGACGCCCGCGGCTACGGCATCCGGATCGGGCTGGCCGACGTCAAGGGCATCAACGACGCCGAGGTCGCGCGGATCGTCGCGGGACGCCCCTTCGGCAGCCTGTCGGACTTCTGGCACCGTGCCGCGGTGTCCCGCCCGGTGGTCGAGCGGCTCGTCGTCGCCGGCGCCTTCGACAGCCTCTACGGCCTCGGCTCGCCGGTCCCGGGCCGACGTCGAGGGCAGGTCACCCGGCGCGACCTGCTGCTGCAGGTCGCCGAGCTCGACCGGTGGAGCCGTTCGGTGCAGAAGGCCTCGAGGGCGGGAGGTCGCAGCGGGTCGCGGCCGCGCCGGGCCCCCGCTGTCGCCGCCGGTCAGGGCGAGCTCATCGCCCTCGACGACGTCCGGGCGCGGGCGGCCAAGCAGTCGCAGGCCGCCGCCGTGCCCGAGCCGGTCGACGTCCAGCTCACCCTCGACCTGGGCGACGCCCCCGAGACCGAGGCGTCCGGGCTGCCGGAGATGAACCGGGCCGAGCGGGTGCGGGCCGAGCTCGACGTGCTCGGGCTCGACGTGAGCAGCCACGTCATGGACGCCTACGCCCCGTTCCTCGCCGAGCTCGGGACGACCAGGGCGCGCGACCTGCTGGGCTGCCGCAGCCGGCAGGAGGTGCTGGTGGCGGGGGTCAAGGTCGCGACGCAGACCCCGCCGATCCGCTCCGGCCGCCGGGTGATCTTCGTGACGCTCGACGACAGCACCGGCCCGCTCGACGCCACCTTCTTCGAGGACGCCCAGGTCGGCTACGCCACCACCGTCTTCCACTCCTGGCTGCTCGTGGTCCGCGGGGTGGTCCGCCGGACCGGTCCGCGCGGGGTGTCGATGCAGGCGCTCGGCTGCTGGGAGCTGCCCGAGCTGTTCGCCGCGTGGCAGCAGGGGGGCATGGAGGCCGTGGCCGCGCTCATGGACGCCCCGGCCGTGGTCACCGAGGCCGCGGTCCAGGGCGCGGCGGCGAGCCGCTCGTCCCGCCCGGTCATGACCAGCCCGCCGCTGGTGGGAGGCGGTGCCGGGCACTCCGGCGTCGGCGGGGCGGTGCACGTCTACGCGACGGGGTTCAAGGCCAACCCCTACGCCGACGTCATGCCGGCCGGCGACGGCACCGGGACGTCCCGCGGCCGAGGAGCGCCGCGTACGGCGAGCGGCGCCTCGAGCGGGGCGCCGCGCAAGCTGTGGCACTCCAGCAGCGGGAGCTCGGGCGGGTGAGCGCGACCCGGCCGCCGGGTCCGGCCCGTGACGGGCTCGCGCGTGCGGCAGCGGGTCCTAGGCTCGGTCCGGGCGCGCCGCGGTCTGCGGCGCCGAGCGCGGGAGCGGCGTGGACGACAGCACCGGCCAGGACGGCGCAGCCCCGGACCGCGCCGCCTCGGGCAGCACCGCCTCGGGCCGCGCCGCCTCGGGCAGCCCCACCTCCGGCGGCCCAGGCCCAGGCCCGGTCGCTGCCCGCGCTCCTCGGCGGGGCGGTCCCGCGTCGTCGGCCCGCACCGCCGTCGTGTGGGAGGTGCTGTCCGCTGTCCTCGCCGAGGCCGACCCCGACGCCCGCGGGCTCGACGTCGTCGACGCCGGGGGCGGCAGCGGTGGCTTCGCGGTCCCGCTGGCGCAGGCCGGCCACCGGGTCGTCGTCGTCGACCCCAGCCCCGACTCGCTGGCCGCGCTGTCGCGCCGGGCGGAGGAGGCCGGTGTCGCCGACCTGGTCCGCGCGGTCCAGGGCGACCTCACCGACCTGCCCGCGGCCCTGCCCGACGCCGGTGCGGACCTCGTCCTGTGCCACAGCGTGCTCGAGGTCGTCGACGACCCGGCTGCCGCGCTCGCCGCGGTCGCGGCCGTGCTGCGCCCCGGCGGCCGGCTCAGCCTGCTCGCGCCCAACCGCGCCTCCGCCGTGCTCGCCCGGGCCCTCGCCGGCCGGCCGGACGAGGCGGCGCACGTCCTGGCCGACCCCGCCGGGCGCTGGGGCCCGGGCGACGGCACCGCCCGCCGCTGGGAGCCCGACGCGCTGCGCGCCCTGGTGGTCGCCGCGGGGCTGGTCGTCGAGCAGGTCCACGGGGTGCGGGTCGTCGCCGACCTCGTGCCCAGCGCCGTGCTCGACCTCGAGCCCGGCGCCGCGGCCGCGCTGCTCGCCCTCGAGCGGGCGCTGTCGGACCGCGCGCCCTTCCGCGACCTCGCCACGCAGCTGCACGTGCTCGCGGCCCGCCCGACGGGCTGAGCCGACGCCACGGCTCCTGGCCCCCGGCGCCGGGCCGCGACGCGCCCGGCGGACAGGCGCCCGGCCGGCAGGACCTGCGCGATGAGCCGGGGACGCGTGCCCGCGATCGGGCCGCCCCAGGGACCGCCCGGCGACGACCGCGGCTGCACCGTGCTGCACGTCGACATGGACGCCTTCTACGCCAGCGTCGAGCTGCGCAGCCGCCCCGAGCTGGCGGGGACGCCGGTGATCGTCGGCGGCGGCGGCTCACGCGGCGTCGTGCTGTCCGCGACCTACGAGGCGCGGGCGTGCGGGGTGCACAGCGCCATGCCGATGGCCCGGGCCCGCCGGCTGTGCCCGCAGGCGGTGGTCATCCCGCCGACCTTCGGCGTCTACAGCGAGGTCAGCAGCGGCGTCATGGAGGTGTTCCGCTCGGTCACCCCGCTGGTCGAGCCGATCAGCCTCGACGAGGCGTTCCTCGACGTCCGCGGGGTCGCGCGTCGGCTCGGCGGACCCCGCCAGGTCGGGGAGTGGATCCGCGCGACCGTCGAGGACGAGCAGGGCATCACCTGCTCGGTCGGCGTCGCCTCGACCAAGTTCGTCGCCAAGCTCGCCTCCGCGCGGTGCAAGCCCGACGGGCTGCTGGTCGTGCCCGCCGACGACGTCGTGGCGTTCCTGCACCCGCTGCCGGTCGCCGCGCTGTGGGGGGTGGGCGAGAAGACCGAGGAGGTGCTGCGCAAGCTGGGCCTGCACACCGTCGGCGACATCGCCAACACCCCGCTCGTCCACCGCTGCAGCGCGCGCTCGGCGCCGGGGTCGGTGCGCACCTGCACGCGCTGTCGTGGGGCCGCGACGAGCGCCGCGTCGTCCCGCACGAGCCCGACAAGAGCGTCGGGGCGGAGGAGACCTTCCCCGTCGACGTCGACGACCCGGAGGTGATCCACCGCGAGCTGCTGCGGCTGTCCGAGCGGACGGCGGCGCGGCTGCGGGCCAAGGACCAGGTCGGGCGCACCGTGTCGATCAAGGTCCGCTTCTCCGACTTCACCACGATCACCCGCTCCCGGACGCTGCGCGAGCCCACCGACGTCGGGCGGGAGGTCTACGAGACGGCGGTCGCCCTGTTCGACGCGCTCGGGCTCGAGCGCGCCCGCCTGCGGCTGGTGGGCGTCCGGGTCGAGGGCGTCCGGACGCCGCCGTCAGCGCCGCGGCAGCTGCTGCTCGGCGAGAAGGACTCCGGCTGGCGGGAGGCCGAGCAGGCCGTCGACCAGGCGGCCCGGCGCTTCGGGGCCGGAGCGGTGCGCCCGGCGGCCCTGGTCCGGCGGGACGCCGACGGGCGCCCCAGCAGGGGTCCCGGCGGGCCGGGCAGCCCGGCCGCGCCTCCGCCCCTGCCGGGACGCCGGACGCCGCCCGCCGGTGCCGGTGGAGGGGCCGCCGGCGCGGCCCGGGGGTGAGGCCCTGAGGGAGGCCGTGGGCGACGCCTCGGGCGCTGTCCCGGGTCGACCGCGGGGGGCCGTGTGCGTCCGGTCGCACCGGGAACTCCACCGTCGGGTGACTCGTCGTGACGTGCGGGCTCCGCCCTCGTATCCTGATCCCTGTGCCGCGGCGTCCCGCGGTACGCCCGCCCCGATCCTCGTGGTCGTCGTCCTCCGGGAGGGAGCGCCGTGCCGCTCTCTGAGCACGAGCAGCGCCTGCTCGACCAGATCGAGCGTGCCCTGTACGCCGAGGACCCCAAGTTCGCCTCGACGGTGCGCTCGACCGACCTGCGCAGCCACATGCGGCGCCGGCTGCGCCGTGCCGCCCTCGTGCTGGCCCTCGGCTTCCTGCTCATGCTCGCCGGGGTCGTGGCGCAGCAGTTCGTGGTCGGCGTCGCCGGGTTCGTGGTCATGCTGGGCGCGCTGCTGCTCGCGCTGTCGAGCTGGAAGCGGCTGGGCTCCGGCCCGGCCCCCGCCCCGACCGCGGGTCCTCCCGGTCCCGCCGGTGCCGCTCCCGGCCGCCCGGCGAAGCCGACGCAGGTCCCGCCCGAGCGGCGGCAGGGCGGTGGCTGGAAGGGCCGGCTCGAGGAGCGGTGGAAGCGCCGCTGGGACGAGCGCGGGGGCTCGGGCCGCTAGAGCCCGAGCGTCGCCAGGGGCTCACGGCCGGCACGCGCGGGGCCCGCGCAGGGCGGTGCTCCGAGCGGTCCTGTGACGCGACCACGCGCGGCGGCAGGGCCCCGGAGTCGAGCGCGCGGACAGGGTGACCCGCCGACCCGTCCACCGCCGTGCGGTGGAGCACCGGCCGCGCCGGGGCGTCGGCCGCTGGCCGGTCCGGCTCAGCGCGGAGCGCCGCCGCGCGGGGCGTGACCGCGTGACGGTCCGGCGCAGAGCGGCAGCCGTGACCGCCGACCGCCTGCCCACCGCTCGCCCCGCAGCACCGGGCACCCCAGCACCCGCCCCCTACGCCGCCGCGCGCCCCCGCCGCCGCAGCAGCCGCGCCACCGCACCGACGGCGTCGTCCACCCGGTCGAGCACGTCGGCCAGCAGCGTCCCGGTCCGCGACCCGGCCCAGCCGCAGCACCGACGGCGGCGCCAGCACGGCCCGCAGCCGCACGGCCCGGCCGACGCCCCCTGCAGCAGCGCCGCGCCGCACGACGGCGGCGTCCTGCTGCCACGCCCCCTCGGACGCGGTGCCCGGCCGGGCGTAGCGCGCCTGCTCCGCTCCCGCGGCGAGCCGCCGCAGCGCGTCCACGGCCGGCCGCCGGCAGGACCCGGGTGCGCGGCGAGCCGGGCGGCGGCGGCGCGCGGGCTCTCCGCGGCGCGCCAGCGGAAGCCGACGTCGGCGGCGTCGTCGTGCAGCTGCGCCCAGGCGGGCAGCGGACCGGCGGGCGCGCCAGCGCAGCCGGCGCCGCAGCAGGGCGGCGAGCCCGGGGGCGACCGCGACGAGCAGCAGCGCGACCAGCACGAGCGTGCCGGTGGAGGGCAGGCCGCGAGCCGTCGTCGCTGCCGGCGTCGACGGGCAGCGGCGGTGTCGCCGCCGCGCTCGAGCTGCTGGTCGAGGTCCTTGCCCTCGCGGGACCGGCGCGGCCGACGCCAGCGGCTCCTCGGACGGCGCCGGTGGTGGCGGCGTCGGGGCCGAGGGGCGCGGACTCCTCCTCGGTGTACTCCGGGACGATCTCGCGGTCGTCGTCGACGGGGGTGGGCTCGAAGCGGACCCAGCCCGGCGCCGGCGAACCAGGCCTCGGGCCAGGCGTGGGCGTCGTCGGTGCTGACGACCCAGGTGTCGTCGGACTGACGGGTGCCGGGGGTGAAGCCGACGCCGACGCGGGCGGGGATGCCGAGCACCCGCAGCATCGCGGCCATCGCGGAGGCGTACTGCTCGCAGAAGCCCTGCCGCTGCTCGAGGAACGTCAGCAGCGCGTCCGGGTCGTCGAACGGGTTCTGCGTCCGCTCCTCGTAGGTGAAGCCCTTGCTCTCGTCGCGGAAGAAGCGCTGCAGGGCGACGGCGGCGTCGTAGGGGGTGGAGGTGCCGCGGGTGACCTCGCGGGTGAGCGCGCGCGACGTCGTCGGCGACGTTCGGGGCGCTCGGCGTACGGCTCGAGCGCGGCCGGCAGGTCGGTCGAGCCCGCGCGCAGCGTGGTCTGCGAGGGCGTGACCCGCACGCTGCGGGCGCTGTACTCGCGGACGCGCTGGGTGCTGGAGCGGGTGGCGAAGACGGTCTCGCTGGAGGTGTCCCACTGCCACGGGCCGCGGACCTCGACGCTGCTCGGCACCGGCGGGAGCGGCAGCCACTGGGCCTCGAGCGAGGCGATCTCGACGCTGGTGGCGACCGGCCGCGGTGCTGGTGCTGCCGGCCAGGCCGACGGGCGTGGGGATGCCGTCGTCGACGTCCTGGTCGGGCTCGAGCGACGACGACCGCCACTGCGAGCCGTCGAACTGGTCGAGCGTGGTGAGGCGCAGGTAGTCCGGGAACGGGTCGTCGGTGCGGTAGGTGAGCAGGGTCCGCGGCTCGGGCAGGGTGAGCTGGCCCTGCAGCTCGGTGACGGGGTTGTAGGTGACGGTCGTGCGCTGGCCCCCGCCGTCGCCGTCGCCCCCGCCGCTGCCGGGCAGCAGCCGGGCGTCGAGGCCGGGGACGACCGCCGGGACGAAGGCGGCCAGGCCGAGCGCGGCCGCGCCGATGCGCCGCCCGACGCGCCCGGGGCTGCCGGCGTCGGGGTCGTGGCCGGCGGTCGTGGCGGGGGCGGACCGCAGCGGGACGCCCCAGCGGCCCACCCGGTCGGTGCCCTCGACGAGCAGCAGCCCGAGCCAGCCGGCCGCGCCGAGGGTGAAGGGCAGCCAGCCGAGCCCGCCGGGCAGCAGGCCGGACGGCACGGCGAGCAGGACCAGCAGGGGCAGCCCGGCGACGGCGGGCCGCTGCAGCCCGACGGCGAGCAGGTCGACGGCCAGGGCGACGGCGGCCGCCCCGCCGACGGCGACCAGGACCAGCGACGGCTGCGACGGCACGGGCGCGGCGAGCTGCTCGATGTCGACGCGGGCCTGGGCCGCCAGGGCGCGCAGGGCGGCGACGGTGCGGCCGGTGGGGACGAAGGCGGTGAAGGTGCCGGCGGCGAACACGGCGCAGGCGTAGTAGGCCGCGCACGACGGCCTGGACGAGCGGGACGACGAGGACCGGGCAGGCCGGCCCGGCGGGCGGCGGAGCCGGCGGCCGCCACCAGCAGGACGGCGCCGAGCGTGCGCACGACCCAGCCGGTGCCGTCGTACAGCGGCGCGAGCGCGCTGCAGGCGAGGGCGACGGCGAGCGCGCCGGCCAGGGTGAGGCGGTCGCGCGTGGTCATCAGACGGTGCTCCGGGAGGGGGCGAGGGGCGGGGGAGCGGACGGCGGACACACCGCGGCCGCCGGCGAGCGGCCAGACCGACGCGAGGGTCGTGCCGTGCTCGACGTCGAGCACCCGCCAGCCGGTGGCGGCCAGCAGGGCGGCGCCGGCGGCGTGGCGTTCGCGGGCGGCGGCGCGGGCGCGCGGGGACACCGGCGACCAGCTGTCGGTGTCGAGCAGGACGGCGATGCAGGTGGCCGAGCCGGTGCGCAGCCGGGCCAGCAGCTCGGCCTGCTCGGGCGTCGAGCGCGCCGAGGACGGCGACGAGGGCGCCGTCCACGCCGCCGCGGCGCAGCCGGGTGACGGCGGGCTCGAGGGTGGGCCCGCGGTCGGGCTGGACGCCGGCGAGCGCGTCGAGCAGGACGCCCTCGGTCAGCGGGATCGCCGGACGGCCCGAGGTCGCGCGCCGGCGTGGTCGAGCAGGTGCAGCGCGAACCCGGCCCGGGCCAGCGCGGTCCCGGCGCTGGCGACGGCGCTGACGGCCCACTCGTAGGACGAGCCGGGGCCCTCGCCGCGGTGGGCGGCGGCCCGGCCGTCGAGCAGCAGCGTGGCGCGGCTCTGGAACGGCTGCTCCTCGCGCCGGACCATCAGCTCGCCGGTGCGGGCGGTCGACTTCCAGTGGACCTTGCGCAGGTCGTCGCCGTGGCGGTACTCGCGGGTGCTGATGTCCTCGCTGCCGCTGGCCGCCACCGACCGGGCCGTCGACTCGCCGCCGCCGGCCCAGTCGCCGCCGAGCCGCACCGGCGGCAGCGGGCTGACCACGGGGGTGACGACGAGCTCGTCGGTGCTGGCGAAGGCCCGGGACAGCTCGACCAGGCCGAACGGGTCGGTGAGCCGGACCGACAGCGGCCCGACGGTGAAGCGGCCGCGGACGTCGGACCGCACCGGGTAGGCGACGGTGCGCTGGCCCTGCGGCTCGACCTTGTCGAGCACGAAGCGCGGCCGGCCGCCGAGCGTGTAGGGCAGCGCGTCCTCCATGAGCAGCACGCCGCTGGGCAGCCGGGAGACGTTGTCGAGCACCAGCCGGACGTCGGCCGGGCCGGCCGGCCGGGACGCGCGCGGGCAGCAGGCTGCGGGTGCAGGACAGCCGGTAGCGGGTCCGGGCGACGACGGCGACGGCGGCCAGCGGCAGCACCAGCAGGAACACCGCGGCGCGCAGCAGGTCGCGCTGCCCGAGGGCCACGGCGCAGACGGCCAGCGTCACGCCGGCGGCCAGCAGGCAGCGGCCGCGGGTGGTCAGCCCGGCGAGGGCGGCAGCGAGGCCGCTCACGCCCGGCCGTCCGCGCTCACGAGGGGCCGCTCAGGCACGCCGTCGGGCCGGCGCGTCCCCGACCGGGACCCGCGCGACCAGGTCGGCGACGACGTCCTCCGCCGTCCGCCGCGACACCTGCGCCTCCGCGGTCGGCAGCAGCCGGTGGGCGAGCACGGGGCCGGCGAGCGCCTGGACGTCGTCGGGCACGACGAAGTCGCGGCCCTCGAGCGCGGCGGCCGCGCGGGACGCCCGCACCAGCTGCAGGCTCGACCGCGGCGAGGCGCCGAGCCGCAGCTCGGGCGTGCTCGCGGGTGGCGCCGACCAGGGCGATGACGTAGCGCTTGACCTCGTCGGAGACGTGGACCCCGCGCACCACCTCGATGAGCTTGCGGACCTCCAGGGCGTCGGCGACCGGCTCGAGCTCGTCGAGCGGGTCGGCGCCGCCGTGGGTGGCCAGCATGTCGAGCTCGGCGTCGGGGGTGGGGTAGCCCATCGAGACGCGGGCGGTGAAGCGGTCGCGCTGGGCCTCGGGCAGCGGGTAGGTGCCCTCCATCTCGATCGGGTTCTGCGTCGCGATGACCATGAAGGGCGTCTCGAGCACGTAGGTGACGCCGTCGACGGTGACCTGGCGCTCCTCCATGGCCTCGAGCAGCGAGCTCTGCGTCTTCGGCGACGCCCGGTTGATCTCGTCGCCGACGACGAGGTTCGCGAAGACCGGGCCCGGCTTGAACTCGAACTCGCGGGCCTCCTGGTCGAAGACCGACACGCCGGTGACGTCGGACGGCAGCAGGTCGGGCGTGAACTGGATGCGCCGGACCGAGCAGTCGATCGGAGCGGGCCAGCGCCTTGGCGAGCATCGTCTTGCCGACGCCGGGGACGTCCTCGATGAGCAGGTGGCCCTCGGCCAGCAGCACCACGAGGGCCAGCCGGACGACGTCGGGCTTGCCCTCGATGACCTGCTCCATGTTGGCGCGGACGCGCCCGGCGGCCTCGAGCAGGTCGTCGAGCCCGCTGTCGGGCGCCGTCGTCGAGCGGGTGCGGCGGACCACTCGGGCCTCCAGGGGTCGGCGGGTGCGGGGTCAGCGGGCGGTGCGGGCGTGCTGCCTGGGTCATCGTCCCACCGCGGCGACGGCCCGCGCGCGTCCGCAGGGACGGCGTCCGTGGGGTCGAACGCCCGCACCCGCCGTGCGCGTTCCGCCGAGGCCGCCCTCCACTCCGCCCCACCGCAGGGCCCGCGGACGCGTCGGCGGCGACCGCCGAGCGCGCCGGAGCGCCCCGGTCCGCGCGGGGTCGGCGCGTCGCGCACGCGACCGCGACGGAAGCCGGCGGACGTCGTTGACGGGGGGCGTAGTGGAGTAGTGTGGGGGACAGCGGAGCGAAGAGGCGCCGCCGGACACGAGGCAGGGGGAGCGGGGCGTGTTCCTCGGCACCCACACCCCCCGCCTCGACGAGAAGGGCCGGCTGTTCCTGCCGGCCCGCTTCCGCGACGACCTGGCGGGAGGCGTGGTGCTCACCAAGGGCCAGGAGGGCTGCCTGTTCGTCTACACGGCGGACGAGTTCGCCCGCCGCGCCGCCGCCGTGCAGGCCGCCAGCCAGGCGACCCGCGCCGCCCGCGACGCCGCCCGCGTCTTCTTCTCCAGCGCCTTCGACCAGGCGCCGGACAAGCAGGGCCGCATCACCGTCCCGGCCGGCCTGCGCACCTACGCCGGCCTCGAGCGCGACTGCGTCGTCGTCGGCGCCGGCAACCGGCTCGAGGTCTGGGACCTCGCGGCCTGGGAGGCCGAGGAGGCCAGCCGCGAGCAGGCGTTCTCCGACCTGTCCGAGGAGGTCCTGCCCGGCCTGCTCTGAGACGCCCGGCACCGAGCCGTCCGGTGGTCGAGGTCTCCGACCGCTCCCTCTCCTGGCGCACCTTCCCCGGTGCCAGGCGCGGGAGCGGGCGGGGACCTGGCCCACCGGGCCGACGACGGCACCGCGCCGCTCCACCCCGCTCCACCGCCCCCGGACCGCGACCCGGGGGCCCGCCGCACACCCCGCACACGAGACACCGAGGGTCGACATGAACGACGAGAACGCCGCGTCGCCGCCAGCCCGGCCTCGCCAGCGAGCTCCGGCTCCAGCGCCCTGCTGCTGGGCCTGTCCTTCGGCCTCACCGCCGTCGTCGTCACCACCGCCCAGGCCGCCGCCGCGCTGCTCGGCGCGTGACCGGGCCGGCCCGCAGCGGGCCGGGCACGCCGGACGGCTCGAGCCGGCGCACGTCCCGGTCCTGCTCGACCGCTGCCTCGCGCTGCTCGCGCCGGCGCTGACCACGCCCGGACGCCGTCGTCGTCGACTGCACGCTCGGCATGGGCGGGCACGCGCAGGCGCTGCTCGAGCGCACCCCCGCCCGGCTCGTCGGCCTGGACCGCGACCGCGAGGCGCTGCGCCGCAGCGGCGGCCCGGCTCGCGCCGTTCGAGGAGCCGCACCACGCTGGTGCACGCCGTCTACGACGAGCTGCCCGGCGTCCTCGCCGACCTGGGCCTGGCCCGCGTGCAGGGCGTCCTGTTCGACCTCGGCGTCAGCTCGCTGCAGCTCGACGAGGCCGACCGCGGGTTCGCCTACGCCCAGGACGGCCCGCTCGACATGCGGATGGACCAGACCCGCGGCCTGACCGCCGCCGACATCGTCAACACCTGGCCCGGCAAGGAGATCGCCCGCGTGCTCAAGCAGCACGGCGACGAGCGCTTCGCCTCCCGCATCGCCGACGCCGTCGTGCGCGAGCGGGCCCGCGAGCCCTTCACCGGCACCGCCCGGCTGGCCGAGCTCGTCCGCGACGCCATCCCGGCCGCCACCCGGCGGACCGGCGGGCACCCGGCGAAGCGGACCTTCCAGGCGCTGCGCATCGAGGTGAACGACGAGCTCGGCGTGTTGCGCCGCGCGATCCCGGCTGCCATCGATCATCTTGCTGTCGGAGGACGGATCGTCGTCATGAGCTACCAGTCGCTGGAGGACAAGGTCGTGAAGGCGGAGCTGGTCGCGCGCTCGACCAGCGAGGTCCCCGCACGACCTCCCCTTCGTCCCCGAGGGCGCGCAGCCCGAGCTGCGGCTGCTGGTCCGCGGCAGCGAGAAGGCCCCCGACGCCGAGCAGGCCGCCAACCCGCGCTCGCAGTCGGTGCGGCTGCGCGCCGCCGAGCGCGTGCGGGACGCGGCGTGAGCGCCGCGACCGCGCGGGTCCGCCACCGCGCCGACGACGCGCCCCGGCCCGCCGGCCCCGCGGCTCGCCGGTCCGCAGCGCGCTGCGGCTCGTCCCGCAGCGCCGCGTCGGCCGCGCGCGGGCCCCCTTCGTCGCCGTCGTCGTCGGCCTGCTCGCCAGCCGGCCTGCTCGGCCTGCTCGCCCTGAACACCGTGCTGGCGCACGACGCCTTCCGGCTGCACGAGCTGCAGGTGCAGGGCAAGCAGGCTCGCCGACCGCGAGCAGGCGCTGCTGACCGAGGTCGAGCGCTGCAGGCGCCCGCGCGCCGCTCAGCCGCCCGCGCCGAGCGAGATGGGCATGGTCCAGGGCGGCCCGCCGTCGTTCCTGCGCCTGCCCGACGGCGTCGTGCTCGGCGTCCGGCGCCGCCGGGCATCGCGCCGCAGCAGCCCAGCCTGGTCGGGGCCAGCGCCGTGCCGGTGGCCCCCGAGCGGCCCGGAGGTCGCCGGCCGCCGCCGGGAGCACCCCCAGAGCGACCGACACCAGCCGCCGACACCAGCCGCCGACACCACCGCCGACACCACCGACGACGCCGCGGGGGCACCCGCTGAGCCAGGACCGCCGCCCCAGGACCGGTGCGAGGACCGCGCGCCCGCACGGGCGCGCCCCGCAGCGCTGCGCCCGTTCCGCCGCCGCGCCCCGCCCCGCGCAGCTCCGCCCCGCGCACCGCCGCCCCCGCGCACCACCGCCCCGCGACCGCGCGCGCCCCGCCCGGCCCAGCCCGCGCCGCCGGGACGCGACCGGCACGCCCCGCCCGCCGGTGATGCGCCCCCTGGCGCCGTCGCGCCCCCGGCAGAACATCGCCCTGGTCGCTGGTGCTGGTCGTGCTGGCCGCCGTCGGGCTGCGGCTGGTGCAGCTGCAGGGCCTCACGCCCGCCTACGCCGAGGTCGCCGAGCAGCAGCGGCTGCGCCGCACCACCCTGAACGCCCCCCGCGGGGAGATCCTCGACCGCAGCCGGCCAGGCGCTGGCGATGTCGGTGCAGAAGCGGGCCGTCTACGGCGAGCCCCGCACCATCGCCAAGGCGGTCTGCCCCGACGACGCCACGACCCCCTGCGACCCGGCCAGCATCGCCGCGGCGCTCGCCCCGGTGCTGGACCTGCCGGCGTCCGAGCTGCAGGAGAAGCTGAGCAGCACCAAGACGGCCTTCGTCTACCTCGCCCGCGACCTGTCCACCGACAAGGGCGCGCGAGGTGCGCGCGCTGCGGCTGCCCGGCGTCGGCGTGCTGTCCGAGGAGCGCCGCATGCACCCGGCGCAGGACCTCGCGGCCAGCGTCATCGGCTACACCGACGGCGAGGGCCGCGGGCTCGGCGGCATCGAGTCGGCCTGGGAGTCCACGCTCGCCGGCAAGGACGGCAAGCTGGTCGCCGCCGTCGACAAGAGCGGCCGGACGATCCCGAGCGCCGAGAAGTCCGAGGTCGACCCGGTGCCCGGGCCGCGACGTGCAGCTCACGCTCGACCGCGACCTGCAGTGGTACGCCCAGGACCTGCTGGCGAAGAAGGTCGAGGAGACGCAGGCCGAGAACGGCAGCGTCGTCGTCATGGACAGCCGCAGCGGCGAGGTCCTGGCGCTGGCCACCGCACCGACCTTCGACCCCGACCGCCGCGAGGGCCTGCCGGCGTCGCGGCTGGGCAACCCGGCGCTGACGCGAGGTCTACGAGCCCGGCTCCGTCGGCAAGATCATGACGGCGGCGGGCGCGCTCGAGGCGGGGGTCGTCACCCCGGACACGGTGCTGACCGTCCCGTACACCTACCGGGTCGGCCGGCCGGCACGTTCCACGACAGCCACGCCCACCCGGTCGAGCGGCTGACCTTCACCGGCGTGCTGGTGACCTCGAGCAACGCCGGCACCATCCAGGTCGCCCAGCAGCTCGGCCCGCAGCGCCTGCACGACGTCGTCAAGCGCTTCGGCTACGGCAGCAAGAGCGGGCTGGGCCTGCCCGAGTCGCGCGGCCGCGTCCCCGCCGTCGCCGACTGGTCGGACTCCTCGCTGCCGACGATCTCCTTCGGCCAGGGCCTGTCGCGGCAACGTGCTCAACGCGCTGAGCGTCTACCAGACCATCGCCAACGGCGGCGTGCGCGTGACGCCGCGGATCGTGGCCGGCGCGCAGGGCCCCGACGGCCGCCCGCAGCCCGCCGGCCCGGCGCAGAGCACGCGGGTGGTCAGCGCCGACGTCGCCGCAGCAGGTCCGCACCATGCTCGAGGGCGTCGTCACCGCCGAGGGCACCGCGGAGCTCGCCGCCATCCCCGGCTACCGCGTCGCCGGCAAGACCGGCACCGCGCAGCGCGTCGTCGACGGCCGCTACGCCGGCGGCAACTACACGTCGTCGTTCATCGGCATGGCGCCCGCCGACAGCCCGCGGCTGGTCGTCGCCGTCGTCCTGCAGGGCACCGGCAAGAAGGCCTACTACGGCGGCTCGACGGCGGGTCCGGTGTTCAAGGACGTCATGAGCTTCGCGCTGCGCAGCATGCGCGTGCCCCCGACGCAGACGACGCCGGCGCCGCTGCGCCTCACCGAGTCGCCTGCCGGGGACTGAGCGGTCCCGCCGGTACGGTGCCTGACGTGCCCGCTGCCCCCTCCGCCAGCGGCCCGCTCCGCCCGCGCGAGGTCCCGCGCCTGCCGCTGAGCGCCCTCGCCGAGGGCCTCCCGGTGCAGCGTCGAGGGGACCGCCACCCCCACCGGCTGCACCCTGGACTCGCGCGCCGTGCAGCCCGGCGACCTGTACGCGGCGCTCCCCGGAGCCCGGGCCCACGGCGCGCGACTTCGCCGGCCAGGCGGTCGCCGCCGGCGCCGTCGCCGCTGCTCACCGACGCCGCGGGGGCGGACGGGCTGCGCGGCCATCGGCGTGCCGGTCCTCGTCGCCCCCGACCCGCGGGCCGTGCTCGGCGAGGTGGCGGCGCGCGTGTACGGCCGGCCCGGCGACGACCTGCTGCTGCTCGGCGTCACCGGCACCAACGGCAAGACGACGACGGCGTTCCTGCTCGAGGCCGGCCTGCGGGCGGCGGGGCGCACCACCGGGCTGCTCGGCACGGTCGAGACCCGGGTGGCGGGGGAGGTGCTGCCGAGCGTGCGCACCACGCCGGAGGCTCCCGACCTGCACGGCCTGCTCGCGGTCATGCGCGAGCGGGGGGTCACCGCGGTGGCGATGGAGGTCAGCAGCCACGCGCTGTCGCTGGGCCGGGTCGACGGGCTGGTCTTCGACGTCGCCGCCTTCACCAACCTCACCCAGGACCACCTGGACTTCCACGCCACGCTCGAGGAGTACGAGGCCGCCAAGGCGTCGCTGTTCACGCCCGAGCGGTCGCGCCGCGGGGTGGTCAACGCCGACGACGCCGCCGGCCGCCGGCTGCTGGACCGCGGCCTGGTGCCCACCGTCCCGTTCGGGCGGGACGCGGACTGGCGGGCCGAGGACGTCGACCTGCGCCCCGACGGCAGCACGCTTCCGGCTGGTCGGGCCGGGCGTCGACGTCCCCGCGCGGGTGCGGCTGCCCGGCGCGTTCAACGTCAGCAACGCCCTCGCCGCCCTCGCCGTCCTCGTCGAGGCCGGCGTCCCCGCCGACGCCGCCGTCGAGGGCGTCGGCGTCGCTGCCCGGCGTCCCCGGGCGGATGGAGCGGGTCGACGCCGGCCAGCCCTTCCTCGCCGTCGTCGACTACGCCCACACGCCCGACGCCGTCGGACGCTGCTGGACGCCGTCCGCGGCGTCACCCCGGGCCGCGTCATCGGCGTGCTCGGGCTGCGGCGGCGACCGCGACCGCAGCAAGCGCCCGCTCATGGGAGCGGCCCTGGCGCAGGGCTGCGACGTCGCGGTGCTCACCAGCGACAACCCCCGCAGCGAGGACCCGCGGGCCGTCCTGGCCGAGATGGCCGCAGGCGCGCCGGACGCGACCGTCGTCGTCGACCGGGCGGAGGCGATCGCCCGGGCGGTCGCGCTGGCCCGGCCGGGCGACGCCGTCGTCGTCGCGGGCAAGGGGCACGAGAGCGGCCAGGAGGCCGCAGGGCGTGGTGACGCCGTTCGACGACCGGGTCGTCCTGCGCGAGGCGCTGCAGCGGGTGCTCGCGTGATCCCGATGCGCCGTGCGCGAGCGTCGCCCGCCTGGTCGGCGCGCCCGGGAGCCCCGCGGGCGACGGTCACCGGCGAGGTCCGGGTCGACAGCCGCCTGGTCGGCCCGGGCGACCTGTTCGTCGCGCTCCCCGGCGAGCGGGTCGACGGGCACGACCACGTGCAGGCCGCGGCGGACGCCGGTGCCGTCGCGGCGCTGGTCACCCGCGAGGTGCCCGTCCGCGCTCCCGCAGCTGGTCGTCCCCGACGCCCTCGCCGCCCTGCAGGACCTCGCCGCCACCGTCTTCGGCCAGGCCCAGCCGCTGACCGTCGGGGTCACCGGCAGCAGCGGCAAGACCTCCACCAAGGACCTGCTCGGCCAGGTGCTGGGCGCCTTCGGCGAGACGCTGTTCCCCGAGGGCTCGTTCAACAACGAGCTCGGGCCTGCCGCTCACCGCGCTGCGCCGCACCGCCGCGACGCAGCACGCCGCGCTGGAGTACTCGGCCCGCGGCGTCGGCCACATCGCCTTCCTGTGCGGCATCGTCCAGCCCGACGTCGCCGTCGTGCTCAACGTCGGCAGCGCGCACCTCGGCGAGTTCGGGTCGGTCGAGGCGCATCGCGCAGGCCAAGGGCGAGCTGGTCGAGGCGGCCCGCCGGCCGCGCCGTCCTCAACGCCGACGACGTCCGCGTGCTGGGCATGCGCACCCGCACGGAGCGGCCGGTCACCACCTTCGGCACGGGCGCCGACGCCGACGTCCGCGCCGAGGGCCTCGAGCTCGACGGCGACGGCCGGGCCCGCTTCCGGCTGGTGGCCCCGCAGGGCAGCGCCGACGTCGCGCCTCGCCGTGGTCGGGGAGCACCAGGCCTCCAACGCCCTCGCCGTGGCCGCCGCGGTGCTCGGCGAGGTCACCGACGACGTCGAGCGGGTGGCCGCGCTGCTGTCCTCGGCGGCACCCGCTGTCAGCCGGTGGCGGATGGAGGTCGTCGAGCGGGCCGACGGCGTCACCGTCGTCAACGACGCCTACAACGCCAACCCCGACTCGATGCGGGCGGCGCTGCGCACCCTGGCCGTGATGAGCCGCGGCAAGACGCGGCGCACCTGGGCGGTGCTCGGCCCGATGGCCGAGCTCGGCGAGGACGCCCGGCAGGCGCACATGGACCTCGGGCGCTTCCTCGTCCGCCTCGACCCGACCGGGCTGGTCGTCGTCGGGCAGGAGGCCGGCGGCATCTACGCCGGCGCGGTCCTGGAGGGCTCCTGGGGCGGGGAGTCGGTCCACGTCGACGACGCCGCCCAGGCGCTCGACCTGCTGCGCGCGCAGGTGCGGCCGGGCGACGTCGTGCTCGTCAAGGCCAGCCGGTCGGCCGGGCTGGAGAGGTGGCCGCGGCCCTGCTGGAGGACCCGACGTGAAGTCCGTCCTCATCGCCGCCATGACGGCGCTGATCGTCTCGCTGCTGTCGACCCCGGCGGTGGTCAAGCTGTTCCGGCGGCGCGGCTACGGCCAGGAGATCCGCGAGGACGGCCCGAGCAGCCACGCCACCAAGCGCGGCACCCCGACCATGGGCGGCGCGGTGATCATCACCGCCACGGTGCTGGGCTACCTCGTGGCGCACCTGCTGGTGCTCGACCAGCCCGGCCGCGGGCCGACGGCGTCGGGGCTGCTGCTGCTCGGGCTCATGGTCGGGCTCGGCGTCGTCGGCTTCCTCGACGACTTCATCAAGATCCGCAAGCAGCGCTCGCTCGGCCTGACCGCGGCCGCGAAGTTCCTGGGCCAGCTGATCGTCGGCGTCGGCTTCGCCCTCGGCGCGCTGCAGTTCCGCAACGACGCCGGCCTGCGCCCGGCCAGCACCAGCCTGTCGTTCGTGCGCGACTACGCCGGGCTCACCCTGGGCGCGCTCGGCTTCGTCGTCTTCGCCTACCTGATCATCACGGCGACGTCGAACGCCGTGAACCTCACCGACGGGCTCGACGGCCTGGCCGCCGGGTCCAGCGCCATGGTCTTCGGCTCCTACGTGATCATCGCGTTCTGGCAGTTCGGCAACGCCTGCACGCGCAGCGCGGCCGCGGGCTGCTACGAGGTGCGCGACCCGCTCGACCTCGCCCTGGTGGCGGCGTCGGCGATGGGCGCCTGCTTCGGCTTCCTGTGGTGGAACGCCAGCCCCGCGAAGATCTTCATGGGCGACACCGGCTCGCTGGCCATCGGCGGCACCTTCGCGGGGCTGGCCATCCTCACCCGCACCGAGCTGCTGCTGGTCGTGCTCGGCGGCCTGTTCGTCATCGAGACGCTGTCGGTGATCATCCAGATCGGGTCGTTCAAGCTGACCCGCAAGCGGGTGTTCAACATGGCGCCGGTCCACCACCACTTCGAGCTCGCCGGCTGGGTGGAGAACACCGTCATCGTCCGCTTCTGGATCGTGGCCGGGCTCGCCGTCGCCTTCGGCCTCGGGGTCTTCTACGCCGAGTTCCTGTCCACCGGCCCGCTGGCGTGAGCGGAGGCAGGGAGCAGGGCCCGGCGACGCAGGAGGCGGCGCCCTGCGTGCTGCCGGAGCGAGCGCGACCCGGTGGAACGGCGTAGTGGACGCCTGGCAGGGCCTGCCCGTCGTCGTCGCGGGGGCGGGCGTCAGCGGGACGGCCGCCGCCCGCACGCTGCGGGACCTCGGCGCCGCCGTGACCGTCGCCGACGCCAGCGAGGAGCGGGCCGAGCCGCTGCGCGCGCAGGGCATCCGCGTCGCGCCGCTGATCGAGCCGCCGCCCGGCACCGCGCTCGTCGTCACCAGCCCCGGCTGGCGCCCCGACAGCCCGCTGCTGGTGGCCGCCGCGGCCGCCGGCGTCGAGGTGGTCGGGGAGGTCGAGCTGGCCTGGCGGCTGCGGCGCCCGGGCTCGCCCGCCTGGCTGTCGCTGACCGGCACGAACGGCAAGACCACCGCGGTCACCATGCTCGAGCAGGTGCTGCGGGCGGCCGGGCTGCGCACCGTCGCCGCCGGCAACGTCGGGCTGCCGCTGCTCGACGCGGTTCACGGGCCCTACGACGTCCTGGCCGTCGAGCTCAGCAGCTTCCAGCTGCACTGGAGCCGGACCCTGGCCCCGCACGCGGCCGCCGTGCTCAACCTGGCCGACGACCACACCGACTGGCACGGCTCCTTCGCCGCCTACGCCGCCGCCAAGGCGAGCATCTGGACCGGCGGGGTGAGCGTCTACAACGCCGACGACGACGTCGTCACCGCGCTCGCGGGCCGGGCCGCCGGGCAGCGGGTGGGGTTCACGCTGCGCGTCCCGCGGCCCGGGCAGGTCGGGCTCGTCGAGGACCTGCTCGTCGACCGTGCGTTCTCCGGCCCCGACGGCGTGGAGGGGGAGGCCACCGAGCTGGCGTCGCTGGGCGACCTCACCGTGCCGGGGGCGCACAACGTGGCGAACGCGCTGTCGGCCGCCGCCCTGGCCCGGGCGTTCGGCGTCCCGGCCGTCGCCGTCCGCGAGGGCCTGGCCGCCTACCGCCCGCAGCCCCACCGCAACGCGCTGGTCGCCGTCGTCGACGGGGTCTCCTGGGTCGACGACAGCAAGGCCACCAACCCGCACGCCGCGGCCGCGAGCCTGGCCGCGTACGACGGCGTCGTCTGGATCGCCGGCGGGCTGCTCAAGGGCGCCGACGTCGACGAGCTGGTCCGCACCGCCGCCCCCGGCCTGCGGGCGGCCGTGCTGCTGGGGACCGACCGCGCGGTCCTGGCCGCCGCGCTGCGCCGACACGCCCCCGACCTCCCCGTCGTGGAGGTCACCCGGCTCGACACTGGGGCCATGTCCGAGGTCGTCGACGCCGCTGCCCGCCTCGCCCGTCCCGGCGACACCGTCCTGCTGGCCCCCGCGGCCGCCTCCATGGACTGCTTCCGCGACTACGGCCAGCGCGGCGACCTGTTCGCCGAGCTCGTGCTGGCGCGCCGCGCATGACCCTGCTGTCGCTGCGCCCGGCCGAGGACGACACCGCCGGGCCGCGCCCGCCCCTGCTGCACCGCCCGACGGCGTCCTACTACCTGCTGCTCGCCACCACCGGGCTGCTGCTGGTGATCGGCGTCGTCATGGTGTTCTCGGCCAGCAGCGTGCGCGCCTACGCCGACACCGGCGCCCTGTGGAGCACCGGCCTCAAGCAGGCGATCTTCGTCGGGCTGGGCGTGCCGACCATGCTGGTCGCCAGCCGGCTCCCGGTGTCCTTCTACCGCAGGGTCGCCACCCCGCTGCTCGTGCTGTCGGCCGGCCTGCTGGTGCTCGTGCTGCTGCCCGGCGTCGGGCACAGCGCGGGCGGCGCGCGCAGCTGGATCGCCCTCGGCGGCGGCTTCAACCTGCAGCCGGCGGAGATCGCCAAGCTGGCCCTGGTGCTGTGGGGCGCCGACCTGCTCGTGCGCAAGCACCGGCTGCTGGGCGACTGGCGCCACCTCGTGGTGCCGCTCGTGCCGGTGACCTGCGTGGTGCTCGGGCTGATCATGCTGCAGCCCGACCTCGGCACCTCCGTGGCGACGGCCACGGTGCTGTTCGCCCTGCTGTGGGTCGTCGGGGCGCCGCTGCGGCTGCTCGGCACCCTGCTCGGCGCGTTCGCCGTGCCGGCCGTCGCCCTCGCCCTGGCCGAGCCCTACCGGGTCGCGCGCCTGCTGTCGTTCAGCGACCCGTTCGCCGACGCCCAGGGGTCGGGGTTCCAGGCGGTGCAGAGCTTCTACGCGCTGGCCTCCGGCGGCTGGTTCGGCGTCGGGCTGGGGGCGAGCCGGGAGAAGTGGGCCGGCGGCCTGCCCGAGGCGCACACCGACTTCATCTTCGCGATCATCGGCGAGGAGCTCGGCCTGCTCGGCACCCTGACCGTGCTGGCCCTGTTCGCCACGCTCGTCTACAGCGGCATGCGCATCGCCCAGCGCGCGACCGACCCGTTCGTCCGCCTGGTCGCCTTCTCGGTCTCGGCCTGGCTGGCCTGCCAGTCGCTGATGAACATGGGCGCCGTCGTCGGGCTGCTGCCCATCACCGGCATCACGCTGCCGCTGGTGTCGTTCGGCGGCTCCTCGATGCTGGTCACCCTGGCCGCGATCGGGATGCTGCTGGCCTTCGCCCGGGCCGAGCCGGGCGCCGCAGAGGTGTTCGCCGCCCGCCGCCGGCAGGCCGGCGTCGCGCGGCGTGCTGCCCGGGCGAGCGCGCCTGCCGTGCCCGCCCGCCCCGTGCCCGGCCCCCGGCGCCCCGTCTCCCGGGTGCGCTGACGTGCACGTCGTCCTCGCGGGCGGCGGCACGGCCGGCCACGTCGAGCCCGCCCTGGCCCTCGCCGACGCGCTGCGCCGCCTCGACCCCTCGATCGGCGTGACCGCCCTCGGCACGGAGACCGGCCTGGAGGCCCGGCTGGTCCCCGAGCGCGGGTACGCGCTGGCGACCATCCCGCGCGTCCCGCTGCCGCGCCGCCCGACGCCGGACCTGCTGCGCCTGCCCGGCCGCGTCGTGGGCGCCGTGCGGCAGACCCGCGCCCACCTCGACCGGGTCGGCGCCGACGTCGTCGTCGGGTTCGGCGGGTACGTGTCGCTGCCGGCCTACCTGGCCGCCCGGCGCCGGGGGACCCCGAGCGTCGTGCACGAGGCCAACGCGCGGGCAGGCCTGGCCAACCGGGTCGGCGCCCGGCTCACCCCCTACGTCGCCGCGGCCGTCGAGGGCACCGGCCTGCGCGGCGCCCGCGTGCTGGGGATCCCGCTGCGCACCTCCGTCAGCGGCCTGGACCGCGCCGCCACGCGGGGCGAGGCGCGGGCCCGCTTCGGGCTCGGCGACGGCCCCGTGCTGCTGGTCACCGGCGGGTCGCAGGGCGCCCAGCGGGTCAACGCCGCCGTCACCGGCGCCGCGGCCGACCTGCTCGCCGCCGGGGTGTCGGTGCTGCACGTCGCGGGGCCCCGGAACGCCGACGAGGTGCGGGCCCGCGTCCCCGCCGACCCCCGGTACGTCGTGCTGCCCTACGCCGACCGCATGGACCTGGCCTACGCCGCCGCCGACCTCGCCGTCTGCCGGGCGGGCGCGATGACCTGCGCCGAGCTGTCCGCCGTCGGGCTGCCCGCCGTCTACGTCCCGCTGCCGATCGGCAACGGCGAGCAGGCCCTCAACGCCCGCCCCGTCGTCGAGGCCGGGGGAGGGCTGCTGGTCGCCGACGCCGACCTCGACGCCGACCGCGTCCGCAGCACCGTGCTGCCGCTGCTGACCGACCCGTCCCGGCTCGACGCCATGAGCCGCGCCGCGGCCGGGCACGGGTCCCGCGACGCCGACGTCGCGCTCGCACGCCTGGTCCTGGAGGCCGCCGGATGACCGCCCAGCCGCCCGTCCACCCGACCGCCCACCCCACGGCCCACCCCACGGCCCACCCCACGGACGGCCTCGGCCGGGTCCACCTCGTGGGCATCGGCGGCGCCGGCATGAGCGGCATCGCCCGGGTGCTGCTCGCCCGCGGCACGACGGTCAGCGGCAGCGACGCCAAGGAGAGCCGGGCGCTGCGCGAGCTGCAGGCCCTCGGCGCGACGGTCCACGTCGGCCACGACGCCGCCCACGTCGCGGGCGCCGACACGGTGGTCGTGTCCAGCGCCGTCCGCGAGACCAACGCCGAGCTGCGGGCGGCCCGCGAGCAGGGCCTGCGGGTGCTGCTGCGCGCCGAGGCGCTGGCCGCGCTGCTGGAGGGGCGCCGGGCGGTCGCCGTCGCCGGGACGCACGGCAAGACGACGACCACCTCCATGCTCACGGTGGCGGCCTTCTCCTGCGGCGTCGACCCGAGCTTCGCCATCGGCGGCGACCTCAACGAGGCGGCCAGCAACGCCCACCACGGCAGCGGCGACCTGTTCGTCCTGGAGGCCGACGAGAGCGACGGCAGCTTCCTGGTCTACCGGCCGCACACCGGGGTGGTCACCAACGTCGAGGCCGACCACCTCGACCACTACGGCGACGCCGCGGCCGTCGACCGCGCCTTCGAGCAGTTCGTCGCCACCCTCGGGCCCGGCGGGCTGGTGACCTGCGCCGACGACGACGGCGCCCGCCGCCTCGCCGCCCACGCCCGCGCCTCCGGCGTCCCGGTGCGCACGTACGGGGTGGCCGACGACGCCGACCTGCGCCTCACGCAGCTGACCCTGGCGGGCACCACCAGCCGCTGGGTGCCCGTCCTGGACGGCCGCGAGCTGCCGCCGGTGGTCCTCGCGGTGCCCGGCCGCCACCTCGCCCTCAACAGCGCCGCCGCGCTGCTCACCGGCCTCGGGCTCGGGCTGCCGCAGGACGCCCTGGTCTCCGGGCTGGCCGGCTTCACCGGGGTGCGGCGCCGGATGGAGCTCAAGGGCGTGGCCGCCGGCGTCCGCGTCTACGACGACTACGCCCACCACCCCACCGAGGTCACGGCGCAGCTGCACGCCGCCCGCGAGGTCGCGGGGACCGGCCGGGTCGTGGCCGCCTTCCAGCCGCACCGCTACAGCCGCACGCTGGCGTTCGCCGCCGAGTTCGGCACGGCGCTCGCCCTGGCCGACGAGGTGGTCGTCATGGAGGTCTACAGCGCCGGGGAGGACCCGGTCCCGGGCGCCTCGGGGGCCACGGTCGCCGCCGCGGTGCCGGGCGGCCGGGCGGTGTTCCAGCCGTCGTGGTCGCAGGTCCCGGGCGAGCTCGCCCGCCGGGCCCGGCCGGGCGACCTGGTGCTGACCCTGGGCGCGGGCGACGTGACCCTCGTCGGCCCCGAGGTGCTGCGCCTGCTCGAGCAGGGGGCGTCGTGACGCTGCTGGAGGAGCGCGCCGCCGCGGCCGAGCCGGCCTCCCCCCGACGACGCCGGCTGCCGCTGCTGCTGGGCGTGCTCGTCGCCGGGCTGCTCGGCTGGGTCGTGCTGGCCTCCCCGCTGCTCGACGTCGAGCGGGTCGCCGTCACCGGCACGGTCCGCACGACGCCCGAGCAGGTGCTGGAGGCCGCTGCCGTCGCGCCCGGCACCCCGCTGGCCCGCGTCGACGCCGCCGGGGTGCGCGAGCGGGTCGGGGCGCTCGACCCGGTGGCCCGCGTGGAGGTCGAGCGCGGCTGGCCGTCGGTGCTGCGGCTGCGGGTGGTCGAGCGGACCCCCGTCGTCGGCTTCCTCACCGCCGGCCGCTACGTGCTGCTCGACGGTGACGCCGTCCCCTTCGCCCGCGAGCCGCGGCTGCCCGCGGGCACCGTCCGCCTGCAGGTTCCCCGGCCCGGCGCCGACGACCCCGCCACGCGTGCGTCCCTGCAGGTCCTGCAGGCGCTGCCCGCCTCCCTGCGCGCCCGCACCGCGATCGTGCGGGCCTCCTCCCCGGAGGCCGTCACGCTGCTGCTCAAGGACGGGCGGCAGGTCGTCTGGGGCGGGCCCGGCCGCACCGCCGACAAGGCCGCGGCGGCCGAGGCGCTGCTGCGGCTGCCCGGCACGGTCTACGACGTCAGCAGCCCGGAGGTCGTCACCCGGCGCGACCCGGACGCCGCCGCAGGGGTGACCTCCCCCCCGCCCGGGTAAGGCTCCCTGGAAGCGCTCCGGCGCCTCCCGGCACGGACGCCGCCCCGCCCTCGACCCCCCCCGCCCCCTCGTCGAGACCCGTAGGAGTCCAGTCGTGCGCCCGTCCGCGAGCCCGGCCACCGGGTCCGAGGCTGCCCCGACGGTGGGCCCGCCGGGCGCGCGCCGCACGATGGACGCGCTCGCGCAGACCGGCGACGCCTTCGAGGTGTTCTTCGAGCAGGCCGGCGTGGGCCTGGCGCTGGCGGACCTGTCCACCCGCTACGTGCGCGTGAACGCCGCCTACGCGAAGATCGTCGGCCGGTCGGCCGAGGACCTCGTGGGCATCTCCTTCCGCGAGCTGCTGCACCCCGACGCCGCCACCGGCACCGACACCTCCGTGGTGCTGCTGCTGCGGGGCGACTCGCCCTCGCTGCAGGCCGACGAGCGGTACGTGCGCCCCGACGGCGAGGAGGTCTGGGTGCTGCACGGCGTGACCGTCGTGCGCGACGCCGCGGGGTCGCCGCTCTGGTTCGCGGTGAGCGCGCAGGACATCACCGAGCGGCGGCAGGTCGAGCGCCACCTCAAGGAGAAGGCCGAGGTCCTGAGCCAGCGCGTCGTCCGCGACCCGCTGACGGGGCTCGCCAACCGCGTGCTGCTCGAGGAGCGGATGACCGGCGCGCTGGCGCGCGACGCCCGCTCCGGCACCACGACCGGCGTGCTGTTCCTGGACCTCGACGGGTTCAAGGAGGTCAACGACCAGCACGGCCACGCCGCCGGCGACGGCGTGCTGCGCGAGGTGGCCCGCCGGCTGCTGGGTCACGTCCGCCCCTCCGACACGGTCGCCCGGATCGGCGGCGACGAGTTCGTCGTCCTGGTCGAGCAGGTGCCGGGCGAGGGCCTGCTGCCGCTGGCCGCACGGCTGGAGGAGTCGGTCGGGGCGCCGTACCAGGTCGGTCCCACGGTGTCCGTCGGCGTGAGCGTCGGCACCGCGACGAGCACCGGGGGAGAGGGCGACGCCGCCGGGCTCCTGGCCCTCGCGGACCGCCGGATGTACGCGGTCAAGCACAGCCGCCGCGGGTAGCAGGGCGGCCGTCCAGCGCTCGCACGGCGACACGCCGGGGGGCTGGTTGACCCTGCCGTGCCGCCCCCCGTACCGTCCCGCCCTGTCCCGCTCAGGTTGACATAACGCTAAGCGTCTACCTGAGGGTGAGGGTCCCCGCGGACCCGCACCCGCGCTCCTGCTCCTCCCCTCGAAGGGCCTCCTCCACGTGGCTGCACCGCAGAACTACCTCGCCGTGATCAAGGTGGTCGGCATCGGCGGAGGCGGCGTCAACGCCGTCAACCGCATGATCGAGGTGGGCCTCAAGGGCGTGGAGTTCATCGCCATCAACACCGACGCGCAGGCGCTGCTGATGAGCGACGCCGACGTCAAGCTCGACGTCGGCCGCGAGCTCACCCGCGGCCTGGGCGCGGGCGCGGCCCCCGACGTCGGCCGCCAGGCCGCCGAGGACCACCGCGACGAGATCGAGGAGGTCCTCAAGGGGGCCGACATGGTCTTCGTGACCGCGGGCGAGGGCGGCGGCACCGGCACGGGCGGGGCGCCCGTCGTCGCGAGCATCGCCCGTGCGCTCGGCGCGCTGACCATCGGCGTCGTCACCCGCCCGTTCTCCTTCGAGGGCCGGCGCCGCGCGGGCCAGGCCGAGGCGGGCATCGAGGCGCTGCGCGCCGAGGTCGACACCCTCATCGTCATCCCGAACGACCGGCTGCTGTCGCTGTCGGACAAGCAGGTCAGCGTCATGGACGCCTTCAAGAGCGCCGACCAGGTCCTGCTGTCGGGCGTGCAGGGCATCACCGACCTCATCACCACGCCGGGCCTGATCAACCTCGACTTCGCCGACGTCAAGAGCGTCATGAGCAACGCCGGCTCGGCCCTCATGGGCATCGGCAACGCCCGCGGCGACGACCGCGCCGTCGTGGCCGCCGAGATGGCGATCGCCAGCCCGCTGCTGGAGGCCAGCATGGACGGCGCCCACGGCGTGCTGCTGAGCATCTCCGGCGGCAGCGACCTCGGCCTGTTCGAGATCAACGAGGCCGCCCAGCTGGTCGCGGACGCCGCCCACCAGGACGCCAACATCATCTTCGGCGCGGTCATCGACGACGCCCTGGGCGACGAGGTCCGGGTCACCGTCATCGCCGCGGGCTTCGACGCCGGCAGCCCGTCGCCGCTGCGCCGCCACGAGCCGCTGCGCCGGCCCGCGCCGTCACCCGGCCCGATGCAGTCCTCCGCGCCGACGCCGTACGCCACGCCGGCCCCCGCCGCCCGCCCGGCCGCCGTGCCGCAGCAGCCCGAGCGTCCGCGCCGCACGGTCGTGTTCGAGGACGACCTCGACGTGCCGGACTTCCTCAAGTAGCGGTGCTCGTCCGGCCCGAGCGCCACGGCGCCACCGCCTGCGCCTTCACCGGGCGCGACGGCGGGGTCAGCACCGGGCCCCACGCCTCTCTCGACCTCGGCGACCACGTCGGGGACGACCCGGCCGCCGTCGCCGAGAACCGCCGCCGGCTGGCCGCCGCGGCCGGCGTGGGGCACGTGGTGATCGCGCGGCAGGTGCACGGCACGGACGTCGTCGAGGTCACCGGCCCCTGGACCGGGGACGCCCCGGACGCCGACGCGCTCGTCACCCGCACCCCGGGCCTCGCGGTCGCCGTGCTCGTGGCCGACTGCACCCCCGTCGTGCTGCTGGCCCCCGACGAGGGCGTCGTCGGGGTCGCCCACGCCGGGCGCAGGGGCATGCAGGACGGTGTCGTCGCGGCGCTCGTCCGGGCGGTCCGCGACCTGGGCGGGCGCCGGCTGGTCGGCCGGGTCGGCCCCTCGATCTGCCCGCGCTGCTACGAGGTGCCGCTCGAGCTGCGCGAGCAGGTGGCCGCCGCCGTCCCGGAGTCCCGGTCGGTCACCCGCACGGGGACGCCCGCGCTCGACGTCGCCGGCGGGGTGCTGGCCCAGCTCGCCCCCTCCTGCGCCGACCTCGTCCAGCTGCCGGGCTGCTCCGCGGAGGACCCGTCGCTGTTCTCCTACCGGCGCGACGGCGTCACCGGGCGGTACGCCGGGCTGGCCTGGGTGCCGGCGTGAGCCGGGAGGCCGAGCTCGCCGCGAACCTCGACGACGTCGAGCGCCGGCTGGCCGCCGCGTGCGCTGCGGCAGGCCGCCCGCGCGAGGACGTCCTGCTGCTCGCCGTCACCAAGACCTGGCCGCTGTCCGACGTCGAGGCGCTGCGCGCCCTCGGGCTGACGGCCTTCGCCGAGAACCGCGACAAGGAGGCGGCGGACAAGGCGCGGGCCCTGCCCGGAGTCCGCTGGCACTTCGTCGGCCAGGTGCAGAGCGGCAAGGCCGCCGGCGTCGCCTCCTACGCCGACGTCGTCCACGCCCTCGACCGCCCGTCGCTGGCCCGGGCGCTGTCCAGGGGGGCGGAGAAGGCCGGGCGCGAGGTCGAGGTGCTCGTGCAGGTCGCGCTCGACGCGTCGCCGGCCGCCGGGAGCGGCGGCCGCGGGGGAGCGGCCCCCGACGACGTCCCGGCCCTCGCCGACCTCGCGGCCTCCCTGCCCGGGCTCGTCCTGGCGGGCGTCATGGCGGTCGCCCCCCGCGACGCGGACCCTGCGGCTGCCTTCGCCCGGCTGGCCGGGACGGCGGAGCGGCTGCGCGCCGACCACCCGGACGCGACGGCCGTCAGCGCCGGCATGAGCGGCGACCTCGAGCAGGCCGTCGCCGCCGGCGCCACGATCGTGCGTGTCGGCACGGCGTTGCTCGGCCGCAGGAGCCCCCCGGGCGGCTAACGTCGGCCCCCACCAGCACGACCCTCCACACCACCGCTCGCGACACAGCAGGGAGAGCCGCATGCCCGGCTTGGGACGCAAGGTCGGCCTCTACCTCGGCCTGGTCGAGGACGACGAGGACGGCCGCGGGTACGGCTACGACGACGAGTACGACGAGCCGGAGCCCGCACCGGTCCGCCGCTGGTCGCCCGAGGCCCGCGACGGCCGCGACAGCCACGGCACGCATGCCGGCGCCCGCGGCGGCCGCGACACCCACGGCGCCACCGCGCTCGACACCGCGCCCTCGCCGCTGCGCACCGCGCCCGCCCCGGCGGCGGGCCACGGCATGGACGCCTACCGCATCACCACGCTGCACCCGCGCACCTACAACGAGGCGCGCACCATCGGCGAGCACTTCCGCTCCGGCACCCCGGTGATCATGAACCTCACCGAGATGGACGACGTCGACGCCAAGCGGCTCGTCGACTTCGCGGCCGGTCTCATCTTCGGCCTGCACGGCAGCATCGAGCGCGTCACCAACAAGGTGTTCCTGCTCTCGCCCGAGCACGTCGAGGTCACCGCCGAGGACAAGGCGCTCATCGCCGAGGGCGGCTTCTTCAACCAGTCCTGATCGTGACCCGGCGCAGCCGGTGATCGACAGTCGGTAGCCTGACCCCGTGTCCGCCGTCGCGTCCGCCGTCTACTTCGCGCTCCTGGTCTTCCTGCTGCTGCTGGTCTTCCGGATCGTGATGGAGTACGTCTTCCTGCTGGCGCGGTCCTACCGGCCGAGCGGCGTGGTCGCGGTGGGGCTCGAGCTGACCTACACCGTCACCGACCCTCCGCTCAAGGCGCTGCGCCGCGTGATCCCGCCGCTGCGCCTGGGCAACGTCCAGCTCGACCTCGGCTTCCTGGTCCTGTTCTTCGTCGTCCAGATCCTCATGGGCGTCGTGGGCGGCTACCGGTGACCCGCTCACCGGCCCCCGCCCACCGCGTCCCCGCCGCGCTGCCCGACCTCCCGAAGGTGTCCCCGTGCCGCTGACCCCCCAGGACGTCCAGAACAAGCAGTTCAAGGTCGCCTTCCGCGGCTACTCCCTCGACGAGGTCGACGCGTTCCTCGACGAGGTCGAGTCCGAGATCGGCCGGCTGCTGCGCGAGAACGACGAGCTCAAGCAGAGCGGCGGCACCACCAGCACCCCCGTCGCGCTGGCCAAGCCCGAGGCGCCGGTCGAGGCCGCCGCGCCCCCCGCCGAGCGGCCGCTGGCCGCCATGGAGGGCCAGGAGGCAGCCCTGCGCACCCTGCTGCTCGCCCAGCGCACCGCCGACGAGGCCGTCGCCGAGGCCCGCGCCGAGGCCGCCCAGATCGTCGAGGCCGCCCGCGCCGAGGCCGAGCAGACCCTGGCCGCCGCCCGCGCCGAGGCCGACACCACGCTGACCGACGCCCGCGCCGAGGCCGAGCGCACCGTCACCGAGGCGCAGGCCGAGGCCGAGTCGACGCTGACCGGCGCGCGCACGGAGGCGGAGTCCACGCTCACGAGCGCGCGCACCGAGGCGGAGTCGACGCTCACGAGCGCCCGCACGGAAGCGGAGTCGACGCTCACCAGCGCGCGCACGGAGGCCGAGTCGACGCTCACGGGCGCCCGCTCCGAGGCGGAGAGCGCGCTGGCCTCGGCCCGCGAGGCCTCCGCCCGCGCCGACGCCGAGATCGCGTCCCGCGTGTCGGAGGCGCTCGGGGACCTCGACGAGCGGCGCACCGCCCTGGAGCGCCACATCGAGGACCTGCGCGCCTTCGAGCGCGAGTACCGCACCCGGCTCAAGGCCTACCTGCAGACCCAGCTGCACGACCTCGAGGACCGCGGCGGCCCCGAGGACGGCGGTGCCGGCGTCCCGGCCGGTGCGCCCGCCCGGGCCACCGTCCCCGACGGCCTGCCCGACGACGACGCCCGCGGCTGAGCGCAGGCCCTGTCCGGGCCGCCGCTACAGTCCCTGTCGCCCTGACCCCATCGTGAAGGACACACACGCGTGATCGTCATCAGCGGGGCTCTCGTCCTCGTCGCCCTCGTCCTGCTCGTCGTCGGGCTCACCATGACCGACCTGCAGTTCGTGTACGCCTCGATCGCCGTCAGCCTGCTGGCGTTCGTCTTCCTGGTCATCGGCATCCTGCAGCGCCGCGGCGAGCAGGTCCCGGCCGCCGCCGCGCCGGCCCCGCAGCCCGAGGCCCCCGCCGACGGTGCCGTCGCGGTCGGTGCGCCGGTCGACGTGTCCAAGCGTCCCGCGCCCGCCCAGGACGACGAGCCGCCGGTCGAGGACGACGACGTCGACGACGAGCTGCTCGAGGGCGGTGGCCTGGTCCTCGTCGTGGCCGGGCGCCCCCGCTACCACGTCGACGGCTGCCGCTACCTGTCCGGCAAGGACGTCGAGGAGGTCGACGTCCTCGACGCCCGCGACGAGGGCTTCACCCCGTGCGGCGTCTGCAAGCCCGACGAGGTGCTGGCCGCCGAGGCCGAGGCGCTCGACGAGGCGCTCGAGGAGGACCTCGACGACGAGCTCGAGCAGGAGCAGCTCGAGGAGGACGACGCCCTCGAGCCCGAGCCGGCCACCCGCACCCTGGAGGTCGCGGTCCGCGAGCCCGCGCAGCCCGCCCCCGCCAAGGCCGGCAGGACCGGCACCGGCGCGGCTGCCGGGAAGCCCGCCAAGAAGGGCGCCACGAAGGCCGCCACGAAGGCACCCGCGAAGGCCGCGGCCGCGGCACCGGCGAAGAAGGCACCGGCGAAGAAGGCCGCCGCGAAGGCACGGCGGCGCAAGGCCGCCCCGGCCTCCGCCCCCACGCCCCCGCCGCTGAGCGCGCCGCCCGCCCGCAGCACCGCCGCCAAGAGCGTCCCGGCCGCGGCCAAGGCCGGCGGCGTCCGCGCGGCCGCCGCTCCCGCGAGCGGTACCGCCAAGCCCGCCAAGGCCGCCGCCTCCCCGGCCAAGGCCGCTGCGGCCGCGAGCACGCCCGCCGCCGCGTCGGCCGCGAAGAAGGGCAACGTCGTGGTCATCCCGGACCGCGGCCGCTTCCACCAGCCCGACTGCCGCTACGTCCGCGAGGCCGACGACGCCCTCGAGCTCACCCGGGCGCAGGCCTCCCGCCAGGGCTACGCC
Source organism: uncultured Actinomycetota bacterium (assembly GCA_963815615.1). Lineage (GTDB taxonomy): Bacteria > Actinomycetota > Actinomycetes > Mycobacteriales > SCTD01 > RYN-122. The sequence goes on along the minus strand of CAWFHF010000007.1, from coordinate 112,640 downwards.
GCGTGCGGGGTCTGCAAGCCGTAGGACCCCGCTAACCAGCAGGCAGCAGCCAGCAGCCGTCAGCCGAGCAGCCGCCGCGCCTCCGACCGGAACGGGTCGCGGGGCGGCGGCACGCTCAGCGCGGTGGTCTCGCCGCTGGGCTGCACGCCGGCCAGGGCGAGCACCCGGTGCAGGACGTCGGACGGGGTCAGCCCCGTGGCGGCGCCCGCCGCCGTGACCAGCACGCGGTAGACGGTCACGTAGTGGCGGACCGGGGTGTCGTAGCTCCAGTCGACCGAGCCCAGGTGCGACGCGCTGCCGTGCGTGCCCCCCGGTCCGTCGAAGGGCCCGCTCCACACCTGCACGCCGGCGGGGCCCGCCGCGTAGCAGCCGCCCCGGCCGACGTCCTCGCGGTCGGCGGCGGCCAGCAGGGCGCGGCCCTGCTGCTCCTGCAGCACCAGGGCCGGCCGGACCTGCTCGGCCACGGCGACCGGCGCCGCCGCTGCGGAGCGGGTCAGCCGGAAGGAGCGGTGCGGGGAGGCGGGGGAGAGGGGTCGGGCGAACGGCACGGGTCCTCCTGGTCGTGGTGCGGCAGGCTGCTCCGTCCGGAGCAGCCCACGGGTGTCACCAGGAGCATCGGCAGCCGCCGGCCGCCGTCTGGCGAGCCAGACGGGTGACACGCCCGCCCGTCAGCCCCCCGCGACCCGCAGCCAGAACTGCAGCCCGAGGCCCTCGTCGTCGTGCGGGGCGAGGTCGGCGGTGGGGCGGCCGCGGGTCACCTGCACGGCGAGCACCTCCTCGGCGAGCCGGGCGGTGCCCTCCTCGAGCGCCTCGGCCAGCTCGCCGTCGGCCGACCACCACAGCTCGATGCGGTCGCTGACGTCCAGCCCGCTGCTCTTGCGCCCGTCCTGCACCAGCCGGACGACGTCGCGCACGAGCCCCGCCCGGCGCAGCGCCGGCGTGATCTCCAGGTCGAGCGCGACGGTCTCGCCGGAGCCGGTGGCCACCGCCCAGCCGGTCCGCGGCGTCTCGGTCACGATGACCTCGTCCGGCCCGACCTCGACGTCCTCGCCGTCGACCGTCACGGTCGCCGCCCCGCGGTCCCGCAGCGACGCGGCCAGGGCGGCGGCGTCGGACGCGGCCACGGCGGCGGCCACGGTCGCGGTCTGCTTGCCGAACCGCTTGCCGAGGCTGCGGAAGTTGCCCTTGACGCTGGTGTCGACCAGGTCGCCGGCGAGCGGCTCCAGGCTGACGACGTTGAGCTCCGCGGCCACGAGCGCCCGCAGCTCCTCGGGCAGCGCCTGCCACCCCGACGCCGACACCAGGGCGCGCGACAGCGGCTGCCGGGTCTTGGTCTTCGACTCCGCCCGGGCCTGCCGGCCGAGGTCGACGAGCCGGCGGACCAGGGCGACCTGCTGCGACAGGACCTCGTCGACGCCGCTGCCGTCCACCTCGGGCCAGGGAGCGAGGTGGACGCTGTCGGGCAGCCGGTCCTGGCCGCTGAACAGGGCGTCCCACACCTCGTCGGTGACGAACGGGACGAACGGCGCCATCAGCAGGGTGACCACGTAGAGGCACTCGTGCAGGGTCCCGAGCGCGACGGGGTCGCCGTCCCAGAACCGGCGCCGGCTGGAGCGGACGTACCAGTTCGACAGGTCGTCGACGAGCTGGGCGATCCGGCGGCCGGCCCGCAGGGAGTCGAAGTCCTCCAGGGCCGCGGTCACCTCGAGCGCGGTCGCGTGCGTCTCCGACAGCGCCCAGCGGTCGAGCAGGGTGCGCTCGCCCGTCCCGTCGACGCGGACCGTGCCGGGCTCCCAGCCGTTGGCGCCCGCGTAGAGGGTGAGGAAGGAGGCGGTGTTCCAGTAGGTCAGCAGGACCGTCCGCACGACCTCCTCGACCTGCTTGTGGCCGACCCGGCGCGAGCTCCACGGGCTGCCGCCGCAGAGCATGTACCAGCGCAGCGCGTCGGCCCCGTGCCGCTCGAACAGCTCGAACGGGTCCAGCACGTTGCCCAGGTGCTTGCTCATCTTGCGGCCGTCGCCGTCGAGGATGTGGCCCAGGCACAGGACCGTCTCGTAGGAGCTCCGGTCGAAGACCAGCGTCCCCACGGTCATCAGCGTGTAGAACCAGCCGCGCGTCTGGTCGATCGCCTCGGCGATGAACTGCGCCGGGTAGGCCGGCTCGACGCCGCTGTGCGGGTACCCGACCTGCGCGAACGGCATCGCGCCGGAGTCGTACCAGCCGTCGATGACCTCCGGGACGCGCCGGCTCTCGGCGCCGCAGGTCGCGCACGGCACCACGACGTCGTCGACGTACGGGCGGTGCGGGTCGAGCGCGGACACGTCCCGGCCGGACAGCTCCGACAGCTCGGCCAGGCTGCCGACGGCGCGCCAGTGGGCGGCGTCGGCCGTGCAGCGCCACACCGGCAGGGGCGTGCCCCAGTAGCGGTTGCGGCTCAGCGCCCAGTCGATGTTGTTGTCGAGCCAGTCGCCGTAGCGGCCGTGCTTGATCGTCGCGGGGTACCAGGTGGTGGCCTCGTTCTCGGCGACCAGCCGGTCCTTCACCGCCGTCGTCCGGACGTACCAGGACGGCAGGGCGTAGTAGATGAGCGCCGTGTCGCAGCGCCAGCAGTGCGGGTACGGGTGCTCGTAGGGCAGGTGGCGGAACAGCAGCCCGCGCTCGTCCAGCGCCTCCACCAGGGCGGGGTCGGCGGCCTTGAAGAACTGCCCGCCGACGAGCGGGACGTCGTCGCGGAAGGTGCCGTCACCGCGCACCGGGTTCACCACCGGCAGCCCGTACTTGCGGGCGACCTGCAGGTCCTCCGCGCCGAACGCGGGCGCCTGGTGCACGAGCCCGGTGCCGGAGTCGACGGTGACGTACTCGGCGAGCCCGACGTAGTGCGCGTCGGGGATGTCCAGCCAGTCGAAGGGGCGGGTGTAGCGGGTGTGCTCCAGCGCGGTGCCGGGGAAGCGCTCGAGCACCTCGACGTCGTCGCCCAGCACCCCGAGCAGCGGCTCGGCGACGACGAGGACCTCCTCGCCCGCCCGCGCCGCCACGTAGGTGACGTCGGGTGCACGGCGACGGCGGTGTTGCTGACGAGCGTCCACGGCGTCGTCGTCCAGACCAGCAGCGCGGCCCCGAGCTCCTTAGCGGGCCCTCGGTCACCGGGAAGCGGACGTAGACGCTGGGGTCGGTGACCGTCTGGTAGCCCTGCGCGACCTCGTGGTCGGACAGGCCGGTGCCGCACCGAGGGCAGTACGGCGCGACCCGGTGGTCCTCGACGAGCAGGCCGTCGTCGGCGATCTTCTTCAGCGACCACCAGACCGACTGGACGTACGCCGGGTCCATCGTCCGGTAGGCGCTGTCCATGTCGACCCAGTAGCCCATGCGCGTCGTCATGCGCTCGAACTCGTCGACGTGCCGCAGCACGCTCTCGCGGCACTTGGCGTTGAACTCCGCGACGCCGTACGCCTCGATGTCCTGCTTGCCGCTGAACCCGAGCTCCTTCTCGACGGCGAGCTCCACCGGCAGGCCGTGGCAGTCCCAGCCGGCGCGCCGCGGCACGCTGCGGCCCTGCATGGTCTTGAAGCGGGGGAACAGGTCCTTGAAGACCCGCGCCTCGACGTGGTGGGTGCCGGGCTTGCCGTTCGCCGTCGGGGGGCCCTCGTAGAAGACCCAGGGCTCGCCGTCCGCGGTCTGCTCCAGGCTGCGCGCGAAGACGCGGTCGCGCTCCCAGCGGTCGAGGACGCCGCGCTCGAGCGCGGGCAGGTCGACCTGGGCGGGCAGCTGCTTCATCGGTGCTCCTCCTCCGTCGGTGCGATGCTCGACGGAGGGACGAGGCTGCGCGCCCCGCGGTACCACCCTCCTTGCCGCGCCCTGCTGGTGCTCGTGGGCGGGCCGCTCTTGTCCTGCGCTGCCACGGGAGGTGCGCGAGGCTGATGTTCACGGTCGGGCTGGCCCCCGGGCTCTCACCGTCCCCGGGTCGCTCGTGGCTGCGCGCGGCGCTACTGGTCCTCGTCCTGCGACGACGGCAGCCTAGTCGGCGCCCGCGCTCGACGCCCGCCCGTTCCCGCCCGCCTCCTCCTGCCTTTCGCCGCCTGCAGCGTGGCCAGCCCGTAGACTCTGCGCGCCCGTGATCATGGAGGTCGGGGCGGGGAGGGGCGCAGCATGGCCGCGGGAGGCACCGGCATCACCGGCAGGCTGCGCGGCCTGCTCGGCCGCCGCGGGACAGACGCCCCGACGACGCCCGCCGAGCCGACGCCGGAGGAGCAGCCGGCCGCCGCTGAGCCGGCGCCCCGCGCCCCGAAGGCCGCCGCGCCGGCCGCGGCGGTCGAGAAGACGGCGGCCAAGGCCGCGAGCACTGCTGCCGCGCCCGCCGAGAAGACCGTGGCCAAGGCGGCGGCGCCCGTGAAGAAGGCGACGGCGAAGGCCGCGGCGCCGGTGAAGAAGGCGGCGGCGAAGGCAGCCAGTGCGACGGCGGCGCCGGCGAAGGTCGCCGTGAAGGGGGCCAAGGCGGCGGCAGCGCCCGCGAAGGCCGCCACGAAGGCGGCCGAGGCTGCGCCGAAGACGCCGGCCAAGGCTGCGGTGGCGAAGGCGGCCCCGAAGACGCCGGCGAAGGCTGCGGTCACGGCGCCGGCCAAGGGTGCCGTGGCGGCGAAGGCGGTCCCCGAGACGTCGAGCGCTCCGTCCGCCTCGGCGAGGACCGCCACCTCTGCGAAGCAGGCTGCTCCGGCGACGACCTCGTCGGGGTCGGCGGCTCCGTCGAAGACTGCCAAGAACGGCGCAGCGCCGAAGACGCCTGTTCCGGCCACCACGGCGACGCCGGAGAAGCGGCTCGCTCCCGCGAAGACGGGCGCGGCGGGGAAGCCCGGCACTCCTGCCGGGGCGAGTGCGCCCGCTGCGGCGGCTGCCCCCGCGGCGGCGCCTGCCGCCGCGGTCCCGTCGCCGGTGAAGGCCGCGACGTCGACGAGCACCCCCGCGAAGAGCACCCCGCCGAAGAGACCCGCGAAGCAGCAGCCCGCGACGAAGGCGGCGACGCCGGCGACGGCGGCTCCTGCCACGGAGACGGCCGCCGTGGCGAAGGCCGCGCCGGTGCCCGCCGCCGACGTCGCCCGCCGCCCCGGCGCACCGGCAGCGAAGAAGGCTCCCGCGAAGAAGGCTCCGGCGAAGCAGGCCGCCGCGAAGAAGGCCGCCGCGAAGCCTGAGCCCGCCGGGCAGGCGGCGCCGGCCGAGCCCGCGGCCCTCACGCCGGCCGCGGCCCTCTCGCCGCCGACCGCGACCGTCGACCCCGCACCGGCGGCACCTCCCGCCAAGGCGGCCAAGGCGACGAAGGCCCCGGCCCCGGCCAAGGCCGCCGCACCCCGCCCTCCGGTCGACCCCGCCGACGCCTGGACGACCGCGGAGCTCGACGACGTCCGCGGCGAGCTGTCGGGCCAGGCCCGGGAGCTGCGCGGCGAGATCGACGACGCCGAGAGCGCGGCCGCCGTCGCCCAGCGCGACGCGGCCGGTGAGGGCCCCGGCGACGAGGCCGACGCCGGCAGCAAGACGTTCGAGCGCGAGCACGAGCTGTCGCTGGCCAACAACAGCCGCGACCTGCTGCTGCAGGTCGAGCGGGCGCTGGCGCGGATGGACGACGGCACCTACGGGCGCTGCGAGAGCTGCGGCAACGACATCCCCAAGCCGCGCCTGCAGGCGTTCCCCCGCGCGACCCTGTGCGTGGCGTGCAAGCAGCGCGAGGAGCGGCGCTGACCGTCCCCGAGCCGGCCAGCGGCCACGAGGCCGGACCCGAGCCGGCCGAGGGCACCAGCCACCCCACGGGCCGGCGTCGCGCGGGCCTGCTGGTGCTCGTCGCGCTGCTCGCCCTGGCCGCGGACCTCGCGACCAAGCTGTACGTCGTCGCCGAGCTGGAGGGGCGCCGGGTCGTCGACCTCGGGGTCCTGCAGATCGCCGTGTCGCGCAACAGCGGGGCGGCCTTCTCGTTCGCCGAGGGCGCGACGCTGCTGTTCACCGCCGTGGCGGGCGCCGTCGTCGTGGTGATCCTGCGGACCGCGCGGCGGTTGCGGTCGGCCGCGTGGGCGGTGGCGCTGGGCCTGCTGCTGGGCGGCGCGACGGGCAACCTGCTCGACCGGCTGTTCCGCGCACCCGGCTTCGCGCGGGGCGCCGTCGTCGACTTCCTCGACTTCCGCGTGTGGCCCGTGTTCAACCTGGCCGACAGCGCGATCGTCTGCGGCGGCGTCCTGGCGGTGCTGCTGAGCTTCCGCGGCGTCGAGCTCGACGGCACCCGCGCCGAGCCGGGACGGGGAGCCGGCCGCGAAGGGCACACTGGAGGCGTGACCGACCGCCGAGAGGTCCCCGTCCCGGAGGGGCTGGACGGGCTCCGCCTGGACGCCGCGATCAGCCGGCTGTTCGGCATCAGCCGGACGTCGGCCGCCTCCATCGCGGACGCGGGCGGCGTGAGCGTCGACGGACGGCGGCGCGGCAAGGGCGACCGGATCGCCGCGGGCGCCACGCTGGCGGTCGACCTGCCGAGCCCGGACCGCGCGCCCGCCCCGCCCGCGGAGGTGGTCGAGGGGCTGCGGGTCCTGCACGAGGACGACGACGTCGTCGTGGTGGACAAGCCGGTGGGCGTCGCGGCGCACCCGAGCCCCGGCTGGGAGGGCCCGACCGTGATCGGCGGGCTCGCGGCGGCGGGCCACCGGGTGAGCACCAGCGGCGCCGAGGAGCGCCAGGGCGTGGTGCACCGGCTCGACGTCGGCACGAGCGGCGTCATGGTCGTGGCGAAGTCCGAGCACGCCTACACGGTCCTCAAGGACGCGTTCCGGCACCGCACGGTCGACAAGCGCTACCGGGCGCTCGTGCAGGGCCACCCCGACCCGATGACCGGCACCATCGACGCGCCCATCGACCGGCACCCGACGTCGGCGTACCGGTTCGCCGTCGTGCAGGGCGGCAAGGACAGCGTCACCCACTACGAGACGGTCGAGGCGTTCCGGCACGCCACGCTGCTCGACATCCACCTCGAGACCGGCCGCACGCACCAGATCCGCGTGCACATGTCGGCGGTGAAGCACCCGTGCGTCGGCGACCTGCAGTACGGCGCCGACCCGACGCTGTCCAGGAAGCTCGGGCTGGGCCGGCAGTGGCTGCACGCGGTGCGGCTGGGCTTCCACCACCCGGCCGACGGGCGGTGGGTCGAGTTCGAGAGCCCGTACGCCCCCGACCTGCAGGCGGCGCTGGAGAAGGTGGCCGGAGCGTCGTGAGCGGGCTGCGCGACCTCGACGACCGCGTCGTCCCGCGGGCCGCTGCCCGGGTGCGCGCGCTGGTCGACGGGTCTGCCGCCCGACGCCGGGCCGTCGGCCGCTCGGTGCGCGACGCCGTCGTCGGGGTCGCCGACCCGTCCGGCCCGCTGGCCCGGCTCGACGACCGCTTCGCCGGGACGCCGCCGCTGCGCCTGGTGCGCAGCACGCCTGCGGCCGGTGTGGCGGTGGTGCTCGCGGTGCTGCTGGCCGGCGCGGGGGTGGCGGTGGCGCGCAGCGGCGACGGCGGGCCGGCGTCGGGGGGGAGCGAGCAGCAGGCGGCGCGGGTGCTCGGGCCGTCGGTGGGGGACAGCGTCGAGACGTACCTGTCGACCAGCCGGGCGCGGGCGGCGGAGCAGTCGCAGGCGCGCCCCGACGCCGTCCACGTCGCCCTCGTGAGCCTCGAGGTCCCCCTCACGCCCGACGCCGCGCAGAGCCTGCTCACCGGCGTCGAGGTCAGCCGCGCCTACCTGCGGGTGGAGTCCGTGCAGCCGAGCGAGGTGCTGTCGGCCGACGTCGGCGACCTCGTCGGGGACCTGCGGGCCCTGTACGCGGCGACGGCGGAGCGCAAGGCGGCCGACGCGGCCGAGTTCCTGCGGCTGGCCCGGTCGCTGCCGGCGACGACCGCCGAGCAGCGGCGCTTCCGCGACTTCTACGAGCTCTCCGCCCAGCTCGCCCGGCGCGAGGGCGAGGCCTACGGGGCGGGGTGCGCGTGCGTGTTCGCCGTCGTCGTGCGGGCGACGGCGGCCGACCTGGCCGAGCTGCCGGCGCTGCAGGGCGTGCGGGGCGTGCAGCTCGCACCCGCGGGCGTGCCGCTGGCCGAGCTGCGGGTGCAGCCGCTGGTGCCGGGGCAGACGGGCCGGGTCGGACCCGCCGCCGCCCCGCGGGCGGGCACCCCCTCCGCCGGGACCGGGCGGTGAGCGTGCAGGTCCGCGTCGCCGGGCCCGCCGACCTGGACGCCGTCTACGCGCTGCGCCACGAGGTGTTCGTCGTCGGGCAGGACGTGCCGGAGGACCTGGAGCGCGACGCGTTCGACGACGACGCCGTGCACGCGGTCGCGACGACGCCGGGCGGCGACGTCGTCGGGACCGGGCGGCTGCTGGCGCCGGGGGTCGTGGCCGAGGACGCGTCGCTGGGGCGGCTGGCGGTGGCGGCGTCCGTGCGGGGGCAGGGCGTGGGCGCGCAGCTGCTGGCGCTGCTCGAGGGCGTGGCGCGCGAGCGGGGCTGGCCGGCCGTCGAGCTGCACGCCCAGACGCACGCGCTCGGCTTCTACGACCGCGCGGGCTACCTGCCGTTCGGCGAGGTCTACCTCGAGGCGGGCATCGAGCACCAGAGCATGCGCAAGCGCCTGGGGCGGCAGGAGGACTGAGGCCCGCGTCGAAACGGGAGGGCAACACCGCCCGCCCGAGGAGCGCACGTGCCCCGCTGGTCGTCCCCCCGCCTGCGCCTCGCGCTCGGCGTCGTCGTCGCTGCCGCCTGCCTGACCGTGCCCGCCCAGGCCGCGCTGCTGGCGCCCGGGGCCGACCCGCTGCCGGACCTCGCGGCCGACGTCGACCCGAGGGTGGGCACCTTCGCGCCGGGCTTCACCGTGCCGGGGGCCACCGTGCCGTTCGGCATGGTGCAGGTGTCGCCCGACACCGGCGGCCCGGTCGCCTACAGCGGCTACAGCTGGCACGACCCGCGCATCCAGGGCTTCAGCCACGTGCACCTGTCCGGGCCCGGGGTGAAGAAGGCCGGCGACGTCCCGCTCATGCCGACCGTCGGTCAGGTCACCAGCAGCGACCCGCAGCGCTACGCCTCCCCGTACGACCACGCCACCGAGCGGGCCACGGCCGGGGCGTACGGCGTCCGGCTGGGCAACGGCGTGCAGGTCGACGTCGGCGCGACGACCCGCACCGGGGTGCAGCGCTACGGCTTCCCCGCCGGCCAGCAGGGCAACGTCCTGCTCGACGTCGCCCGCAGCGTCGAGGGCGTGCACACCGGCTCGCTCGAGGTGGTCGACGCCGACACGGTGCGCGGGAGCGCCCGCGGCCGGTACGGCGTCTTCTTCGAGGCCGACTTCAGCCGGCCCTTCACGGCCACCGGCACCTGGCTCGGCGGCACCCTCACGCCCGGCGGCCGGGACGTGTCCGGCCCGGGCGCCGGCGGCTGGGTCTCCTTCGCCGGCGGTGGCGAGGTGACCGTCACGGTCGGCATCTCCTTCGTCGACGCCGCGGGCGCCCGGCGCAACCTCGACGCCGAGGCGCGCCGCGACCTGCCCACGACGCAGGCCGCGGCCCGCGAGGCCTGGAACGCCGAGCTGGGGCGGGTCCGGGTCGAGGGCGGCACGCCGCTGGACACCCGCACCTTCCGCACCGCGCTCTACCACTCGCTGCTGCACCCCAACGTCTTCAGCGACGTCGACGGCCGCTACACCGGCTTCGACGGGGCGGTCCACGACGCGGGCGCCCGCGTGCAGTACGCGAACTTCTCCTCGTGGGACACCTACAAGTCGCAGAACCAGCTGCTGGCGACGGTGTGGCCCGAGCGGTACCGCGACATGCTCCTGTCGCTGCTGGCCGACGCCCGCGAGGGCGGCCCCCTGCCGCGCTGGGGCGAGCAGACCCTGGACGCCGGGCACATGAGCGGCGACCCGGTCGTCCCGATGGTGGTCGACGGCTGGTGCCGCGGCGTGCTGGACGACGTCGCCCCCGAGCTCGTCGACGAGCTGGTCGCCGAGATGCGCGAGCTGCGGGAGCGCCGCGAGGCGGCCTGGCAGGACAAGGGCTACCTGCCGCTGCAGACCTCCTCGCGCGGGGCGGGCACCACGCTCGAGTACGGCGTCGCGGACTTCGCCCTGGCCCTGATGCAGCACTCCCGCGGCGAGGACGCCTCGGCGGCGCTCGAGGGCGCGACGGCCTACCGGCAGCTGCTCGACCCGGAGACGAGGTGGGTCCGGCCGCGCAACGACGACGGGTCCTTCCTCACCCCCTTCGACCCCGCCCTGGACGAGACCGGCTTCCAGGAGGGCAACTCCTGGCAGTACTCGTGGCTGGCGCCGCACGACGCCCGCGGCCTGTTCGACCGGATGGGCGGGGACGCCGCCGCGGTCGAGCGGCTGGACACGCACTTCAGCGAGCCGGTGGCCCGGGCCGTCCCGGTCGCGGTGGCCGAGGCGCAGAGCAAGGCGACGCTGTTCGGCCTGGTCTACCGGACCAACCAGTACGCGCCCGGCAACGAGCACGACCTGCAGACCTCCTGGATGTACGCCCACGCCGGGCAGCCGGCCAAGGTGCAGTCGGTCCAGCGCCAGCTGCAGGGGGCCTTCCGGCCGACGATCGACGGCCTGCCGGGCAACGACGACCTCGGCGGGCTGTCCGCCTGGTACGTCATGAGCGCCCTCGGCCTCGGGCCGGTGACACCCGGCGCCCCGCTGTACGTCGTCGGGAGCCCCGTCTTCGAGCGGGCCGTGCTGGACGTGCCGGGCCCCGGCGACATCGTCGTCGAGGCGCCCGGGGCGTCGCTGACCGGCAAGTTCGTGCAGTCCGCCACCCTCGACGGCGCCCCGCTCGACCGCGCCTGGGTCCGCCACGACGAGCTCGGCGGCCGGGTGCTGCGCCTGCAGATGGGCCCGGCCGAGAGCGCCTGGGGGACCGGCTCGCGCCCGCCGTCCCTGTCCGACGCCGCCTCTCCCGACGACGCGCTGGCCGCCTTCGGCTGCGCCTCCCGATGACGCCCCCCTGGAGCCCCGCCGTGACCGTCCCCCGCGCCCTGCGCGTGCGCCCCCTGCTGGGCGCCACCCTCGCCGCCGTCCTGGTCGCCGCCGGCGCACCGGCCCTGGCCGCGGCCGACGGCGACACCACGCGGGCCGGCAGCGTCTTCGCCACGGTCACGGGCGACGAGGTCGTGCTCGGCAACCCGCTGGTCGAGCGGCGCTGGTCGCGTGCGGCGCTGCGCACCGTCGCCCTCGTCGACCGGCGCGGGCAGGACCGCACCTGGAGCACCGGGTCGCGCGACTTCTCCCTGCAGGTCGGCACGGCCGAGCTCGGCAGCGAGCTGTTCCGGGTCGCCTCGGTCGACGTCGCGCCGCTGCCGCGGGGCGGGCTTCGGGTGAGCATGGAGCTCGACGGCGTCCCCGGCCTCACGGCCACCCGCGTGGTCGAGGCCTACGACGGCGTCGCGGGCTTCCGCACCCAGACCGTCCTGCACCCGACCACGCCGCTGGTGCTGCGCGGCGCGACGCTCGACGAGGTCGCCGTCTGGCCCGGCCGCGCCCGCGCTGCACGCCCTGCGCGCCGGCGCGGACTGGCGCGAGCCCGGCTGGGCCGGCCCGCAGTACAGCCTGGGCGACGCCCACGCCGGCACCTGGCGCGACACCCGCACCGCCGCCGACGGCGCCCCGCTCGAGGGACCCGGGCAGTGGCTGTCGCTGCAGCGCCCCGACGGGCGGACCGCCTTCCTGGTCGCCGAGCGCAACGACCTGCCGTCCTCCCGCGCGGCCTACGACGGCGGCACCGGCCGCCTCGTCGTCGACTGGTCGCGCGACGTCCTGTCGCTCGGCCCGCTCGAGGAGCAGGGGCACGTCGAGAACCCGGGCGACGGCCCGGCCCGCCACCGGGTGGTGCCCGCCGGTGCGCCCTTCGCGCTCGACGCCGCCTTCGTCGGCCTGGGCACCGACCGCGCCGTCGACGAGCCCTGGCAGTTCACCCGCTACCTGCGCGACCACCGCCTCGCGCCCTACGACGCCGACCTGACCTTCAACTCCAACGGCACCGACAGCGACCGCATCTCGACCGGCGCCAAGGACGACATGGACTACGCGACGGTGCTGCAGACCGCGCCCGTCGCCCGCCGGCTCGGGCTGGACACGTTCATCCTCGACGACGGCTGGCAGGCGGCGTCCGGCGACTGGTACCCCGACTCGCCGCAGCACCGCGAGCCCCGCGACGACGGCACGCCGACCTCGCCGTTCCCGCCGCGCTTCCCGGACGACACCTTCGCCGCCGTCCGCGAGGCCATCGCGCCGATGAAGCTCGGGCTGTGGATGAGCCCGATGCACTTCAACCCGGCGTCGGAGGTCTTCCAGCAGCACCCGGAGTGGTCGTGCACGCCCGTCGGCACCGGGCTCGCCGCGGCGAACCTGCTCGACCCCGACTCCGGCTCCAACGAGGCCGGCCTCGGCACCTGGGGCCCCGACGCGGTGCCGCACGTCGAGGCGCGCATCCGCGACCTCATCGAGCGGTCGGGGGTCGAGTACTTCAAGTTCGACTTCCTGGTCTGGCTCGACTGCGCCGGCCAGGGGACGATGCAGGACCACCAGGACGCGTTCACCGCGATGCTGGACCGCCTGCGCGCGGACCACCCCGAGGTGACGTTCCAGGTCGACGAGACCAACGACTACCGGATGTTCCCCTACGGGTCGGTGACCCGGGGGCCGTCGTGGTTCCAGAACGGCACGCCCGAGCCCGACCGCCTGCTGCACAACCTGTGGGACCTGTCCTCGTTCGTCCCGACCGAGTCGCTCGGCCAGCACTTCCTCGGCGGCAAGCAGTACGAGCGCTACCCGGTGCCCACGCTGATGGCGGCCGCCCTGCTCAGCCACCCCACGTTCTTCAGCGACCTGCGCAGCCTGCCGGCGTCCGTCGTGGAGCAGGCCCGTCCGTGGGCCCTGTTCCACCGCGAACACCGCGACCTGCTCACCGAGGGCGTCACGCTGCCGCTGCTCGAGGACCCGCTGGGCCAGGGCTGGACCGGCCTGCAGACCTGGGACCCCGACCGGGCCCGCGGGGCGGTCGCGGTGTTCCGCCAGCGCGGGGCCGACGACAGCCGCACGGTGGCCCTGCAGGGCGTCCCCGCCGGCCGGCGCTTCACGCTGCGGGAGGCCCCGTCGGGGCGGGTGGTCGGGCACGCGTCGTCCGCCGAGCTCACGCAGGGCCTGCCCGTCGCGCTGCCCCGCGACGGCGCCGTCCTGCTGCTGGTCACGCCCGACGACGCCGCCTGACGCGCCGGGGCGGGGCGCGGCGGTGCGTCGCTCCCCGTCCCTGTCGGACCCGCGTGGCACGATCGACGACGTCGCCGGAGCACTCCGGCGGCCCGCTCGCAGCAGCAGCTCGACCCTGCACAGCACGGCCCGGCTTCCCCTCGGACCGACGCTGTCACTGCCGTCTGGTGACCGCCCGTCCCCGTAGGAGAACTCGTTGAGCACGGCGTCCGCGCGCGACTCGTTCGTGCACCTGCACGTCCACACCGAGTACTCGATGCTCGACGGTGCAGCCCGCCTGGACGACCTGTTCGCCAAGGCCGTCGAGCTGGGGATGCCGGCGCTGGCCATGACCGACCACGGCAACGTCTTCGGGGCCTACGACTTCGTCAGCAAGGCCAAGAAGGCGGGCATCAAGCCGATCGTCGGCACCGAGGCCTACCTGGCGCCGGGCAGCCGGTTCGACAAGACCCGCCACCGCTGGGGCGCCGGCGGCGAGGACGACATCAGCGGTGGTGGCGCCTACACGCACATGACGATGCTGGCGCAGTCCACCGAGGGCATGCACCGGCTGTTCAAGCTCTCCAGCCTGGCCAGCCTCGAGGGCTACTACTACAAGCCGCGCATGGACAAGGAGCTGCTGGCCGAGCACGTCCGGCCGAACATCGACATCATCGCCACCACGGGCTGCCCGTCGGGCGAGATCCAGACCTACCTGCGCATGGGCGAGTACGAGAAGGCCAAGCGCAGCGCCGGGGAGTTCCGCGACATCTTCGGCGCGGAGAACTTCTACTGCGAGCTGATGGACCACGGCATCGAGATCGAGCGCCGGGCCCAGAAGGAGCTCATCCGGCTGGCCAAGGACATGGGCATCCCGTTCCTGGCGACCAACGACCTGCACTACACCCACGCCGAGGACGCCCGCGCCCACGAGGTGCTGCTGTGCGTGCAGTCCGGCAAGACGATGGCCGACCCGGGGCGCTTCAAGTTCGACGCGCAGGACTTCTACCTCAAGAGCCCGCAGGAGATGCGGCACCTGTGGCGCGAGTTCCCCGAGGCCTGCGACAACACGCTGCTCATCGCCGAGCGCTGCGAGATGGCGTTCAACGACGGCGCCGACCTCATGCCGCGGGTGCCGGTCCCGGAGGGCTACACCGAGGACACCTGGCTGCGCGAGCAGGTCCACACCGGCCTGCGCGAGCGCTTCGCCCCGCACCCGGTCCCCGAGACCCACACGGTGCAGGCCGACTACGAGGTCGACGTCATCGTCAAGATGGGCTTCCCGGGGTACTTCCTGGTGACGGCCGACCTGTGCCACCACGCCAAGGAGACCGGGATCCGCGTCGGCCCGGGCCGCGGCTCGGCGGCCGGCTCGCTGGTCGCCTACGCCCTGCGGATCACCGACCTCGACCCGATCAAGCACAAGCTGCTGTTCGAGCGGTTCCTCAACCCCGAGCGCATCTCGATGCCGGACATCGACCTCGACTTCGACGAGCGCCGGCGCGGCGACATGATCCGCTACGCCACCGAGAAGTACGGCGAGGAGCGCGTCAGCCAGATCATCACGTACGGCACGATCAAGGCCAAGCAGGCGGTCAAGGACTCGGCGCGCGTGCTGGGCTACCCGTTCGCGATCGGCGACAAGATCACCAAGGCGATGCCGCCGGCGGTGATGGGCAAGGACATCCCGCTGTCGGGGATCTTCGACCCGACCCACAAGCGGTACTCCGAGGCCGGCGAGTTCCGGGCGCTCTACGACTCCGACGCCGACGCGAAGGCCGTCGTCGACACCGCCCTCGGCCTGGAGGGCCTCAAGCGGCAGTGGGGCGTGCACGCCGCCGGGGTCATCCTGTGCCGCGAGCCGCTGCTCGACGTCATCCCGATCCAGCGCCGCGAGCAGGACGGCGCGATCATCACCCAGTTCGACATGGGTGCCTGCGAGACGCTCGGCCTGCTCAAGATGGACTTCCTGGGGCTGCGCAACCTCACGGTGCTGGACGACTGCCTCAAGCACATCAAGAGCAACCGGGGCGAGACCGTCGTGCTCGAGGACCTCGACGAGATGACGCCGGACCCGCGGACCTACGAGCTGCTGAGCCGCGGCGACACGCTCGGCGTCTTCCAGCTCGACGGCGGCCCGATGCGCGCCCTGCTGCGCTCGATGCAGCCCGACTCCTTCGAGACGATCTCCGCGGTCCTCGCGCTCTACCGCCCGGGCCCGATGGGCGCGAACGCCCACAACGACTACGCCGACCGCAAGACCGGCCGCAAGCCCGTGGTGCCGATCCACCCCGAGCTCGCCGAGCCCCTCGAGGACATCCTGGGCGACACCTACGGGCTGATCGTGTACCAGGAGCAGGTCATGGCGATCGCGCAGAAGCTCGCGGGCTACACGCTCGGCGCCGCCGACCTGCTGCGCCGCGCGATGGGCAAGAAGAAGAAGGAGATCCTGGACAAGGAGTACGTCCCGTTCCGCGACGGGATGAAGGCCAACGGCTACTCCGACGACGCCATCAAGACGCTCTGGGACATCCTCGTCCCGTTCTCCGACTACGCCTTCAACCGCGCGCACACCGCCGGCTACGGGCTGGTCAGCTTCTGGACGGCCTACCTCAAGGCGAACTACCCCGCCGAGTACATGGCGGCGCTGCTCACCTCGGTCAAGGACGACAAGGACAAGAGCGCGCTCTACCTGGCCGAGTGCCGGCGCATGGGCATCAAGGTGCTGCCGCCCGACGTCAACGACTCCGAGGGCGAGTTCACCCCGCGCGGCACCGACATCCGCTTCGGGCTCACCGCGATCCGCAACGTCGGCGCCAACGTCGTCGCGAGCATCATCGCCACCCGGCTGAGCAAGGGCCGCTTCACCGACTTCCCCGACTTCCTGCGCAAGGTCGAGGCGCTGGCCTGCAACAAGAAGACGATCGAGTCGCTGTGCAAGGCCGGGGCGTTCGACTCCCTGGGCCACACCCGCAAGGGCCTGGTCCACGTGCACGTCGAGGCGATCGACGCCTGCATGGAGACCAAGCGCAACGAGGCCAACGGCCAGTACGACCTGTTCGGCCTCGGCGGCGGCGACGAGGGCGGCGAGGCCGGCGGCCTGGGGGGCGACGTCTTCACGGTGCGGGTCCCCGAGGGGGAGTGGGAGAAGTCGGTCCTGCTGGCCTACGAGCGCGAGATGCTCGGCCTGTACGTCTCGGACCACCCGCTGCTCGGCGTCGAGCACGTCATCGCCCAGGCCGTCGACTGCCCGGTCTCCGGGATCGCGGACAAGGACGACGGCGCGACGGTGACGGTCGGCGGGATCCTGTCCAGCGTCACCCGCAAGGTGACCAAGCAGGGCAACGCCTGGGCGATGGTGCAGCTCGAGGACCTCGAGGGCTCGGTCGAGGTGATGTTCTTCCCGGCCAGCTACCAGTCGGCGGCGGTCCACCTCGTCGAGGACGCCGTGGTGCTCGTGCGCGGGCGGGTCGACGGTCGCGAGGACGTCAAGAAGATCATCGCCAACGAGGTCATGGTCCCGGACCTGTCGGTCGGCCCGCGGGGCCCCGTCGTCGTGTCCCTGCCGACGCCGCGGGTCACCCCGCCGGTGGTCGAGCGCTTCAAGGAGGTGCTGTCCAGCCACCCGGGCACCACGGAGGTCCACCTGCAGCTGCTGTCCGGCGGCGGGAAGACGACCGTGGTGCGCCTGGACGACCGGCTGCGCGTGACGGCCACCCCGTCGCTGTTCGCCGACCTCAAGGCGCTGCTCGGCCCCGGCTGCCTTCCCGTCGGCTGACGCCCGCGCCGCCGGGGGGCGGGGCGACGGGGCGCCCGCCGTGCTGCCCGCCGTGCTCTCCGCCGTGTTGACTGCCCGCATGGACAGCATCCGCCTGTGCGCAGGCACGCTCGTCGTCGAGCACCCCGACCAGGTGCTGCTCGACCACGTCGACCCTCGCAACGGCTACGCCGTCACCGCCTACGACCGGCTGGTCACCAACGGCAGCGCCGCCCTCGTCGACGGCGACCTGCTGGCGCCCGTCCTGATCGGCACCGAGGTCGACCGCGGCCGCTTCCTGCTGCTGCGCGACCTGCTGCCCGACCTCGCCGGCATCACCGACCTCCCGGCGGTCGCCCTGCACGAGGCGGACGACGCCGTGGTCGACCGGGTCGCCGCGCTGTTCGCCGTCCTGGACCGGGCGCCCTACGCCGGCAAGGGCGTCCGCGGCACCATCATCAGCAAGGTGCTGCACCGCAAGCGCCCCGACCTCGTGCCCCTGTACGACAGCCGCATCTTCGAGTCCTACACGGCCCCGGGCGCCCTGCCCCGCACGCAGGACCGCGGGTGGCAGGAGTTCATGGGGGCGCTGCTGCGCCAGATGCGCGCCGACCTGCAGGCCGAGCAGCCCGCGTTCGACCGGCTCGAGCAGCTCACCGCCGAGGCGGGCCTGCCGCTGACCCGGCTGCGCATCCTGGACCTGCTGGTCTGGCGCACCGCCGACGCCTGGCACTGACCGGCGCCTGGCACTGACCGGCGTCACGCCCTGCCGGCGAGCTCCCGCCCCAGGCCGAGCACGACGTCGCCGGCCTGCTCGGGAGCCCCGTAGGCCAGCAGCCAGGTCCGGGCGCCGACGCGGAAGCGCAGCGTGGTGAGCGTGCCGCTGCCGCCGGGCAGCGGCCGGTCCGCGAGCGCCGCCGGGCCGTCCCCGACCTGCGCGGGCGTGGAGGCGCCGCCGGCGGCGACGTCGTCCGCGAGGTCCTCGCCCGCCCCCTCGGCCGTGGCGAACTCGGCGACGACGACGGACAGCACCCGGCCGGACGCCCCCGGCTCGGCGTACTGCGCGACGTAGGCGCGGCGGAAGCCGTGCGCCCGCAGGGTGTCGGCGGCCGGGCCGGCGTCGGCGGAGAAGGCGGCCACGGCGGCGAGGTCGCGCGGCCCGGAGCCGGACACGACGGGCAGCAGGCCGGCCGGGACGTCGTCGGGGCCCGGCACCAGGGCGCGCAGCGGGTCGGGCGGCAGCGTCACCGCGGCGGCCGGCGAGGAGCCCGGGGAGGAGCCCGGGGAGGAGCCCGGGGCGGTCGGCGCCGGGCCCGTCTCCGGCGTCGCGCTGCAGCCGGCGAGCAGCGCCACGAGGAGCAGCGCGGCCCCCGGGCGGGAGCGGGCGCGGGCGGGCACGCGCGCAGGCTAGGGGAGCGGGAGCGCCGGCGGACGGCACGACCGGGACCGGCAGCCGGGACCGTGCGCCGGCCCCGCCGGGCGTGCACCATGGCGGGGTGAGCACCCCCTGGGCGACCGTCCCGCCGCCGGCGCGCGACCGCGCCCTCGGGACCAGCCCCGAGCTGCGCGGCGACGCCGCCGCGGCCGCCCTGGTCGCGACGGTGCTGGTGCTGCTCGGCGCCCCGCTGGGCCTGCTCTGGGCGGCGGTCGCCCCCCGCGTGCAGGTCGTCCTGGGCGACGCCGGTCCGGGCCTGGTCGACCCCGAGTCGGGCGCGTTCCTCGGGGCGGACCTCGCGTTCGGGCTGCTGGTGCTGCTGGCGGGGCTGGCCTGCGGGCTGCTCGCCCTGCTGCCGCGGGCCCGGCCGCACGGGCCGGGCGTCGTCGTCGGGCTGCTCGCCGGCGGGCTGCTGGCCGCGTACGTGGCCGCGCAGACGGGCGAGCAGGTCGGGCTGGAGGAGTTCCGGGCGGCGGTCCGCGAGGGGGTGGTGCGCGGGACGGTCGAGGCGAGCGTCCGGCTGCGGGCCACCGAGGCGCTGGTGCTGTGGCCGGCCGCGGCGCTCGCGGCCTTCGCCGTCGGGACGGCGCTGCGGCCCGAGCCGCCGGCGGTCAGTTCAGGCTGAGCGGCGCGCGGGTCAGCTCGGGCGACGGGACGGCCCGCAGGGTGCGCAGCAGCACGGCCTCGCGGCGCAGCAGCCGCAGCTCGGCCGCGAGGCGCCCGCAGGTGTCGGGGACCTCCAGCAGCGACTGCCGCTCGGCCAGGTCGAGCAGCACGGTCGCGGCCACCAGGTAGGAGGCCACGCCGGGGTCGTCCGGCACCGCGTCGCCGTCGTCGTCGGGGTCGTCCCCGTCGTCGTCGGGCTCCTCGACGGCGCCGCTCTGGGTCAGCGCCGAGCGGTAGGCGAGGTACGCGGCGACGACGGCCCGGCGCAGCAGGCCGGCCTCGCCGGGGTCGCCGTCGAGCTCGGGCAGCGGGCTGACCTCGCCGACCAGGTAGGGCCGGTCGTGCTCGAGCCCGTGCAGCCGGAAGCGCCCGGAGCCGGTGGTGACGACGTCGAAGCGGCCGTCGGGGTGGGCCTCGGCGCGGCGCAGCTCGGCGACGCAGCCGACCTCGTGCAGCGCCCGCACCCCGTCGGCGCCCACCTCGCGCCCCTCGCGGATCGCGACGACGCCGAAGCGCCGGTCGCCCTCGGGCCGCTCGAGCAGCTCGCGGACGAGCACCCGGTAGCGCTCCTCGAACACGTGCAGCGGCAGCACCAGCCCGGGGAACAGCACCAGCCCCAGGGGGAACAGGGGCAGCCGCTCGCGTCCGGGAGGCGCCATGCGGCGGAGCGTACGGCTGATCAGCCCCTGCGGCCTGCGCTCGGTAGGCTCGGGATCCCGATCCCTGACCCTCGAGGAGCCCCGCGTGCTGACCCGCATCGACCTGCGCGGGCGGCACGACGCTCCCGCGCTCGACCTGCTGCCGCGCGCGCACCTCGACGTCAGCAGCGCCGTCGACGTCGTCCGGCCGGTCGTGGAGGCGGTGCGCGACCGGGGGGCCGAGGCGGTCCGGGAGGCCACGCAGCGCTTCGACGGCGTCGCCCTGCAGGAGCTGCGGGTGCCGGCGTCGGCGCTGGCCGAGGCGCTGGAGCGGCTCGACCCGGCCGTGCGGGCGGCGCTCGAGGAGGCGGTCGCCCGCGCGACGACGGTCAGCCGTGCCCAGCTGCGCGACGACGAGGTCGTGCGGGTGGTCGACGGCGCGACCGTCACCGAGCGGTGGGTGCCGGTCGGGCGGGTGGGCCTGTACGTGCCGGGCGGGCTGGTCGCCTACCCGAGCAGCGTGGTGATGAACGTGGTGCCCGCGCAGGTCGCCGGCGTCGGGAGCCTGGCGGTCGCGAGCCCGCCGAAGCAGGAGTTCGGCGGGCGGCCGAACCCGGCCGTGCTCGCCGCGTGCGCGCTGCTCGGCATCGACGAGGTCTACGCCGTCGGGGGCGCCCAGGCGGTGGCGATGTTCGCCTACGGGACCGACGAGTGCCGCCCCGTCGACGTGATCACCGGCCCGGGCAACGTCTACGTCGCGGCCGCCAAGCGCCTGGTGCAGGGCCGCTGCGGCATCGACTCCGAGGCCGGCCCCACCGAGATCGGCATCCTCGCGGACGACACGGCCACCCCGGCCTTCGTCGCCGCCGACCTGGTGGCCCAGGCCGAGCACGACCCGCTGGCGGCCTGCCTGCTCGTGACGCCCAGCACCGACCTGCTCGACGCCGTCGAGGCCGAGCTCGGCACGCAGGTCCCGGCCGCGAAGCACCGCGAGCGGGTCGAGACGGCGCTGACCGGCCAGAGCGCCTTCGTGCTGGTCGACGACCTCGACCACGGGCTCACCGTCGTCGACGCCTGGGCCGCCGAGCACCTCGAGGTCATCACCGCCGACGCCCCCGAGCGCGCCCGCCGGGTGCGCAACGCCGGTGCGGTGTTCATCGGCAACCACACGCCGGTCAGCCTCGGCGACTACCTGGCGGGCTCCAACCACGTCCTGCCCACCGGCGGCACGGCGCGCTTCTCCAGCGGCCTGTCGGCGCAGAGCTTCCTCAAGCGCATGTCGCTCATCGAGTACTCCGCGCAGGCGCTGGCGACCGTCGCGCCGCACGTCACGGCGCTCGGCGGTGCGGAGGACCTCGCCAGCCACGTCGAGGCGGTCGCGATCCGGCAGCGGCAGTGACCGCGCTGCCCGTCCGCGACGACCTCGTCGGCAAGAAGCCCTACGGGGCCCCGCAGGTCCTCGACGTCGTCCAGCTCAACGTCAACGAGAACCCGCACCCGCCGAGCGCCGGGCTGGTCGCGGCGCTGGAGAAGGCGGTCGGGGAGGCCGCGACCCGGCTGAACCGCTACCCCGACCGCGACGCCGTGGCGCTGCGCACCGACCTCGCGGCGTACCTGTCCCGGCAGACGGGGACACCCCTGACCGCTGAGCGGGTCTGGGCGGCGAACGGCTCGAACGAGGTGCTGCAGCAGGTGCTGCAGGCCTTCGGCGGGCCCGGCCGCACGGCGCTGGGCTTCGAGCCGAGCTACTCGATGCACCCGCTGCTGGCCGCCGGGACGAGCACGGGCTGGGCCGCCGAGCGGCGCGCCGCCGACTTCACCCTGTCCGCGGAGGTCGCCGTCGCCGCCGTCGAGCGGCACCGGCCGCACGTCGTCTTCCTCACGACGCCGAACAACCCCACGGGCACGACGACGACGCTCGACGTCGTCCGCGCGGTGCACGACGCGAGCGCGGGGGTGGTCGTCGTCGACGAGGCCTACGCCGAGTTCAGCGAGCGCCCGAGCGCCACGACCCTGCTCGCCGACTGCCCCCGCCTCGTGGTCAGCCGCACGATGAGCAAGGCGTTCGCCATGGCCGGCACCCGCCTGGGCTACCTCGCGGCCAGCGCCGGCGTCGTCGACGCCCTGCAGCTCGTCCGGCTGCCCTACCACCTGTCGGCGCTGACCCAGGCGGCCGCCCGGACGGCGCTGGCGCACGAGGCCGAGCTGCTCGGCACGGTGGAGGCGGTCAAGGGCCAGCGCGACCGGATGGTGGCCGAGATCGCCGCGCTCGGCCTGCAGGTCGTCCCCACCGACGCGAACTTCCTGCTGTTCGGCCCCTTCGAGGACCCCGGCGCGACCTGGCAGGCCCTGCTCGACGCGGGCGTCCTGGTCCGCGACGTCAGCGGCGGGCCGGGCCTGTCCGGCTGGCTGCGCGTCAACGCCGGGACGCAGGACGAGACGACCGCGTTCCTGTCGGCGCTGGCTACGGTGATCCGATGAGCCGCACCGCGCGCGTCCAGCGCACGACCAAGGAGAGCGACGTCCTGGTCGAGCTCGACCTCGACGGCACGGGGGAGTCCAGCTCGGACACGGGGGTGCCGTTCTTCGACCACATGGTCGCCCAGCTCGGCCGGCACGGCGGCTTCGACCTCACCGTCCGCACGCGGGGCGACCTCGAGGTCGACGCGCACCACACCGTCGAGGACACCTCGCTCGCCCTCGGGCAGGCGCTCAAGGAGGCGCTCGGCGACAAGGCCGGCATCCGCCGCTTCGGCGACGCCCTGGTGCCGCTCGACGAGTGCCTGGTGCAGGCCGCCGTCGACCTGTCGGGCCGGCCGTACCTGGTGCACGAGGAGCCGCAGCTGGTCGAGCTCATCGGGTCCTACGACACGACGCTGACCAAGCACATCTGGGAGTCGTTCGTCGCGCAGTCGGGCATCGCCCTGCACGTGCGCGTGATCAGCGGGCGCAACGCCCACCACGTCGTCGAGGCGCAGTTCAAGGCGGTCGCGCGGGCCCTGCGCGACGCGACCGCGCTCGACCCGAAGGTCGTCGGCGTGCCGAGCACGAAGGGCAGCCTCTAGTGCGCGGACCCGTTGCGGAGCGCACCGGGACGTGGGGCTAGCGGTGGGCGCGTTCTACGAGAGCGTCGCGACCCGGGCGCCGCGCGAGCGGGTGCTCGACGTCGTCGGCGGCGCCTACGCGGCGGCCCTCGTCACCCCGACCCGTCACGGCTGGACGGTCGCCGCGCCCGACGCCGACGGCCGGCTCGACGACCACGTCACCCCCGTGGCGCTGGCGCTGTCCGAGCACGGCACCGTCGTCTGCACCACCGTGCACGACGACGACGACCTGCTGCTGCAGGTCTTCGAGGGCGGCGCGCTCATCGCGACCTACGACTCCGACCCGGGCTACCTCGACGGCACGCCGCAGCCGCCCGACGTCAGCGAGCTCGAGGCCCTGGCCGGAGCGCTCGGCGTGCACGACCTCGCCCCGCTGCGCACCGTCCTCACGGCCGCGTACGACACCGAGACGGCGCGGCTGGCCGACGCCGTCATGCTGCTCGGCCTGCCGCCCTACCTGGTGCTGTTCGGCTACGACTACGCCGTCGACGGCGACCTGCCGAACGGCCTCACCCCGGACGACCTGCAGGCGGTGGGCGGCCCGTGAGGTGGTTCGAGGTCGCCACCGTCGTCTACGTGGTCGCCATGGCCGGCGGCACCGGGTGCGGGGCCTTCCTGCGCGCCGTCCGGCTGCGCCACGAGGACGACCAGTGACCCGCGTCGTCGTGCTCGACCACGGCTCGGGCAACCTGCGCAGCGCCGAGCGGGCGCTGCAGCGCGTCGGCGCCGACGTCGAGGTGACCGCCGACCTCGACGCCGCCCGGGAGGCCGACGGGCTGGTCGTCCCCGGCGTCGGGGCGTTCGCGGCGTGCATGGCGGCGATCCGGGCGGTCGGCGGGGACGCCGTCGTGCGCGAGCGGCTGGCGCAGGACCGGCCGGTGCTCGGCATCTGCGTCGGCATGCAGGTCCTGTTCGAGCGCGGCGACGAGCACGGCGAGCAGACCGAGGGCATCGGCGTGCTGCCCGGCGTCGTGCGGCGGCTGCAGGCCGAGGTCGTGCCGCACATGGGCTGGAACGACGTCGAGGTGCCGGACGGCAGCCGGCTGTTCGCCGGGCTCGCGGGCGAGCGCTTCTACTTCGTGCACTCCTACGCGGTCGACGACGTCCCGGACGCGCTGGTCACCCGCAGCGTCCACGGCGCGCCGTTCGCGGCCGCCGTCGAGCGCGGCGCCCTGTCGGCGACCCAGTTCCACCCGGAGAAGAGCGGGGACGCCGGCGCCGCCCTGCTGGAGAACTGGCGCCGCAGCCTGTGAGCGCCGGGCAGCGGGCCCGTGCGCGCGCCGAGCGCGAGGCCGAGCGGGCGCGCGAGCGCGAGAAGGCCGCCCGCTCGCGCGCGCGCCGGCAGAAGGTGGGCGCGCTCGTGCCCGAGCTGCCGAGGCGCCGCCCGCCCCGCTACGGCGCCATGCCCGTGCGGCGCCGGCTGGGGCTGGCGCTCGGCTGGCTCGGCGTGCAGTTCGTCGGGTGGCAGCTGCTCGACACCTCTCCCCAGCGCCTCGGCCTGGCCCTGCTCAGCGCGCTCGCGCTCCCGCTCGTCGTCACCCTCTACCTGTCCCCGAGGAGCTCGCGTTGAGCGCTCAGTCCCTGGTCCTGCTGCCCGCCGTCGACGTCGCCGACGGGCAGGCCGTCCGCCTCGTGCAGGGGGAGGCGGGGTCGGAGACGTCCTACGGCGACCCGCTCCAGGCCGCCCTGCAGTGGCAGACCGACGGCGCCGCGTGGGTCCACCTGGTCGACCTCGACGCCGCCTTCGGCCGCGGGTCGAACCGCGAGCTGCTGGCCCGCGTCGTCGGGGAGCTCGACGTCGCCGTCGAGATGAGCGGCGGCATCCGCGACGACGACTCCCTGACGGCGGCGCTGGCCACCGGCTGCGCCCGGGTCAACCTCGGCACCGCCGCGCTCGAGCAGCCGGAGTGGACGGCGCCGGGCCATCGCCGAGCACGGCGACCGCATCGCCGTCGGCCTGGACGTGCGCGGGACGACGCTGTCGGCGCGCGGCTGGACCCAGGACGGCGGCGACCTGTGGGAGGTGCTGGAGCGGCTCGACCGCGAGGGCTGCGCCCGCTACGTCGTCACCGACGTCCGGCGCGACGGCACCCTGACCGGCCCGAACGTCGACCTGCTGCGGGAGGTCTGCTCGCGCACCTCGCGCCCGGTGGTGGCGTCCGGCGGGGTGTCGTCGCTGGACGACCTGCGGGCGCTGGCCGCCGTCGACGGGGTCGAGGGCGCGATCGTCGGCAAGGCCCTCTACGCCGGTGCCTTCACGCTGCCCGAGGCGCTGGCGGCGGTCTCCGCGGGGACGTCCTCGTGAACCTCACCCGCGACGGCGAGGTCTTCGTCCTGGACCTCGGGGACGACGAGAACCGCTTCGGCCCCGCCTGGCTGACCTCCGTGGAGCAGGCGCTGACCGAGGTGGAGCAGGCCGAGGGGCCGCGCGCCCTGGTCACGAGCGCCACCGGCAAGTTCTGGAGCAACGGGCTCGACCTGGACTGGCTGTTCGCCCACCCCGACGAGTCCGGCGCCTACGTCGACCGGGTGCACGCCCTGTTCGCCCGGGTGCTGACGCTGCCCGTGCCGACGGTCGCCGCCGTGCAGGGGCACTGCTTCGCGGCCGGGGCGATGCTGTCGCTCTGCCACGACTGGACGGTGATGCGCGCCGACCGCGGCTTCTGGTGCCTGCCGGAGGTCGACATCTCCATCCCGTTCACCGTCGGGATGGGCGCCCTCATCCAGAGCCGGCTGACGCCGGCCGCGGCCACCGAGGCCATGACCACCGGGCACCGCTTCGGCGGGGAGCACGCGGTGCAGGCCGGGATCGTGTCGGCGGCGGTCGCCGAGGCCGACGTCCTGCCGATGGCGCTGGCGAAGGTCCGCCCGCTCGCCGGCAAGGCCGGGCCGACGCTCGGCACCATCAAGCAGCGGATGCACGCCGGGGTCGTCGCGACCCTGGTCTGAGCGGCGCTACCGCTGGACGATGCCCGACCTGCAGCGGCCCGATCCGCAGGCACACCCCGCCGTCGAACCCGAGCCCGGGCGCCGACCACCGCAGCGGGGTCACCCGCAGCTCGAAGGCGGGCGTCGTGCTCGGACTCAGCGGGGCGGTGGGCAGCGCGGGCCGGCGCGGCTCGGGGTCGGCCGCGGCGGCGCGCGAGCCGGACAGGTCGGCGTGCAGGTCGTCGAGCAGGTCGCTCACCGGACCACCTTCTCTGCGTAGGAGGACAGCACCTCGTCGGTCAGGGCACCGTAGGCCAGGGCGACGCTGCTGCCCGGTGCGCTCAGCACCACCGGGCGCTTGGCGAGCGTCGCGCTCGGCACCCGCCGCGAGAGGGGGATCCGGGTCTGCAGCACCGGCAGGTCGGTGGCCGACAGCGCCTCGACGACCTCGCGGGCCGCCTTGCCCTCGCGGTCCCACAGCGAGCAGGCGACGCCGACGAGCACGGCGGAGGTGTTCTCGTAGTCGCGGTGCTGGGCGAGGAAGGCCTGCACCCGGGCGGCCCCGAGGGCCGAGCCGGGGTCGCTGGTGAAGACGGTCAGGACGGCGTCGGCGGCGCAGACGGCGGCGAGGGTGAGGTTGCCGAGGTCGCCGTGGGTGTCGATCGACCACGTGCTCGTAGTCGGCGAGCAGCGGCCGCAGCGCGCGGCGCAGCGACGTCACCAGCCCGCCCTGCGCGGCCAGCGCGCACCCCGACCTGCTCGAGCGCCGGGTGGGCGGGCAGCAGGTCGAGCCCGGGGGCGACCTCGGCGCGCAGCACGGCGGAGGCCTCGACGTCGCCGGACAGGACGCCCGCGAGGCTGTCGTCGGCGGACTTGGCGACCACCCCGAAGGCCCGGCCGAGGCTGTCCTGCGGGTCGAGCGTCGACGGCGAGCGTCCGGCCGCGGCCGGCCAGCACGGCGGCGACGTTGGCGGCGGTCGAGGTCTTGCCGACCCCGCCCTTCGACGAGCAGACCGCGAGGCGCATGCCCGGATCGTCCCAGGGGCGGGCCGGTCTGCGGGGAGCCGCGCCGCGCCGTCAGACCAGCAGCTGCTGCGCCGCCAGCTCGCGGTAGAGCGGCGAGTCGTCCAGCAGCGAGGCGTGCGTCCCGACGGCGACGACCCGGCCCCGGTCGAGCACCACGATCTGGTCGGCGTCGACGACCGTGGACAGCCGGTGGGCCACGACGAGCAGCGTGCGGTCGCGGGCGACGGCGTCGACGGCGACCCGCAGCGCGGCCTCGTTGCGGGCGTCGAGGTTGGTCGTCGGCTCGTCGAGCAGCAGCAGGGCGGGGGCGCGCAGCAGCGCCCGGGCGATCGCGAGCCGCTGCCGCTCGCCGCCGGACAGCAGCACGCCGGCGTCGCCGACCTGGCTGTCGAGCCCGAGCGGCGCGCGGTCGACGACGTCGCGCAGCTGGACGGCGTCGACGACGTCCTGCAGGTCCTGCTCGGTCGCGTCCGGGGCGGCGAGCAGCAGGTTGTCGCGCAGCGTGCCGGCGAGCGCGGGGGCCTCCTGCTCGACGTAGCCGAGCCGGGCGCGCAGGGCGCCCCGCGGCAGTCCCGGACGTCGGTGCCGCCGAGCCGCACCGCTCCCGGCAGCCACGTCGTAGAAGCGCTCGACGAGGGCGAGGACGGTCGACTTGCCGGCGCCCGACGGCCCGACCAGGGCGGTGCGGGTGCCGCGGGGGACGGCGAAGCTCACGCCGGTGCAGCACCGGCGTGCCGTCGGCGTAGGAGAAGCCGACGTCCTCCAGCGCGAGCAGCGGGGCGGCCGGGTCGACGACCGGGACGGTGCGGGCGTCGTCGCCGTCCTCGCGCGGCAGCCCGCGCACGTCCTCGATGCGCTGCAGCGCGCCGAGGCCGGTCTGCAGGGTCGTGTACGCCTGCAGCGCCTGCCCGAGCGGGATGACCAGCAGGAACAGGTAGAGCACGAACGCCACCAGGTCGCCCACCTGCAGGTCGCCGCTCGCGACCCGGGCGCCGCCGACGCCGAGCACGAGCAGGAACGAGCCCTGGGTGGCCAGCGTGGTGGCGGGGGCGACCAGCGCCTCGAGCCGGGCGGCCCGCACCCCGGCGTCGTAGGCCTGCCGCGCGCCCTCGACGACCACGGCGCTCTCGCGCTCCTCCGCGCCGCTGGCCCGCACCGTGCGCACCGCCGTCAGCGCCCGCTCGACGGCGGCGGTCATGTCGCCGACCCGCGCCTGCGCCTGCTCCGACAGCGCCCGCACCCGGCGCGACGCGCTCACCACGAGCCCGACCCCGACGAGCGTGGCGGCCAGGGTGACCCCGAGCAGCAGCGGGTCGAGCAGCGCCATGGCCACGGCGGCGCCCGACCACGACGACGACCCCGCTGACCGCCTCGAACAGCCCGCGGGTGACGACGGCGCGCAGCAGGGTGGTGTCCGCGCCGACCCGGGACAGCAGGTCGCCGGTGCGGCGGCGGTCGAACTCGGCGACCGGCAGCCGCAGCAGGTGGGTCGACAGGCCGGTGCGTGCCGTGAGCACGACGCCCTCGGCCGTGCGCTGCAGCAGGTAGCGCTCCACCCCGCCGAGCAGTGCCGACAGCAGCACGACCGTCACGAGCAGGACGACCGGCGCGGTCAGGCCGGCGTCGGCGCGGACGGCCTCCAGCGCCCGGCGGACCAGCAGCGGCTGGGCGAGCGCCAGGGCGGCGCCGACGGCGGTCAGCGCGCCGATCAGCACCAGCGGCCCGCGGTGCTCGCGCAGGTAGGGCCCCAGGTCGCGCAGCCCCACCCGTCGCTCCACGAGCGATCACGCTAGGGCGCGTCGCCTAGTGTCGCCGCCCGTGACGGTCGCGGTGCGTGTGGTCCCCTGCCTCGACGTCGACGCCGGCCGCGTGGTCAAGGGCGTGAACTTCACCGGGCTCGTCGACGCCGGCGACCCCGTCGAGATGGCCCGCGTCTACGACGCCGAGGGCGCCGACGAGCTGGTCTTCCTGGACATCACGGCCAGCAGCGGCAGCCGCGAGACGACGTACGACGTCGTGCGGCGGACCGCCGAGCAGGTGTTCATCCCGCTCACCGTCGGCGGCGGCGTGCGGGCGGTCGAGGACGTCGACCGGCTGCTGCGGGCCGGCGCGGACAAGGTCGGCGTGAACACGGCGGCCATCGCCCGGCCGGAGCTGCTGCGCGAGATCAGCCGGCGCTTCGGCAGCCAGGTGCTGGTGCTCAGCGTCGACGCCCGGCGGGTCCGCGACGGGCAGCCGGGGACCGACAGCGGCTTCGAGGTCACGACCCACGGCGGGCGGCGCGGCACCGGCGTCGACGCGGTGGAGTGGGCGCAGCAGGGCGAGGAGCTCGGCGTCGGCGAGGTGCTGCTCAACGCGATGGACGCCGACGGCACCCGGGCCGGCTACGACCTCGAGCTGCTCCGCGCGGTCCGCGCGGTGGTGCGGGTGCCCGTGGTGGCCAGCGGGGGAGCCGGGGCGCTCGAGCACTTCGCCCCGGCGGTCGAGGCGGGCGCCGACGCCGTGCTGGCCGCCAGCGTCTTCCACTTCGGCACGCTGCGGATCGGCGAGGTCAAGCAGTCGCTGCGGGACGCGGGGCACCCCGTCCGCTGAGCACGCCGACGAGCAGCGCGAACCACGGGGCGGTGACCGCGGTCGCGACGACGTCGGAGGCCTGGGCGAGCAGCAGGGTGCGCAGCGGAGGGTCCTGCAGCGGCCCGAGCACCTGCCCGGGGCCGAGCAGCGCGACCGACGGCACCAGCGTCAGCAGCGCGGACACGCTGCCGGCGAGCGCCAGCCCGGCGAGGACCGTGCCCGGGGAGCGGCGGACGGCGGTGAGCAGCAGCCCGACGCCGGAGGCCGCGGAGCCCCCGTTGAGCAGCCCGATGAGCGCGACCTGCAGGACGGCGGCCGTCAGCACGCCGACGACGTCGACCAGCAGCGCGTGCGGGTACGAGGGGTCGTCGCGCACGGGCAGCTGGCGCAGCAGGTCGGGCACGGCGAGCAGCAGCGCGCCGGCGAGGCCCACGAGGAAGGCGTGCGGGGTGCAGCGGGCCAGGGCGGTCCGGAGGGCGGTCACGGACCGACCCGTACCCCCGTCAGGCCCGGACCCTCGACGACGACGTCGGCAGGTCGCCCCCACAGGAACAGGAACAGCTCGCCCGGCCGGCCGCGCACGACGGTGTCGGGCTCGCCCCTGCCGGCCTGCAGCTCCTGCGCGCCGGGCGTGACGAGCCGGACCGCCCCGGACGCGCGGCGCAGGAACAGCGGGGCCAGCAGGCCGGCGCGCGACCACAGGGCCGCCTCGAGGTCGCGGTCGAGGCTGCGCGGGCCGTGTCCGGCCGCCCGCCGGACGTCCTCGTGGTGGACGTAGAACTCGTGCAGGTTGGTGAGGTCGTAGACGGCGTCGACGGGTGAGCCCAGCGGCGACAGCGTGCGCGGCCCGCGGCGCAGCCGGGCGAGCAGGTCCTCGTAGGCGGTGGCCCGGGCGCGCCGCTCGAACCACGCGGAGGCCGGCTGCAGGGCGGGCACGACGTAGCCGGGCACCGACAGGGGCTGGCGCTCCCGCACGACCAGGTGCGCCGCGAGGTCGTGCGTCGTCCAGCCGGCGCACAGGGTGGGGGCGTGCGGGCCGGACTCGGCCATCAGGTCCAGCAGCGCGTCGCGCTCCCGACGGGCGAGCGAGCTCACGGCAGCCGGCGCGGCAGCCGGGCGCGCAGGGCGCGGACGACGTCGTCGTCGTAGGGGCGCCACTGCGAGCTGAAGCGCTCGACCCGCTCGACGAAGACCCGGTCGGCGGCGGCGACGGCGTCGACGAGGTCCTGCGCGGAGGTCTTGTCGTCGGGCCACAGGAAGGTGACGTCCTCGAACAGCCGGGCGAGCTGCGGGGCGACGGTGCCGTCGAAGCTGTCGCCGAGGAACAGCGTCCGTCCGGGGACGACGCGCGCGGTGTCGGCGGTCGGGGTGGCCGTGAAGTGGCGCGAGCCCTGCCCGACGCCCTGGTGCCCGCGCGGGCCCTCGGTCACCTGCACGCCCGGGTTGACCAGGGTCACCCCGGAGACCCGCTCGGTGCCGGGGATCCCCAGGACGTTCGCGAGGTCGCCGCGGCGGGTGAACTCGGCCGGGGCGAGCCGCAGCTGGCGGGCCAGCACGACGTCGAGCCGCGCCGCGACCTCGCGGGCGTAGACGGTGCCGCCGGTGGGCGTCCAGTGCGTGTCCTGCCGCCAGTACGTCTGGTAGCGGGCGCCGGCGGCGGCGAGCGGCCGCCGCAGGTCGAGCAGGTCGGGCCCGACGCGGGCCGACAGCGCCTTCCAGACGGCGTCCTTCTCGGCCTGCCCGCAGTCCCGCTCCGGCGCGGTGCGGGGGGCGTTGCCGCTGCGCACGGTGGCCTTGTCCGGCCCGAGGGTGACGGTGGTGTCGCGGCCGCTGGCCTGCACGGCGTCGACGAACGCCCCGATCCGGGCGGCGGTCCGCGCGCTCTGCCCCCGGTACTGGCAGGGGACGCTCCAGTCCTGGGCGATGAACAGGTAGCCGTCGCTGCCCTTCACCACGCGCGACGGGTCGCCGGCCGCGAGCGCCCCGGAGGCGGCGCCGACCAGCAGCGTCAGGGCCAGCAGGAGGCGGGGGAGGGCGCGCACCCGTCCAGTCTGCCGGGTCCGTCCCGCGGCACGGCGCGGCCGGGGCGGAACAACGCGCTGGCACGGGGTGTCAGACTGGTTAGACCCCCGAACGGTACGTCCGACGTCTGGAGCCGGATGAGCACGCCCGCACCGCCCCGGCCCTCTGCGCGCGTGATCCGTCGGGGCTTCGGCGTCCTCGGCGTCGCCGTGCGCGAGGAGCCGCGCATCTTCGCCCTGTCCGCGGTCGGCAGCGCCGTCTTCGCGCTGACCACGATCGGCCAGGCCTACGTCTTCGGCGCCATCACCGAGCGGGTCATCGCGCCGGCCCTGGAGCAGGGGGAGGTCGACCGCGCGGTGCTCGCGCTCGCCTTCCTGGCCGTCATGGGGCTCGCGACGCTCAAGGTCGTCGGCATCATCGCCCGCCGGCTGGGTGCGGGGATCATGCAGTACCGCCTGCAGGCCACCTTCCGCCGCCGGGTGACCCGCCGCTACCTCGAGCTGCCCTTCTCCTGGCACCAGCGCCACCCCACCGGCGAGCTGCTGAGCAACGCCAACAGCGACGTCGAGGCCACCTGGTCGCCGATCGCGCCGTTCCCGTTCGCCGTCGGCGTCGTGTTCATGCTCGTCGTCACGCTCGGGCTGCTCGTCGTGACCGACCCCGTGCTGGCGCTGGTCGGCTCGGTCGTCTTCCCGACGATCGCCGGCCTCACCGTCCTCTACAGCCGCCGGATGACGCCGCTGATGACCCGCGCGCAGCAGCTGCGCGGCGAGGTCAGCGGCATCGCCCACGAGTCCTTCGACGGCGCGCTGGTCGTCAAGACGCTGGGCCGCGAGACCGACGAGACCGACCGCTTCCGCGAGCGGGCCCAGGAGCTGCGCGAGACGCTCGTGCAGGTCGGGCGGGTGCGCGGGCTGTTCGACCCCGTCATGGAGGCGCTGCCCGTCGTCGGCGTCCTGGTCGTGCTGCTCGCCGGCACCAGCCGGGTCGGCAGCGGCGACATCGACGCCGGCCAGCTCGTCCGCGTCGCGTACCTGTTCACGCTGCTGGCCTTCCCGGTCCGCGCCCTGGGCTGGGTGCTCAACGAGATGCCGCGCAGCGTCGTCGGCTGGGACCGCGTCCAGAACGTGCTCACCGCCACCGGCTCGCAGGAGCACGGCGACCGCTCGCTCGCGCCCGGCAGCGGCCCCACGTCGCTGGACGTCGACGACGTGACCCTGTCCTACGGCGCGACGCAGGTGCTGCACGGCGTCTCGCTCGACGTCCCCGCCGGCCGCACCGTCGCCGTCGTCGGGCCGACCGGCGCCGGCAAGAGCACGCTGGCCACGCTGCTGGTCCGCCTCGTCGACCCCGACTCCGGCACCGTCGCCTACGACGGCGTCGACGTCCGCGAGCTCGCCCCCGGCGCCTCGGCGGCCGTGGCGAGCCTGGTCCCGCAGTCGGCGTTCCTGTTCGACGACACCGTCCGCGGCAACATCACCCTCGGCAGCGAGATCGACGACGCCGACGTCTGGGCGGCCCTGCGCGTCGCCCAGGCCGAGCGGTTCGTCTCCTCGCTCCCGGGCGGGCTCGACACCGTGGTCGGCGAGCGCGGGACCACCCTGTCGGGCGGGCAGCGGCAGCGCATCGCCCTGGCCCGCGCCGTCGTCCGCCGGCCCCGGCTGCTGGTGCTCGACGACGCGACCAGCGCCGTCGACCCCCAGGTCGAGCAGCGCATCCTGGCCGGGCTGCGCTCCTCGGGCGCGGCCAGCACCGTCGTCGTCGTCGCCTACCGGCGGGCGACCATCGCGCTGGCCGACGAGGTGGTCTACGTCGAGCAGGGCCGCGTCGTCGGGCGCGGCAGCCACGAGCACCTGCGCGAGACCGTCCCCGGCTACCGCGACCTGGTCAGCGCCTACGAGCGGGCCGAGGCCGAGCGCGCCGCCGAGCAGGGCAGCCGCGCCGAGGTGGTCGCGTGACCGCCGCGCTGCTGGACCAGGACCGCCCGGCCGAGCGCGGCGCGGCGGCGACCCTGCTGCACGGCCTGCGCATCGTCCCGGAGTTCCGGCGCGGCCTGCCGCTCACCCTCGTGCTCGCCGTCCTGGCGACGGCGGGCCGCGTCGTCGTCCCGGTCGCCGTGCAGCAGACCATCGACGGCGGGCTGTCCGGCCCCGAGCCCGACCTGCCGCTGGTCCGGCTGGCCTGCGGGCTGGCCTTCCTGGCCGTCTGCGTCACCGCCCTGGCCGCCTACCTCATGAACGTGCGGCTCTACCGGAGCACCGAGGACGGGCTGGCGGCGCTGCGCGTGCGGGCCTTCCGCCGGGTCCACGACCTGTCGGTGCTGCACCAGGCGTCCGAGCGGCGCGGCTCGCTGGTCAGCCGGGTCACCAGCGACGTCGACACCATCAGCACCTTCATGCAGTGGGGCGGCCTGCTGGTCGTCGTCAGCAGCGTGCAGGTCCTGCTGGCCACCGTGCTCATGCTGGTGTGGTCCTGGCAGCTGACGCTCGTCGTCTACGCCTGCTTCCTGCCGCTGGTGCTCGCCGTCCGGGTGCTGCAGAAGCGGCTCGAGGCGGCCTACCGGATCGTGCGCGAGCGGGTCGGCGAGCTGCTCGGCGCCGTCGGGGAGTCCGTCGTCGGGGCGCCGGTCATCCGGGCCTACGGGGTGCAGGCGCGCACCGCGGAGCGCGTCGACGCCGCCGTCGAGAACAGCCGGAAGGCCCAGGTCAAGGCGCAGACCATCGCCGCGACCACCTTCGCCACCGGCGAGCTCGTCGCCAGCCTGGCCACCGGCGCCGTCATCGTCGTCGGCGTGCTGCTCGGCGTCGGCGGCGACATCACGCTCGGCCGGCTCGTCGGCTTCCTGTTCCTCGTCACCCTGTTCGTGCAGCCGGTGCAGGTCGCCACCGAGGTGCTCAACGAGGCGCAGAACGCCATCGCCGGCATGCGCCGCGTGCTCGAGGTGCTCGACACCCCGACCGACGTCGCCGACCCCGCGCAGGACGGCGACGGCGCGGGGACGCCGCTGCCGCCCGGTCCCGTCGGCGTCCGCTTCGAGCACGTCTCCTACGCCTACCCGGGCGGCCCGCGGGTGCTGCACGACGTCGACCTGGAGATCGCGCCGCGCACCCGCGTCGCCGTCGTCGGGGAGACCGGCAGCGGCAAGACCACGTTCGCCAAGCTGCTCACCCGGCTCATGGACCCCAGCGAGGGCCGGGTGCGGCTGTCCGGCGTGCCGCTGGACCGGGTGCCGTTCTCCAGCCTGCGCACCCGCGTCGTCATGGTCCCGCAGGACGGGTTCCTGTTCGACTCCACCGTCGCCGAGAACGTCCGCTACGGCCGCCCCGACGCCACCGACGACGAGGTCGCGGCCGCCTTCGCCGAGCTCGGCCTGGAGGACTGGGTGCAGGCCCTGCCCGACGGCGTCCGCACGGCGGTCGGCGAGCGCGGCGAGAGCCTGAGCGTGGGGGAGCGGCAGCTCGTGGCCATCGCCCGCGCCTACCTCGCCGACCCCGACCTGCTGGTCCTCGACGAGGCGACCAGCGCCGTCGACCCCGCCACCGAGGTGCGCCTGCAGCGGGCCCTCGACAGCCTCACCCGCGGCCGCACCACGCTGGCCATCGCGCACCGGCTGAGCACCGCCGAGGCCGCCGACGAGGTCCTGGTCGTCGCCGACGGCGTCGTCGTGCAGCGCGGCCCGCACCGCGAGCTCGTCGGCCAGGACGGCCCCTACGCGCGCATGCACGCCAGCTGGATGTCGCAGTCCCGGTGAGCTGTCCGCCGGCCGCCGCCGGCCCGCTGGTGCTGCGCACGGGGCGGCCCGTGCAGGCGCCTGCGGCAGACTGAGCGGCATGAGCAGCCCCGCCCCGACCGCCGCTGTCCGCCCCACCGACCTCGACCCGGCGATCGCCGCGCAGCTCAAGCGCGACCGCGACGGGCTGGTCGTGGCGGTCGCGCAGCAGCACGACACCGGCGAGGTCCTCATGGTCGGCTGGATGGACGACGAGGCGCTGCACCGCACCCTGACCACCGGCCGCTGCACCTACTGGTCGCGCAGCCGCCAGGAGTACTGGGTCAAGGGCGACACGTCCGGCAGCCAGCAGTGGGTGAAGTCCGTCGCGCTCGACTGCGACGGCGACACCCTGCTGGTGAAGGTCGACCAGGTCGGCTCCGGCGCCTGCCACACCGGCGACCGCACCTGCTTCGACGCCACCGTCCTGCCCGTGGTGGTCGGGTCGCCGTGAGCGCCCCGCTCGGGGTCACCACGCCGTCGCGCGAGGAGTTCGCCGCGCAGGACGCCGCCGTCGTCCCCGTCACCCGGCGGCTGCTGGCCGACGGCGAGACCCCCGTCGGCGTGTACCGCAAGCTCGCCGGCGGCCGCACCGGGACCTTCCTGCTCGAGTCCGCCGAGCAGGGCCGGCAGTGGAGCCGCTGGAGCTTCGTCGGCGTCCGGTCGGCCGCGACGCTGACCGAGCGCGACGGGCGCGCGCTGTGGGTCGGCGACGGCCTCCCGACGACGTCGCAGGACCCGCTCGAGGCGGTCCGCGAGGCCGACCTGCTGCTGCGCACCCCGCGGGCCGAGGGCGCCCCGCCGTTCACCGGCGGGCTGGTCGGCTACCTGTCCTACGACGTCGTCCGGCGGCATCGAGCGGCTGCCCAGCACCGCGCCGGACGAGCTCGGCATGCCCGAGGTCGCGATGATGCTGGTGACCGACCTGGCCGTGCTCGACCACAGCGACGGCACCGTCCTGCTCGTCGCCAACGTCCTGCGGGGCGGCAGCTACGACGACGCCGTGGCCCGGCTCGACGCCATGGCGGCGGGCCTGGCCGAGCCGGCCACCGCGAGCGTCGCCGCCCTCGACCTCGCCGCGCAGCCCGACGTCCGTCGGCGCACCGCCCCGGAGGCCTACGAGGCGGCCGTCGAGGCGGCCCGCGAGCACATCCGCGCGGGCGACGCGTTCCAGGTCGTGCTGAGCCAGCGCTTCGAGGTCGACACCGACGCCGACGCCCTCGACGTCTACCGGGTGCTGCGCACGAGCAACCCCTCCCCGTACATGTACCTGCTGCGCTTCGCCGGGCACGAGCACCCCTTCGACGTCGTCGGCTCCTCGCCCGAGGCGCTGGTCACCGTCCGGGGCGACGAGGCCGTCGTCCACCCGCCCGCCGGCACGCGCCCGCGCGGTGCCACGCCCGTCGAGGACGCCGCGGTCGCCGAGGGGCTGCGGCGCGACCCCAAGGAGCGGGCCGAGCACGTGATGCTCGTCGACCTCGCCCGCAACGACCTCGGCCGGGTCTGCACCGCCGGCAGCGTCGACGTCAGCGACTTCATGCGGGTCGAGCGCTACAGCCACGTCATGCACCTGGTGTCGACGGTCAGCGGCCGGGTCCGTCCCGACCGGAGCGCCTTCGACGTGCTGCGGGCGACCTTCCCCGCCGGCACCGTGTCCGGCGCCCCGAAGCCCCGCGCGATGGAGGTGATCGAGGAGCTCGAGCCGCACCGCCGCAACCTCTACGCCGGCACCGTCGGCTACTTCGGGGCCAGCGGCGACATGGACATGGCCATCGCGATCCGCACCGCCGTCCTGCACCGCGGGACCGCCTACGTGCAGGCGGGCGCGGGCATCGTCGCCGACAGCGACCCCGCGCTCGAGCAGGCCGAGTGCGAGAACAAGGCGGCCGCCGTGCTGAGAGCCGTGGCGGCGGCGGGGACGCTCCGGCCGGCGTGAGGTCGTCGCGGTCCCTGGCGCTGCTGCTCTGCCTGGCCGGCGCGGCGCTGCTGCTGGCCGGCGCGTCGGGGCAGTGGGCCTCCGCGCGGATCACCGGCCTCGCGCCGCTGCCCGACCGGGACGTCGTCGTCCGGGGCGCGGACCTCGTCGGCGGGCTCCGCGCGCTCGGCGTCGTCGCCCTCGCCGGGGTCCCCGCCCTGCTCGCCGCCCGGCGGCGCGGGCGGCAGGCGGTCGGCGTGCTGCTGCTGGCCGCGGGGGTCGCGGCCGTCGCGCTGACCGGGCGGGTCCTGGCCGACCTCTCGGAGCGGGTCTACGTCAGCGACGCCTGGTCCGACAGCGCCGGGCCGCTGCCACCCGGCGACGGGTTCGTCCTGCTGGCGGCGCCCACCTCGGTCGACGGCACGGCCTGGCCCTACGCCGTGCTGGTGGCCGGGCTGCTGGTCGCCGTCGCCGGGCTGCTCGCCGTCGTCCGGGGCGCGTCGTGGGAGGCGCTCGGCGCCCGCTACGAGCCGCCGGCGGCCGCCGGCACCGCTCCCGCGCCTGCGCCCGAGGGGGACAAGCACACCTGGGAGGCGCTCGACCGGGGAGAAGACCCGACCCGGTGAGCCCTGCCGCCCGCCCGTAGTGTTCGGGACGTGGCAGAGCAGCGGACCGGCGAGCAGACGGGCACGGTCCTCGACGGCATCCTCGCGGGGGTGCGCGAGGACCTCGCGGCCCGCGAGGCGGCCCTGCCGCTGGCCGAGCTCAAGGCCCGCGCCGCCGACCAGCCGCTGGTCCGCGACGCCGTCGCCGCGCTGCGCCGCCCGGGCGTCGGCGTGATCGCCGAGGTCAAGCGCAGCAGCCCGAGCAAGGGCGCCCTCGCCGCCATCGCCGACCCGGCCGGGCTCGCCGCCGACTACGAGGCCGGCGGCGCCAGCGTCATCAGCGTGCTCACCGAGCAGCGCCGGTTCGGCGGCAGCCTCGCCGACCTCGACGCCGTCCGCGCCCGGGTCGACGTGCCCGTGCTGCGCAAGGACTTCGTCGTCAGCAGCTACCAGGTGTGGGAGGCGCGGGCCCACGGCGCCGACGTCGTCCTGCTCATCGTCGCCGCGCTCGAGCAGGAGGCCCTGGTCAGCCTGCTGGAGCGCACCGAGTCGCTCGGGATGAGCGCGCTGGTCGAGGCGCACGACGAGGCCGAGGCCGAGCGCGCCCTGGCCGCCGGCGCCACCCTGCTCGGCGTCAACGCGCGCGACCTCAAGACCCTCGAGGTCGACCGGTCGGTCCCCGGCCGCGTGTTCGCCGGGCTGCCCGACACCGTCGTCAAGATCGCCGAGTCGGGGGTCCGCGGGCCGCACGACCTGCTCGCCTACGCCTCCGTCGGCGCCGACGCCGTCCTCGTCGGCGAGGGCGTCGTCACCGGCGGCAGCCCCCGCGACGCCGTCCACGAGCTGGTCACGGCCGGCGCCCACCCGAGCGCGGGAGTCCACGAGTGACCACCTTCCGCGTCCCCGGCACCCCGTCGGAGCTGCCTGACGCTGCGGGCCACTTCGGCCCCTACGGCGGCCGCTTCGTCCCCGAGGCGCTCATCGCGGCGCTCGACGAGCTGGCCGAGGCCCACCGCACCAGCCAGCAGGACCCGGCGTTCCTCGCCGAGCTCGACCGGCTGCTGACCACCTACGCCGGCCGCCCGACGCCGCTGACCGACGCCCGCCGGCTGTCCGAGCACGCCGGGGGCGCCCGCATCCTGCTCAAGCGCGAGGACCTCGCCCACACCGGCTCGCACAAGATCAACAACGTGCTCGGCCAGGCCCTGCTCACGCAGCGGATGGGCAAGACCCGCGTCATCGCCGAGACCGGGGCGGGTCAGCACGGCGTCGCCACGGCCACCGCCTGCGCGCTGTTCGGGTTCGACTGCACCGTCTACATGGGCGAGGAGGACACCCGGCGGCAGGCCCTCAACGTCGCGCGGATGCGCCTGCTCGGCGCCGAGGTCGTCCCGGTCACCACCGGCACCCGCACCCTCAAGGACGCCACCAACGAGGCCTTCCGCGACTGGGTCGCCAACGTCGAGACCACCCACTACGCGATCGGCTCGGTCGTCGGCCCGCACCCGTTCCCCGCGATGGTCCGCGACTTCCAGCGGATCATCGGCGTCGAGGCCCGCCAGCAGTGCCTGGACCTGGTCGGCCGGCTGCCCGACGCCGTCGTCGCGTGCGTCGGCGGCGGCTCCAACGCCATGGGCGCCTTCCACGCCTTCGTGCCCGACGAGGGTGTCGCCCTGGTCGGCTGCGAGGCCGGCGGCGACGGCGTCGACACCGGCCGCCACGCCGCCCCGCTCACCGCGGGCAGCCCCGGCGTGCTGCACGGCGCCCGCAGCTACCTCATGCAGGACGACGACGGCCAGACCCTGGACACCACCAGCATCAGCGCCGGCCTCGACTACCCGGGCGTCGGGCCCGAGCACGCCTGGCTGCGCGACAGCGGCCGCGCCACCTACACCGGCGTCAGCGACGGCTGGGCGATGCAGGCGCTGGAGAAGCTCGCCAAGAGCGAGGGCATCCTGTGCGCCATCGAGACGGCGCACGCGTTCGCCGGCGCCTGCGACTGGGGGCGCGCGCAGGTCGCCGCGGGCCGCCGCGCCGAGGACCTCGTGATCGTCGTCAACACCAGTGGGCGCGGCGACAAGGACGTCGACACCGCCGCGCGCTGGTTCGGGCTGGTCAGCGCCGAGGAGGTGGCGGAGGCCGAGCTGACCAGTGCGCCGACGACGACGCCGAGGGCACCGGCTGTCGGGCGAGGGCTGGTGAGCGCGCTCGCTCTGTCGCCGGGCGAGCTCGCATGAGCGCGCTCGACGAGATGTTCGCGCGCTGCCGCTCCGAGGGCCGCGCCGCGCTCATCGGCTACCTGCCCGTCGGCTACCCCGACGTCGCGACGTCGGTCGCGGCGATGGTCGCGATGGTCGAGGCGGGCGCCGACGCCGTCGAGGTCGGCGTCCCCTACACCGACCCCGGCATGGACGGCCCGGTCATCCAGGTCGCCGTCGACGCCGCCCTGCGTGCCGGCAGCCGCGTCTCCGACGTCTTCGGGGCGGTCCGCGCCGTCGCCGACGCCGGGGCGGTCGCGGTGACCATGGGCTACTGGAACCCGGTCGAGAAGTACGGTCCCGCCCGCTGGGCCGCCGACCTCAAGGCCGCCGGGGGAGCGGGCTGCATCACGCCCGACCTCGTCCCGGAGGAGGCCGGCCCCTGGATCGAGGCCGCCCGCGAGCACGACCTCGACCCGGTGTTCCTCGCCGCCCCCAGCAGCACCGACGAGCGCCTGCGCGTCGTCGGCAGCACCAACCGCGGCTTCGTCTACGCCACCGCCGTCATGGGCGTCACCGGCGCCCGCGCAGAGGTCGGCGACCGCGCCCGCGGTCTCGTGGAGCGCGTGCGCGCGCAGACCGACCTGCCCGTCTGCGTCGGCCTCGGCGTCAGCACCGGGGAGCAGGCCGCCGACATCGCCTCCTTCGCCGACGGCGTCATCGTCGGCTCCGCCCTGGTGGCGGCGCTGCGCGACGGCGGCGTCGAGGGCGTGCGGGCGCTGACGGCCGAGCTCGTCGCCGGGGTGCGCCGGGCCGTCCGCGCCTGACGGCGCCACCCTGACCGCGGACCTCGCGGCGTGGTCCGGCGGGCCGTGCGCACCTGAGGTCGGCACTCGGACCAGACCCCTGTTCACCACTGCTCTGACCAGGTCTTCCTCCTCCAGAACTGTCAGACCCCCTGGCTAGGTTCGGTCCTGTGAGAGACATCCTGTTCGGGGCGACGCGGGCGCAGACCGCCGCTGTCCGCGCGGCGGCGCGCGCGGCCGCGGCGGCGTTCGTCGCCGAGCAGCGGGCGCTGGTGGCGCTGTGGCAGGCCTCCGCGCCGGAGCACCGCGAGTTCGTCTCCGGCGAGGTCGCGTGCCTGCTCCACGTGTCACCGGCGACGGGCGCCGAGCGGCTCGGCGTCGCGCTGCGGCTGGTGTCCTTCCCCCGGCTGGTCGCCGGCCTGGAGGACGGCCTGCTGGCCGTGCCCCACGCGCTGGCGCTGCTGGCCGAGGTCGAGCACCTGCCGGCCCCGCACGCCTCGGCGGTCCTGGCCGACGTCCTCGACGGCCCGCTCGACGCCGACGGCGCGCTGGCGGCGACCCCGTCGCAGCTGCGGGCGAAGGCACGGCGAGCGGCGATCACGGTCGACCCCGAGGCCGCCCGTCGCCGCCACGAGCAGGCCCGTCGTACCGCGGGAGCCCGCCTGCGGCCTCAGCCCGACGGGATGGCCGACCTGGTGCTCGGCTGCACCGCCACCGAGGGCGCGACCGTGCTGGCGGCACTGCGGGGCCGGGCGGCGGCCATGGTCTTCGACCGGGAGCTGACCGAGGGGCAGCAGCAGGTCGCGGCGCTGCTGCACGCGCTCGGGTGCGACCGGGTGCGCGTGCAGGCGGTCATCGAGTGCCCGGTCGAGCGGGCGGTCGACCTGCACGCCGCAGGGGGCTCGGCAGTGTGGACGGTCGACGTGCGGATGCCCGTCGCGGTCGCTCTGGGGCTGTCGGACCACCCGGCGTTGCTCGCGGGGTACGGGCCTATCGACGCGGACCAGGCGCGGGCGCTGCTGCCGCAGGCCGACCTCGTCCGGGCGTGCGTCGACGCGGAGACCGGCGAGGTCCTGACCGCTGAGAGGCCGGTCAGGCGAGCCACCTGGAGCGGGGGCGACCCGGACCGGGCCCGCGCGCTGCGGTCCGCCCTGATCGCGATGGGCACGACCCCGGGCAGCGTCCCGGACCTGCGCACCGACGGGTACGTCCCGTCGGCGGCGCTGGGCCGGCTGGTCGACCTCCGCGACGTCACCAGCGTGTTCCCCGGTGACGGCACGAGCGCCCGGCGCAGCGAGCGCGACCACCGGCTCCCGTGGCCGCTCGGCAAGACCGACGAGGGCAACCTGCAGAGCCTCGGGAAGCACTGGCACCGGGCGAAGCACTCCGGCTGGACCACCTGGACCGTGGACGACGGGACGGTCAGGTGGCGGAGCCCGGGCGGCGGCGTCTACGACCGCCGAGCTCAGCGCACCGTCCCGCCGCCGGTCCCGCCCGACGCGACCCTGCCCTCGCTGCTGCCCCCGTTGCCGCCCCAGCGTCAGCAGAGCTCCGCCGACAGCCGCTGACCGCCAGCACCAGCGGCCGCCCCGCCTCAACAGAGCCTGCCGCTGACCGCCAGCACCGCCCGCCGTGCGGCCGCCCGCCCGTGACGGCGGGCCAGACTCGACGCGTGCTCCCCTCGACCGCCGACGCCGTCGCGGCCTCGTTGGCCGTCGCGGCACAGCTCGGCCTGCCGTGCGACTCGCCCGTCGTCGTCGCCGAGGGGTACAGCGTGCGGGTGCGGCTGGACCCCTCGCCCGTGCTGACCCGCGTGGTGACCCTCGGGCGCGTGCTGCGTGGCGAGCCGCGCCCGTGGATGCAGCGGGAGGTCGACGTCAGCCGCTTCCTCGCGGCACGGGGCGCACCGGTCGTCCCGCCCTGGGACGCACCGGGGCCGCACGACGGCGGCGGCCTCGACGTGACGCTCTGGACGTGGCGGGAGCCGGAGGCGGGCACCGTGCCGCCGCACCTGTTCGGGCCGATGCTGGGCGACCTCCACGAGGCGCTGGCCGGGTACGACGCCGCCCTGCCCGTCCTCGTGGGTCCCCTGACCGACATCGCTTCGGCCCTGGACAGGAGCGTCGACCCGGTCCTGCACGAGGCGGCTGCCGTCCTGGTCCCGCTCGCGCACTCCTGGCCACGACGACCGCTGCACGGCGACGCCCACACCGGCAACGTGCTGATGACGCGAGCAGGGCCGGTGTGGATGGACTTCGAGGACGTGTGCGTCGGTCCTGTCGAGTGGGACCTCGCGTCACGGACCCTGAGCGACGACCACGTCGCCGCCTACCCGGGTCCGGTCGACCGCGACCGGCTGGAGGAGTGCCGGGCCCTGCGCCACCTGCAGATCCTGGCGGGCCTCCTGACCGACGACGTGCAGGACAGGGACCTGCACGCCGAGGTCACCCAGCGGCTGGAGCGCTACCGGAGGTAGGAGCCGGCTGTGCGCCGGACGCGCGGCCGCCGACCGGCCCGGCGCGGCGTCGACGGGCGGCTGCAGCGGGCCCCCGGCAGCGGCGGCCCGAATACGCTCGCCGGGTGCCGGTCCTCGCGTCGATCCCGAGCCCGCCGCGGGCCGTCGTCCACCTCGGGCCCTTCCCGCTGCGCGCCTACGCCCTGGCGATCATCCTCGGCGTGGTCGTCGCCGTCGTCGTCGGCGACCGGCGGTGGGTCGCCCGCGGCGGCGTGAAGGGGACCATCGGCGACGTCGCCACGGTCGCCGTCCCGTTCGGCATCCTGGGCGCGCGGGTCTACCACGTCATCACCAGCCCCGAGCGCTACCTCGACGAGCCGCTGGCCGCGCTGTACGTCTGGCAGGGCGGCCTCGGCATCCCCGGCGGGATCCTCGGCGGGGCGCTCGCCACCTGGGTCTACTGCCGCCGCAGGGGCCTGGCCCTCGGCGCCGTCGGCGACTCCATCGCGCCGGGCGTGGCCCTGGCGCAGGCCGTCGGCCGGCTCGGCAACTGGTTCAACCAGGAGCTCTTCGGTCGCCCCACCGACCTGCCCTGGGGCCTGGAGATCGCGCGCCGCTTCCGGCCGTCGCGGTACGCCGACGTGATGACCTTCCACCCGACGTTCCTCTACGAGCTGCTGTGGAACGTCGGGGTGGCCCTGGTGGTGCTCGCCGTCGACCGGCGGGCCCGGCTCGGCCACGGCCGGGCGTTCGCCCTGTACCTCGCGCTCTACGCCCTGGGCCG
Organism: uncultured Actinomycetota bacterium; assembly: GCA_963815615.1. Lineage (GTDB taxonomy): Bacteria > Actinomycetota > Actinomycetes > Mycobacteriales > SCTD01 > RYN-122. The sequence goes on along the minus strand of CAWFHF010000007.1, from coordinate 68,725 downwards.
GCTGTGGATCGAGGCGCTGCGGGTCGACACGGCGGGCACGCTGTTCGGCGTCCGGCTGAACGACTACGTGATGGGCGTCGTCCTGCTCGGCGCGAGCCTGTACGTGTACCTGCGCCGGGGCGCCGGCCGCGAGCTCGAGGTGCAGGCTGCGCCGGACGAGGCAGACTCGACGGTGTGAGCACCCCCGCCCCGACCAGCACCGGCAGCACCGTGGCCGGCGAGCACCACCACGAGCACCGCGACGTCACCGGCGGCTGGCTGCGCCCCGCCGTCTTCGGCGTGATGGACGGCCTGGTCAGCAACACCGCCCTCATCGCGGGCGTCGCCGGCGGCGGGGTCGCCCCGCGCACCGTCGTGCTCACCGGGCTCGCCGGCCTGGCCGCCGGGGCCTTCTCCATGGCGACCGGCGAGTACGTCAGCGTGGCCAGCCAGACCGAGCTCACGCTGGCCGAGATCGAGGTCGAGAAGCGCGAGATCGCCCGCGTGCCCGAGGCCGAGGAGGCCGAGCTCGCCGCGATCTTCCACGGCCGCGGCGTCGACCTGGCGACGGCCCGGGAGGTGGCCCGGCAGCTGTCGGTCGACCCGGAGCAGGCCTGGCGGGTGCACGCCCGCGAGGAGCTCGGCGTCGACCCGGACGACCTGCCGTCCCCGATGCTGGCCGCCGGGTCGTCCTTCGCGGCCTTCTCGGTCGGGGCGCTGGTCCCGCTGGTGCCCTACCTGCTCGGCGTCTCCCGGCTGCTCGTGGCGGTCCTGCTGGCCGGGCTGGCCCTGTTCCTGGCCGGCGCGGCGGTCTCGCGCTTCACCAGCCGCGGGGCGGTCTACAGCGGGGCGCGCCAGCTGCTGCTCGGTGCGGCGGCCGCGGGGGCGACGTACGTCATCGGCAGCGCCGTCGGCGCCGGGGTCTGAGCCGCGGCTAGACCGGGACCTGAGCCGGGGCGCTGACCAGCGTCTCGGCGGGTGCGGACGCCAGGCGGACCTCGACGGTCACCCAGCCGGCGTCGCTGCGCACCTCCACCTGGCCGCCGTGGACCTCGACGAGCCGCCGCACCACGTAGAGCCCCATCCCGAGGCCCTCGGTGCCGCGGGTGGCGGTGCTGTCGGCCTGGGCGAACGGCTCGAACAGGTCGCCCGCAGAGGCCGGGTCGATCTCCGAGCCGTCGTTGCTGACGGCGACCCAGACGCCGCGCTCGTCGCGCCCGCCGGTGATCAGGGGGACCGCGCCGGCGGCGCCGTGGACGAGGGCGTTGTCGACGAGGTTGGCCAGCACCTGGTGCAGCGCCTGGCGCTCGATGCGGGCGACGGCGCCCGGCTCGACCAGCACCGACACCGCGGGACGGCCGGGGTGCTCGGCGCCGGCCAGCATCGCGACCTCGGCGGCGACCCCGTGCACGTCGGTGACGGCGGAGGCGTCGGCGGCCGTGGCCTGCGAGGCGGTGAGCATGTTCTCCAGCAGCCGCGACAGCCGCTCCTGCTGCTCGAGCACGGCGTGCAGCATCCGCTCGCGACCGGCGGCGTCGAGCCGGTCGCCGCGCTTGAGCAGCGTCAGCGCGGCGCCGCGGATGCCGGTGAGGGGGGTGCGGAACTCGTGGCTGACGGTCGCGATGAGGTCGCGCCGGATCCGGTCGGTCTCGAGCATCCGCTCGCGCACGCTCGCCTGGCCCTCCCACAGCGCCCGGGCGAGCGTCTCCTCGGCGGTGCGGGCCTGCTCGTTGGCGTGCCAGAAGACGGTGAGCACGCACGCCTCGGCCAGCACGAAGGCGGCGTGGACGGCGGAGACGGCCAGCGGGTTGCGCCCGTCGGCGACCACCGCGCCCGGCAGCACCAGGCTGACGACGAAGTGCTGCACGGCGACGAAGCCGATGGCGGCCGCGAAGACCGACCAGTCCTGGTACAGCGCGACGACGGCGACGGCGACGAAGTAGTGGAAGTGCAGCTCGGTGCGGCCGTCGAACAGGTGGACCAGCAGGGCGGAGCACGACAGCAGGGCCAGCGTGGCCGCGACCGACGCGGTGCGGCGGGCGACCGGGGCGAGCGCAGCGGCCAGCAGCGCGCCGACGCCGGCGACCTCGACCAGGCCGTGCACGACGCCCTTGCCGAACGCCAGGGCCAGCAGGCCGAGCACGGGCAGGTGGGCCGCGACGAACAGGCAGACCACGCGGTGCCGCCAGGCGAAGTCCCGCTCGGTGAGCGCCCGCCCCGAGGGCAGCCACGCCTGCACGGCGGGCGGGAGGGCACGGCGGGGGGTCACAGGGAGAGCCTGCTCCCCGGGGAGGCGGACGGCCATGGCCTGATCAGGCCATTCCGGACGTACCACTCCGGACGGGCACCCCCCTGGCCCGCCCGAGGGGTCCCCCGTGGCCGCCGCGAGACACCCGGCGCGCCGTGTCGGGACGTGTAACCTGACCGACATCTGCGCGAGGGCCAGTGCCGTCCCGGGGTGCAGAGGAACGCGTACCGCCACCCCGTCGAGAGGCACCCCCGTGTCCCTGCCTGCCGTCCCGCTGCCCGCTGTCCCGCGGCCCGCCGCGCCGCCCTCCGCCGTCCCGGCGAAGCAGGGGCTGTACGACCCCGCGCACGAGCACGACGCGTGCGGCGTCGCCTTCGTCGCCGACATCGCCGGGCGGGCCAGCCACGACATCGTCGACCAGGGCCTCACCGCGCTGCGCAACATGGAGCACCGCGGCGCCTCCGGCAGCGAGCCCGACTCGGGCGACGGCGCCGGCATCCTCGTGCAGCTGCCCGACGCCTTCCTGCGCGCCGTCGCCCCCGCCGCGCTGCCCGAGCCGGGGCAGTACGCCGTCGGCACGGCCTTCCTGCCGACCAGCCCGCGGGCCGCCGTCGACGCGCAGCTCGCCGTCGAGCGGGTCGCCCGCGAGGAGGGCCTGGCCGTCCTGTGCTGGCGCGACCTGCCGGTCGACCCCGACGGCGCGGGCATCGGCGCCACCGCCCGCTCGGTCATGCCGGTCTTCCGCCAGGTGTTCCTCGTCGCCCAGCCGGACGCCGCCCTGACGCCGGACCAGCTCGAGCGCCGGGCCTACGTCACGCGCAAGCGGGTCGAGCACGAGTCGGGCACCTACTTCCCGTCGCTGTCGACCCGCACCCTCGTCTACAAGGGCATGCTCACCACCGAGCAGCTCGAGCACTTCTTCCCCGACCTGTCGGACGAGCGGTTCGTCAGCGCGCTCGCCCTGGTGCACAGCCGCTTCTCGACGAACACCTTCCCGAGCTGGCCGCTGGCCCACCCGTACCGCTACATCGCGCACAACGGCGAGATCAACACCGTCAAGGGCAACCGCAACTGGATGCGCGCCCGCGAGGCGCTGCTGCGCGGCCCGGAGGCCCTGCCGGACGACCTGTCGCGGCTGTTCCCCGTCTGCACGCCCGGGGCGTCGGACAGCGCGAGCTTCGACGAGGTGCTCGAGCTGCTGCACATGGCCGGCCGCTCGCTGCCCCACGCCGTGCTGATGATGGTCCCCGAGGCGTGGGAGAACGCGCCCGACATGGACCCGGCCAAGCGGGCCTTCTACGCCTTCCACGCCAGCCTCATGGAGCCGTGGGACGGCCCGGCCTGCGTGACCTTCACCGACGGCACCCTCATCGGCGCGGTGCTCGACCGCAACGGCCTGCGCCCGAGCCGGTGGTGGCAGACCGCCGACGGCCGCATCGTGCTCAGCTCCGAGGTCGGGGTGCTCGACATCCCGGCCGACCAGGTCGTCCGCAAGGGCCGCCTGCAGCCGGGCCGGATGTTCCTCGTCGACACCGCGCAGGGCCGCGTCGTCGACGACGAGGAGGTCAAGGCCGAGCTCGCCGCCGAGCACCCCTACGCCGAGTGGCTCCACGCCGGGCTCGTCCCGCTGGAGGCGCTGCCGCCGCGCGAGCACGTCAAGGTCAGCGCCCAGTCGGTGCTGCGCCGCCAGCAGGTCTTCGGCTACACCGAGGAGGAGGTCCGGCTGCTCGTCGGGCCGATGGCGCTCAAGGGCCTGGAGCCGATCGGCTCGATGGGCACCGACACCCCGGTCGCCGTCCTGTCCGAGCGCCCGCGGCTGCTGTTCGACTACTTCAGCCAGCTGTTCGCCCAGGTCACGAACCCGCCGCTGGACGCCATCCGCGAGGAGCTCGTCACCAGCCTGTCGGGGTCGATCGGGCCGGAGCAGAACCTGCTCGAGCCGAGCCCGGCGTCCTGCCGGCAGATCGTGCTGCCGTTCCCCGTGCTCGACAACGACGAGCTCGCCAAGATCCAGCACGTCAACGACGACGGCGACCTGCCCGGCTTCGCCGCCGTCACCGTCCACGGCCTGTACCCGGTCAACGGCGGGGGAGAGGCCCTGCGCGACGCCCTCGACCGCGTGCGCCGCGAGGTGTCGACGGCGATCGCCGCGGGCGCCCGGATCATCGTGCTGTCCGACCGCGACTCGACCGAGGCGATGGCGCCGATCCCGTCGCTGCTGCTGACGAGCGCCGTGCACCACCACCTGATCCGCGAGAAGAGCCGCACCCGCGTCGGGCTGGTCGTCGAGGCCGGCGACGCCCGCGAGATCCACCACGTGGCGCTGCTGATCGGGTACGGCGCCGCCGCCGTCAACCCGTACCTGGCGTTCGAGACGATCGAGCAGCTCATCGTGCAGGGCGACCTGCAGGTCGACCCGCAGGCGGCGGTCAAGAACTACATCAAGGCCGCCGGCAAGGGCGTGCTCAAGGTGATGTCCAAGATGGGCATCAGCACGATCGCGTCCTACACCGGCGCCCAGGTCTTCGAGGCCCTCGGCCTGAGCCAGGACCTCGTCGACGAGTACTTCACCGGCACCACCAGCCGGCTCGGCGGCATCGGCCTGGAGGTCGTCGCCGCGGAGGTCGCCGCCCGGCACCGCCGCGCCTACCCGGTCAACCCGGCCGAGCGCGCGCACCGCGGCCTGGAGGTCGGCGGGGAGTACCAGTGGCGCCGCGAGGGCGAGGTGCACCTGTTCAACCCCGACACCGTCTTCCGGCTGCAGCACTCCACCCGCACCCAGAAGTACGACGTCTTCAAGGAGTACACGGCCCGCGTGGACGAGCTGTCGGCGAAGGCCGGCACGCTGCGCGGCCTGTTCGCGCTGCGCGACGGCCTGCGCCCGGCCATCCCGGTCGACGAGGTCGAGCCGGTCAGCGCGATCGTCACGCGCTTCAACACCGGGGCCATGAGCCTGGGCTCCATCAGCCCCGAGGCGCACGAGACCCTCGCGATCGCCATGAACCGGCTCGGCGGCCGCAGCAACACCGGTGAGGGCGGCGAGGACCCGGAGCGCCTGTACGACCCCGCCCGGCGCAGCGCCATCAAGCAGGTCGCGTCCGGCCGCTTCGGCGTCACCAGCGAGTACCTCGTCAACGCCGACGACATCCAGATCAAGATGGCCCAGGGCGCGAAGCCCGGCGAGGGCGGCCAGCTGCCCGGCCCCAAGGTCAACCCGTACATCGCGAAGACCCGGCACTCGACGCCCGGCGTCGGCCTGATCAGCCCGCCGCCGCACCACGACATCTACTCCATCGAGGACCTCGCCCAGCTCATCCACGACCTCAAGAACGCCAACCGCGAGGCGCGCATCCACGTCAAGCTCGTGGCCGAGGTCGGCGTCGGGACGGTCGCGGCGGGCGTCTCCAAGGCGCACGCCGACGTCGTGCTCATCTCCGGCCACGACGGCGGCACCGGCGCCTCGCCGCTGACGTCGCTCAAGCACGCCGGCTCGCCCTGGGAGCTGGGCCTGGCCGAGACGCAGCAGACGCTGCTGCTCAACGGGCTGCGCGACCGCATCACCGTGCAGGTCGACGGCCAGCTCAAGACCGGCCGCGACGTCGTCATCGCCGCCCTGCTGGGCGCCGAGGAGTACGGCTTCGCGACCGCTCCGCTGGTGGTGAGCGGCTGCATCATGATGCGCGTCTGCCACCTGGACACCTGCCCGGTCGGCGTCGCGACGCAGAACCCCGCGCTGCGGGCGAAGTTCTCCGGCAAGGCCGAGTACCTGGTGACGTTCTTCGAGTACGTCGCGCAGGAGGTCCGCGAGATCCTGGCCGCGCCTGGGCTTCCGCACCCTGGACGAGGCCATCGGCCACGCCGAGGTGCTGGACACCCGGAAGGCCGTCGAGCACTGGAAGGCCGCCGGGCTCGACCTCGCGCCCGTCCTGCACGTCCCCGACCTCAAGAGCGGCACCTCCCTGGTGCGCACGGGCGTGCAGGACCACGGCCTGGACGCGGCGCTCGACGTCACCCTGATCGAGCTGGCCCGCGAGGCCCTCGCCGACGGCACGCCGGTGCGGCTGGCCCTGCCGGTCCGCAACGTCAACCGCACGGTCGGCACGATGCTGGGCGCCGAGGTCACCCGCCGCCACGGCGGCAGCGGGCTGCCGGACGGCACGATCGACATCACCTTCACGGGCAGCGCCGGCCAGTCGTTCGGGGCGTTCCTGCCCCGCGGCGTCACGCTGCGCCTCGAGGGCGACGGCAACGACTACGTCGGCAAGGGCCTGTCGGGCGGTCGCGTCGTCGTGCGGCCGGACCGGTCCGCGACGTTCCCCGCCGAGGACAACGTCATCGCCGGCAACACGCTGCTCTACGGCGCCACCGGCGGCGCCCTGTTCGTCCGCGGGATCGTCGGTGAGCGCTTCTGCGTCCGCAACTCCGGCGCGACCGCCGTCGTCGAGGGCGTCGGCGACCACGCGTGCGAGTACATGACCGGCGGCCGCGTCGCGATCCTCGGCGTCACCGGGCGCAACGTCGCGGCCGGCATGAGCGGCGGCGTCGCGTTCCTGCTCGACGCCGACGAGCGCAAGGTCAACCGCGAGATGGTCGACCTGCTGCCGCTCGACGACGGCGACCGCGAGACCCTGCGGCAGATGCTGGCCGAGCACGCCGAGGAGACCGGCTCTCCGGTCGCCCAGGCGCTGCTGGACGGCTGGCCCGAGCAGGCCGCCCGCTTCACCAAGGTCATGCCGCGCGACTACGCGCGCGTCCTGGCCGCCATCGAGCAGGCCGAGCTGGCCGGCACCGACGTCGACGCCGCGGTCATGGCCGCGGCCGCGACCGCGACGAAGTAGAGGGCGACGACATGGCTGACCCGCAGGGCTTCCTCAAGAACGGCCGCGCGCTGCCCACCCGGCGCCCCGTCGACGTCCGCATCCGTGACTGGAAGGAGGTCTACGAGGAGTTCCCCGCCGAGCACCTGCACGACCAGGCCGCCCGGTGCATGGACTGCGGCATCCCCTTCTGCCACAACGGCTGCCCGCTCGGGAACCTCATCCCGGAGTGGAACGACCTCGTCTACAAGGACGACTGGGCCGACGCGTCGGAGCGGCTGCACGCCACCAACAACTTCCCGGAGTTCACCGGGCGGCTGTGCCCGGCGCCGTGCGAGGCCGCCTGCGTGCTCGGGATCAACGACGACCCGGTGACCATCAAGCAGGTCGAGGTCGAGATCGCCGACCGTGCCTGGGCCGACGGCCTCGTCACGCCGCAGCCGCCCCGCGAGCGGACCGGCCGCAAGGTCGCCGTCGTCGGGTCCGGCCCGGCCGGGCTCGCCGCGGCCCAGCAGCTGACGCGCGCCGGGCACGAGGTCGTCGTGCTGGAGCGGGCCGAGCGCGTGGGCGGGCTGCTCCGCTACGGCATCCCGGAGTTCAAGATGGAGAAGGCCGTGCTCGACCGGCGGCTGGAGCAGATGCGCACCGAGGGCACCGTGTTCCGCACGGGCGTCGACGTCGGGGTCGACGTGACGGTCGAGGAGCTGCGGGCCGAGTTCGACGCCGTCGTGCTGGCCGGCGGTTCCACGCTCGGCCGCGACCTGCCGGCGCCCGGCCGCGACCTGGCGGGCATCCACCTGGCGATGGAGTACCTCGTGCCCGCGAACCGCGTGCAGGAGGGCTCGCTGCAGGCTCCGCCGATCACGGCCGAGGGCAAGGACGTCATCATCATCGGCGGCGGCGACACCGGCGCGGACTGCCTCGGGACGGCCATCCGGCAGGGCGCCCGCTCGATCACGCAGCTCGAGATCATGCCGAAGCCGCCGGAGAGCCGTGCCAGCTCGACGCCGTGGCCGACCTGGCCGCTGCAGTACCGGACCTCCTCGGCGCACGAGGAGGGCGGCGAGCGCGTCTTCGCCGTCAACACCCAGGCCTTCCAGGGCGACGCCGACGGGCGGGTCAGCGCCATCGACCTGGTCGACGTCGAGATGGTCGACGGCACCTTCGCGCCGGTCGAGGGCACCGAGCGCACCCTGCCGGCGCAGCTGGTCCTGCTGGCCATGGGCTTCACCGGCCCGCAGCGGCAGGGGCTGCTCGAGCAGCTCGGCGTCGAGCTCGACGGCCGGGGCAACGTCGCCCGCGACGGCGGCTGGGCCACCAACGTCGACGGCGTCTTCGTCTGCGGCGACATGGGCCGCGGCCAGTCGCTCGTGGTCTGGGCGATCGCGGAGGGGCGGGCCTGTGCGAGCGCCGTCGACGCCGCGCTCACCGGCGAGTCGCTGCTGCCCGCTCCGGTCACCCCGACCTCGCGGTAGCCCGGCCGGCCTCCCGGGGTGGCCGTCACCGACAGTGACGGGCATCGTTGTCCTCGGCAACCCCCGGGAGGCACCGTGTACTCGCTCGTCAGCGCCAGCGTCCTCGCCCTCGACCTGGCCCGGCACCCCAGCGGTGCGGCCGTGGCCGACGCCGTCGACCGGGTCCTGTGCCTCACGCCCGACGACGTCCGGGCCCTGGCCGACCAGCCGGAGCCCGTCCGCGGGCCGTCCCGGGCGCAGGCCCGCGAGCAGGTGCTGGCGCTGTGCGCGACGGCCCCGCGGATGAGCCGGCTGATGAAGGGCGTCGCCGCCGACGTCGCCCAGGGGCTGCCGTCCCCGGCGCAGTCGCAGGTGCTGCTCGAGGTCCTCACCGAGACGCTCCTCGGCGGGCTCGGTGACCTGCTGGCGCTGCTGCGCCGCGAGCAGCCGCTCGACGACCCGCGCCTGCCGGAGGCGGGCGTGCAGGCCGCGCTGGACGCCGTCGCCGTCGCCTGGGCAGGGCGGGCCGAGGGCGTCGACCTGTCGGCGCTCGCCGCCCTGCGCGCCCCCTGGGCCGCCGCGCTGTCGCCGGTGCCGCCCGTCCCTGCCCGAGGAGGGGCTCGGGGGCGGGCTGCCCGACCTGCGGCGGCTGCTCGACGGCGTCGCCACCGCCGGACCGGACGCCTGGGACCGCGTCGAGCGGGCGCACTGGGACCGCCGCGGGCTGCTGTGGTCCGAGGCCATGCACACGGCCAGCCGGGCGGCCTTCGACGCCGACCGGCTGGTCCCCGTCGCCCGGGCCCAGCTGGCCGCCGCCCGCGCCCTGCGGCTGTCCGGCGTCTCGACCCGTCCCGGCGCGTCGGGGGCCGCGATGGCCGTCACCGCCGCCGTCCAGGCGCTGTGCGTCCGCGACCTGCTCGACGACGACACGACGGCCGTCCTGCTGCGCGCGTGGGAGGCCGGGGACCCCTCGCCCCGGGCCTAGTGTGGTGCGGTGAAGCGCCGCGCGAAGATCGTCTGCACCCTCGGCCCGGCCGTCCACAGCTACGAGGGCATCCGCAGCCTGGTGTACGCGGGCATGGACGTCGCCCGGCTGAACTTCAGCCACGGCAGCCACGAGGACCACCGCCAGGCCTACCTCTGGGTCCGCGAGGCCAGCGACGAGTCGGGCCGCGGCGTCGGCGTCCTGGCCGACCTGCAGGGCCCCAAGATCCGGCTCGGCACCTTCACCGACGGCCCCGTCGTCTGGGCGACCGGCGAGACCGTCACGATCACCACCGCCGACGTCGAGGGCACCCACGACCGCGTCGGCACCACCTACGAGGGGCTCGCCGGCGACGTCGAGGTCGGCGACCGGCTGCTGGTGGACGACGGCCGGGTCGGGCTCAAGGTCGTCGGCGTCGACGGCCCCGACGTCCGGCTGCAGGTCACCGAGGGCGGACCGGTCTCGAACAACAAGGGCCTGTCGCTGCCCGGCGTGGGCGTGAGCGTGCCCGCCCTGTCCGACAAGGACGAGGAGGACCTGCGCTTCGCCCTCACGCTGCGCGTGGACATGGTCGCGCTGTCGTTCGTCCGCGGTCCCGAGGACGTCGAGGGCGTCCACCGGATCATGGACGAGGCCGGCTGCCGGCTGCCGGTGCTGGCCAAGATCGAGAAGCCGCAGGCGGTGGCGAACCTCGACCTGATCGTCGAGGCCTTCGACGGCCTCATGGTCGCGCGCGGCGACCTCGGCGTCGAGATGCCGCTCGAGCGCGTCCCGCTGGTGCAGAAGCGGTGCATCCAGGTCGCCCGGGAGCTCGCCAAGCCGGTCATCGTCGCGACCCAGATGCTCGACTCGATGATCGGCGCCTCGCGGCCGACCCGGGCCGAGGCCAGCGACGTCGCCAACGCCGTCCTCGACGGCACCGACGCCGTGATGCTGTCCGGCGAGACCAGCGTGGGCGCCTACCCGGTGGAGGCGGTCGCGACGATGGCGCGGATCGTCGTCGCGGCGGAGGAGGAGCTGCGCCAGGTGCCGCGGGTCGTCCGCGAGCCCACGACGGTCGGCGGCGCGATCGCGCGCGCTGCCGCCGAGGTCGGCCGCACCGTCGGCGCGAAGGCGCTGGTGGCGTTCACGCAGAGCGGCGACACCGCCCGGCGCCTCGCGGAGCACCGCTCGCCGATCCCGCTGCTGGCCTTCACCCCGGTCGCCGACGTGCGCAGCCAGCTCGCCCTGGTGTGGGGGGTGGAGACCTTCCTGGTCCCCGCCGTCACGCACACCGACGAGATGGTGCTGCAGGTCGACAGCGCGATGCTCGACCTCGGGCGCATGGAGCGCGGCGAGGTCGTCACCATCGTGGCGGGCAGCCCGCCGTCGACGGCCGGCTCGACCAACGCGATGCGCGTGCACCGCCTCGGCGGCTGGATGCCGACGCCGCCGACCCTCCCGTCCCCCGAGGGGGACGGGGAGGCCGGGGACCCGGAGCCCGAGGGCGGCTGGGGACGGGGCTGACGGCCCGCTAGTGCGGGCGCCCGGCCGCGCCGTGCAGGACGGCGTTCAGCAGGGCGCTCATCTGCTCGCCGCTCATCAGCGGCGCCGGCGGCGGGCGGAGCTGCTCGCGCTGCACCGACAGCGGCAGCGGCGGTGCCTCCAGCGACGGCGCGGGGGTCGACGGCGGGGGAGCCGTCCGCGGCGCGGGCAGGGGCTCGCCCTGTCCGCGGGCCGGGACGGGTGGAGCGGGCAGAGCCGCGGCGACGTGTTGCGGGGTGGGCGCGATCGCGTCCATGGCGCACCTCCTGTGCACAGGTCCTGCGGTCCGTTCCGTGGACCGCCGGGAGTCGGAGTGTCGGCCCTGGCGGGCGGGCGTGGGATCACCCGGGCGGGTAGTGCGGCCAGGGAGCGAGGGTCAGGCGGGCGGGCGAGGTTCGGACGGGCCGGCGAGGGTCAGACGGGCGGGCGGACGCCGACGTACAGGTAGCGGGGCGCCTTGACCCGCACGACCGAGTACGTCCGGCTGCCGGTGCCGTTGTACTGCTCGACCGAGACCGAGCCGTCGCCGTAGACGCCGCGCACGTAGCCGACGTGGCCGTAGCTGCCGGCCGTCATCGTGCCGTTCGCCCGGGTCGAACCGCCGCTGTAGAAGGGCGAGCGCTCCCCGGCGTTCCACTGCGCGATGGCGCCGGCGACCGGCTTCGTCCCGGTGCGGTAGCCCAGGCGGAGCGCCGACTCGTCCCAGGCGGCGCCGCTGCCCCAGCGCTGGGTGGAGTTGGCGAGCTTGGTGCCGCGCTGCTCCATGCGCCAGGCGACGAAGCTGACGCACTGGCGCTTGGTGAAGCCCCAGCGGTCGGCCGTGCCGGTGGTGTCGGCGCGGTACGGGTAGTCGTCGCCGGCCGCGGAGGCCGGGGACGCGCCGACGCCGGCGACGAGCAGCAGGGACGCGGACAGGGCGAGCAGCAGCGACAGGACGCGGCGCAGAGCGGGCACGGGGCAGGCCTTCGTTCGGGGCGGGCGCGCGGGTACACGGGTACGGGTACACGCAGAGGGTCGACAGCCCGGCACCCCGGTCTGAACCTCTGCGGCTGCTCCGTCCGGAGCAACCTCGCCTGGCGTACGGGTGGGCACTCTGGTGCACCTGGGACGGAGATGTCCACCGGGACGGACGTGTCCCGGGTCGTCCCGGTCTGCGACGGCGCCCGGCCGCCGCGCGGAGGTGCCCGTGTCCGGCCGGCGCCTGGCGCGTTGAGCCCGTCATGACCCGCCGCCCCGACACCGCCCCCGTCGCCGCTCCCGCCACCGCTCCCGCCACCGCTGCGGACCCGGCAGCCCGGCCCGGTGTCGTCGTCGACCTGCGCGACCGCCCGCTCCCGGCCGCGCCCGCGGACGGCCGGCGGGCCCGGCTGGTGCGGCTGCAGGTGCTCGACGTGCAGCGGGCCGCCCTGCTGCACGCGCGGGTGTCCGGGCGGCGGCGGACGCCGGCCCTGCCGGTCTGAGCCCAGGGGGAGACCGGGGCGGCGGTGCCCCCGGTGGGATTCGAACCCACACTGTCGGTGGTTTGAGCACCGTGCGTCTGCCGGTTGCGCGACGGGGGCCGGGCGGTCCTCGCGGACGCTGCGACGGTAGCCCGCGCACCGCGGCCGGCCGGGCCCGGGAGGCGCAGGTCACGCCCGCGCAGCGGGTCCTGCCGGCCGGGCCGCCGGTAGCCTGGCCCGCCCGACCGGCCCCTGCCCCGACGGTCCTGCGGGCGCCGCAGCCGGCCCGGCCGCCGGTCTCCGCCCGCCGCCCCCGACCGTCCCCGAGCCGCCGCTGGAGGTGCCCGTGCCGACCCCGGCCCCCCGCCCCGCCGCACCCCGCCCCCGGCCCCCGCGCCCCGGGCCGGTGACCCGGGTGCTGCTCGCCGAGGACGAGGCCCTGATCCGGCTCGACCTCAAGGAGATGCTCGAGGAGGAGGGCTTCGCCGTCTGCGGCGAGGCCGGTGACGGCGCGACCGCCGTCCGGCTGGCCCAGGAGCTCCGGCCCGACCTGGTCATCCTCGACGTCAAGATGCCCGTGCTCGACGGCATCTCCGCGGCCGAGCAGATCGTGGCGGCGCGCATCGCCCCCGTCGTCGTGCTGACCGCCTTCAGCCAGCGCGACCTGGTCGCCCGCGCCCGGGAGGCCGGCGCGATGGCCTACCTGGTCAAGCCGTTCCAGAAGAAGGACCTCGTCCCCGCGGTCGAGATGGCGCTGGCCCGGTTCGCCGAGACCGTCGCCCTGGAGGCCGAGGTGGCCGACCTGTCCGGCCGGCTGGAGGCCCGGACCGCCGTCGACCGGGCCAAGGCGCGGCTGCAGGCCGACCACGGGATGACCGAGGCCGAGGCCTTCCGCTTCGTCCAGCGGTCCTCGATGGACACCCGGCGCAGCATGCGGGCCGTCGCCGAGGAGGTCCTCGCCGGCCGGTTGCTGCCCGGGGCTGACCCGACCGGCTGACGCGGCAGTTGCTCCGAGTGGAGCAAGGGATGGGCCGGGATGTGTCGGTGCGTCCCGGTAGGGGCACTCGTTGGACACCATCTGGTCACGACACGGCCAGGGGCGTAGCGGCGCGCGCCCGGATGTCGGTACCTTCGCGCCGCCGCGGCTCCACGTCGCGGCTCGCCGGCACCACCCCCGCCGGCGTCGACCAACACGGGAGTGCGTGTGCTCAACCGACGACTGCTTCGACTGGCCCTGCCGGTCGCCCTGGGCGCGCTGGCGCTCACCGCCTGCGGGTCGGGTGACGGCGACGGCGGGACCGCCGGCGGCGACGACAAGCCGACCTACAAGATCGCCTTCCAGGGCCCGATCTCCGGCGACAACGCTGCCATCGGCGAGAACGAGGGCAACGGCGTCGAGCTGGCCGTCGAGCTGGCCAACGAGAAGGGCGACCTGCCCTTCACCCTCGAGTACGTCGGCCAGGACGACGTCGGCACGCCCGAGGGCGGCCCGCCCGCGGCCCGCAAGAGCATCGACGACGAGGAGGTCATGGCCGTCGTCGGCCCGGCCTTCTCCGGTGCGACCAAGTCCTCCGCCAAGCTGTTCGCCGCCGCCAACCTGGCTGCCGTGAGCCCCTCGGCCACCAACCCCGACCTGACCAAGGCCGAGAACGGCTTCTCGTCGTTCTTCCGCGTGGTCCCGCCGGACGACGCGCAGGGCGAGGAGGCCGCGAACTACATCGCCAAGACCCTCGCTGCCAAGACCGTCTACTCGCTGGACGACAAGAGCGAGTACGGCGTCGGCCTGGCCGGCGTGTTCAACAAGACGCTGCAGGCCCAGGGCGTCAAGGTCATCGAGGAGAGCGTCCCGAAGACCAAGGACTACTCGACCGTCGCGCAGAAGATCAACAACGCGAACGTCGACGCCGTCTGGTACTCGGGCTACTTCCCCGAGCTGGCGCTGCTGGCCAAGTCCCTCAAGAGCGTCGGCTACGCCAAGCCGCTGCTGTCGGGCGACGGCTCCAACGACGACGAGTACATCAAGTCGGCCACCCCGGAGATCGCCGAGGGCACGTACCTGTTCTGCCCGTGCGGTGACGCCAACGTCGACCCGAAGGCCAAGACCTTCGCCGACGCCTACCAGGCGAAGTTCTCCAAGCCGGCCGGCACGTACTCGCCGGAGTCCTTCGACGCCGCCAACGCCATCATCGAGGCGATGAAGACCGTCGACGGCGAGCTGACCCGCGAGAAGGTCCTCGAGGCCGTCCGCGGTGTCGACTACCAGGGCATCACCAAGCAGATCACCTTCACCGACAACGGCGAGGTCGAGGGCAAGACGATCTTCGTGTTCCAGGTGAAGGCCGGCAAGCGCGCCGTCCTCGGCACCACCGAGGAGCTCGTCAAGTAAGGACGCACCACCACGAGCGGGGTCCCCACGGGGCCCCGCTCGTGGTGTGTCACCCGCGCGCCGGCTGACCGGGCCGCACGGGCGACCGGCACGCCTGTCCCGCACGTCCCCTCCTGCACCCACCGGTGCGTCCCCCGCCTGGAGCAGCCACCCATGTGCTTCACCAGCCAGTTCTGGGACCTCACGGTCACCGGGCTGGCGATCGGCGCCGTCTACGCGCTCATCGCCCTCGGCTACACCCTCGTCTACGGCGTCCTGCAGCTGATCAACTTCGCGCACAGCGAGGTGTTCATGCTCGGCGCCTTCGGCAGCGTCTTCGCGCTGCGTCCCCTGGTCGGCGAGGTGCGCCCCTCGGGAGCGTCCTCGGTGGCCCTGGTGCTGCTCGGGATCGTGGTCGGCGGCGCCGTCGGTGCGGCCGCGGCCTTCGTGCTGGAGCGCACGGCCTACCGCCCGCTGCGCAGGAGGAACGCCCCGAAGCTGGCCTACCTGATCTCGGCGATCGGGGCGTCGCTGTTCATGGTGAACATCGCCGGCAAGGAGTTCGGCCGCCTGGCCGTCAACGTGCCGACGCTGTACACCGACGGCACCGTGTTCAGCCTGTTCGGCGCGGACGTCAAGACCAAGCAGCTCGTGCTCGCCGGTGCGGCCCTGGTGCTGCTCGTCGCGCTCGACCGGCTGGTCAACGGCACCCGGCTCGGGCAGGGCATCCGCGCGGTCGCGCAGGACGCCGAGACGGCGAGCCTCATGGGCGTCGACATCAACCGGGTCATCACGCAGACGTTCATCATCGGCGGCACCCTGGGCGGGGCGGCCGGCTTCCTCTACGGCAGCGCCTTCGACGTCCAGAACACGATGGGCTTCATCCCCGGCGTCAAGGCCTTCACCGCCGCGGTGCTCGGCGGCATCGGCAACGTCCGCGGGGCGGTGCTCGGCGGGCTGCTGCTCGGCCTGGTCGAGAACTACGGCGTCGCCTGCGCGGACTCGGCCTACCGCGACGTCATCGCGTTCTCCATCCTCGTGCTGGTGCTGCTCGTGCGGCCCTCCGGCATCCTCGGCGAGCGGCTCGGGAGGTCCGCATGACCGCGATCACCCCGGGCGCCTCGCCCGGCACGAAGCCCTCGTTCAGGGACCGGCCCGAGGTCGGCCGCCTGGTCGGCGGCGCGGCCCTGGGCCTGCTGGCCGCCGTCATCACCGGCCCCAGCGGCACCGGCGACGAGCCGCTGCTCGGCCTCAAGGGCGCGCTGCTCGACGCCCGCGTCGTGCCCTACCTCGTCGCCGGCCTCGTGCTCGGCGCGCTGTTCCTGCTGGCCGACCGCGGGACGCTCCGGGCGTCGACCGTCACCGGCCCGGTCACGGCGGCGCGCCGGTCGCTGGAGCGGCTGCCGTACGCCAAGTACGTCGGCTACGTCGTGGCGGCGCTGCTGGTGCTGGTCTACCCGGCCACGGTGTCGAACTTCTGGCAGGGCGTCGCGGTCGAGCAGATCGCGATCTACGTGCTGCTCGCCCTCGGGCTGAACATCGTCGTCGGGCTCGCCGGCCTGCTCGACCTCGGGTACATCGCCTTCTTCGCGATCGGTGCCTACACCACGGCGTACTTCACGGGCTCGCTGCCGGTGAAGCCGCCGTTCGAGCTCAACGCGTTCTTCATCATCCCGATCGCGATCGTCGTGTCGATGCTCGCGGGCGTGATCCTCGGCGGCCCGACGCTGCGCCTGCGCGGCGACTACCTGGCCATCGTCACCCTCGGCTTCGGTGAGATCGTCCGCATCCTGGCCGTCAACGGCGACGACATCGCGGGCACGAACATCACCGACGGCCCGCGCGGCGTGGCCCTGCCGTCCCTGGCGGTGCACCTGGGTCCGCTGGACTACACGTGGGGCCTGGAGTCGCTGCCCTACTACTACCTCGTGCTCGGCTTCATCGTCCTGGTCGTCATCGGCTTCAAGCGGCTCGAGGAGAGCCGCGTGGGCCGGGCGTGGACGGCGATCCGCGAGGACGAGGTCGCGGCGGCCGCCACCGGCGTGCCGACCGTCCGCTACAAGCTGCTGGCCTTCGCCATCGGCGCGTCGACGTCCGGCCTGGCCGGCGTCCTCTACGCCACCAAGGTCGGCTTCTTCGCCCCGGACAACTTCCTGCTGGTCGCGTCGCTGCTGGTGCTGACGATGGTCATCTTCGGCGGCATGGGCTCGATCCCCGGCGTGATCATCGGCGCGTTCGTGCTGCAGTGGCTGCCCAACGTGCTGCGCGACTACGTCGACCCGGCCGACCGCTTCATCTACTTCGGAGCCCTCATCATCGTGATGATGATCTTCCGGCCGCAGGGCATCGTGCCCTCCAAGCGCCGGGCCCGCGAGATCAGGCTGTCCGAGGCCGGCATCGGCGGCGCCGACGGCATGGGCACGACCCCGGGCGCCGGCCAGGGCGTCGGCGGCGGCGGCATGGGGGTGGGGTCGCCGTGACCGCGCCGTCCTCGAACGTCCTCGACGTCCAGGGTGTGACCCTGCGCTTCGGCGGCCTCACCAGCCTCAACGACGTCTCGCTGAGCATGGAGCGCGGGCAGATCCTGTCCGTCATCGGCCCGAACGGCGCCGGCAAGACGTCGCTGTTCAACTGCCTCACCGGCGTCTACACGCCGCAGGAGGGCAAGGTCGTCTTCCGGCCGTCGGACGGCAAGGAGCAGCAGATCGTCGGGCGCAAGCCGTTCGACGTGAACCGGATGGGCGTGGCCCGCACGTTCCAGAACATCCGGCTGTTCAACGCCCTCACCGCCGTCGAGAACGTCAAGATCGGGGTGGAGTCGCACCAGCGCACCGGCCCGATCGGCGCGATGCTCCGCCTGCCGCGGGCGCGCCGGGAGGAGCGCCAGAGCGACGAGGAGGCCTTCCGCCTGCTCGAGTTCGTGGGGCTGGCCGCCCAGGCCAACGCCGTCTCCAGCTCGCTGCCCTACGGCGACCAGCGGCGGCTCGAGATCGCCCGCGCCATGGGCACCCGGCCGCAGCTGCTGCTGCTCGACGAGCCCGCCGCCGGCACGAACCCGGCCGAGAAGCGCCAGCTCATCGACCTCATCCGCAAGATCGCCGACAGCGGCATCAGCGTCCTGCTCATCGAGCACGACATGAAGCTGGTCATGTCGGTGGCCGCGCACGTCGTCGTGCTCAACTTCGGCGAGGTCATCGCCTCCGGCACGCCGCAGGGGGTCCAGCGCGACCCCCGCGTCATCGAGGCCTACCTCGGCAGCGGTGACGCCGCCGCCGACGCCGCCGCCGCCACGTCCGCCGATCGACAGCACCCCCCAGGGGGAGTCCGCATGAGCCTGCTGACGCTCGACGACGTCACCGTCAAGTACGGCGCGATCGAGGCCCTCAAGGGCGTGAGCCTGACGGTGGACCAGGGCGAGGTGGTCACCCTGCTCGGCGCGAACGGCGCGGGCAAGACCACCACGCTGCGCACCATCTCCGGGCTGCTGCGCCCCTCGGCGGGCCAGGTGCTGTTCGAGGGCGGGCCGCTCGCCAGCGTCCCCGCCCACGACATCGTCGCCCTCGGCATCGGCCACGTGCCGGAGGGCCGCCGGGTCTTCCCGATCATGAGCGTGACCGAGAACCTGGAGATGGGTGCCTACCAGCGCAAGGGGGGCAACAAGAAGATGATGAAGCACGTCTTCGAGCTGTTCCCGCGGCTGCAGGAGCGCAAGGACCAGGACGCCGGCACGCTGTCCGGCGGCGAGCAGCAGATGCTCGCGATCGGCCGGGCCATGATGAGCGGCCCGAAGCTGCTGCTGCTCGACGAGCCGTCCATGGGGCTCGCGCCGCTGATCGTCGCCCAGATCTTCGAGATCATCGAGACGGTCAACAAGGAGGGCACCACGGTGCTGCTCGTCGAGCAGAACGCCGCGCAGGCGCTGAAGCTGGCGAACCGCGGCTACGTGCTCGAGACCGGCAGCATCGTCATGAGCGGCGAGGCCGGCACGATGCTCGAGGACCCGCGCATCCGCGCCGCCTACCTCGGCGAGGAGATCGGCGCCCACTAGGGCGCCCAGGCACTGCCGGGCCGGCCGCCCGGGCGCCCGCACGACGAGGGCCCGGGCCGCCGGTGGCGCCGCGCGCAGGCCTTCCCCGACCGCGCACGTTCTCTACTGGGCGTCCCGGGCCCTCGTCGGGCGCGAACCCTAGACCTCAGGTCGAGACCGGGTCAACGGACGGCGTCGACCAGTGCGGTGAGCAGCGGGGCGGCCACGAGCGCCGGCAGCAGGTCGCCCACGGGGACCGCCCGGACCTGCAGCAGGCGCAGCCCGACGCCGAGCAGCAGCACCCCGCCGGTGGCGGTCACGGAGGCCAGCAGCGCCGCCGGGAGCAGCGCCCCGACCAGCGCGCCGACCACCGTCAGCAGCCCCTGCACGACCCCGACGCTGACCGCGGCCGCGGCGACGCCCCAGCCGAGCGAGGCCGCGAAGGCCAGCGACGCGAAGCCGTCCAGGGTGCTCTTCAGGGCGAGCTGCTCGATGCCGCGGCCCATCCCGTCCGACAGCGACCCGAGCACGGCCAGCGGCCCGACGACGAACACCAGCGACGCCGTCACGTAGCCCTCGACGAAGCGGGCCCGCTGCTCGCTGGCGCCCTCCCCGGCGAGCCGGCGCTGCAGGAACGCCCCGCTCGCCTCCAGGCGCTGCTCCAGCCGCAGCAGGCTCCCGGCGATCCCGCCGACGAGCAGGGCGCCGAGGACGACCAGCAGCGTGCCGTCGCCGGTGACCGCGCGGGCGAAGGCGCGGTCGGACAGGGCCGCGCAGCCGAGCCCGCCGATCACCAGGGTGACCAGGCCGAGGGCGTCGGTGACGGTGTCGCGGGTGCGCTGCGGCAGCCGCCCGCGCAGCAGGACGCCCAGCCCCGACCCGACGAGCACCGTCGCCACGTTGAGCACCGTGCCGGCACCGCGGACCACCCGACCGTCCTCTCGACGCGCCCTGTCGCGCGACCTACAGTCGCGGAGCCCGAGCGGTGCCAGCCAAGCACCCGTGCTCGACCGTCCCGCCGGGCACCCAGCCCGCGGCCCGGCCGCGCCCGACCACCCGGAGTGCTGCTCGTGGGACGGACCTCGGTGCACGTGCGGCCCGCCCGGTCGGAGGACCTGCCGGCGCTGCTCCGGCTGGCCGACGAGCTGCGCGACGCGCTGCTGCCGCTGCCGTCGAGCAGCCGCCCGGGCGCCCGGCCGGGCGTCGAGAGCCGCTACGCCGAGGCGCTGGAGGACCCCGACCGGCACCTGGTCGTGGCGGTCGACGGCGACGACCTGCCGCTGGGCATGGCGCTGTTCACGGTCGCCAGCGCCAACGCCCTGCTGGACCTGCCGGCGGTGCACATGAGCCACGCCGTCGTCAGCCGGCGCAACGAGCGGCGGGGCGCCGGCAAGGCGCTGGTCGCGGCCTGCGCCGCCTTCGCCGAGGAGCGCGGGCTGGACCAGATCGTGGTCTCGGTGCACCCCGGCTCCCGCGACGCCAACCGCTTCTTCGCCCGCCTGGGCTTCGCGCCGCTCGCCGTCCGCCGGGTCGCCCCGGTCGCGGTGGTCCGCCGTCGGCTGGCTCCCGACGTCCGTCCCACCGGCGACCACGTCGTGCGGCCGCGGGCCCGGCGGGCCGGCCGGCTGCTGCGCGGAGCCCCCGCGGTGCCGCTCGGGCCGGCGGCAGGGGACGAGCCCGCCTCCTAGCGGCCGCCCTCCTACGATCAGCGGCATGGCCGCCGCGAAGAAGACCGCCGAGCCGGAGCCGCAGCGCTCGCGGCTGCTGCTGCTCGACGGCCACTCCCTGGCCTACCGGGCCTTCTTCGCCCTGCCGGTCGAGAACTTCTCGACGACGACGGGCCAGCCGACGAACGCCGTCTACGGCTTCACGGCGATGCTCATCAACGTGCTGCGCGACGAGCAGCCGACCCACCTCGCGGTCACCTTCGACGTCAGCAAGAAGACCTTCCGCAGCGAGACCTACGCCGACTACAAGGCCGGCCGGGCCGAGACCCCGAACGACTTCAAGGGGCAGGTGAGCCTGGTCCGCGAGGTGCTCGACGCGCTGCGCGTGCCGATCGTGACGGCCGAGGGCTTCGAGGCCGACGACGTCATCGCCACGCTGGCCACGCAGGCGGCCTCGGACGACATGGACGTCCTCATCGTCACCGGGGACCGCGACGCCTTCCAGCTGGTCAGCGACCGGGTGACCGTGCTCTACAACAGCCGCGGCGTCTCCGACATGCGCCGCATGACGCCGGAGGCCGTGCAGGACAAGTACGGCCTGAGCCCCGAGCAGTACCCGGAGTTCGCGGCGCTGCGCGGCGACCCCAGCGACAACCTCCCCGGCATCCCGGGGCTCGGCGAGAAGACCGCCACCAAGCTCATCCAGCAGTACGGCGACGTCGCCTCGCTCATCGACCACGTCGACGAGGTCAAGGGCAAGGTCGGCGACAACCTGCGGGCCGGCATCGCGAGCGTGGCCCGCAACCGGCAGCTCACCGAGCTCGTCCGCGACGTCCCCCTGGAGGTCGGCCCGCACGACCTGCGCCTGGGCCAGTGGGACCGCGACGAGGTCCACAAGGTCTTCGACGCCCTGCAGTTCAAGGTCCTGCGCGAGCGGCTGTACGCGACGCTGTCCGCCGTCGAGCCGGAGGCCGAGCACGGCTTCGACGTCGCCGCCCGGGTGCTGCGCCCCGGCGAGCTCGGCGGGTTCCTGGCCGGGCTGCCGCAGGGCGTCCGGGTGGGCCTGCACGTGCGCGGGGTGTTCGCCAAGGGCGCGGGCGACGTGCTGGGCATCGGGTTCGCCGCGCAGTCGCCTCCGGAAGGGGATCCGGACCGCGAGGACGACGCCGCCTACCTCGACCTGCAGGAGCTGAGCCCCGACGACGACCGCGTGCTGGGGGAGTGGCTGGCCGACCCGGCCGTCGCGAAGGCCCTGCACGACCACAAGGGCCCGCTGAACGCGCTGGCCGCCCGCGACCTCGAGCTGCACGGCGTCACCAGCGACACGGCCCTGGCCGCCTACCTGGCCCTGCCGGGGCAGGGCTCCTTCGACCTCGCCGACCTGTCGCTGCGCTACCTGCGGCGCGAGCTGCGGGCCGAGCCGCGCAGCGACGGCCAGCTGACGATGGACGGCGCGCTGTTCAGCGAGGACGGCGAGGAGCAGGACGAGCACGCCGCCGACGCCGTCCTGCGCGCGCGCGCCGTCGCCGACCTCGCCGTCGCGCTCGACCAGGACCTCGAGCGCCGCGGCGGCACGGCCCTGCTGCGCGACCTCGAGCTGCCGCTCGTGCAGGTGCTGGCCGACTGCGAGCAGACGGGCATCGCCGCCGACGTCGAGCACCTCACCGCGCTGGAGACCCGGCTGCGCGACCAGGTGAAGCTCGCGGCCGAGGAGGCCTACGCGACCGTCGGGCACGAGTTCCACCTCGGCAGCCCCAAGCAGCTGCAGGCGCTGCTGTTCGACGAGCTCGGCCTGCCGAAGACCAAGAAGATCAAGACCGGGTGGACGACCGACGCCGACGCGCTGCAGACGCTGGCCGGCACGCACCCGGTGGTGGAGGCGCTGCTCAAGCACCGCGAGATCACCCGGCTGCTCATGGTGGTGGAGAAGCAGCTGCTGCCGACCGTGGCCGACGACGGCCGCATCCACACGACGTTCAAGCAGATGGTGGCGGCCACCGGGCGGCTGTCGAGCGACGGCCCCAACCTGCAGAACGTGCCGATCCGCACCCAGCAGGGCCGCGAGATCCGCCAGGGCTTCGTCGCGGGGCGGGGCTTCGAGGTCCTCATGACGGCGGACTACAGCCAGATCGAGATGCGGATCATGGCGCACCTCTCGGCCGACGACGGCCTCAAGGAGGCCTTCAACACGGGGGAGGACCTGCACACCTTCGTCGCCTCCCGGGCGTTCGGCGTCCCCGTCGAGCAGGTCGACCCCGAGCTGCGCCGGCGGGTCAAGGCGATGAGCTACGGCCTGGCCTACGGGCTGTCGGCCTACGGGCTGGCGACCCAGCTGCGCATCCCCACCGACGAGGCCAAGGAGCAGATGCAGGCCTACTTCGAGCGCTTCGGCGGGATCCGCGACTACCTGCGCGACGTCGTCGAGCAGGCCCGCAAGGACGGCTACACGAGCACGATCCTGGACCGCCGCCGCTACCTGCCCGACCTGACCAGCGACAACGGCCAGCGCCGCTCCATGGCCGAGCGGATGGCGCTGAACGCCCCGATCCAGGGCTCGGCCGCCGACATCATCAAGCTGGCGATGCTCGGGGTGCACCGGGCACTGCGCGACGAGGGCATGGACAGCCGGCTGCTGCTGCAGGTGCACGACGAGCTCGTGCTCGAGGTCGCGCCGGGCGAGCAGGAGGCGCTCGAGGCGCTGGTCCGGCGCGAGATGGGGCAGGCGTACGCGCTCGACGTGCCGCTCGACGTCAGCGTCGGCGTCGGGCGGACGTGGGACGAGGCGGGGCACTAGTGGGCCCACGGGTCGTCACCACGCCCGTCCAGGTCCGCTTCGGCGACCTCGACGCGCTGGGCCACGTCAACAACGTCCAGTTCTTCCGCTTCATGGAGACCGGCCGGGTCCGCTGGTTCGACGAGGCCGCGCCGCCGCTGCACGCCCTGGTCGCGCGCAGCGAGTGCGACCACCGCCAGGAGATCGGCGGGCGGGTGCGCACGGTCGACGTCGCCGTGTCGGTGGAGTCGCTCGGGCGGACCTCGTGGGTGCTGCTGCACGAGCTCACCGTCGAGGGCGCGCTCGTCGCGACGGGCCGCGTCGTCATGGTCAAGGTCGGCGAGGACCGCCGTCCGGCACCGCTCACCGAGCAGGAGCGCACGGCCCTGCTGCCGGGGTAGGGGAGCGCCATGAGCACCCCCTCCGTCCCGCAGGACGTCACGCCCCCGCTGCCCTCGGGCAGCGCCATGCCCCTGCTCGGCTTCGGCACCTGGCAGATCCAGGGCCCGGCCGCCACCGCGTCCGTCGCCTGGGCCCTCGAGGCCGGCTACCGCCACCTCGACACCGCCACGGTCTACGAGAACGAGGCCGAGGTCGGCGCCGGCCTCGCGGCCTCCGGCGTCGACCGGCGCGAGGTCTTCCTGACCACCAAGTGCCCGCCGATGCGCAAGGACCGGGGCCGGGAGACCCTGGAGCAGAGCCTCGAGGCCCTCGGCACCGACCACCTGGACCTGTGGCTGGTGCACTGGCCCGACGACGGCGTCGTCGAGGGGCTGTTCACCGACATGGCGCAGGCCCGGGCCGACGGCCTGGTCCGCGACATCGGCGTCAGCAACTACTCGCTCGCGCAGCTCGACCGGCTCGAGGAGCTCACCGGCGTCCGCCCGGCCGTGAACCAGGTGCGGTGGAGCCCGCTGCACTTCGACGCCGACGTGCTCGAGGGCCACCGGCAGCGCGGCATCGTGCTGGAGGGCTACAGCACGCTGCGCGGCGGCACGCTGGAGCACCCCGTCGTCACCGGCATCGCCCGCCGGCTGGGGAGGACGCCCGCGCAGGTGCTGGTGCGCTGGCACCTCGACAGCGGCGTCGTCGTCATCCCGAAGTCGACGAACGAGGAGCGGATCCGCAGCAACGCCGACGTCGACGGCTGGACGCTGAGCCCCGAGGACCTCGACGCGCTCGACGCCCTGGGCGCTGCGGACTAGGCGACCACCAGGCGCTCGCGGAAGAAGTCCAGGACGCGCTGCACCGAGGGCTCGTCGCGGTGCTCGGTCAGCACGGAGTGCTGCTTGCCCGGGCAGCTCGACGGCGAGGAAGCCGTCGCCGAGCTCCCGGCGCAGCGTGTCGAAGCGGGTGCCGACCAGCGGGTCGCCCTCGAAGCGCAGCCCGAGCACCGGGCAGCCGCGGGCGACCCGGTCCTTGACGGTGGCGAGGTCGGCGGGCGACAGCCCGAGGTCGGCCTTGTGCGCCGCCGTCAGGGTGAACGGCAGCGACGGCTGCGACAGCACCGGGGCGACGACGTGCTCGTCGACCATCATCGCCAGCGCGAAGCCCCCGCTGAAGCACATGCCGAGCGCCCCGACGCCGGGCCCGCCGAGCTCGGCGTGCAGGTCGGCGGCGAGGGCCCGCAGCCAGCCGATGACCGGGGAGGTGCGTCCCGTCCGCCAGGTCTCGAACTCGCGCGAGACGCACACCTTGAGCACGCTGCCCAGCAGCGCCCTCCCGCTCGGCGGCTCGCCCGGCGTGCCCGTCAGCGACGGCAGCACGACCGTGAACCCGGCGTCGACGACGTCCTGG
Organism: uncultured Actinomycetota bacterium; assembly: GCA_963815615.1. Lineage (GTDB taxonomy): Bacteria > Actinomycetota > Actinomycetes > Mycobacteriales > SCTD01 > RYN-122. The sequence goes on along the minus strand of CAWFHF010000007.1, from coordinate 43,650 downwards.
GCGAACGCCAGCACCGACGGCGTGATGGCCGGGATCTCGTGGACGACGACCACGCCGGGCCCGGTGCCCTGCCGCAGCACCTCGCGGGTGCTGCCGTCGGCGGTGAAGCTGCTGCGCTCCCAGCCGTCCAGGGCGCTCACGCCCCGGCCGCCTTGACCAGCTCGGCCAGGCTGTCCTGCAGGTGCCCGGCGAGCACCGGCAGGTCGGGGACGGCGTCGGCGTCGGCGAGCAGGCCGTAGGTGACGGCGCCGTCGTAGCTGATGATCGCGATGGCCAAGGTGTGCTCCGGGGCGAGGAAGGCCAGCGGCGCCAGCTGCAGCATGCGGCGGCCGAGCAGGTAGATCGGCACCTGCGGGCCGGGGACGTTGGTGACCAGCAGGTTGTAGAGCCGGCTGGTGAAGCCGAGGCGGGAGGCCCGCGCGAGCACGGCCGGGGGCAGCGCGTTCTCCAGCGACGTCATCATCTTGGCGCCCTCGGCCTGCCGCGAGCCCTTGAGGTGCTCCATCGCCGAGCGCACCAGCGCCAGGCGCTCGACCGGGTCCTCGACCCCGACGGGCAGCGGCGCGGTCATGATCGTGATCTCGTTGCCGGCCGCGCCGACCTTGTCCTGGGTGCGGACGCTGACGGGCACGCAGGCCTTCATCGTCAGGCCGTCGGTCTCGACGCCGCGGCCCGCGAGGAAGCGCCCGAGCGCGCCGCTGACCGCCGTGAGCACGACGTCGTTGACGGTCGCCCCGAGGGCCTGCTTGACGCTCTTGTAGTCGGCGAGGTCGGTGCGGACCACCTGGACGGTGCGGTGCGGGCCGGGCTCGCGGTTGAGCGGGGTGGGCGGCGCGCCGTTGAGCAGCGGCTCGGCGACCGCGGCCAGCGCGGCGGCGGCGGACAGGCCCTCGCGCACGGCGCGGTCCGGACGCAGCGCCAGCGACGCCGCCCGGCGTGCCGAGGCGCAGCGCGTGCCCGACCCCGTTGCGGCCCGCGGCCGCGAGCAGGCCGAGCCCGCTGGGCACCGGCCGGGGCTCCCACGGCTGCGGCGGGACCGGCTCGGCGTCCGGCGACAGGTCCAGCAGCGCGGTGAGCAGGTCGACCCCGCCGACGCCGTCGATCATCGCGTGGTGGGTCTTGGCGATCAGCGCCCAGCGGCCGCCCTCGAGCCCCTCGACCAGCCAGCACTCCCACAGCGGCTTGGTCCGGTCCAGGCGCTGGCTGACGATCCGCGAGACCAGGGTCAGCAGCTGCTGCTCGCTGCCCGGGGCGGGCAGCGCGGTGTGGCGGACGTGGTAGCCGATCCGGAAGCCCGGGTCGTCGGCCCACAGCGGGCGCCCGGTGCCCAGCGGCATCTCGACGACGCGCTGGCGGTAGCGCGGCACGCGGGGCAGCCGGGAGCCGATGTGCTCGCGGAACTGCTCGCCCGTCGGGGCCGGCCCCTCGAAGACGGCCAGGCCGCCGATGTGCATGTGGGCACCGCCGTCCTCCTGGTGCAGGAAGCCGGCATCGATGCTGCTCAGCCGGTCCAGGTGTCCCTGTGCCACGTGCGTCCTCCCGTGCCTGCCCGGTCGCCCCGGTGCGTCGCGGGACAGGATGACGCACGCGCGCGTGTCCTGTGCGGGAGACCGGGCAGACGTCGGGGGTCCACACCCCCGTCCCGTCCCTGGAGCCCGCCGTGCGCCGTCCGACCCGCCGACCCGCCCGCCTCGCCCTCGCCGCGGGCCTCGTCGTCCTGCCGCTGCTCGCCGGCGTCAGCGGCTGCGCCACCGACGACGGCGGTGTGCGCACCGAGAACGGCCCGGGCGTCGACGACAAGAGCGTGCCGGGGCCGGGCGAGGACGGTGACCAGAGCGACAGCGACGACGCCGGACAGGAGGGGTAGCGCCGGGGGGCCCCGGGTAGCGCCGCCGGTGTGACGCTGCCCCTGGATCCCGCCCCTGTCCTGCTCGACGGCGCGTGGGTGCCCGCCTCCGGCGAGACCCTCGACGTGCTCGACCCCCGCGACGACACCCTGGTCGGCCGCATCCCGCTGTGCGGGCCGCAGGAGGTCGAGGCCGCCGTCGCCGGTGCCGCCAAGGCGGCCCCGGGCTGGGCCCGGACGCCGGCGGGGGAGCGCAGCGGCATGCTCAAGGCCGCGGCCCGGGCGCTGCGCGAGCGGGTCGACGAGGTCGCCGAGCTGCAGTCCCGCGAGGGCGGCAAGCCGCTCGGCGACAGCCGCGGGGGCGTCGAGGCCGGCATCGGCACGCTGGAGCAGTACGCCGAGCTCGCCCCGCTGCACCGCGGCAAGGCGCTGCAGGGCGGGTGGGACGCCTTCGACCTCATGATCTGGGAGCCGCGCGGCGTCGCCGCCGTGCTGACGCCGTGGAACGACCCGGCGGCGATCGTGCTGCAGGGCCTCGGCGGGGCGCTGGCGGCCGGCAACACCGTCGTGTTCAAGCCGTCCGAGCGCACCCCGCTCTGCGGCGCCCTCATCGCGAGCGTGCTGGCCGAGCACCTGCCGCCCGGCGTGCTGCAGGTGCTGCACGGCGACGGCCGCACCGGCGCGCTGCTCGTCGACGCGCCCGCCGTCGACGTCGCCTACCACGTGGGGTCCTCCGTCACCGGCCGCGCGATCGCCGAGGCCTGCGCCCGCCGCGGCGCGCACGCCGTGCTCGAGGGCGGCGGCAAGGACGCCTGCATCGTCGACGCCGGCGTCGACCCGGCCTGGGCCGCCGAGCAGGTCGCCCTCGGCGCCTTCGCCAACGCCGGGCAGATCTGCGTCTCCATCGAGCGGGTCTACGTGCACGCCGACGTCGCCGAGCCCTTCCTGGACGCGCTCGTCGCCCGCGCCGGCTCCTTCGAGATCGGCCCGATGGTCGACAAGCGGCAGCGCGCCGTCGTCGAGGAGCACGTCGCGCAGGCCGTGGCCGGCGGGGCCAGCGTGCTCGCCGGCGGGCAGGCCCCCGACGGGCCGGGCGCGTTCTTCCCGCCCACCGTGCTGTCCGGCTGCACCGACGACATGGACGTCATGTCGACCGAGACCTTCGGGCCGGTCGCCGCGGTGCGGGTCGTCTCCTCGTTCGACGAGGCCCTCGCCGCTGCCCGGCAGTCGACCTACGGCCTGGCCGCCACCGTCCTGACGCCGAGCATGGCCCACGCCCAGCAGGCCGCCCGCGAGCTGCCCGTCGGCACCGTGAAGGTCAACGCCGCCTTCGGCGGGGCGCCCGGCGGCTCGGCCCACCCGCACCGCGGCAGCGGCCAGGGCATCGGCTACGGGCCCGAGCTGCTCGACGAGCTCAGCCAGTACAAGGTCGTCCACTGGTCGGCCCCCGGCACGGCCTCCTAGCCCGTCCGCGCCCGCCCGGGGTCCGACGCCAGCCCGGCGGCCGCCAGCAGCAGCGCCACGACGACGGCCGGCAGCACCACGCCGGTCGTCGTCGTCGGCTGCAGCACCAGCACGGCCGCCGCCTCGACCGCGAGCGCCCCGACGACCAGGCGGCCGACCGCGCCGCTGTGCAGCGCGATCCCGCGGTAGACCAGCAGCTGCACGACGGCGAGTGCGGCGCCCTGCACGACGAACAGCGGCGCGACGCCGGCCAGCGACCGGTACTGCTCGCCGAAGGTCAGCCCGATGACCGGCGCGCCCAGCGCCAGGCAGCCGAGCACCTCCAGCAGGCCCAGCCCGGCGACGACGAGCACCGCCCGGCGCAGCACCTCGCGGCCGGCGGAGGCGTCGGTGAGCCGCGGCAGCACGACGACGGCGACCGTCTGCGGCAGCCAGAACGCCGCCTTGCTCAGCACCGAGCCGACCGCGTAGCGCCCCGACTCGGCGGCGGGCAGGGCGTTGCGGGCCAGCACCAGGTCGAGGTTGGCCAGGGCCAGCAGGGCCAGCAGGGCGCCGCCGGCCAGCAGCAGCTCGCGCGGGACGGGCAGCCCGGCGACGTCGCCCCGGCCCGGGCCGAGGTGCAGCAGCGCCAGCCCGACGACGGCGGCGACCGTGGTGCCGGCGCTGAAGCCGGCCAGCACCTCCGCGGGCCCGCCGCCGAGGGCCAGCGGCACCAGGGCCAGCAGCTTGGCCAGCCCCTGCACGACGATGGTGGTGGCCAGCGCCCCGAAGTGCTCGCGCCCCTGCAGCACCCCGAGGACGGCGGACAGCACCGCCAGCGGCAGCAGCCCGGCGGCCAGCCAGAGCGGCCCGGCGACGCCGACGCGCAGGAACGCCGACAGCAGCGGCGCCAGCGCGGCGACGACGAGGGTGACCAGCGCACCCACCGCCGCGCAGCGCGCCAGCAGGGCCCGCTCGCGGGCGCCCGGCTCCTCGTCGTGCGGCCGGCGGGCGATGCTGCGGGCCACCACGGCCTGCAGCGCCAGCGCGGGGACGGAGGCGACCAGCAGCACCCCGAGCAGGCTGGTCAGGGCGCCGTAGGCCGCCGGCTCGAGCACCCGGGAGGCCGCCACGGCCAGCACGTAGCCCGACAGGTTGAGCAGCGTCAGCGCGGGCGCCACCAGCCCGCCGCCGCGGGCGAGGGAGGTGGCGGGCACGTGCCCGAGGGTAGATCGGCAGCCGCTAGCGTCGGCCGGGTGCTGCCGCTGCGGGAACGGTCCCGGGCCGGCCTGCTCGCCGGTGCCGTCCTCGCGCTGCTGCTGCTGGGGACGCTGCTCGGCCCTGGCGTCGTGCTGGTGCGCGACATGGTCTTCGTGCCGCGCCTGCCCCTGTCGGGCACCGTGCTCGGGCTCGACGGCGTGCCGCGCGCGGTGCCGAGCGACCTGCTCGTCGCCCTGGCCTCGACCGTGCTGCCGGGCGGCTGGCTGCAGGACCTCGTGCTGCTGGGCACCGTGCTCGGCGGGGCGTGGGGCGCGGCCCGGCTGTGCCCGACGGCGTCGCGCACGGGGGCGGTCGCGGCGGCCGACGGCCTACGGCTGGTCGGCCTACCTGCACGAGCGGCTGCTGCTGGGCCAGTGGGCGCTGCTGGTGGGCTGGGCGGTGCTGCCCTGGGCGGCCCGCGCCGCGCTCGACTGGCGCGCCGGCGACCGGCCCTGGCGGACGGTGGCCTGCCTGGCCGTCGGGGCCTGCGGCGGCGCGTCGGCCGGGCTGCTGGTCGCCCTCGTCGTGCTGCCGTGCGCCGGCCTGCGCCGCCTGCCCGCCGCCCTCGGGGCGACCCTGGTGCTGGCGCTGCCCTGGCTGGTCCCCGCCCTGCTCAGCACCCCGCCGCCCGGCCGACCCCGCCGGGGTCGCGGCCTTCGCCGCCGACGCCGACACCCCGCTCGGCGTGCTCGGCAGCCTGCTGACCCTCGGCGGGGTGTGGGCCCCCGCGGCCGTCCCCCCGGGCCGCGGGGCCGGCTGGCCCGCGGCCCTGCTGGTGCTGCTGGTCGCCCTGGCCGGCGCCCGGCTGCTCGCCGCCCGGCTGCCGGTCCGGCCGCTGCTGCTCGCCGCGGGCCTCGGGCTGCTGGTCGCCGTCGCCGGGCGCGTCCCCGGGCTGGCCGACCTGCTGCGCGCCGTCGTCGTGCACGTGCCGGGCGGGGGGCTGCTGCGCGACCAGCAGAAGTGGGTGGCCCCGCTCGGCGTGCTCGTCGCGGCCGCCGCCGGCTGCGGGGTGGAGGCGCTGCAGCCGCGGCTGCGCGTGGCCGGCGTCGTCGCCGTCCTGGCCCCGCTGGCGGCCCTGCCCACGGGGCTCGGCCTGTCGACGTCGGCGCTACCCGGCCGACTGGCTGCGCGTCGCCGCCGCGGTCGACGCCGCCCCGCAGGCGGGGCCCGTCGTCGTGCTGCCGTGGACGCTCTACCGGGCGTTCCCGTGGACCGGCGACCGGACGGTGCTCGACCCGCTGCCGCGCCTGGTGGAGCCGCGCGCGCCGTCGTCGACGACGACCTGCCGCTGGCCGCGGGCAGCGTGCGCGGGGAGGACCGGCTGGCCGACGTCGTCGACGCGGGGGTGGCCGCGGGGGGCCCGCTGCTGCCGGCGCTGCGGGAGGCGGGCGCCGGGCTCGTCGTCGTCGAGCGGACGACCCGCGACGCCGACCCCGCCGTGCTCGCCGCGCAGACCGCCGGCCTGACGCCGGTGCTCCGGACGGCCGAGCTGGAGCTCTACGCGGTGCCGGGAGGCGGCGGGCCGGCCGACCGGCTGCCGCTGCTGCCGGTGGTGCTCGGGCACGCCGCTAGCCGCGGCACTGGGTCTCAGTGCCGCGGCCGGGGTGGTGCGGGGCGTCGTGCAGCGACGACGCAGGAGCAGGGCTGCTACTGGCCCTGCTCGTAGGTGACGACGGTGCCGCCGGCGGGCAGGCCGTCGCCCGCCGACGGCGTCGCCCTGGGTGGCGACGACACCGGCGGTGGCGGCACCGGCCAGCACGATGCCGGCGAGGATGGTGGGGATGGTCTCCATGAGATGGGGCTCCTTCTAGCGGGTGCTGGACGTCGTGCGGGCGGTCGGGCGGGGGCTGCGGGACAGGACGGAGGAGAAGGCGCGCGCGGTGGCCGCCCAGGTGAAGCGGGCGGCGTGCGCGCGGGCACCGGCGCCGAGCCGGTCGCGCAGGTCGCCGTCGGTGAGCAGCAGCGCGCAGGCGCGTCCTGCAGGGCGGCGCTCGTCGTCGACGAGCAGGCCGCTGCGTGCCGTCGACGACCGACTCGGCCAGGCCGCCGGCGGCGCGGAAGGCGACCGAGGGGGTGCCGTGGGTGCCGGCCTCGACGACCGACAGCCCCCAGCCCTCCTTGACGCGACGGGACGGCGTGCACCCAGGAGCGGGCCAGCAGGTCGGCCTTGTCCTGCTCGGTCACGCGGCCGTGCAGGGTGACGACGTCCTGCAGGCCCAGCCGGGCGACCTCGTCGTGCAGCGCGGGCAGCCAGTAGCCGTCGCCGGCGACGTCGACGCGCAGGCCGGGCAGCTCGGTCGCGCAGCGCGCGGCGGCCTGCAGGACCAGCTCGACGCGCTTGTGGGGGACGACCCGGCCGAGCACGACGATGCTCGGCGCGGCGGTGCGGACGGCGGTGCGTGGGCAGCGGCGCGGAGGTGCCGTTGTGGACGACGGTGATGCGGGCCGGCGTCGACGCCGAGACCGGCGAGCTCGGCGCGGGTCGTCTCGGACACGGCGACGTAGGGGCAGCGGCGGTTGACCCGCGGGGCGAGCCAGGACTCGAGCCACCAGCCGAGGCGGGCGCCGAGCGGGCCGAAGACGACCGGCCACTGCTCGCGGTGCACGTGGTGCACGAGGACGACGACGGGGCGGCGGGTGAACAGCCGGGCCAGGAACGGCACCCGTTGTGCACCTCGACGACGACGCCGCGGCGGCCCAGGCCGCCGAGCCCGACGTGCCGAGGGCGAGCAGCAGGGCGGCCCAGAGGTAGACGGTGAGCTGGCTGCCGCGGCGGACGTAGCGGACGCCGTCCTTGACCTCGTCGCGGGGCGCGTGCGGGTGGGCGGCGCAGAACACGGTGACCGGCTCGCCCCGGCGGCCAGCCGCGCGGCGACCGTCTCGACGTACAGCTCGCTGCCGCCGCCCTCGGGGTTGGTGAGGTCGCGCCAGTTGAGGAGCAGCACGCCCTCGCCGGTGGGGGCGGTGAGCGGCAGGACGGTGAGCAGGTCGGGGGCGGTGCGCGGCGCCGGCAGGTCGTGCAGGGCGGCGGCGGAGCCCGGACTCAGGGGGCTCGTCGTCGTGACGGTCAAGACGTTCCTCTCGGCGGTGTGCGACGAGGTTCGCTGAACAGGTGTTCTGTTGTCTGTGGCCGATTTGGGTCATCTTCGCCTGGTCATCCGGGCACCAGGGGACGAACCGGACCGCAGCCTAGGCTCGGCCCGTGGCCCGCCCGCTCCCCGACCCCGCGCACCTGCCGCCGCTCGGCACGCTCGCCCGCAGCGCGATGCTCCTGCGCGCGTTCGCGCTCGAGCAGTCCGACCCGGCGCGCTTCTACGCGCTGCTCGCGGCCGACAGCGCCCGCCAGGTCGCCGCATACGCGCCGCTCGCGGGCCGCACGCTGCTCGACGTCGGCGGCGGCCCGGGCTACTTCGCCGACGCCTTCCGCGCGGCCGGGGCGCGCTACGTCGGGCCTGGACGCCGACGCCGGCGAGCTGTCGCTGCACGGCCGCGACGGCCGCCCGCGACACGGTGCTCGGCAGCGGCCTGGACCTGCCGTTCCGCGACGGGGTCGCTCGACGTCTGCTACTCCAGCAACGTGCTCGAGCACGTGCCCGCGCCCGGAGCGCATGGCCGACGAGATGGTGCGCGTCACCCGGCCCGGCGGCCTGGTGTTCCTGTCCTACAACAACTGGCTCGCGCCCGAACGGCGGCCACGAGACGGCGCCGTGGCACTACCTGGGCGGCCGGTGCGCCGCCGACCGCTACGCGGCCCGCGCCACGGCCACCGGCCCAAGAACGACTACGGCGCCTCGCTGTTACCGCACCTCGGTCGCCCAGATGCTGCGCTGGACCAGGCGCCGCAGGTCGCGGCGGGCGCGGTCCGAGGTCGTCGACGTGCGCCCGCGCTACCACCCCGCCTGGGCCCGCTGGGTCGTCGCCGTGCCCGGCGTGCGCGAGGTCGTGACCTGGAACCTGCGCCCTGGTGCTGCGGGTCCCTGCCTCGACCGCGCCGGGCGCGGTCGAGCGGCTCGCGCGCCGCCGTCGCCTGCCTGGTGCTCACCGCGCGGTCTTCGCGCAGGACGCCGGGCCTGCTCGTGCCCGACACCAAGCTCGACCTCGCCGTCGACCCGGGCGGCCTGCTCCGCCGCGCGCTGCACCTGTGGGACCCCGAGGGCGGCGCCGGGCAGCTGCAGAACCAGGCCTACGGCTACCTGTTCCCGATGGGCCCGTTCTTCGCCGCTGCTGCAGGGGGCGTCGCTGCCGCCGTGGGCGGTGCAGCGGCTCTGGCAGTCGCTGGTGCTGTGCACCGCCTTCCTCGGCGTGCGGGCGCTGGCCGGGCGGCTCGGCCTCGGCACGCCCGGGCACCCGGCTGCTGGCCGCCGCCGTCTACGCCCTCGCGCCGCGCCCGCTGTCGCAGCTGGGCGCGATCAGCGTCGAGGTGTGGCCGTACGCGCTCGCGCCCTGGGTGCTCGTCCCGCTGGTCACCGGCGCGACGCGGGGGAGCCCCCGGCGGGCCGCCGCGCTGTCCGGCGTCGCCCTGCTGTGCGTCGGCGGCGTCAACGCGGCGGCCACGCTGGCGGTCGTCCCGCTCGGCGTGCTGTGGCTGGCCACCTGCGCGCCGGGCCCGCGGCGGCGCGCCGCTGTCGGCCTGGTGGGCGCTCGCCGTCGCGCTCGCCTGCGCCTGGTGGGTCGGGCCGCTGCTGCTGCTCGGCCGCTACTCGCCCCCGTTCCTGGACGTCATCGAGTCCGCCGCCGTCACCACCGGCACGACCGGCCTGTGGTCGGTGCTCACGGGCAACGACCTGTGGCAGCAGTACCTCGCCACCGCCGCGGGGCCGACCCGCCCCGCCGGCTTCCTGCTGGTGACCGTCCCGGCCCTGGTGCTCTGCACGACGGCGCTCGCCGCGCTCGGGCTGGCGGCGCTGCTGCGGCCCACGACGCCGCACCGCGGGTTCCTGGCCGGCGGGGTGCTGCTGGGCGTGCTCGTCGTCGGGGCGGGCCACATCGGCCGGCCTGCGGCTGCCGGCCGGCCTCGAGCGCGACCTGCTCGACGCCGCGCTCGCCCCCTTCCGCAACGTGCACAAGTACGACCTGCTGCTGCGCCTGCCGCTCGCCCTGGGGCTGGCCTCGCTGGCGGCGCAGGTCGAGCGTCCGGCCGCCCGGGTGCGGGCCCTGCGCCGGCCGGTCGCCGTGCTGGCCGGGCTCGCCCTGGTCGGCGCGGGCTCCCCGCTGCTGCAGGTGCAGCCGGCCGGCGCCTTCGCCGGGCTGCCCGACCACTGGGTGCAGGTCGCCGCGTACCTCGACGGGGCCTCGACGACGGCCGGCCGGCCGCGCCCTGGTCGTGCCGGCCGCGCCGTCGGGGCAGTACGTCTGGGGCCGGCCCGCCGACGAGCCCCTGCAGCCGCTCGCCGGCAGCCCCTGGGTCGTCCGCGACGCCGTGCCGCTCGGCGGTCCCGGCATCACCCGCGTGCTCGACGCCGTGAACGAGGTGCTGCTCACCGGCCGCGGGTCGCCCGCCCTCGCGCCCTTCCTCGCCCGCGCCGGGGTGCGGCACCTCGTGGTGCGCAACGACCTCGACCTGCTCGCCACCGGCGCGGCGCGGCCCCTCGCCGTCCACGCGGCGCTCGCCGCCTCTCCCGGCCTGCGGCGCGCGGCCGCCTTCGGCCCCCCCGTCGGGGAGGGCCTCGACGCCGGTCCGCTCGTCGCCGACGGCGGGCTGCAGCCGCTGTACCCGGCCGTGGAGGTCTACGCCGTCGAGGGCGTCGACCCCGAGCAGCTGGTCAGTGCCCTGCCCCGGTCGGCGACCCGCCGGGTCTCCGGAGGGCCGGAGTCGCTGCTGCCCCTGCTCGAGGCGGGTGTCCTCGGGCCGGCCGTCCCGGCGCGGCTCGCGGGCGAGGAGCCCCTGCCCGGGGAGCAGGCCGAGCAGCGCATCGTCACCGACGGCTACCGCGACCGGGAGGCCGCGTTCGGGCGGGCGACCGACCCGCGCAGCGCCACCCTGGGCGCCGGGCTGTCCGCGCAGGCCGACCGGCCGGTCCACGACTACCTGCCGGTGCCCCCGGCCGGCCACCGCACGACGGCGCTGCCGGGAGGCCTGCTGGTCGACGGCGTCCTCGTCCGCCGCGGACGCCGACGCGGTGGTCGCCCGCGGCCGCGACCACGTGCCGGCCGCCGCCTTCGACGGGCTCGGCTCCACCACGTGGGTCACCGGCGGGCTGCAGCCGCGCGGGCAGTGGGTGCAGGCGGAGGACCCGGACGGGCTCGGCGCGCAGGAGGTCGACGTGCGCGCCGCCACCGCCCCCGGGCTCGTCCTCACGCCCACCCGCGTGCGGGTCACCACCGACGACGGCGTCGACGTCGAGGCCGCGCTGCCGGTGCAGGTCCCGCTCGGGCCGTCGTCGCGCCGGGTCCGGGTCTCGGTCGTGCGGGCCGCCGACGACGACGGCAGGGAGCCGGTCTTCGGCGCGGTCGCCCTGGAGGCCCGCCTGGTCGGCGCGGACGGTCCCGTCTTCGGGTCCCGGCCGCTGCAGGTCCCGCCCGACGCCGCCGTCGCCACCGGGGGCCGGCCGGCGGGCGGCCTGGCCGCGGTCGTCCTGGAGGCGGCCCGGCGCGACCGCGCCGCCTGCCTGCCGCTCGGCGGCCGCTCCCAGTGCGACGAGGAGCTCGTGCTCGCCGACGAGGACAGCGCCGTGCTGGACCGCGTCGTCGTGCTCGACGACCCCGCGACCTTCACCGTCGGCGTGCGGGCGGTGCCCCGGCCGGGCCGCGCCCTCGACGCGCTCCTGCAGCGCGGGCAGCTCGTGGTCAACGCGCAGGCGTCGTCCCGGCTGCCGCACCCGGCCGCCCGGCCCGCCGCCGTCGTCGACCGCGACCTCAGCACCGCCTGGATCGCGGACCCGGACGACCCCGAGCCCGCGCTCGTGCTCGGCCTGGGACGGCCGCAGACCGTGGCGGCGGTCCGCGTCGTCACCGACCTCCTCCTGCCCGCCAGCCGGCCCCGGACGGTGACCGTCTCGGTCGACCCCGACGAGCCGGGCGAGCCCCTGCCGCTCGACGCCGACGGGGTGGCCGTCCTGCCCGCACCGCTGCGTGGCGTCCGGGTGCTGCACCTGGGCTTCCCCGACGTCGTCGAGCGCACGTCCGTCGGCCTGAGCGGCTTCCCCCGGACGCTCCCCGTCGGCGTCACCGAGGTCGCCCTGGAGGGTCCGGCGCCCGCCGCCCGACCGGGGACCGCGGTCGACCCGGCGGTCGCGGGGGAGCGGCCCGACCTGCGGCAGGTGCAGCGGCTGCAGCCCGGGGCGGCGGTCGACCTGCCGTGCGGCCAGGGGCCCCGGCTGACGGTCGACGGCGTCGTGCGGGAGACCCGCGTCGTCACCACGGTGGGCGACCTGCTGGCGCTGCGCCCGGTCCGGGTGCTCGCCTGCGGGGGCCCGCTGGCGCTGGACGCGGGGCCGCACCGCGTGGTGCTCGCGCGCAGCCCGCTGGTGCAGCAGACCGGCCTCAGCCTGCTGCCGCAGCAGGACGCCGCCCCGGTGGCGGTCGCGCGGCCCGACCGACGTCGTGCGGTGGGGGGTCGGGGAGCGGCGGGTGCGGGTCGGCGCCGGCCCCGAGGCGCTGCTCGTCGTGCGGGAGAACGCCAACCCCGGGTGGGAGGCGGAGCTCGCCGGCCGGCGACTCGCCCCGCTCGTGCTCGACGGCTGGCAGCAGGGGTTCGTCGTGCCCGCCGGGGCCGGCGGCGAGGTGCGGCTGCGCTACGCCCCCGACGCCCCCTACCGGACCGCCCTGCTGGTGGGCGCCGTCCTCGCGCTGCTCCTGCTGGGGCTCGCCCTCGTGCCCGGCGGCGCCGGCCCGGCCGTGCCGGACGCCCCCCGGCCGGCCCGCCCGCGGCTCGTCGCCGCGCTGACGGGGACCGGGCTGCTGCTCGCGGCCGGACCCGCGGGCGCGGCGCTGCTGGCGGTCGCCCTGCTGGCCCGCCGCGCCGTCCCGCTCGCGCTGCTCGGCCCGGGCGCCCTGGTCGCCGCCGGCGCCCTCGTCGCCGTGCGGCCCTGGCCGGGCCGGGCCCTGCTCGGGCTGCCGGTCACCCTGCTGTGCGCGACCGCGCTCGCCGCGCTCGCGGTCAGCCTCTGGTCGAGGCCGGTCCCCGGTCGCGCAGCCGCAGCGCCGGCTCCTCCACCAGCCTGAGCGACGCCCAGGCGAGCAGCACCGACACCGGGAGCACGACGGAGGTCACCAGCCAGAACCGGCCGGTGAACGCCTCGACGTCGAGCAGGTCGCGGACGAGCTCGAGCACGGCCAGGTGCAGCAGGAACAGGCCGTAGGAGACCCGGCCGAGGAACACCGCGGGGCGGCTGCGCAGCACGGCCCGCACCGCTGTCCGGTCCTGGTCCCCGGCGACCCCGGGCAGCACCAGCAGGGTCGCGATCACCCCGTAGAGCACGGTCTTGACCACGGCCTCGGTCGGCTCCACCTGCTCGAGCCCGAGCGGCCCCCCGAGCGGCGTGCCCACGATGGCGAACAGGGCCGCCGCGCCCAGCCAGCAGGTGCCCGCGGCGGTGGCGACGTCGTCGAGCGGCCTCCAGTCCCAGACCCGCAGCGCGGCCAGGGCCATGCCCAGCGCGAACCAGTCGGCGTGGCCCGGCAGCCAGTAGCCCAGGTGCGGCGCCAGCACGTCCCGGGCCACCGCCACCTGCCACAGCAGCGCGACGGCGTACATCGCCCCGCACAGCAGCAGCTGCCCGCGCAGCCCGCGCCGCTGCACCAGCCGCCCGAGCAGCGGCAGCGCCAGGTAGAAGGAGATCTCCGTGCCGAGCGACCACATCTGGGTCAGCCCCGGCAGCAGGGGGTCCGCGACGTAGATCCGGGTCAGGGTCAGCTGGCCCAGCAGGCCGCCCAGGGTGCCCGCCCGGGCCTCGGGCACCACCGCGTAGGCCAGGGCGACGGCCAGCCAGTAGGCCGGCAGGACGCGCAGGGCCCGCCGCCACAGGTACGGCCGCACCCGGGGGAGCGGGCGGCCGGAGCGGGCCGCCAGCGCCTGCGGCCGGTGCAGCAGGAAGCCCGACAGGACGAAGAAGACGGCCACGCCGGCGTCGAAGCGCCCCAGCACCGTGCGGAGGTCGCCGTTGAGTCCCGCGCCGGTCTGGAAGCCGACGTGCGTCAGGACGACCGTCAGCGCGGCGAGCGCGCGCACCCCGTCCAGGCAGGGGAAGCGGGCGCCCTCGACGGGGGGCGCCGCGCTCTCCAGGCCTCCGGCCGGTGCGGCGGCGACGGGGGTGTCGGAGGCGCTCACCCGCAGAGTGTGGCCTCCCGCCGCGTCACCGGTGTGGGACGGTGTCCTCGCCGTCCGGACTGTCCAGATCTGGTCCCTTCGGGCCATTGAGGCCCGCTTGGAGGCGAGGCACGCTGTCAGGGCCACCGGGCGCCCTGCCCTGTCCGGCAACAGTCGAGGAGTCTGTCTTGCGCAAGTCCACGTCCCGGGTCCTGCTGGGCGCAGGTGCGTTCGCCCTGTCCCTGGCCGGGCTCACGGCCGCTGTGATCGCACCGTCCCTGCTCAAGGCGCCCCTGGTGAACAGCATCACCCAGGAGGCCAGCGGTCCCGCGCAGCGGATCGACGCCACGACGGGCCGCCTCGTCGACGGCACGTTCTCCCAGTACCGCGCCCTCGGCACCAAGGTCTGCCAGCAGAAGTGGTGCGGCGTCGGCTCGCCCATGGGCGACGACGACACCGCCGTCTACCAGTCCTACAGCGAGGGCACCTTCGTCCCGACCGGCAGCGACGAGAAGATCGACGTCACCAAGCTCATCGTGACCCAGGCCTTCGACCGCTCCACCGGCGAGGGCCGCCCGGAGTTCCGCGGCGACGCGACCCGCAGCGAGGCCCACGTCTTCAAGCTGCCCTTCGGCACCGAGAAGAAGACCTACCAGCTCTACGACGGCCAGACCCGCAAGGCCTTCCCGCTGACCTACAAGGGCGAGAAGACCGTCCGCGGCCTCGACGTCTACGAGTTCCAGCAGGTCGTCCCGCCGACCAACACCGGCCCGGTCCCCGTCGTCCGCGCCATCCCCGGCGCCTGGGTGGGCGAGCCGTCGACCCCCGCCGTCCTGGCCGACCAGTACGTCGAGGACACCGACAAGCGCGTGTGGGTCGAGCCGGTCACCGGCCGCATCGTCGGCGGGTCCAGCAACACCCACGTCTGGGCGCAGACCTCCGACGGCCGCACCGTCGACCTGCTCCGCCTGGCCGGCGTCACCCAGACCGACGAGTCGCTCGCGAGCCTGGTGGCCGACACCGAGGAGGCCCGCTCCTCCGCGCTGCTCGTGCGCCGCGCGCCCTGGGTCCTCGGCCTGCTCGGCCTGCTGCTGCTCGGCCTCGGCATCCTCGGCGTCCGCCGCAGCGGCACCTCCGCCGGCACCACCGACGAGATCGACGAGGGTGCGGACAGCGGGCTCACCGGCGTGCTCCCGGGCGCCCGGGACGAGACGCCGCTGGACACGGACACGCGCTACTAGCTGCCGCCCCCGCGACCCGGAGCCCGTCGTCCCCCCGGGGGCGGCGGGCTCCGTCGCGTCCGCTCAGGGGCGGGCGACCACCCACACCGCCGTCCCCGGCATGAGGGCGCCGCGCAGCGGCGACCACTGGCCCCACTCGCGGTCGTGCCCCGGCGGCCACTCCGGCTCGAGCAGGTCGGTGAGCACCAGGCCGGCGCCGACGATCTCGCGCACCCGGTCGCCCAGCGTGCGGTGGTGCTCGACGTAGACGGCGTCGCCGTGCTCGTCGACCTCCACGTACGGCGTCCGGTCGAAGTAGCTCTGCGCGACGGTCAGCCCTGCGGGCCCGGGGTCGTCCGGGAAGGCCCAGCGGGTCGGGTGCGTGGTCGAGAAGACGGCCCTCCCGCCGGGGCGCAGCACCCGGGCGACCTCGCGCCACAGGCCCGCGCTGTCGTCGACGAACGGCAGCCCGCCGAAGGCGCTGGCCACGAGGTCGAAGGAGGCGTCGCGGAACGGCATCGCCTGCGCGTCGGCCTGCACCGTCCTCACCGGCACGCCCGACCGCTCGTCGAGGGTCCGCGCCTGCTGCAGCATCCCCAGGCTGACGTCGAAGGCCGTGACCCGCGCCCCCTGCGCGACCAGCCAGCGGGCGCCCTGCGCGGCGCCGCACCCGACCTCCAGCACGTCCCGCCCGGCGACGTCGCCCAGCAGGTGCGCCTCGGCCTCCCGCAGCCCCTCCGGGCACCACCGCAGGTCGACGTCGCCGAGGAAGTCGCCGTGCTCGGCGTAGTACTCCTGCGCGCTCGCGTCCCACCACGTCCGGTTGGCGCGCGCGCTCTCCCGCGGCCCCGCCCCGCGGTGCACGACGGCCGCCGCCACGGGGCCGGCGGGCGGCGGGGGAGAGGGTGGCGGCTGCTGCTCCATGCGCGTAGTCTGTACGGACGCGCTGCGGGTGCGATCTCCGCGCTGCCCGCGCACGTCCTGTCCGACCGACCGCTCTGCGGACCCCCGCCACGCGATCCCTCAGGCACGACCTCGCCCGCTGCGCTGCAGGACCACAGGCGGCCGCCCCACCCGGGGGCGACCACGATCCCACCGCAGCCGGAGCCTCTCCCTTGACGAGCACTCTCCCCACGTCGTCCACCCCGCAGGTCGCGATCAACGACATCGGGTCGATGGACGACTTCCTCGCCGCGATCGACGCGACGATCAAGTACTTCAACGACGGCGACATCGTCGAGGGCACGATCGTGAAGGTCGACCGGGACGAGGTCCTGCTCGACATCGGCTACAAGACCGAGGGCGTCATCCCCTCGCGCGAGCTGAGCATCAAGCACGACGTCGACCCCAACGAGGTCGTCAAGGTCGGCGACCAGGTCGAGGCCCTCGTCCTCCAGAAGGAGGACAAGGAGGGTCGTCTCATCCTGTCCAAGAAGCGCGCGCAGTACGAGCGCGCCTGGGGCACGATCGAGAAGATCAAGGAGGAGGACGGCATCGTCACCGGCACGGTGATCGAGGTCGTCAAGGGCGGTCTGATCCTCGACATCGGCCTGCGCGGCTTCCTGCCGGCGTCGCTGGTCGAGATGCGCCGCGTCCGCGACCTCCAGCCCTACGTGGGCAAGGAGCTCGAGGCCAAGATCATCGAGCTGGACAAGAACCGCAACAACGTCGTGCTGTCGCGCCGCCAGTGGCTCGAGCAGACGCAGTCCGAGGTCCGCAGCACCTTCCTCGCGACCCTGCAGAAGAGCCAGGTCCGCTCCGGTGTCGTGTCGAGCATCGTCAACTTCGGTGCCTTCGTCGACCTCGGCGGCGTCGACGGTCTCGTGCACGTCTCCGAGCTGTCCTGGAAGCACATCGACCACCCGTCCGAGGTCGTCGAGGTCGGCCAGGAGGTCACCGTCGAGGTCCTCGACGTCGACCTGGACCGCGAGCGCGTCTCCCTGTCGCTGAAGGCGACCCAGGAGGACCCGTGGCAGCAGTTCGCCCGGACGCACCAGATCGCCCAGGTCGTGCCCGGCAAGGTCACCAAGCTCGTGCCGTTCGGTGCGTTCGTGCGCGTCGACGAGGGCATCGAGGGCCTGGTCCACATCTCCGAGCTGGCCGAGCGCCACGTCGAGATCCCGGAGCAGGTCGTCAACGTCGGTGACGAGCTGCTCGTCAAGGTCATCGACATCGACCTCGAGCGCCGCCGCATCAGCCTGTCGCTGAAGCAGGCCAACGAGACCGGCCTCGGCGGCGAGGTCCACTTCGACCCCGCGCAGTACGGCATGGCGGCCCAGTACGACGACGCCGGCCAGTACGTCTACCCCGAGGGCTTCGACCCCGACACGGGCGAGTGGCTGCCCGGCTTCGAGGCCGCGCGCGACACCTGGGAGAAGCAGTACGCCGACGCCCAGAAGCGCTTCGAGGCCCACCAGGAGCAGATCAAGCGCATGGCGGCGGCGGACGCCGAGGCGGCCCTGCCGACCTCGTACACCTCCGACGCCTCCACTGCCGGCGACGAGGCCGAGGGGGAGGGCGACGGCGAGGCCGCGGCCCGTCCCGCCCCGGCGCCCTCCTCGGGCGGCACGCTCGCCAGCGACGAGGCCCTGCAGGCCCTGCGCGAGAAGCTCTCGGGCGGCGGCGCGTAGCAGCCCCGCACCTCCGGAAGGCCCGGTCCCCGCACGGGGGCCGGGCCTTCCGGCGTCCGCACCGGTGCCGCCGGCGCCTGCGCGCGCCGCCGTTGCGCTCCCGTTGCGCCCGCCCTCCTACGTTCTGCCCGTCATGTCGCGGACGTCCCTGTCCGCGCAGGCAGGCAGCGCCGGGGAGCCGGCCGGGGGGACTTCCGATGGACCGCTCACACCTGAGCACGACCCCCCGCCGGCGTGGCGCGCGCCGGGCGGTCCGCCGCCTGGCCCGCTGGGCCCGCACGACCGGCCTGCTCGCCCTCGCGAGCGTGCTCGGGGCGCTGCTCGTCGTCCCCACGGCCGCGCAGGCCGCCACAGCGCTGCCGTCCGTCTCGGACGTGACCGGCGTCGCCTCGATCTTCCCCGAGCAGCGCTACATCACCCTGCAGTGGCGTCCGTCGCCGACGGCGGCGGGCGACCCCCGCTCCTACGGCGGCTTCGCCGTCGCCTACAAGGCCGGCCCGGTGCCGCCCACGTCGCTGCAGGACGGCGAGCTCCTCGAGGGCGGGTCCCGCTTCGTGGACCGGGACGCGACCAGCGACGGGCGGACGACGACCTTCCTGTGGGACCGGGAGGTCTTCGAGAAGCCCGTGGCCGACCCGGACGCACCGCGCCCGGCGACGGCGAGCTTCACCGTCTTCCCGCGCGACGCCGACGACCGCTACGCCCCGTACGACCCCGCCTTCTCCACCACCGTCGACCTCAGGGCGTCCCAGGTCCCCTCCCCGAGCGTCCCGCGCTGCGGGCCGGCGTTCATCCCGCCGGCCGGCCAGCCCGCCGACCGCTTCTGCAACCGGCGCCCGGTGGCGCAGTCCAGCCTCGGCGTGGTGGAGCAGGTGCAGGGCGACGGTGCCGTCTCCTTCAGCAGCCGGCCGCTGTCCGTGGCCGTCGACAGCGGCAAGCCCCAGGACCCGAACTTCGACGCGCGCAACGACAGCCTGACGGCCGGCTCCGCGACCACCACGTTCACCACGGGCACGCCGTGTGCGACCAACACCTCCCTCGGGAGGTCCTCGGTGGCGGTGGACCCCGGCACGGCTGCCGGCACCGCCTCCTACCGCGAGGGCGTGTTCACGGCCTTCCGCTGCCAGCCCGTCGGGACGGCCCAGCCGGAGACGTTCCAGTTCGGCGGGACCGGCGCGCCCGCCGGCAGCTGTCGGCAGACGTCGATCTGCCTGGTGTTCCTGCCGGGCAAGGACGGCACGGCGTCGTCCGACAACTTCGGGCAGAAGGGCGCGGTGGCCGAGGTCGTCGCCGCCCCCCAGGACTCGCCGGGGCGGGGGCTGGTCGCCGTGCGCACCGTCCGGCTGGCCGCGGACGGCTGCACCGCCAGCATCTGCAACGACGTGCTGCTCTACCGCGTCACCCCGGGCGTCATCCGCAACGTCTCGACCCTCCGGCTCCCCGACGGTGACACCCGCCACGCCCTGGCCTTCGGGGACTTCCGCGGCACGGGGACGATCCAGCTCGCCGCCGTCACCGCGAGCACCGCGAGCGGCACCCGCCGCACGTCCGTCCAGATCGTCGAGGCCGCCACCGGCGCCTTCGTCAGCGACACCGAGCTCGGCACAGGACCCGGCTCGGTGGGGCAGCTCGACCTCACCAGCCTGCACGTCCCGGCGGAGTCCGCCAGCGCCTCGGGCGTCGAGCCGGCGGCGTACGACGCCCTCTACCTGCTGGACGCCCCGGCCGGGAGCGGGTCCGAGCGCCACACCTACCGGGTGAACGTCACCGCGGACGGCTCCGCCCGCAGGCAGGAGATCAGCAACGGCGCGTTCGTCGGCGCGGCGGCGCAGCTGCTCGCCATCGACAGCCCGTTCGGCAACGGACAGCGCGGCGCGCTCGTCACCCTGAGCTCGATCGCGACGGGGGACTGCGACGTCTCCGCGGAGCTGGGCGTCCTCACGGTCACCCCGATCTCCCCGCAGGGCGGTCCGGACGGCGCCGAGCCGCGGACGAACCCCTCCGTCGCCACCCGGCTCGGCTGCATCGCCCGTCAGGGCGACTACGGGCTCGCGAGGACCGACGCGAGGGCGCCGCTGTCGCAGAGCGTCCTGCCGGTGCCGCGCCGCCCTGCCGAGGGCGCTGCGCAGCTGCTGCTCGAGCTGCCGACCAGCCAGACGACCACCGGCCTGTTCTCGGTCTTCTTCACCGACTGCACCGGCCGGACGAACTGCGACGGGGCTGCGTCCAGCGTGCGCAGCGGCCTGGCCACGAGCCGCCCCGTCACGGGCATCCTGTCGGCCGGCACCTCGCGCCGGGCGCTGGTGAGCCACAACGCCTCGGGGGCCCTGCTCATCGGGGAGCCGGACGTGCAGGGCGTCGACGACGTGGAGCCGCTGGTGGTGCTGAACGCGCCGCCCACGCACTTCGACCAGGTCGACGGCAGCAACGCCGACATCAACGTCTGCTACAACGACAACCTCTACAAGCTGCCCAAGCTGTGCGGCTTCCAGTCGAAGTACACCAAGACCCAGTCGCTGGACCGGACGGTCAGCACCTCGGTCAACGAGGACTGGGGGATCGGGCTCGAGGTCTCGGGCGCCGCCGACCTCGGTCTGGCCGCGATCAGCGCGAGCACCAAGGCCTCGGTCGGCGGCTCCTTCGGGGAGACCGACATCGCCGCCTCGCGCAGCAGCGTGACGATCGAGACCCAGGCCGAGAACGACGATCAGGTCTACGCGCTCTACAAGCACTACGACGTGCTGGAGTACCCCGTCTACGACTACGCGCGGACCCTGCAGGGCGACGGCCGGCCGGCCCCCAGCGGCTACCTCGCGAGCGTGTCCCCCACCGTCACCCGCAAGACCTGGCTCAACGCCACGAGCCCGCAGGCGCGGCCCTTCCAGACGCGCCACGAGACCGGCAACCTGCTCAGCTACCCGCGGGACGACTCCCCGGCCGAGAACCCCGACATGGCGACGGTCGGCGGCCGGGGCCTGGACTTCGGCGGCGACTTCTACCAGGTGTCCAACGCGAGCAGCTTCAGCTTACACCCTGGACCGGAACAGCCTGACCACGAGCGCACGCAGCAACAGCTTCAAGGCCGGCATCGAGCTCAGCGGCTCCGCCACGGTGGGCAACGAGGCCGCGGGCAACTTCCTCAAGGTCGAGCTGTCCGGGAACTACTCCAACGAGCGCCTGAGCACGCAGACCACCGAGGTCGGCGACAGCCTGCAGGTGAACGTCGCCCTCGGCGGCGTCGACCGCACCTTCGGGCAGAGCGGCTACCTCGTCGAGCCCTTCGGCTACTACTCCAAGCGCGGGGCCCTCGTCCTGGACTACGCGGTCAGCCCCGACCGGGCGACCGACGGCACGCAGACGTTCTGGCAGAAGCGCTACGGCAAGGGTCCGGACACCACCTTCAACTCGCCCTACCGGCTCGACCCGGAGAAGAGCCTGGCCGTCGACCAGGACGCGCTGCGCTGGCAGAGCAAGGACGTCCAGCTCACGCCGGGCACCTGCGCGGCGCCGAAGGAGCGGCCCGTCCTGTTCCCGCGGGTCGGCGACAAGGTCTGCGCCAGCGCCCTCGTGCAGAACTACGCCCTCGACGAGGACGTCGCCCGCCCGCAGGACAGCCCGACCGTCTCGCAGGCGCTCGCCGTCGACTTCTACTGGGGCGACCCCGACTACGACGGCCGGTACCTCGGCAGCGACACGACCGTCGGCCCGCTGCTGCCCCGCGACGACGAGCTCGCCACCGTCGACACCACGGTCCCCCGGGACCACGAGGGGCAGGACCTGCGGCTGTTCGCCGTCGTCCGGCACACGGCCGCCTCCGCGGTCATGGGACCCGAGCTCCGGCTGTCGGACAAGAAGGCCTGGAACGCCTACCGCGCCTTCTCCGCCTCCCCTCCCGGTACGCCGCCGACCGTGCGGCAGGTGCCCGCGGTGCGGCTGACCGAGGCGTCCGCGCCGACGTCCGCGGTGGTCTCGTGGGACGCCGCCGACGGCGCGTTCAGCTACCTGGTGCAGGTGTGGGAGCGCGACCTCGACGCCAGCGACACGACCCCCACGCGCCGGTCCACGGCAGCGTCCTCGCGCACGGACTGCTCGACGACGACCCGCACGTGCACGCTGTCCGGGCTGCAGCCGGGCACGACCTACGTCGCGACCGTGACCGCCCGCTTCGCCGGCACCTCCGCGCCCGTGAGCGCCCCGTCCGAGCCGCTGACCCTCGGCGAGGCGGCCGCTCCCGAGGAGCCGACCGTCCCCGGCGCGCCCGCGGGGATCGGCCTGGTGGCCGGCGACCGCTCCGCCACGGCGTCCTGGCAGCCGCCCGCCTCCGACGGCGGCAGCACGGTGACGGGCTACCGGCTGACCGTGAGCCCGGGCGGGAAGACCGTCACGGCACCCGCCTCGGCGACGTCCACCGTCCTGACCGGCCTCGCCAACGGCCAGCCGGTGTCGTTCACCGTGCAGGCGGTCAACGCCCAGGGCGACGGGCTCGCGAGCGCGCCCTCGCCGCAGGTGGTGCCCTCGGGCCGGCCGCTGGCCGTCCGCGAGCTGGCGCTCGAGGAGGGCAACGGCACGCTGCGGGTCGAGTGGCTGCCGGGCGGGGACAACGGCCGCCCCGTCAGCGCGTACCGCGTGAGCAGCACGCCGGGCACCAGCCGCCTGGTCGAGGCGAGCACGCGCTCGGTCGTGCTCTCCGGCCTGACCAACGGGGCGACCCACACGGTCACCGTGGCGGCGATCAACGACAACGGCAGCGGCGACGCGTCCTCGCGGTCGGGCACGCCCTACGGGCCGCCTGGAGCGCCGTCGGACGTGCGGGCGGCAGCACGCCAGGAGGCGCTCGACGTCGCCTGGGCGGCCGCCGCACCGAACGGCCGGCCGGTCACCGCCTACCGCGTCGCCCTCTCCCCGGGCGACCGGGTCCTGACGCTGCCCGGCGACGCGCGGTCGGCGTCCTTCGACCGGCTGACCGGCGGGCAGGCCTACGCGGCCACGGTGACGGCGGTGAACGCCGTGGGCGACGGCCCGTCCGCGCAGGCGGCCCCCGTCACCGTCCTCGCGGCCCCGGCCCCGCCGCCCGCAGGTGGGGGCTCGAACGGCGGAGGCTCGACCGGCACCGGCTCGGGGGACACCACGCCGACGACGACCGGCGGTTCGACGGGCGGGACGTCCGGCGGTTCGACGGGCGGGACGTCCGGCGGGTCGACGAGCGGGACGTCCGGCGGGTCGACGGGAGACACCTCGGGCGGCACGTCGGGTGGCTCGACGGGCGGGACGTCCGGCGGTTCGACGGGCGACACCTCGGGCGGCACCTCCGGCGGTACGACGGGTGGTTCGTCCGGCGGCACCTCCGGCGGCACGACGTCGGGTGGCAGCACCGGCGGCAGTCCCGGCGACACGACGGGCGGCAGCACCGGCGGCACCTCCGGCGGCTGGACGGGCGGCAGCTCCGGCGGCTCCTCGGGTGGCACTTCCGGCGGCGGCACGGGCGGCAGCACCGGCGGTTCCTCAGGCGGCAGCTCCGGCGGTTCGTCGGGCGGCAACTCCGGCGGCGGCACCTCCGGAGGCGGCACTGCCCCGGCTCCGGCCGGCTCCCCGTCGCCGTCCCCGTCCACGGGCGGCACGGGCACGGGCGGCAGCGGGACGTCCACGGGCGGCACGCCGTCGTCGGGCGGCACCCCGTCGGCGGACGCCCCTGCGCCGGCCCGCCCGGACCGCGCCCTGACCGGCGCCGGCTTCCACGCGCTGACGCCCACCCGGCTGCTCGACACGCGGCAGGCCGGCGGCGCCGTCCGCGTCGGTGCGGACCGCCTCGTGACCGTCGCGGGCCAGGCAGGGGTGCCGCTGTCCGGCGTGCGCGCCGTCGTGGTGAACGTGACGGTGACGCAGCCGTCGGCGAGCATGGACGTGCAGCTGTTCTCGAACGGCGACCGGCCGACGGCGCGGACGTCGAACGTGACCGCCCCGCGCGGGCAGACCCGGTCGAACCTGGTCACGACCGCCGTCGGCAGCGACGGGCGGATCGGGCTGTCCGTGTCGACGGGCAGCGCCCACCTGGTGCTGGACGTGCTCGGGTGGTTCGGCCAGGACGCCTCCGGGCCCGGCGACGGCTACGTGCCCGTCGTCCCCGAGCGGCGGCTCGACAGCCGGGAGACGACGGTCCTGCGCGCCGGCCAGGACCGGGTCGTGCCGCTGTTCGACCGCGTGCCGGACGGCGTGACGGCGGCCGTGGTCGGCATCACCGCGCTCGGCTCCAGCCGCACCTCGGACGTGGCGTCCTACGCCGCGGGTGGTGCACCGCTGCGACGGACGGCGACGCTCGCCCTGGACCGGGGGCAGATCGTGTCGAACCTGGCCGTGGTCCCGGTCGACGCCGAGGGCCGGATCGCCCTGTCGACCGCGGCGGGCACCGTGCACGCGATCGTCGACCTGCTGGGCTACTGGACCAGCACGTCGACCGCGGGCCTGGTGCCTGTGCTGCCGAGCCGGGTGCTCGACACCCGTGCGACCGGGGGTGGGGGCCAGCTGGCGGCGGGTCAGGACAGGACGGTGCGCCTCGCGGGGACGGGTGGCGTCCCGGAGGGGGCGTCGGCGGTCGTCGTCACCGTGACGGCGCTCGGGTCCACGGCCTCCTCCGACCTGCAGGTGGCACCGGCCGGGCAGGTCCCGGCACGGCGGACCAGCAGCCTCGCCGTCCTGCCCGGGCAGACGGTGACCACGACCGTCGTCGCCAGGCTCGGACGCGACGGGTCGGTGCAGCTGTCGACGGCGGCGGGCAGGGCGCACGTGGTGCTGGACGTGGTGGGCTACTTCACCGGCTGAACGGAGGTCCGGCGCCCGGCCGAGTCGGCCGGGCGCCGGACCCTGCGGGCCACCGCGACCGGCCGTCCGACCGTCGGGGGCGGTCACTAGGGTCCGACCGTGAAGACGATCGGGCTCACCGGCGGCATCGGCTCGGGCAAGTCGACCGTCAGCCGCCTGCTGGCCTCCTACGGCGCCGTCGTCGTCGACGCCGACCTGCTGGCCCGCGAGGTGCTCGAGCCGGGCAGCGAGGGGCTGGCGGAGGTCGCCGAGGCCTTCGGCGCCGACCTCGTCCGGCCCGACGGCACGCTGGACCGCGAGGCGCTCGGCGCCCGCGTCTTCCCCGACCCCGACGCCGTCCGGCGCCTCAACGGCATCACCCACCCGCGCATCGGGGCCCTCACCGTCGAGCGCTTCGCCGCCGCCGAGGCTGCCGGCGCGCCGCTGCTGGTCCACGACGTCCCGCTGCTGGTCGAGAGCGGGCTGCAGCGCGGCTACGCCGCCGTCGTCGTGGTCGACGTGCCGCCCGAGGTGCAGCTCGACCGGCTGGTCCGGCTGCGCGGCATGCCCGCCGACGACGCCCGCGCCCGGATGGCCCGCCAGGCGACCCGCGAGCAGCGGCTGGCGGCGGCGACGCACGTGCTGCACAACGAGGGGACGCCGCAGGAGCTGGAGCAGCAGGTGCGCGCGCTCTGGGAGGAGCTGACCGCTCCCTAGGACCGCACTGCAGGGCGTCGCTCGACAGGTTCCTGTCGGTGCCCGGACGTACCGTGACGGGGTGACGACGACCGCGCCCCGCCCCGGCCTCCCGAGCAGGTCGCCGCGGCCCACGGTGCCGCGGCTGGCCACCGACCTCACCCGCTCCACCCGCCGGTTCGAGGTCGTCTCGGACTACCAGCCGGCGGGCGACCAGCCGGCCGCGATCGACGAGCTCGAGCGCCGGCTGTCCGAGGGCCGGCCCGACGTCGTCCTGCTCGGCGCCACCGGCACCGGCAAGTCCGCGACCACCGCGTGGCTGGTCGAGCGGGTGCAGCGGCCCACGCTGGTGATGGCACCGAACAAGACGCTGGCGGCGCAGCTGGCCAACGAGTTCCGCGAGCTGCTGCCGCACAACGCCGTCGAGTACTTCGTCAGCTACTACGACTACTACCAGCCCGAGGCCTACGTGCCTCAGACCGACACCTACATCGAGAAGGACTCCTCGGTGAACGAGGAGGTCGAGCGGCTGCGCCACAGCGCGACGATGAGCCTGCTCACCCGCCGCGACGTCATCGTCGTCGCGTCGGTGTCCTGCATCTACGGCCTCGGCACGCCGCAGGAGTACGTCGACCGCATGGTGCGGCTGCGGGTGGGCGACACCGTCGAGCGCGACGCCCTGCTGCGCCGCTTCGTGGACGTGCAGTACACCCGCAACGACCTCGCCTTCACCCGCGGCACCTTCCGGGTCCGGGGCGACACCGTCGAGGTGTTCCCCGTCTACGAGGAGCTCGCGGTCCGCGTCGAGATGTTCGGCGACGAGATCGAGCGGGTCATGACGCTGCACCCGCTGACGGGGGAGGTGGTGGAGGAGCACGAGGAGGTCTTCGTCTTCCCCGCCACGCACTACGTCGCCGGTCCCGAGCGGATGGAGCGGGCGACCCGCGGCATCGAGCTCGAGCTGGCCGACCGGCTGGCCGAGATGGAGGCCCAGGGCAAGCTGCTGGAGGCCCAGCGGCTGCGCATGCGCACCACCTACGACCTCGAGATGATGCGCCAGGTCGGCTTCTGCAACGGCATCGAGAACTACAGCCGCCACATCGACGGCCGTGCGCAGGGCACCGCCCCCCACACCCTGCTCGACTACTTCCCGGACGACTTCCTGCTGGTGCTCGACGAGTCGCACGTGACCGTCCCGCAGATCGGCGCGATGTACGAGGGGGACCGCAGCCGCAAGAGCACCCTGGTCGACCACGGGTTCCGGCTGCCGAGCGCCATGGACAACCGGCCGCTGAAGTGGGAGGAGTTCCTCGAGCGGGTCGGGCAGACCGTCCACCTGTCGGCCACCCCCGGCGACTACGAGATCAGCCGGGTGCGCGGCGACGTCGTCGAGCAGGTCATCCGGCCCACCGGCCTGGTCGACCCGGAGATCGTCGTCAAGCCCACCAAGGGGCAGATCGACGACCTGGTGCACGAGATCCGGCTGCGGACCGAGAAGGACGAGCGCGTCCTGGTCACCACGCTGACCAAGAAGATGTCCGAGGACCTCACCGACTACCTGCTCGAGCTCGGCGTCCGGGTCCGCTACCTGCACTCCGAGGTCGACACGATCCGGCGCATCGAGCTGCTCAAGGAGCTGCGGATGGGCGAGTACGACGTGCTGGTCGGCATCAACCTGCTGCGCGAGGGGCTCGACCTGCCCGAGGTCTCGCTCGTGTCGATCCTGGACGCCGACAAGGAGGGCTTCCTGCGCTCCGGGCCGTTCGCTGATCCAGACCATCGGCCGCGCCGCCCGCAACGTCAACGGCCAGGTCCACATGTACGCCGACACCATCACCCCGAGCATGGCCAAGGCGATCGACGAGACGTCCCGCCGGCGCGAGAAGCAGGTCGCCTACAACCTCGAGCGCGGCGTCGACCCGCAGCCGCTGCGCAAGCGGGTCGCCGACATCCTCGACGACCTCGTCCGCGAGGGCGCCGACGGCGAGCTCACCGGCGGGCAGGGCCGCCAGCAGAGCCGTGGCAAGGCGCCCGTCCCCGGCATGAGCAGCCGCAGCAGCAGCGTCGGCAAGCACGCCAAGGAGCTCGCCGGCATGCCCCGGGCCGAGCTCGCCCAGCTCATCCAGCAGCTGTCCGACCAGATGCACGAGGCCGCCCGCGACCTGTCCTTCGAGCTCGCGGCCCGGCTGCGCGACGAGGTCAACGAGCTCAAGAAGGAGCTGCGCGGGATGGACGCCGCCGGGGTCAAGTAGCGGGACCTCCCGACAGGTGCTACCGCCGGTAACACCTCTCGACTACCCTCCGTCCTTCCGGGCGCCGACCTCCCGGAGGACCAGGGAGCGCGCGTGACCCAGCAGGACCGGGCGGCCGACGGCGGCCGCCCCCTGCGCGTCGCGCTGCTGTCCTACCGCAGCAAGCCGCACTGCGGCGGCCAGGGCGTCTACGTGCGCCACCTCTCGCGCGAGCTGGTCCGGCTCGGCCACGCGCGTCGAGGTCGTCAGCGGCCCGCCGTACCCCGAGCTCGACGACGTCGACGGCCGCGGGCCGACGCTCACCACGCTGCCGAGCCTGGACCTCTACCGCGAGCCCGACCCGTTCCGGATCCCGCGGCTGCGCGAGTTCCGCAGCCTGGTCGACGTCCTCGAGTTCCTGCTCATGTGCACCGCGGCCTTCCCCGAGCCGCTGACGTTCAGCCTGCGGGCCTGGCAGCACCTGCGCCGCCGCGGCAGCGGACGACTTCGACGTCGTCCACGACAACCAGACGCTCGGCTACGGGATGCTGCTGCTGCAGCGCGCCGGCTTCCCGGTCGTGGCCAACGTCCACCACCCGATCACCGTCGACCGCGCCCTCGACCTCGAGGCCGCGCGCACCGTCGGCCTCCGCAAGACGATCAGCACGCACCGCTGGTACTCCTTCCTGCGCATGCAGGGCCACGTCATCCGCCGGATGCCGACCCTGCTGACCGTCAGCCAGAACTCCTTCGACGACATCGTCCGCGACTTCCGCGTCGACGCCGGCCGCATGACCGTCGTCCCGGTCGGCGTCGAGACCGACGTCTTCGTCCCGCCGACGGCGCCGCGCGTGCCCGGCCGGATCGTCGCCACCGCCAGCGCCGACGTCCCGCTCAAGGGCCTCGTCCCGCTGCTCGAGGCGCGTCGCCAAGCTCCGCACCGAGCGCGACGTCGAGCTCGTCGTCGTCGGGCGGGCCAAGGAGGGCGGCTACGTCGACAAGGCGCTCGACCGGCTCGGCGTCCGCGACTGCGTCCGCTTCGTCACCGGCGTCAGCGAGGCCGAGCTGGTCGCGCTGTTCGGCTCCGCCCAGGTCGGCGTCGTGCCCAGCCTCTACGAGGGCTTCAGCCTGCCGGCCGTCGAGCTCATGAGCTGCGCCACGCCGCTCGTCGCCACCACCGCCGGCGCGCTGCCCGAGGTCGTCGGCCCCGACGGCGAGGCCGCGCTGCACGTCCCGCCGGGCGACCCCGAGGCGCTCGCCGCCGCGATGGCCCGCGTCCTGGACGACCCCGACCTCGCCGCCCGGCTCGGCGCCGCCGGCCGCGCCCGCGTCGAGCGCCTCTACAGCTGGCGCTCCGTCGCCGAGAAGACCGTCGCCTGGTACCGCGCGTACCTGAAGGAGTCCTGACTTGCTGACCGTCGACTTCGACCAGTTCCCCGTCGGCCCCGGCGACCGCGTCCTCGACATGGGCTGCGGCGGCGGGCGGCACGCGTTCGCGCTGTACCGCCGCGGCGCGCACGTCACCGCGCTCGACATGGACGCCGCCGAGCTCAAGGACGTCGCCGCCATGTTCACCGCGATGGCCGACGAGGGCGAGGTCCCCGAGGGGGCGACCGCCGGCGCCGTCCGCGGCACGGCGTACGGCCTGCCGTTCGCCGACGCCACCTTCGACCGCGTCGTCTGCTCGGAGGTGCTCGAGCACCTGCACGAGGACAGCCGGGCGATGCGCGAGCTCACCCGCGTCCTCAAGCCGGGCGGGCTGATGGCCGTCACCGTGCCGCGCTGGGGGCCGGAGCTGCTGTGCTGGGCGCTGTCGAGCGCCTACCACGAGGCCGAGGGCGGTCACGTGCGCATCTACCGCGGCACCGAGCTGACCCGCCGGCTCGAGGCCGTCGGCCTGCGAGCCCGTCGGGGGGCACCACACCCACGCGCTGCACAGCCCGTACTGGTGGCTCAAGTGCGCCGTCGGCGTGACGGACGGCGACAACCCGCTGGTCAAGGCCTACCACCGGCTGCTCGTCTGGGACATGATGAAGGCCCCGAAGCTGACCCGCTGGACCGAGAAGCTGCTCGACCCGGTCATCGGCAAGTCGCTGGTCGTGTACCTGCGCAAGCCCTCCCTGGACGAGGCGGCGGCCCGTGCCGCTGCGTGACCTGCCCGGGCTGCTGACCGCCGCCCAGCTCGACGCCACCGTCGGCGCGATCGCCGCCGCGCAGCAGCCCTGCGGCTCGCTGCCCTGGCCCGACGGCCACACCGACGCCTGGGACCACGTCGAGTGCGCGATGGCGCTGCTGCTCGGCGGCCGGCAGGAGCAGGCCCGCGCGGCCTACCGCTGGCTGCAGGACACCCAGGCCGCCGACGGCAGCTGGGCGACCTCCTACGACCAGACCGCCGTGCTCGACCCGATGGTCGACACCAACCAGGTCGCCTACGTCGCCGTCGGCGTCTGGCAGTGGTGGGACCTCACCGGGGACCGCCCCTTCGTCCACGAGCTCTGGCCGACCGTGCGCCGGGCGCTCGACTTCGTCGTCAGCCGTGCAGAGCCCGGGCGGGGCCGTCTTCTGGGCGACCGACGCCGGCGTCGTGCGGCGCGAGTGCCTGCTGACCGGGTCGAGCTCGATGTACCAGTCGCTGCGCGCCGGGATCGCCCTGGCCGAGCTGGTGGGGGAGCCGCAGCCCGAGTGGGAGCTGGCCGCCGGGCGGCTGCAGCACGCCGTCGCCCACCACCCCGAGGCGTTCCTGGACAAGAGCCGGTTCTCCATGGACTGGTACTACCCGGTGCTCGGCGGCTGCGTCCGCGGCGAGGCCGGCCACGCGCTGATCGCCTCGCGCTGGGACGAGTTCGTCGTCCCCGACGTCGGCTGCCGCTGCGTCAGCGACCGCCCCTGGGTGACCGGCGCCGAGACCGCCGAGCTGGCGCTGTCGCTGCTCTGCCTCGGCGACGACGACCGCGCCCGCCGGCTGCTCACCGACGTGCAGCACCTGCGCGAGGACGACGGCTCCTACTGGACCGGCCTGGTGTTCGACGAGGGTGTCCGCTGGCCGGGCGAGCGGTCGAGCTGGACCAGCGCGGCGATGGTGCTGGCCGCCGACGCGCTGGCGGGCGGGCCGAGCCTGCGGCTGTTCCGCGGCGACGAGCTGCCGACCGGCGTCCTGCTCGACTCCTGCGAGGCGGAGACCTGCGAGGTCGCGGTCTGAGGGCTCGGCTCCCGGGGCCTCACGCCTGACCGGCCGCGTCGCGCAGCACCGCCGCGCCCGCCGCGGTCCGGGCCCAGCAGTCGGCCCGCTCGAAGCGGCTGCTGGTCACCAGCCCGAGCGCGAGCAGCCGCGGCGCCGCGTCCCGGAAGCCGGGTGCGAGCGCGGTGAGGTCGGCCGCGGACAGGCCGGGGTGCCCGGCGACGACCCGCAGGACGGCGACGTCGTCGGGCGTCGAGCTGCGGCAGCGGGTCGAGCCGGGCGAGCGCGGCGTCCACGACGTCCGCGAGCCCGGGCTCACCGCGCAGGGCGGCCAGCCGGGTCACGTCGCGGGCCAGCAGGGCGTCGACCAGCCGTTCGGCCGGGGTGCCCGCCGCCGTCACGGCCGGCGCAGGACCCGCAGGCTGCCGGTGGTGGAGACCGGCGTGAAGCCCTCGTCGACGGCGCGCAGCCACACGTTGTACGGCGGCCGGCCGCCGTCCTCGGGCCGCTCGAAGACGTCGTGGACCACCAGGGTGCCGCCGCTCACGACGTGCGGGGCGAAGGCCGCGTAGTCGTGCTGGGCGACCTCCTCGGTGTGGTTGCCGTCCAGGAACAGGAACGCCAGCGGGCTGCTCCACCAGCGGCCGACCTGCTGCGTGGTCGCCGCGAGCACGCTGACGACGTCGTCGAGGCCGGCGTCCCACAGGGCGTGGCGCAGGGACGGGAGCGTCTCGAGCCGGCCGGTGTGGGGGTCGACCAGCGAGGCGTCGTGCCACTCCCACCCGGGCTGGTTCTCCTCCGAGCCCCGGTGGTGGTCCAGCGTGACGACCTGCGCGCCCGCCTCGCGCGCCGCCGCACCGAGGTGGACCGTCGACTTGCCGCAGTAGGTGCCGACCTCCAGCCAGAGCCCCGGTCCGGCGGCCAGCGCCGCCGCGTGCAGCGCCTCGCCCTCGTCGAGGGGCAGGAAGCCCTTGGTGGCGGCGGCGACGTCGGCGTACGGGGCGGGGAGCGGCACGCCGTGCAGCCTGCCAGCCCGGCGGGGCGCGGTGCTCACAGGGCCAGCGTCACGAACCACTCGTCGTGCCGGGCGCCCGTGCCGACCAGCTCGGCCAGCCCGACCAGCGCCTCGGCGAGCGGCAGGTCACCGGTCGTCGCGGCGGCGACGGCGCCGAGGCGGGCGAAGTCGGCGTGGTCGGGGTGGACGGCGAGGGCGTCCCGGGCGAGCCCGAGGGCCGCCGCCGCGTCGCCGGCCTGCAGCAGCGCGAGCACCAGCCACAGCGTCGCCGGGACCTGCTCGTGGCCGCGCCGGCGCTCGACGTCCGCGGCCAGGGAGGGCAGCGCCTCGCGGGCCCGCCCGGACAGCACCAGCCGCCGGGTCGCCCCCGCCTCGCCGCCCTCGACGGGCGCGTGCAGCCGGACGACGCCCTCCCCCCGCTTGCGCCGTGCCACCGGTGCCCAGCGGGCCGCGACCGTGCCCCCCGGCAGGCCCTCGTGGACCGGCAGGTGCACCTCCCGGGCCCGGGTGCTCTCCAGCAGCCGGGCCAGGCGCTCGTCGTCGCCGGAGCCGAGCGGCCCGGGGGAGCTGATCGTCCAGGCCGGCGGCACCACCGGGGCGGGGCGGACCAGGGCCCGCAGCTGCTCCTCCAGCAGCGGGACGACGGCGTCCCAGGTGTGCCGGCGGGCGGTCGCCAGGCCCGCCTCCGCCCGCGCCCGGGCGGCGTCGGGCTCGTCCAGCACCTGCTCGACGGCGGCGACCAGGGCGTCGACGTCGTCGACCGGCGCCAGCAGCAGGTCGACGCCGTCCTGGGCGTACTCGAGGACCCCCGTGTGGGCGGTGCTGACCACCGGCGTGCCGCAGGCCATCGCCTCCATCGCCGGCAGGCCCCAGGCCTCGTAGCGGGAGGCGCCGAGGAAGGCGGCGGCGCCGCGCAGCAGGCCTGCCAGCTCGTCCTGCGGCGGGGCGACGACGACCGTGCCCCAGTCCTCGAGCGGCGGGTGCGGGCTGAGCCGGACCAGGTCGAGGTCGCGGCCCCGCTCCCGCAGCCGCTCCCACACGGCCCGCACGACGTCGAGGCCCTTGAAGGCGTTGCCGTCCCAGCCGACCGTCACCAGGTAGGGCCGCTCCGGTGCGGACGCCGGCACGACGGCGTCGGGGCGGAAGACCTCCGGGTCCAGCCCGTTCGGGACGACGGAGGACGCGACCCCGTAGCGCTCCTGCAGGACGTCGCGGACCCGGCGGCTCGGGGTCGCCGTCGCGGAGGCCGCCCGCAGGCAGCGCCGCGCCTCCGCCTCGACGACCGGCTCGAGGTCCTCGAACAGGTGGGCGTCGCCCTGCTCCAGGTGCAGCACGGGCAGGCCCGTGGCGGCCCGCAGCGCCCGGACCTGGTCCCAGTAGCCCGCCAGCACGACGTCGGCCGCCGGGACGGCGTCGGCCAGGTCCAGGCCCAGCGGGACCTGCCGGTAGGGCGCCCGCAGCCCCGCCCACGCCGGCGCCGGGCCGTGCCCGAGGACGACGACGTCGTGCCCGCGGTCGGCCAGCCGCGACGCGTGCTCGCACAGCACGCGCGCCCCGCCCCCGACGTCGGTGCGGGGGACGACGACGACGAGCCGGAACGGGCCCTCGTGGGCGGGGAGCGGCGGGGGGAGCGGCTGGGGGTCGGGCGCCGCGCGACGGCGCTGGGCCTCGCGGGCGCGGCACTGCGCGACCACCTGCGCGGCGTCGACCAGGGGCGGGTGGCTGCTCACCCGCCGAGCCTGGCACCCGGCCCCCGCGACGGTCAGCCCGCCGGGTAGTTGGCCCCGCTCAGCAGCCGGGCCAGGTGCGCGGCGTTCGCCGCCACGGTCTTGTTGGTGCCGGCCGTCTTCTCCGGCGTCTCGGGCAGGTCGGCGTAGTCGGTGCCGTGCATGGCCTCGCCGTTCCAGTAGGTCGCGCCCTGCGCGGGCTGCGAGAAGCCGATGTCGTTGAGGGCCTGGAAGACCTGGCCGGTGACGTGGTGGGCCCCGTCCTCGTTGCCGACCGACGCCAGCACGGCGACCTTGCCGAACATCGACGGGCGGCCGTCGTCGTCGGTCTCGCTGATCTCGGCGTCGAGCCGCTCGATCACCCGCATCGCCACGCTGCTGGCCTGCCCGACCCAGGTCGGCACGCTCATGAGCAGGATGTCGGCGGCCAGCAGCTTCTCGCGGATCGCCGGCCACGCGTCGCCGTCGCCCATGTCGACCTCGACGCCGGGCTTGACGTCGTGGTCGACCACCCGGACCACCTCGCCGGTGACACCGTGGGTCGCCAGCTCCTCCAGGACCTGGCGCGCGATGAGCTCGCTGCTGGAGGGGGCGGGGCTGGGCTTGAGGCTGCAGACCAGGGCGAGGGCGGTGAGCGGTGCCGCGGGAGGTGTCGTCATGCCGGGGTCCCTGCCCCGCCCCCTGCCCGCGTACTACCGGCACGGGCCGCGGGACCACCGGAACGGGTGATCACAGCCCCCTCCCGACGGGCCGATCGGCGGGCGACGCCCCTGACCCGGACGGAGGACCCCCGTGGCCCGCACCGATCCTGCCCGCCCCGCTGCTGCCCGCACCGCTGCCCCGACACCGTCCCCGACGGCGCCGTCCGGCCTGCTGGCCGCCCTGCCCCGCGGCACGTCGCTGCCCGACGACCGCTTCGCCCGCCGTCACGCCCTCGTCTGCGGCGTGGTCGCCGTGCACCTGCCGGCGCTGCTCGTGCTGGGCCTGGTCCTCGGCCAGCCGCCCCTGCACCTGGCCGCCGAGCTGTCCGGGCTCGCGGTGACCCTGCTCGCCGCCCGGTCGCTGGGCAGCCGGCGGGCCCAGGTCGCCAGCGCCGCCCTCGGCCTGGCGCTGTGCAGCGCGCTCGTCGTGCACGTCGGGGGCGGCCGCGAGGACCTGCACATGCACTTCTTCGTCATGGTCGTCGTCGCCGCGCTCTACCAGGACTACCTGCCGTTCGTGCTGTTCGTCCTGTTCGTCGCGACCCACCACCTGAGCCTGTCGCTGCTGGTGCCGGGCTCGGTCTTCAGCGACCCGCAGGCGCTGGCCCACCCCGTCGCGTGGGCGCTCGTGCACGCCGGCTTCGTGCTCGCCGAGTGCGCCGCGCTGCTGCAGTACTGGCGCTACATCGAGCAGGAGACCGCCGCCGCGGCCGCCGCTGCCCGTGCCGGCGCGGAGGAGCTCGCCCGCAGCAGCGAGCAGGCCGCCGAGGCGCTGCGCGCCGAGCAGGCCGAGCGCCTGCGGGCCACCCGGGAGGCCGACGCCCGCGTCGCCGCGCTGCTCGCCCGCCAGCAGCAGCTCGCCGACGACGCCGGCAGCCGGGTCGTCGCCAGCGTCGCCGACGCCGAGCGCCGCGTCGCCCGGCTTCAGGACGACAGCCGCGACGTCGTCGCGCGGGCGAGCAGCTCGGCGGAGCTGGTCGACGTCGCGAGCGGGCGGGCCCGCGGCCTGGCCGAGCGGGTCGAGCGGCTCGCCGGGGACAGCTCCGCGATCGTCGAGGTCACCCGGGTCCTCACCACCGTCGCGGACCAGACCCACCTGCTGTCCCTGAACGCGAGCATCGAGGCCGCCCGGGCCGGGAGCGCCGGGCGCGGCTTCGCCGTCGTGGCCGGCGAGGTCAAGGCCCTGGCCCTGGAGGCCGGCCGCAGCGCCGCGGAGATCCGCGCCGTCCTCGACGGCGTGCACGAGCAGGTCGGCGTCGTCGCGGCGGGCATCGTCGAGATCGACGCCGCCCTGGCCACCGTGCGCCAGGAGCAGGCCGCCGTCGTCGCCCTCGTCCGCGACCAGGACGCGACCGGGCACGAGCTGGGGGCGGTCGTGCGCCGGCTGGCCGACGACGGCGCGTCGCTGGCCGACGGCGTCACCGAGCTGGTCGTCTCCCTGTCGGGGTGAGGCCGCCCGCCGTCCGGACCCTTCCGGCGGTCGGGCCCGGGCCCTCAGCGACCCGCGTGGACCGGCTCGTCGACGCTCGGGGCGTCCCCGGCCACGGGCGCGGCCTCCCGCGTGCCCCACGACGTGTCGCCCAGGCTGGTCAGCGCGCGCAGGCGGACGGGGATGAGCAGGGCGGCGTGCAGGAAGCCGTAGACCACGAACAGCAGGAAGCGGGGGTCGCGGGTGCGCACGAGGGCGAACAGGCAGTGCGCCACGGCCATGACGGAGACCACGACGGCGTACCGGACCAGGACCTGGGGGCCCTCCGTGACGGCCCGCCAGACGGTGGCGCCGACGGCCGCGGTGAGCAGGAAGGGCAGCGCCGCCTGCAGCAGCACCTCGGCCGCCATGAGCCGGGACAGCCGCGGGAGGAACGCCAGCGTCCAGAGCAGCTCGCGGTAGTAGCTCTTGTTCCAGCGGGTCTGCTGCTTCAGGTAGCCCCGCAGCGTCGTGGGGGCGGAGGTGATGCAGCCGGCGTAGGGCGCGAAGACGGTGCGCCAGCCGGCGTCGAGCACGAGGTTCGTGAGGTGCCGGTCGTCGCCGTAGGTGCACGGCTCGCCCCGGAACCGCTGCGCCACGTAGGCGCCCCACACGTCGGCCAGGACCTCGCGGCGGTACATCGACAGCGGACCCGAGCAGCACAGCACGGCTCCGGCGAGCGCGTGGCTGGCCCGCTCCTGGTGGAAGGCCACCCAGTACCGCAGGTCGATGAGGCGGGTGAGCAGGTTGGTCGCGGCGTTCGAGACCCGGACGCTGCCCGTCGCCGCACCCACCCGCGGGTCGTCGAACTGCTCGACCATCCGCCGGACGCCGTCGGGAGCCACCTGCGTGTCCGAGTCGATGGTCAGCACCAGGTCGCCCCGGCACCCGGCCATGGCGAGGTGCTGGGCGTGCCGCTTGCCGGCGTTGTCCTCGGGCAGCAGCACCCGCCAGCCGGGCAGCCGGCCGTAGCGCTCGAGCACCGGCAGGACGTCGGCCCGGTTGGGCGAGCCGTCGTCGACGAGCACGACGGTCAGCGCGCCGGGGTAGTCCTGGGCCAGCAGCGCCTCGCAGCACCGGGCGAGGTCGTCGGGGTGCTCGTTGTAGACGGGGACGACGACGTCGACGCTCGGCCACGCGCCGGCCGACCACGGCGAGCGCGGCGCGGTGCTGGCGCGCGGCACGGCGGGCGTGCACCGACGCGGCGACCACCTGCCCCACGAGGTGGACGGCGACCAGCGTGCCGTAGCCCCAGAACAGGCCGGCGGCGAGCAGTCGCAGCAGGTCGGCGACCAGGGCGCTCACGAGAGGTCCCGGTCGAGGTGGGAGGCGATGAGCGAGCCGGCCGTGCGGCGCAGCCCGCTGCTGAGCCCCGGGTTCGGGTCGGTGCCGGTGGTGGCGGCGCCCCACACCGAGGCGAGCCGGGCCCGGGCCCCGGTCGGGCTCCCGCCGGGGTCGGTGCGGGGCAGGTCCGTCCGGCGGCTCGAGGCCAGCAGGGTGACCCGCTCCAGGGACAGGCCGCGTGCCGCGTCGCGGACCGCCCACGTCCACGACAGCACGTGCCAGGTGGCGCCCTCGTCGTCGCGGTAGACGACCTCGTCGGCCAGCAGACCGCCCGGCAGCTCGGGCCGGCGGACGCTGACGAGCGTGAAGCCGTGGAAGCGGTAGCAGTCCAGGACCGGGTGGGCGCGCAGCGGCGCCCAGCCGGGGGTCGCGACGGCGTCGAGCCACACGCTGAAGCCGAGCGACGCCGCCTGCGGGCGCAGCCGGTAGCGCGTCCAGCGCGAGCCCTCGCCGTAGTAGCGCTGCGCCCAGCGCTGCTCCTGGGCGGAGGTGACCGTCAGGCCCTCGACGCCGTACGGCGCGCTCCCGAAGGCCTCCGCGGCCGGCAACGGCCCGGCGAAGGCCGACCGGGTGCTCCCCACCCCCGTCCCCAGGCAGGCCAGCACCCCGCAGGCGACCAGCAGCGCCGTCGCCCGCCGGAGCAGGACGGGTGCGGCCATCCGGTCGGCCCGCGGCGCGGGCGCGGTCAGGGGCGTCCCCCCGCTCACCTCCGGGCGCAGGCCGAGGCGCAGGCCGAAGCGCTCGCTCCCGCCGAGCAGCCCGGCGAGCAGCAGGTTGAGCAGGACGAGCCCCGCCACGGGGTGGACGACGTCGAGGGCCACGCGCTCCCCGGCGACCCGCCCGACGAGCAGCAGCAGCGTCAGCCGGAGCAGGTTGGCGGCGAAGGCAGCCACCAGGGCGGTGAGCAGCCAGGTGGCGCGGGCCCGGGGACGGCCGTGCAGGACGTACTGCAGCACGAGCCCGGTCAGCACGACGGCGGTCATGCCGGTCGCCCCCGAGCAGGGGGTGGCCACGACCAGGTCGAACGGGTCGCCGGGCCCGTCGACGCGCAGCCGCAGGTCGCCGTCGACCGGCACGCGGCGGGCGAGCCAGGGCGCGGCCGTCACGAGGGAGTCCAGTGCGGCGCGGGTGAGGCCCTCCACGGCGCCCACCGCAGGGGTGAGCAGAGCCCGCCACGGCAGCGGCCACGCGACGAGGGCGGCGAGCAGCGGCACCGGGAACGCGACGACGGCCCGGACCCCGAAGAGCAGGCAGACCCCGGCCAGCAGCACGAGCGGCACGGCCAGCAGGTCGGTCCGCACGGCGTAGGCGAGGTTGTCCAGCGCCACCGGCCCGACCAGGAGCACCGCAGCCGCGGCGAGCAGGGCGGCCGCGGCGACGAGCACGTCGGCGGTGCCCGGTCGCAGCTGCGCCGCCCAGGGGTGCCGCAGCGCGGCCAGCAGCAGCAGCGCGAGAGCGGCGTACGGGAGCAGGCCGAGCTCCGCGAGCGCCGCGCCGTAGCGCAGGTCGTCGACGCTGGCGGCCAGGGAGGGCAGCGTCGCGAGCGCGACCCCGAGGCACACCAGCACGGCCGTCGTCGCGCTGCGCCGGACCGCGACCGGTGTCGCCATGGCGGACGGCACCGCCGACGGTGCGCGCGGTGCCGCGAGCAGCGTCATGCCGGCGCCGGTGCCCCGCGCGCCCGACGCCGCAGCACCAGGGCGGCGGTCCCCGCCAGGCTCAGCGGGAGCAGCACCGCGATCGGCACCTCCGGGACGACGGCGCCCGGTGCGCACGCGTCGTCGAAGAGCTTCTTGGTCTTCTTGGTCCGGCCGTCGGTGGAGGCCTCGACCTTGTACTGCGTCGCCCCCGGGGGCAGCGCCGCCACGTTGAAGCGGAAGGCGTAGGGGGCCTGCGTCGGCACCGGCGTCAGGTCGACGTACAGCCCCGTGCCCTGGAACGGGCCCCGGCCGAACCTGGCGACCAGCGCGACCCGCAGCCGCGTCGAGCCGTCGGCGCTGGCCGTCACGGTGCCGCTGACGTCGTCGCCCGTGCAGGACAGCCGCGTCAGGCTGTACACGGGGTCGACGGTGGCCGCGACCGCCGGGCCGGCCGACGCGAGCAGCACGCAGGCGGCGGCGACCACGGTCGGGGCGCGGCGCGCGGCAGACGGAGCCTTCATGGCGGTCCTGTCGTCCTCGGGGGAAGGGCTACCGGGGTAGACGGCTCCCGCACGGGCCGCGGACAGACCCGAACGGGTGCTCCAGGAGCCGCGTCCGCTGCGCCGACAGGAGTCTGTGCGTCCCCTGCGAGCAGTGCGCGTGGTCGTCGTCGCGACGGTCGTGCTGCTCGCCGTGCCCGCGGGCGCGTCCCTGCCGCGGCCGGCCACGGCGGCCACCGTCGTCGTCGACCCGGCCGCCTGCCGGGCGCCCGCCGCGGGTGCGGTGTGCCGTGCGGCGGACGCGGTCCGGCTCGTCCGCGACGGCGGGACCGTCGTCCTGCGGCGCGGTACCCACACCGGTGGTCTCGACCTGCGCGACCGGTCCGGGGTGGTCGTGCGGGGCGAGCCCGGGGCCGTGCTCGACGCGGGCAGCGGCCGCTTCGCCCTCGCGGTGCGGGGCGCCCGGACCGTCGAGGTGCGCGACCTGGTGCTGCGGGGCGGGTCGGCACAGACAGTCTGGGTCGACGGCGGGAGCGGCGTCGTGCTGCGCCGCGTGCAGGTGACGGGCAGCCGCGGCGCGGGCGTGCAGGTGCGCCGGAGCACCGGGTTCGCGCTGCTGGACTCCTCGGTCCGCGGCGCCGCCTCGGCCGGCGTCATGGAGCTGGAGGGCGTGCGGAGCTCCCGCTACGAGCGCCTCGTCGTCGACCGCAACGGCCGAGGGCCGGCGGCGTTCGACGGCGACGGCCTGCAGCTCGCGGGCGACGGCGTGCTCGTGCATGACGTCGTCGTCACCGGCAGCGGCAGCTCGCCGCGCTTCGAGCACGGCGTGTACGTGTCGGCCCGGGCGCGCGGTGTCCAGCTGCAGAAGCTGCGGGTCAGCGGGAGCTCGGGCAGGGCGGTGAAGCTCCAGGGGTCCGGTGTGCTGCGCGACAGTGTGCTCGCCGACGACGGGGCCGCCCTCTACTGCGGTCCGACGGCGGGGGCGGGGTGGTCGGCCGCGGCGACGCGGCTGACCGGCAGCCCGAGGGTGCAGCGCGAGGCGGGCTGCCGGCTCAGCGGCGTCTGAGCGCTTCCCGCTGCCGCTACGGCTGCAGGCGGACGATCTCCTGGTCGTCGGAGGGCGGGCTCATGAACTTGCCGTTCACGACCCACAGGTAGGTCCCGTCGGCGTACGCCGTCGTCGGCCGCTCGAGGTCGTCGGCCTCCGGGGTGTCCTTCGTCAGCGTGCGGGTGACCTCGTACCCGGTGCCGTCCTGGGAGAGCTGCACCACCGAGACGCTGTCGGTGCCCTCGCCGTAGACGACGTAGAGCGTCGAGCCGTCGAGCTCGAGCCCGTCACCGCCGGTCAGGTCCGGGCCGCCGGTCTGCTCGAGCCGGGTCGCCGCGCCGCTGCCGGGGTCCACGCGGTAGAGGTCGCCGTTGCTCACCAGCAGCAGGTCGCCGTCCGGCAGCGCCCGGATGCCGTTGGCGCTGTTGCCCTCGGCGGCCTGCTCCCACTGGCCGGTCAGCGGCAGCACCTCCAGGGCGCCGTCGCGCACGACGAGCAGCCGGGCGTTGCGGGAGTCGGTGACGTAGGCGACGCCGTCGACGACGTCCACGTCGTTGAGGAACGGCTCCGCGGTCGCCCGCGGCGCGGTGACCCGCGTGCGCTGCTCGCCGGTGGTGGCGTCGTACGCGGTGACGGTGCCGGTGGGGCCGCCGGCGACCCACAGCAGGCCCGACTCGGGGTCGTCCTGCATGCCGATGGACGCGCCGCCCGGGGTGGCCGGGACGAGCACCTCGCCGCGGCCGGTCGTGAGGTCGCCGCGGTAGACCGCCCCGCCCTGCGGGCCCGGCCGGGAGCCGGCCCAGAAGGTCCGGCCGTCGCCGGCGATGCCCTCCGGCGCGAAGTCCGCCGGCAGGGCGACCACACCGACCGGGTCGGCCGCCGTGGTCGGGGCGGCGGACGCCGAGGCGGGGGGAGCGGTGGACGTCGCCGCCACCGGCTCGTCGTCCGCGCCGCAGGCGGCGAGGGCGAGGACGGCGGCGAGGGTGAGGACGCCGGGTGCGAGCGGGCGTCGACGGGCGGTGGAGCGGGCGGGACGGGACACAGGGACCTCCGGGTCAGGGGACGGCTGCCTGGCTCCTTCCCCTGCGGCCGGCCGCTACGCGGGAGGACGGCGGGCTGCGGGGGCGTCACCTGAACGACAGGGGGCAGCGCTCGAGCGCGCGGCCGACGGGATCGTCATCGGCCCCAGTCGGGCCGCTCCTGCGGCGACGACCACGTACGGGGTGCCCCGCCGAGCCGCGCTGGCACGTCAGCGGAACGGGCTCGCATCGATCCCGTAGCGGGACTGCATCCCGTCCTCCCGCGGGGCTACCGCCCGCGGTCGAGCTGTCGGTGGGTGACCTTCCCCGGGTCGGCGTCGGGGAGTGTCCGCCGCTCCGTCACGTCGCCGTCGGCAGGAGCGGCACGAGCTGGGCCTGCGCCGTCGCCAGCAGCCCGCCCGTCAGCGCCACGAGGTCGAGGTCCTGCTCCGCCGGCAGGGCCCGGGTCACCGCCTCGGCGAGCACCGGCATGACCTGCCCCGGGTCCGCGCCCTCGTGCAGCTGCACGCCGCCGACCAGGCGCGGCCCGAGCCGCTCCTCGTACAGCTGGACGAGCCAGGCCTGCACGACCCCGGGCGTGGCCTGCGCCGCCTCGGTGAGGGCGGTGCCGAAGAACGGGGCGGGCGCGCTGGCCGGCTCGCCGACGTACACCGTGCTGCCCGCCGCGACCACCTGCGGGCCGGCGTCGGGCACGGTGACGACGACCGTCCCGGGGAGCACCAGGCCGTCGGGCGAGCCGGGGTCGAGGGCGAGGGCGAGGTCGGGCGACCAGGTGGCCGCGAGCTGCGCCCCGGTGACCTCGACGTGCGCGGGCACCTCGCCGAAGGCGTCGAGCAGGGCCGCGCTGCTGAAGGCCGCGGCCGTGGGGGAGTCCTGCCAGGAGAAGACCCAGAGCGAGGGGGCGCCGCCGTCGGCGTCGGGCACGACGGGCACCCACAGCGGCGCCTGCGCCAGTTCGGCGAGGAAGCCCACCCGGTCCAGGCGTCCGGCCCGGCCCTCGGACAGGGCCCGGGCGAGGTCAGCCACGCGACTCCTCCAGCCCGCGCACCAGGCACGCCTGCACCGCGTCCTCGAGCTGCTCCCTGTGCTCGTTGACCGTGCGGCGCTCCTCGACGGTGTCGCGGTCCAGGACGAGGTCGCTCAGGGTCCCGGCGCCCCGGAACCCGCTGCCCCAGGACTCCGCTGCCTCGGCGAACGCCGCGGCGTCCGCGAGGGCGTCGTCGTCGAGCGCCCCGAGCGCGCTGCGGACGCCGCCGGTGAAGCGGACCCGCTCGCCCCGCAGCAGCTCGAGGTAGGCGACGAGGGCGGCACGCAGAGCGGCGCGGGTGCCCGCCGCCTCCGGGTGCTCCTGGTGCATCCCGGTCACGGTAGCGGCCGGTGCGTCAGGACCTCGACGCCGTCGATCCTCCACGGCGCGCGGATGAAGGTCTGCTCGACGGCCTGCCCGCCGACGTGCACGCCGCCCTGGTATTGGCGACGGGCCCGAGGGCTCCTACCAGCCCCGCTCGCGCCACTCCGGCAGCGACGGCCGCTCCGCCCCGAGCGTCGTGTCGACGCCGTGCCCCGGGTAGACCCAGGTGTCGTCCGGCAGCGGTCCGAAGACCTTGCGCTCGAGGTCGTCCATGAGCGAGCCGAAGCGGGCGGGGTCCTTCTCGGTGTTGCCCGGGCCCCCGGGGAACGACCTGAATCCGACCCCGGCAACACTCCTCGTGCGCCGCTTCCTGGGAGAGGCGACGACGGGTGCAGGCAGCTCCGGTGGGTCAGGCCAGA
Source organism: uncultured Actinomycetota bacterium (assembly GCA_963815615.1). Taxonomy (GTDB): domain Bacteria; phylum Actinomycetota; class Actinomycetes; order Mycobacteriales; family SCTD01; genus RYN-122. The sequence goes on along the minus strand of CAWFHF010000007.1, from coordinate 851 downwards.
GACAGGAACAGCTTCTCCAGCTTGGCGGTGTCGACCTCGGCGCGCTCGGCGTTGTCGGGGTCCAGGCACTGGCGCAGCCCGCTGGCCACGATGGAGAACCCCGCCTTGTCCAGTGCCCGCGACACGGCCGCGAGCTGCGTGACGACGTCCTCGCAGTCGCGGCCGGCCTCGAGCATCCGGATGACCCCGGCGATCTGGCCCTCGGCGCGTCGCAGCCGGTTCACTGCGGTCTTCACGGCGTCGGGCTCGAGCTGCATCGTGTCCTCCGGTCGGGCGTGCGGGTCTGCGGGTCAACGCGGAGGACCAGGTCCTGCTTCCCGGGTCAGCCGGGGTCGGTGCCCGCCGCGACGGGTGCGCCCGACTCGATCCAGGCACTGGTGCCACCGGCCACCGACCGGACGTCGAAGCCGTCGGCCGCGAGGAGGTCGGCGGCCTCCATGCTCCGGCCACCCTTCTGGCAGACCAGGTAGACGGTCTGGTCGCGGGGGAGCTCGTCCTTGCGGCCGGGCAGCTCGTCCAGCGGCAGCGACTGCGCGCCGGGGACGTGGCCTCCGGCGTACTCGTCGGGGTCGCGCACGTCGACCACCAGTGCGCCCTCGTCCTTGGCCTTCGTGAGCTGCTCGAGCGTGACCTCGTCGGCCATGTCGTTCCTCCTCGTGTCGTCGTCGATCCTGCTGATACCCCTGGGGGTAGTGGTTCACGCGTCCTGGGTGGGAAGGGCGAGCGTCACCCAGTCGTGCATGCCGCCGCGGTAGTAGGCGAGCGCCGAGGCCGGGTAGCCGGCGTCGAGCAGCTGCCGCAGCGCGTCGGGCGACTGGGGGCACTGCGGGCCGTTGCAGAACAGCACGGAG